>NZ_JBYCZM010000005.1:0-680208 GCF_057586235.1 Dyadobacter sp. SRI_021
TGCGGGCTATAAATGCCCCTTTTGAATTGTATCTGATAACCGGTAAATAATTTACGCCTGCGCGCTGGCACCCATAATTACTAATCGGCAGCGCACAAGGCACTATCACAATAGGAAGTAGAGAAATTCTCATTAAGGAAGGATGTGGTATGATAGAGGTTGTATTCGGTTACAAATTACTTTTTTATTCGAGAACAAAACAAGTATTTCTAATATTTTCTTTAATTAATTGTATTAAAAATCGTAGAAATATCGAATTCCTTCAAATTCAGGCACTTTTTTACTTATGAAGATGTGTATTTTGAACTGATCAAAACGGTTGAAAACTTAACAATTGTAGTAATTCCCGATCCGAATGCAACATGCCAGGCTATTGCAGACCGAGAATTTTAGACGAGTTAATGGTATTTGTTCGATGAAAGGCCAAAATTAATCGACGAATGTTCCCATCTATTTGTGGGCGAAACTAATCGTACAAAAATTGAAAATCCCAACATTCGTCCTTTCACAAGGGGAGTCAGAAAATGAGAGTTTGGAGGTTAAGCTTGTAAACGGACTTCAACAACCGCTTTAATCAACCAACAGTGGTTCGGCATTTGTCCCGTCGCCGATACGGTAGCCCCTCAGCTTACACTGAGGGGCTTTTTTGTATCAAAATTTCAGAAGCATTATAATCCTGCGTTGTTCAGAGATCGTCCTTGATGCAAAAGTGGTTCTATATCACGACCGCGGATGGGTTGCTGCCTTTTTGTTACGGCTATACATAAACTTGATCCACGATTTATCTAGTCCCTATTAAAATCTATCATGCCTATCAGCTACCACAACGCCTGATTATTGCCCCCAACAGAGCACCTGCATAATTTCCGTCGAATAGCTATTATTTCTTAACGAGATCGCAATCCGTGACCAAGCCGTCGGAGGTCAGATGCACGAGTATAAAGGTATCCGGCTGATTGGACTTCAATTGATAGGTTACTATTTCGCTTACCTGGCTTTCATGGCGTTGAATTCCCCGGCCCGCGACGTTCTCTGAATGAATAAAAGTCAATGACTTCAGAGTTTCCGGTTTCCGCATTCCTCCCGCGAAATCGCGTTTGGCTCCCAAAGTGAGGCCTGATGCTTCTTCCAATACTTTCCCGCCTTTTACCATAGCCTGCAAAGCCGCCAGGATTTTGGGTGTGCGTGACGGATCAGGATCGACATTGGTTTTTTTGGCATCGGCAAGCGGACCGATACGCGGCACTGTTCGTTCATACCTTTGACCATCGTCTTTCAGCGTGAAACCAGTCACATTTCCCTTAGCGTCTGTATTGAAGATCACTGAAACATTGCGATCAGTGGATGTAAACTTATTATTAGCGACGGGTACAAATTCTTCATCTGCAAAATCATCTTCTATCGTAAAAAGTCGCTTATTTTCGGCCTCAAAAGTGACCATTCGATTATTAAATAATTCATAGCGACCTTCGAATGCCTTTAAAGCCCTGGAATCCACATCTACCGCAGCAGGTTTAGCCGTCTTTATAGGGAAACCATCCCAATGGTAATATTCAGCGATAAAATCAACAATTCTGCCCATCATGTGCGAGTTATCATTCGCATTGATCATGATTACAATACCTTGTCCTTTATCCACACTTGCGGTCAATAACGCATCAAACCCCTCGTCACGCCCATTGTGACCGAAGCGGAGCGTGGTACTATCGCCCTGCAAAAAGACGCCAAGCCCATCCCTGTTTTTCTGATCTGTCAGCATTTGGCGGGTCATAGACCGGGATAATACATTTTCTGATTTCCCTGCATAAGCATTCTGAATACCAATCGCGAACCGGGCGAGATCGGACGGCGTAGTCCACAATCCCGCTGCTGCCATTTCAGGATAAATATGCCAGCGACCTTCCACTAAATTCCTGTTGTTGTAGTGACCGGTTGCTGTCAATTTTGCCAGTTCGGGAGGTAAAGGTTGCTGGAAGGTGCTATTTTTCATGCCCAATGGCGAAAGCACATTATTTTTCATGAATTCCGGAAACTTAGTGCCAGTCACATCCACCATCAGCTGTTGCATAACTGTATAACCGCCACCAGAGTACCTCCAGCGGGAGCCCGGAACAAAGTCTACGCGAACAGGTGGTGTGTTGGCTGGCGCTGTCCCATCCAGAATCTGAACTACCGAAGGGACTTTCGCTCCCACAGGGTATCCCGGGAATCCGTGAACCGTAAGACCAGTAGTGTGACTGAGTATGCCTCGCAGCGTAACCTTTTTGTCGTTTGTGAATTCATTGTCAGGAACTTTCCAGCTTTTAAGCTGTATGTTGACATTTTCATCCAGAACAAGTTTATTCTGTTCAACGAGATACAGAGCACCCATAGCCGCAACCGATTTACTAATTGAGCCGGCCTGAAACAAGGTATTCGTCGTGACAGGCACCTTCCCCTCCTTATCAATAAATCCATATGCCTGAGCCTTCAAGATTTTACCGTCCTGAATGATAGCCAGCGACAAACCGGGAATACCCCGCTTCTGCATCTGGCTCCTGATAAAGTCATCCAGATCATCTGCCTGGACGTGAAATACAACCAATAGAAAGAAAAGAACCAGAAAGAGGCGTTGGTTTTTCATAGATGTTTTGATAGGAATGTTTTCTATAATTTTCAACCACTGCGGTGGCCGCCACTGCGGTGGGTCGCAAAGCTAAAATGTTTCTATCCTACCGCCTGTTAATGACCTGCAAAAGAAGGTTAATGAAATGTAAATGCCGCTTAAGTAAATGCTATGTTAGTTGCATAAAACTTGCACCGATCACCTTCAATCCATCACGAAAGCGCTTCCAGACTCTGAAATATCTAAATTTTCCCTCCAATGGCGTTCCCATCATTTTTCCCCTCGCCGTCATAGTAGCGATGGAAAGTGCAGTATCGCCAATTATTTTAATGTCATCAATGATTATGGAAGCGTCGTCAATAATCATTGTTTTTGCTTTATGTGAATCTAAATCCATTTTTTTTGTCAGGATTTCTCCTGTCGGCGCAACCGCAATTAAGTCCTGGTATAACAGTTCATCAAGAATATCCACGTTACTCACAAGTTGAGCCGAAAACAGTTTGTTTTCAGCCTCAATAACATCTTGTCTGGTGATTTCTGCCTTTTCCATATTGCTATATTTTGATTTCTCTATTTGAACTTTCTGCGCCATTCTGAATCGTAACAACATAAATTTAATAGCGTGGGCCATCGCCGGCGAACTATTGATTCCGTTGTAGGTCAAGCAATTTCAAGCCTTTATTTCACGGCATCAGGTGTGGCACCATGCGCGATTTCTGCGATAACCATCCGAAAGGACAGTCAATTCTATGTCGCCAACAAACCGCTAAAATTCATTTGGGACGGCATCGCTGTTCACGAAACGAAAGTATAGCAGCTTGTTGAAAATAATTATCAGTAAAACTTGAGATTTTGTGTGCTTTGCTTGAGAAAATGGGTAGTTTCGAAGAAACAGGATCAATTTGATCGTACGATTCGACTCGCTTATCCTGAATGAGAAACAAAATGTAGATTTCGTATGTGTACCAAAACAACAGACAGTTAGAATTTGAGAATATCACCGCCGACCTGAGCCCTACAGGTAGCTCGCCAAAAACACAATAAATATCAACTACTATGCAACACATTTACGCACACTCTCTGAGATTATTAGTCCTCATTCTTATCGTTTTCCCCGGTTATGCCGACAAGTTTGTCAGGACAACCGCCGCTGGCAATGGAGACGGCTCTTCATGGGCCAATGCTTCCGCTGATTTGCAGATGATGATCAATGCAGCCGCGACCGGCGAAGCGGTATACGTTGCTGCCGGTACTTACAAACCCAATAGCTATCCGGCCGGATGTTCTGGTTGCAACACTCCGCAGGACTATACCTTCAACATGCGGGACATTAAATTGTACGGCGGCTTTCCAAATACGGGCAACCCAGGTATGGCCGACCGGGACACAAGCCTCTATAAAACCATCCTGAGCGGTGATCTGGAAGGCAATGATTGGTGGGGCGTCTCACAGTATCCCCCTTATTCATTTTACCTTTTCAATTACGACGATAATGTTCGCCATGTAGTGACTTCGGTGAAGGAAACGAATGCACTTATCGATGGCATTACCATCCAGTCGGGTAATGCGAAAGCAGGCGATAGCAGCTCCCCTTTGCTGGAAGGCGAGCTGCTCGACAATAATTATGGTGGCGGCATTTTCATACGTAATTCCAATCTGACTGTCACGAATTGTAGCATTGTCCGGAATCAGGCAGCCGACGGTGCCGGGGCTTTCAATGGGAACGGGTCGCTAACAATCAGCGGATCGGTGTTAAGATACAATATTGCCTCGGGTTTTGGCGGCGGAATTTACGTTTATTCGGCTGTCCGGCTGGAGATCAACGGATCACTTATCGAATCCAACAAAGCATATGGCATACCGGCCATTTACGCGATAAATTCGGAGCTTGTCATTCGTAGAAGTTTCGTTGTCAAAAATGAAGGAGAATATTCTAACCTCATTTTTTGCACAGGTCCGAAGCCTGCGGAGCTCACTAATTGTGTCTTTTACGGCAATCGTATCGGGAGTTACGGGATGTTAACTTTTAATTCGAATCTCAAAGTCAACAACTGTACGATCTTCGGCAACGTACAATTGGCCTATACCACCCTTGCCAGCGCTATTAACGTATTTGGTGAAGGCAAACTGGAAATGCGTAATACCATTATTTACGGCAATACAGCCCCCAATGGTAATTTCACCTCGCTGAGTGGCTACAACAACAAATCGTACAATTCGATAATCCAATATGCGGAGGGATACTACACGGGAACGGGAAATCTGGGATACATTAATCCTTCTTTCGTCAACGAGGCCGATCCCGATGGCCCCGATAATACCTACGGGACTGCGGATGACGGCTTGCGAATCAGTAACAATTCGGTTTGTGTAGATGCGGGTATTTCGGCAGGCGCACCCACGGACGATATCCTGGGCAATCCGGTGTATAACCTCACACGCGATGTGGGCGCATATGAACAAATGGAAGGACTGGACGTGTATGCCGGGTCAGTAGAGTGTAATGCCATGGGTGTCGACAATGTGATAGGAAACGAATGGTACCACTTTACCAATAGCGGTAAAATTATGGCTATCAACCCGAATGGTATGAACCTGGGTAATGTATATGTGGATATCAGCGATGCACCCGATACGATCTCCTATAACTCGGCCACATTGCTCGGAAGGACGTTTAACGTTCGCAGCAGTCGCTATGGTACGGCCAAATTGCCATCATCGTACACCATCCGCTTTTATTTTACCGACGAGGAACTCGCGCAATACAACCTCGCCACCGCCGGGAATTTTACACCTGCCGATTTCCTGCTTTCCTATCGCGAAGGTGGGAGTGGCTGTTCACTGGCAAACTACGGAGGCACGAAAGCGGGAACTGTAAGCAAGTCGGCTACAACCAGTGGCGAATACGGACACGACAACTATGGCTTCTATCTCGAAGCGTCGCTCGATCATTTCACGATTTTCGCCGCTTCCACGGAGGAACATGCCTTGCCTGTGGAGTTGGTTTCGTTCAAAGGGGCCGCATTGGAAACCTATAACCTATTGCAATGGGAAACGGCTTTAGAGCACAACAATGCCTATTTCGAAGTGCAGCGTAGTACCGATGGCAAAACGTTCGCCCCGATCGGGGAGCATGTTCCTGGCGGCGGCGATGCGTACATTATTTCGTCTTACCGCTTCATGGACAATGCTCCTGCACCGGGCGTTAACTATTACCGGTTGAAGCAGGTGGACTGGGACGGTACCTTCGCGCTGTCGCGAATGATAGTCGTGGAGAACAAAAGAAGCCTTGCGACGCTATATCCTAATCCAGCCGGTAATGCTATCCGGGTCCGGTCGGCCGCCCCATTCGGGTATCGGATTCTGAATGCGGCGGGTACAACCTGCCTGCAAGGTGACGGTCAGGACAGCGAACCGATTAGCATAGAGACGCTGCCTGCCGGCATTTACTTTCTGGCTATCGATGGAGCCACACAAAAATTTGTAAAAGAATAGCCGGCCATCGTGTGCATTCTAACGCTTCGCCCTTGTCCAGCGCGGACGCGGGCATTGCCCACGAAATAACCACAAGGCGATGAAGGAATCAATCAGCAAAAAAGTATTGATGGCAGCTGGGATACTTCTCAGTTCGTGTGTGCTGCTAAGCTTCTTCTTGTGGTTCAAAGCGGCCTTGGTCAACGGGAACAGTTTTGAGACGACCAGGCAGTTATATCTATCGAACTATCCGCCATTCCTAAGAAACGCCCGTGTTCTCACTGCGTTGTACATTGTTGTAAATGCGTTAGCAATCATCTGCCTTCTGCGGGTTCCTTTTTCATTATCCAAACCCACTGCACTGGTCAAATTTTTCATCATTCTCAACCTCGTCATGATGATTTGGCAGATGTTCAGTTTAATGTAAAGCCCAGAACACAGCCGCGAGCCGGCTGGCGGAAGTCAAAAGATGAGTTTTACGTTATTGATAGTTGTTTTGAATGCCAGCTGTCGCCATAGCTCCAACCTTTTCCGTCCTATCTTTTTCTTAATAATAATCTTTTATAGCTCGGGACGGTAGCGTTTCAATCCGTTTTTACGACTTGGGTAAAAACAACTTAATCTGTTAGCGAAATGAAAACAAATCTTTCAAAGTGCCTCGCGTTCCTCTACCTGGCTATTCTGGCCGTTTCGTTTTCCTGCAACCGGGAAAACAACATTTCGCCTAACCCGGATGAGGGGCTGTTGGTGCAAACCAATGGTGCCGAGTATAGTAAACTGATGGCAGGACGGGAAACCTTCGATGGTACGCCGTTCGAAATCACAAAAGTGACCCGGGAAGGCAACACGTTGAAGATCGATGTGACGGGCGGCGGCGGTATCGAAAATTACAAAATCGTTTGGGATGGCTCACTGATGCTCTCCTACCCGATGCAAGCCCGGCTTGTGGTTGCATACAACACACCCGATGGCGCCCAGGATACCGCTTTGCACAATTATACGCTTGAAATGGATTTGCAAAAGTTGTTTGGAACTACGGCCAATGCGTCCGAGGTCATCGTGCACGTAGCTAATGGTTCCAAAAAGCAAGATAAGGTGGTTGATCCCAACGGAAGTACTTCCAATCCAAAGTAACACCGCGTTCTTTTCAATCACATTATCCCTGCTGGCCCCGGCGCATCCGGGGCTTGCGATGTTATCTCTCATTGTGGAATGGCTATCTGATTGTACAGCAAATGAAATACATTGGATTGAGCGCTGCGCTAAACGGGACCCCAAAGCCCAGCAATGGGTGTTCAGGCATTTTTTCGGTTTGGCAATGGGCATAAGCATCCGATATCTTCCCAGCCACGCTGCCGCCCAGGAGGCCGTCAACGATTCTTTTCTTAAAATATTCGAACAGTTGCCCCGGCAGCTGGCAGGTCTGCATTCCTTTAAAGCATGGATGCGGGCACTCGTCGTACGTACGGCCATCGACTATTTCAGAAAGGAACGCAAAAATTACCTTTCGACGAGCCTGGATGCCTACCATGAAAGCTACATGGTTGCTGAAGAAGTCGGCGATGGGCAGTCAGTGGAAGAAATCCTGCGCTTGCTCGACAAACTCCCGCCGGTTTGGAAAGTCGTCTTCAACCTTTACGAGGTGGAAGGTTACAGCCACGAAGAAATCGGAAAAATGCTGGATATCTCCACTTCGTCTTCGAGGGTGTACCTTGCCAGGGCCAAGGAGTGCCTGCGAAAAATGATCACCATTCAAAACGGTAGCCATTAAGATGTCGGATCAGGAACCCGTAGGCAAGCGAATGCTCGGCCAGCTTCGCGACCATACCGAACCTTATCAGCCAGAGGCCTGGGAACATTTTGAAGCGTTTCGTGCTGAAAAAAAAGGTAAAAGACGGACTATATTCTATTGGCTGACCGCAGCGGCCTTGCTGGTAATCTTTGGTACGGCCTTACTGCTGAACCGCGTTACCGACCGCAGCATTCGGACGAAATATTCCGTTGTACAGCACCGGGCGAATGGCCCGGACATAACTGAGGCCCCAAAACCTCTGTCCAACGATATCAACGCCCCCCGTCCATCAAAACAAGCTGGCGCAGTTAAGTCAAAGAAAGTGCATTCTGAACAAGAAAACCCGGCTGCTGAGTTGGGCAACTTCCGGGCAAAAAGGGGCAACCAACTCCCGGAGTATCCTCCCCCGGCAACTGGGCACGAGACTGTGCGCGGCAATATCACGCCTGACTTACTGTCCTCGCGGCCCTTTACATCGCCACTTACCCATTTTAGCACGCTGCATATTTCCCTCCAACAGCAGCAAATGCACATAACGCCGGAAACGGTCCGGACCATTCGCTGGGGTGTCGCCATTTCGCAGCAATCGAACCGGGCCGCACATACTGAGCCGGAGCTCAACTATGGCTTAGGCGGTGCATTGCTGGTGCCCTTGTCGGGCAAATTGGCATTGTTAACCGGCATTTCGGGAAGTAAGCAGTCATTGAATGTCGAAGAACCGGAACGTCTGACTGTCTCCGAAGGGTCGGCACAATTACAGCGCGCCCGTTATCATTGGATGAACCTGGAAGTTCCTTTACAAATCCAGTATAAGTTAAAAACTCTCAAAAACCTGGGACTCACTGCGGCAGGAGGGATCGCTTTACAAAGCAGCCTCGGGCAACAGACCGATTACCTTTACAAAAACCGGCGTACGATCACCACCTTCGCAGAAACCGCTGGTGGGCCGGTGCTGGTTTCCACTCAAACCATTGAAGAGCTGAGCTCGGTTACCGAAAATGACAAAAAACGCACATGGGCCTTTGGCAGTCCGCTGTACTTCGGGCTGGGAATCAGCTATCAATGGCAGAACACGGCCATCGAAGTGGAACCTTATGTCAAATATCCGCTGGGCGCGAGCACCGCTGAGCGACTACAACTTACCACGGTGGGCATTCATCTGCGGCTAACCGCCCCGTTCAGACGGTGATGGCCATTCGGACAATCTAACATCCTGCCACTCGGGCAGACAGTAGAAAAGCCCTCCCGCGAACTTCGGTTGAAAGGAGCTTCAACGAAATCGCAGATGAAGAAATCAACGCCTATTCCCATAGATGAGCCGCAACTGGCTGATCTGTGGAACCGTTTCCGCGAAAATGACGAGCAGGCGTTCGACGAGCTGGCTAAACGCAGATACCGGCTCCTTTTCAACTACGCGACCAGGTTCACCAAAGATACCGAGCTGATCAAGGATTGTATCCAGGATCTGTTTCTGGAACTCTGGTATCGCAGAGGCCGCCTCGCCGACACTTCGTACGTCACGGTTTACCTGATTTCAGCATTGCGGAACAATCTTCTGAGAAAGCTGAAAGTGAATACGCGCCTTGACGATTCGGTCGATATTGCTGCCAGCAGCGATATTTTCACCGACAACCTCACGGTGGAAACAATGCTAATCAGCTCTGAATCCATGTCGCAGAATGAGCGCGAGATCCGTGCTGCGATCAACCGCCTTCCAAGACGCCAGCAGGAAGTGATCTTTCTGAAATTTTATGAAGGATTATCGAACGAAGAAATCGCCAAAGTAATGGATATCGAAAAGCAGACGGTAGCCAACTTCATCTACCGGGCGATCAATCAGCTTAAAAATGACTTGCCTTCGTTCTCGAAGATAATTCCCCAAATTATCTTTCTATTTCTCTCTTCTCCGACACCGGACTTACATTCTTAACAATCAAGGTTTTGAACACAACAAATCACCTATCACCTGATTTAAATTAAATTATTTCTAAAATTTTTATCATAAAAAGAGTATCGGCTTCCCGGGACGTACTATTTCAATGCAGATAGTTTACCAAAACCGGAAAATGCAGGAATACGCTCAATACGACATCAAGAATTTCCTGGCCGACGAGGCTTTTTGCAGATGGGTGCTTCGCCAGCAGCCGGCCGATAATGCCTTTTGGGAAAACTGGCTGCGCAACAACCCCGAGCGCGCCGGTATTGTTTCAACGGCCAAAAGCTTAATTTCAGAAATTCACTACGCACAGAACTACCTGAGTGACGAGGAACTGGAAATAGAACTGCGGCGACTCTCAGCAACAAGAAAATCGGCCACTCAATCTCCCGGATACACCCAACCGGCCCGGCGCTGGCTCCGACCCGTATTGTTAGGTACAGGTGCATTGGTCTGCATTGCCACCTTGTTTTTTATTTTCGGCAATCCCCTGGGCACGCACACAAGCAGGCGAACCGCACATGCCCTTGCCGAGACGCGTAAAACCGACAAATGGATAGAAATTGTCAATGACAACGCCCGTACAAAATCAGTTTCCCTGCCCGATGGTAGTTCCATCCGGCTTTCCTCCAAAAGCAAGCTCAGCTATCCGGCGGTATTTGTCAAGGCCGAACGCGAGGTGCTGCTCAATGGCGAGGCATTTTTTGAAGTAACTAAAAATCCGCAGAGCCCTTTTAAAGTCTACACGAATGATATCGTCACGACTGTTTTGGGTACCAGCTTTACGATCAAGGCATTCGATGGGGATAAAGATGTACGGGTGATGGTAAAAACAGGAAAGGTGACCGTAGCCACGGCACACAACGAAGCCCGGGAGCCTGAAAAAAACCAACTCGTCCTTTTGCCCAATCAGCAGGTAGTCTACCATCGTGACGAGCAAAAATTGAAACGGTCGCTCATCGGCAATCCGCTGCCGGTCGGGCAACCGAATGCCGCCAACCTGGCTTTCGAAAATGCACCGGTTGCCAGGGTTTTCGAATCGCTGCAAAAGCAATATGAAGTCCAGATTATTTACGATGCCGACCTGCTGGCTGGCTGCCAGTTGACCGCCGAACTCGGCCAGGAACCGCTGTTCGAGAAGCTGGCGATGATATGTAAGGCTATTCAGGCACGCTACGAAATCATCGACGGGCAGATCATCATCCATGGAAGTTCTTGCAAATAAATACCAACTATTTCCAGACCCTTAACCCACATTCATGATCCCACTCACTCATCCGCCCTGATCATCAACAAACAAGCCGACGATGCTGTAACATCCCCGGCTTGTCCTGATTCCCCCTCTGATTGCTGCCAGTAATCCGGTTCGTCAAAACCGGAGCAGGGAACTTTTGTATCTCATTTTTTCAAAAAAGCATACATACAAATCTATGAAAATTAATACGAAACCGATCAGGATTTTATTCCAAATCATGCGCATATCAATATATCAGCTGATCCTGTCTATCCTGTGCACCTCACTGGTCGTAGCCAATGATAGCCGCGCCCAGGAATTATTGAACCGTCGGATTTCACTGGACCTGGACGATCAAAAAGTAAGTGCCGCGCTACGGCAGATCAGCCGACAGGCCGCCGTACGTTTCATGTACAGCCCGCAGGTGATCCCCGCCGAGCGCAAGGTCACATTGCATGTTCAGAATGAGACGCTCAGTACGGTTCTTGAAACCCTTTTCAAACCATTGGGTATCGGCTATGAGGTCTCGGGTAATCAGCTTGTTCTTAGCATTATCGCCGACCCAAAACCTGCCGTTCAGCAGCCTGAAGAGCAGCAACGCCCGATCGACCGAAGCATCCGGGGCTCTGTCAAAGATGAAAAAGGCGCTGCCCTACCCGGTGTAAGCATTGTGGTAAAAGGTACCCAGCGTGGCTCCCTGACCGATTCCTACGGGAATTTCGAAGTCAGCGTTCCCGACGGCGAGCATACGATCATCTTCTCTTACGTGGGTTACCTTAGCCAGGAAATGCCCGTCGGCAACCACAGCACAATGAATATAGTGCTAAAGGACGACCTGAAAGCTCTGCAGGAAGTAGTGGTGGTAGGCTACGGAACGCAAAAAAAGGTGAACCTCACCGGCTCGGTCGCTTCCGTGGAAGGCAAAGAATTGCTTAAAACGCCTGCCACCAATATCACCAATTCGCTCGTCGGTCGGCTACCGGGGCTCATTGCCGTGAATGGCAATGGAAAGCCGGGTGCAGGCTCTTCTATTTCCATCCGCGGGGCGAGCACGTTTGGCGACAACAGCGCATTGATCGTCGTCGACGGCATTATCCGCACTTTTGACCAGATCGACCCGAACGAAGTCGAAAGCATTTCCATCCTGAAAGACGCTTCCGCGACGGCGGTTTATGGTTCAAGGGCGGCCAACGGCGTAATCCTGGTCACCACCCGGCGCGGCGCAACGGGCAAGCCTACATTCAATTACAACGGCTTTGCAGGCATCCAGCAGCCGACTCAATATCCGCGGGTAATGAACGCCTATGAGTATGCGGTTACCAAAAACAAGGCAGTGCGCAATCTCGGCAAACCTATTCAATACTCCGAGCAGGAGCTGGAAGACATCCGCACAGGCGTACTGCCCGAATATGACTGGTACGGCAATACGCTGAAAAAACAATCCTTCCAGACTCAGCAGAACCTCAGCGTAAGCGGCGGGTCCGACGCGATCCGCTACTTCCTCTCACTGGGCTACCTCGATCAGGACGGGATGTACGACCGCATTAACTTCCAGCGGTACTCCATCCGCACCAACGTGGACGCGAAAATCAACAAAAACCTCACCATATCGGCCGACATCGACGCCAGCAATCGTAATACCAATCAAAGCGGCTATTCACCCGAATCAATTTTCGACGACATTGTGGCTGCCTATCCGCTCGACAAAGCCTACAATCCCGACGGGACCATTTTCTACACCCGTGAACAACACCCGGTGGAAGAGATCAAAACCGGCTATAACCGCATGCGGAACAACATTTTGCAGGCGACACTGACCGTTAAGCATGATCTGCCTTTCGTAAAAGGACTTTCCGTGACGGGCCGTGCGTCGTTCGGGCGCGAGTATTCCAATAACAAGCATTATAATGTCCCGATTTTCATGAACCGCCAGGATTCGGACGGTAACACGCTGGAAATCTATCCTTATGGCGGCTGGAATGGCAAAACTGCATTGACGCAGTCTTTCAGCGAGTATAATACGACCACGCTCAATGCCTCGCTCAACTATTCACGCAGTTTCGGGCCGCACGAGGTGGGCGGCTTGCTTCTCTTCGAGCAGCTCGATGCCAAAGGCAATAACTTTTACGGCTTCCGTACCAATTTTCCGGCGCAGGGACTCGACGAATTCCTGTATGGCGGCGAGAGTCAGAAAGATGCGAACGGCGGATCGTTTACCGACGGACGGCGCGGGGCGATCGCACGGGTCAATTACAGCTTCCAGCAGCGTTACCTGTTCGAAGCCTCGTTCAGAAGGGATGGTTCTGTGGCGTTTCCCGCGTCCAAGCGGTTCGGTTTCTTTCCGGCCGTCTCCGCCGGCTGGCGCATTATCGAAGAACCTTTCCTGAAAAACGCGTCAGGACTTGCATTTGTGGACAATTTGAAGCTTCGCGCTTCGTACGGTGTAGTCGGCAACGATCGCAATGTGTACACGGGTTATTTGCTCCGTAACCCCACCTTCCAGTATTCACAGGTTTACAATCCGTCGGGTACCATCGTTTCCGGCACGGAAGGGCTTTCCAGCATTACCCCGGGCATTCTGCCGAATCCGAATGTTACCTGGGAAACTGCAGCCGTTACCGATCTCGGCCTGGAAGGTTCCTTGTGGAAAGGGAAATTGCAATTCGAAATCGATGTTTTTTACAAAAGAACTTCCAACATCCTGCGTACGCGCATCCGCTCGATACCGGGCACGCTGGGTGCACAACTGCCGGCTGAGAACTACGCCAAAGTGGATAACAAAGGCATCGAGTTCATGCTGAGCCACCAGAACAGCTTTCAGGCATTGAAATATTTCGTCAAACTGAACGGAAGCTTCTCGCAGAACAAGGTGATTACGCTCGATGAACCGGCCAATACGCCCGATTACCTGCTGCAAACCGGCCGCCCGCTGGGGTTCATTACCGGTTATAAGGCGTTGGGATTTTTCCAGACCGACGAGGAAGTGGCCGCATATCTGCCGCAATTTAACGGCGGACAAAAAGCCGGCGACGTCAAATACGCTGACATCAACGGCGACCAGAAAGTCGACGCGAACGATCTGACCATCATTTCAATGGACAACAATATCCCGAAAGTGATCGGCGGATTGTCGTTCGGCGGCTCGCTGAAAGGTTTCGACCTGAATGTGCTTTTCCAAGCGGCGGGACGTGTGAGGCAGGTACTTTACGGCGCTGCCCGGGACTTCTTCCAGGGCGGGTCGCGCAACACCTATGTGGACTTGCTGGATCACTGGTCGCCAGAGAACCCCGACGCATTGTATCCGAGGCCCTGGGAAGGACCCAATCCCAACAATTCCCTGACTTCCAGCCTGTACCTGCGCAATTCAAGCTATATCCGGCTGAGGTCGATCGATTTGGGGTACACGCTGCCCTCTGACCTGGTCAAACGGATCGGCCTGGGTAATGTGCGGGTTTATTTCTCGGGAGCCAACCTGTTCGTATGGTCGAAAATGAAGATGTTCGACCCCGAGATCGAGAACACCACCGGTACCTATTATCCACAGCAGCGCACGCTGAACCTGGGCCTGAACCTTACTTTTTAATCAGTTAATGTTTACAGTCATGACCAAAACATTTGCCAAAACACTGCTGGTTGTTACAATCCTTATGACCACTGGCTGCAATAAAGATTTCCTGGAACGCCAGGCAACCAACTCCATCCCCGAGGAGAATATCTTCCGGGATCCGGCGCTGATCCAGCTGTTTGTCAACAATATGTACCTCGACGTGCCGGCGTTCGAGCGCAACCTGTATGACAACATCACCGACGAATCGCGCTGCTACTGGGGCGGCGGCCCGCGCAATGTGGTGCAGGGCCAATGGTTCCCGGACAATAACCCGATGGAATACTGGGCCTACGGGCCGGTGCGGAAGACAAATATGTTTCTGGACAAAATCGACGCAGCGAATATCGACGAGGAACAGAAAACGAGCTTCAAAGGACAGGTAAAATTCCTTCGGGCAATGCTCTATTTCAATATGATCAAGCGCTACGGCGGCGTGCCCGTCATTACCGAGCCGCAAGGGCTTGACGACGACCTTTTCGTAGCAAGGCAGACTACCGACGAGAGCTTCGATTTCGTGGTGAAAGAATTGGAAGAAGCCATTACACTATTGCCCGAAACGCACGGAAGCCGGGCCATCGACGTGGGCAAGGCTAACAAGCATTCGGCGAAGGCATTTCTGGGCCGCGTGCTCACCTATTGGGCCAGTACATTATACAATCCGGCGGGTGACGTGGCACGGTGGCAGAAGGCCGCGAAGATCAATAAGGAGGTAATGGAGGCCGGCAACTACAAGCTGCACGGTAATTTCCGGAACATTATGCTCGACAAGAACAATGAGGAAGAGATTTTCAGTGTACAATTTCAGAAGCCATTCCGCGAGCACGGCTGGGACTCCTGGGGCCAGCCCGATTCGCAATCCAAACAGGACGCCGTGAACCGCAGCCCGGTGCAGGAATTTGTAGACGCATTTGAGATGAAAAACGGAAAAGCAATCAACGAGCCGGGCTCCGGCTACGATCCGGCGAACCCTTATAAAAACCGTGATCCCCGATTCGACGCGACCGTGCTTTACAATGGTGCCACGTTTTTCGGGGCGACCATTTACATGTACGAGGGCGCGCCGATCGACGGCATTAACCTGCCCTACGCGACCATTACGGGTTACCTGATCCGGAAAGGCATGAATGAAGCCAACAAAGACTATTATGGCGGCGCAGGCAGCGACCAGAACTGGATCGAACTGCGCTATGCAGAGGTGCTTTTAAACTACGCCGAAGCACAAAATGAAGTGCTGAACGCGCCCGACGCCTCTGTGTATGCAGCGGTAGAAGCCGTACGCCAACGGGCAGGCCTGGTCCCATACCAGTTACCGGCCGGCCTTTCCAAAGTACAAATGCGCGAGAAGATCCGCCACGAAAGGTATATAGAGCTAAGCTTCGAAGGCAAACGCTACTGGGACCTCAGGCGATGGAAAATCGCGGAGCAGGTGCTGAATGGCAAGCAATTCCATGCGATGTACATAACCAAAAATGCCAACGGCACTTATACCTATAATCCCAAACCGGTGGACGGCATTCCCTATGTTTTTCAGGATAAGATGTATTTCATGCCCATTCCACAGCGCGAGATCGAGAAAAACCCCAAACTG
The DNA here is from genome assembly GCF_057586235.1 of Dyadobacter sp. SRI_021. Lineage (NCBI taxonomy): Bacteria > Pseudomonadati > Bacteroidota > Cytophagia > Cytophagales > Spirosomataceae > Dyadobacter > Dyadobacter sp. SRI_021. Next base: position 16,237 of record NZ_JBYCZM010000005.1, read on the forward strand.
ACACAAAACAGCGGCTGGTAACGACTGGCGGCCATTTACGGCATTATCCGATATCCTATGAAATCTATACTTCGTCATTTCTTTCCAGCCATCCTTATTTTGTCGGTCGCTGTTGTGAAACCGTCCGCCGGACAAGCTCCTAATCCCGGTTTCGCACCCAAAACCGGCGACCGTATCGTTTTACTTGGCAACACCTTCGCCGACCGGATGCGGCATTATGGCTATTTCGAAGCATTACTTCAAAAGAACTTCCCGGGCAGGCAACTGACCCTGCGCAATATGGGATGGAGCGCTGACGAAGTAGGTTTGCAGCCGCGGCCATTAAATTTTCCGGGCTTCGGAGAAAAGACAAAGCGCCTTACCGAAGGCCAGAAGGAAGTTAAATTCCAGGGCTTTACGCATGAGGGTGAACGGATCGTAATGCCGGTCGCGCTGAATTTCGAAGGTTTGAACCAGGACCTGCACGATCAGAAGGCAGACATTGTATTCTTATGTTTTGGGATGAATGAGGCTTTCAAAGGTCCTGCGGGCTTGCCGCAATTTGAAAAAGACCTCGGCGCATTCATTCAAAACCTGCAAAACAACCAGTACAACGGCCGCTCCGCTCCTTCTCTCGTGCTTGTATCGCCGATCGCGCACGAAACCATGGGCGAACATTTCCCCAATCCTGCCGAACACAACCAAAATCTGGAATTGTATACCAAAGCGATGCAAAAAGTCGCGTCGGTGAAAGGGCTTTACTTTATCGACCTCTACACGCCTTCACTCGCCCAAATGCAGCAAAAAGGCCAGTCCAAGCTAACGATCAACGGCATTCACCTCACGGATGCAGGTTACAAACGGGCGGCCGAGTGGATGGCCCGGTCGCTGGGTTTCGGAAAGATGCCGGACTTGAACACCGAGCACAGCAGGAAATTGCTGGCCGTCATCAAAATGAAGGATGACCACTTCTTTTACCGCTGGCGTGCCGTGAACGGCGAGTACATTTACGGCCGCAGAAGGGAACCCTTCGGCGTGATCGCATTCCCGCCGGAACTGCGCAAACTGAACCAGATGGCCGCCTCGCTGGATTCTGTGATTTGGGAAATGGGAAAAAATAATGATGCTGCCGCTTTCGTAAAAGCCATTGAAATTGTCGACCGTCGCGGAAAACCTGTGGACCCGATGCTGATACCCGAGATCCCGATGACCGGCCGCCAGGGGGAAGCTGCCAAAGCGGCAGCGCACGCTCATCACGAAAAAATGTGGCCTGCCACGACCGACAAATTCAAGCTGCCGGAGGGCTATCAGATCAACCTGTTCGCTTCCGAAAAGGATTTCCCGATTGAAAAACCCGTAGCGATGAACTTCGACGCACGCGGAAGGCTCTGGGTTGCTACGATGCCTACCTACCCGCAGTACTTCCCGGGCATTCCGGTGCACGACAAAATCGTGATCCTCGAAGACACCGATGCCGACGGGAAGGCCGACAAGCATACCGTGTTTGCGGACGATCTATACCTTCCGCTGGGTTTTGAATTTGGCGATGGAGGTGTATATGTGTCGCAGGAGCCGGATATCCTCTTTCTGAAAGATATTGACGGGGATGACAAGGCCGATTTGCGCGAAGTCGTCCTGACGGGCTTCGGCTCGGAGGACAGCCACCATGCCACGCACGCATTTACCTTCGGGCAGGATGGTGCATTGTATTTCAATGAAGGTACGTTCCTGAACTCGCAGGTCGAGACGCCATATGGGCCCATACGTTCCTACGCGGGCGCGACCTACCGCTATGAGCCGCGCACCGCCAAACTGTCGCATTACATTTCCTATCCCTATTACAATCCCTGGGGCAGCATTTTCGATAAATGGGGCACACACCTGATCGGCGATGCATCCGACGGCTCCAACTATTTTGCCCCGCCCATGACCGGCAATGTCACCTATCCCGACAAGCATCCGCGCATTGAGATGTTCACTGAGACGCGCGTCAGACCGACCGCCGGTATTGAAATCGTATCCAGCAGGCAATTTCCCGACGATGTACAGGGTAACTTTTTGGTTAACAACAATATTGGCTTCCAGGGCACGAAACAGCACCGGATCATCCCGCGCGGCTCGGGCATTGGCAGCAAGGAAGTGGAAGCGATCCTGCAATCGGAAGACCCCAATTTCCGCCCCATAGATATTGAATTCGGACCCGATGGCGCCTTGTACATTGTCGATTGGTACAACCCGCTAATTTCCCACGGTGAAAACCCACCGCGCGACCCCGCCCGCGACAAATCGCACGGCCGGGTATGGCGCATCACATACAAAGGCAAGCCCGCGCTGAAAGTGATCGACCTGTCGAAGCAGAGCGTGCCGCAACTATTGGAAAACCTCAAAGCATATGAAGACCGGTTCAGGTATCGCTCACGTGCTCAAATCCGTGAAAAACAAGCCCCGGAAGTCCTGCCCGAATTGAAAAAATGGATCGCTGCATTGGATAAAAAAGATCCGCAATACGAGCATAACCTGCTCGAAGGGCTCTGGCTTTTCCAGGATTTCGATGTGGTACAGCCCGACATTTTGGAAACCTTGCTCCAAGCAAAAGAGTCCCAGGCACGCGCCGCTGCCACGAAAGTACTTCTCTATTGGCGCGATCGCATTCCCGGCGCGCTTGAATTGATGCGCGCACGGTTGAACGACCAGTCGCCCCGCGTCCGGATCGAGGCGATGGTCGCGCTGAGTTATTTCAATTCCGAACAGGCAGTAGCCGCCGCCACGGACATTTTCCAGTATCCGAGTGACTATTATATGGATTATGCCATGCACGAGACTTTCCGCTTCCTCAAACCGATCTGGCTGGCTGGCATGAAGCAGGGAAAGCGTTTTGGAAAAAACCCGAAACAGGCACAGCGATACCTGCTCAAACTTGCCAATACGCAGGAGCTCGCCGCATTACCGCAAACGTCCGAAGTGCTTACCGCAATGCTGACCAGACCCGATATCGATGCCGCTAAAAAGATCGAAGCCGTAGACCATCTTGCAAGAAATCAGCAAACCGGGAAGGTCAAAGTGCTGCTTAATGCCATTTACGAAGAAGAAAAGACCAGAAAATCAAATCAGCCCGGCACAGCCCAACAGGAGTTGACGAAACTCCTGCTTTCCAGCAAGCCAGCCGAATTGAAGGCTAGTGAGCAAGAACTGACCCGTCTGATTAACGCTGACACCAGCCAGGTAATGCAAGCCACCGGTTTTGCGGGGTGGATCAGCGCCAGGTTGCCGGAACAATCACTACAAACGGCTATTCAGGGAAAAACAGCCGCGTATCTGACCGGCATTTCCATGCTGCCGGATGCCGATTTGAGGGCTTCTTATTTTCAGAAAGTAAAAGAACTCGCACCACGCACCCCGGCAGTGGCTTATCCATTGCTCATGAAAATGACGCTCGAAAGTGAAACCAAAACGCAGCCGACGAAAGAACTGGTAGCATCGCTGAAAAACACACCCGAGCCGGTTCAGAATTCGGCGGCATTTGCGGCGGCAGTCAGGGCGATGAAGGGAATGGTGGGTGCAGTGCCGGAAAAAGAACGGAAAGAAGTGCTATCCATGCTCGAAAACATGGGAACTATCGAACTCAGATTGATAGCAGTGGAGGCCAAAATGGCATTTGATAAAAAAGCACTCACCGTACCTGCGGGCAGAGCAGTGACGCTGGTTTTCGAGAACCCAGACCTGATGCCGCATAATGTGGTTATTGTCAAACCCGGAACCGCCGAAAAAGTCGGCGAAGCAGCCGATGCGATGGCGAGCCTGAAAGATGGCTTCGAGAAACATTTCGTACCGTCCACACCGGATGTCCTATTTGCGACCCCGCTGGTCAATTCCGGAAAAATCTTCCGGTTGGAATTCAGAGCACCCACGCAGCCGGGTGAATATCCGTTTATCTGTTCATTCCCGGGACATTGGCGCGTCATGCAAGGCATATTAACTGTTACAGACACCAAAATCCCCTGAAATGCACAGATTAACACCGTATTTTCTCCTCGCCGGAATGTTATTCTCAGGCGCATGCAGCGTCGCGCAACGCTACATGCGCCTGTATCCCGAAGCAATTCCCAATTCCATTGAAGCGCCCGATCAGGAAACTTTGTCCGCCAATGCGACCGTGGATTCGCTCACGTCGCACGTGTCAATCCCAGGTCTGACTGTCTTTTTACCCAAACAAACCCACCCTAACGGAACGGCAGTCATTATATGCCCGGGTGGCGGCTACGGCACATTGCTCACAAAACGCGAGGGAAGCGATGTCGCGCGGGCATTCAACCAGCTGGGCATTACGGCGTTCGTCCTCAAATACCGGTTACCCGATGCGCAGATCATGAAAAAACCTGCTTTCGGCCCCATCCAGGACGCACAGCAAGCGATTAAAACAGTCAGGGAGCGTGCAAAGGAATTCGGTATTAATCCAGACCGGATCGGCATTATGGGTTTTTCGGCAGGAGGCCATCTCGCCTCTACGGCAGGAACGCATTTCCAAACACGTTATATCGACAAGGAGGGCAAAACCAGCCTCCGGCCTGATTTCATGATCCTGATCAACCCGGTCATCAGCTTCAACGACAGCACCGGGCATATCGGCTCCCGCGATAACCTGCTCGGTAAAAATGCCAGCCCGGAAATGATCCGTTTATTTTCAAACGAACTGCAAGTCAGTACCGTCACGCCGCCCGCATTTCTCGTGCATTCGGGCGCCGACGTCGTCGTTCCGGTTTCCAACAGCATTTCCTTTTACAACGCCTTGCAGAAAAACGGCGTTAAAGGCGCCCTGCACATCTATTCCAGGGGAGAGCATGGCTTTCTTACGTATCCGCCGTTTCGGGTGTGGTTCGACGACGTGGTGGAATGGATGCGCGCAGAGTATCTAATAAGTGCGGCGAATTAAATCAGTATTAGCCGTACTTATCAGATACTATAAAGAAAGAAAGCCGCTGGCAATGCCGGCGGCCTTAATAAATTGTCCTCAACGTTATTTATAGACAATTCCGGAATCAGGTTTCCCTTATAATTTAAAGAACCTCAGGGTTCTCGGATCGCTACCGGCATTTGTTGTAACCGTGTACAGACCAGGGGCAAGTTTACTGATATCTATTTCGCACCGGGAACCTGTTGTGGTCCCTAAGGAGGTTAATACAATGTTTCCATTCGAATCGAACAAGGTGAAGACCGGCGCCGATTTTTGGAAAAAATTGGTATTGATACTGATCTTGTCGCCGGCAGGATTTGGGTAAATCGCCGCCACTTCTCCGCTGTTGCCGGTGACGAGCAACGCCTGGATTTTAGAATACGCGTATGTTCCGTCATGGTCGATTTGTTTCAGTCGGAAATAATACCTCCCGGCAACCAGGCCATCAATAGTATACTGGTAGTGGTTAATAGCATTCCCGCCATTTTCCCCGACGAAACCTACTTTGGCAAAGTCTTTCGGGTTGTAGCCCATTTCGATTTCAAAGCCGGAATTGTTCACTTCATCGGCCGTTTTCCAGGAAAGCAATGCGGTTCCGGATTCTTTTGCCGACGCTTCGAAGGAAATCAGCCTGACAGGCATCGACGATTTTTCGATGGTGAAATTTTGATTTGATATGTCAAAAAAGACGTTCGGCGAATTGCCATCTGCTGTACTCGTGCTCGCAGCGACTCTGATCCTTGCTTCGGTGGTGCCGGTATCGGGCAAGGTAATGGCCGCAGACCCTGAATTAGGCACAGCGCTTGCAAGAACCAGGGGAAATGTGTTCCCTCCATCCAGTGAAACTGAAATATCAACCAGCGTACAATTGACTGGCGCCGCTGTCGTGCCGTTTACACTCCATTCGACGGTCAGCAAACTATTTCCCTTTTTGATCCCCGAGGGATCGTTGGTCACCAGAAAAGGTCCTGAGTTGCCGTCGATATTTACCGTTACGTTTTCCGATGTCACACCACCCAGGTTATCACGTACGGTTAGCCTGTGGGTTGTCGCAATTCCAATCGAAGGAAGCTTGTCTCCTTTCGCATAATTGGAACCGTCAAGCACCGCTGAAAGTCTGGGGAAATATCTTTTTCCCGGACTGCTGCTTTCATTGGACTGCACAGGTGGGTAAGACCTGAAAAAAGGCGGTTTGGTGTCGTCCGAAATGGTCGATGCGGTAAGCGTTGCCTTGTCGGACTCACTGCTGATGTTTGTGCCTTCCCATGAGTAGCTGAGCACATTTGCCGCATCACCGTCTGTCGCGAGCGCTTCCAATGCAAAAGGCGTGGATTTCGGGATTACATACGTCGTTTGCATAGGTGTAATTGACGGTACCGCATTGCCGGTGGCGGTTTCGGTAAAGCAATCGAGCGTGGCAATGTAGGTGTTGGCCTGGTCGAGGCTCACCGCATGGAAGTTGAGAAACGGGGCATAAGGGGTCTCATAGTCGTCATTCCCTACCAGCCCGGAACCGGGGTCACTGTTGCTGCACGTGTACCCGTAGCTCATGATCGTAGTTCCCGCGCCGGGTTCAACCGACGTTGCGAATGCGCGGGTGGTACATACAGGCACGTTGCTGTTGTACGAGTGCGACATACCGAACTGGTGCCCTACTTCATGGGCGACAAGTTGGAAATCAAAAACCTCCGCATAGGACCCGTCTCCCACCCCCGATGCCCCCTGGGCTTTCTCAGAAGGAACGCAAACCGAAGGCCTGGCGGCAAGTCCGCCACCGGACCCGCCCGTATATCCCAATACATGACCTATATCGTAGCTGGCATTACCAAGTGTAGCGTCTAGGTTTTCCTGGTTTTGCGTGAGCATCGCGTCCTGATCGTCGTTGTTATAGGGATCCGTGGCGGCGTCCGTATAAACCAGTGTTTCGTCACTTACCAATACAAAGGCCACACTCAGCTCTTTCTGGTAAACTGCGTTCAGGTTGTTTACATAGTTTGTCAACGCATTGAATGCGGAAATTTGCGTCCCTCCTTTTTGAGCTGTAAACTCGGCTGTGGCAGCCATCGCCAGTTTGAACGTCCTTAATGTGCCTCCTGTGGACAATGCGGCGCTTACCCGCTGATTGCCCGCATTTGATCCGGTTGCCTGGGGAAGTTGCGGCCCTAAATCCAACGCGCCGCACCGGTTGTTTGCATTTTTTAATGTGCTGTTCTCCGGACTTACGGCATCCCTTGCAAAATAGCTTTGATACAAACTGTCTGATGCGTTGTCATCCAACTTCTCAAAATAGACCGCGTCGTTTTCAACGCCTAAGATAATCGCACTGAATCCGCTGGAAGTGAAATTGACGCGAAGAGAATAATTTGGGTGCTGCTTTCCCTTGCCAGAATAGGTTTTGATTTCAGGATGTTTTTTCGCAACCGCCGGTGCCAGGATCGAAGATTCGAAGATCTCGAAAACCTCCACAGTACCATTGGGTAGGGGCACCTCCAATGGAATGCCATCTGCCGTCTTTCGGGGAAATTCAGGTTGCGCTGTTGCCAGGTAATTTTTCATACCCGCACTGTGTACGCGATGCACCGAAAATTTGGAAACGTTCGTGACTTCACGTGCCCGCGAGGCGTCGCTGATTTTTGTCTCAACAAAGAACCCTTTCTGTGCAGAGGCAATCTGCGAAAGAAATGCGAGTAAAAATGTAAAATGAATCTTCATATTGGATAGTTGTGAATTGATGACTGCTTGACAGGGCGACGATCGTTAATTCCTCTAATATCCCGGGAATTTCACGGGCCGTAACGTCATAGAGACGCACGAGGCAGCCCCCTTTCGCGCTAAATGCGCAAGGATTCTTCATAAAAACAGGGAAGAATTGGTGAACATGCTATCGGCGAATCATAAAACCTGTTTGTGTATACGTATACTAAAGTGAGGTGATGATCTCACTCTGGTTACAATACTGATGCGCCGCTATCAGATCTTCTATTGGGCAAATGTAAAGGGGCATCGCACAAACCTTCAAGGCTTGCTATACCGGAATTCCTGAATTTTGATACAAGTTTTGGGTCAAATTGCACTATTTATACGTCAAAATAGTACAATACCATCAAGATTCTCAAATGTGCGCATTCAGGTACGTGCTATTCCAGTTCACTGGCGAGATGTTTGATGAACACAGAGGGAGAAAGACCGGTGCAATCTTTGAATACGGCCGCAAATTGGCTGTGAGAGGAAAAGCCAGACACTGCTGCCATCGTACTGATTTTGTGCTGGCGCCAGGTTGGGTCTTTTTGCAGCATTTCAATTACGAAATTAACGCGGAGACGGTTGATATAACCATTGAAATCCGCATTCTTATCACTTTTGATCAGATAGGACAGATACTTCGTATTCGTATTAAGCAGGGTAGCCATGGAGGCCAACGAGAAGCCGCTCTCAAGAAAGGCGTCTGACTTCTCGAATTCGGCCAGTTTTTCCAGCAGATGGCGTTCCGTTTCTACCGGCATCATTCGCTTCCGGGGGCTGTCTGTGCTATTTTCGGGCGCGATATCGTCCGCCGTGAAGTCAAGCGTCAATTCCCCAACGTCCGATGCCGGCTCGCGTTCGTCGGCCGAGATTTCGATTTGCTCCCTATTTAAATCGTTGAGCACGTTCCTTACATGGGCCAACTCGCGCTTTTGCCGCTTTCTGTACACGACAAAAAAACCACCGCCCGAAAAAATTAATGTGATAGCGGCAAGGATAGTCGCATTTTTCCGGCTGTCTATGGCCTCCACCTTCACCGCATCCTGATCCAGTTGCGCATACATCTTGTTGAGCAGTTGCGCCCGTTTGTTCAGGATCGTATCGACCACCGAATTACTCTTTTCCTGTGCCGTACTCAGCTTTTTAGAATCTTTTATCAATGCATAATATCTTTTGGACAGGTCGTAGGTAACATCTTTCAATTGCAGGTACTGCGACTCATCGGCGAAGCGCTCCGCTTTGTCCAGGTAAGTCTTGGCCTCCGGCAGGCGACCGGTCTCCATCAGCGTTTCAGCCATCCCTTTGTAGATCAAACCAATAACGTAATGAAGCGGCTGGGTTTTGCTTATTTCGAGTGCTTTATGATAATGTATAAGTGCGGTGTCATAGCGGGTAAGCAGCCGGTAGTTATCTCCCAAAAGCCGCTCGTTGTTCATAATGCTGAATTCCCTGTTCTTATTGATCTTTTCAAAGCTCTTTCCTGCCTCGTTAAAGTGCCGGATTGCCTGTTCGTAGTTCTCCTCGTCCATACTTGCGAAAGCCAGTTCCTGAAGAAGCAGCCCCCGCGTACTGCTGGCCTGTTCGGCATCCTCTATTTTGGGAACGATTTCCAGCGCTTTTTGGGAATAAGCTCTGGATTTGCCATACAGCTCCATCATCCGGTAAAGGCCGGCCAGGTACGCATTGGCTCTTGTCTGCCAGGTGTAGTTGGCATTTTCCACTGCGAGCTGGTCAATCTTCAGGGCATATTCGACCGATTTTTCGAGCTCCTCCTTTTGCTGGTATAGCCTCGCTATGAGCATCAGACATCGCATGCGGTGCACCGGCACAGAAGAAGATTTGTACAGCGAGTCGGCGGAAGACACAACGGTATCCAGGTCCTTATTGGCGGCTTGCTTCCAGATCCTGTCATACGCCTGATCAAAAGCCGGTTCCTGGGCATTTGAAAAAAAGCCCGTGGCCAGCAAAAGGAAAATTAATGGATTTGACCTGCGTCTTTTGATCCAAATAATCGCGTGCCTAAGCATACAATTCAAAAGTGTATTCAGAGGGTAAATTTTGTGGACAGCCCATTTTGATCACTCAGAATATCCACGACGAATTTCATTCCAAGGTAACAAGATTTTTGAAACCCAGGAACGCCAGGATTACACTTTTGTCGTATATGGTTGCTTTAATAGAATGGCACGGATTCGAAGGAGCATTTATTTCAGCAATTGAGAAGCCGCGGTGAGCTCGGTACCCTCAGATACGGTGTAATCGGGGTGAACGCCCGTTCCTTCCCAATTCTCGGTTGTGCCGGGCCAGGTAGGAGCGCCCGTAGAAACGGAAAGATAGAGATGCTCGTTAACCGGGTACCACGAACTCATGAACGCCCCGCCGGCTGACCGCTGTCCGACGACTTTTGCGCGTTTATGCTTTTGAAGCGCATATGCGAACGCCTCCGCAGCGGATGCCGTCCCTTTATTGACCAGAATAAAAAGTGGCTTTTCATATATTGGCTCCAACAACCATCCAACTGTTTTTTCTATCTGCATGCTGCCATTCCTGGTCTTAAATTCGAGCAAGGGTGTGTGTTTGGGAAGAAAATAGCTTTCCAGGACATTACCCACGTCGCTGCCCCCGCCGCTGTTATTTCGCAGGTCGATAATCAGCGCCCTGCTATTTGCCACAAACCGCATGGCAGCAAGCAGCGTCGGCAGACTACGTGCCGAAACGTTAATTTCCGAAATCTCAATATAACCGATATTGCCCTCCAGTATTTTTACATTATGAAAGCCGAAGTTCCGTTCCCCGGCGTCTTTCCCGTCAAAAAAAGGATTGTATGCCTGCGAAGCCGTATCCAAGTCCGATTGCCGGGGTTTTCGTAACGCCTGGACAGTTTGAGGGTCATACTTAACATATAAATGTCCATCCCGGCTAAATTCACGCAAGCTTTTCGAAGCAGACCCAGCCAGGTCCTGCCAATTTTTAACAGCCGAAAACCTACCTTTTCGAAGTTCTGCTTGAAGATGTTCCGCTATTTTTCGCCCTTTCTCCGGAAAAACATAAGCAGTGTCGATTTGTTGCGCAATGACGGCAATCGCTGTTCCGATTTCCTGAGAAGACAGGACCTGAGCGGACACGCACTGACAACGAAGCAGAAAAAAAACGACACTCAGACAGAACAGTGCAGGTTTGATGGTTAACATAGGCCGGGTTGATTAGTTTATTACAAAACTCCGGTATGTCGGCCACTCAAAATTGTATCAGATTAGCGTATTAAATTGTCCGGTATTCTTTGGGTAAAAATCCGGTGATTTGTTTGAAAGCCTTTGTAAAATGTGCCTGATCGACGAACCCGCACTCATGTGCGATACGCGTTAACTGGTAAGATGTGTTCTTAACCAGGGCAATGGAGTTCATGACCCTGAGTTTCCGCATGTATTCACCCAATGTGCAACCGAAATAGTGCGGAAAATATTTCGAGATCGTTACAGGGTGCATACTTGTCGCCTCGGAGAGTTCGCGCAGGGTCACCTGCTCGTTCCAGCGATCGTGCAGCAAGTCGGTAACTTGACCCACCCAACCCGGTGGCCTCCGGCGACCGGCGCGTTCCGGCATGCCAAGTAGCCCGAGTACTGTCATCGTAATTGAATCACCGGCGTAATGGTCGTCATTCAATGATTGGCGGTAGGCTTGCAGAAACGCATTGGCAACGAGCGGATTTTTATGGGTGCTTCGGGCGATGCGGTCTTCTGTGAGATCATATGTCTCAAAAAAAAGGGGTGTGAACTCAATATTAAAATTCCGTGAACCGGGTAATGTCTTACTGTTCTGATGCGGCTCTCCCGCATGAAAGAATACGGCCTCCCCTGCTTGCCGGTAACATTCACTTCGCTGCCGTTTTTCAAAGGTTGCGCCCGCCAGAAGCATGGTGATGTGCGGATTCTCGTGTGCATGCAGCGACACATTAGGGAGATTCTCCTGGGAATAGACTGTTTCACTCGTCCAGATACCGTTCGTCTGGCAGGTCGTCAGGTTGTTTCCTAAATAAGTGGCTGTCGGCAGTAGCTCCATAATCGTGAAATTGCCCTGCCTCCTAGTTCGTCACCAGAAGGCCTTTTTGTAGTTTTTCAATTATCCGCAACAGTCTTGGACGGGTGTACCGCTGCAACAAGACCGGATAGAAATTCAGGAAGACATTAAACACTATCAGCCATATTGCGCCCCTGACCGAGTAGGTAACTGCAACGTAGCCAGTGATGATTAAAACAACGACACCTGCCGCTAAATGCCCTACTTCTGCTACCCTGCCGGCCCGTTCATACGCCTGAAAATCGGTGAGGCTTTTTCTAATGGGAGTGGCCTTTTGCCTCAATTTCTCCCATCCGCTTTTAGTCAAAATGGCCCGGTACCATTCAACACCTAACATCCGGTACAACTTTCCCTCCTTTTCAAAAGGGAAAGAATCAAAATAGGGCGAATCAAGCGCCGGTTTAAGCTGCGGTTCAAGTATAGATACCCAGAACATCATCGCAAAATTCAATCCAAAACTGAACGCTGCCGACGTTACATCCATATAACGAAGCATCCAGCCCGTGGTTGTCACCGCCAAACAGACTATCACCAGGATTTTGACCCGTTTAATAAGCATAGGAGAACGATCTTTTATTTTTCGTTCTAAACTATCAAAATTTTACGGTACGATTCGATGAAAGTCCTTATTTCTAATAATAAATAGCGTTTACCACTACGACAAGCAGTCACCATATATCAACTTCCGACGTTGCCTGACTGCTTTTTCACCGGTTCATAATAATGTATGATTGCGCCTGAGTCGAAGGTCTTTGTTTGGGTCAATTTTAAGGACTTCCTGGCATGCATGTTTTCGAACAACTGCATGCCTTCCCCAGCAATAACGGGATGAATCATCAACTGAAATTCATCTATTAAATTCAACCGCAACAAATCGATTATCAGACTCCGGCTACCGACCAGAATGCGCTTGCCTGGCTGCTGTGCGAGTGCGAGGACCTCTTCTTCCAGGCTCCTCTTCGCCAGCGTTGCGCTTTTCCAGTCAACATCGGGCAGCGTTCGTGAAAAGACAATTTTAGGAACATGGTCAATTGCCACCGCGAACTCATCCATGGATCGGTTTCCCGTCGGGTTTTCCAGGATACTCCTCCAAAATTCCATCAGCTGGTAGGTTATTCTCCCATATAGAATAGCATCGGCATCACGCAGCAGATTTTCGTAGTGATGATGGACCTCATCATCCGGGCTCACCTTCGTATGGTCACAAACGCCATCGAGTGTCATATTGATAGCGGCTATTACTTTTCCCATATTTTTTTGATATCTAGTGAACAGCTTTAAACCGATGCCAAATTAGTCATATACGATACGACATTGCGTAGCCGTTCGGGACAAATAGAGGGGGAATTATGGACATGACATTTTACCCATGGACCTTCTGGTAACCGGTCAAATGAGAAAATTGAAAATTTTTAGAACAAACAGCTAGTAAATGTATCAGGTACCCAATAAAATTACTATTTTTAAAAAAACTTCAAAACGAACCACCTGTTAGACTCACTAATTGCATAATTTAATTACTTTTCAATAAAAATTACGAGTATTGCCTATGTCTTAACCCTCTACGCCCCCTTCCTTCCAATCGAAAGAAGCTTCAAAGTAGTACTTAACAAGCTTCAACACTTGATCGCTTCCCTGAAGCGATACAGAGTCTCTATGCCAAATTTTCCCTAAATTTTAACCATTCAGAGTTATGAGAAGAAAACAGGAAGTAAAGTGTCCGCTGTGGATGAAACTTTCTTTTTACCAGATTGCCGCGTTTACGGCTTCCGTAGGCACGTCCTTTGCCGTTCCGATGACGCCGGGAGGCATTTCAAACCACAGAGTCGCGTCGATCGCCACTGTAAGAGGTGTTACTGGTAAAGTAACCGACAACAAAGGTGAAGCCGTACCCGGTACCACGGTAGTGATCAAAGGTAGCGAAGTCGGTACCATCACGGATGCCGAAGGTAAATTCTCCATTGAAGTCCCAAATGATCAGACAGTATTGATATTCTCCTCCATCGGCTTCACCCGTAAAGAAGTGGTGGTTGGATCACAAAGCGTGTTGGATGTAGTCCTGGAAACATCCGCTGCCACGCTTGATGAAGTGGTTGTAACGGCATTGGGTGTTCAGCGTGACAAGAAGGCACTGACCTATGCGACACAGCAAATCGGCGGACAAGAATTGAGGGCGGCTGCCAATACCAACTTTGTGGATGCCCTTAACGGTAAAGCCGCAGGTATAGACATTAAAGTAAGCAGCTCGGGCGCGGGTGGTTCCACCAGAGCAGTTCTCCGTGGAAATAAGTCGTTGCAAGGATCCAGCGAAGCCCTTTATGTGATAGACGGTATTCCGATGGTCAACAACAAAGGTGGCCAGCCAGGTTCTTATGGCGGTACGGATGGTGGTGATGGTCTTTCGTCCATTAACCCTGCCGACATCGAGAGCATCAGCATATTGAGGGGTGCGAATGCTTCTATACTATATGGTAGCCAGGGCGCCAACGGGGTGATCCTGATTACTACTAAAAAAGGAAAAGAGGGGAAACTTTCGGTAGACTTCAACTCCAGCGCAGTTTTGGAAAAGGTTTCAGGTCTTCCCAAGTTCCAGTACCGTTACGGAACTGTGGGCGGGGATTACAGCTGGACCCCGATTGGAACAACTGAGGTGAAATCTGACAACTACCAGAAGGATTATATCAATGACTTCTTCCGGACGGGTACTACGTTCACTAACTCGGTGGCCATCACTGGCGGGAATGCGAAGACAAATGTCTATTTCTCCTATGCAAACGTTTCTTCTAACGGTATCATGCCCACCAATACCTATCGGAAAAACAACTTCTCGTTCAGACAAAGCACGAAAATGCTGAAAGACAAGATTACGATCAGCTCGGGTGTGATCCTGTCTTCCGAAGTTTCCAAAAACCGTCCGGGTGCAGGTTACTACAACAACCCGCTAACCGGCTTGTACCTGTTTGCCAGAGACCGCGACTTCCAAAGCTATAAAGACAATTACGCGGTATTCAACAAGGACCGGAACATGGACAAAATGAACTGGTACTCCACCGAAGAGAAGCAAAACAACCCTTATTGGGAACTTTACAAGGATCCGAAACTGCAATCGTACAAAAGGATCATTGCGAATGTGAAAGCATCCTACGACATCGTTGAAAACCTTCGGTTCGAGGTAAGGGCAAACATTGACTATAACAATGTGCTGGATGATAAGCGCTATGCAGCTGGTGGCAACTCCGTAAGTGTAAGCCCCAACGGTACATGGGCCTATGCAAGGTATACCGATCAGTCCATTTATACGGACGGCATCCTTACCTATAATAAAAGCCTGGGCGACTTTAGTGTGAATGCATTGGCTGGTCTCAGTTATCAGAAAAACAAGTATTACGATGGCATGACCGTCAACAACGGAACGGTATCATTGCAGTATCCAAACGTGTTTACGTTCTCGAACATGCCTTACAACGTGGTTTTCAATAACCATCCGGATTACAGCAACACCATCAAGCAGGGAGCATTTGCCAACTTGTCAATCGGGTTCAAGGAGTTTCTCTTCCTGGATCTGGCAGGACGTAACGACTGGGCTTCTACCCTGGCGCTTACCGGCAACCAATCTTACTTCTACCCATCTATCGGGGGATCGGCTGTGATCAGCCAGATGCTTGATTTGCCTCAGGCTATTTCCTTATTGAAAGTTCGGGCTTCCTTCTCGCAAACGGCCAACGAGGTACCTTATAACAGAGTACTTCCTTTGAGCACCATTGGAGGAGCGGGCGGACCGAGCGGCATCGGTGGTATCAACAGACCTACACAGGTACCATTTACCAACTTGAAACCGGAAAAAATCGTAGCTAACGAATATGGTATTGAAACCAAATTCTTCCATAACAAACTGGGACTTGATTTTACCTATTACAACGGCGTAAGTACCAACCAGTTTCTTTCATTGGCAGCACCTTCGGGCTCGGGTTATACCACCTATTATGTCAATGCAGGAAGGATCGAAAACAATGGATTTGAGCTGACTTTGAATGCAGAGCCTATCCGCACGGACCGTTTCAGCTGGAACACGACCGTCAATGCCTCACAGAACAAGAACAAGATTGTTGAGTTGATCGCTTCCAATCCTAACTATCAGGTAGGTGGTGACAACGAGGGCTTTGCTTCGATCATCAAGGCGGGCGGTTCTTTCAATGACGTTTACGTTTATCACTTCGCGCGTAACGATGCCGGCCAGATTATCCTGGATAAGAACGGTGTCCCTACCAAAGCAGCCAAACAGGAAAAGGTTGGCAATGTGAATCCTAAGCTTCTTTTGGGATGGACCAACAACTTCAACTACCGTAATTTTTTCGCGAATGTGCTCGTTAACGGTAAATTCGGCGGTGTTGCATTCTCCAAAACAGAGGCTTTCCTGGACTCTTACGGTGTAAGCGAAAGATCAGCGGAGGCAAGAGATGCGGGATCGGTGCCTATCAATGCGGTTACGCCTGAGGGAACAGCAGTTACCTCTATCGCTCCTTATACTTATTATTCGGCCATCGGTGACCGGAACAAAATCATGGAGCCTTATGTGTATTCGAGAACTAACATCAGATTAGGACAGCTTGTACTGGGTTATAACTTCAAAAGCAAGGGTACCGTGTTCAAAGATGCTTCTATTTCGTTTGTAGGCAGAAACTTGTTCTTCTTCTACAAAAAAGCACCTTTCGATCCGGAGCAGGCAATGAGTACTAACAACAATTTGCAATCGACGGACGTGTTTGGTTTGCCATCTACCAGATCCTACGGGTTGAACCTGAAGTTCTCTTTCTAAAAACTCTAAAGTTATTGACATGAAAAAATTAGTTATAGCACTGATATCACTGATTGCATTCGCGGCTTGTACGGACAATTTCGTGGAGACAAACCAGAATCCATATCAAATTTCGGATGACCTTCTTAAGCAGGACTTCAACCTGGTAGGCTCACCTTTTTCCAATATGATATTTAACCTCAATGGTCACCAGATTGAAGAGGACCTTTGTTCTGACAACTGGATGGGTTACATGGGAACGCCCACAGACTTTGTGGGTAACGTAAACAACACGACCTATTACATTCGCTGGAACACCTACTGGGATCGTGTTTACGGTAGCGTTATGTCCCCCGCCAAACAGGTAATCAAGCTCGCCGCAGACAATAACCTGCCGCTGTTTGCAACCTGGGCCAAGCTGATCCGCATTTACGCCGTTTCCAAATTGACAGGCGTACATGGGCCGGTTATCTATTCCCAATACGGAACTAGTGCCAATTCGATTGCATATGACAAAGAATCAGATCTTTACCCGCTCTTCTTCAAGCAACTGGACTCAATCCAGACTGACTTCGGCGCCAATAAGGAGTACACCGGATTCAAAAAATTCGATCCTTCTCAATACGGCGGAAGCATTCCACGGTGGCAAAAGCTGGTCAACTCTTTGCGTCTGAGATTGGCTATGCGTATTTCAAAAGTAGATCCTGCCATGGCAAAGACCGAGGGTGAAAAAGCCTTGGCCGATCCTGCGGGCTTGATTACTGCCAATTCAGACAACTTTATCAACTCATTGAACGGTAATAAAATACCGGTAGCACAAATCTGCTACGAATGGGATGATACCCGCATGGGTGCTGTCATGGAGTCGTTTCTGGTGGGTTTGAAAGACGGCCGGATTTCGAAATATTTTGCTCCTATGACCAACGCCGCCTTGTATGCAGATCACCCTTCTGTTCCTTACAAGGGCGTTCGTAATGGTGCTTATATCAAAGCGAAAGCCGACCACGTCCCATTCTCAAAAGTGAGCGAAGATTTCCAGACGGTTCAAACGAGAAGAAATTTCACCGCTGCCGAAGTAGCGTTCCTGAAAGCCGAGGCCGCATTAAGAGGCTGGAAAGGCGCTGGCGATGCTAAAACCAATTACGAGGAAGGTATCAAGCTGTCGTTTGCCGACTGGGGTGCAGGTGGCGTAGATGCGTACCTGGCCGACGCGACCAGCAAGCCGATCAATTATGTGGATCCGATCGACGCCCGTAACAACTTTACTGCCGCTTCCACCATCACCGTGGCCTGGAACAATGCAGATTCGAATGAGTTGAAGCTGGAAAAAATCATTACCCAGAAGTACCTCAATACGTTCACCAATACGCAGGAAGCCTGGGTGGATTTCAGACGTACAGGCTATCCTAAAATCCCGCATGTGGCCAAAAACGATAGCAACAACGACTGGGGTGTAATTCCGGCAACCGAATGGATCAAACGAATGCCGTTTGTAAATGCGGAAAGGAACGGCAACACAGCTGCCGTTGCGGATGCAGTTTCCAAAATGGGCACCGGTGCAAAAGACGATATTGCTACCCGCTTGTGGTGGGATACCGGTAAAGCGAATTTCTGATGATCCCGCGAAACCGAATTTGAAGCACAACTAATTTCGTACGTAACATATAGAGGCTACCTGTTATCCGGGTAGCCTCTATCCTATTATTGCAAGTTTGTTTAAAGAACCAGGTCAGAACTTCAATGCATAATTGTCCAGAATCCATTTCAGGACCTTGTCTCGTTCTTTCTCGGTGTCAAACTGCCACCGGTCTATCACCGCCAGTTCCCCCGAGCCCGCGGCATACAACCCCCGTTCGAAGACGATCTCGTAACGGATTCCGTTCTCTGCCTTGATACTGTCGATATTGTCCAGATTGATCGCACGTGGCTGTTTTTCGTTGCGGATGAAAGTTGGCATGGTCAGGTTGATTGGTGAAGCAATTATATCCCAACATAGCCGAATTCAGACAGGCATCCAAGTATTTCTGAGCAAAGGAAATTTATCCGGGTTGAACCGCTCAAATCCGTGATGATCATTTTGGGACTTCACACGGAAATCCAGTCCTGTTCTTTCGTAAAAACTAGGAGTGTAAACTTCGCACATGCTCCCAGCCCGACCGCAGATACGCCCCCTTGCGGACAATGGTCAGCAGCTCGTCGTCTGTAAGATCGCGGAATGAGGCGTACACCTGGCCTACTGCGTAAAACCATTCGGGCATAACCAGTATCTCCAGCGCATCGGCGTCATTCAGGTAGGCATCATAGTTATTGCCTGCAACCGGCACGGCCACTATTACGCGTTCGGCACCGCGGCTACGGCACAGACGCAGCACAGGTACGAGCGTTACGCCCGTCGCGATGCCGTCGTCGACGATGATAACGGTCCGGCCACGCATATCCGGAAGCGGTTTGCCATGTTTGTAGATTCCAATCCGACGATTCACTTCGTCGGTCTGCTCGTCGATGATCTCCCCGATCGTCTCCGGTTCGAACGACCGCCTGAACCGCGGGGCAATGTACACGGATAAGTCCTCCGCAATGGCCCCAAAACCGACTTCGGGACAGCCGGGAACGGGTAATTTCCGTGAAATAACCATATTCAGGTCGGTTTCAAGACATTGGGCGACATAATATGCCACCTCCATCCCACCCCGGGCTACACCTATTACGAGCGGGTCCAAGCCTTTGTAGCGCGCTGTCAGAAAATGCCCCAGTTGCTGTCCCGCATCTTTTCGGTCGGCAAAAATGATGTCGTTGCTTCGGTTCATAGGCTTCACGTCTGTACAAAAAAATCCCCAGAACCGGATCGGTAAAAATCGATGCCGGAACTGCAATGCTTAATGCTGCGAAACCATTTTCAGCCCCGCAATGGAGAGGATCAACGTGCTTATGAAGAATATCCGCCAAAAACTGACGGGGTCTTTGAAAACCAATATCCCTACCAACACCGTTCCCACTGCCCCTATACCAGTCCACACAGCATAAGCCGTGCCAATCGGAAGCGTTTGCGTCGCTTTCAGGAGCAATGCCATGCTAACAACCAGCGAAATGATAAATCCGGTAAACCACAAATACATTTCGTTTCCACTTGTTTCACGGACTTTTCCTAAGCAAGAGGCGAATCCGACCTCGAACAGGCCGGCGACGATCAAAATAATCCAGTTCATAACACTTTGTTTTTGCATACAAAGGTCCGGTACCGGTTCCACAAAAAATTTTACAAATGATAAAAAGCGACGTGCTACCTAATTTCCGCACGAATGCGGCTCAGGCTCACCTGCGTGATTCCCAGGTAGGAAGCAATATGGCACAAAGGCACGCGATGAAGCAGATCAGGGGTGGCGGACATTAATTCAAGATACCTTTGCTGGGCGGTTTTGAATTGCATGGAAATCAGCCGCTCTTCGGTTTTGATCAGCTCCTGGCCGATCAGCTTCCGGCCCCAGTTGGCAACGTGAATATCGCTTGCAAAAAGTAATTCCAGGTCCTGCGCTTTCATCTGGTACAAATCGCACGCTTCAATGGTTTCGATATGCTCATAACCCGGCTGTCCCGAAACATAACTTTTCATAGAAATCACCACATCCCCCTCCTTTCCGAACCAGAATGTAACATCCCCGCGATCGGCATCGGAGTACGCACGCACGATCCCGCTCCGTATGAAATAAAGCATTTTCTCCACCCTACCTGAACGAATCAGCACGTGCCCTTTCGGGTACCGGACCTCGGAAACACACTCTTTCAAAGCCTCCTTCGAATCGGGCGGCAGTGGGTGAAAATGTTCGAGAATGTCATCTATTTCCATCGCGCTATCTTGACAATCGTCCAAGGGCTTCTTCCACCGAAGGTACGAAATTGACCTGTTTCCCCTTGTTACTTTCGAAGATGAAATCTCGCAGGCTTTTACTTTCATAATGAGCGAAGTCGCCCACAATGGCCAGGCGAACACGGTAGGTCGTGAATTTCTGCAAAATTTCGCCGGCAATACCCGTTTTCAAATCGAAGAAATTGGGAGTGATATTTTGTTCATGCAAAATTATTTCACCGTAACCCTGGTAATATAGATCAACCATCAATTGCAGTCCGTCGTCGGGCGTATGGATAAGAACCTGGTCAGATGTTACTTCCGCAATCGCGGTTTCATCGTATTGATGGACCTGAATATTCATGGCAAAAAACGCCGCTTGGTTTGTTTAGCGCGGCCTGCTAAATTAGTCAAAAAGTCCTGCGCTGCCCCTAAGGCAGCGTTTGAACTTTTTCGACATTTCAAATTATTTATTCTAAGCCATTTTCTTCCTTCAAGAATAAAAAGCACAAACAATCACCATTGTGCCGGTCCGTCGATAAGCCTTTTCACCGGCCCATTTTTTCGTCTGACAATTGAAAATCAGGCATTAATTCAAACCGCGTGCCAACCCGATCGATCACTCAAGAACCCCCTACATGCTTCCTTCATAGCCATTCGCTCATTTCACTAAAATTATTTTTACAAACTGGGCTAAATAGTATTTTTACGATACCAGGCAGGCTATTTTCTAAAACAAACGCGCGGTTGTTTAGCATGAATTTAATCATTAATATTCGAATACGCCTCCCGTTAATTGAACATCCATGACCCCGGAAACTGCGCAACATTATGCTATTTCAGACGACCGTATAATACTCTGCCGTACGGGCCAGGCTCCCTTAACAGCAAGTGAGGACGGGTTGTCAGGGCAGGTGGTAGAATTCTTCCGGGGGATTTTCAGCCAATCGGAATGGCCTGCCCGCTGGTACTGCGGCAGGTGGTCGGATTTTCATGGCTGGCTGTACATCATTTCCGACATGTTCATCTGGGCTTCGTATTTCCTGATTCCCATTTTCCTGATCCGGTTCGTTCGCAACAGAAAAGACTTTCCATTCCCTAAAACAATCTGGCTGTTCGTCGCCTTTATCGCTTTCTGCGGCACTACGCATCTGATCGACGCATTGATTTTCTGGATACCGGCGTATCGCTTCAGTGCATTGGTCAGGTTTGCCACAGCGATCATCTCCGTGACGACAGTTTATTATCTGTACAAGATCTTTCCCAATGTGCTCTTGCTCCGGTCTGTATCCGATCTGCAACGGGAAATCGACGAACGTACGGCCGTGGAAGAAAAACTTGCGGAGAGCGAGTTCCTGCTCAGCGTTGCCAGCGATGTCGGCAAGCTCGGCGGCTGGGAATACGATACTGCTACGGGACAATTCCGTTGGACGGCTACTTGCGGCAACATCCTGGAAACCAACGAAGAACATATTCACAACGAAACCGACCTGCTCCGCTTTTTCCCCGAACCTTATCAGCTCATCATCCGAGCGGCGCTTCGGGAATCGATGGAAACCGGCTGTTCGTGGGATCATGAACTGCAACTCAGCACCGCCACCGGCGCACGTAAATGGATACGTTTTTCGGCCACGCCATCGCTGAATGCCAGTGGACAGGTGAACAAACTCAGAGGTATTATCATGGATATAGACCGGTACAAAACGCTGGAACTGAAACTCGTCAAATCGATCGATCAGATGGCCCAAAAGAATAGCCAGCTGCAAAGTTTTACCCACATTCTTTCCCACAACCTGCGTAACCATTCCAGCAACATTGCCTTGCTTGCCGATTTTGTGGACGAATCGACCCTCACCAAAGACAATGAGGAGCTTTTTCAAAAGATCAAAACAGTGTCCCGGCATTTGAACGGAACCCTCGACGACCTTTCACAAGTCATCAAGATCCGCGACAATCACCTGGCGGGCGAAAAACTGGATATCAGGGAGGTAACCGAACAGGTCCTCGGCGTGCTTGATGAAAGTCTGCGTACCAGCCAGGCGGAAATAGGGATGGATTTCATGGTGGAAGAGATCGTATTTCCCCGTATTTACCTGGAAAGCATTCTGATGAACCTGATTTCCAATGGGATCAAGTACAAAAAAGACCATCAACACCCGGTGATACACCTTCGGTTCTACCGGAACGAGACGGGGCTTAAGGTACTGGAATACAGCGACCAGGGCAAGGGGATCGATCTTTCGCTCCATGCCGACAAGATTTTTGGCCTGTATAAAACCTTCCATAAACATGAAGACGCTCACGGAGTCGGCTTATTTTTGATAAAAAATCAGATAGAAGCCCAGGGCGGCAACATTCAGGTATTCAGCAAGGTCGACGCGGGTATTACATTCAAAATTACATTCAACGAAAATGCTTGAAATACTCTGCGTAGTGGACGATGACAAAATCTTCACTTACCTCCTGAAACGCATTCTTGAAAAGGCCAAAATAGCCCGGGAAATTATCTTTTTTGAAAATGGCCGGGATGCTATAGATTACCTCAACAACCACAAAAAGGACGCCCTGAAACTCCCTCAACTGATACTGCTCGACATTAATATGCCTATCCTCGATGGCTGGCAATTCCTGAACGAATACGAAAAACTGAAACCGAACGTACCCCGGCCCATTTCCATTTGCATGATGAGTTCTTCCTCTGAGATGGAGGATTATGACCGGGCCATGGGTTCGGGACATGTGATGGCTTACCTCCAGAAGCCTGTCCAGATCCCGTCGCTGAAAGACGTTACCGAACGTGTACTGTCATTTCTTGGCCCGAAATGATGGCAAACTACTATTTTTGCTTTGTAACCAAATTTAGAATCCGCCCTGCCACTCCGTATCCTGATAGCGCCGCTGGACTGGGGACTGGGACATGCTACACGCTGTATCCCCGTCATCCGGTACCTTATTGACAAAGGATGTGAGGTAACCCTCGCCGCTTCCGGGGCGACTGCGGTGTTGTTGGAAAAGAACTTTCCCGATCTGCCACAACTCATGCTTCCGGGTTACAACATTACTTATAGCAGCAGCGGCGGCACTTTTGTACTGAAAATACTGTCTCAAATCCCGAAAATCCTGGGAGCAATTGGTCGGGAAAGACAGTGGCTACGCGATATACAAGCCACGCACCGGTTTGATCTGGTGATTTCCGACAATCGGTATGGACTGAAAATCGACGGTCTAAAATCGGTCATTCTGACTCATCAGTTACAGATCATGACAGGATTCGGCACAGCCGCAGACTCCGTGATGCGGCGACTGCATTACCATATGCTGGGAAAATTCGATGAATGCTGGGTTGTAGATGAGCAGGAAAATGGCGGGCTGGCCGGTGCATTGTCGCACCCGCGGCAACTTCCTGCAAATGCACATTACCTAGGGCTACTTTCGCAACTGTCACCTCAGGGCGCGCTTGTACAGAATCCCAACAGCAATATCCTTGTTTTGCTTTCCGGCCCCGAGCCCATGCGAAGCATTTTGGAAGAAATAATGCTTCGGCAAGCCGCATTAGCCACAGATTATCATTTCTATTTCATTGCCGGCAATCCTTCGGCGCGCGTGCGCGCGCATGTGCCTGCGCATATCACGTACACTACATATGCGGGCGCGCAGGAGCTCGCGGATGCACTCTCGCATGCTCAGCTCGTCGTCTGCCGAAGCGGTTATTCAACACTGATGGACCTTGCAGTCTTCGGAAAAAAGGCATTGCTGATTCCCACACCGGGACAGTCGGAGCAGGAATACCTGGCCACGCATTTACAAACCGAGGGAATCGCTTTATGCAGGGATCAGGGAAATATTAATCTGAGCAAAGACATTCCCAAAGCGCTAGGCTATCGAGGGTTTACGGGGCAGATGGAAGGTAGATCAAGCCTGATGGAGGCCCTGATCGACAACCTCTTACAAAAACTGGAAAGCGAATCGGGGCGGCGTTGATATCCTGCCCCGGTTCATTTTCTTAATGGCTCTCAGCCACCACCGGATCTGCATTCCGGTGCGCACGCATCACTTGCAGCATTTGCAACACTACCGATAACAGGATCAACACCAGGCCAAGGTAAAACGACCAGCGAAGTTCTTTGTTTTCGTGGTAGATCAGAATGGCCAGGATAATCGTGTAGACGGGTTCCAGGTTCAGACTGAGGTTGACCGTAAAAGCCGAAATGCGGCGTAGTACCTGCGTTTGCAGCATATACAGGACAACGGTACAGAAAAACGCCAGCAGCAACAGGTAGCCCAGGTCCGCCCACGATGGCATAAGTGTCGCGACGGGAAAATAATAGAAATACAAAGGCATGAGCGGAGTCAATGCAATGGCGCCGCCGATCAGGGCATATACCGTGGCCGTTTCGCTTCTGAAAGAATGCGCGAGCCGCTCATTGGCGATTGTGAAAAGGGAGCCAAGCGCCGACGATACTACGCCGAGCGTGATACCGACCCGGTACCGTGCGTCGAAACTGAAAATCAAAGCAATACCCAACAATGTGAGCAGGCTGAGCAGCAACTCGGAGAGCACGAAACGGCGGCGATTGATCAACGGCGCGAAAATGGCCGTAAAAAAGCCGA
Organism: Dyadobacter sp. SRI_021; assembly: GCF_057586235.1. Classification (NCBI taxonomy): domain Bacteria; kingdom Pseudomonadati; phylum Bacteroidota; class Cytophagia; order Cytophagales; family Spirosomataceae; genus Dyadobacter; species Dyadobacter sp. SRI_021. The sequence continues at coordinate 41,236 of NZ_JBYCZM010000005.1, forward strand.
CCACCGAGAAACAGACCACCCCTACCGAAATATTGGAATACTTGATACTTCCGTAAAAGAAGATCCAATGCAATCCGAGCAGCAACCCGGTTAATGAAGTACGGGCAAAATCGCGAAATGATATACGCTCGAGCTTCTGGGTTCCCGCCAGGATCAGCAGCATCAGAATGCCTGCGAGCCAAATCCGGTACCACGACAGCAGTCCTTCATTGATCGTAATAAGTTTTCCGAAAATACCGGTAAATCCGGCGAGAATAATCGCTATATGGAGCTTGATGAAAGCTTGTTTCATTGGAGTATTTGTTCAAAAAGGTACTAAAAATGAACTTCGGGCGCAGTGAATACAGCGCAAACCGGTTAAGCCCCCGAAAAGGGCTAAGGCTCAACAACCTTCGTGAACAATGGTAACTGGTAATAGGGAAATCGCCCCCCGAAATACGGGAAGTACCAAAATAAATTCCGGTCATCAAGCCTTTCAGGCTGCCGGAGGAGGCGAAATGCAGAAAAAGAGTCTGTTCTCGGACATAACATTGTTATTGTACTGTAAAAATAAGGCGGTTCAGCCGGAAGATCAACCCCAAGTTTCGCTTTCATGTTTCAGCTCGGCAAGCATTGTACAATGTTTTCATTTTTTTGACTTTATCTTACCTTTGCATTAAAGAAACCGCTGGAAAGAAATTTGGGCCGATTTTTATCACTCCTGCTTTTTGTACTACTACTCTATAACATGATGGGCTATTCGGTGCTCTATCTGTTAGAGGATCAGTATGTGCCAACTGCGGCGGGTCGCGACCATATCGAACACAGCGCCTATTCCCGCGATATCGTCGTAAAAGTACCGGTTTCCCTCCCGTATCAGACCGACTGGTCAGTCCCTGAGCCTTCGGAAGGCAAAATCAGGCATGAAGGCGAGTATTATCAGATCAGAACAAAGCAGCTTCTGAACGATACCTTGTATGTTTATTGTGAATACGACCAGAATGCACGTGACCGGTATATGGAGCTCGTGGATCATATTCAACGTGAAGCCGTAAGCACGGCGCCGGAAAGTACTGCGCCTAAAAGCCACGCCAAGCTGCTCAAATCCTTTTTGAAAGAGTTCATGACCTCTCCGCAGAAGCATGTCTTTTTTGTGATGGAATGGATTGAAACAATACCATCCGCAACAGACCAATATTCCTGCCCGGTTTTCGAAACCTGCCATACCGTCCCAACACCGCCGCCTGACGGCCTGTATTCCTAAGCATCAGTTTTAACCCTCTTAATCCTGCATTTCCGGCAGGTATGAGAGGCGTATACTCAACCCCAGGAACATTCACCAAATCCGTAATGAAAAAATTACTACAATCGTCACTCGCATTGCTGGTTTCTCTTTGTGCCAGCCAAAATACATTTTCCCAAGGCTGTGTCGCCATCCGCGGCACAGGTAATGCGTGCATGATCGCGCACGTCGACAGCAGCAACCACAGCCAATGGGTTGTGAGTGCCAGCGGCCGTTACTTTAAATCCTTCCGCCATTTCTCCGGACCCAACGAGAACAAGGAACGGCTCGTCCAGCATACCGAGGTGATCAACCACACAGCGTCGGTCGACATCAATATTATGCGCATTCTGAATGACCGCTGGTCGTTGATGGTCGATCTCCCGATCATTTCAAATGCCCGTTCTTCACTTTACGAACACGGGCTCGTGAATGGCTCCAACAAGTTCAACGAGCGGCACAGCATGCATTCGTTTGGTATCGGCGATCTCCGCATCGCTGCCTACCGCTGGCTTTTCGATCCTAAAAAGAGTTACCGCGGCAATATCCAGCTAGGCTTGGGGCTTAAACTGCCTACCGGCGATTACAACTATCAGGACTATTGGTACAATGTAGGCCCGAACGGCACAAAAGAGCTGCGCACTGTCGACCAATCTATCCAGTTGGGCGATGGCGGAACGGGTGTTACCGTAGAGTTGAATACATTCTATAATATCTTTCACAACTTCGGCGTATACGGTAACTTCTTTTACCTCGTGAACCCGCGGGAGCAAAATGGCGTACGCACATACCGCGAAACCCTTTCGCCGCGTCTTGCCAACGAGGCTATTATGAGCGTACCCGACCAATACATGGCACGCGGAGGGTTCAGCTATTCGCTCACCCCGATTTTGAAAGGCTGGGCCGTGTCTGCGGGCGCCCGCCTGGAAGGAATCCCCGTGCACGACCTCGTTGGCGGCAGCGGTGATTTCCGTCGCCCCGGTTACGTGTGGAGCCTGGAGCCCGGCGTCACCTATTCGGGTGAAAAGTTCAGCTTCTTCGCTACGGTACCCGTTGCATTCGTAAGGAACCGTACCCAAAGCGTAACCGACAAAGAATATTCGGATAAAACCGGCGTCTTTACGCGGGGCGACGCCGCATTTGCCGATTATTCGATCAATGCAGGTGTTTCTTTCAAGTTTTAATTCAAATTAATACATTATCAAAAAGGCCGTACCTGCATCGCAAGTCCGGCCTTTTTCACTTCAAAAACCTTTTTTAAATACCGCTGATCTGCACGCCGAGCATTTTGTAGAATTCTTTCAAAATGGCCGGGTGACCAGGCCACGCGGGGGAAGTAACCAGGTTCCCATCCACAACCGCCTGATCCGCCGGGATGTTCTTCCACGTCCCACCAGCCAGTTCGATATCAGGCCCGACGGCTACATAAGCTGTCAGTGTACGGCCCTGCAGCACCTTTGCGGCGGTAAGTATCTGGATTCCGTGGCAAATGGCAGCCACCGGCTTGTTGGCTTCAAAGAAATGGCGGGTAATCTCCAATACGCGCTTGTTGAGGCGCGTGTACTCGGGCGCACGGCCGCCTGCAATGTAAAGCCCGTCATAATCAGCCGGATTGATACCATCAAAATCGGCGGTAATCGCAAACCGGTGGCCTTGTGTTTCCTTGTACGTCTGGTCACCTACAAAATCGTGCACCGCGGTGGGTACAGTGTCACCCTTTTGGCGGTCGGGAGCGAGCGTATCCACTTCAAACCCGACAGAAAGCAAGGCCTGGTAAGGCACCATAGCCTCGTAATCTTCTACATAATCCCCTGCCAGCAACAGAATTTTCTTCGACATAATGGTTTAAGGTTAGTGATTAAAGAAGTTTTACTGCACTTAAAGCTACATGAAAATCGGCCTCCTGGTTCCTCCGGAGGCCGATTTTCCTATTCATATTCTTTGAGCAACGTCCGGATATCCCGGATGAGCTCGTAGGTACCTTCGTCGGTAGTTCCATCGTACATGCCGCGGATGTGGCGGTCTTTGTCCAGCAGCACAAAATGCCCGCTGTGCAAAAATCCTCCCGGCGATTTGGCGTCTTCCGCGGCAGTAATCAGGTAATGCTGCTGTCCTATGTTGTAGATTTTCTCACGGTCGCCGGTCACAAATTGCCAGGTTGTATTGCTTACACCCAGGTCATTCGCATAGGTTTTCAGCACCGCGGGCGTGTCATGCTCGGGGTCGATGGTGTGGGAAAGAATGCGGACGGTCGGGTTATCCTTCACCTCGTCGTACACTTTGAGCATATTCTTTTTCATCACCGGACAGATCGTCGGGCAGGTCGTGAAGAAAAAGTCGGCGACATAGATTTTGTCTTTAAAATCCTGCTCGGAAACAATTTTGTTATCCTGATTGGTGAATGAAAAAGCAGGGATCGATGGGTAATCCGTTTCCTCAATGGTTTTTCCTTCGACCGTTTTAACAACGGTTTGAGGCTCTCCCAAATAGGGTAGTTTGCGGTCTTCGCAGGCAGTCAGCATAGCCGCTGCCAGCAGACCGACGATGATGCTTCGGTTATGCATGCGCATGATAAGTTTGGAAAATAAAGAAATGGGAATGATGGACGCTGCCCCGGGCCACGCCATTAGAAAACCTCGAAAAGTGGCTGATTAAGCCAACGGGGGATGGAAAATATCCGCAGTTGCCGTGCGGGAAAGGAATGGGGAAATATAGCTGAATGTTACCGTCAACTTTCCTTCAAAATGTTCCGGAGTTTTGAAAATGAAGGGCTTACCGGTGTCCAGAGCCTGAAATAGCAGATTAGCCATAAACGTTTGCTCCGCCCGGCGCTCATCCTGTTTTTTTGCTTCGACGATCTTTTCGGCGAGGTAGCATTTACCTTCACAGACCACAATCGGGTTGTCGCGGTTTACGCAGAGGTTAGCGATGATATATTCCTTCCGCAATTCATAATCCAGGTACACCAAAGGAATAACCCATGCTTTGACAAGCATCAGGAGCGTGAACCCCAGGGTAATCCATTGTTTTCCGGCAGCTTTCAAGAAATGAGAAGCAATTTTTAATGATGCATAAACGCTTCACAAAGCTAATGTCCGATGTTTGAGATACCAAATCGGTTATCCGAACATCTCCCTCCCCTTCCTTCCCAGCCTTCCCTTCCTCCTTCATCCTCTCCTCCCCACCCATCCAATCTAGTTGAAAAATTTTTCAAAAATATTCTCGTCTTTATTTTGTACCAACTAGTAAATTATTGTACCTTTGTAACATCAAACAAAGCTACAATGGCAGGCAGACCAAAAATATATGACGAAACAGCGATCCTGGACAAGGCGGTGGAAGTCTTTTGGGAGAAAGGATATGCCAACGCGACTGCCGACGACCTGCTCAGTGCCATGGGAATCGGAAAAGGCAGTTTTTATTTCGCATTCAAAGGCGGCAAGGAAGAACTGTTCCGGAAGTCGATGGAGCGGGTCGTCGAACTGAATTTCAAAGCCATTCGCGACGCGCTCACGACATGCGCTGATCCGGTCCAGTTTATCAAAGATTTTTTCCTGTCGCTTACAGGAAATGAGTCTCCGGTTGGTAACAAGGGCTGTTATTTCGGTAATGCGTTGATCCAGGTATCGGCCGACGATGCCGGTCTGAAAATGATTGCCGCGAAATACCTCCACTTGCTCGAAGAAATATTCACGGAAGCCATCCAGAGAGGTAAAGACCTGGGTTTGCTGCAAACCCAGGAATCCGCCGACACCCTGGGAGCTTACCTGGTGAATCTCTGGAATGGCATCAATGTGACACGCAGAATGGAACCCGACCAACTCAAGCTTGCTGAACTGGTCCGTATGAACCTGAAAATCTTAACCTGAATTTTTTTATTCGATTTTGTACCAAATAGTACAGTTTATTTCAAACCATTTTTAAATTATAAATTCTAAAGATCATGAAACGCAAAGCAACAGCCGTATGGAATGGTGATATCAAAACTGGCGCCGGACATATCACAACGGGCAGCACCGTACTCAACAAAACGCAATACTCGTTCAACAGCCGCTTCGCCGACGGCATCGGCACCAATCCGGAAGAGCTTCTTGCCGCAGCCCATGCGGGATGTTTCACAATGAAACTCGACCTTGACCTCACCCAGGCCGGTTACACGGTCGAATCCCTGGAGACGCAATCGATTGTTACGCTGGATAACGGCAAAATCACCAGATCTGAACTTACGCTTCAAGCCAAAGTTCCGGGTATTTCAGAGGAAGAATTCCAGGTTATTGCCAAGGGAGCCGAAGAAACCTGTCCGGTAAGCCAGGCATTCAGTTTTGAAATCGTGTTGAGTGCTACGCTGGTCTAGTTGATCAGGTAACTTAATGAGCGGTCTGCACCTGTAATGATCCAGGTGCAGGCCTTCATTTTTTTAACCGTTTGGTAACTGTTAAATGAATTAGTTGAAAATAAATACTACAATAAGCAACTGAAATTGAGGGGTTAAAAGATATTGAAGTTCTATGTGCGTTCTTTACTTTTGTAACGAGTGCTAGGCAATTTATTAAATCAAACAAAACCACACTACTTATGCAATCCTCCATCACAACAACTAAAAAACAGTGCAGCGGAGATCAATGGAGCTCCCTCATTCCTTCACTTATTTCTACCTCTATGGGCGCCGCCGTGATTGGCGGCAGCATTGCCAACATTTCTGGCGCATTGGTCGGCGGCGCATTCGGGGTTTTCATCGCGCTTTGTTCCGAGCACAAAAACAGCAAAGCATCCATCAGGAACTGAACTTAACTTGGTTGATGTCTTGAACGCTGTTGTCAGGGATGTTCTCGCTCCCAGGATCATCTTTGTATTGGCCGGCCTGGGAAGCATTGCCTATCTTTTTACATTCTGGTTTCAAAATCGTTTTATTCAAACCAATCTCCCCGACCTTATCAGCACCGGGTTTCAGATTGTATCCATTACTAGCGGTTTCAAGCTCGTTCTGCATGTGTTTATGGATTTGTGTAGACCCGAGGCGGTAATGGAAATGGACAAATTCTATACTGGCTACGGTGGTGCAGCGGTTTTATGGATTTCTATTACGACTTTGAGAAAGCGGTTTAAAAATCCGGATTGCTGACAAAATCCGGATTTCGCGATTCTACATCCTGAGAGCCCGAACCAATAAAATCTAGTTTGTTGTTGCATAATGACGAAACGCAACAAATATGGGTACCTGCTTCAAAAGAATGGCATCGCCTACGGGCACATTGACGCTGATCGCCAGTGAAAAAGGACTGCGGGCAGTGCTTTGGAATTATGATCCACGAAAATCGGATATCGACTGCCGCGTGGAAGACCCAGACCACCCGCTCCTACTCGAAGCGGAAAAACAACTGAATGAATATTTTGCTAAAAAGCGCAAAACGTTTTCCCTGAAACTCGATTTCATAGGCAGCGATTTTCAAATACAGGTTTGGGAAGCATTACTGACGATTCCGTTCGGCGAAACGAGGACGTACGGTGATATTGCGAGGCAAATCGGCAACCCCGATTCGGTAAGGGCTGTGGGAGGCGCAGCCAACAAGAACCCCATTCCCATCATAGCACCTTGTCACCGGGTAATAGGCGCCAACGGCAAGCTCGTCGGTTTTGGCGGCGGGCTCGAAAATAAAGCACTTTTGCTTGAATTGGAAGCGCCGTATCGCCAAACGAGCTTGTTTGACTAAAATGACGATTGTACAGTAACCGATTGTTTATCTATTGAGCGTTCGGGATTAATTCCTATCTTTGCATCATTATTCACCAACCGGAAACACCAGGTGTAGGAGATCATTTCTTTCAGGAAAATAAATGCACGCGGCCGTGACGGCGGCTGCTATTATTCATTCTCAAAAGAAATTTTCTATGCTTTTTTTGCAAGGTGTTACGTACGCACACCCGAACCGGGATGTGCTGTTTTCTGATATAAATCTTACTGTCAATAAACAGGATAAAATCGCGCTTATAGGTAACAACGGTGCGGGAAAATCTACTTTGCTGGGCATTCTGGCGGGAAGGTTAAAGCCTTCGTCCGGAACAGTGGGAGCAGATTCGAAACCCTATTTCGTTCCCCAATTATTTGGCCAATATAATGCGCTGACGGTTGCTGAGGCTTTGGGCGTTCACGACAAATTACTGGCGCTCCGGGAAATCCTGGAAGGGCATTTGACAGATATTAACCTCGAATTGCTTGACGACGATTGGGGCATTGAGGAGCGCTGCCAGGAGGCTTTCGCACATTGGCAACTTCATGGCATTGCACTTTCCCAACCCATGGCCGAGTTGAGTGGCGGGCAAAAAACGAAAGTTTTCCTGGCGGGTATCATGATTCACGAACCTGATATTGTCCTGCTCGATGAGCCCAGCAATCACCTCGACGCCCGTGGCCGGACACTTTTGTACGACTACATCCGCTCGACCGGTAATACGCTCGTTGTAGTGAGCCATGACAGGACGCTCCTGAATTTATTTGATACCGTTTGCGAGCTAAGCAGGCGGGGAATCACCATGTATGGCGGCAACTACGATTTCTATGCAGAGCAGAAGGAGATCGAGAATGAAGCGCTAAACCTCGATGTGAAAGCGAAAGAAAAGGCACTCCGCAAGGCCAAAGAAGTCGAAAAGGAGTCGATGGAACGGCAGCAGAAGCTGGATGCACGCGGTAAAAAGAAGCAGGAGAAGGCGGGCCTACCCACGATCGTCCAGAATGCATTTCGCAATAATGCGGAGCGGAGTACCGCTCGAATGAAAGGTATTCACGCCGAAAAAGTGGGTGGCATCGCGCAGGAGCTCAGCCATCTGCGCAGCGAACTCCCGGCGCTCGATACAATGAAAGTCGATTTTGACAATTCCTCCCTGCATAAGGGCAAAATTCTGATCACGGCGGAACAAGTCAACTTCACTTACAATGCGCAACCGCTCTGGCGCGATAACCTCAATTTCCAGATCACCAGCGGTGAACGCATTGCGATTAAAGGCGCCAACGGGTCCGGTAAGACGACATTGATACGCATGATCCTGGGCGAGCTTCAACCTGTCACAGACGCAGGAACACCGGCCATTATGGAGCGGGCAGACTTCAAATCGATTTACATCGACCAGGATTACTCACTGATCAACAACACATTGACCGTCTACGAGCAGGCACAGCAATTCAATTCTGGCGCATTGCAGGAACACGACATCAAGATCCGGCTTAACCGATTTTTATTTACCCGCGAATACTGGGATAAACCTTGCGCCAACCTTAGCGGCGGCGAGAAAATGCGGCTCATGCTCTGCTCACTGGCCATCGGCACCCAAGCCCCGGATATGATCATCCTCGACGAACCGACCAACAACCTCGACATTCAGAACATCGGCATACTCACCGCCGCGATCAACGAGTATCGCGGGACATTGCTGGTAGTATCGCATGATGCACATTTTCTGCGGGAGATTGAGGTTGAAAGGGAAATCCTGCTGAGTTGAGCGAGTTTAACTTACTTTGCCAGGCACCAGAGAATGCGGGCTCCTAAACGAGCCTTCATTCTCTGGTTACATAGGCATTTTTTGGATATTTGACTGCATAACGCAAGTTTAGTTCTTTGCTTTCGCCTACGGGTAGTGACAAAGCCCATGTCAACTCGCCGGTGTTTTCGTCCAGTTTAGCGTCCGGCGCTGATTTATCGAAAACCTCGATATCCTTGCCCGGCGCTAAGGGGTATTGATCCTTCACCACGATTCTGACAGGTGTCTTTTTAGTGTTTCGTAAAACAATGCGGTAGGTACGGTTCTCCGTCACGCTGCTACCCAAAAACTGCTTTTTAGTGTAACTTTTGACCTGCTCACGACGCACAAGCACCGATTTATCCGCGCCAAACGACAAACTGAGCGTGTCCCGCGCACGAGCCGGATCGAAACGGGTCTTCCCAACGTAGCTGTTTTCGAGGTACAGGTTTACGTCTCCCGGTAGCAAATGCAGGTTCGACCATGACGGCAGGTAAGCATTCAAAAACGCCTCTTGCCTCACTTTTGGAACTGCAAGGTATTCATAATAGCTGTCGGAAATTTGTTCCGTCTTCAGATCGGCGGTGTAAGTTTTACCGTCGGACAACAAGGTGTAAGCGACGGGAATTTCGTAGGTTACGCTGGTAGGGGCTTCCCTTTCATGGGTATTCAAATAAATTGATTGCTTTTTATCTGCTCCCATCTTCCCAACTCTACTCTGAGAGATGCCGGTTACACTTCCCCCATAACCAGCAACAACCACCTCTTGCAATTCTTGAATATCCTCCTGCATAATCACGTCGACACGGCGGTCCGTCACCGGCTTGGACTGCATCTGATATCCGATAAATGAAAAATCCAGGATCCGTTTCGCCACGGGCAAATTCGTAGGAATTGATAGTTGATAAAAACCATTTATATCAGTATTGGTACCAACATTAGTTCCTTTAATAGCCACTGTAGCTGCGGGAATCGGTCGGTTTTCCGCGTCTTTTACAAATCCGCTCACTTCACTAATGCTGCCTTCTGCCGGGAGATCGTCTCCCGAAGCGGTGTTATACTGGCTATAATCATTTGGCGAGCCCCAATACCAGGCCTTCAACTCGGGCGCGAGTGCTCTGTTCCTCGGATTCGCGGTGGACAGTATCATCTTTACCTTCTTCCAATCCTCCCCCGAGTACTGGAACATCCCTGCTTTGAATTGTAGTGACAATGGCGTCGACAGATCCGTCAACTTCGCATCGTAGCTCGGGTACCATCCCGCATCCGTCAAATAATAGCTCAATTCCAGTTTCACCTGGGCCACCTTTTTCGCAGAAACGGTCACTACGATTTCCATTACAGCTTTTTGCGAATCCCTAAGGAGCGGCGTGAGCTCCTTTCCCACTGCCTTCAGGCTATCATCCCACTTCTTGATATTATCGGCTGTTTCAAGCTTTTTCTGCAAGACTTCAATGAGTCTTTTGCGTTGAAAATCAATAGCTTCTTTTAGTTCCAACGTCTTCACTGCCACTTTATCACCGCCCAAGTGCTGGTTTTTAATGAGCATTTCTTCTTCCTGTTTATAAATCTGTTCCATACCGCGCTCGAAGGCTATCTTTTCTTTAAAGGCTTCGCTTTTGACCTCCAATTGCTTCATTGCCTTCGACTTCTCCCCTTCCTGATTGTAATTCACTCTAGGCAAAACCGATAACACAGTTAAATCAGCCAACCCGGAAAGCCGGATACTTTCCTTATCCAGCGAACCAGACAAGCCTTTAAATACCAGTTCGTGCGTACCTTCATCCAGCGTCAGAGAAATGTCCCTCATTACTTCCGCACCATTTCGGTAAATCGTGACTTGCCTGACATTGCTGTTTACTACTTGTGTCTTTTGCGCAAATGCCTGATACGACAAAAAAGCCATAACAGCAATGCTAAGGAGAGATATTCGCATGTCGGATTCGATTAAGGTGAGTCGGGATTGTCTTGGTATAACCTTCAAAAAGTAATCAATAAAAGTAGAATACAAATGCTTTAAGTAACCCGTGCTTAACAAAAGGTACTTCTCACTTATCCTGCATTCCCTTATCTTTAACCAAAAAATTACGTGATGCTGGATATCGTAATCGAAGCCCGGAAGGCGGCAATCAGTGAGTCGGTGGTGGTGAAGCGGATACTTCCTTTTCGCCTCAGAAGAATGGTCGGGCCGTTTATATTCATGGATCACGCGGGGCCGTTGGGATCGGTTCCCGCCAATCCGTCGTCGATGGATGTGCTGCCCCACCCGCATATCGGACTTTCGACAGTGAGCTATCTGTTTGACGGACAGGTCACCCATCGCGACAGCACTGGCGTGCAGCAGGTCATCAAGCCCGGAGAGGTGAACTGGATGACAGCCGGCAGTGGTATTGCGCATTCGGAGCGTTTCGAAGATCCTGCGGCGCTGGCCGGCGGGCTGGAAATGATCCAGACGTGGGTCGCGTTACCCGAAAAGGATGAAGAATCTATCCCTACTTTCAGGAACTATACCAAAAGTGAACTGCCCGTATTTACCGACAAAGGTGTGTGGATGCGGCTCATTGCCGGCGACGCATTGGGCTTGTCCAACGGCGTCGAAACGCTTTCGCCGCTGTTCTATCTGCATGTCGTTTTGGAGGTGGGCGCTACTTTTCGCATTCCGGACGGGTATTCCGAGCGGGCTATTTATGTAGTGAAAGGCTCGGTGGAAACCGGCGGCCACTTTTACCAGCCCGGGAAAATGCTGGTTTTCAACAAGAATGCCGAGCCTATCGTCAAAGCCCGGGAAAATACCACGCTGATGCTGCTCGGCGGCGAGCCGCTTGGCGAACGTTTCATTTGGTGGAACTTCGTGTCGTCCAGAAAAGAGCGCATCGAGCAGGCCAAGGAGGATTGGAAACAAGGGCGAATTCAATTACCACCCGCCGACGATCACGAGTTTATTCCATTACCCGAGGATTACTTACGCCCCGCTGGTGCCCCTCCCGGACCGGAACCACTTTCCTGATAAGCATACAACAATACCGTTTTGCAGATTTCCTGGCATTTCAATGTACCAAGGAAATCTGCAAAACGGTTACACCTGCACTTTTCAGCCTGCCAGCCGCGACGGCGGTACGCCAAACATCTTTTTGAACGCAAACGAGAAATGCGAAAGGTCTTCGAAACCGATTTCGAGGTACACTTCGGAGGCGGCACGTCCCTTCTCTTTGATCAGGTAATGCGCTTCCTGCAATCTCCGCTGTTGCAGCCAGCGGCTGGGTGAAGTGTGAAAAATATGTTCAAAATCACGCTTGAATGTCGCCAGGCTCCGGCCCGTCAGGTAAGCAAAACGGTTCATTTGCACATTAAAATGGAAGTTCTTGTTCATGAATGCTTCCAGGTCGATCTTACCCGGCTCACTGAAATCGAACAAGATGTCTTTCATCGCCGGCGACGAGCGCAAAAGGATCATAACTGCTTCCCGCAGTTTCAAGGCCTGTAAATCCCCGTCTATCAGCTGATCGTCCTCACAGTAAGGCATCAGCGACTCCATAAATCCCTTCACCAGCCCGCCTCCTTTCAATGCAATAACCGATCCCGCTTCCTGACTTCGCGAGTGGTCGGCCTGATATCCGTGCTCCATGGCGAAACTCCGCAGTGTTTCCTGGTCCAGGTAAATAGAAATGGATTTGAAAACGCCATCTGCGGGTGGTTGTTTGATGAATTTCAACAGTTGATTACGCCTCGTAAACCGGTAATCCCCTGGTTTGAAAACGTACTCCTGCTCTCCGTTATTAATCGTGAGCGTCCCCGAAATCTGGTAGCTGAACACATGCTCGGGCGCAAACTGCTCCCCCTCACGGTTCCGCGTGAAATAGCAGGAATACGCGATGGGGGATTTCTGTTTGTTGGATTTAAGATCGGCCATGAACAAAGTTAGCTATTAGGCATTCTTTTTGATGCCCGAATACCATTTGCCCATGGAGGTTTCTAAAAAATCCTCCGACTCGTCGTGGTCGGTGGAAATGCTTACTTCCTCCCAGGCTTCCATTTCTGCCTTCCGGGCTTGGTCGGCACTTTTCAATATGCCGATCGCCTCGCTGCCGAGTACAAGGTGAACGGGCGGCGCGGGATGCACAGCCAAAGCCACCATCACGTCGGCAGCCTTTTCAGGATCGCCCACAGGCACGAATTTGCCGGATTTGAAATAATCGGTACGCTGGTTGACCATTTCGTAACCCTCGATCTGACGGGCGTAAGTCATGGAAGCGCCCGCCCAGTCGGTGCGGAAACCACCCGGCTCCACGCTCGTCACATGAATGCCCAGCGGTGCTACTTCCTTGGCCAATGCTTCGGTAAACCCACCCAGGCCGAACTTCGCCGCCTGGTACATGGTAAGCCCCGCATTGCCGACACGGCCTCCTATCGAACTGATCTGCAAAATACGGCCTCTCCCCTGCTGACGCATATAAGGCAACACGGCCCGGGTGATTTCGATCGGCGCATAAAGGTTTGTTTCCAGTTGGCTGCGAACCTGCTCGTCGGTATAAGCCTCAGCAGCACCGATGATACCGAAACCGGCATTGTTCACCAGCACATCGATGCGTCCGAAATGCGAAACTGCTTCGGCCACCACACTGTACACCTGCTCGTAATCCGTTACGTCCAGCGTTACAGGATAAATCTGATCGCCATATTGCGCAACGAGGTCATCGAGCTGCGCGATATTCCGCGCTGTGGCAACCAATTTATCTCCACTTTTCAAAACTGCTTCTGCAAGGTTGCGTCCCAATCCGCGGGAGCTGCCTGTAATAAACCATACTTTTGTCATTGTCTTGGTATTTAAGTACAATGCAAAAGTACCTCACGCCGCAGGGCCCGACTTTGCTGAAAAGCTCAGAGTTGCTTTGTTAAAAAGCTCATCGTCTCAACACGTAAAAGTATATTTCGGTGCGGATCTCAAAACCCAGCGACTCGTACACCCCTATTGCACGCGCATTGTCCGCCTTCACATGCAGGAAAGGCTGTTCGCCGTTCTGCTGAATGCGGCTTGCCTGCCGGAGCAACAAATGCCTGGCGTATCCCTTACCGAGGTGATCAGGATGGGTGCAAACGGCGCTGATTTCGGCATAACCTTCCGGGTGCATCCGCTGGCCAGCCATTGCCACAAGCTTGCCATCGTCGAAAATTCCCTCGTAATGCCCGAAACGAATAGTTTCCTCCAAGAATGGACCGGGAGCGGTAAGGCTGGTCAATGCTACCATTTCGGGCACATGTTCAAGGGTGAGCGGAATGGTCTCCGGGCCATTCGATCCCGGATTTGCCGTACCACGGTAAAGCATCTGGTAGCCGGGTACCGCCGCCAGAAGTTGCCATGGAAGAGGTATCTGCACGTTTTCGTTGCTTACAAATATCACGTTGTTGTCGAACGGAATAGCATCGTACAATGCTGTCATTCCTTCCAGAGCCGGGCCTTCCACCGCTACGAAGGGCGAAACTTCGGGCAGGAAATATGCCGAACCTCCCTGCACATTTCCAAGCGCGCGATTGTGCGTGCGCAATGCGTGCCAGGCCGGATTGTCGAGGATTTGTTTCATTTCAAATAGTCTATGCTAAGGCTGACTCACTTTGGCCGACCTCGTCCATCGGTCAACAACCGCCGGCCGGGCTTTGTTACATGTTCAGCAATAAAAAACAAAAAAGTGGCTGCCATAAAAAAGCAGCCACTTTTGCCAAAACACACGAAAACACTATTCGAAACAGAAGGCCGCAAAGCCACTTCATGCAAGTCAATAATGGGTTGTCAAACCCATATTTTGCGTACGCAAAATTGATATCACAAATATCGGAAAAGCGGCTCCGATCGACCCGCACGATCTGTCCGAAGGTTAGGACAATCTGAACATCCGCCCGATTTACCTCACCGGCTAACGGGCACCTGCGCGGAACTCCTCCGGTGTGAGGCCGGTCTGTTTCTTGAAGAAGCGGGCAAAATAGGATTGATCGCTAAATCCTAACCCATAGGCAATTTCCTTCACCGAATGCTGCCGGTGATACAGCTCCCGTTTCGCTTCAATGAGCATGAGCCGGTAGAGCAGCTTGCTCACCGTCGTTTTCATTTTTTCACGTAGCAGCTCATTCACCCTTTTGGGGGTAAGACCTATTTCCCGGGCATAAAATGCGGCCGACTTTTCCTGCCGGTAATGCATTTGCATCAATTGGAACAGCCTGACCAACCGATGATCTTCGGCTCCGGCTACCCTGTGATTGCGCTTTCCGAAACGATAAAGATGGGTAAGATAGGCAGTCGTATATTTTAAAAGCAGTGTTAGATCCGCAGCACCGGCGCATTCGAGGAGTATCAGGTCAAAGAGGTGCGTCAACGGCTCCTGCATCTCAGCGGGTATGACAAACGCCTCGTTCTCAAATGGCAGAAAAAGCTGACGTAAATGCGGCTCATCGATCCGGTCGAAAATATCGTGCGCGAACACGATCGTACGCGCACGCGGGAGCCTGGCCGCAGGAATAGAGTGAACCTGATTGGGTGCCAACAGAAACACCTCGTTAGCCCTAACCGGGAATGATTCGAAGTCGATATGGTGGGTACCGCCGGTCTCTGAAAACCAGACAATGGCAAAAAAGCTGATGCGGTGGCTCGGCGCATGATCCCCCAACGTGAGGCCGCTATCCGACGCCATAAAACGTGATGACGGTAGTTCATGAATTGGGAAATCGGTATGGTGTAGCATCACTTTTTGAACCTCGTTTTAGAAGCCTCCGGCATGTCCGACGGCAAGAATACGCAATTACTGCGATAAACGCCCAAATCTCACATCGCAGGATTAGCTACGACATCTGGCTCTTTTCCCAAAATATAGCATGCACAATACCTGGGCAAGCGGCCAATTTTTTCAGTTGAGATTCAGACCGACCGTCAAACCCAGGTAGGGTTTACCCTGATAAATCCAGTATTGCCGGTTGTCGTCGAGTAGGTGATCGATACCGAGTGCCAACCCGAAATTCAGCTTTTCGACGCCCATGAGGATACACAGCGCTTTCGACCAGATAAATCCGTCGTATTCCACATTGATATTGTCGTTCGTCACCCAGGGGTTCATCGGCGTTACCCCCACGCCCGTTGCCAATCCGGCTGAAAATCCAAGATGCGTCACCCTTTGGCTCAGCTTGCCGATCGGATTGCGCTTGTAGGAAAGTTCGTACGTGTCATTCCTGTAACCTATATACAAGGCGCCGTTGAGGTGATTACTCAACTGCGGGGTGAAGGAACTTGTGGAGGGGCGGTATTTAAAAGGTATCGTAAGTACATCGAGGTCGAACGTGTTCTTCCAATATTTGCTCGCCGCAATTTCCTTATCGACAGCACCTCTTGGATATACCTCTGGTTTCAGGCTCTTGCGGTCGGCCCTGGCCGTTTTCCAACCAGCTTGCAAATGATACACCAGCACAGAATCGTCGGCGTTCTCGACGTAAACCAGGGCTTTCCGGTTGTCCTCGTTCGTCTTGTAGACGCCGTCCGTCAACTTGTATTTGGGGCTGTCCTTTAATGCGCGGCAGGACGACAACGCCATCACTACCAATGGGAAATAGTAAATTTTGTTCATGGAAATCCAGGGGTAAGCTTTTGCCACTCCTCTTAAAGATCTATGCCACTTGCATTCGATTGCCCTAAACACAACTGCCGGAGCCTCGGAAGAGAGGCCCCGGCAGTCGGTTTTCTTAACGAGACGGCTGATCTTACATCAGGATTGTTCTACATGAAAGTGTGCTGTGCGTAGTATCAGACTCGGTTAAATCTCTGTTACCACCAGCCTTGTATACGCCATTGAGCCGTGCTACTGTGAATCTGACCAATTGAAGTTTGGACCGGGTTGATGCTTGTGTCTTCATCGGGTAGGTTATTGTTTTAAGTTATTAATAACCCGAAATAAGACACTTAAAACATTCTTTGTTAACTTTTTATACCAACATTCGCGAAGGTTCGACCAAAGTGCGAATCCTTTCGTGCAGGGTTATCGACGGGTATTTGTACGGAAACTTTAAATTCACTTTCGGTCTCTTCCTTTTCAAAGTTGTACCGTCCTGGGAAATAGATTGCTAGCCGTCTTTCAAGGTTAACCAACCCGATACCGCCACTGCCCGACTTACTACGCAGTGGTTGTGATGGCTTGCTGTTAGTTATTTCAAAATTTAATACGCCAGCGGAAACATAGACCTGGATGTCAACAAACGAATCGTGGCGAGTCGAATGCACACCATGTTTGAATGCATTTTCAACCAAAGTAATTAGCGAAACGGTCGGAACGCGGTATATATCCTTGATTTCCCCGTGCTGTTCGACATTAATATGGCAGCGGCGGTTGCTTCTCATCGATTCTAGTTCGACATACAAGTTCATATAAGCGAGCTCCGTTTCCAGTTTGATAAACTCATCGTTCATCTCGTAGAGCGAAAATCGTAATATTTCAGAAACTTTTTGAAGGTATTCAGCGGCTTCTTCCGAAACCGGCAAGACCTTGGCATACGCGGCGTTCAACACATTGAAAACGAAATGTGGGTTAATCTGCGACTTTAACGCCTTCAGCTCCATGTTACGCGCGTCGTCCTCAATCTTCTGCCTCATAAATCGCTCATTAGCTGCATACTTAGCTGTTTTTAAAGAAGCAGGCAATATAAAGAACTGCACATCTGAAATATCATTACCAAATACCAGCCATGCGGCCGGGTCGCGGTAATTAAATGATACGAGGTACATGCTAGCATACATCCTATACCTTTCAGTCATGTTTTCCAGCCCGAAAAAATGATCTACTGCCGAATATAATGCCACGGAAAACAGGTGGTTTACCGCTAATGCGAAGATGAAAAGAACCAGAAAAAGGAAGAAACCTTTTACATAGTCACGTAGAAGGTAAAAGAACCAGACACACAGGTAGTATTCCGGAATTACCTTCATGAAATACCCAAAGCTCGCAATGGATACGGTCGGATCAGCATTCTTCTTTAAAATCGTGGGCAATGCATAGGAGTAATGCAGCAAAATGAACAAGACCCAGAAAAGAACGTGATAGGAAATTCTTAGTTTTTGCGTTCGGGGAAACAGCAGCCTTTCTATCAATGATCCCCTTTTTGTAATATCGTTGTTCATTCAGCGAGTTATCTTTCTGTCAATTGGCGGAGCACCTCGTCGCGGGTGGGGGACACGGCGATCGACACTTTCATGCCGTTCAGCATGGTAACCATGTTTCCTTCTATCATCTTGATCATATTGCGGTTAACAATGTAGGACCTGTGTGTGCGTACGAATGTGGGTGAAGGCAGGCGGGTCGTCATGGCCGCCATGGAAGCCAACGTAACCAGCACTCCGTCGGTATAGTACACTTTAACATAGTCTTTCAATCCTTCCACAAAATAAATGTCCTTAAACCAGACACAATACATCTTGCGATCGGCGCGAATCCACATATATTCTTCCTGCACGGTCTCTGGGCGCTGTTCGGAAGGTTGCGGGGCTGGCACCTGCTGGCGATCCGCCACATCATCAGCGGCCGGCTCAGGAACCGACCGCACCCTTTCACGTGTCAAATGGCTGTCACCTATCAACCTCCTGACCTTCGTGACAGCCTTCAAAAACCGGTCGAACCCGATGGGTTTCAACAAAAAAGCGGTAACGTCGAATGAAAAACCGTCCACTGCATACTCAGGATAGGCGGTGGTCATGATCACGTGCGCATCCGGGGCGTGAACGATATTCAGCAGGTCAAGGCCCGACAGCTCAGGCATATTTACATCCAGAAAGATAATATCCGGCTTAACCTCCGGGATCATTTCCAGCGCCTCCAATGCATTGTAGCAACTTCCTGCGTAGGTCAACCAACTGAGTTTCGAGATCAGAAATTTAAGGACTTCATGAGCCGGTTCCTCATCATCCACAATGAGGCAACTAATTTTCCCTGTCATACTTAAACCGAGTCCGGGTAGTAACTTATGAACTTACTGCCCGCGCAAAGCAAATTCCGCTAGGCACAAACAAATGTCAAATGTGCCACTTTTTCCCTTCTTGCCAACTTAGACTCGTAATATTTTTTCAAATAATGATACACAACTAGCTCATGTTCACGCTGTTGAGCAACAAACAGCCTATTTAGGAACATATGGACCAGGCTACTGGCGAAGTGATTCAGAGAAATCTCGTTGCGAGGCAAAATCACCGACAGCGAAGCTCTGATGTGGATAGACCGCTTTTCAAGTAATGCTACGATGTCTTCGATACCGTTCAGCGCATCGTGCTCCGAGTCTAAAAAACTCCTGATTTCCCCAGTATGCTGGCGATATTTGTTGTTCAACTGGACATTCAGACAGGTATCTCCCCGAAACTCACGAAAGAAGCGCTCCTGCAACTGCTCGACGAATGCTTTTTTTTCTGTTAATGTTAAACCCAGGTCGTTCAGGAGCATATCCACTCCCCTCAGTCCTGTCAGCCACCGAAAATGCTCACCTTCGTCGCCCGAAAGCCTATTCAAAAGACCAGCCGTAGCAACGCTATCGGCAAAAAAAATGGATTCGATTTCCTCAAATGCCTGATGCCCGTATCGTTCCAGCTCACGCTTGTAAGTATCGAGCTGTATTTTGTGAACGGTCCCATTGCTCAAATACGGCTCCATCAACACATGCAATTGCACGAGGACAGTCTGCCAGAACGATTTATCGCTACCATGAAAAAAACGCAGCCGGATATGGTTGTCGGGGTCACCGTAGCGGATAAAAAACCATTTTTCGATGACACTTTCAGCCAAAAGACGGTCGGCAAACGGTTTAATGACCGATGTCAGCAGCCGATCAGCCGTGCGGGTCCCTGCGTAGATTTTCACATACAACCATTCACTACCCGTCATAAAATCGCGTCTGACGGCGGGCCGGGCTACCGATTGCTGCTCCCCACCTTGCCTGGGCAACGAGGAATCTTTTTTGTGCAAAAGCGGCAATAGAATCTCATTCAAATAGTTTTCTCCGTCCTTGCCCAGGAACCCGTTCTGTTCATACTCGGGAAACTCTGTCAACGTAACTTTGTCAAACTTCCTGATAACATCGGAAACTATCTCCACTGCAAAATCGGAATCTCCGTCGATCAGCAATTCGCTATCCCCTTGCCGGAGCTGAACAAAACGCGGAATGTTAAATGCGCTCCTGAGCACACGCCACTCCCTGGCTGTCAGGAAGCTGCTTCCTACAAGGTTCACCACCATCTTTTTATCAATATTCCAGGTGGCGCGGCTTAATATCCAATGCTTGTATTCAACGCGCGGCAAGAAAGTATGGGAAGCAAGATGCCCCCATTCCCAGCCCAGATAACGGTAATCATGCTGGTAGGTGAGCTCGCAGAGGAAACGGTACACCGGCAGCCCATCAGAGAAATTATGGGCATTGGTAAGTCGTGGAAAAACACGTTTGTTCAACCTTTTCGACCGCAATATCACCTCCCCGGAAACTGATACCGACACCATCAGGTCTTCCGGCAGGATCTGGTTTTCGCGTGGCATCGTGGAACCGGAGAGATAGGGTATTTCAAACTCCCGCAAATGCGGGCGCATGAGCACATTCCCTACGCGCGCCTCGGGCAGGTGCGCGATTTCTGCATACACCCCTTCTTCACCCAGTGCTTCCTCCTCGGCGACGGCGCTCTTCACCCATTCGGATAGCTGGCTGTTCCCGTGGCAAAACCGCCCGATCAGTTTCAGGCCCGAAGGCCCTCCCATCGCTTTGAATGCGAATTTGAAATTTCCATTATCGACATCCTCCTGCGAACCGGCAATGATATTTCCAAACAGGTAAAAACTATCCGGCGTCTGCGCAGTGTTGTCGACCCTCTTTCGAAATTCATTCAAAATATTATCTGTGAGGCAAATGCGCATCGTCTTATCTGCCATAGATTGCAGAAAGAGCCTGTCCCGAAGCTCCGCGATCGCAGAGACATCCGCTTGCTCAGATTTAGGTCGCCCAGGCCATTGCATATCGTCCAGCAACGGGAGGTTATCAGCCCTCCCTGCTATGGCGTCGCCATAACCGATTCCGGTTTCACAGTCCAGCACTTCCAGTAGCGGCATTTCGCGTCGTTCATACCTTGCCAGAAATCTCTTTTTGAACAGATCCAATTCCGGTATCGGGTTCCGGTAGCCCAGGCATGCCAGATTCTGATATTCCCTGGTCAGCGTAGCCACCACCTTTTCATGGATAGTGCAGGATTGCGTTTGAAGAAAAAGGTCTGTCTGCACCAGATCCTTGCTGCCTGTTGTAGCAAAATGCCTGGTCAACACGGCTTCTACCTCCCGGTATTTATCCACGCTCTGTTCACCCGATTGGAGCAGGTTGGCAATTTTGTTCAGTTGTTCCAGATCCTTCGCTGCTCCTGCTATCCCACGTAATTTGTCGACAATTGTAAAAAAGAACTCTTCGCCGGTGACCGTCGCCGCGAGCTCGGAAACAAGAATTTGTGCATGGATGATCGCGTCGACAAATTGCTCCGCTTCCTCCTGGCTAACATCTTCGCACACAATGCAATCCACCAACTCATGTATAGTAGCGCCATCGTGGGCCGTGGCAATAATCTTGTCCAGATAGGCGTCGCGATCTACCGACGCCAGTATGTACAGCCTTTTTTTATTATTTAATGTACTTTCCACATAGCGGTAAGTGTCGCCAATCGGGTAGAGACTTGTATTAGGGAAAAACTTCACCTCATTGCGAATGGTGCTTTTTTGCAAAAGCCCTTCCGACAATTCGGCAACGTAATTCATGTCCAGCCGCACATGTTTACGAAAAGGCTCAGCCTCGTCGAATGCAATACGGGTTTCCTGTCCCAGCTCACCCACAGCACATCCGGCAAAGAGGCCGTACGGAGTGCTGCGGGAGGTCATCCTGACGAGGTATTTATATAAAGTCTTTAGCAACTTGTCTACGCCGGTTCTAACCCGGCCCTCGATCAGCCCGGTGAACGAATGATATAATTCCGGCGAGGCTACATAAAGCGCCTCCAACATTGATGATTGCGAGAAAAAACGGATCAGTTCCCGCTCGAACAGCTCCGGCCGGTTGCCGGCCCGCTCATTGAATGTATAAAGAACGCTTAACGGCAGCCGGGGGCGTCTCAACACGAAGAATCCTTGGGATACAATTGACATATAATAGGAAGGTTTACAATCTCTGGATGAAGCTACCCACCAGAACTCACTGAAACCAAACTATTTATGCCAACGAGAATATTTTATCGACAAAGCTCCCGATACACAGGTCGGTCATTCCCGCATACTGTTTTGCAGTTCGTCGAACTAGATACATGGTTGGTCTAAAAAGTTCAGATCACACTCCCGTTTGTATTCACATTTGTGTATAAAAACCAACGGGTATCATGACGACATCAACAGGAATATCGGGGCTTTCGGCGATGATCGCTGCTGCTAAAATCGATGAGATCTACGAAGTTGTAAGTACACACAAAAAACAGCTGAGCAGTTTCGGTTTTACCCGGGGGTACCTCGGCGTTTCTGTTTTCACTTATTTATATGCGGTACATTCCGGCAAAAAGCAATACCTCGGTGCCGCCCGGGATGCATTCGATCATGCCTGCGACCTGGTCGATAGCGATCCGCTGAAAGCTTATCCGCTGGACTTCGCCAGTCTGGGGGCCGTCGCGCAATACCTCTGCCAGGTGAATGTGCTGGACCTTGACCCCAATGTTTTCCTGAGCGATATCGATGCTGTTCTGCTCAAAAAAATGCGTTCCGAACTGTATATCGGGAACCTGGGAGATTTTGACAGCGGGGCACTCGGGTATGGCATTTACTTTCTTCAACGGAGCTATTTCAACAGAGCATTGGCACAACCGGTTGTGGATGAACTTGTTCAGGGCATTGTGCGCTATGCAATATCCACGGGCGAGGGTTGTTACTGGAAATCGGGATTCAGTGGACGCCATTCGAAACCTGCCGTGTTCTCTCCTTCCGAAAATACAGCGGTGCTCATTTTTCTGGCACGGGCAATTGACATGGGCCTTTGCCCTGCCGACTTCCTGGAAGGGGTCGTCAATGAAGCGGTCGTTTATATAGAAAATCAGGAGATCGACGCAAATGCGGAAACCGGTTATGCGCTACTCCGTGTCGGTGCCGCATTCGGCAACCCTTCCTGGACGCGGGAAGGACTGGAAATGCTGAGAAAATTTGCAAAACGCCGACAAGGACATCCGAGCTCTACCCGAGATGCCGGAATACAAAACGGTGCCGCCGGCCTCGCATTACTTTTCGATCGCATTGCACGGCTTACCTACGACCAAACGCTTGAAAATGCCGCCGGCTTCTGGTACCGGCAAATCCTGCGGTTCGATATCCATCCCGACGGATTTGCGGGTTATAAAACGCCTGAAAACTCCTGGAACATGCAAAAAAACCTGGCGTTTGGCGAGGGCATCGCCGGCATCGGGAGTGCATTGGTGAAAGCGCTGCATCCCGAAAAAGTCGACTTCGACGACCTTATCTGGCATTTCTGACATAACGCTTCTTCAACATCCTAAGTAAATAGCGCCGGAGAAATTCCCCGGCGCTATTTGCATAAAAAGATTTAACACATGAAGCAATTATTTTGCTACAATGATCTTCTGCGACCTCACGCCTCCATCCTGGTTAACGACTTTCACCAGGTACATACCGGCACTAAGTCCGTCGACCCGGAACGTGCCACCTGCCGTAATGCCGGTTTCCTTCACAGTTTTCCCATTCATATCGATCACCGAAACGCTTTTCACATGATCCGCATGCTGAATGTACACGATGTCGCGTGCAGGGTTCGGATAAGCGAGCTGGTTAATGTTATCGAAAGTCACGCTTTTGATCGAACTGTAAGCGAATGTTGCGTCTTTATCCACCATTTTCAGGCGGTACAGGTTTTCACCGGCTAAGGGAGCAGTATCAGTAAAGGTGTATTTCACCAGCACTTTGCTTTCTCCGTTAGATGCCACAGCGCCTATCCTGTTCCAAACTTTACCATTCGCACTGCGCTCGATCTCAAAGCGGTCACTGTTGGTTTCAGCGGTAGTTGACCAGGCGAGTGAGGCCGTCGAACCTTCCTTCCGGGCTTCGAATGCAACCAGTGTGACCGGGAGCGCGATATTTGCTCCGAACGTGAATGCCGAATAGTTGTCGGGGATGACGCCGATAGCGGTAATACTACCCGTGCCGGCCAGTGTACCGGTGGTACCGCCCGCTTTGCCCAGACTTTCCCATTGAGAGGTAGCCGGATTGTACCCCACAATGATCAGATTCACCATGTTCGAGCTCGCGAGTGTGTTCAGATTGCTGGCGGCGTCCCAGGTAAGGGTGATGTTGACCGGCCCCGCGCCGTCCAGGTCCCAGTATTCCACAGCACTTACACCGGTAACATCGGAGTTCATGTTCGTCAGCGGAAACGGTGCCCCTGCTGGCAAAGTAGCCGCACCAGCGCTTTCTGACCAATATGCCGCCTTGTATACGCCAGACGTTGCAGGAGCTGAAATTCCGATTGTACGCAGTTTTGTGCCGTCACCGATTGGGAACACAAATGCACTGTTGCCGTCCTTGGACACGTAACCGTCGACATGGTTTGCATCATCCTGGCCAGTATAGGAAGCGGTAGTCCCGAAGCCCAGAATACCGGGTGACAGGGCACGGTTGGCTTTAATGATGCCAGGTTGAATGCCCGCACCGCCTGTGAGGAAAGTATGCGTACCGAACACGGTCATCTGCGTGCCTTCCGAGATGACCGTATTTCCCTGGCTACTCGACTGCGCGGCCGCGGGGTCGGTCATTAGCGTGAGCGACAGGCACAATGCCGCGCTCAGGCCAAAGAGCTT
The DNA here is from genome assembly GCF_057586235.1 of Dyadobacter sp. SRI_021. Classification (NCBI taxonomy): domain Bacteria; kingdom Pseudomonadati; phylum Bacteroidota; class Cytophagia; order Cytophagales; family Spirosomataceae; genus Dyadobacter; species Dyadobacter sp. SRI_021. Next base: position 65,886 of record NZ_JBYCZM010000005.1, read on the forward strand.
TTTATGGATGATTTTGCGCATAATTCACTCATTTTGAAATGATAGCCTCAGATTTCTGCTGTTCGGCATTGCCCAACATCGCTTTGATGCTGGCTACCTCAGCTTTGAGCGCATTCATTTCGCTCAATTGCACTTTCAGTGCGGCGATTTCCTTTTGCTGATCTTGAACGGCTTTTACGAGAAGTGGGGTGATTTTACCATAGTCAACCATCCAAGGCTTTTTACTGACATCATCACTACCTTTTGTGACAGCGTCAGGGAATACCTTGAAGAGATCCTGGGCGATAAAACCAGTTATTTGCGTTTTTGTCTCGTCATTGATGTAATTGTAGTCCACCACACCAACTTTCATGAGGTCTTCGATTGAGTAATGCGTGTTTTTAATGTTTTCTTTCAACCGACGGTCAGAAGTTAAATTATAGGAAACGCCTGTACCTGTGCGCGAAATACTTCCTATCGGATTGGGCTGGTTACCAATCACGAATTCAACAAAGTTTTCTCCACTAGCAGAACCCTTTCTGGCCAAAATCATGTTTGCGTTTTCGCCAGAAGCCTGATTGATGATTTGAGCCCTATCATTGTCGGATGGAGCGTAAACAAGCATTGTCCCATTTGTTCCCGAAGTACCAGCGACAAGACCATTTCCAGTTGCATTTTCAGCTCCGGAAAATATTACGCCGGCAACGTGCAAGGGCCGTGCTGGGGTAGACGTACCGATTCCAATCTGGCCGTTTTTATTCATAACCATCCGCATCACATTAGAACTACCACTGCCAGTCTGGAAGGCAAGCGCACCTTCATCGCCGGCAGCATCATTCCGAACACCAATTCTAAACTGGTTCAATTGAGTAGACGTATTGGTAAAATCAATGGCGCCTCCCGCGTTCGCACCCAGCGTCGGCGATCTGTAAAGTTGTAGAATGCCACCCGGCGAAATGAGCGTCTTACCCAAGTTATTTTCGCGCAAGGCTACAATTTGCCCTCTTCGGGAAATCAAACCGGTCTTGTTTGACCCCGCATCGCTGGTCGTTGTAAGTCCAGAGTAAAAGGGGGTACTGGCCGGAGCACTGTATGGGTCCCAGGCGCCATTTCTGCAAATCCATTGCTGGCCTTCGGTGGCACTTCCCTCCAAAACATCTACCCAAATATTTCCTTCTGTACAGCCTCCGGTCGCCGGTGCCGGGCCATTTTCATATTGATAACGATCAGGAGAAATTTCACTTACCAGTCTTACCCAGCGGTTACCGTCGTAATAATACTCGCCCGGTGAGATCCCATTATCGCCAGCGACAGTGGCCGTATTGTACACATGCATGCCCGCTACGGCGTTGTCGACCGGTGCTTTGGTACCAAGGCCCTGAAGTGCGACCCGAGGCAACAAAAGCGCCCTAGTAGCACTTTCCAGCTCTAGAATCGAACTTGGATTAATCGAATTCGGGTTATCCCCGATCTTCACCTGTGCCATCAAAGGCGAACCGACAAAAAGCAAACCGGTGGTAACTCCAAGTGCACCGGCAGTGCGTGTTAGTAGTTGTTTTACTTTCATTGTTCAATTGGTTTTAATTAATAATCATTGAAAACAGTATGGAATTGAAAGGGTGATTAATGCTGGATAAAAGGATACACCGCTACCGCTCGAAAACAGGGCTTTGCCGCCTGCTTTTAAATGGACATAGACGATCTTCTCGTAAAATGAATGGGGCTTAAATCAGGCCGCCGTCCCGAGGAACAGGGGCCTTGTTTGTTGCATACCTGCGATGCAAACTATATCTACAAAGTAGCGGGAAAAATGTATCCGATTCGATGGACGGACAAGGCGAAGCGAACCCAGCAATCGTACAATAAACTCATTTACAGTTAGTTGAAAATGGAATTTTTCACAAAGCATAGAAACACTTCTATTCTTTTTCCTCGTCAGAAATAGAGTATCAATGGAGATATTTTTATCCCGGTATTGAACCGGGAAAGGTATCCTATTTCTTACGGGTTGAAATAACATCACCCTTGGACAGATGATACATCTCAACCCGCCTGGCCAGATCCAGCAGATTAGTTACACCCAGCTTTTTAAAAATGCGGGCCTTGAAAGTGCTGACTGTCGTGCTTTTTAAATTCAGCTGACCGGCAATATCTTTCGTCCATTTACCTTCCAGCAACATCTCCATGACCACCAGTTCTTTGGCCGACAAAAGCTCGGCCGGGTCGGATACACCCTGTTGCAGCATGGAGCCCAGCATTTGTGCCCGGACCACCGGACTGAGGTATTTCTGCCCGCTGAGCACAACCCGGATCGCCTCCTGTAATTCAGTTGCTTTAGATTCCTTGGAAACAAATCCGGCAGCTCCCGCGCGTATGCAATGCACGCCATATAGTTCTTCTTTTTGTCCGGAAAAAACGAGTATGGGCGCACCAGGTTGCTGTCCACGCAATTTTTCGATCGTCAGTAAATGGTCGGTACCCGGGATATTCAGGTCGAGAATAACGAGTTGGTAGCGCTGCGAAGAGACTGCCCGTGCCGCTTCCTTGAAGTTAACCGCAGTGTCAACGACCGCATCGCTGATCATTTCCTGGATAAGCATACTGGTGGCGATTCGGACAATATCGTGGTCTTCAACGAGTAAGATTCGGGTGGGGAGAGATTGCAATGGTATCGTGGTTCTCAATAATGTCCCCAATTAACAAAAACTCCCTGAAATTCCATTGAAAAGTGTAGTACTATGTTTACATCCCAAGACCAACATCTCCATTGTGTGGACAGCTCTCCCTGCCTAGTTTTGATCCATAAGGCCTCATCCGCCCATGTTATGAATCAAATATACTACCATTAATGAATGCATTACTTATTGAGGATCACGCCGTTGTAAGGATGGGCATGCGTCTGGTGCTACGCGAATTATTTCAAAATGTAACGGTTTGGGAATCGGAAAATTATAATGAGGGTCTACGCACCGTTCAGGAGAAACCGGTCGATCTGGTCATTCTTGACATTCATCTTCCCGGCGGCCAGGATGTGAAGATGATCGATATGATCAAAAGAGCGAGCATAAATATAAAAATACTGATATTCAGCGGATTACCTGAGGATAAATATGCACTGAAATATGTACAGGCTGGGGCGGATGGTTATTTGTCGAAGCGATCGGATCCTGGGATGTACGGGGAAGCGGTATGGGCGGTGGCGAACGGAAAGAAATACCTCTCCGACGCGGTCCGACAGCAACTGGTGACGCAGTTGCCACATAATTACAACAAAATAAAACGACGGAAATGGATCGGATTGACGGACAGGGAGTTGGAAATCAGCAGACTGCTCATCAAAGGTTTGTGGACCAAGGAGATCGCTACCCAGTTGGAGCTGAAATTAAGTACCGTCAGTACGTTCAAGAAGAAGATTTTCCAGAAATGCGGCGTCACGAGCGCGATCGAACTTTCCAAAATCATCGACGACGTCGCTTCCACGTCCTGCTGACTTTCAGCCTCCTGCCGGGCAGGTTACCGCAACATTTCCATTTTCTCCGACAACGCCACCAGATTGCTCACTTGCAGCTTTTTGAAAACATTCGCTTTGAACGTGCTGACAGTACTTTCTTTGAGGGTAAGCATCTCGGCAATAGCCCTTATTTTGTTCCCTTCCAACAGCAAATGTACCACCAGCCGCTCCCGTGATGTCAACATTTGTAGTGGGTTGTGGTCAGAAGCGTCCACGTTGGCAATCACCTGCGAAAGCAGGCTTTCCTGTATCGCTTTGCTAAAATACGTCTTCGAATCCAGCACCATATCCATTGCAATCCGCAATTCGTCGCCAGAAGCATCCTTAGACAAGAAACCATGCGCACCGGAAGAAACCGAGGGAAGCGCATAGGTAGCTTCGCTCATCGAGGAATACACGAGGATCTTGCTGCCCCGAGCGATCGCCCGCATTTCCCGTATCGTGTGCATACCCCCGCCGGGGATACCGATTTCTACGATAATCAGGTCAAAAAATTGGTTTTCAATGGCTCCCTGGGCTTGCTCAAGCTGTGCCATCAGCGTAACCCTGGCCTGCGGTTTGTGGTCTTTTATTTCCCGTTTAATGGCCGATCTCATCAGAGGATGACCGTCAATAACGAGCACTTTCATAGTACGATGGGTTAACGCTTAAAATGGGTAAAATGAACGGCTCCGGAGAGCCGTTTTTCAGCGTGTGTATAGTGTCTTGTTTTATTGCAAACCTGCATTTCAGGATGATAAAAACTTCTTTCAGACCACCAAAATCAAACGATTGTCACTATACGTCAATATCAAAATTACTCCCGGTTATGGTATGCTATCAGATTATTATTGCACCAAAACTAACTAGAAATACATCGTATTAGCTCGTGCCGATCAAAAGTAGGCCATAGAAAGATTTCTATTAGTTTCTAAAACCGACTGCTTTTTGCGACAATTCAAATGTATCGGTCACATTCATTTTCTTATAAATGCGCTTTTTGTAAGTGCTTATGGTGTTGCATTTTACGTTGAGCAGAAAGGCAATCTCTTTTGTCGATTTTCCCTGCACCACCTCGTTCATTACCATCCGCTCGCGCTGCGAGAGCATTTCGAGCGATTCCAGGCCTTCTTTCCGATGGTTCGAATCCATCATTGAAACCAGCGAAGTCTGTAAATCCACGCTCAGATACTTGCCGCCGAAACCTACAATGGCAATAGCCCTGGCGAGATCGGCGGGCTTTTCACGCTTCATGATGAACCCATCGGCACCGGCCCGAAGCGCCGGCAAGGCAAATATCCGCTCCGACAGGCCAGAATAAAATAATATAGAAACACCCGATCTGACAGACCGAAGCACCTGGATGATCTCAGACGGAACCAGTCCGTCTATTTTCACCTCGGTGATCACCAGTTTGATATCAGGATTTTCCCGGAGAACGCTTCGGGCTATTGTCAGGTCCGCCGCCTCAAAAAGCCTGTAATCGTCGGAAATGGTTTTCAAAAATAGCCGCATTCCGGTGCGCAGCAGCGTTTGGTCGTCGATGATGAGGATTTTCATGATGGTAAAGGCCTATGGGCCGGTCAATACAGACAACGGCGCACCAGAGAGACGCGACGCGAAAGAGAAAAAGTTTATACCGGTGACATCAGTAAAAGTAGGATGAAACTATTTTTGTTACAATGGCTCTATGGTAAATAGGGCATAGAATGATTTCTATCATTTCCGAGCGGGTATTTACGATTGCTGATCATCCTTTTATTATTAGGCACGGAACGATTTCACTTACTTTGTCTGAAAATCCAGACACGCCTAAATCAAAACTGTACTTTCAGTGAAGGATCAGATACAAGAGAATGCGACGGTAGCAGCCCACGCCGGCTGTGTCGTGAAGTTGGCGGGAATCTGTATCTGTGTCTTACTACATTTTTTCACACTGTCAGCCGCTTCGCAGCCTCCGGCAAAAACTGCGGGATACGCTCTTCGGCACTATACCAGCGAAAACGGCCTGCCTCAAAATTCGGTAGCCACCATCGCGCAAGATCGCGACGGCTTTATCTGGCTGACAACCTATAACGGGCTGGTCAGATTCGACGGACAGGCGTTCCTTACGTTCGGTAAAACGGGGCTGGGATTGAAGAGTAATATGTTCGTGGGCTTTCTTCCTGACGCCGGCCGGCTGTACGCGCTGACGAATGAGCACGACTACGTTAAAATCACCGATGGCCAGGCCGTGAGTGAGGTACCCTCGCCGGTTAGACGCATCCGTTCGATGTTCAAAACCAGGGAAGGGTTTTATGACTTGTTCTTTTCCAAGGGACATGCCGATAGGCTCAATATGAACTGGTTTCTGCTCGACCACACGGATTCGTTCAAAAAGCTCTGGTTCCCGTCCCACTATGTATTTTTCGTCCCGCAATCAAACGGCCATTTTTTCATATGGCAGAAAAACGGAGGCATTGACTTTTACGCCAATTGGAAAAAAGAGAAAAGCTATCCCACACGGATAAGCTGGCCAAGAGGTGTTTTCAGGATCGGAACCAGTTTGTACAACGACGACCAGGCTGGCAATATCGAACTGCTGGCACCCGGCCCCGGAGCGGACGTTTCGGCCGGAAAAATCAAACTAACGGCCTCGCTGTCTCACGATCCAAGGCTGGACCTGGGCAAACCATACCTGGTTTATGCCCCGGATTTGTCGATGAACGCATTCATTTACCAGGATAACAAATTGTTCATGCTTTCGGAGAAGCGTCCGGGAAACATTCAAACAAGACTTTTGCTCGACGACTTCGACTTTCAGAGGAATAATGTAGCTTCTGTATTCTTTGACGAAAGACATCGAAGGCTCTTCCTCGGAACGCTCAGCAACGGGCTGTTTATCTTTGATTTTCATCCATTCGAAACACTGACAGTCAGCAGTAATGAACGGGAAGCAAATGTCTATTATGCGCAAACGGCTTTCTGGGATAGCACCGTAATTACACCGTCCTTTAATGTACTGGGCAAAAGTACTGCCGGCAACACGATCGCCTTCCAACTGTCCCGACCGGCGGGGCTTACGATGAATAAGCGTACTACGCTCACCAGCAGGAATGGTGACATTTGGTGCGTAAGCAATGATATGCTTTACCGCTTCGACGCAAAAGGCGGCAAATTGAAAAGACAATGGAATGCTGGCGGCGAAATATCCCATATATATGAAGACAAAACCGGAAGAATCTGGCTGGGCACCCGGTTCGTTGGTTTGCGTTACATTGATCCCACAGAAAAGGGGATGCCTGTGCGCCTGTTCACACCCAAAATCCCACGCATTACCTACATGCTGCAAGAAGGCGCGGAAACGCTCTGGGTCGGCGCAGACACGGGATTGTTCCGCGTTAACTTGGGTCGGAAAACTTTTTCACTCATACCACACACCGGGAACGTTTTCGTTAAGAGCCTCTGCATTCCGCATCCGGGAGAGCTCTGGTTCACTACCCGCGACCATGGCCTTTGCCTTTATCAAAATGGCAAACTCACAACGTTCCCTGTGGATAAGAACCACTTTATGGTCTCGGGACATTGCCTGGTTTTGGATAAGAACGGCTATTTCTGGATGCCCACGAACAATGGCCTGTTCCGCATTCTTCGCAAAGACTTGCTGGATTTTACCACTCACCGCGACAGCACCCGGCTTTACTACCACCGTTACATCAAGCGGGACGGTTTTCGGATCGACGAATTCAACGGCGGTTGCCAACCGTGCGCGGTCCGTCTAGGCAACGGTTATGTATCACTGCCTTCCCTCGACGGGCTGGTATTTTTCGAACCGGAGCAAACACCGGTCGATGTGCCGGATTCAAAAATCTTCATCGACCGCATTGAAAGCAACTCTCAAAACGTGCCCATGGAAGGTACCCAGGTAAAACTGCCGGCAACGGCCACCGATTTGAAGGTATTCATTTCCTCACCTTACCTCGGCAACCGGGAAAATCAGCAGCTTTACTACGCGGTAACGAGCGACCGGAGGGCGGAAACCCCTCAGATCTGGTTTCCGATTGAAAACGAGCAGCAATCCATTCACCTCAACAACCTGGAATCGGGCACCTACACGCTGAGAATCCGTAAAACTGGCGGCTTTGGAAGCAATTCGGAGCGATTAACTTCCCTGACCGTCATCGTTCCCTATCAATGGTACGAGACCTGGCCGTTTAAAGTGCTGATGGTAATTCTCGCAACGGCGACCCTGGGGATGTATTTCAAAAGCCGGCTAAAAAAGGCGGATAGACTTAACAAGGTGCTCGAATCCCGCGTATCCGAAAAAACACAAAACTTACAGGACACGCTAAACGTTCTCAAAATTTCGGAACAGGAGCTAGTCAAACAAATACGACTTCAAATGCATCTGATAGGCTCTATCAGCCATGACATTCGCAGTCCGCTCCGGTTCGTGCAATATACGTCATCACAAATCCCCGTCTTGATTCAAAAGGGTGAATACGATTTGGCGGAAAGCATAGGCGCCAGTGTGAGTGAGTCTTCTGAAAAAATCCTGCTGTTGCTGGAAAATATGCTTTCGTATGTTAAATCCCAGGTTTCGGGCGGTTCCGTGGCATTCGAGGCCGTAGCTATTCGCAAACTGGTGGATAACGTCGCTGCCATTTTCAAAGACGCGTTTATAATCCGGCAAAATACATTTGTCAACGACATCCCGGATTCGTTGATCGTCAGGTCGAACCAGCAGTTGCTGAAAGTGATCCTGCACAACCTGATCGACAATGCCAACAAATTCACATATCAGGGAGCTATTACTGTAAGTGCCCGCCAGGACGACGGCATAACCACATTGTCGGTATCAGACACCGGCGCCAATCTTCCGGACGCCGTGCGGGACTGGTTCAACGATGGCAGCACGGCATATCCGGAATCATCAGATGGTGAACAGGGTGTTAACGGCATCGGTCTGCTGATCGTCAGGGAGCTGGCCGAACTGCTGAATGCAGAGGTCCGTGCGGATGCAGGTCCCGGGGCAGCATTTTTGATAAAGTTCGGCAAACCCGGCGAATGGTGATCTGAAAGCAGTTGCTCCGGCCTCAACGCCAGCCCACACTCATCCCCACGCCCGCGTGCGAAGCGAGCGCATTAGGCAGCAGTGGCGGGGTGTAGCGTAATCTGAGCATGTAAATCCATTTTCGGGATACAATGTGAAAGCGAAAACCGGCCACACCGGAGGGCGTCAATAATCGCTGCTTCTTTGTATCGTAGTAAATGCCGTTGTCGTAGCGGTCGACGAGGAAACCACCTATTCCGGCTTCAAAATAGCTTTCGACCAGATAGTTGCCCGGCTGAGGAATGCACGATCTCCGTTTATAAGGATTTAATACGAAACAATGCGTCAGAGCCGCTAAGACAGTAGGGCTCCGAAAATTTACGCTGGTAATGACCCCAATACCCGCCTGAACATTCCAGAATGATTTTTTGAGATAACCGAAAGCTGCTTCGGCAGTAACCGCTGCCTTGGGCGCAATACCGTATGCGTCAACTCCAAAAGCCCCGCGCGTGCGCGTATAGTACGGCTGCGCGGCGGCATATTGAGAAAAGAAGAAGAGGATTACGAAATATCTTGATAACACGTATAAAGGCTTTGCCTCTTAACGGTTGAGAGTGACTGATAATTATCCCGGTTTTAATTTTGAATTATTCAATTACCTATACCAAAACTAACTCCCTAATAATCAATAATAAGAATATGTAGAATATACTAATTTCTTGTCGCCGTTAAAGCACAAATACCAGCGCTCATTCTTGCCGTTGCTGAGATCGAATGTATAACCCCGGTTGTCTTCATATTCATTGCGAAAACTACTGTTGAAGTTTACAAAGTTGTCGAGGTTAAAACCCATAAACTGCGAAGACGCAGCGAACAAATCGCGGAAATAGGTGATTTCCTTGTTAGTGAGGTTTGATGCTCCAAAACCCGGCCCACCATTGAAATCCTGATTAAACTGACGTATCCTGTTAAAGGCGCCGACCCATAACACCTGCCCATCTTCCTTAAAAAGAATGGGAAGGCTAGTCGCACCAAGGAATTTGACAGAAACCATATACTGCTTGGTTCCGTCGGGCATTACATTGACCGTACACTGGGAAAAAGCCAATTCATTATTATTGATAATGTACTGGCGGCTCGCCTCATTAAGGTTGGTGAGCGAATTCACAAATGCCGGGTTCGGCTTGTTTCGTGCAGCAATATATTGCTGGATCACATCGGGCAAATCCTGAATTTCGTTTGTAACAAATCCTCTTTCATAACTTGTAAGTGTTGCGCCCCCATTAACGAACCGCACTAAATATTTCAACCCATTCAATTCATAATCAGCAGCATACAAATTCTGTTCATTGAGATATGTAAGCTTTCTGTAATTGCTCAATTTACCTCCCCGGATTGTCAGGCGCTGGATCGAAGCAACCAGTGAATCCGGTACCGCTTCTCCGACCGTAGCAGCCAATCTGAGAATATCGGATGTACCGACGATTGCATTATAGCCGGTATTGTTATTTTCAAAAGACAGCTCATACACCCGCCCTTTTTCCACCTCTGAGAGGCCTTTCAAATTGGTTGCCGACGGGTATGATTCATAAATCAAATCCTGAACTGACTGCGGTAATTCCAAAGAAGGCTGAGGCGCAGTTCCTGGATTTTCAGGGGATTTACATCCATGAATGGCTAACAGTACTATTGCGAAAAGTAAAAAGAATCTCATTGTTTTTCGGCGTAGTTTTGCGGACTCAAATCATAGACCTGTTTTCGAGTTTCAAACGTTGCCCGATATGGAAATAAATCATTTCCGATTTTAGTCCTCAAAAACATTTCAAAAAAATTCCTCGGCTCAGGCAACATTTTCCAGCGACTCCCCTGTCTGTTAGGCAAACATGTCGGTAATACGCTCTATTATATATTAATGAACTTCGAAAAGATTGCACTTTTTGTCACAATCCTCTGCTTATCGATTCTGATCGGCTGCAATAAGGTTGTCGATGTGCAGGAACCCGATACTGAAACCGTTCCCGAGGCCACCATTACGGCTATAAAAAACGACTACCCGAATGCCGAGAAGTTTGTGTTCAAAACTTTATTGAAAGACAAATTATGGAAAGCAAAATTTGTCAGCAATGCTTCCAATTTTGAAACGCAGGTGAGCCCTACGGCGATCGTTGCCCAGGTTTACCGGGAGTCTTCCGATATCACATTATACAAAGACCTGACCGACAAGCTGAAAGTAAGAGGAGGAGCAATTTCCGGCGTTCAACTGGCCGACAAGGCCACCGATAACGGGGCGAGAATGAAATACGTTTTCAATGGCAAGCCGTTCCTGCTGGATTACTATATCCTCAACGACTGGCACATTATTAAACTGACTTCGAAAGCTCCTTCCGAGTCCATTGCACTGGAAGTCGTGGATTTACCAGAGAATATTCAATCGTTCTGCCAGCAAAAGGCCATATCGCTGACCAACGCCACTATCAATCTGATCACCGATTCCGAAGGCAAAAAAGCCTATTACATCTATCCCGTGGCGCAATTGTATCCGGTTATCTTCAATGAGGCAGGCGAATTGTTGTGGATAGCCCGCAATTCCAATGGCTCGAATGTCGTCAACAAGCCTAATAATGAGGTAGGCAATGCGGAACTGCTTGCGAAAGTGAGCGAGGGATATGAGGACTTCACGACGCCCACCGCTGTCGCTTTCGAAGCGCAGTTCGACAGCCTGAAAAGTATCCGGTATGTATTCCAGAAAAAATCCGGGGTGGAAGGCACACGCACATTCATTAACGAACTGAGAGAAGTTTTTGTCAACGCCGCCACAGGGGAAATCATTTATGACCAATACTCATCCTATGTTTTTAGATAGCTTGTTCATGCAGGACCTTCGAACAGTCAGCAATTAACAGCCTCTGTTTCGATCATACTTGCGAATGGCCTTATTTCAAACAAAAACCAAAATGGAACTAGCGGAGCTCGTGAAGGCTTGCCAAAGGCAGGACTCGCGGGCACAGGCTGTTTTCTATGACCGCTATAAAAGCAAATTGCTGGGCGTTTGCCTGCGCTATGCAAAAACCGTGGCCGAGGCGGAAGATATTTTTCAGGAGGGAATATTACGGATTTTCGCAAAGATCAACGACATCCAAAATCCCCAGGCGATCGATAATTGGGTCAAGACGATCATGGTCCGCCATGCGATCGACTACTACAACCAGGTGACGCGCAAGGAAATGCTGAGCACATCCCACGAGGATGTAAAACTGGATTGGGAAAACAACGACTATACGCTCTTGTTCAGCAAACTGGACATCAGCCTGCTTCTCGAAGCCATCAACGAACTGCCCGACGGCTACCGGATTGTGATCAACATGCATTTCATTGACGGGTACAAACATGCGGAAATAGCTGAAATGCTGGGCATTAAAGAAGTCACATCCCGCTCTCAATTATTGAAGGGCCGGAATCTTTTAATTAAAAAACTGGAACAAAAAGGGATCAAGCAGCATGAAATCTTTTGATGACGAATTAAACGATGCCATTCGAAAGGCCCTTCACGATTCGTTTGAGAATTTTGAAAGAAAGCCTCGTGCATCCATTGACCAGAAAATATATAACACCCTGGACAAACCGGCCAGAGTAAGACCTTTACTCCTTTCTACCGCTGCGGTTCTTTTATTGCTGCTCGGGTTCGGAGTGAAGGAAATAAGCGAACGCTATGCTTCCTTTCGATCAATTACCCACTCCCGGGTCACGGACAGGGGACTCAAAGAAAATGCCACAGTAGTGCCTCTTCATGGCAGCATCGTGGTCAGCGCCGACCAACCATCGCATCATGAAAATGCTACCCAGGCAAATGCAGCCAAAACGACCATCCGGAGACCTTTAAAAACAACAGATCCGGAAAAACCGGCAAATACCCTGCGTGAGCATTCTAAGCCGGTACTCAATAAGGTTCACACTGGCGCGAGTCCTGCTCCTCGGGCCCAAAACCATACACTGCTTTTCAAAGAGAGCGGGCACACATTGCCTGTTCAAATGCTGGGAAGTCCCGTTAATCCCACTAACATGCACACTATTACTGCTGGCCATCTGACGCCGTTCCCTATCGATCTGGCTATGCCGGAAATCAGCCGTGTGGTAAATGCGGGAGACTCGACATTGCAAGCGCCAGAGCCTCAGCCGGTGCGCGAAAAGCTCGATTTCCCACGCTACCAGCCTTCCGACAAAAAGTCGTTTGCCTGGCTGTTTAATCTATCCGCGACCAATACTTTCCAAAGCATTTACCTGCTGCCCAATGCCGAATCTCGTATCCTGAAAGTCTCCTTTCCGGTATCGGCTGCGAATCTGGGATATAAGCTCAGTGCCGGGTTCCAGACGCTGGGCTTTCAATGGCTGTTCCATTACAGCCATCTCAGCTGGAAAGCGGAATACGTTTATGCGATCGATGAATTTAAAGCCGACGAACAAGGTGCGAATCGCTATGTTTTTGAGCGGCTGGGGAAAGCAGAAACGGTAACCAGCAAAGTGGAATTGGCAGGAATAGGCATTAAAAAACAGTTCGATTTCAAAGGCAAGCGTACCGGGCGCTTTTTCGCAAGAATCGGTGCCGACTATTCCCGTCAGCTGCAATCCAGCGGACAGGATTTCGTCACGGGCGCGATTTCAGCAGGAAAGATTTTTACCGTGAACAAAACCACGGACCTGATCATCGGCCCTTATTTCGAATACAATTTCAACAAGGTACCGACCGCCGAATACAGTATCAAAGTACGGCCTAATCAGGTTGGTTTATCGGTAGGTTTAAGGATCAACAGAACGAAGTAACGGCACTAAAACTGGCGCGGCAGGCAGCTCAGCGCAGCGCTTCCAGATAGTTTTTTAACTCATTCAGATAAGGTAAGTATACCTCCTTGCTCTTTTCCAGTTTGCCAAAGTTGCGAATGCCCCAGTAGCCCGACAGGACGAACATGGTTATCTGCCGCGCATTTACGTCCTTGCGAACGGCACCGTTCGCTTTGCCACGCTCGATCAGATCGATCATCGTGTCGATCCATTGTTGGGTCAGCTCGTTTAGTGCTTTGTTGAAATCTGCATTCCAGGAGGTCATTTCATGGGTGAGATTAGCTGCGGGGCAACCGTACTCCACTTTGAGAAATTCGTTTTCCATCAGCAGATTGTACATTAGCCCGTAAATGGCGGTCAGCGGATCGGCCCCGGTTTGCAGAGGCCCGATGAAACTGCCTGCGAGCGTCGGTCTCAAAAGCTCATTGATGATCGCCAGGCCCATTTCGTCTTTGTTTTTGAAATGGTAATAAAAGGCGCCTTTTGTAACCTTGGTAGTCGCGATGATGTCGTCGATACTCGTGGTTTGGTACCCCTTTACGTAAACCAGCTCAAATGCCTTTTCAAGAATAGTCAACCTGGTCGCTTCTGCCTTCTTCATTGGTTTGCTCAATCCATTTTTCCCAAACCTACAATTTTTACAGGTCAAATTAGTCCGCAAGGCTTTTAATATAGTCCCTGATCAGTTTTACCCCTTCCTCGTCGGGCGTCGTCGTGCCGATTTGGGGCATATGGTATTCGCCCATCGTGCTCATCCGGATCACCATATTTTCCTTGTTATAGCCAATACCTGTTTTCTCAAACGGCGTGTTATAACTCAGGTCCAACGAGGTCCCGGCGGCCGAGCCGGCGTCGCGGTGACAATGAGCGCAATTCATTTCAAGGTAAGCCCTGGCCCGTAGCGCCAATGCCCCCGACGAATCTTTATAATCCGGAAGCGAAGCAATTCCCCCGACGTCTGCCTTGCTCAACACCCCTTTCTTCATAAAGTAGACCAACTGATTGACATTTTCGCCTCCTACATTGACATCGATATTCAAATTTCGTATCTGAGGGCCCAGCGGGACAAGCTCATCACCTGAACGGTGGCAGGTACCGCAGTCATTTTGCGTCGGAATCTTGTATTCCAGATGCCGGTATTTCCCATACTTGTCCTCGAAGTAAACCGGTACCGTGGCCCCTTCTACCAACAGTTCCGCATCGGTTTGCGCTTCGTTCCATCGGTAAGTAGCGGCGTTCCATTTGCCGCTGGAATACAGTAGCAAGCGGGTTTCTACAATCAGCCTCCTTCCCTTCCCTCCTTTTGAATAATAGAACGTCTTCGCGAGCAGCGTGCCGTCGGGGAATGACGGAAGTCCGTCGCCTTGAATGACCATCTTCCGGCCTTCGGGAATTTTCAGGAGGCGCTGCTTTTCGGCGTAGTCGGTGAACAATGAGGAGCCGATCAGGATCGGCACCACGCTGTCGGCCGGAACGAGATCCGGCATTTTGCCCTTGAACAATGCATATTCCGACAATCTCGCTTTAAAGGAAACATTGTTGCTGATTGCATGCGGGCCATTGTTGCAAGCCTGCATTAATACAACCGCCAACACCAGGCATAGCAGCATCGCCAATCCTAGTCCCTGCTTACCTCCTGTTTTAAACACCTTGGTCTTTACGATTATCCCAAACAGATTGTTCACGGGCCAGGACGTACTTATCGATATAAAAAGTCCCGAATGGAATCATACAAGCGAGCAGGACCTTCCAGGAAGTTTCTGAAAACTTCCAGCTATAAGTCACTGCGGCGCTTAATGTGGCCAAGACGAACAACGTAAAAAGCAAACCATGAATAGGCCCGATCACTTTTACGAGCAAAGGCTCGCCACCCCAATATTTTAGGGGAACAGCAATAAAAACCAGTAAAATCAACGAAATACCTTCGAAAAAACCGAGTATTCTCAGGCGCCCAATGGGCGTTTTGAATAGTTGAAGCATAAGAAATGCGTGATAATTAAAATGTTCTGAAATAGGGCCTGTTAACCAGCGGTGAGAACGGCCAGGGAATGGCGGCCAGGATGATCAGCAAAGCAATCCCAAACCAAACGAGCATGGTCCTGAATTTTTCCCTGTCCGAATGGACGCGCTTCGCTCTGGCCGACCCGACGGTGATCACGACCACTGCAATGGCCATGAGGACAATGTGAATCAGCCGGAAGAAGGTGTGCTCGCTGACAAGTCCGGTACCCACGGTTTCGGCGACATCGAACTTTACGACAGGGCTAATCATGTAAAGCGAGAGTCCCAGCAGCAACTGGACGTGCGCAATCGTGGCTGTAACGTGCCTGACTATATTGTCGGCAACGGAAAATGCCCTGCCCGACCGGCGGCCGGACAAGGCGATCCCGATCGCGTAAAGAAGGCTTGCCAGAACAAGCCATCGGTTGATGGAGTGTAAAATGAGAAGTGTTTGATGCATGGTTTCAGAGTTTCCATGCAAAGCTAAACCAAAAACATACTACTTAGTATGTTTTTGGTTTAAGATATTTTTACCGGTGCCGCTTAATCGACCATTCAATGCCCTGGCGCAACAATTTCCGGTAGTTGGAGTTACCAAAAGCCTCCGGCCCGTGGCCCAGCTGAATGAAGAGCACCTCGCTGCGGCCGAACGGGTTGGTCCACGCAATGTATTTTGAACTGCCGGGATGTGTCGTACTCAGCAGTGGCCGGATGGTTGGCAGGGTGAGGAAACTCCCGTAAACCTCGTCATAGATCTCAAAGTCGGCGAGCCCTTTCGTGACCGGATGGGCCGGATTCTCGACTTTTACCGGAATGATCACGTCATGCTGATAGCTCGATTTCACCGGACTTCCATTCACCATCGTAGCCTTTTCATAATACTTACCGCCGATTATTCGCTGGAAATCGTCCCAATTCTGATAGGAAACCAATGAATGATGCAGAAAGACCATCGCTTTGCCTTTTTGCAGCAAGTGCAGATAGGCTTGCCTTTGAGCAGGCGTAATCGAATCGTTCATGTCGTAAAAAACCAGCGCGTCGTATCGGCCCACCTCAGAGGAAGCGATCAGTTCATTCGCTTTGGGCTGCTCCAACTGGTCATAGGTGAAATTACCCAATGAATCCATCATATTGTAAAACGGTACTTTCTCGAAACCGTGCCCGCCGGTGATCACCAGCAGGTGGTACTTATTCTGGGAGAAGGCCGCCAGCTGAACAATGCATAGTAAAAGGGTCATCGACAATGATTTCATAGCAAATCAATTAATTGAGAATGATGCTTAAAGGCTAATGAGCTCCAACCGTTCCCCCTGCGAAGTTGCGAAAGAAAACATCTTGCCGCTTAGCTGCTCCGCTTTCTTTCCATTCCGAAGCAATTGTACCGGGCGACCCGGCCAGGGGTTTTCCATAACACAAGGCCTTCCCGCTTCACTCAGCAGCTTGACAGACCCAATTTTTCCCTCCTGCAAAGCGCAGCTGACCAGAAAGGCACCATAGGCACGGAGCTGATCAAAGTTGGCATTTTTTGTTCTGTTCCAATTGGGGAATACCCGGATGACGCCTTCATAGCTCTGCATCATCATTTCATTGATCGTCAATGGAACTGCCGATAGCGTCTCAATGCCGCCGCCTTCCGCAGTAATCCAGAGATTAGGCAGGGACTGGCGTTTGATACGGTCTGTGAGTTGCTTCATCACCTCGTCAGAGTCATATCCTACTCTGATAGCTGCCGGAAAACAGGTCTCGACACCATTGCCTAAGGTATTTGCCCATTCCCCCGGTGCTTTCATTTTGTCTTTCCAGCGACCGACGTCCCTCAACAATATCTGGTTGAATGCAGAATCGGTCACAGGCCCGCATACACCTCCCGGTAGCACCAGTCCGTGGATCGACACCCTGGCGAGCCCCTCAACCTTGCTATGAATCGGTGAAGGGCTGGTTTCGACATTTTTGAGGCTCAACTTCCCGTCTACCTCGCCTACTGTGAACTGGCTCATATGCTTGACAATATGCTCCCACTTCTTCCGTCTTTCCTGGTCGACATTTAGAAATCCGCTCACATCTATCATCCCTTTGAACAGCATTTTGACCAATCCCACCGATAATGTCGAGTTGAAATCGCCCAGGAGCTGGCGCCATTGACCTTTATTTTTAAGGTTGGGCATCACCTCATTATAGTGGTCCATATAAATCACGTACCGCCCGTTCTCGAATTTCAGATAATCTTCCCAAAAATTCGCGCATTCGCGAATGTATGGATACACCCTGCGCGCATACGCAGCGTTATATGTGCTGTAAAAACGCATGAGCATATTGCCCACGCTGAACACTGCATTGATTTTCTGTCCCAGGAATTTGTATCCTCCGTCAATTGTATTTTCGCGGGAAGCGTACCTTGTCTCCATCTCGTCGGCCGTCAGTGGCCAGCGGGTAGTGACCAGCCCCATCGGACCGATCCCAACCGGGTAATAGATCCCCCTGATACCAAGAAGCTCTCTCGCGTGCCGCTTCCCGTTTTCCATGTAATCGAGCAGGGGCTTGTCGAAATTATCGGTTTCATCGATATGGTTTGAAGAATAGGCGGCCCAAAAAGGGGCCTGATAGTTGTAATTCAGGTGGTAGTCGCCACCCCATGCGGCAGAATCCTTCGTAATAAATGGTCCCCAAATGCCTGGTGCAAATTTGCCCGCCCGCGAAGTCGCCCCGAAGAGGTATTGGGAGGCATAATAGTATTTTTCCAGAAACGGGTCGCCTATCTGCACGGACGACCGGCTCCAATACTTTGCCCACCATGCCTGGTGGGCCTTCTGTAACCCGTTAATTTTCGCCAGCGTCATGGCTTTCGCCTCCGCTATCGTCTTTTGTTTCCACTCTTTCGAATCGTGGTTGGAATACATGGTTACTACCAAAGTCACCTTGCTGCCGGGCGTCAGGGTAATGGCGCCATCGTTTTCCGGTTTAGTGCCTAATACGCTTACGCCCATCGCCACGTGCGACGGCCATGCAAGCAATGGGGTATTTTCAAAAGAGCGCGTAACCCAATGCACGCCTGCCTCGGTCCCTTGCGCATTGACGGATGTGTTTCCCTCCGTCGCTCTCAATGCAAAATACATCGCGCAAGCTTTGTTAGCTTCCAGCTCTATCACAACCGTGTTGGTCGTTGCGGACACCCAGGTTTTCACCGACACCGAAAGGGTATTCTTTGAAAACCGGGCGGCGATTTCTGCTTTGTCCTGTATTTGCTCGGCATAATAGTCGGCCCCTGCAAGTGCGGGAATATTGATTTCCAACCATCCGGGCAAGGCAATGCCACCGCCTGGGTAAACCGGATAAGCACGCCAGAAATCATTCTTTCCGAGGTAGAAGCGCAGCTTATCCGGGTCGCCTCCCAATGTAAGCCCGATATCCCCGTTTCCCGCCAATGGCCCGTCCGGCGTTTTGGAAGTCGGTACTTTACGAGGCGGACTAGTGAAAACGGCTTTGTAACGTCCGGCATAGATATCCTGAGCATTGACCGGTTGCTGTAAGCTTAGCAGCATCACCATAAACAGGCCGAATATTGCAATGGTTATGATCCTAAAAATCGCGCTCATGGGCGTATAAATTTTGCAATGAAACCACCACCTTCTCCCAGGTTCAGGTGAATGCTACCATTTTTGTCATAGCTCCCCTTTTCAAGCGTTACACTCGCAGGGTTCTCATCTGAATCCCTTACTTCCGAAGCAGTGAAAGTACCCTCCCCCAGGAAGCTCAGCGGAATATCAATGTTCTTAGGGGTAGCACCGTTCATGACAGCCAGAAACCAGCGCTTCCCGCTCCGGCGCGCAAATACGGCCGCCTCGCCGATCGCAGACCCCGGCAGTACGATAGTCTCGTCCCAAACGGACGGAATACTTTTGATCATGTCCACCGCCGGATTTTCCAGCAAATGCTCAGGGCTTGCTGAATAGGTAAGCAGCGGAGCCGAAAAGATGGCGGCACTTGCAATCTGATGCGCCCAGGTCGTGTTTTTCCGGCGCTCGCCGAAATGTACGGGTGTGTACTCCGCGTGGCCGGTCACGAAACGGGTAAACGGCAACGTCACATTATGCCCGGCCCGGTCTTTCAGCTTACTTGCCTCCATTCCCTTCACTGCTTCGCGGGTCAGCTCATTGGGCCAGGTGCGTTCCTGACCTGTGGGCTTGTTGGCACCGTGGAAATCCACCATGAGCTTCAACTCCGCGGTTTCCCGCAGGATCGATTGGTACAAATCAATCTCCTCTTTCGCCTCGTGATCGAAAAAATCGAGCTTTAAACCGCTAACGCCCAGATCACGGCAATGCCTGAAAAACGCCTGCCGCGTTTTCGCATCCCGAAGCTCCTTCGAATGCGCCCACAACCAGATGTGAACCCCTTTTTCGCGGGAATAATCCACGAGCGATTTCAAGTCGCTATCCGGCCATTTTTTCCAGAAACCTTCGAGAATATTATGCCTGAAACCCAGCTCGGCTGCCTGTCGGGAGTATTCCTTCATCGTTTCCAGGGTACCTTCACCCACGTTATCAAGGTATTTCCAAACTGCGGAACCGGGCTGTATCCAGTCGGTTTTAATGCCCTGCGGGAAAAGCTTCTTATCCGGCGGCGGGCACAGGTTGTGCACGATATCACTGTTGACCAACGCATTCAACCCATTTGCAACTACAATCACGCGCCAGGGAGTGGTTACCGTTCCGTCGATGGCAGCAGGTTGCGACAGCCGGAGCACATCCTCTGCGCTGTAACGCAATTTGTAGGGATAGGAAGTCGGTTGATGCTGGGGTAGCCTCAATACCATTCCTTTGTCGCCATCGGTCTGCAAAGCCATTCCACCATAATTTTTAAGGTCCGCCTCCGTCACCGACAAGTAGAGCTGGCTGTCGGGCAGCCGGAATGTCACCGAAGGCGCAGCCCATTGTCCCGCTTTCACGGTATCCATGCTTTTTCGTGCATATTCGCCTTCATAATGCATGTACAGGTCGTGGTACCAGGCCGTGGTCCCCGCGGGCAGCCTGAAAACGGTGGATTCGTCGGCAATGCGTTTCGCGTCGGACTTGCCGGGAATGGTCAGTTGAAATGCCGCGCCATCGTTAAATACCCTCACATCGACGGTGTACCGTATTCCGCCCCGGCTAATGCCGATCTTCGAGCCGTTGCAATGGTTCCTGGCTACGGAATGGGCGCCATTCCAGGGATATTCTTCCTTCACCTGATAGTTCTCCGCTTTCCCTATACTGACTTTGTGGGTAATGCTCTTCCCGTCCAGCGACATACACATGGGCGAAGCTTCGATCACATCCTTGTTTTCATAGGAAATGCGGTAGAACAGGGAATCATTTTTCGTGAAAAGATGGAACGAAATCCTGTTATCGGGGCTCTTGATCGTCAGGTCTTGCGCAGACAATAGCCGGGTGGACGCCAGAAGTACCAGCACCACCAATCTTTTGATACCAAACATCATTTTATGTTATCAGTAATTTTCGTTTTGTGTCCAAACCCCTTTCATAATGTCCATTTGCCCCAGCGGAATGGGTAATAGGTAGGATTTGAATTTTCTTTTTGTGCCTTTCGCGTCGTACGCAACTTGCGGGATCACTTTATCCAACAGCTTCCAGCGGACCAGGTCGTTGTACCGTAATCCTTCGAAAGCCAGCTCAACGCGCCGCTCATTTCGGATCACGTCGCGCGTGAGGACAGTTTTGGCAGGCATTCCTACGCCTGGCCTGGCGCGCACGTCGTTCAATGCCTTCAATGCATTCGCGTCACTCCCTTTCCCACTTTCAAACATCGCTTCGGCGTACATGAGCAGCAAGTCGGCGTAACGAATTTTCACCATATGCTGCTCGCTTAATGTGGAGCCTGATCCGTTGTTGATCGCCAGGTTAACCCACTTTTTGAAGGCCATGCCTGTGTAAGGAATTTGTCCTTCGGCGAGGCTTCCGGTTTGTTTGAAACCGGCTGGATTATAAGCCCATGGGTCGCCCGCTTCAAAAATGGTCATTTTTCTGCGCGGATCGTTCGGCTCATAAGCATCCCGGAGCTCGGTTGTGGGGAATACGGACATTCGGGCGCCAATCACCTGGTCGAGCGAATGGTAGTCGTCCGGTGCCTTGAACTGAACAGAAAACATAATCTCCCGGTTGTTGGCCTGGTTCCCAAAGAATATCCCCGAATAGCTGTCCGAGAGCTTGAACGGATTCGCAGGATCACCGATCAGGCTCCATGCCGCATCGGCCGCTTCACCGTACCCCTCGTTGTTCAGCAGCACCCTCGTTTTTAATGCAATAGCCGACCCCTTCACGGCACGCCCGTCTGTATACGCATTCGCGGGAAGGTATGAAATGGCAAGATCCAGGTCTTTCAGTATCTGCGCGACCACCTCCGTCTTAGGCGCTCTTGGAGTTTCCCGGATATTGTCGTCGAGTTCCGCGGGTTTCAGGAGAATGGGCAGGTCGCCGTAGAGCTGCGTAAGGTCATTGTAATAAAAAGCCCTCAGAAACAACGCTTCCCCTTTCATCCGGTTGCGGACGGCGTCGGTAGTAGCCGTTACCCGGTCGATGTTCGCGAGGAAGTAGTTGCACGCAGCGATCCCCTGGAAACCGATGCTAAACGATTTGCTGACGATACCCGTCGTAGCCGAATTGTGCTCGCCGCGCATCACGACGTCGAAAGACTCATAACCCGAGGTATTGGACGCGTTATCGGACAGCGATTCCCAAAACAGGAAGTTTCCGCTCTGCGCGGGACCATTGGATATAATGGGTTCTTTCAATTTGGCATAACAGGCAATCAGCGCCTTGTTGGCCTCCGTCTCCGTTTTCCAGAAGTTCTCAGAATTGGGATTTGCAAGCGGGTTCTTGTCCAGCGTGTCCTTGCAGGCGAACCCGACCGTTGTCAATAGAAGGAGAAATATATTTTTCGCGAATCTGGTTGTCATGGCATTACGGATTAAAATGTGACTTTAACACCAAATGAGTAGATCTTGGCCTGCGGATAAATAGCCGCTCTGCCGCTGGCCGCCGCACGCTCAGGGTCTATTCCTTTAAAAAATTTACTGAATGTCAATAAATTATCACCGGAAACATACAATCTAAGCATTTGGACTTTCGCGCGGTTGATCAGCTTGGCAGGAAAGCTGTACCCCAGCTGAAAGTTCTTTAACCGTAAATAGGATGCATCTTGCAGCCACCAGTCGGATACCTGGGTGTTGGGCGCGTAGTTTTCGTTGAAGATATGCGGGATCGTGTTCGACGTACCTTCGCCGTCCCAGGCCTTCTCCCAGAATGTAGGCGGCGGTCCTGCCTGCCGGAAAGGCGCTATCCCCCACTCCTTAATGTAAATCTTGCGGCCTTCTACGCCTTGCAGGAAGATTCCCAGGTCAAAGTTCTTATAATCTGCATTAAAGGTCACTCCGTAGTTGAACTTCGGGAATGCACCGCTGACAACCATACGGTCGTCGGTCGTGATTTTACCATCCGGGACACCGTTCGGCCCGCTGATATCACGGTATTTCATATCGCCGGGTTTGGGCTTCACGAGCGGCGTGGGACCGTTGTCGATTTCACCCTGATTTTGGTAGATACCATCAAAAACATACATGAAGTAGGAGTTATAAGGCAAGCCCTCCTGGGTTACGGTGCCGTTTCCATTGTTCACCTCCCGTGCGCCAAACTTCACTACCTTGTTTTTGTAGGTTTCAAAATTCCCCTGGATTTTGTAGCGGAAGTCCTTGATCCTGCTCTGATAACCCAAAGAGATTTCGACTCCCGTATTGCTCATTTCGCCCAGGTTGACTGTCGGGCCGGCAACACCTATAAAATCAGGCACCTGCAAAGGTCTCAGGATATTCGTCGTCTTTTTGGAATACCAGTCCACACTCCCGAACACCGATGCCCGGAACAAGCCAAAGTCAAAACCCACGTCCGTTACGGTCGTGGTCTCCCAGGTAATGTTGCGGTTAATGAGGTCGGTCTGCGTGACACCTTGCTGCAACGAGCCGCCGATATTGTACACTACGGGGTTCAAAACCTGCTGGTACGGGTATGGTACCGATTCCCCGCTCAGCGACCGGTTTACGTTTTGGTTACCCACCTGCCCCCATGATACGCGTGCTTTCAAACTTTCGAGCCAGGTAACCTGTTTCAGAAATTGCTCTTCCGAAAGTCTCCAACCTGCCGACGCCGACGGGAAAAAGCCCCATTTGTTACCTTTCGGGAACCGCGACGAGCCGTCGTACCGAAAATTCCCTTCGAGCAGGTACTTCTCTTTGAAATTATAACTTACCCGGCCAAATACCGATTGCAATGCCCACTCATAAGCCAGACCATCGGCCAATTGCCCGCCGGGAGAATACGCGCCCAGTTCCAGGAGATCGTTCGACGGGGCATTCCGTTTAAAACCCTGCAAACGGTCGTACCGGAAAGTCTCCTGGCTCACACCCAGCAATGCATTGAGGTCGTGATTGGTGCCGATTTTCTTTGTGTAGTTCAAAGTACCAAATACTGTATACTGCACGTCGTTTTCCTTGCGGACGGTCAGGTTGTTTTCGCCCACGGTGCCATTCCACTGCGTGTTGTACAGATATTGCCCGCTGGCGTCCGGCAAAAACAGATAGGCCGGAATGCCTACTACATGGACTTTGGTTTGCCGGTCGTTGAACTTGACGGCACCTTTAATCTGCCCTTTCAAACCCGGTAAAATGTTGACATCCATAAATGCCGATGCCAGTGCGTAGTAGTTCCTTACATACCGACCGCCGTTTTCGGCAAGCGCGACGGGGTTTTTGTTACCGCCTTCCTGAATATAGGCCTTGGCAGCATACCGGCCGCTTCCATCGGGAAGCTTCGGTGTAAATGTGGGGTGCGCAGCCAATGCGCTCAGAATCTGGTCCTCGGTTGAATTGCCGTCGAACTGGGTGTTCAGCGCCGTCTCATTCCGGTCGCCTTTGGAAAAAGCGAGGTTGGTGCCGAAAGTGATCGTCTTGTTCAGACTCGTCTTGAAATTGAACTGGGCGTCGTACCGTTTATAACCGGTCGCGATCAAGATCCCCTCCTGATTGAGGTAACCTGCTCCGAAATTGTAAGTGGTATTTTCCTTCCCTCCATTCACGCTCACGTAGTGTTGCTGCATCGGGGAAGTCCGGAAAACGGCATCCATCCAGTCATAACTCGGATACTGCGCGGGATTGGTAATACTTCCCTGCCGGTATTCCTCGATCTGTGCGGGTGTGTAGAGCTGGTTTGCATTGGTTCCCGTGTGGGCGATGGCCTTGTTGAGCAGCTCCATAAACTGTACCGAGTTTGTGATCCTGTCGTAAACAGACGTAGCGCGCTGACTGCCGAAATTGTAGCTGTAATCAACATTCAACCGGCCGGCGGTCCCAGCTTTGGTCGTCACCAAAATTACCCCGTTCGCTGCCCGCGAACCGTAAATGGCCGCCGAAGCCGCATCTTTCAACACGGAAATACTTTCAATCTGGTTCGGATTGACATTGTTCAGGTTACCTTCCACGCCATCGATCAGAATGAGCGGATCGTTCCCCGCGCCGCTGAATGTCCCCTGCCCGCGGATCTGGATGCTCGCGTTCTCAGCGCCGGGCTGCCCCGAGTTCTGCGTTACCTGCACGCCGGGCATTCTTCCCTGCAAAAGCGAAGTCGTGTTCGGCGCTTGCCGCGTGGTCAGCTCGGAACCTGTTACGTTGCTCACCGCTCCCGTAAGGTTCACCTTTTTCTGGGTACCATAACCAATCACGACTACCTCCTCCAATGCCTTTTCGTCCGTTGCCAGTACTACGTCCAGCACTTCTCTTGTGCCCACTTCCAGCTCCCGGGCCACATAGCCCACAAAACTGAATATGAGCACCGCGTTGTCTTCCGGTAATTCAAGATTGTAACTGCCATTCTGATCGGTAATGGTCCCGTGGCTGGTTCCTTTGATAATCACACTCACGCCCGGCAAGCCTTGCCCGTCCTTGTCGGTCACTTTACCCCTGACCGGCGCCCGGCTCTTGGTTTCTGGGATAACGACCTCCCGTTCGGTGAGAACAATATTTTTGCCCTCCTGCCGGAACGCCAGGTTCGTTCTGTCCAGAATCAATTCCAGCGTTTTCTGAACAGTGCGTGATTCTTTTCGGAGGCTGATATTGTCAAAAGCCGAGACAGCTTTTGAAAGATAGAAGATATTGTAGCCCGACTCCTGTTGAAGCGTTTGAAGCGCTTCCCTTAAAGAAGACTTTTCCAAGCCCATGGTGACATTGACATCCCGGATGTCCTGCGCGCCGCTCACTCCTGCGAGCAGCAGCTGGGTTGCCATGATCAAAACACCGACGCCATAAACACTGATCTTCATTAGATTGCAGAGATACCGGCACAAGATACCTTGCCGGATAGGCACAGTTCTCCTGCCTACGGATATAGGTTTTTTCATATATTTGTATTGTCTAGAAATTTGTTTTCGCGAATTTTCTATTCAAAGCTCCCTATTGCTGTCCAAGGCCGGGGAGCTTTTCATATGACTGCCGGGAAGCTACGGGGCCCGGCCCGAATGGATGGAAATCTGTTTCATAAGAGTTTAGTTATTAGTTAATTCAGCGGCATCCTTCCCCACTTAACACCAGTTCGCCGCTTTCCAGGGTATATTTCGTATTGCTTGTCAGCGTCAGCACCTTAAAGACTTCGTCCAGGGTTTCCGTCCCTGAAAACCGCCCGGTAATGAGGCATTGCTGCAATCGGGTATTTTGAAAAGAGATTTTCACGCCGTAACGTTTTTCCAGCATTTCGGCCAGGATCCCAAAAGGCATTTCCTGAAACACCATATCGGCCTGTACCCAGGCGGTAAGATCCTGTGATTTAACCACTTTCTCGTCCGCGACAGTCGTGCGGGTGTTGTACGTCACTTGCTGGTTCGCGGTAAGCAGACTGGTGTGTTTATTACCGTCGTCTACCCGCACTTTACCCCGCGTAACCGTCACCACCACTTCGCTTTCCGAAGGAAGGGATTTGATGCTGAATGCCGTTCCGAGTACGGTGGTGCTGATCTTACCGGTTTTAATCACAAAAGAAGCCGGTTTTCTGTCACCCACATTTAAATGCACGACATCGAAGTAAGCTTCTCCGGACAGCGATACCTCCCTGGTTTGACGGTTAAAATCTCGATCGTACTCGACGCGCGTATCGCCGTGCAAAACAACCCGGCTTCCGTCCGGTAGTACCACAAATTTCGTCTGGCCTTTTACAGATTGGTGAACTACCGTCCTCGACGCCGAAAGATTAACTACGGGCTTCCGCTGTTCCCTTACCAGGAAGAAAACCCAGCCCGCACCGATCAGAATGAGCATAGCAGCAGCCACACGCCAGAAAACGCCCGGCAGAAAAGGTCGTGACCGACCCGGCGGCGCAATACGTTTGGCAATATTCCCCTTCATTCGCTCCCGGACATCCGCAAGCTCGTCGTCCGAGAGCTTCGACAACCGGTCGGGCTTCCCTGCGAAAAGCTCATAGTATTTCTCGATCATGTCCGATTCTTCCTCATCGGCATTCCCGCTGAGGTACCTGGCGACGATCGACCTGAACTTATTCCTATTTCCACTTGGCATGTTTATAGAATGCTGTTTATTTACCAGTGGAGGGATTTCTGAAAAAGTCCCAAACGAACTTCTAATTTTTTTAAAAAAATTCCAGGAAACTCCGGAAACGGTCGGGAACGGCTACGGGCGAAGCAGCAAAATGAGAAGGGCAAGAAGCCTTCCAATGCTTTCGCGCAGGCTTTGTTGGGATGTATTAAGCTGGTTTTGGACGGTCTTTCTTGAAATATCGAGCTGCTCGGCAATTTCCAGGGTGGAGAGCCCTTCCAGGTAGCGTAGCCGGAAAATTTCACGGCGCTTTTCCGGCTGCGTTTCCAGCCAGAGATGAATGCTCGATAGCAATTCGTCCCTCAAATAACCGGAATCGGCATCGTCGCTGGAAAACGCCATATAATCAAGCGGCTCTTCGAATGCAGGGAGGGTTTTTCGCTTGTGGTAAATGGCAAAAACCTGGTATTTCACCGCTCCCAGCAAATATCCACGAAGATTATCGATCTGCCGGTTCTCTCTTTTATTCCAAAGGTCGACAAAAACATCCTGGACGATTTCCTCGCTATCCGAAGCATCGCTGAGCCTTTTGTAGGCTTCATTATAGAGTTTTTTCCAGTAGCGCTCGTAAATCAAGTCGAATGCCGCCTCCGAGCCATCCATGAGCATAGCCACCAGATCTTCGTCCGCTGCATTTTCGTCGATATACATGTAAGAAAGTGTCGAGATACGAAAACAAAAATAACAAAAAAATAAAGACGTTATGTCCTATTTTTCTCCCCTACACAACATGCAAAACCGTAGAAATCAGTTTAAATCCAAGAAGCTCCGCTACCGACATTCTATATACGCAAACGACAACCCAGCCTGTAACCCTCCCATTGACAGGAAGAACGTTTTATACAAATCAGGAAGGCAACGGTTTAAGTGAACAAATCCGTCTATCATTTGGTTGACATGTGATCCAACGTCAATCGAACATTTTCGGTAAAAGCATTGACCAATACTTTGAAAACGAATTCTGCACGCTGTTCATCGAAACATCATCCCATTTCCTGTCGGCTAACATTGTTTGCACTGATCCTGCTTCCACTCATGTATGGTTGTACAATGAAAGAAGCCGCTCCAAACCAGGATTCGGCCATTTCCGGGCAAATCCAGCGTTTAGTCTTCGAGAAATATCCTGATGTCCAAAACTTATCGGGCAAGGTCGTTGAAAAAGGGAAGGTGTTTGAATTCGCATTCACCGTGGATGATGAACGGTATTCGGCCATTGTCAATAATACCGAAATCATTTCCACGGCCAGAACAAGCGGGGAGCAAATACCGGACTCTTTGGTCAGCAGACTTCAAAATTCCACGATAAAGGGAGGCACGATCTCGGATTACCGGACCATTACTCTGTTCGACGGATATGTCTCTAATCCTGCGGTAAACTACCGGTTAAACGGAATGGATTTTGTGGCATCCTTTGGCGTGTCGTCGATATACATGTCTCCTTATCCAAGATGGTACTATATTAAAAACATCAACGACCTGCCGGATCCGATTATCGATTTTATCCAAAAGCGAAGCAAGCCCAATCCTGCATTTGTTAATACGCTCACTAATTTCAATGAAGAAACCAGGCAGATGATCGCCCGAAATAACGAATTCGAATTCGGGGGAGCTACCGTCTACATTAACCTCGATGGGACAAAAACATACGATGTTATTGTCAGATTTCTGGGAGTTGATTCACAAAGCCTGCTCTTCGATCAGGATTACAATTTGACATGGGTAGGCAGTTTTAATCAGATCCGGCAATACAATGAAGATTTCACGGGGCGTAACTTCGATACTAACCTGACGCGAAAAGAGATAGCGACCTTTACTGACATTTTCGGAGCTCCCTCTCACTTCCTCAATTTCGGACTGGATGTAGGTTATAACCTGATGAGAAGCTACCGGAATGAATACGAGGGGGTTACAAGCTACATTTTCTGGCTCGATAACGGCCGGGGAGAACAATGGATGCTTCGTTATAATGCCGACAAAAAAATTGTGTTTTCTTCTTATTCGAAGCCGTGAGTGGGGTTATGCAACAAAAAAAGCACTTAGAAACTAATCTAAGTGCTTGATATTGAAGTGATCCCGTTTGGATTCGAACCAAAGACCTACTGCTTAGAAGGCAGTTGCTCTATCCAGCTGAGCTACGGGACCGATATTTCAAGTTTAAACTTTATTCTAAAAAAATAGGCAGTCAGCGATTCACAGTTTGCACTGCTACGGCTTACTGCCTTATCTTTTCTGTCGGGGAGACAGGATTCGAACCTGCGACCCTCTGGTCCCAAACCAGATGCGCTACCGGACTGCGCCACTCCCCGATAATTTTCTCCTTCTACTTTAAGAAAGAGCACTTTTTCGAACGTTCGGAAACCGCGTGGAGGAAGCGGGATTCGAACCCGCGGTACCCTTGCGAGTACGGCAGTTTAGCAAACTACTGGTTTCAGCCACTCACCCATCCCTCCTTCGTCCGTCGTTCTTGGGTGCAAATATAGCTGGTTCGTTTTCAGAAAAGCAAACATTGAAAGAAAAAAACTTCGCCAGAAGCGCGAAATGCCTATTTTTGCCCAAGTTTAAATCACACAATACGTTCATTATGAACTGGAATTACCCCTTTGAGAGCACCGAATATTTTTTTATATTTTTTTTCATTTTCGCTTACACAGCCTATATAATACGTACTGTCCGGGTTGCCCGACAGCTTCAAACGACTGCCCGGACACTCATCATTAAACTCTTTTTGCGCACTATTACCTTCTCTCTTTTGATCATTAGTCTGCTCGGGCCGTCCTTCGGGGAGGCCGAACGCGATATTCAGGCAAAGGGCAAGGATATATTTATGGTAGTAGATCTTTCGAAGTCGATGGACGCGGCAGATGTGACTCCCTCGCGCCTGGAAAAGGTAAAGTTTGAGCTGAACCGCTTCGTCGAGAACGAGCGGGCGAACCGGATCGGGATCATTATTTTTTCAAACGACGCGTACATTCACGTACCGCTCACGTACGACGCGGCCGCGCTCGAACTGTTCATCCAGTCGCTGCAAACGGATTTGCTCCCGACTAATGGCACCAATATATGCGGCGCCATTGAAATGGCCTACAACAAGCTGATGAACGCAGCCAACCCGACGAGCCGCGCCAAGATGATGGTGCTTTTCACCGACGGGGAGAACAGTTCAAGTTGCAGCAATGCATTGTTCAATAATCTACGTCGCTTCGGGATCGGGGTATATTCGGTGGCCGTGGGCACGAAGGTGGGCATCAGCATTCAGCAGAACGGCAAGCCGCTTATGGACAAGAACGACAAACTGGTGATCAGCAAACTGGATGAGAATTTCCTGCGCGGTGTCGCTAATTCGGCCCGCGGATCTTATTATGAACTCAACAATTCAAAAAACGACGTCCAGAAGATGATCAGCGACATTAACCAGGCGGAAGGCGCATTGGTGGATTCGCGGACGATCACCGTTGTTTCCAACAAGTACTATTATTTCCTGGGCGCGGCGCTGGTACTGATCTTGCTCGACGTACTAATTACTATCGGAACGTTCCGACTCTGAGCGCAATTCCCTATTTTTGCACGCAAATGTGAACCGATATGACGTCTTTGATCCTTTATGTCCTGCTCTGGCTTTGGGATAACCGTACGTTCGATTCCATTACCAAGGCAAACCAGAGAAAGCTGGATGCCGAGCAAGCCTTCCGAAAAAAAGAGTTTACGAAATCGGCCGAGCTGTACCGGCAAATCACCTACGGCTCGATCTTTTCGGATCCCGCTGCAAGGCTGAACCTGGCCCATTCATTATATAAGGCAGGCGACTACAAGCAGGCTTTGAAACATTACCGGCTACTGAGCGATATTGAGGACAATAGCATTGCCTCGGTAGCAAACGCACAGATCGCATTGATCCTTGTCAACCGAAAAGATACGGCCAGCGCTTTGACAAACCTGAGAACCGCATTGCGCCTCGAACCTGGCAATGCGCTTGCTAGGACCAATTATATTATCCTGAAAAAGAGCTTCTCGGGTGTTGATCAGCAGTCCGACATGACCACGCGGAAACG
Organism: Dyadobacter sp. SRI_021; assembly: GCF_057586235.1. NCBI lineage: Bacteria > Pseudomonadati > Bacteroidota > Cytophagia > Cytophagales > Spirosomataceae > Dyadobacter > Dyadobacter sp. SRI_021. The sequence continues at coordinate 96,917 of NZ_JBYCZM010000005.1, forward strand.
CCAGTCGAACCAGCAGCAGACAAACCAGGTACAACCGGCACCTCCGCCGGCTCCCCCGCAGGAAATACGCGAGGTGAGCGAGGATGTCAAAAAGGAAGAATTGCTCAAAAGTCTCAAGGCTATGAACATGTCCGAAGAACAGGCGAGGGCAATCCTAGATGCCATGAAATCGAACGAATCCCAATATATTTACCAGCTCCGGCGCAAGCAGTACAATGCGAAACCGGGACAAAAGAGCGAAATCGAGTGGTAATTTTACCCATAATCTAATGAACAGTATACCAGCAACCAACTTCCAGTTCCCCGGCCAGACAGGCTTTTATAAAGGGAAAGTCCGTGACGTTTATTCGTTTGAAAAACGTCTGGTGATGATCGCCACCGACCGCATTTCGGCATTCGACGTGATCCTGCCGCGCGCTATCCCATATAAAGGACAGGTTTTGAACCAGATCGCCGCGCATTTCCTGAACGCCACTTCCGACATCGTGCCCAACTGGCTCGAAGAGGTGCCGGACCCGAATGTGAGCATTGGTATCAAATGCCAGGCCTACCCGGTGGAAATGGTCGTACGTGGTTACCTGGCAGGCCATGCCTGGCGCGAATACAAAGCCGGAAAACGAGAAGTGTGCGGCGTTGCATTGCCCGAAGGTCTGAAAGAGAACGACAAACTCCCCCAGCCTATCATTACGCCTACCACCAAGGCACATGAAGGCCACGACGAAGATATTTCCCGCGAGCAGATCCTCGCGCAAGGGCTCGTGAGCGAGGACGAATACGAGCATCTCGAGCGTTACACGCTCGCCTTGTTCGCGAAAGGAACCGAAATGGCGGCCGATCAGGGCCTGATCCTGGTAGATACCAAATATGAGTTCGGCCAGCTGGATGGCACGATTTATTTGATCGACGAAATCCACACACCGGATTCCTCACGGTACTTCTACAAGGACACCTATGAGGAAAATCAGCGCGCCGGCGTGCCCCAAAAGCAGCTTAGCAAGGAATTTGTAAGGGAATGGCTCATCGAGAACGGCTTCCAGGGCAAAGAGGGCCAGACCGTGCCTGAAATGACCGACGAAAAAGTAAACTCGATCTCCGAACGCTACATCGAGCTGTTCGAGAAAGTGACAGGTATGAAGTTTCAGAAAAACAACCTGGACCACCCGCTCGAAAGGATTGAGAAGGCCATTTTGCGTGCGATTGCCTGAGGCGGACTACTCACTTAGCAAAAAATTGTTTGACGAAACGACAACCGAAATGGATTTTAAACTGGAAAAGAAAGAACAATACGTCTATATCGAAACGGATGCAGCCGCTTTCGCCGGTGATGTGCCCGCAGCGTTTGAAGAAACGGCGCGTGGCCTCTTCCGCGAAGGCTACCACAGCCTGATTGTGAACATGCAGACCGTGAAGTCACTGGACGCGACAGGAATCACGACATTAAAGAAGGTAAACCGCCTCTGCGCGAACGACCTCGGCCTACTCGTGATCGTAACCCGCGACGACGATTTCATGGACACGCTGGAAGACCTGCGTATTCCCGACCTCACCGTTCTGCCCACCAAAGAGGAGGCGATCGACGCTGTTTTCATGCACAGCCTTGAAAACGAGTTCGGTGCGGGCGATGACGATTATGACGACGAAGATTACGAAGGTGTGAGCGAATCGAAAGAGCCTTAATATTTGAATAGTATAATTTTCAGTCACTTACCAAAACGTCCCGCCGATATCCGGCGGGACGTTTTTTTGATGCCATTCTTACATTTTTTATATTTTCCTTAGGCGCTTTTTGTAATCCTCCAAGGCACAGAAAACGACGTTTGCAGCTTTCCAAAATGGTAACCAATACGGGTATTCGTTACATGTTTATCAATATTTTGATAATAATTGTAATAATTCGGCCAAATGCGTATTAGTGATAGAAAATTTTGCCATTCCCATAATAAGCCAAATATTTTTTATGGGTATATTGCGTGGCTTTACCCAAAACATCACACACTGGCGTTTTCGCTTTCCTTTTAAAGTGCTTATTTAAACAGATTCTAATTACGAATTTGTTAATTACCTACAATTCGATAAATGTCGCAAATGTCTGAACAAATGGTAGAAAATCAGGGACTGTACCGCCCGGAATTTGAGCATGATGCATGTGGAATCGGTTTCCGGGCTAACATCAAGGGTCGTAAGTCGCACCAGATCGTGGCTGATGCCATTCATATGCTCGAAAGGATGGAGCATAGGGGTGCAACTGGTTTTGACCCTAACACCGGAGACGGTGCTGGTATTTTAATTCAGATCCCTCACGAGTTCTTTGTAGAAGAATCTACCAAGTTAGGCTTCCACTTGCCGCCGGCAGGTGAGTATGGTGTGGGGATGATCTTTTTCCCGGGCAACGAGCTTGCCAGGGAGGAAAGCAGGGATATCCTGAACCGAAAGATCAAAATGCTGGGCCTCCAACTGCTCGGCTACCGAAAGGTACCTACCCTGAACAACACCCTGGGTGAAGGCTCTCTCTCCGTTGAACCGGCAGTAGAGCAGGTTTTCATTAAACGTCCGGACGACATTACGGATGACATGGCGTTTGAACGCAAGCTGTTCATCCTCCGCCAGGTTTCTGCACGAATCATCAAAGACACGGTAAAGGGCGCGAAAAACTTCTATTTCTCGTCGCTTTCATGCCGTACCATCTCATACAAGGGACAGCTCACTACTGCCCAGCTGAAATATTACTTCCCGGACCTGGAAAACGAATCGGTCGTATCTGCATTGGCAGTTGTACACTCGCGTTTTTCTACTAATACCTTCCCTTCATGGGAGCTGGCCCAGCCGTTCCGCTACATTGCGCACAATGGGGAGATCAACACCGTGAAAGGAAACGTGAACTGGATCCGCGCCGGGGAAAAATCTTTCGAGTCGAAATTCTTCACCAAAGAAGAAATGGATATGCTCCTGCCGATTTGCGACAGGAATCAGTCCGACTCCGCCAACCTTGACAATGCGATCGAATTGCTGCACCTTTCTGGCCGCTCATTACCACACGTGATGATGATGCTGATCCCCGAAGCATGGGACGGCAATGAGCAGATGGACCCGGAACGTAAGGCATTCTACGAATACCACGCTGCCATTATGGAGCCGTGGGACGGTCCGGCGTCGATCTCATTCACCGACGGTAAAATGGTAGGCGCTACGCTCGACCGCAACGGTCTGCGCCCGTCGCGCTACTGGGTACTCGACGACGATACCATCATCATGGGTTCGGAAGCGGGTGTGCTGGAAGTGGATCAGTCGAGAGTTGTGACCAAAGGCCGCCTGCAACCCGGACGTATGTTCGTGGTGGATATGGAACAGGGCCGCATTGTTCCTGACGAAGAAATCAAGAAGCAAATCTGTACCGCGCAGCCTTACCAACAATGGCTGGACGAGAACAAACTGCACGTGGACGCGCTCGATCACCCGATCCGCACTTACCGCGCATATGACGAGAATGCATTGCTGAAACGCCAGGTGGCATTCGGTTATACTTCGGAAGACCTACGCATGATCCTCGGCCCCATGGCTCAGACCGGTATGGAAGCGATTGGTTCAATGGGTACCGATTCTCCGCTGGCAGTTCTCTCGGATCAGTCTCAGCATTTGTCTACCTATTTCAAACAGCTTTTCGCACAGGTTACCAACCCGCCGATCGACTCGATTCGCGAGCGTGCGATTATGTCTCTGATCTCTTTCGTAGGCAGCACCGAGAACATTCTGACCGAGACGCCAAAACACTGCCGCCAGATCGCATTGCCGCATCCGATCCTTTCGGTGCAGGAATTCGATAAGCTGCGTTTTGTAGATAAAGACGGCTTCCAGGCCAAAACCATCAACACCTACTTCCGCGCCGATGAAGGAGGAAAAGCGCTGGAAAGAGCATTGGAAAGAATCTGCCGTTACGCGGTAGATGCGATCGAAGACGGATTTGAGATCCTCATCCTCTCCGACCGCGCCATCGACTCCGACCACGCCCCGATCCCTTCATTGCTCGCCACCGCGACCATTCACCACCATTTGATCCGCGAAGGATTGCGTGGCAAGGTAGGTCTGTTGGTGGAAGCGGGAGATGTCTGGGAAACCCATCACGTAGCGACGTTGATCGGCTACGGCGCTGCGGGTATCTGCCCTTACATGGCATTCGAAACGCTTTCGTACATGAACCGCAAGGGCATGATCGAAGGCGAGTTCACTGATGAAAAACTGCATTACAACTACATCAAGGCCGTTAACAAGGAGCTTTTGAAGATATTCTCGAAAATGGGAATCTCTACCCTGCAGTCATACCAGGGTGCGCAAATCTTCGAATGCGTGGGCTTGAACAAGGACGTAATCGACAAATATTTCACAGGAACCATTTCGCGTATCAGCGGTATGGGTATTCCTGAGATTGCACGCGAGATCCTGGTGCGTCACAAAGTGGCTTACCACGAGAGCGCGGAGCAAAAGCCAAGACTCGAAGTGGGTGGTGTTTACCAATGGAAACAACGTGGTGAAGCGCACATTTTCAACCCGCAGTCGGTGCATTTGCTGCAACAAGCTACCCGCAATGCAAGCTACGAGCAGTTCAAGAAATACTCTAAACTGATCGACGACCAGAGCCACAAGGCGCTGACATTACGCGGACTTTTGAGATTCAAAAAAGGCAACCCGATTCCATTGAGCGAGGTAGAGCCGGTTGAAAATATCTTCAAACGCTTCGCTACCGGTGCGATGTCCTTCGGATCTATTTCCTGGGAAGCGCACACGACGCTGGCGATTGCGATGAACCGCATTGGCGGTAAGTCCAACTCCGGAGAAGGCGGCGAAGACGAACTGCGTTACAACAAGCTGCCGAACGGCGACAGCATGAACTCGCAGATCAAACAGGTTGCTTCGGGACGTTTTGGTGTAACCAGCCATTACCTGAGCAATGCGGGAGAGCTGCAAATCAAAACTGCGCAAGGTGCCAAGCCGGGTGAAGGTGGCCAGCTTCCGGGCTTCAAAGTGGACGACTGGATCGGCCGTACCCGTCACTCGACGCCGGGTGTAGGGCTTATCTCCCCTCCTCCTCACCACGACATTTACTCGATCGAGGATTTGGCGCAGCTGATTTTCGACCTTAAAAATGCCAACCGCGCCGCACGTATCAGCGTGAAGCTGGTGTCGGAAGCCGGTGTAGGAACCGTAGCATCCGGTGTTGCGAAAGCACACGCCGACCACATCCTGATCTCGGGTTACGACGGTGGTACCGGTGCCTCTCCATTGAGCTCGATCCGCCACGCGGGTCTGCCGTGGGAGCTTGGTTTGGCCGAAACGCACCAGACATTGGTACGCAACAAATTGCGCGGACGGGTAACCGTTCAGGCCGACGGACAGCTCCGTACCGGCCGCGACCTCGCGATCGCCGCATTACTCGGTGCCGAAGAATGGGGTGTAGCAACCGCTGCATTGGTAGCTGCCGGCTGTATCATGATGCGTAAATGCCACCTGAACACCTGTCCGGTGGGTGTGGCCACGCAGCGCAAAGAACTCCGTGCATTGTTCTCGGGCAAACCCGAGCACGTAGTGAACATGTTTACCTACATGGCGGAAGAGCTGCGCGAGATCATGGCCCAGTTGGGTTTCAGAACTGTGAACGAAATGGTGGGTCAGGCTCAGTACCTTGAACTGCGCAATGATATCAAACATTGGAAATACAAAAATCTGAACTTCGACGCGATCCTGTACAAAGAAGGCGACCTTTCGGTGGCCCAATTCAAGCAGGAAGAGCAGGATCACGGTATCGACGCCATCCTCGACCTCGACCTGATCCGTTCGGCGCAGCCCGCATTGGAGAACAAGGATGAGGTTTACGCAGAATTCCCGATCAACAACCTCAACCGGTCGGTGGGAACCATGCTTTCGAATGAAATCTCGAAGAAATATGGCGGTGTGGGCTTGCCAACCGGCAATATCCACTTCAAATTCCGCGGTACAGCGGGCCAGAGCTTCGGTGCATTCAACACCTTAGGCGTACGCCTCGAACTGGAAGGTGACGCGAACGACTACTTCGGAAAAGGCCTTTGCGGCGCCGAACTGATCGTGTACCCCGACAGAGATGCGAAGTTCAAGCCGGAAGAGAACATCATCATCGGTAACGTGGCATTCTACGGGGCTACTTCGGGTGATGCCTACATCCGCGGAACCGCGGGCGAGCGCTTCTGCGTACGTAACTCGGGTGCGAAGGTGGTAGTAGAAGGTGTCGGCGACCACGGTCTGGAATACATGACGGGCGGTCTGGCGATCATCCTCGGCGAAACTGGCCGCAACTTCGCGGCAGGTATGTCCGGCGGTGTGGCTTACGTGCTCGACAAAAACGGAACCTTCGAAGAGAAAGTAAATAAAGAAATGGTGTCGCTGGAAGCGCTTACGGATGAAGACAAAGGCATCCTGCGCGAGTACCTGGATAAACACTTCCAGTACACGACCAGCAACATCGCTTTCCAACTGATCCAGAACTGGGAAGAATCTGTGAAGCAATTTGTGAAAGTAATGCCATCCGACTTCCGCAAAGCGCTGGAAGGACGCGGTATCACGCTCGCACAGCAGATTGCCGATAAGAACGTGGTGTACAAAGACATCGTCGTAGACGTGGTACACCAGTAATTTTCAGTTTCAAGATCAACTATCAGAATTTTTTAAATCAGTAATAAGAATGGGAAAACCAACCGGATTTTTAGAGTTTGAAAGGGAGTTGCCGAAAAAAAGAAGCGTAGAAGAGCGTCTGAAAGACTACCGTGAGATTGAAACCGCACCGACCGACTCTAATTCCAAACAGCAGGCAGCCCGTTGTATGGACTGCGGAATTCCTTTTTGCCATAATGGTTGTCCGCTGGGCAACATCATCCCCGAGTTCAACGACGCGGTGTATGATGAAAACTGGGGACTGGCTTACGAAATATTAGCGTCTACCAACAACTTTCCTGAATTCACAGGACGCATTTGCCCAGCTCCTTGCGAAGCATCCTGCGTACTGGGTATCAACAAGCCGCCGGTAGCGATCGAGTACATCGAGAAATCGATCATCGAAAAAGCATTCGAATTGGGTTTGGTCAAACCACGCATTCCGAAAACCCGCACCGGCAAAAAAGTGGCGGTGGTAGGTTCAGGACCTGCGGGTATGGCTGCGGCTTATCAGCTCAACCAGGCTGGTCACTCGGTAGTATTGCTCGAAAGAGCGGATAAAATCGGGGGTCTGGTACGCTATGGTATCCCTGATTTCAAGCTAGATAAAAGCATTATCGACCGTCGTCTTGCGGTTATGGAAGCGGAAGGCGTTGAATTCCGTACCGGCGTGAATGTAGGTGTGGATATCAAAGCCGAAGAACTTCAAAATGAATTCGACGCGGTGCTTCTGACCGTTGGATCGACTGTCCCCCGTGACGTAAAAATCCAGGGCCGTCAGTTCAAAGGCGTTCACTTCGCGATGGAATTCCTGAGCCAGCAGAACAAGCGCGTAGCGGGTATCGACCGGGTAGTAGATCACCGCGGCGTAGCATATGCGAATGGCGAAATACTAGCTACCGACAAGCACGTAGTGGTCATTGGTGGTGGCGATACAGGTTCCGACTGCGTGGGTACTTCGGGCCGTCACGGTGCGAAATCCGTTACGCAGATCGAACTCATGCCGATTCCTCCGAAAGAGCGTGATGCGAGCACGCCTTGGCCAAACTGGCCGATGATGCTCCGCACATCGACCTCGCACGAGGAAGGCTGCGACAGGCACTGGTCTATCAACACCAAAGAATTCATCGGTGATGAGAACGGGAACCTGACCGCATTGAAAATCGTCGATCTCGACTGGCAGAAAGACCCTGAAACGGGCCGTATGCAAATGAGAGAAGTAGAAGGCAGCGAGCGTACCATCCCATGCGACCTGGCATTCCTGGCAGCCGGCTTCCTGCACCCGCAGCAAGAAGGCTTGTTGAACGACCTCGACCTGGAATTCGACGAGCGCGGCAACATCAAAACCAACGGGTACCAATCGACTTCCAACGAGAAGATTTTCGCAGCCGGCGACTGCCGCCGTGGACAATCGCTCGTGGTATGGGCGATCAGCGAAGGTCGCGAAGCGGCACGTTCGGTAGACGAGTACCTGATGGGCGAGTCATTCCTCGAAGCCAAGGCTGTATCCATGTTGAATCCTGTGTTTGCGCATGCGTAATTGACACAAGATTTAAGCCAGCCTCTATATATTGTTATTGCAAGAAAGCTGCCCCAACCGGCAGCTTCTTGTTTTATATCCCTTTATATTTGAAGTGCAAATTTCATCGACAGCATGTTCCTGCATCATTCTCCATTCTGGCTGAAAGCATTTTTCCCCGGTTTTACCTGGCATATTCCTACGCAAGAGAAAAGCATTTTCCTGACGTTCGACGACGGGCCTATTCCTGACATTACCGAAAATGTGCTGGAACTGCTGGACAGATTCAATGCAAAAGCCACGTTTTTCAGCATTGGCAACAATGTGCTCAAACACCCCGACGTGTACGAAATGGTCAGAAATGGCGGGCATTCGATCGGTAACCACACATTCAACCATATGAACGGTTGGAAAACCGAAGACGCAATTTACCTCGAAAATATCCGGCAATGCACTGAGCAGCTGAACCTCGAAACCAGACTGTTCCGCCCGCCTTATGGCCGCATTAAGAAGAGCCAGTCGAGAATGGTTTTGCGCGACAAGCAAATCATCATGTGGGACGTCCTTAGTGGCGACTTTTCAGCCGAAATCAGCCCTGAAATTTGTCTAAAAAAATCCATCCAACACACCCGCCCCGGCTCTATCGTGCTATTTCACGATAGCATTAAGGCATCAAAGAATATGCTTTATGCATTACCGAGGTATCTGGAAACTTTTACGGAACGAGGGTACAGGTTTGAAGCGTTGAAAATGCAGTAGGCTTTAAGCTGTACGCTTTAAGCTGTAAGCCTTAGGCATTTCATGTTCTGCCCAACTATTTAAATAACTTAACTCCAAAAAGCTTAAAGCTTACGGCTTATAGCTTAAAGCATAAAATCGCTTACAGCCCCAAAATGATAGATTCGCACGCCCACATATACAGCGGCGATTACGCCGAAGACCGCACTGCAATGCTCGACCGTGCCTGGAATGCCGGTATCGAGCAGATATGGATGCCCAACTGCGACCACGAGACCATCGACGGCATGCTCGAACTCGCCGAAAAATACCCCGGCAAATGCCTCCCGATGATCGGACTGCACCCAACTTATGTGAAGGCAGGTTTTGAAAAAGAATTGCAGATCATGGAGGAATGGCTGGGCAAATATGAGTTTATCGCCATCGGGGAGATCGGGATGGACCTTTTCTGGGACGTTACGTTTAAAGAACAGCAGGAAAAAGCATTTTTATACCAATGCGGCCTCGCTCGCAGGCACAACCTCTGGATCGACATTCATAGCCGGAGCGCGTTTTGGGAAACAGTAAAACTCATCGAAGATTTCGCCGATCCTGCATTGACCGGCATTTTCCATTGCTTCACCGGCACGCTGGAAGAAGCGCGGAAAGCCATTGAACTCGGTTTCAAGCTTGGTATCGGAGGCGTGGCTACATTTAAGAATGGAGGTTTGGATAAAGTGATCCCACATGTCGGCATCGAACATTTAGTACTCGAAACCGACGCGCCCTACCTTGCGCCCGTCCCCTACCGCGGCAAACGCAACGAAGTCGCCTATATCGACCTCGTAGCCCAACGCGTAGCCGATTTGAAAGAAATGACCAAAGCCGACGTGATCGCCGCCACTACCGCGAACGCGAAAAGCATGCTCAACAAACTATCCTAATGAGTTATACCAAAATACACATCAACCCCATTTCTCCCGAACCTACCACCGGTTCCGTCCTTGTAATTTATACAGGAGGCACACTCGGGATGGTGTACGAAACGAAAGGCAAGCAGCTCGTGCCATTCAACTTCCAGCAGATCATCGAGAAAGTGCCGGAAATCAGTCGGCTCGATTTCGACATTACCTTCCTCTCGCTTTCCGAGCCGATTGATTCATCGAACATGCATCCGTCGATCTGGATCGAACTGGCGACCATTATTGAGGAGCATTACGAGCAGTTCGACAGCTTTGTGATCCTGCACGGCACTGATACGATGGCTTACACGGCGTCCGCGTTGAGTTACCTGCTCGAAAACCTCAACAAACCCGTGATCCTCACGGGCGCGCAGCTGCCCATAGGCGTGGCCCGCTCGGACGCGCGCGAGAACGTGATTACCGCGTTGGAACTCGCTGCGGCCAAGAATGCAGAAGGGCATCCGATCATCACAGAGGTTTGCATTTATTTTAATTCCAACCTGCTCCGCGGTAACCGTTCCAAAAAGAAGGAAAGCTCGGATTTCAATGCATTTCATTCCGAAAATTACCCCGCACTCGCGAATGCAGGCGTAAATATCGAATACAACCTGCCGTACATTAAGCCTTACAAACCTGGCTTGAAACTAAAAGTCCACAAAAGCTTCGACAGTAATGTGGCCTTCCTGAAGATGTTCCCGGGCATCAGCCAGCGGGTCGTGGAATCGATCCTGAACATCGATGGCCTGCGCGGTATTGTGCTCGAAACCTACGGCGCCGGCAACGCCACCACTGAGCCCTGGTTCCTGAATGCGATCAGCAACGCCATTGAGCGCGACATCGTGATCTTCAACGTCTCCCAATGCGACGGCGGCCGCGTAGCGCAAGGCCAGTACCAAACCAGCAAGTTCCTGCAACAGATCGGCGTCATCAGCGGCTCAGACATTACCGCAGAAGCCGCCATCACCAAAATGATGTACGTTTTCGCCTGCGAACGTCCCGGCGGCGCGTGCATCGACCTGCTCGGCAAACCATTGCGCGGAGAAATGAGTATTTGATTTGGGCGCAGGGTTTGGAAACAAGAATCTCTTACTTATATTTGCACCCCGATAGAGAGGTGCCCGAGTGGTTGAAGGGGCTACCCTGGAAAGGTAGTATGTGGGTAACTGCATCGAGAGTTCGAATCTCTTCCTCTCTGCAAAATGCCTCTGCTGGTAACAGCAGGGGCGTTTTTCGTTTTCGGGACAATTAGCGGGACAGAAGGCGATCATCTGAAACTTCCAAAGAAACCGAGCAATGAAGTTAATGGCTACTGTTTGGCAGCATTGAATCATCCACTTCTAATTCCTCACAAATTTGGAATTCAAACCGCTATCAGATACAAGAACGTAGGCCCCGCTGGCAGGACACTGATCGGAATAGTCGCTTTCTCAGCATTGAATCTCATTTGCATTACCTGCCGCCCGCAACTATCGAATATTTTCAAATATCCTCTCGCTTCCCCGAGATGGTTACCGGGCTGGTAGCCGGGTTGGGATGTAACCTTGACGCAATGCCGCAAGAGGGGAAACCACACGTTATAGGAAGAATACAAACTTGTTAAAAGTTTGTTGGAACGATTCTTGGTTATTTACTTTACCCTACCTACGAGAGGTTGGGACAGTAAACTGTTTTAAATGGCATCAGGATTTTTCGCAATACTCGACGATATAGCCGCACTTATGGACGATGTCGCGTTGGCTACCAAAATGGCTACACGCAAGACAGCCGGAATTTTAGGGGATGACCTGGCGGTTAATGCAGAAAAGGCAACTGGATTTCTGGCAGAAAGAGAGCTCCCAATCCTTTGGGCGATTACCAAAGGGTCATTGATAAACAAACTAATTATCGTCCCGATCGCGCTCCTGCTCAACGCGTTCGCTCCGGTAGCCATCACCTACATACTTATTTTAGGAGGATGTTACCTGGCTTACGAAGGGGTCGAAAAAATCATAGAATTTTTCATTAAACCCAAACACGGTACACCCGTGGCAGCAATGCAGGAAAAGCCGCAAATACCCGCAGCGGAACAGGAGGGGGCCAAAGTCAAATCAGCCATTACAACAGACTTTATCCTTTCCGTTGAAATTGTAATCATCGCGCTGGGTGCTGTTGCAACCCAACAATCGATGATACAAATCATCACCGTTTCTGCGGTCGCTTTGATTGCCACTGTCGGGGTGTATGGGATTGTAGCATTGATTGTCAGGATGGATGACTTAGGGTATAGCCTCATTCGCAGAACAAATAACTCCGGACCGCTTGCAAAGGTTGGGAATTCGCTTGTTTTGGGGTTACCGGTTATCATCCGTGTCCTGGGCGTGGTAGGGACTTTGGCACTTTTATTGGTTGCAGGCGGTATATTTGCGCATAACATTCAATTCTTACACGACGTTTATCCAGGTCTTCCGGACATCATCAAAGAATTCGTGCTTGGAATAATAGCTGGTCTACTGGTGGCCATAGTTGTAAGCTTCTTTAAACGAATTGTCAAAACGTTCAATAAGTAGGAAGGGCTACGTAATGCATCCATTACACCGGTTTCTCACATTGACTAACGGTACAAAAGACAATACCGCCCTATCAATGGGGAATGGCTGTGACGCCTGAATTCTCCTGCAATGTAGGACTTCGTACTAATCCCTATGGCACGCAAGCTCGTTCAAAAGTCAATTTCCATACAGGCACCCGCCGAGAGAATCTGGCGGGTTATCACTGACGTGCAATACAATAGCATTTGGCTTACCGCTTTGGGCAAGAGGAGCATCCCGCACACCGACTGGCAGGAAGGAAGTAAGGCAATTTTCGTCGATGGTTCTCAAACCGGTTTGATCACCGGGATCAGAGAGGTCCGGCCTTTTGAAAAAATACGCATGCAGAACGTCGGTATCATCACCAACGGTAAAGAGGATTATACAAGTGACGCTGCAGTGGAGAGCCGGGAGTTCTTTGAACAGTATCTTCTGACGCCCGAAAACGGATCGGTCAGGATGCATGTTGAGGTAACTGTGGAAGACGATTTCTATAACGAAGTGTCGGACTGCTGGGTGAACGCACTCGAAATGATCAAAAAACTGGCCGAATCGCAGGCGCCGGCTGGTATGCCTTGATCGCCGCCAGGTATTAACCTGCCTGCGGTCAATGTGGCACGCTTATTTACGGGTTTGCCCGATTTAAACCCCTAACGCGGGGTTAGTACTGAGTCGAATCCATTCACGCCTATGATTTTCAGACCCAAGGAACGACTCTCCGAACAGGAGGTCCACAGCGGATTGAATACCATTCTGAAAGAAGGCCTGACTACCGAGGCCATGACCACCCTCACCGGTGGAACCTTTCTGGTTGCATTCGCATTGCTGCTCGGCGCCAACAACTTTCAGATCGGGTTACTGGCCTCGTTGCCGACATTCACCAATGTATTTCAGCTCACATCCATCTGGCTGATTCGCAAGTACAACAACCGGCGCGCGGTGTCGGTGATCTGCTCCATATTGGCACGGGTACCGCTCTTGCTGATCGGTTTGTTGCCGTTTGTGTTTGGAAAGGAAGCCCCGGTGAATCTGCTGCTGTTTTTTCTCTTCTTCTTTTACCTGTTCGGCTCCATTGCAGGGCCAAGCTGGAATGCCTGGATGAAAGATCTCGTCCCCGGCGAAATGCTGGGCGTTTATTTTTCGAAACGTGGCCGGTATGCCCAGATACTGAACGTGATCCTGAGCATTATACTGGCGATTGCGGTTGATAATATCCGTAAAAACTATCCCCAGTTTGAACTTACCACCTATTCGATCATGTTCGCGCTGGCTGGGATCATCGGCCTCTCCGGAGCGTGGCTACTCTCCACGGTCCCGGAACCTATGTCGATTCTGGACCGCGACAATATTCTCAGAATGTTTGTGCGCCCGCTGAAAGACCTCAATTTCCGAAAACTGCTGGTGTTTAATTCGGCCTGGCTCTTCGCGGTGAATATCGCAACGCCGTTCTTTACGGTATTTATGCTGAAGACCCTCGGACTCACGCTGCTCTACATCGTTCCATTGACGATCCTCAGCCAACTGAGCAGCATTCTCACGATCGGGTTATGGGGGGTGTTCGCCGATCGTTACAGCAACAAGACGATTATCGCCATTTGTGCGCCGCTGTACCTGCTGTGCGTGATCGCGTGGTGTTTTGTAGGAATTTACTACAACCTCATTTCAAACATGGTCCTGCTCGCGCTTATTCATATACTGAGCGGGGCGAGTAATGCGGGCATCAACCTCGCATTGACCAACATCGGGCTTAAACTGGCGCCATCAAAAGAAGCCATCATTTACCTTTCAGTCAAAAACATCATTACCTCCGTCTTTTCATCCCTGGCGCCCATGATCGGCGGTTTCCTGGCCGATTACTTTACGTTGCGGCAATTGCGCATTATGGCCGAATGGACGGGCCCTACCCTCCAAAAAAGCTTCCGGTTATTGCTCTTGCACGAATGGAATTTCCTTTTCCTGATCGGGGCGGTGCTTACGGTGCTGGCTATCCAGCTGCTGCCGCGCGTGCGGGAGGAAGGTGAGGTACATAAAAGCATTGTCAAGCGCATTCTGCGGACAAGTATTCGCAGCAACTTGCGAGATTTCTTTGTCATTGACGTGCTCCTCAACTGGCAATCGTCATTGAATGCATTGTTTAAAGGCAAGCGTGTCAGTAACGCGCCTGTTCAATCAGGACCGGATGCGCCGCCTTTGAACTAAGCAGCCGCTCCACCGCCCCTATTACGTCAGACGGGTCCGGATAAGGAGTTATTTCGCGATACAAGTGCCCGGCAACGTGCCGGATAACGGCATTACGGCTTTGCAAGTGAGCTGGAACAGAAAAGGGCAACACTTCGTGAGGACTTTTCCAGGGCGTATGCTGCGGATTGGTTTGAGCATATAAAACAACCACCGGCGTTTGCACGGCAGCCGCAATATGTATTGTGGAAGTATTTACGGAGATTACGCAAGTCGCGTTGGCAATCAACGCAATGAACTCACCCAACGATAGTGCGCCGGCAACCGAATGGGCACCATTGCCAATGTCTGCGGCGATAGAATCCGCGAGCGTTTTCTCCGATGCCGATCCTGATATCAGCAGTGGTAAACCAAACTTCGCTTTCAAAAGCCTGCCGGTTTCAACCCATAGTTCTGCCGGATATTTCCGTTTCTCCTCCGAAACACCGGGATGCAGCACCAGATAAGGCACATTTTGACGAATCGGAATAGAAGACAGTTTATCCTTCAATCCGGCCAGCATATGCGTATGCCGGGTCAAAAAAAGCCGGTCATCAGTAACGTCGGCACCAATGCTGCGAACCAGATGCAGGTCGCGCTCGACCTGATGGCTGATCCGCTCGTAAGGTTCACCGTCGGGAAGCCAGGTAGTGAGCAATGCATAAGGATTTTCCCTCGCGTATGCAATGCGCATGGGAATGCCCGCCATGTACGCGAGCATGGCGCCCGGAAGCGCGCTTTGGCTGTATACAGTAAAAATGACGGCTGCGTCGAAATGCATCGAAGCGATTTCATTCGCCAATGCGGGAAGGTCGTAATCTGTCGCTATGGCATGCCCGGCCCAGGGCAAATCGGCTGTAATCAGCCCGTCCACGCAATCAAGATAAGGGACTACTAATGCCCCCGCCCGGGAAGTGAGTAAGGTAACTTGGCTTCCGAAGGTCTCTTTTAGTGCGCGCATGGCCGGCGACGACATGATAACGTCGCCCATATTATCGGCGCGGATGCAAAGTATATGTCGCAATGGCTTATGTTCGTTCATTTTCGGCAACAGTTTGGCTGGTAATGTAGTCGGCGGCATCCTTGAAATGCCGCGTGGTATAATGCGGAACCCGGTACGGGCCTTCCAACCATTCCGTCTCGTTTCCATTGTCGATCAGGACTGTGCGACAACCTGCCCGGTTACCCGCTTCCACATCATTAAGAATATCTCCGATCATCCAGGAATGTGCAAGGTCGATATGCAGGTCGGAGGCTGCCTGAATCAGCAAGCCCGGCTCGGGCTTCCGGCATTCGCATGCATTTTCAGCAGAAGCAGGCAAATGCGGGCAGTAGTAGAACCCGGAAAGCACCAGGCCATTCTCTACGAAAACATCTTCGAAATACCGTATCAGCACATCCAGCTCTATTTTTGAGAATAGACCCATCGCAAGGCCGGGCTGGTTCGATACCACCACGAGGCGGTATCCGTCGGCCTGCAAAGTCCGCAGGCCTTCGAATACTTCATCCTCAAAAACAACCTTGGCGGGATCGACATTATAGGGTTCGTCCCGGATCAGCGTGCCGTCTTTATCCAGAAAAACCGCCTTGTTAACGTGGTACTGCATAGGCTCTTATACTATTGCGGTAGTCGGCGTGCCGCATAACGCCGGCGTTACGCATGTAAAGCAGGGAAGCGGCTGGCCGCGACACGGTACGCCGGTTGATGCGATGATAGAGATCGTCGGCTTTCCGCGCCACATGCTCCCAGGTAAAATACGCATGTACGCGTTTGAGCGCATTGCGGCACAATGCCCGGTATTTGTCGGGACACGAAATACCCTCCCGAACAGCCAGTGCCAATGCCTCAGGATCATGCGGCGGCACCAAAAAGCCTGTTTCACCGTCTTTAACTGTGTATTTGATCCCTCCTACTGCGGAGCCTATAACCGGCGTACCGCATGCCATCGCTTCCAGCGGGGTAATGCCAAAGGGCTCGTACCAGGGCGTGGAAATAAAGAAATCTGCCGCCTGGTAGTATTGTTTGAGCTGCTGCCGGTTTCGGCGACCGGTAAATTCGACCTGTGCCAAAACGCCCTCAGCCCGGGCAATGTCACGAAGGCGGATAAACTCCTGATCCTTTTCAAAATCGGGGACGTCCGCAGCTCCTCCGACAACGAGCAATCGCAGTTTGGGAATGTCGCGTAGGTAACGTAGCGAGCGGATCACATTATCGATCCCTTTGCGGGGCACCACCCTGCCCAGTTGCAGCAATACCAGTTCGTCCTTTTCCAAACCCAATTGCCGGCGTGCTATCGACTTGGCTACCGGATGAAACTCGTCGCTGCTGAACCCACAGGGTATAATGGAAATATTCGACGGGTCGGCCTGGTAGTGCTCTACGAGGTCCTGCTTATCCTGCGGGCATTCCGCAATGATATAATCGGCATCGTCGACGATCATCTGTTCGATTCCCAGGC
The DNA here is from genome assembly GCF_057586235.1 of Dyadobacter sp. SRI_021. Taxonomy (NCBI): domain Bacteria; kingdom Pseudomonadati; phylum Bacteroidota; class Cytophagia; order Cytophagales; family Spirosomataceae; genus Dyadobacter; species Dyadobacter sp. SRI_021. Next base: position 114,033 of record NZ_JBYCZM010000005.1, read on the forward strand.
GCTCCTCGGGGAAGGCGTCCTGCTCTTTCTGATGCAGCTTCCGGATTTTCCCCAATGCGTGAAACGTAATCACATAGGGAATGCCCAGCCGCCGCTTCACGAACGATGCCACCAGTCCTGACATAAAGAAATTGGCATGTATCAATTCATAATCCATATGAAATCGCTTGATGAAGCTGATCATGTTCTTGCCGAATTCATCCATAAAACCCAGCAAGCGCTCTTTCGGTACATCCGTAGCCGGCCCGGCCTCGATATGTATTACGCGGATACCCGGCAGCCATTGAACGATCTCGGGAAGCCCGGCGCTGTCCTTTCTCGTAAAAATGTCGATCACATAACCCAACTTCGCGAGCGATTTACAGAGTTCGGCTACATACACATTTTGTCCGCCACTATCAACTCCCCCTAATACGGCCAATGGGGAGGCATGCTCACTGATAAATGCTATTTCCCTTTTCATAATTGTGTTGGATAGTTTGTCTGAAAGTGCTTTCCCAATCCGTCACGAACCGGGTAATGCTGAATTTATTGCTGGCCACTTCTCGGGCCCGTTCGCCAAGCTGCCGCGCCCAGACCGGGTCGGCAATGAGGCGGTTCATTCCTTCGATAAGGCGGTCGATATTCGTGTCGATCAGTCCGCATTCGCGGTCTTTGATCACGGTCACATACTCGGTCGTAGCCAGCGCGACCACGGGCATTCCGGTCATCATGGCTTCGCAAACGGCGAGGCCAAAGCTGGTGTACCGAATCGGGTTGAAGAAAAAGCGGTAATGACTGATAAACTCCGGTAACTGCGGATTGAGCACCTCCCCCAGCCCGCCCGAGCCGCTGGTCCCCATGCCGATCAAGTCTAACGGCACCTGCTTCCGGACTTCCTCGAAGACATCCCAGCCAGTGATCCGTCCGCGCTGCTCGATGTGATTGATCACCACAATGCCGCGCGGAATATCGCCACGGTAGGAAACTGCCGGAATGCATACGCCATGCTCGATGACGCACACGTTGCGCGAGCTGCCATTGTCCCACATAAGTTTATTGAAATGGGTCACATGCACCATTTTCACGGCCGGGTCCGTCATTACGTGCCGGGTGTTGGTAGGGTGCTGCACAGGCGTATTGTGTTCCACGTAGACGCGCGGAAGCTGCTTTTGCCAGTCGGCCAGAATATCGTGCTGGTCAATCAGGTAATTCCGTTCCGACTGGAACAGGATACAGTCGAATTCCATATTACGCACGTCGGCAGCGTCCACTTCGATCACATTGGGGCCGAAAGGAAATGTCTCTCCACGCCCGTAATAGCCCTCGCTCCGGGTGCCGTTGACGGGGATAAAAATGTCGTAATTGCCCTTTGAAAGATAATAAAGATAACTCCCATGAATGTGCCAGGTAAAAATCCTTAACCGGCTGATGTTGCTCCCGTCCATATGTAATCGTTGATGTGAAACAGGCCGCGCCTTGTCAAAAACGATGCCATTGCGTACAAGCGCTGTTTTGTCCCTCAGGCCTTTGGCGACCGGGAAGCGCATAAACCGTGCAAAACGCTTCCAAACGCAACGTATAGGAAGGGGCCCCGGTAATTCGCGACATGGAAGAATATCCACAGTTTGAACTGGCATGGTAGTTGTGCCCAGCGGCCAACATTCACAAACCAAAGACCTGCCTATGTATATTCTTGGAATTAATGCAGCGTTTCATGATACCGCCGCCGCGCTGGTGAAAGACGGAAAGATCATCGCTGCCGCAGAAGAAGAGCGTTTTACCCATATCAAACATGGCAAACGCCCGGTACCATTCTCCACCTGGGAACTGCCCTTCCACGCCATCGACTACTGCCTGAAAACCGCGGGCATTACCTTACAGGACGTGGACCGCATCGCCTATTCATTTGATCCGGAAAGCATTACCGAATCATCGGTCTATAAAAGCGCATTCGACGACGGCGCCGATGTGTTGGCTGCGCCGGATGTGTATCAGGATTGGGACACGCTTTTCCTCAACTACATCCGCAAAGCGCCGGAGCAACTGCGCGACGGCTATCCCCACCATTTGCAGAAACGGCTGGCCAACGGCGGCGACATTGCCGGTAAATGGGAGTATGTCAACCACCACGTGGCCCATGCAGCCAGCGCATTTTTCCCTTCGCCCTTCAATGAAGCCGCCGTGCTCACGCTCGATGGCCGGGGCGAACAGGCAACCACGGGCTATTTTATCGGCAAGGACAACTCGCTGGTCCAGATCGATTCGGTGGATATGCCGCATTCGCTGGGGATGTTGTATGAAAAAATAACCACTTACCTGGGCTTTCTGCATTCATCTGACGAGTACAAGGTCATGGCACTGGCTTCCTATGGGCGGCCGGTGTACCTGGAAGATTTTCGGTCGGTGATCCACGTAGGAGACAACGGTCAATACACCATCGACGATTTTGATCCTGAGCAATGGTGGGGACCAGGGCGCCGAAAAGATGACCCTTTCGGGCAACTGCACTATGATATTGCGCACTCGCTGCAAAAAGCATTGGAGGAAACGGTTTTAAAGCTGGCGCAATGGCTTTACGAGCAAACCGGTGCCCAAAACCTCTGCATGGCGGGGGGCGTCGCGCTGAACTGCGTCATGAATGCGGTGATCCGTGACCGAGGGCCGTTTCAGAATGTATGGGTACAACCCGCCGCCGGGGACGCCGGTACCGCATTGGGAGCAGCTCAATGGTTGGACGTGCGCCTAAACACCCGCGAAGAAGGGCCGCGCTACACCGCACCGATGGAACATGTGTACTGGGGCCCCGACTATTCTGATGAGGAAATCGAGAAATTTATGCTTTGGGCCAAAATGCCTTACAAACGGCTGACGAACGTCGCGAAGGAAACGGCGGCGATCCTGGCCGAGGACAAGATCATTGCCTGGTACCAGGGGCGGATGGAATTCGGGCCGCGGTCGCTCGGTGCGCGCTCCATCCTCGCCTCGCCGATCCATCCCGATATGCAGGCGCGGCTCAATGATATCAAAGACCGGGAGGATTTCAGACCGGTAGCACCCGTCGTGCTCGAAGAAGATGCCCCCGAGTGGTTTGAAGATGCCGGAGTATCGCCATTCATGCTTTTTGTTTACCCGGTAAAAGACGACAAGGCCGACCGCATCCCGGCAGTGCGCCATACCGATGGCACCGCCCGCGTGCAGACCATCAACCGCGACCAGCATCCGCTCTATTACGACCTGATCAACGAATTCAAGGCACTCACCGGCGTTCCGGTGCTGGTGAACACCTCATTCAACACGCGCGGTGAGCCGATCGTGTGCTCACCCAGGGACGCCATCGAGTGTTTCTGGACATCGCCATTTGACGCCTTGATCATCAACTCATTTATTCTCGAAAAACAATGATAACAGCCAGCATGAGCGTGGTCATACCGACATTCAAACGCCCTGAACTTTTATATAGATGCCTGACGGCGCTATGCCGGCAGGATTATCCCGGATGTTTTTTTGAAGTAGTGGTTGTCTCCGACGGCCCGGATCCGCAGACAGAAGCCGTGGTGCAATCTTTTGCCAGCGAATACCCCGACTTCTGCATTACATTTCACAGTTTATCCGCCCGAAGCGGCCCGGCGGCCGCGCGAAACTACGGTTGGCGCAGAACGGCGGGGGACCTCGTCGTTTTCACCGATGACGATTGCATCCCCGACAACGACTGGCTTGTAGCCTACTGGCGTGCCTATCGCTTCCACGACCAGCGGTACGTTGCCTTCACCGGCCGCGTGACGGTGCCCGTGCGCGATTGTCCGACCGATTACGAGAAAAATGTTGCTTACTTATCCACTGCGGAGTTCATTACGGCCAACTGCGCTTGCAGCAGAGGCGCTCTTGAACTGACAGGCGGTTTCGACGAGGCATTTCCCACGGCCTGGCGGGAGGATTCCGATTTACAGTTCAAGCTCCTGACCGCCCAGGTCCCGATCTTCCATGTGTCCGACGCCGTGGTTTGCCACCCGGTCCGGAAGACTTCCTGGGGAGTAAGCATTGCCGAGCAGCGTAAAAGCATGTTCAATGCATTGCTTTTCAAAAAACACCCGGAGCTGTACCGGAGCAGAATTGCCAGCGGCCCGGTGTGGAACTACTATGTGATCATCCTGGCTAGCATTGTTGCCGTGCTTGGTTTTGCGCTGGACTCACCGGCTGTGGGCGGATTGGCGCTACTGGTCTGGGCCGGAGCACTGCTGTATTTTGTTGCCAAACGTCTCAATGGAACCGATCCTTCGTTTTCGCACCGTGTGGAAATGATGGTTACCTCCATGGCCATTCCTTACCTGTCTGTTTACTGGACCATTCGCGGGGCACTGCGATACAAAGTCTTTTTCCTATGACATTTCCACCCCAAACCACTCACCGCATTGCCGTTTTCAGAGCATTGCAACTCGGCGACATGTTATGTTCCGTACCTGCGCTGCGGGCATTGCGCCACGCCTATCCCGAAGCCGAAATTACGTTGCTCGGACTGCCCTGGGCCAAGTCTTTCTGCGAACGCTTTTCGGCCTACCTGGATGGTTTTATCCATTTTCCGGGTTACGAGGGACTTCCGGAACAGCCATTCGACCCCGACAAATGGGAGCAGTTCGGGCACATCATGCGCGGGAACCCCTTTGATTTGATCCTGCAAATGCAGGGCAACGGCAGCATCGTTAACCAGATGCTAGAAAACCTGCGGGTCGGTCCGGTGGCAGGGTTCCATAGCGAAGGGAATTATCGTGACCCTGACCGATTTCTTGAATATCCCACCGGCATTTCGGAAATCGAGCGGCATTTGCGGCTGATGAAGCACCTCGGTATTCCGGCGATCGGCACCTATCTCGAATATCCGGTTACGGAGACAGAAGCGGCCCGTTTTCATGCCCAGAATCCGATGCTCGAAGAAGGGCATTATGTGTGTGTACATCCAGGCTCGCGTGGTGCGTGGCGCCAGTGGCCGCCATCGCATTTCGCCTGCCTGGCCGACGAATGCGCAGGGATGAACTACCAGGTAGTGGTTACCGGTACGGCCGGTGAAGCCGATATCACCCGGCAGGTCATCGAGGCGATGGACTATCCGGCACTCGATCTTACGGGTCGGACAGGTCCCGGCGAAATCGGGCAGCTGATCCGGGAATCGGCATTGCTGATCAGCAACTGCACCGGCGTATCGCATATCGCTGCGGCAACCGGTACGCCGAGTATCGTGATCAGCATGGATGGTGAACCCGAACGCTGGGGACCGTTGAACAAAGCTTTACACAAGACCATCAACTGGAATGCCTGCCAGAATTTCGATGTGGTATTGAACTCGATGCTGATGCTGCTGGAAGAACGCCATGTTTACGCAGGCTAAGACAGCCCGATCTCCCTTCCAACCTTCGGGCATGGTTTTTACCTGGAAACAGCCTTTCATTCAAATACACGACATTATGGAAAACAATGGAAAATATGCCCTGATTACCGGGGCAACGAGTGGTATAGGACTTGAACTTGCCAAACTCTTCGCCCGCGACGGCTACAATCTTGTCATAACGGCCCGGGATATTGCCGAACTGGATGAAACCAGCTCGCAGTTACGGGCTTTCGGTGTAGAGGTGCTGCCTATTCCCAAAGATCTCTTTGACCGGGAACAGGCCTTCGGGCTCTATGCCGATATCAAACAGCGCGGCATTGAGATAGAGGTGCTGGTCAACAACGCAGGCCAGGGTGTTTATGGTAAATTTGATAAAACTGACATCGACCGGGAATTGGGGATCATCGACCTGAACATCTCCTCACTGGTAGTACTCACCAAGTGCTTTTTAACAGATATGACAGCCCGAAAGTCGGGCAAAATTTTGAACCTCGCGTCCATTGCCAGCAAACTACCGGGACCATGGCAGGCAGTTTACCATGCCACGAAGGCATTTGTACTTTCGTTCACCGAGGCTGTCCGGGAAGAAGTGAAAGATACCGGTGTCACGCTCACGGCGCTTATGCCCGGCGTTACCGACACCGACTTCTTCAACAAAGCCGATATGCAGGACAGCAAGGCCGTTCAGGACGAGGATAATCTGGCCGATCCCGCTGAAGTGGCCCGGGATGGTTACGAGGCATTGATGGAAGGCAAGGACAAAGTAGTCTCCGGTCTGAAAAACAAAATGCAGATCGCTATGAGCAATCTCACGCCCGACAGCGTGGTCGCGCATCAGATGAATGAGCAACAAAAACCGGTGGAGCAGCCCTAACCGCGTGGAGAACATAACCGGAATCACATTGCACGCGGCGCGTCTGGGAGAGACGGCCGTGCTGACGGAACTGATCGACCGCGGGGCGGATGTAAATGTCCAGGACGAAAAAGGCTATACGCCGCTCATTATCGCCTGTTATAACAATCGTTACGACGCGGCCGCGTTGCTGCTGCGCCACGGCGCGGATGTCAATGCGGCCGACTTCGGCGGAAACACAGCCTTGATGGGCGTTGCATTCAAAGGCTATCCCGATATTGCCCGCTTGTTGCTCATGCACGGCGCCGACCTCGACAGGCAACATGGCAATGGTGGTACAGCGCTGATGTTTGCGGTGCTTTTCGGGCGAAACGAGGTGATGCGCCTGTTGCTCGAAAGCGGTGCCGACCCGCTTATTCCGGATTCACGGGGACTAACGGCCTACGACATCGCCATTCAGCAGGGCAATCAGGAAGCGGCTCTTTTGCTGGGTCAGGAAGCATAAAAAAGCGGCTGCGTAATGTGCAGCCGCTTTTTAAGTACATCTTGGTTCCGATCCTTATCAAGCAGGAATTCTTCTTGGTTTCTCGCGTTTCCAGAAGCGGTGCTGCGCCAGCGCCAAAATAAACCAATCAGCGAGCTTTGAAGGCTTATCTCCAATCACTATCCCGTCCAGCAGCACCGACTCGTCGGTATATTCGGCCGGGATTTGCTTTGCGAAATAAGTGGATTCGATCACCGGCATCGCAGAGGAGTCCGCCGCAATCGCCTTACAATGTTTGAATGCCTCATTCAGGAAATGCACAGCATCCGCGTCTGCCGCAATGGTAGCGACGCTGTTGGTACCACCCGGTACATACACCCCATCGTAAAATACCGAAGCCGCGGTGAGCAAACTGTGATTTACAGGTATTTCCTCCTCCGTTTCAGAAAGGATGAAATTCTGCCGTGGTGCAATCACTTCCACGATAGCGCCGGCTTTTTCCAGCGCGGTTTTAACGGTGTTTAAAGACTTCCCGTCGACACCATCAGCCGCGAGAAATGCGATTTTGCGCGTTTTAATACTGTTCTTCGGACTCGTTGTCATACTCAGTGCAGGCGACACCGCCACGGATGGCTCTTTCACCACGGGTTCGTAGTCGGCGGGATCAGCGTCGGCCGGAACGCTTCTGTTCATGGGTTGCTCGGGATTTTCCGGCACGGCCAGGCGGAGCGCGAAGGCTACTTCGCTAGCCAGCCTTTTGTCCACCGTCGACAATATCCCGAGCATCCGTTGCCGCACCGCATTGGATTGCACCTTACCCAGCTCGAAACTGAATGCATCGATCATATGGTTTTTCTCCGGTTCGGACTGGCTGTTGAAAAACAGTTTCGCCTGGCTGAAATGGTCCAGAAAACTCTTGCTTCGCGCCCGCACCTTGCGTGCGTCGATGCGCTCGGGATACGAAGCGAACCCGCCTTCGGAAATTTTGGCCTGCACCGGGAAATTATCCCCGATCGAGTTGGGACCATAACTTACCTTGCCGCGGTTGATCGTCTGCCGCATAAAGCCGTCGCGTTGGTTGTTGTGCACAGGCACGATCGGGCGGTTAATCGGGATTTCCTGGAAGTTAGGGCCGCCCAAACGGATCAGTTGCGTATCGGTGTAAGAAAAAAGTCGCCCCTGCAAGAGCGGGTCGTTGGTGAAGTCGATGCCCGGAACAACATGCCCGATATGGAAAGCCGCTTGCTCGGTTTCTGCAAAAAAGTTCTCCGGGTTACGGTTCAGCGTCAACTTGCCTACCCTGCGCACCGGCACGAGCTCTTCGGGGATAATTTTGGTTGGATCGAGCAAATCGAAATCGAATTTAAACTCGTCTTCTTCCGGCACAATCTGCAAACCCAGCTCCCATTCGGGGAAATTACCGCTTTCGATGGCATCCCATAGATCCCGGCGGTGAAAATCCGGATCCTTACCCGAAATGTTTTGAGCTTCGTCCCAGGCTACCGAATGCACGCCGAGCAGCGGTTTCCAGTGAAATTTCACGAAACTGCTCTTACCCTCCGCATTCACCAGCCTGAACGTGTGCACCCCGAAGCCCTCCATCATGCGGTAGCTGCGTGGGATCGCCCGGTCGCTCATGAGCCACATGATCATATGTGTGGATTCGGGCATAACGGAAATAAAATCCCAAAACGTATCATGCGCCGATGCAGCTTGTGGTATTTCGTTATCGGGTTCGGGCTTCACGGCATGAACCAGGTCGGGAAATTTCATCGCATCCTGGATGAAGAAGACCGGCATATTGTTGCCTACCAGGTCGAAATTGCCTTCCTGCGTGTAGAATTTCACCGCGAACCCGCGCACGTCCCGCGCCAGATCGGTGGAACCGCGCGAGCCTGCCACGGTAGAAAAACGGACGAAAACGGGCGTTTCAATGGCTGTATCGTTGAGAAATTGCGCCTTAGTGTATTCGCCTAGCGGTTCGTAGAGTTTGAAAACTCCATGCGCGCCCGATCCCCGGGCATGAACCACGCGTTCGGGAATGCGCTCGTGATCGAAATGAGTGATTTTTTCGCGGAGAATAAAGTCTTCCAGCAGCGAAGCACCGCGCTCACCCGCTTTCAGCGAGTTCTGATCGTCGTTGATCTTCACGCCGGTATTCGTATTCATCAGTGCTCCCGACGAATCTTCCATGAATTGCTCAAGATCCCTGATCTTGTCGTTTTCCGGCTGGTCGACTGCCGGGTCCTGCTGTGCTTTTCTTTTTGCCATGATGCCCCCTTTTGAATGTTACAGTTCACAAAACACCCGAATAAGAAGCTTACCGGGTGCGAAATGGTGGGCTGAAAGCAATTCCTGTTCCAATGGACAGAACCCGGTTTGAAGGGGCGGCAGCACAACAGGAATGACAATGTGTGGAAATTCATTTACAACGGAGACGGCCGTTGCGCGGCGACAGCAGCCTACTACTTGCCTAATACACGTTTAAAAAAACCATAGGTGTGTATGATCGCCAGCCACGCGTTCCTTTTTACGGAATCAAACAAATTCGCTAAACCAACATAAGGCGTCTGCCTGATCGCTCCAAAATGCTGTTCGATGTACGCTTTGGCATTTCGCTCGGCATTCTCGTAAATATCCCGGCTGGTATTCGCCTGGGTGCCGCTTCCGGTTTTATCGAATGGCGCATGCAACGCATAATCCTCCAGACACAAATGTTTAAAAACATATCCTTTTTTATACATGTCGTGAGACCAGACCGTGGCGGTGTCGACGCCGCCCCAGTTCCCTCCATAGCAGCCGATGTTCCCGTTCGGAACGGTCTCCAGCCGATACTTGTCCACGTCGATCAGCGCGCAATACTCATTCAACCGGCATTCCGGTAGAATATGAACCCTCCCCCGTTCTATAACCTCCATCTGAAGTTTCTGCCTCGGAGTAGCATAGGCTGCCGTTATTTCCAGGGCTTCCTCAACAGACGGAACATACTGCTGGTAGATATTCGAATTGCATTTATTTCCCCACGCGGGACCGGCGGGGCAAGACCAGCATTGCCCGATTGAGCCGACACCGGCTAAATTGGATCCGCCCGCCTCGAATTCTTTGAGCATGTCGCCGATCATATCCCCGGAATAAAGCATGTCGTTGTGCATGATGCACAGATATTTCTTATCCGTGGTTTCCAAAGCATATTGGTACATAATGCTCTGCCGCCAACGTTTGTCGACTTTTGCCCGCTCGATATCCATCACGCCCAATCCCAAATGATGGTAGGGATATTGAACGATCAATTGCACATCAGGATCATTTCTGAAATAGTCAACGACTTTGAAAATTCCGATGTAATCATTGTGAGGCTGCTTTCTTTCCCTTGAAAAATAGATTTTATCAATGTGGGCACCACTATGTTTCATCAATGTCTTTATGGTAACAATTGCCTGGTAAGGTTTACCATAAAATGCGATGCTGACATCAACCTTTTTACTCATAGCTAAAACTTTGATCTATATATGTCACGGTTTTCCAGGGACTTAATGGTCCCTTTGCTGTATATTTTATGAATAGGAGATCGAAATGGGTGTTCACGGCCCGATGCTCGTTCCGAATCTTAGTGTGAGTGGTCTTTGTGGTCTTAGTTTGAGAAGAATACTGTTGAACTGTCATCAAAGCTCATTCAGCAATACAAACTAATTAGGTGCTATCCACGAAATTTATAAATTAATGGCATTGTAACCAAACATCACCTGGATATTAACAATCAACACCTTAACCCAATGGATCAATACCAGAACCCCGGCGACAGAGCCTACACCCAAACTCTGATTGATGCCGCTAAAAAGGAGGCGGCGGCATTCCTGAACTTGAAATACACCGCCGAACGTGCAGACGGCGTAATCCCTGTCAAGTACCGCGAGTTGATGTCGATCGCCGTTGCGCTGACAACCCAGTGCTCTTTTTGCATTGAGTCGCACATCGAAAACGCAATTAAAGCCGGAGCGAACCGGGAGGAAATTGCGGAAACCGTCTTCATCGCTGCGGCTTTACGCGCTGGAGGCGCAGTCGGAAATGGATTATTTGCCATGCGCCTTTTTGAAGAAATCAGCCGGAAGGAATCTTAAGGGGTAGCGTCTGCCGCTTTTACTTACTACTTAATTTCCTGACCAGGATTAATCGGCATTTGCTCCGAATGCCCTAGCTGGGCGTCTTTGGAAGTAAACTTTGTTTAAATGTTTATACATTTGTAAGTTATTTAATAAAAAATCTACTTTTCTTCTAAGTGTTTCGGGCGGTGAGATCGACATTACTATAACAGGCCGCCAGAACCGGCCTGATGTCGGCACTTTTAACCGCTAATCATGGATAGTTTGGAATTGTCTGATCATCAAGAGGATGGTCCCGCTCAGCCCGCACCTCCCGGCCAGGGTCCGGACAGGCTTTCGCGCCGGCCGAAGTTTCCTGGTGAGTCGGAAATGCTGCTGAAAAAGGCATTTGAATCGGACACCAATACGGGTATCGAGCTGCTTTTCCGCTGGTATTACCGGCCGTTGTGCAGCCATGTGGTGCGGTATGTCTCGTCGAAAGAAATAGCCGAGGATATTGTTTCCGAAGTTTTCTACAAATTCCACAGGGACAAGGTTTTCGCAACCGTGGAAACATCTTTCCGCAACTACCTGTTTTCCGCCGTGCGGTACAGCGCCTTTGACTACACCCGCCTCGAAATGAAGCGGAATACCTCGCTGGAACATGCCGAATATGTGACGCTTCAGCCGGAACAGCAGCCCGACCATATCACCCAATATGAAGATCTGTACAACGACGTGCAGAACGCCATCAACGCGCTTCCGCAAAAGCAGCGCCGGGTATATCTCATGCACCGGTATGAGGGCAAAAAATACAGTGAGATCGCGGCGGAGCTGGGCGTATCGTACCGGACTGTGGAGTCGCAGATGTACACGGCAATGCAGGAACTGAGGAGGATTATTAAAGCCAAATGGCTATTCGCGCTGCTCGCCCTATTCAATTAATCCTTGCCTCCCGGGGCATCGGAACACATTATCGCAAAAATTAACCATGAAAGATCCAATAAGCAAAGAACTGATTTTCAATTACTTTTCGGGAAATGCGACGGCATTTGAAAAGAACCTGATCGACCGTTGGAGCGCCGATCCGCAGGCCAGGGAACAATTGTTCATCTGGTTGGTGGAATGGGAAAATCAGAACATCCAGTACAATGCCGACGTCGATGGTGCGATTATCCGCCATTTCTCGCGGATAGACGAGCAGACTGAGGAAACCATTGCCGGGCCAGCCGCGGCACAACCGTTACAAAGGTTACCGGCGCAACGAAAATCATGGCTTATCGCAGCGGCGGTGACGTTGCTGCTCCTTGCGGGTGGCTGGTTCGCGCGTGACCACGTGCGTTATGAAATTTACACCACCGGTTTCGGTCAGATCGAGCGGCTGGTATTGCCCGACGGCAGCAAGGTGGTACTCAACGCCAACTCCACGCTCCGGGTTCCGCGGTTCGGTTTTGGGAAGACGACCCGGGACGTATACATGACCGGGGAAGCGGATTTCGCCATTACGCACACGGAGAACCATCAAAAATTCATCGTACACACGGAAAAGAATTTTGATGTGGAAGTGCTGGGCACCGAGTTCAATGTATATGCGCGGCCGAGGCGCTCGCGCGTGGTGCTGAACAAAGGAAAGGTAAAACTGCATTACCTGAAAGGCTCGGAAACCGATCAGATCGTAATGAGGCCCGGTGACCTTGTCACTTTCGACGCGCCTGGGCAGGCATCCGTGAAGAAAACAACCAACCCGGCCAACTACTCGGCCTGGAAAGCCCATCGCTTTGTGTTTGAAAATGAGAGCCTGCGTGACATATGCGATCTGTTTGAAGACAATTTCGGTCTGAAAATCCACATTCCTGACTCCACGCTCGCCGCCCAGACAGTCTCCGGCTCTTTCACCGCACTGAATGCCGAAGAGCTCTTCGAAATACTGGCCGACGATTCCGGATTATCCTATTCCCGCTCGGAGGATGGAAAAGTCATTACGCTCGACTATTAATGTCATTAATCTAAACCCCTGACTACTACACCAACCCCTTAATCTTTTCTTACCCCGCTTAAAACCCATTTTCTATGAAAAAACCGTTACGATCCCTTCTATTTGTGCTGGCTGCCGCTAGTGCCGGTTCCCCCGGTCATGCACAGTTGCTGGCCGCCATCGGGCAGCGGCAGCACCCGTTCGTGGCCCAGCAGTCTACCAGAAGCCTGAAATCAGTATTGCAGGAGTTCAAAATCCATTACAAAGTCGACATCCTCTATTTCGACAGCGTCGTACAAGGCTACGAAGTGCCGTTAAGTGCGCTGGATTTTCAGGCCAGTGCGGAAAAATCCCTGTCCCGGATTCTGAAACCGCTCGGCCTGCAATACCGCAGGTCCAAAACGGGCGGGTATATCGTGGTCAAACCGTTGAAAGGTGATAAGAAAACCCAGCAGGCACCGGTATCGAACGCGCCCGACCAGCCGGCCGACAGCCCTCTCAGGCAATTTTCTTTCTTCGCCTCCACGGGTGGACAAACTGCCGGCGTCCCAGCCGAAATCGTGCTCAAAGGCAAGGTATCCGATGAAAAAGGGGCGGGACTACCCGGAGTAAGCGTAGTGGTGAAGGGCACCCAGCGTGGGACGATTACGGATGAGCGCGGTGAGTTTTCCGTGGAGGTCATTGACAAAGACGCCATTCTCGTCTTTTCTTTCGTCGGCTTTTTGTCGCAAGAACAAACCGTGGGTAACAAAACCCGGATAGATGTAACGCTTGCGTCGGACGTTAAATCACTGGAAGAGTTTGTGGTGACCGGTTACAGCTCTCAGAAAAAGTCGTTGATGACCGGCTCTGTGGTGAGCATGAATGTGACCGAGGAAATGCAGACAATGCCCACAACATCGGCAGGTAACCTGCTTTCGGGAAGGCTCGCCGGTGTCAATATCAAAACGCCTAACGGGATACCCGGTACCAATCCGGAGATCAGCATCAGAACCCGCTCTTCTCCCAATAACCAACCGGTAACCTATGTGATTGACGGGGTGATACGCGGATCAGCCGATTTCAACAACCTGAGTCCGAATGAAATAGAGACCATCACTGTATTGAAAGATGCGGCTTCGGCTGCCGTCTATGGTTCGCGTTCTGCGGGTGGCGTCATCCTGATCACCACCAGGAGGGGTAAAGTAGGCAAGCCCTCGTTTAACTACTCCTTCAATACCGGGTTTGATACCAGGACTAAAAATGCATCGCGGACCAGTGCCGTAGAGGCGGGCGAGCTTTACAACCGCATCAACGGCACGACGGACCCCGCAGGCTGGGCGTGGACACAAGCGGACTTGGACCATTATAAAAATATCGATAATGGCTGGGGATATGATCAGCTGGAAGCTGTTTGGCGCAATCCTTCTACCTCGCAACACAACCTCAGCGTAAACGGTGGCAACGAAAAGGTAAGATACTACGCCGGTGCATCCTACGTGAAACAGAACGGCTTTCTCAAACCACTTACTTACGATAAATATAACATCCGCCTCAACGCCACAGTTGATGCGACAAAGGATTTACAGTTTTTCGCAGGGTTGGGGCTCAGCAATAACATCCAAGGTGTTCTAACCTGGGAGGGCACGGAGGCCCTGTATAGAAAATTGCTCGTTTGGCAACCAGATCAGCCTGTTTTTACAGACGGCGGAAAACCGATTGACTACGGATGGATTGCCAACGTAGGAGCGACGGTCAAAGGAGACGGAGGGTACGACAAAATCAACTTTCTGAAACCGCAGATCGTATTGAATGCGACATACAATATCCCCGTGATTAAAGGCCTGAGCGCCAAGGTGGCATTTAGCAAAAATTTTGAATACAAGCGGGAGAAAATCTTTCAGAAGAGTTATTTAATGAATGTGATGAAGCGCGACCCTGTTAACAAGCATATTATCTCCACAAAGGATGCGGACATTTTGAGCACCAAAGCTTCCACAAATATTGCCAAGGATTATCTGCGTACTAACGTAGACTGGGCGCAGGATTACCAGGTCGATCTGCAATTAAGCTACGAGAATACATTCAACAACCTTCATCACGTACAGGGCCTGGTCGTTTATGAAAAAGCGGAATCCAGCGGAAGCGGTATTTTTGCAGGACGTGAAACATTCCCCGTATATACCACGGATCAGTGGTGGGCCGCCAGCAGCGCACGCGCCGATGACTATGCAGGCGGAAAGACCGATTTTACCATCGGGCGGGCTTCTTACATCGGCCAGTTCAATTACGATTATGACAGCAAATATCTCGCTGCCTTTTCATTCCGTAAAGACGGCTCTATGAACTTTGGACCTGAGAAAAGATGGGGTGTTTTTCCGGCAGGATCGTTGGGCTGGGTGGTTTCGAAAGAGAACTTCTTTCCCAAGGCTTCCGGAATTGATAATCTTAAACTTCGGCTATCTGCCGGTCTGACCGGAAATGATGTGGCGAATGATGTGAACGGCGATCCGATCGTGACCGGCTGGCAATGGCAGGAATCTTACAAACAGGGAACTTCCGCCTATTTTGGTACGGATGCAAAAACTGCTACCGGCGTTACTTACGGATCTGTCGTGAACCCTAATTTGACCTGGGAAAAATCATTGACCTATAATGCGGGTGCCGACATTAACTTTTTGAAACACTGGACAGCAACCCTCGAATATTGGAACCGCAAATCATATGACATTCTGGGTTTGAGGGTCGTTTCTGTTCCTCCAACATTTAGCCTGAACTTGCCGCCGGAAAACTATGGCGTGATTAAAGCGCGGGGATTTGATTTCAGCCTGGGTTATGCAAGCTCCAAGAAGGCCTTCTCTTACTACGGGAATTTGACCGCTTCATACGGTTGGAACCGGATCGTTAAGCAGGATTATGCTCAAAATGCACAGCAAATAGACATTCCGACTGGCCGTTCGTTGACCGTCATACGCGGATACCAGTTTGACAAGATCATCCGCACACAAGCAGAGCTAGATCAATTCAACAGTGAACATAGCAATTACAAGGATAATGGAATGACGCCTGCATTAGGAATGATGGTGTATAAAGACCTGAGCGGTCCGGCCGGTACCCCAGACGGGATCATTGACACCTACGACCGGGTGGTTCTCAAAAAGAGCAATTTTCCGATTGTGTATGGGTTGAACCTGGGCGGAAGCTGGAAAGGCATCAGCGTTGATCTGATGTTCAACGGGAATCTCAAACAACAAAAATCGTATCGGGATCTTGCGGGCGGGGTAGAGTGGAACCGTTTGTATTCAGGATGGTATAGCGACAGCTGGACGGCACAAAATCCCAATGCCACCTTGCCCAAAGCGATATCGGCAACCCAGTCTAATACCTACAATGCAGCGTCGACATTTTGGTACCGGAACGCTGGTTTTGCCCGGTTGAAATCTTTGACCATAGGCTATACCGTGCCCCCAAGGCTTTACAACAAGGCTTTGGAAAGTGTGAAGTTTTACTTCTCGGGGACCAATTTGTTCAACCTCACCAAATTCTCTTACTACGATCCTGAAATTGAAAACGGATTTGCATATCCCGTCATGCGTAGTTTCAACTTTGGTATCAATGTCACATTCTGACCCTTCAAAAGGATTTCATCATGCGTAAACATATAATAAAACTCTCATTGTTCTGCCTGGCGGTGGGTGCCCTTCCCCAGGCCTGCACGCCCGATCTCGACTACGTCAACACCGGCGCCATCAACCCCGACAACGTCTGGAACGACGAAAAGCTGATCAATGCATTTCTGACTGACATCCACGGCAATATGATCCCGTCGTGGCCAGTGAATGGCAACAGCAGCGACGAAGCCATGAATGCGCCCGGTTCGATGGGAAATTACCTCAGGGGCATCATCAGCGTCGCCTCCGATGGTCAGGACCTGGTTTACACCAATATCGACAAGATCAACTTTTTCCTCGCGAAGCTGCCTACCGTATCTCCCACCGTACTTTCCGAGGAGAAAAAGAAGCAGATGACCGGCCAGGCGCTTTTCTGGCGTGCATGGGATTACTTCGGTAAAGTCGTCACTTTCGGAGGTGTGCCCCTGATTTTGAATCCGCAGGACCCGTCCAACAAGGAAAGCCTATTCATCCCCCGCAACAAAACCTCGGAATGCGTGACGCAGATCATTGCGGACCTGGATGCGGCCATCGCCTCCCTGCCCGATCAATGGGATAATGCCAACTATGGGCGCATTGACAAGGGTGCTGCCATGGCCCTCAAAGGCAAAGTGCTGCTCTGGTACGCGAGCCCGCTATTCAACCCGTCGAACGACCCGTCGCGGTGGCAGAAAGCTTATGAAGCCAACAAAGCGGCCGTAGACTTCCTGAAAGCGCAGGGAAAAGGCCTTCTCGGTGCTTACGGGCAAATTTGGAAACAGGAGCGAAATAAGGAGGTAATTATGGTGAATCAATTTTCTTACCCCGATCACCCGTTCAACCAGGCTGGCATCCGCCCGCAGCCGCTCACGCAGGGGGACGCGAACCGAAACCAGCCGCTGCTGCCATTGCTGCACGCATATCCCAAAAAGGACGGCTCACCCATGCAGTTTGATCCGGCAAAACTTTTGAACGATCCTGCTTACAACGAGCAGTACATGACTGATTTCGTGACCAACCGCGACGACCGGTTCTATGCGACCATCTTCACCGGCGGAACACCTTACCCTACACCCGACCTTCCTACCGGCACGCGGTACTGGAGCGCGTGGAGAAAAGCGGCGGACGCCAGTGCTCCCGGTGGTTTCAAATACATATCGCTTGCCAGCGACCAGAAGGCTGTAACGATCGGCGCGGGTGTATCGGGCTTCTTCGAGATCAAGGGACTTGACAACACGCTCACCAGCACGGTCATCGGCAATGCAGCAACCGACTGGGTGGAAATACGGTTCGCGGAAGTGCTGATGAACTATGGCGAAGCCGCGAATGAAGCTGGCAAGGCCGATGAAGCATTGCAGGTATTGAAGGACATTCGCGCGCGGGCAGGCATCACGCCGGGCGCAGCGGGCAAATATGGGATCGCGGCTGCCTCTCAGGCCGAAATCAGGGAGGCTTATATCAGCGAGCGGTTTGTAGAATTCGCGTTCGAGAACAAGCGCTGGGGCGATCTGCGGAGATGGAAGCGGTTTGACCTGGTCAACCAAACGAAGTTCCGTCAGGGTATCTATTTTGTGTTGAAGGATGGAGAAAAAATTGAATGGACGGATGATATTTCAAATGCGGCCGTTCGCAAAAAATTCACGGCCGTATTCATCGAAAACCTTGACGGCGATCCGCAATACAAGTACAATCTCGATCAGAACCACTGGTTTTACCCGCTCAGCCAGAAGAACCTGGAAGCCAGTTCCGTGTTGAAGCAAAATGCGGAATGGGGTGGAACATTTAATCCGTTAGAATAATAATAAAAGCAGGTCCCTGGGGCGATGATGCTTACTTCGAGAGAATAGGCATCATCGCTTTTTTATAAAGGTTTTACCTTTCGGAATGCGTGTTTAATCATAATTACCCGGCTATGCGATTTCAGATTTCCAAAACACTTATTTTAAGCCTGATTGCCGTTCTTCTGGCGTCCTATTCCCATGCCCAGCACGATTTCAATACCCGTTATTTTAAAATCCATATCAACAATAAGGGATGGATCACCAGTATGAAAAACGTCACGGGAAAACCGAACCAGCGCGAGTTCAGCCCTGCCGACAAGCCGTCGCCGTTGCTGTCCCTGTTTGACAGTAAAAAGAACAAGTATTACCAGCCGATAAAAGCCATTTTTAATCAAAACAAACAGGCAGTCACGTTGCATTATCCCAATGGTTCGGTGGCTACGGTTTCGCTGGTCCCTCATGAAAAATACTTCAAACTGACGCTGCAATCGCTCACTCCGCGTAACGGTATCGACAATGTGCAATGGGGCTCCTACCATACCAATATCACCAACCTCTTCGGAGAAATCATCGGCGTGGCGCGCGATACGAGCGAAGCTGTCAACTACGCCATCGGAATGCTTGCGCTCAATGATAACACCCTCGGTGGCACGTCCGAAACCGTGGCCGATGCCGCGCCATTCCAGTACATCATCCACAGTCCCGACAAAAAACGTTTCCCGCTTCCTGCGCACCTGCACGAGGGCCAGGTGTTCCCTATCGGCGGCGACGGTATCAGCGATGTGGCATTTTACGCGCATAAGGAGCCTTATTACCGGATACTGTATGGCAACGCCGCGCAGATCGACCGACAAGGGAGAATATCCATTGCATACAATTCGAGGGACAGGGCTCCCAAACGGACCGTATTCTTCTCCCTAATCCCGAATATGGAGGCCAACATTCCCAACCACCTGGACGTACAGCCGCTGCCGGGCATCGATTATGTAGGATCCTCCGTAGCATTCTGGGGAAGCCCCGATAGTACCGCGTTGCTGGATGTAATACAAAATATCGTCTTGTCCGAAGGCTTGCCCTACCCTACTTTCAATGGCAAATGGGTCAAGGACCCTTCCGCCTACACGCCCGACGTGCTCACAAGCGGCAACGTGTACGATAGCATTGTACCGTACACGCATCAGTTGGGCTTCAAGGCCATCAGCCTTTACGACCAGGGTTTTATCCGCCCCGATCGTAGTAACGGAGGATATATCGACGGGAAGAATTTCGAGAAAAAGCCGTTGAAGATGGCGGCCGGGAACAAATCGCACAAAGAACTGTCCGAAATCGCCGCCCGGCTGGGTATTATCATCGGCCGCACGCCCATTACCACCGCCCTCGCGCCCGGTACGCAGGATGCCAGCCCATTTCCGAGTGATAGCCTTTGCTACCAGCAAAAGCGCATTCTGACAAAAAACATCGGAGCCTCCGATACACTGATATTCATCAACGATCCGCAATACCTCGATGAAATAGCCAGTTGGGAAGGCCATTGCAAGAACCTCAACATGATCAAAATCGGCAAGGAGCTCATTCACTACCTGGGCGTTTCCAAAGAGGCGCCCTACCGGCTCCTGAACGTGAAACGCGGCTACTGGAACACCGCTACCGCCAGCCATGCGGCAGGCGACACCATTTATAAGCTGCAAGTGACGATCAACTACGGTTATGACGGGCTGATCCCCAATATGCAGCTACAAGATCAGATCGCCGAGTACTACGCGACCCTTTGCAAGGTAAACGGCCTGGCCTATTACGATTTCGATGGTCAGGAGTTTTTGTTCAACAACGGCCACGGTTACTACTCCGTCAAACGCTTTTTCCACCACATGTTCGATAAAGCCAAAGCCCTGGGGGTGCCGTACATCCGCTTCACTGGATCTACGCTTTCAGAAGGCTCGTGGCATTACCAGAGCATCTGGAATGTGGGTGGTGGCAAAAATCTTTACGATGTCGAGACTCGGGAATGGGGCAGCAGTACCAGCCAGGGAAAAGATCTGCGTGATGTAACCTACGCCAATTTCTTTCCGTCCGGCATGGGCGGCAACTTCCCGATCAAGGCAGGCTCCACCGTGGCGCAGTATGAGCATATTCAGGCTATTTCCGTGGGCATTGGCTCTACTTACAGCCTCCAAATCAACCAAAAGGATGTGGAAGCCTGCACAGAAAAATATGCGATTTTCAAGGCCATCAGAACATGGGAAAATGCCCGGGCTGCCGACGCATTTCCAAGATGGGTCAAAAAGCAGCTGGCCGATCCTGCAAACCAGTTCCATCTCGAAGAACTCGACAAGGATACCTGGAAACTCTTCCAAACTGACCTGGACGGTAAAAACAGCAGGCCATTCTGCACACTCAAACGATCGGTACATTAACAAATCAGGCCCGTGGCAAAAGCTGCGGGCCTTTTTATTATAAAAGCCCGCAAATCAACGATCTGCGGGCTTATGCATCACCGATTAACCTAATGGACTAAATAGCATGATTATGCCATAACAGCCTTTAATTTACGATTACTTCGTCGACAAACAGCCAACCTTTATTGCCTTTGCCCGAGTGCCATGCAGGTATTTTCGCAAGCGGTTTCGCAACGAGCTTGATGCAGCTCAGTTGCTGTGGCTCAAATCCGGCTTCATACACAATATTCTCCGTGCCCGGAATATCTTTCGCCGGCACGCCCGGGGTGATCACTTTCAATAACTTCAAGGTTTTCGGATCGGCACCGCCCCATACTTCAATCCTGGTAGGCTCAAAAATAAAGCTTCCGAAGCTCCGCAATGTACTCACTGTCACCACACTGGCTTTCACCGGCTTTTTGAAGAACAGATAGCTCTGGAAATCATTCTCGACATATCCCAGCCAGGTGCCGCTCACCCGCTCGGTGTCGCCGACCTTGCCGTCGGAGATCGAAGCGGCGCCTTTGGCATGGTACCGCTGGTCGACCGGCGTGATCAGTTGTACGCTGTCGACGTGGAAACCTTCTTTGAAAAACAGCTTGCTCACTTCTGTGCTACCGTACCATCCTTTCCTGAATGCCCTTGCTTTGAGCTTTAAGTTTCGGTTGATAGCAATAGGCTTGTCGTAAACAGGCGAACTGACGCTATCGGGCTCGGAGCCATCCAGCGTATAGCGGATGACGGTACCCGCGATCTGGTGCTTCATAGCGACCGTTTCCCCCTTGCCTATCAGCTGCTTTTCGTTGACGATTACCGGCGGGTTGAGCGCCATTACCAGGGTATCGCTGCGGAAACCAGTTTCAAATGCAATTTTCTGTCCTTTTTTCAAAGTTTCCAGCTCTTGCGGGCTAATGCCCGTGCTCCACAGATAAACCCTTTTAAGCGCCGGGAAACCTTCGAGCGATTTGACGTGCGCCATGGTAATGCCGGTACCGCTCAACGAAAGTTCCCGCAGATTGGCCAGCTTTTTCAGCTCCGTCAGGTTGCCGCCGGTAATGTCCGTAAAGTTCAGTATCAGCCTGCGCAGCTCGGGAAATTTGGCCAGTGTTTTGAGATCTTCGTCCTTCACAGGCATTTTGCTCAAATCCATGGAAACGATCTGGTCTTTCAATGGCAGCAGGCCTTCGATGTCCTGGCTTTTGAAATTCGCCCTGTTGTAAAAATTCACGAATAGTGCCGGAGATCCTGCGGACAATGGCTTGATGAGCCGGTAGTTGGTATTGAGTTTCTTCACCTCGTCGGCCGAGGCCGCACTGAATGTGTATTGTTCCTCCGTACGGTCCCCGCCCAGTACATTCTGCGCGTAGGAATACACGGGGTTCTGGGGCGGCAGGGAGCTCACGAGTTGATCGAAGCGCGAACCGCTTTTGACCCAGGCCGCGAGCAGTACCACTTCTTCTTCCGTCAATTGCACCTTACCGCGCGGCGGCATATGCTTTTTATCATCCAGCGGCAAATGCAGACGGCTGATCAGCAAGCCCAGGTCTGCCTTGGTAGTGTCCCAGAGCATGCCGCCTTTTCCGCCTTTTTTAAGCAGGGCTTCCGTCTGCATTTGCAATCCGCCTTTCGATTTCTCCTCATTGTGGCAGGAAAGACATTTCTGCTCGATCACCGGTTTCACCAGATGCTCGTACACTTTGGCTTCCTCGAAAGCCACGTGCTGAGCCGGTTCGGCCGACGGTCCTAGCGGGGAAATGAGGAAGTCCTCACCGTGGGTAAGATTTCCGCCCAGGTGCCCACCTACAAAAAGCAGCACCAGGAATGCCCCGGCAACCACCTTTGCACCGGCCGTCCACGGCAACAGGGATTTTCTTATCCCGTACCAAACCACCGCCGCAATGGAAATGGCAATGCCCAGCCATTTATGCCAAAGCAATGTATCCGACTCGTAACCTTCCTCGTGCGACAGCACAAATCCGGAAAATGCAGCCACCGCAGCAGTAACCGTACCAATAACCAGCAGGCTGTCGGCCAGCCCCTCATTCCAGGCAGGAGAATCCGGCTTCCGTACAATCATTACCCATAGGCTGTAAAGAATCAGTACCACCAATGGAAAATGCAGCACGAGCGGGTGCATTCTCCCCAAAGCCTGCATCCATTGCGGAACGGCGAACCGGCTTTCGAAGAACAACAGAAATACGAGCAATCCATTCAGGAAGAAGGCAATGTTGTAGACGTACCCTTTCCAATCCGACAAAATTCTACTCACTGTATTAGAGGTTTGTACTTTACGCAATAATTCCTTTCACCAACTTACCGGCTACGTCCGTGAGGCGATAGCGGCGGCCCTGATGCTTGTACACCAGCTTTTCATGATCCAGTCCCAATTGGTTGAGAATAGTCGCGTGAAAATCGTGGACGTGGACCGGGTCTTTGACAATATTATACCCAAACTCGTCGGTCTCGCCGTACACAATGCCCGGCTTGATACCTCCGCCGGCCATCCACACTGTGAACGCCCTTGGGTGGTGGTCGCGGCCGTAGTTGTCTTTAGTGAGCGTTCCCTGGCAATAATTAGTACGCCCGAACTCCCCACCCCAGATCACGAGCGTTTCGTCCAGCAAGCCGCGTTGTTTAAGATCGGTAACCAATGCAGCCGAAGCCTGATCCACATCCATACATTGCCCTTTGATCTCCGTCGGCAGCCCGCCATGGCTGTCCCATCCCTGGTGGTAAAGCTGCACGAACCGCACGCCCTGTTCGGAAAGTTTCCGCGCCAGAAGGCAGTTCGCAGCATAAGTACCGGGTACAAGGCATTCCGGACCATACATTTTCACGATCGATTCGGGCTCTTTGCTCATATCGGTGATTTCCGGAACGGCCGTCTGCATACGGAACGCCATTTCATACTGCTGTACTTTGGCAGTGATTTCCGGATCGCCGAAGTCGTTGAATGTGCCCTGGTTCAGTTCGGCCAGGTTATCGAGCATTTTGCGGCGCTGGGTACGGTCCATCCCGTCGGGGTCATTGAGATACAACACCGGGTTTTCCCCGCTGCTGAACTGCACGCCCTGGTGTACCGAATCCAGGAAGCCGTTGGTCCAGAGTTTGGAATAAACACCCTGGCCATTGCCTTTCCCGCGTGAAAGCAGCACGCAGAAACCCGGTAAATTCTGATTTTCGCTGCCCAACCCGTAGCTCAGCCACGCACCGAAGCTCGGCCTGTTCCCCACCTGTGCGCCGGTCTGGAAGAAAGTCAACGCCGGGTCGTGGTTAATAGCTTCGGTATTAAGGGTTTTGATAATACAAAGATCGTCCGCAATGCCGGCCATGTGTGGCAGCAACTCGCTCATCCAGGCACCGCTCTTTCCGTGCTGTTTGAAATTGAAAATCGAGCCAGCCAGAGGAAACTTGGCCTGATTGGCGGTCATACCCGTCAGGCGTTGCCCGCCCCGGATCGATTCCGGCAGGTCCTGCCCGTGCATTTTGTTGAGCATCGGCTTGTAGTCGAACAGATCGAGCTGCGAGGGCGCGCCGTTTTGAAACAAATAGATTACCCGCTTTGCTTTCGGAGCGAAATGCGGCAGGCCTGCCATCAGTTCGTTCACATCCGGCTCACCGCCGCCGCCTTTGAAAAGGTCCGGTATGAGCAGCGATCCCAGGGCCGCACTGCCGAGGCCGAGGCTGAGCTTGGACAAAAAATGCCTCCGTGTGGTGTTTATTCCGTAGTCGAATATTGGCTTTTCCATATTTGGCTATCGGCTGTCAGCTATCGGCTGTCAGCCTTTTTTTTAATTAAAAACTTTGTTTTTGGGGCTTTCGGCAATCAGCTTTCGGCATTCGATTGTTTAGCTGTTTTAAAAGAGTTGACAGCCGACTGCCGAAAGCCGACAGCCGCATCAACTCTTCGTAATCGTCTCCTCCATGTTGTACAGGGTGTTGATCACGCGCATCAATGCTGCTGCACGTACCTTGTCGGCTTTTGTCTCGTGCGGGAATTCACCTACATTCAAGACTTTGGCGGCATTGTCTTTTTGTCTCGAGAACATGAAAGCCTCTTCATTGTAATATTTTTTGAGCAGTTCTACTTCCTTATCGGTCGGCTGGCGACAAACGATCGCCCGAAACGACGAACGGATATTACCCTCGATGTCGGTCGACTTCGCGACCAGGCGCTCGGCCATCACACGCGAGGCTTCGAGCACGGTTGGGTCGTTCAGCATCACCAGCGCTTGCAGAGGTGTATTGGTCTTGGACCTTTTCACCTCGCAATGGTCTCGGTTGCTGGCATCGAAAATGATCATCGACGGCGGCGGCACGGTGAGCTTGATGAACGTGTACATTCCTCTACGGTACAATGCATCGCCTTTGTCCTGCTGGTAAGTGCGCAGGGTACCGCGTCCCGAAGTAGCCGCCTCCCACAAGCCTTTCGGCTGGTAGGGTTTTACGCTGGGGCCTCCTATTTTGGGGTTCAGCAAACCGCTGGTCGAGAGTACCATATCACGTACGAGCTCCGCAGGCAGGCGGTAGCGCGGGCCGCGAGAGAGGTAAATGTTTTCGGGATCGGCTTTCAACTTTTCGTCGGTAACCCTGGCGGATTGCCGGTAGGTCGCCGAAGTGACAATTTGCTTGACAAGCCTTTTAATGTCCCAACCGTGGTTCATGAAGTCGACGGCAAGCCAGTCGAGCAATGCGGGATTGGTAGGTAAGTCGCCCTGCATGCCAAAATCTCCCGTACTCTTCACGATGCCTCTTCCGAAAAATTCCTGCCATATCTGATTGATAAAGACCCGGGCAGTGAGCGGATTGCTTTTGCTGGTCGTCCATTTGGCTAGTCCCAACCGGTTTTGGGGTAGTTTAAGGGTATCAAAACGCATCACCGCGGGTAATGCCGAAGCGGTAACTACCCTGCCCGGCGCGTCATACGAACCGCGGTTGAGGATATGCGTCGGGCGCAGCGTATCCAGGTCGCCCAGCACCGATACCATCAGGCGGCTCGTATCCGGCCTGTTGATGAACGACAGCAACGTCTTCGCCTCCTCATCCGAAATGGTCATGATCGGGTTCTTGGCAGGCTTTGTCTGCGAAATATCCCCTTCAAAACCAACCTCTTTAGAGTTGTTGAAAAATGCGAACAGCCGGTAATAATCCTCCTGCGAAATAGGGTCATACTTGTGGTCGTGGCATTGCGCGCATTCGACGGTGAGCCCCAGCACCCCGGTACTGAAAGTTTTTGTTTTGTCGATATTGTACTCGATCCGGTATTCTTCCGGGATCACGCCGCCCTCTTCCGTGTATTTATGGTTTCTGAAAAAAGCGGTGGCCAGTATCTGCTCCTTGTTCGCATTGGGTAGCATATCGCCCGCGATTTGCCACATCAGGAACTGGTCGTACTTCATATTCTTGTTGAATGCATTGATCAGCCAGTCGCGCCACGGCCATTGGGTGCGCACTTCGTCGTCCTGGTAACCGTACGAATCGGCATAACGCGCCACATCCAGCCAATGAACGGCCATTTTCTCACCGTAGGCCTTTTTCGCCAGTAGCTGGTCCACTACTCTTTCGTAGGCATTGTCGCTTTGGTCAGCTTCGAACTGCTTCTGCATTTCGACCGTCGGCGGCAGGCCCGTCAGATCCAATGCCACCCTTTTCAACAAATAGCTTTTGGCGGCTTCATCGTTTGGTGCCAATCCTGCGCCTTCCATTTTATGCAAAACGAAATTGTCTATTTCGTTTTTCGGCCAATCTTCTTGGGAAACTTCGGGAACCGCGGGCAAAACCGGCGTAGTGAATGCCCAATGCCGCTCATACTTGGCACCTTCTTCGATCCATTTTTTCACCAGCCCTATTTCATGCTCATTCAGCAAACCCAGGTGCGACTCAGGCGTCGGCATTTGATACGACGGGTCGGGCGATGTAATTCTCCGGTATACCTCCGACTGCTCCGGCTTACCCGGGAAAATCGCCACACCTTTGCCATCTTTCAGCTTTGAATAAGCGCTTTCGGCAATGTCAAGCCGGAGGCCAGCCTCCCGCTTTTTGGCATCGGGGCCGTGGCATGCGAAACATTTATCGGACAAAATGGGCCGGATGTCGAAATTATAACTCACAGCTTCTCCACCCGACTGAGACTGTAACACGCCGTTCTTTTTGAAACAGGAAACCGCCAGAAAAGCAACGGCGCCGGATAGTACTCCCAGATACAAGAACTTCTTTTTCATTTGCAATTTTTTACACAATCAACTAATCTTTACTTCTCCTTTCACAGTCTCCGAACTCAGGAACTGCTCTATTTCTTCCAGCCGCTTTCCTTTCGTTTCAAACAGCTTCCGCTTCGCGTACACGTACGAGCACACGCAGAAGAAAGAGAAAACGAAAAATGTGTTAGCCACGCCCAGCCCGTCGCGCATGACCGGGAAAAGCAGGTTTACAATCCAGTCGGACACCCACATCGTCATGATGCAGATAGACAACGCAGTTCCCCTGATATGATTTGGAAATACTTCCGTAGCAATGACAAACTTCAACGGCCCGAGCGAGAAGGCGAAAAAAAGCAGGAACAGCATGATGCATACCAGCATACCCCATCCATTAATGCCATAGGCAAAGCACAGGCCGGTTAATGCAAGCGATATCGCCGCCCCGGCAGAGCCCATCAGGTATAACGATCTCCGCCCCAACGTATCGACCTTCCAGATCGCTATCAACGTGAATACCATGCTGGCCAGGCCTAGCATTACCTGGTACAGCAGCACATCGCCGATCACGATACCGGCGGACCGGAGGATCGTCGGGCCGTAGAATACCACGCCGTTGATTCCGCTGAACTGCGAAAGGGCGGTGAGAACCATGGTCATCACCAGCAAGCCACGCAACGGATATTGCACCAGTTCTTTGACGCCCCCTTCTCTTTGGGTGAAAGCCTCCTTTATTGCCCCGAATTCGGCGCGAGCCTCATCCTCCCCATTTATTTTCACCAGGATCCCGAGTGCTTCTTCGTTTCTGCCGTGCTTGGCGAGCCAGCGCGGGCTTTCCGGCACTGTCACGAGCAACACACAAAATACCGCCGCCGGGATCACGCTCACAAAAAACATCCCGCGCCACACCTCTTCCACAAACAGCCAATGCAAAACGCCGCTTCCCGAGCCCTCATGTGCGAGCGAGTACCGGTGCAGGAACAAGTTGCTGATGTACGCCGCCAGCACGCCTATCGTGATCGCCAGTTGATAGAATGTAACAAGCCCGCCGCGTTTCGGCGCGGGTGCTATCTCCGAAATGTAGAGCGGCGACACATTGGAAGCCACGCCCACTCCCGCACCAGCCATGATGCGGAATATAATGAGGATGGTATAAGTATTTGAAAATGAAAATCCTATGGCACTTACCAAAAAGAGCAGGGCCGCTACAAACAGCACTTTTTTCCTGCCTGTTTTATCGGCCAGGTAACCCGAGAATGCAACCCCTATAATGCAGCCCAGCAAAGCAAACGAAACAAACAGTCCCTCTTCTGCCGCCGACAAGCCATATTGCGTCCTGACCGGCTCGATGATCCCGCTCACCACGGCCATATCGAACCCGAACAGAAAGCCTCCCAACGCCGCGATGAGCGTAATGAGAAAGGTAAAGTGTTTTACTTGTTGTGTTTGCAAGATGTTCTTCGATTAAGGGCTTTCTTCAATGTCAGCTTTCGATCAGCAGACGGGTTTCATTTCAAGGTCGGAATTGAGGTTCACCAGTTTTCCCTCCCAACCGCACAAAGCAGCACCAGTGCCGTAAACAATACACAAATCCGCGGAAGTATCAGGGCGCAGCACCCTCATTTTCTGATCATCTAATGAATGAAATCCGTCCCCCAAATGCCTTTCATCGGCGGCAGGGGTTTTAAGACAGGCGTCTATGTCGTACCAAAGCACATTCCGTCCGGCGGCTGTCAGCGCCGCATGCAGCTTCTGCCGGACAAATTCCCACGAACGCACTTCAAAACCATCGATCGTCGCTGTCTTTTCATGACGCAGCCGCTCGACCAGAAGACCGGTATCAAATGCAGGGTCCGTGCTCTCAACAGCATTGTCAGAGGCCTCTCCTTCCCGGTTCGCCAGGCAGGCGGCGCCCGTAAGGATGCATGCTTCGGTATCATCACAAAAAACCACACGTACTTTACAATCAAGTGGTTTCAACTGGTTTTCTAGTGCATTGAGAAACAAATGACCTGCTTTCGCGATGTTACCGCCGATCACCAGCTCATCGCATCCGAACTTTTTCAGCCATGGAAGCAAAAACCTGCCTAGGTTGGCACCAAATTCATGAAATATGCCTTTCGAAACTTCCGAGTCCATTTCAGCCAGTTCACGAACATCCTTGATAGCCTGCCCGGTGGCCTGCTTGTAGGCATGATGGAACCAGCGCGTTGAAAAATAATCGTCGGCAATGGATTCCCCGAAAGGCTCATTGTAGAATGCACCCGACCCGGGCAATGCGTTATGATGTGTCACCAGCGCACCGTTCTCCATGAACGACGATCCGAAACCCGATCCTAGCGTAAGGAAAACGGTTCGTTTACTTTCCAGCCTATTCCGCGCATAAGCGCCAACCGCAAAACAATGCGCATCATTGAAAAACCGGAACGCAGTATCGGGCATACCGGTAGCATCTTTAAGCGCCTGCCCGAGGTGCAGCCCGAACATGCGCTCGAACTTCCCACCTACGTGAAGGACTGTACAAATCCCTCTGGCATAGTTGAAAGGCCCTGGAAATGCGATCCCGATTCCGGCAACCGGCTCCCTGCCCGCGAGCGCCTCCGTGATACAATCAGCGATCGCAGCCACAATCTCCGAGGCAGCACCGAAGCTATCTATTTCCTTTCGCACCATCGAAAGCGACCGCTCTCCGGTGAAAGACATATCCACGACACTGGCCGTAACATGACTTCCTCCGACATCCAACCCCAGACTTACATTTGGCGCTTCCATAAGGGACTTTGTAATATATGTTCAAATATACAAACATATCACTAACAGTCAAAAAAGTTGCATTAAATCAACATACAAAAATAATACATTTTGAACTCAACCAGTTGATTTTAAATTAATTACAAAATAAATATCAGATATCGTTTTGTGTTTTACTTCTACAAGCTCTAAGAGAAACAGAAATTTTTTGTCGAAATTCAGCCAATATGTATGATATGTATATACATATTAAAATACACAATATACATACACTGGAAGGCTCATTCCTGCCAGCTGCCGAACCCTTTCCGCACGTGCGCAGCACGAGTTTTTATTGAAACCGTCTATAAAAACCAATGGCGGGTATGCCCCGCCATTGGTCCCAAATACCTCAACTATTTACTAATTCACTCTATTAGAAATTTGTGCCTGATCAATAGCCAGGATTCTGTTTAAGCGCGCCATTGCTTTTCCGGATTTCCGTATTCGGGATCGGAAACAGATAGTAATGGTCGCCTTTCCACGGCTTGCGTACCTCGGCTTCGGGAATTACGCCGTAGGTATAGGATAATTTCCCCAAAGCATCACCTGGCTTGGCACCGGTCCAGTCCATGGTAACTTTCGTAAGGCCTCTGACCGCGATATCCACATTCCCAGGGGCCGCTTTCCAACGCATAAGGTCGAAGAAGCGGGAATCCTCCAAGTGCAGCTCGATAGCCCTTTCGTTCCGGTATACCCTCACCAGCTCAGCGCCGGTACTTTTGACATCGGGCATATTTACCGACGCCCGCTTTCTAACCTTGTTGATGTATTCCCTCGCAACAGCCTCATTACCCAACGCTATCTGGATTTCGGCGTAATTCAGGTAAAACTCGGTCAACCTCATGAACACGACTACCTGGTTATAGTCATAATCAAAGCTCGCACGCGGCCCGACAAAATCGTCGGTCTTTTTGAAAGTGTAACCCGTTTGAACCCGCCAATGGAAAGGTGTAAGGCCTTTTACCCAATAGGTTTTCGAATCGCGGCCGAAGTCGAACAGATTTTGGCCATTTTTAGGATCAACCTTATTGGGATTGATATAAGGAGGCGCATTGTCAGGGTTGGGGTTGGCGTCTTCCCAATATTCGTACAAGCGCTCAGTACTTTTCGAACCATCGACGATATTCAGCGGCCCTGCTCCGGGATAAATCACCGCGTCATAGAACCTCGGATCGCGGTTTTTCTCCGGTTTCTGCGGGTCGTAACCCGAAGCCGCATTCACTGTCACGCCGTCGGCCAGATAGGGATACTCGCCGTTGGTCATCTGAAACATATTTACAAAATTCTGCGTCGGTACAATCCGCTGCTGCGCGTCGAAACCACTGGGCCAGTAGTCGTAATTGTACCCCCAGCCGGGTATCCGGGTAGCAGGCGTAAACGACTTCCCGAAAATGGTCTCATCCGTCTTCAAGGGCTTTTTGAACAGCGCTGCATATTCGGGGTGCAGTGTAAATCCCAGGTCCAGAACGGCCTTGGTAGCCGTTTCGGCGGCTTTCCATTTAGCCATATCATTGGAAGGATTGTTGAGCGGACTTGCCAGAAAAAGCAATACCCTCGCTTTGAGCGCCATGGCAGCCGCTTTGCTGATCTTGCCGGTATTGACCGGCACCCCGTTCAAAAATCCGATAGCCTTATCCGACTCTTCCAATACAAACTTCGCGCATTCATCGAACGTATTCCGGGGCACATCAAAGCTCTCCGAGTTCAGCTGAAAACTGTTTGTAATAATGGGTACGCCACCAAATGTTCGCATTAATTCGAAATACATCCACGCCCGCAGGAAATGTACCTCGCCCTTCATGGGATCCAGTTTATCGGCGGGAATGCTCGATTTCTCGATATTCTCAAAAAATACGTTTGCCTTTCTGATAAAGCCGTATTCATAATTCCAAAGCGGCGTGCCATCCTGCATCGCGGCCAGATCCGAAACATTGTCCGCGGTCATATTCCCTTCAATGTAGTTGCGGATACCTGCCGAACGCTCATGGGTTTCGGGTTGGTTCACGGCTATGTCCGTCAGCGCATCATAGCCGCCGGTACCAGGCGCCCAGGGCGGCTTGATCCCGTTATAGATGTTGTACACATAGTTTTGAAGAAAGACCGCATCATTAAATACCGCCTCATCCGATATCGCGTCCAGCGGCTTCTTGTCGAGCACGTTACAGGAAGTAGCCGCAGCAATGATGCCGACGATCGACATCGTTAATGCCCGCTTCATTACCTGATTTTTTATAACTAAATATTTCATAGGTTATCTGAATTAGAAAGTAAGATTGAGGCCGAAGCTCAGGGTCTTCATATTAGGATACGCACCACCGTTTCCGCTCAGGAATTCAGGGTCACCATTGCCATACTTTTTAAGCGAATTGAAGAGCATGAATGCATTATCCCCTGAAACATAGATCCGCAGAGCGGTAATCCTTGCTTTCGAAAGCAGGCTTTTGGGAAGCGTATAACCCAGCTGCATGTTTTTCATGCGCATCCAGGTCGCCTTATGGTAATAGAAGTCGCTGTCCGAATTGGCAAGACCTGTCGGAGCGATCATCGGCAGTTCGGCATTCACATTCTCTTTGGAATAACTGTTCAGCGCTACGTATTCCAGACCATTACCTCCCGCACCGGAGTTGAATCCCGTGCTCAAACGGAACTTAGCGCCACTTTGGCCTTGCAGCAACATCGTCAGGTCGAAGTCTTTGTAATTCAATCCTACGCTCACGCCATATTGCGTACTCGGGAAAATCGTCGTAACCCCGGTAGTAGCATCGGTATTATTAGTGGTATTGAACATGTAACGGTCGTTGCTGTCGATTTTACCGTCGTTGTTCAGGTCGGCAAAAATCAGCCCGCCCAAAGTCGCGCCCGGATATTTCACGCTGTTGTCCAGATCCTGCTGCGTCCGGTAAATGCCGATGGCCTTGTAAACCAGGCGCGAGCCGAACGGCTGCCCTTCCAGCTTCTGATAAGGCTCGGCCTGAGGGGTTTCATCGAAATAGACAATCTCGTTTTTGTTATGTGAGATATTTCCGTTGATACGCAGCGTGAGATTCGAGAAGTTGTGCCGGTAGCCCGCCTGCAATTCGATACCCTGGCTGTTCATCTTACCAATGTTCTCATCCGGCAGGATCAAACCGGTGTAGCTGGGAATCGAAGCCTGCCTTCTGCCGAGAATATTGGAAGTTTTGTTTTTGAAAATATCGGCCTCGAACGTCAGGCGGTTATTCAAAAATGCCGCTTCCAGACCCAAATCGGTCTTTTCGCTCACTTCCCACGTGATATTCGGGTTCGGCGTCGACTTCACGGCAATCCCGCGGGCATCCACCCCATTCACTACCCAACCGGCGTCATAGCCATAGGCAGCGATGTACTGGAACGGATTCACCCGGTCGTTACCCAGTCGCCCCCAGGATGCTCTCAATTTCAGATTACTGATGACATTCTTAGGAATAAATGCTTCGTTACTGATCACCCACCCAGCCGAGACTTGCGGAAAAAATCCAAAACGGGTCTCTTTCGGGAAAATCGGAGAGCCGTCGTATCTCGCACTAAAACCAAAGAGGTATTTTTCCTTGAAGTCATAGCTCACACGACCGAAAAAGTTCTGGCGGCCCGATTCCGTGGCGGTACCATCATTATTCCAGTTCGCCCGGTTGGTACTTCCGGCAAAAAGCTGGTCGATGAGCGGCGAATCGTAACCAAGGCGCTGTGCCCAAAACAGGTTGTCGTTATAGCTCATCTGCTCATAGGCCACAAATGCGCTTATTTTATGGTCCCTGGCGAACGTCGTGGCGTACGAGAGTTTCACGTTTCCGGTCGTACGCAAACTTTGTTTGAAGTCCTCCCGCAGACCAATGTCCTCCACCGTTCTGGATTGCTTTTTTACGATAGATCCATCCGGAGCCCGCTCATAATAAGGCCATACGTAGTTAAACTGCTTATTGTAATCCACCGTTTTGACAAGCGACAAATAGCCATCGAGCGCCAATCCTTTCACGAACGGGATGCTATACTTGGCCCGCAGCGTTCCGCTGGCCACATCGGCCTTGTATCTGCGGTAGCCCGGACTTTGCAGGCGGGCGGCCGGGTTCAAATGCGACCATCCTTCACCTGGATACCGGTAGTCTCCACCAATATAGGCTTCCTGCAACGGACTGGTACTTGCCAGCGCGCCCACTTCCCCGCCGGGACCGCCCTGGGGCGTTTGGGTATATTTTTCACGAACCGAAAGATCGAGGCCAACTTCAAAGTCTTTGGTTACAGTTACATCAATATTACTTCTCACGTTGTATTGCCGCAGCTTCGATTTGGTGTCGCCACGCAGGATACCACCTTGCGAAGCCGTACCCAACGACAAGAAATACCTCACCCGGTCGGTCCCGCCCCGCATGGTGAGCGAGTAACGTGTTTGCCTGACGGGCGGGCCGATCAGGGCATTCCACCAGTTCTCCGGCCTGCGCTGGCCGGTCTTGAATGCCTCGACCAATGCATCGGGGAAGTCGGGGGGCGTTCCTTCCAGCGCTCTTCTGTCGTTTAGTACCTTCATGTACTGGAATGCATCAGCCGACTTCACTTTCATCGTCGGTGATTGCCATGATTGTGTCGTAGAAAAGTCGAATGCGGGCTTTCCGGTAGTCCCTCTTTTGGTCGTAACAAGAATAACCCCTCCTGCCGATTGCGAACCGTAAATAGCCGCAGAAGCGTCTTTCAACACAGAAATAGATTCAATATCATTGGGATCGAGGCGGTTTAGACCGTCGGGATCGGCGTTGGCTACTCCGTCGATTACGATCAGCGCCGAAGTGTTACGATACGTACTGGCGCCCCTCACGAGGATCTGTGAATCGTCGAAACCCGGCGCAGCGCTCCGCTGCGTCACATACACCCCGGCCATACGGCCCGCAAGCGAGTTGGACAGTGACACCGCATTGGATTTCTTGATCTCCGCACCGGTTGTCTGCACAACGGCGTTGGTCAGTTCGGACCGTTTCTGCGTGCCGTAACCTACCACCACCACGTCGTTGAGCTCCTGGGGCGACACATCCAGCTTCACCGCGATTGTCGACTGCGAGCCAACCTTGACCTCCTTGCTCGTGTAACCGATGTAAGAAAAAACCAACACGCTGTTCTCATCCTTCACCCGGATGGCGTAATTCCCGTCCTGATCGGACACCACGCCGTTGTTGGTTCCTTTTTCAAGGATATTGACGCCCGGTATCCCGGCATTGTTTTCATCCGTAACCTTCCCGGAAACGGCTTGTTCGGCCCGGCTTCGGTGTGCAGCATGTGCGGCAATACCGGATGTCCGTTCGCCGGTAGTCGGTACGCCGGGGGCGCGACTGAGCGGACCGGCATTTGCCCACGCCATCGGGGCGAGAAACCCCATCAACGCAATCCCCCATAGGGTACACGACGCACCGTGCCCATTTTCAGTCAGTAGTTTTGGTCTCATAAAAGGAAAGTTTAATTAATAAAGTCCCTGCCTGCGGGTAGGAACACCTGCGGGTTATGATCGAAAATTCTTGGGGTTTGCTGATGATATATGCAACGGTAATGAATAAACGTCAATACATTCCGGATAGCTTGCATGCGGTCTCCCATCGCCAATGCTTCACCAGGTAGTCCTTTCGGGCCTCTTGTATCGCTTCTTTTAGAATAGAAGCAATGCAATAGCCATCGGAGCAGGGCTCACGTTACTCACTTATGATATTATCCGTAATGATACTTTAATATGTACAAACATATAAACATATAATCGAACATACAAATATTATCGGAAATAATAATTCATTGATTTTGTATGAATTTTATAAGTAAACGCTGTTTTACAAAAAGTGAAAATCCGTAGAACTATGCGTGTAGAAGGGCGGTAAATGTATCTACAATTACCGTCGTCAGTTAATACTCCTTTGACCTTTTTCGATAGTCCGTTGCCAATGCGAAGTAAAATGGGAAGCAGGTGCAGGATAACAGTTAACAAAACGGAGCCACCCATCCGGCAATGTCCGGACTTGTGGCTCCCATATTAGTTTGAAGATTATGTCGGCTACTCTCTTACGCTTTCAACTGTATATACAAAGCTGTCGGCGCGGTAGTAGCCGATATTGTATTCGATAGGCCGCTCGCCCTGGTCAAACACGAAACGTTTTCTAAAAAGGATGGGACTTCCGGGTTCGACTTCCAATTTCGCAGCGGTGAACTTGTCGGCCGCAATCGCGCTCACCTCTTCCTTCGAGAGCGTGGCGATCACCATATGGTCTTTTTCAAGAATATCGTACAACGGCCGTTTGAAATCCTCCTCGCCTGTAAGCCCTACTCTCGGATGGAAATAGGAGATAAAATAGACAAACGGCCCTTCGGCTTTACCCCGGAGCCGCTCCAATTTCAGCACCTTTTTATCGGTGCCAATATCAAAGAAGTTGGCAATTTTCTCGTCGGGCGTCACCCAGGTCACATGCAGCTCGAAATTCTTGACGATAATCCCGCGCGCATTCATCTCCTGCGTAAAGCTCAACCAGTTCTTTGATTTTGAACTAATTACAGGCTCCGTCACTTTCGTACCGATCCCCTTTTTCCGGATAAGCAGTCCTTCATACACCAGCTTATTGAGTGCCTGGCGCAGGGTCGACCTGGAAATGGCCAACCGCTTTGCCAGCTCCACCTCATTCGGCAAGAACTTCCCATCCAGATGTTCCGGAGAGTTGATCATGTTGCGTAATAAGTTCTCTGCCTGGATATGCAAAGGAACAGGACTCTTGTGATCGATACTAAATTTCATATTGACGGATTGCAGATAGACAAAAGCAAAAATAGCAATTTTGACCACGCCCGGAAATAATTAAGCCAAACGAACCCTCCAAAGTTCCGTAACCAACCAGGTATTATTCGAGCAAAAAGCTCGCGGGCTGGTATGCCCCCAGGGAAAAACGGAGCTTGTTATCTGTAACAGAAAAAGGCTTACTCACCACCTCTCCGCGAAGGTTGACGGGAGTAGCTTTTGCAAATTTCGATTTTTCGGGAAAAGAGACTGTAATATCCCCGACCTCGCCTGCCTGCTCCCATAGCCGTAAAACGATTCCTGCGCCATCCGGATTATCGCCAAATGCAGTCACTAAGGTACCTTTTCTTGAAACGGCCAACCCCTCCTGCCGGGTTGGAAGGTGGCCTTTCGGACCATCGGCAGCCCCGGTGAGCAACGGCAGCCGTGCTTCCCACGCGTTACGCACGAGATCCTGGTTCGCCTTCGTCTTCCCGTCAATTCCCCAAATCCTCACTTTTTCACTCCATGAGCCATCCTGCCAGAGTGGGAAATTGGTGTTCCACATATTATTGTAAAGATTGATGAATACCGCAGCTTTTCGGGGCATATCGGTTTCCGAATACTTCCACAGGCCCGGCTTGCCCAGGCTGATTAACGGTGAATCGATCGGGGAAAGGCCTACACCCGAACCGTCCGCTCCGGTTACGGCCACTCCCGAGTTAACCGCCATCAGGTATCTGTTGGTACCGGCAACAATATCCTTCGATGGATCGACCATTCCTCCGAGCCTCCCAACTGTAAAAACCGGCTCTTTCACCGCCAGCGGGAAACATAACCAGCCACCTTCCGGATGCTTTTCAGCCGTTTTGGAATCTACAAACCATTCCACATCGATGTAACCTTCATGCTTTGGGAATGAGAACACGATCTGATAACCTTTCGCCAGGCCCCGGGTATCTTTCGGCGTTAATGTTGCGACGTCAGCCACATCGGAACTGGCAATATTGACGTGCCAGTTCTGCGGAGTTGACGCGAGATAAGGAACCTGCGCCGCGTCGGCCATCCCGGGCTTTCCCAGGTCGTTAAGCCCCCACCCTTCCTCAATTCGGCTGTATTGGTTAAACCATGCCCCAACCTCATTGCTGCTGAATCGTTCATGCAGAAACTGCCCCGCCACATATCCCTGGCTGGTGTCAATGAGCTCTTTACCGCTCTTTTTCTCAACGAGTGATGAGATCCCGCCCTTTTTCAGATCAAAAACCACGCTGAAATGAGGTGTTTCCAATGCAGGAAGTGTGCTCGCGGCGCCGGTGGCCTGCCCGATTTCCTTTTCTGAAAACGACGCAAAACCCGACGCCGGCACATCCCGGGCCAGAAAGTATGTCCCCTTTTTCCAGGGAACCTCCACCATTCCCGACCGCTTCCATGGTAACGGATTGTACACGACCATCCGCTTTCCCTCCATACCGACCGACCTGGCCAGCAGTTCGAGGTGATTGCTCAGCTGGCCCTCCACGATCTGTGCAGCGTTTATGATGTATTGCCGTTTCT
The DNA here is from genome assembly GCF_057586235.1 of Dyadobacter sp. SRI_021. Classification (NCBI taxonomy): domain Bacteria; kingdom Pseudomonadati; phylum Bacteroidota; class Cytophagia; order Cytophagales; family Spirosomataceae; genus Dyadobacter; species Dyadobacter sp. SRI_021. Next base: position 151,926 of record NZ_JBYCZM010000005.1, read on the forward strand.
CGTCATAGGAATGCAGCCATTTTCGCTTGCTGCCCGTCTCGGGGTGCCGGGCGGAGCTATTCTTTAACAGGGAATAATCACCATTCGCTGGGATTGGTTCGGCCTCCGCTTCGCGCATCCATTTTTTCCAGTCTTCACCATAACTGTAACGCGGCCCGTATTCCGCATTCATTCCCCAGGTATGCTCGGCGTATAAAAGACTTTGCTCATAAGCTTTCGCCAATTGCTCTGAAACCGGCTGGACCGGCAGTTGCCATATCTTCATTTGCGTGTTCAGGCCTTCAAGCGCCGGGGCCATGGGCCGAACTCGCCTTGCAGTCCCTGTTTCCTTTGGGTTGGCCAGAACGCCGTGTATCCAGGTATCCGGCATATCTCCCTTGATGACAGGGAGTTCCGGGTTTTCTTTTAAAACAGCGCGGGCAAAATCGTCCAGCGTGCCCAAATGCACCTTTACTCCCGGCAAATCGGTTGCAATTTTCTTAAGAATAGCATCCAGATGCTCTTTTGCCGGAGGCCCTTCATTGTCATTGGTCATGATCATTCCCAGGTAATTTCGGCAAGGCCAATCGGCACCTGGTTTAATTTCCGACCCATATAGTGCCGTGTACTGACATAATATCCGCGAACCGTCGGCACCCTCCCACCAGAACAGCGGCGGTACCCGCGGGTACTGACTGGCAGGATTGCAGCCCATTTGAAGAAATTTTACGCCCGCGTGATGCAGCAACGTCGGCAACACCCACGAATGGCTGGGTACGTCGGTCAATTTGGCGCTGATGGGCAACGGCACCCCATAAGTCCGCGCTACTTTTGATGAAAATCCCAACCCGCGTACAAGGTCTTCATAGTCGAGCGATTCAGTGTGCGTCGTGAACGGATAGGCATGCACGGCAATTGCACCTTCCCGGATCGCCTTTTCAATTTTTCGCTTGCGCTCGGGCGTTTGCAACGGTCCCAGGATTTGCTCGCTGAGCGGCCAGCCGGGCACAGTCCAGGTAAAACGCTTTTCAGGCGGCAGCTTCGCATTATCATCGATTATTTTCAGCGCTCCGTCCATCATTTCGCCGCGGTATCTTTGAAACACATTTTCGGGCAAATCGGTGAAACCTAGATCGAAATGAGTCTTGAAAACCAACCAGATGTCCGTGACCTTCGGATGATCGGCCGTGTTTTTCTGCGCCGGAGCCGGCAAAGCCAGCGCCGTCAAAATCAATAGTGTTGCTCTTTTTAACATTCGGACAAACGAAATTTCTATTTTCTAACGTAGGCTTTCAACGTGGCGCATTTCTTTCCTACGCTCTTTCCCGACGGCGTTATTGTATACGACGCAACATCCGCAGGCACGATGAACGTCTCGGCATAATGGATTACATATGGCTCAAAAAGACCATCAGGGCTTTCCACCACAGCTTCATCACCTTCCACGAGATTGACTACGTTCAGATTACCGTTGGTATAATGGGTCACTTTGCTGTCGAACCAATGCCTCCTGGTTTCGATAAACTGGGTATTGAACAGCCCCGTCGATTCTTCCATCGAATGGCCATTTACCGAAATCTGTTCGACCTTGTTGAAGAGGTTTTCTTTCACCCAATCCTCGTCCCGGCTCCAATCGATCACGTTTTTACCATGCTCGATGTTGATCGGCCGCGGCTTGCCGTCGAGGCCTAGCCTGCCCCAGTCCCACAGTTTGAAGGTAAAAATGTAGGGGGTAGCCGAGATTTCGAGGACAACCGCATTCTTGCCGGAGCAATGGACCGTACCTGCCGGGATCAGGATGTGGTCATGCTTTTTGACAGGCAGCTTATTAACGTACTTCTCCGCATCAAAATCCTCCAACCCGCTCTGGGCTTTTTCCAGCTCGGCAATCATATCCGCCGCTTTCACATTTCTGCGAGTGCCCAGATATACGCAGGCATCCGGACCGGCTTCCAGAAAATAATAACTTTCGTCCTGGGTGTAATCCATGCCAAAATGCTCCTTGATGTACTGCCGCGTAGGATGTACCTGCAAGCTCAGGTTGCCGCCATCCATGGTGTCGAGGAAATCGAAACGGATCGGGAACTCGGCTCCAAAAAGACCGTAAACGTGCTTGCCGAGCAATTGCCGCGGCCGGGTAAGCACCAGGTTGATCGAAGGCAGCTCGAAAACACACTCACCAAATTTGAAAAGCAGGCTGTTTTCTTCGGGAACACAGTCGAATCCCCAGGCGTAGTTAACCTCCCCCCGATCCAGGTCAGCGACTTCTTTAAGCCATTGCCCTCCCCACGGTCCCGGATCGAAAAACGGAACAACCCTGAACGGCCGTCTGACAGCTATGTCCAGTCCTTGATGGTAAAGCTGCGCATTCACCATTTTGGGTTCGTCCTCTTTACAGGCGTCGATGAAAAAGTCTATCCTATCAAAAAACAGGAGCTTATGGCGGTCGAACACCCGCCAATCGAGAAAATAGCCCTGTTTATATTTCAATGCAAATTGATCGTCCGCATTATCCATGCCGAAGTTGCCGACGACGCCGCGTTTCATTCTTTTCTGGATTTCCCAGCGCGCCAGATCAGCATAAATAAGTAGATCGGGATCCGCAAAAAGGGCGGCACCCTCGCCATAAACGACGACTATCCCCGAGGCAATGCTGTGAATCTGCCCGCGCACCTTTTGCAACTGGTCGGTATCAAAAAAGTCGGCCATTTCGAGGTCATTCATTTTCCCGAAGACCTGATCATCCGTCACGAACGGGTATACCATCGCCCCGATCTCGGGCACGCTTTTAAGCACATCGCCTGTATGGATTACCGCGGCCGCGGGCATGTGCCGCCCGACAGCTTCCCGTATCGGACCGGTATCGACCCCGTGATACACATCCACGCAGATCACACACCTCGGCTGGCCGGCTTCCTGGACAAAGCGCGCTACCTGCCCAAAAATACCGTCCCAGCCCACAAAGCACATGTCGGATGATTTGCTTACTTCTATAAAGGGGTATTTATCGTAATTTGAAGGCATTTCTATTTTGATTTGGAGCTTTGGCTAAATTGGATCCGCACAAAGCGCGGACGATAAAGATTGGGTTGTTTGGGCAATACTTCCAGAAATTTGAAAGTATTGACGTTATAGGAAATGAGCAATTCGCCCCGGGAGGACAATGCAGGATGCGCTTTGGCATTGTAGGTAAACAGGTCGGGGTCGCGGATATCCGCGGACGTTTTATACAATACAATCCTCGGCCCGAACGGCCCATAAGGCGTTGGCCCGATCTGCATGCAGATTTCAGGGAAAATGCTGCCAAGCTGATACACCAATGCATATTTACCAGGCGCCAGCATACTCACACTTAGCTCGTTCGAAACCGAGTCGCTTAAAGCTGCAACCGCCCCTGCGTCTTTCGACCAGCCCTTCTCTCCCCGGAACTCCCATTGATCAAACGCTGTGAGCCGGTCGGGTCTCACCCTTGCTGCCACCAGTTTCTTGGTGGAGCCTTTGACGCCATAAATGTAAACAAAGCCATCGGGCGAGGTTTCTCCGGCTGCCCGGCTATTGTTATAGATGCCTGCACCAAACGAAATCGTTTCCCCGCCGGCATGGTAGTCGTTGAACGGCAGCGCAAATTGCTCGTGATCCGCATAAGGGAAACGGCTGCCTGCTGGTACCCTGATCACCGAATTTCCCGTTTCCTTAAACGGAAATGGTGAATTATCGTGTGTGTTGGTGATTTTGTAAGCAAAAATGAAAAGGTCTTTGCCAGCGTCCGGATTCACGAACCCGTCGCCCAGCCAGAAATAGGTATCCTTGTCGGGTTTGTCGGATTTCGGGATAAATACGGCGCGATACCCTTCTCCGCCGCTTGCAACCCGGAATGCGATTTTGTCCGGATCGGGCGATTTCCCATGCAACAATGCGACCGAATTGTTTACCAGCGAGAATCCTGGTTTTAGCGCAGCCTCATCAATTTCCCCCAGGACGGTATCACTGAAAAGGAAAAGAATGCTGTCCTCCTTCTGGGTATCGCGTCCGGAAAACGGGATCGCAAATATACCATCGCCGCCCAACCAGCCCGATTTTCGCAGGAACAGGTCCGACCACTCCGGCGCCGGCGAAGCTGTGAATTCGTTCACATTCAGTTCGCACACGCTTGTGTGTGCTTGCCCGGACGCGTATCCGAGACAAGACCAGATTATCCCTAAAATCAGAGTGGTGTTTCTCATCCGCTGTCCAATTTTCCCTAAATATAGTTTATATGTACATATGTATATACATTATTTCATTATCCGGCTTCTTTTCCTTTCACTTGCCGCCCGCACAGTAGTGGTTACCAGCTATTATGTTACCGGAATATTACAAAAACCTTTGGAACTCTTGCGTACAGGAAATACTTTTGCGGCATTCAAATTATAATAAGTCTAAATAAATGAAATATCTGTTATACCTACTCATTTGGTTGCTCTTGCCTTCACTGGTGCTTGCCCAAACAGGAAAAGTAAGAGGAAAGGTTGTCGACAATACCCAAATTGGCATACCCGGCGTAAGCATCATCATCAAAAGTGCCGGACTCGGCACTTACACCGATGAAAATGGTGCATTTGAAATATCCAATATCAATGTTGGCAATTACATTTTATCCGTTTCATCCGTCGGGTTTAAAACCCGGGAACTACCGCTGGCTATTTCGCAGGATGAAGCCGAGCTTGGGGCCATTACACTTTATGAGGGCGATGAAATTTTGCGCGAGGTGGTTGTGCAGGGTGAAAGGGAGAACAAATTCTCTCGTAGTAACACGGCATACGTCGCCAAGCTGCCTTTGAAGGACTTCGAAAATACGCAGGTGTACAGCACGATCACCAACTACCTTTTACAATCTCAGATCGTTACCAATTTTGATGACGCGCTCAAAAACGCGGCCGGGGTCGATAACCTCTGGACTTCCACCGGCCGGGGTGGCGACGGCGCCGGCTACTATTCGCTTCGCGGGTTTTCTGTACAGCCAAAGCTCGTGAATGGCCTTCCCGGGCTAACGAATGGGACAATTAACCCCGCCAACATTGAGCGGATCGAAGTGCTGAAAGGACCTTCGGCCACGTTGTTTGGCAACGCAGTGAGTTCTTACGGCGGGCTTATCAATGTGGTTACGAAAAAACCTTACGTGGGAACGGGTGGCGAGCTATCGTTTACAACCGGCTCTTTCGGCTTAAACCAGATTACCGGCGATTTCAACACGGCCCTGAACAAGGAAAAAAACCTTTACTTCCGTTTGAACACTTCATATGCGACCGAACGCAGCTTCCAGGACGCAGGCTTCAGAAAGTCGTTTTTCGTAGCGCCCTCGCTTTCTTACAAAGTGAATAACAGGTTGTCCTTTTCATTTTATGGCGAAATCACTCAGGCCGAACAGACTAACCCGATGTTCCTCTTCCTGAACCGGAGTGCTCCCTCGGTCGCGAAAAACATGAAGGAGTTGGGATACAACTACAAACTGTCGTTCACCAGCAATGATCTGACTTTGCAGAACCCGACCCAAAACTACCGGGTTGAAATGGATTACAAACTGTCCGATACCTGGCAATCGCAAACGCTGGTTTCCAAAAGCGCCACTTCTACCAAAGGCTATTACACCTATCTTTTCGATTACGGCATCCTGAAAGGCAACACATTTTCCCGTTTCCTGAATAAACAGAATGAATACACCGGGACATCCGATATCCAGCAGAACTTCATCGGGGATTTCAAGCTGGGTTCGCTGAGAAACCGCGTCGTACTGGGTCTGGATTATTTCACTGCAACTTCCACCAGCAACGGTACCGCCTACGCATTTTATGGAAATGTTACTCCCGACGGTGGTTCTAACGGCGATGATCCATTTACGCCCGAGGTCGAAACCACCGCTTACCCGCTTTCCGCAGCCGCCGTCGACGCAGTGCTGGCTTCAAAAAATGTGGCTAACGCCAAATCGAAATACAACATTTACAGCGCCTACGCTTCGGATGTATTGAATATTACCAAAGCATTGTCCGTAATGGTAGGTCTCCGCCTCGACCATTTCGACAATGCAGGCAGTGTATCGAGCTCCGACGATGATTACAACCAAACCACACTTTCGCCAAAGTTCGGGATCTTGTACCAGCCACTGGTTGATAAACTCTCCGTTTTTGCCAACTATCAGAACGGCTTCACCAATGTAGCACCCGAACTCGTAGGCAACCCGGAAGACGGCCCGCAAACCATCAAGTCTTTCAGGCCTGAACAGGCGAACCAGATCGAGTTCGGTTTTAAAACCAATATCATTAATAACAAACTGAACCTCACCGTCAGCTACTACGACATCCAGGTGAAAGACCAGGTAATCACCGATCCGGCATCCCCCTTCAACAAAATCCAGGGGGGCGAAGCTTACAGCCGGGGATTTGAGGTAGAGCTGAATGCCAACCCGGTGAAGGGGCTCAATATCCGGGCAGGGTTCAGCAACAATGAAAGCAAGACAACCAAATCGGACAACGAGCAGATCCTGAATAAGCGTCCGCTGGGAGCAGGCCCCAAGACACTCTACAATATGTGGGCTAACTACGAACTACCGGAAGGGAAACTGAAAGGCTTCGGCGTAGGCGCCGGGTTCAACGGTGCGAGTGAGCGGTATGCGATCAACTACACCTCAACGGGCGACTTTATGTTGCCTGCCTATACCGTAGCCAATGCTTCCCTGTTCTACCAGGCTGCACATTACCGCATCGGATTGAAACTCAACAATGCATTTAACAAGGAGTATTACAAAGGATGGTCGACGATCGCCCCGCAGACGCCGCGCGCATTGCTGGCCAACTTCACCTACACTTTCTAGGATTTAAATGAAAGAAACGCCGGAAAGTAACCGAAAGCCGCCTTACCGGGGCGGCTTTTTCCTTTATCCGCACTTTGGCACAATATTTCTAGCCATATTTGCCAAAACAACCTTGATGCTATGAAAAGGATTTCTCAATTGATGATTGGTATCTTGTTTACACTTCTAGCGGTTTCCTTGTCCGTTTCAGGACAAAATCCCGGTCTTCAAATCACTACCACATCTTCCAGCGAGTACAATAAAAGTCCCAAAACGTCGATATACCCCGCGTTCGTCGACAACATCATCTACCAGTCCTGGACAGAGGCCGGGCCATCTCCCTTCTTTCAACTGACTGCTGAGGGCGGCACGCCGCCTTACACCTGGACTCTTGCCGGCGGCGAACTACCCAAAGGACTTCAAATGGATAAAACCGGAAAAATCAGAGGTATGGCCAGCAAAGAGGGCAACTACGCATTCACCGCCCAGGTAACCGATTCGAAAGGCGTCTCCGCTACCAAGCCACTTGTTTTTGAAGCTGCACCATATCGGTCCAAATGGTTTGCAGACGCCAAATTCGGCATATTCATACAATGGGGAATCTTCACACAACCATCGCTCAAGGGCAAGGACGGCATCGAACAATTTGAGAAAAGAATTACCAAGTTCAATGCCGACGAATGGGCACAAACGGTCGTCGACCTGGGAGGGAAGGTGCTGACAGTTACGATCAATGCGGGTGACGGGGTGCGCTTATGGCCCTCGACAACACCAAGCAAGCTGGAACTGAAAACCAAACGTAACCTCGTCAAGGAGTTGATTGATGCCTGTCATAAAAAAGGAATCAGGTTCATAGCCTATTTCGCACCCGACAAGGCCTGGAACAAGGACATTGTCGACACCGGTCTGGATGGTACGTACGGCACCCTGAATCTGGGGTTGATCAAAGAACTTGTATTAATGGGTGTGGACGGTTTCTGGATCGATATGACCTCTGCCACAGAACTTTACCAGGGTTTCGATTACAACTGGTTCCCCTGGAACAAGATGATCCCGATCATGCGCGCCAACAATCCCAAAGTAATATTTGCCAACAACACCGGCCTATATAATGGCGGCACGGTACTGCAATATCCCAATACCGATGTCATCATCTACGAAGGCGGTACTTCCCCCTATGAAACAGCACTGGAAGTGGCGAAACCAACCACTGTCAAGAAAAAGCTGGCTATCGAGGTTGACAATTTGCTGGACAACACGTGGTCATGGCGGGAAGATCCCAAGCTCAGATCTCCGAAACCAGTGGACATGATGATACGGAATATCAAGAAAAACTGGGAAGTGGGCGCTACTTACATACTTAGCTATCCGGTCCCTGCAAATGGCGACATTTTTCCGGAAGTCTACCGGGAAGAACTGAAACAGATCGCCAGTTTTGTCAAAAAGAATCAGGGATGGAGTGAAACGCCAAGAGCCTCCTTGTCCGACACGATTGATTACGACAAAAGTCAAAAGTTGGTGTTGACTGCTTCTCCCCGTTCAAAAATATACTATACCATTAATGGGAACCGGCCAACAATAAAGTCCAAACTCTATAAAGCGCCGATTCCGATCACTAAAACAAGCCGCGTTCAGGCTATCTCGGTAGAACCGGGAAAACCTGCCAGCAAAGTATTTGACCAGACATTTACCATTTTGACCAATGCCAACAGGACGGCGGCCAATGCCCGTTCAGCCTCGCCGGCTCCGGCATTGGCCGCCACGGCATCGGCCGCCGCGGCATCGGCCGCCGCGGAAGTGTCCGGAAAAACCGAACCGAACGGTTTTTACAGGGGAATGCGCATTACAGTAGGCCCCACGCCTATCCGGCTCACGGATATCGGCCGAAAATATATCCAGGGCAACAAGGATCGACATCCAATTATCATTACACGCTTTACAGACGACCATCCTGTACTGACCGCATCGCTGAATACCGCGTTGCTGCCTGTGGCTGATGATGGTTACCAATATGCGCCAATCCCCCCGCTTCTGTTGGAAGCCGGGAAGTCGTACATCATCAGCATCGGCGAAAATGGCAATGACAAATTTGCGCCGGAGGATTTTAAGAATATCCCCTCTTCCACGGACTACCGGGTTGTTGAATACAACATTTTAAGCCCATTGGGCACCAAGCGACCCGTCATAGACGACAAAATAGGCCAACTACTTAGTTTGAAATACGAAAAGATGAAGGCCAGTGGAACAAGAGTTAACCTTGCGTTGGGTAAGCAAGCATTTTTGCGGGCCAACAATGAAGCCGCTCTCGGCCCGTCGAGCCACATATTCTTCGCGGAAAACGCCGTCGACGGTGATCTTGCCACGATGGCGCTTGCCGGAGGCCAATATCCCTGGACGCTGTTGGTAGACCTTGCAAAAATTGAAACTGACATCAAACAAGCGAAAATAACTTTTGCGCAAACCAATTACTCGACAGAATTCAAGGTAATGGCATCCGCTGACAACAAAACGTGGACAACACTTTTAGAGAAAAAGAACAATTCAGACAGGGTCATCGATTTGAAATTCAGTCCCATCGATGCGCGGTTCTTCAAAATCAGATCATTCAAGCCTGAAAAAAAGGGAGATGTCGGCGGCGGAATGGGAATACTCGAATTCGAACTGTACCGGTAGGCAGCGTCCCGGGACGAACGCGCATTGTTCGTTACCGGACACTAGCCGCGCCCACATCACCACTTAAACATCTGGCTATTAATTATTTAATTTTTTGGCAGGCTATTTGATTCCAAATATTTCAGATTTGTCTGGAAGAACAAAAAGATGCTGGAAAACTATCTCAAAATCGCATTCAGGAATCTGCTCCGAAATAAGGCTTTTTCGGCGATTAATATTCTGGGGCTATCCGTCGGTATGGCAAGCGCCGTACTTATCCTGTTTTGGATGTACAATGAAATCAGTTACGACCGCTTTCACAAGAATAAGGACTATCTGTACGAAGCCTGGAACCGCGGGACGTTCGACGGTAAATTGCAGTGCTGGAATTCTACCCCACAAGTGCTCGGGCCTACCCTGAAAGCGGAATATCCCGAAGTCGACTACATTTCGCGCAATTATTCCCGATGGTTTGTGACGCGCGCAGGTGACAAGAAGATTTCGAGCGAAGCCATCATTACCGATCCTGCTTTCCTGACGATGTTCGACTTTCCTCTATTGCAAGGAAATGCAAGGACGGCTCTGAACTCGGTCGGTTCGATGGTGGTTACTCAGAACATGGCCATTAAAATGTTCGGTACGGAGGATGTAATGGGCAAAGTCATATCCATCGACAAGAACAATTTTACGATCACCGGTGTGATGCAGAACCTGCCGCCCAACACTGCATTCCGGTTTGAATACATCCTTCCGATCGAATATCTGAAGAAGATCGGCTCGGCCGACGACGGCTGGATGTTTAATACGGTGAAAACCTATGTTCAGTTGAAACCCGGCACAAATCCGGAGGCATTTGCCGTGAAGATCAGGGATATTACGATCCGCCATTCCAACAAAACAGAAGAACACGAAGTATTCCTCCATCCGATAAGCAAGCGGCATTTGTATTCCAACTTCGAGAACGGCAAAGTCGTTGGCGGACGGATCGCCATTGTGCGGCTCTTTGGTATTATAGCAGCATTCATACTGCTGATCGCCTGCATCAACTTTATGAACCTCAGCACCGCGCGCAGCGAAAAACGGGCCAAAGAAGTGGGTATCCGCAAAACGGCCGGAGCCGCCAAAAGCCTCCTGGTAGGCCAGTTCATCGGCGAATCGATCCTGATCGCGATGATCGCCGGCACGATCGCGATGATTGCAGTTTACCTTACCTTGCCCGCATTCAACACACTGATCGGCAAAGAACTGGAGGTACCAGTAACGAATCCGACATTTTGGGCTGCCGCATTTGCGTTTATCCTTTTTACAGGTGTAGTAGCAGGAAGTTACCCCGCATTCTACCTTTCGTCGTTCAAGCCGATCGGCGTGCTCAAAGGGACATTTAAAAAGACACACGCTACATTCAGTCCCCGGAAAATACTCGTTGTCGTACAATTCAGTTTTGCCATCGTTCTGATCATTTCTACGCTCATCGTGGTAGAACAAATCCGTCACGCCCAGAACCGCGACCCTGGTTACGACCGCGGACAAGTGGTATATCACTGGATTACCGGTGATTTGGGCAAACATTATCCGCAAATCAAACGCGAGTTGCTGAGCGCAGGGATTGCCACCTCGGTTACCAAAACTTCCTCTCCATTGAGCAGCGTTTCCTCCGATACATGGGGCATCGAATGGCAGGGCAAAAACATGGCCGAAAAAATTGATTTTGATATTTTCACCGAAGACGAAGGGCTCGTCAAAACCGCCGGTCTGCAACTCATTCAGGGCCGCGATATGGACCTTACGAAATTCCCTTCCGATTCAGCGGCTGTTCTGCTCAATGAAACCGCGGCCAAAATACTCGGCTTCACAGATCCGATCGGGCAAACGATCAAAGACAATGGTCTTCAATACCACATTGTTGGTGTGGTAAAGGACTTTGTGATCCGGTCGCCTTATGACCATCAGAGCCCCCTGATCATCGAAGGTGCGCAAAGCTTTTTCAACGTTATACACATGAAACTCACGGCCGACAAACCTGCAGCCGATGTCATGCCGGCCGTCGAAGCCATTTTCCGTCGCTACAATCCAGAGTACCCTTTTGAATACCATTTTGTGGACGAAGACTATGCGCTGAAATTTGAAGACACCCAACGTGTAGCCAGGCTCACCGGTATTTTCGCGGGCCTCACCATCTTCATATCATGCCTCGGGCTGTTTGGTCTGGCCGCCTATATGGCCGAAAACCGCGTAAAAGAAATTGGTGTGCGCAAGGTATTGGGTGCCAGCGTGATGAGTATTGCCGCACTACTTTCCGGCGAATTCATGGCGCTCGTGGTCATTTCCATTGTCATAGCTGCCCCGGTTGCCTGGTATGTTATGGACCTGTGGCTCAACGATTTCGAATACCGGATCGGCATTCAGTGGTGGACATTTGCCGTGTCGGGCATACTGGCGATTATTGTGTCGTTGGCCACCGTCAGCTACCAGGCGATACGCGCTGCACTGCTCAATCCCGTAAAGAGCCTGCGCAGCGAATAAACGCATTCAAATACCTGCAACCCATTACTCGGAGCTGATCCCCCCTTTAAGGGCGATGATCAGCTCCTGTTGCGTTTGGATCAGTTGGTGTAGTACCTGATTGTCTTCATTTTGAAATCCGGTTTTCAAAAACTTCACCTTATGCAGGCTTATCAATGTTTCAATGTCTGTTTCCAGGATCGCCGCGATCTCCGAAAGCCGGCCCATCGTGATGGAATCCTGTTCTTCATTTTCCAGCTGCCGGTAACGTTGCTTGGAAATCCCTAGCCGCCCGGCCACGTATTCCTGCGAATAACCCAACCGGTTACGCACGAGACGTATATTATCACCGATAGGAATTTTTTTTTCTTTCATGGGGTGCCACTGACAAATCTTTTACCTGTATAAAGGCCGTTTGTTACCCATTATTCCTACTCCCAGTTTTCAATCGGCAACCGATTGATTAGCCTGTGTACACTCCTAGTTCTACTCCTGCAGACAACTAGTTAAAAGTATCACCAGACTGGTTCTTAACCACCACTCAAATGAACATAATGCCACGGTTTTTCAGGCTATTTGCAATATGTATTTAGTACAAAAACTACACGCATTATGAAGAGAAAATTACGATTGCTTGTTTGCTGCTTTATCTGTCTCCTGGCCACATTCACCTCCGTACCTGCACAACAGATTTACAACCAGAAGAATGTTACGCAGGACGTTGTAACAGAACATTACGAAGTTGCGAAGCCTCTTAGGGTAATGGAATACTCTACTGATCCCGGAGGGAGCATCATTGAGAGGCGCCTTGAAATCCTGCCTGAAAACGATTTACCTTCAGCCCGAATCAGAATTATTAACGGTGTTGCCGAAGAAATTCCATTTGTAAACCAACCACCGTTTGATGCAGTTTTTAACGATGGTCTTTTCGGTTTACAGCATAGCGTAGATGCTGCCACACTGTTACTGGGAACAGAAGTGACCCTAAAAGTAATAAAGGATAAGTTTGGATGGGTCGGACTTGATAACCAGCCTATAAACGGGAAACCTATCATTTGGAATATTCAGGGCCAGGACAAGCCGTCGTGGGTATCTTCGCCGGCGTACAGCCCAGTTGCTAAAGAATTTGTTCTTAAAGTTGACGGAAGCGAGCCTGAAAAAATAACTCAAATTGATGCGATAGGCCACGAGCTTGTTCATGGCATCATAGATAATAAAGTGGGATCTCCCCTCAACACAAGTCCTTGTAGCGAAAGAAGGGTACTTGAAGAGGCCCTGGCCGACATTATCGGATTGTACATTCTAAATGAATACGAGCAAAACTCTCCAGCATTTTACAAATGGACAGAGGGGAAAGGGTATTCCATACTGGGGAGCTGCTTTGATGACCCCAACTCAAGAGGACAGCCAGACACTTATTTTGGAGACTATTATGCCAATGTGTGTCCCCTTGATGAACAGTTTCCTGAGCATCAGAATGCGACAGTGATTGACCACTGGTATTATCTCCTGGCTGTCGGCACCACTGGCACTGAAATAAATGATCTCGGCTATTCTTACCAACTCAATGGAATAGGGATAGAAAATGCCATCCAGATCGTGTGGAACTGCCTTGACCACCTCACGGCGAAAACCAATTTCAACGAGCTCAAACAAATAACCCTTACAGTGGCTGAACAGCTCTACGGCCTTCACTCCACTGAATACCTTGCTGTAATGGACGCATGGTGTGCAGTAGGTATCTGTGACAACAATCTCGGCCCGTTTTATATGTCGCCCGCTCATGGTACGATCGGTGTCCAGCCCTGGCCCGGAGTTGATGTGAACGTTACCTGGGAAGGTTTGCCTGTCGATGAATGGGAAGTTCAAATGGCAACTAATGCCGCTTTCACGGAAAACGTGCAGAATATCCTGATCAAAAACTTTTCGGTGGTTATCAAGCCGGGAGGCGGGAGCGCATATTCTGGCTTCGCGACTGGTCACTATCTTCCCGGCACGCGCGTATATGCCCGTGCGCGCATCACACAGGCAGGTGTCAATTTTTGCAAAGGGTACAATCCACTTTGTGTGTTATATCAGCAATATGGCCCGGCTCATGCATTCACACTTGACGACAAGCAGACCCAATTCTGGCATACAGTACCCAGCGACCACTGGACCGTCAATCCGTGGAACGACCCGTCCATTTCATGGAAAAGTGTCGGAAATGCGGAGCAATACGTTTACGAGGTAAGTGAAGACGAAGCATTTTCAAAAATCGCTTTTACCGGCACCACCCCATTTTCCGGTAACTTCACGGAATCCGGCACTATCAATACAATGCTGGATCCGGGGAAAACCTACTTTACCCGCGTAAGGGCCAAGCGATTCAATACCCCATATCTAATCAACAACTATGGCGCCTGGTCTAAAACTGAACCGGTTAATGTTTCAACACCAAGGACCTCCGTCCTTCAAGCTTTGAATCAAAAACCGGGTGACCCGGCCGTGGAGGTCAGCAGTCTCGGATTTTGGGTCGGTTGGTATTCTTATTCGGGTGCGAGTAATTATGTTATTCAAATTGCCACAGACGACGCATTTCAGAATATTATCCGCACGAAAACCGTTGCCGGCAATCTGACCACCGCATTAATAGAACTACCATCACTACCCGATTTGTCCTACTTATCAGTTCGGGTACTGCCGCAACAAGGTAGCGAATTTGGCCTTTGCGACAACGTATGGCGGGTCAAAACCAATAAAACTGCGACGGTCCCAGCGATGAAAAATCCCATCAACGGTACTGCCTTTGCCTTCAAAGCACCCGTTGCCGCTTTTGAATGGAAGGGGGGAACCCTCAACCTAAACCTGGTACATCATTTCGAATTACATTTCAAGAAAAAGTCCTCCAATCTTACTTCCATCTTCACAACACAAGATGTAAGTTTCAATATCGGCCTGATGGACGCCTCCCTGTTCGACAGCAAACAAGGTTTTGAAGTGGCAGTCTTGGCAGTCGGGCCACTCGGAGCCAAATCTGCGCTATCCCCACCATTCACCTACAACATTTGCCCGGACCAGCCTGATGTAGTCTTTCCCATCGACTTGATCAGCGAAATAGATGCTCTTCAGGATTTCGATATCAAATGGAAAGACAGTTTCTGGTTTGATCCCGGAAGTGCATATCTGGTCACGATCAGAGATGCCAAGACCTCCGCCCTGGTACCAGGGTTCAGTAACAAACCAACAACAATAACCTCGATGCCCGTTCCGGCCGGAACGCTCACCAATGGGAACAAATACTCCGTAACCGTCAAAAATTCGTCCTCGTGCGCCGGAATCTTCGCAGCGGATAACGTTTTCAAAACAGTAGGTTCGGGATCCAACCAACCGCAGCCATCCAAACTTGTCAATTTTGAAATTGAACTAAAAGGATTTCGCAACAACCAGGGCGGCCTTGCTTGGGAAACCTCCGACTATGTCCTTGGCATCGAGTTTATCGATCCGGATGGTAATGTATTAGCTCTTTTCGACCCGGGCAATAATCTGGTTACAGAGCTCCTGGTAGATTCCGAAAACTCGGGCGTAATCATGCAAGCCTTCAACAAGCCCCAAGGCCAGTACAAGCTCAGGCTCAAAATGAAAAATATCTTCAATCCGATTCTTTACTACCCCTTCGACCAGCCGCGGTTTTCAGTTTTTCTCAATGGGCAACCCATTGTTAACCCTCACGTAATCACAGTCGATTTTGCCAATCCAAATTCCACGTTTAACGAATGGGTTGTCGGCTTCCAGTTTGCAGATATCATTCTGAATGTAATTTAGAACCTTCACCAAACACTATACTGTCATCATGAAAAATCTACAATATGCTCTCGTAGGAGCCCTTTGTCTGTTGCTTCACAACGCACTATCTCAAAACCTGTACAACCCCAAAAATGTCGATAAAACGGTGATGACTTACTACCAGGGAATGCAGACAATGCGGGTATTGGAACACACAATAAATCCAGATCCGCAAAGCGAAAAAATCTACCGGCTCGAGACATTGTCCGAAAACGGCTTTCCGCCAATTTCGCTTGTCGGAACAGACAACGGCTCGACTGTTACGTTCGAGGACAAGTTTCCTTATGACGATATGTATTCCGATAATACAACCCCGTACCTCAGCACAGAAGCAGCGCAACTATTTTATGGATTTCAGACTGCGATGAAAATCTTTGATCAAAGATTTGGCTGGAAAGGATTGGATGCGATTGGTGTGAATCCAGCCAAAATATTCATCGAAAATTCAGATGAAACACAGAGTAGCGAATATTCCTACGCCAAGTATTCTCTAACCAACGAAGATTTCGTATTCGGCAAAAGTGTACAACAAAATACCCCCTTGTATTGCTCGATGGATGTTGCTGCCCATGAATTTAGCCATGCTGTTATGGCACACAGGAATAACGTCACATTCTTACCCAGTGTTTGTACAGAATACCGATCAATAGACGAAGGCCTTGCCAATGTATTTGGGATTTACGTCAAGAATAAAGTATTGCAGTCTACGCCCCAAAGCTATAACTGGTTTCTGATGGAAGAGTTTTTTCTAAAGAAATGGGATCTAAGAGACCCAAAATCAAATAAGTTGGCTGATACATACAAAGGCAAAAATTTCGATAATGGTTGCTCAGCGAACTATGATTATGGTGCAGGAGCAGGTGTTGTAGTCAAATGGTTCTACCTCCTCTCCTCTGGTTTTGCAGGTTCGGCTACCAATGATTTAGGGTATCAATATGGTAACCTGACGGGAATAGGCGTAGAAAAAGCGATTCAAATTATCTGGGATGCTATACCGAAGCTTAAAGCTTACTCCGACTATCCGGCATTCAAAACGTTCACACTTGATGCAGCAAAACAGTTATATGGTGGCAATTCCGCAGAATACCAGGCAGTCGAAAAAGCCTGGTGCGCGGTAGGCGTCTGCGACAATAACCTGCCATTCTTTTCCATTTATCCGGCCAATGCCTCGGCTAACATCGACCCATGGCCCGCGGTTAAAGTTAATTTTTCGTGGGACAACGACGCACGCGTTAAGGAAGTGGAAGTGCAAATGGCCTCGGATTACAACTTTACCAATCCGCAGGTATATAAGGTGAGCACCTTCGACACCTTTTTCAAGCCGGGCGGGGGCGTATTTTACAAAGGCAGCGCCAGCGGCTATTTTCGCCCGCAGGAAACGGTATATGTGAGGGCCAAAATCACCCAGGCTGACGCCAATTTTTGCAAAGGATTGAATCCGCTCTGCAAAGTCTATCAGCAGTTCAGCCCCACACATGTCTTCAAACTGGCCGATAAGCGGGTCGAGTTCTGGCCGTCAGCTACCTCCACCACTGTAACGCCATGGTATCCGGAAATAACCTGGAAATCAATGAAAGATGCCGAGCTTTACTTGATACAGGTTGGCAACGATCCTTACTTTAACTCCGTAGTCTATGAAGGATATGCGCCGCATACCGGTAATTTTACGGAAACCGGGCATATTAACGCAACCCTGGATATCGGCCAAATTTACTATGCACGTGTCGCGGCAAAAAGACTTGATAAGCCGGTACTCCAGAGCAACTATGGCGTTTTGTCTAAGCCCCTGATAGTTAAAACGTCCATCCCTTCAACATCCGTCATCCAGGCTAAAACCCAAAAGCTAAATGATCCACCGACACCCATTGGAAGCCTGGGGCGGTTAGTCAGTTGGGATCCGGTACCGGGCGCAACCGGCTTTGTGGTGGAAGTCGCGAAGGACAATGCTTTCTTCGACATTGTATCGTCTGTCAACTTACCTGGAAATGCAGCCAGCACCATCCTGCTTTTCCCGCCATTGCCTGATCAGACCAATCTCTTCATCCGCGTACGTCCCAAAAACAACCTCGCCTTTGGCATTTGCAGCAATGTATGGAGGATCAAAATAGATGAAACGGCAGCGTTGCCCCTAATGACATCGCCTGCAAACGGAATCACGTTTCCATTTAAGAACTTCGCGGCAGCAGGTTTTGAATGGAAAAGCGGGTCACTTAACATGAATACCGTCGATCACTTTGAACTTCACCTTACCCGAAAGACATCCGGATTGACCTCCATTTTTACTTCCCAAGGTAAGGCAATGCAATTATTCGTTCAGGATCCATTGCTGTTTAATGACCACCAAGGTTTGCAAGCAAGCGTACTGGCTGTCAATACGCTAGGCGCAAAAACAGCTCTTTCACTGCCTTTTGATTATACCATTTGCGACGACCACCCGGCCGTTTTCTTCCCCGGTGATTTGGGCAAGGTCGATCCTACCAAGAATTTTAACATTCAATGGTTCCCAAGCGAGTCGTTCCCTTCGGGCAGTCAGTATTTGGTGACTATCAAGGAGGCCGGACTTAACGCATTGGCCGGATTTACCGACAAACCGACGACCTCCAATTTCATGCCTGTTCCCGTCGGTACGCTTATAAATGGCAAAAACTATACTGTAACTGTTAAAAATTCGTCCTCCTGTGCAGCATTATTACCACCAGCCACGTTTTTTTCCGCGGTCGGTTCAGGCGGTTCGAACCAACCTCCGCAACCTAAGCCAGTTGATTTCAAAATCGAATTGAAAGGTTTCCGAAACGATCCGGATGCATTCTCGATTCCACCGGCTTACGGAACATCCAATTATGAGTTCGGAATCGAGTTCATTGATCCCGATGGCAATGTTCTGGCACTCCTGGACCCAAATAGTATGCAGGTGACAAAGCTACTCGTCGACTCTGAAAACTCAGGAGTAATCATGTTCGGCGACGACAAACCACAAGGGAAGTACAAGCTAAGGCTCAAACTGGCCAAAATTTTCCCGCCCAACACCTACTATCCGCTCGACCAACCACGCTTCTCCGTATTCCTCAACGACCAGGTAGTCGTGTCGAACCATATTATTACGTTTGATATCTTCAATCCCGGTTCAAGTTTTGATGAATGGAAGGAAGGATTTCAGTTTGGCGATATAATCCTGGACATCAAATAAATCTTAAAATCTAAACAAACACGCTATGAAAATCTCCCAATTACTATTAGCCGCCGGAATCCTCTCAGCTTCCGCACTGACGGCCCGTGCGCAACAAGTACGGTACAATACAAAGTCGTTGACGATCAACCGCAACGGCGATTTCCTCACGGCCATCGACGCATCGGGCAAGCACGTGGCCAGTGTGGATCTGACCAAACCTGCATTAAAAGGCAAGGTCGTCGCATTTGTCTATTCCAGCAAAAAGAAAGAAGCCGATAACGAGGTCGCCGAACCGACTACAAGCCTGACGATCTTTCCAAATCCTGCCTCCAAAGAGGTGCAGCTTAATTTGAAAGGAAGCTGGAAATACCCCGTTGATGTACAAATATTCGATCGCAGCGGGAACACGATGCAAAGAGATCGTCTCGATTCATCGGAACGCACATTGAACATCGCTTCACTCAGGCAGGGTGTTTACGTGCTAAAAGCTGAGTCAGGCGAATCAAGGGTGGTGGAGAAATTGGTTGTAGAATGAGTTTCTGGTGGTGCATAGATTAAAACCAGTCGAGTAGCTAAAACAGAAGCCGGACATTGCCTGGCTTCTGTTTTCATCTCCTTCCGGCGGTGGAACGGCTACGCTCTAAAGCATTAATTGTTTATATTAGTCTCTACCAATCTTTTGCAACCGCCATGAAATACACCGCCTCCATCGACAAACCAACCAAAACCATTACAATCGGTATAACAATCTTATTCGCCAGCATCGGGATTTTAGAACTTTTAACCTTTTCCCCTGAGGCGAAAATCGGTGCGTTTGTTTCAATTGCCATTATGCTGGCTATTTATTGGGGGACTTACGTTTATCGGGTGACAGGCTACACACTAACGGACGACGTATTGACCATTCACCGGCCTATAAGCGACGTTACGTACTCACGGCACACCATCGAATCCGTACGGATAGTGACGAAAGAACAACTCAAATTCACGATTCGTACGTTCGGCGTAGGGGGCTTTTGGGGTTATTTTGGCAAGTTTTACAATTCGGTTTACGGGAAAATGACCTGGTATGCCACTCGCCGTGATCAGATGGTGCTCATCAAGACGGACCACAATACAATCCTCCTCTCACCGGACGATATCGATTCATTTATCAAAGATTTAGAAAAAAGCGTCCAAGTCATCAACTAGGCGTGCTGGCAAATCGCAATTATTACTTATTCGCCAGATTTTTCGAAAAGAAAGGCAGCAGCTTCGTCTCGATCCGCTCTCCTATTTTGTTGAGGTGATCACCCTGGTATTCTTCATAGGAATGCTCGATCTTATAGTTGTCCAGCACCTGGTGGAGGATTTTAATATTGGAAGCAATAGGCTGGTCGCGGTCGCCGGCATCAAAACCGATCCCCTTCATTTGTTTTAAATTGGTAATATATTGGTCAATGCTGGCAAGCGTCATGTTGGCATTCCACTTGATCTCGGCGGCAAGATTTAATTTCCCATTTTCGACGATCGGATCGGCGTAGAACGGCGGACGCAGGGGGTTAGGCGACCATGCGGCAGCATAGGCAAGCGCTACCTTGGTCATGAAATCCGCTTTTGCAATGTCATCGGGCGTTTTTACTGCCTCGATTTTTGCCAGCGCGTCGGCAGGACGCGGGTTGCCGGGAGCAAGGCAGCATGGGCTCAGCAGGTAAATGCTCGAAAATATTTCGGGATGCCGCTCGCCGATGCGGATCGTGCCGTAGCCACCCATCGAATGTCCGGCCAGGCCGCGGCTGGCAGCTTTGGCAATCGTCCGGTAATGCTGGTCGATGTAAGCGACGAGCTCTTTGGCAACAAAATCCTCCCAGTTTCCCGCCGTAATGGAATTGGAATAATAACTGCCGCCCGAGCGCGTCAATGCATTCGGGGTAACAATGATCATCTCCTGCGCCCGACCGGACGTGAATACCTGATCGACAATAACCGGCAGATTGATCCAATGTTTTACAAACCCATACCACTGCGCATCCGTATCCGTGAAGCCATGCAGCAAATACACCACCGGATAGCGTCGCTTCGACTCCTTTTTATAACTCGGCGGCAGGTATATTGAGACATCGGGGTCGGCGGGATTACCTTCCAGATTCCCTTCCAGCGATTTCCCGTGTACTTTAATTCGTTCTACCGATCCTTTGAGCGGTGATTGCCCGAATGCGAAAACGGGTGCGAGCAGGATTACAAATAAACAGGCGGTCAATCTTTTTCTTTTCATTACGTTCAGGTTTGAATATGCCGTAAATTAAAAAAGATTAACCGCCTGTTAAAGCGCCCCGAATGCGGATCAGTAATTAAACCTTTGTCCGTCCGATAATGTCGAAACGTGCCGCATTTTACCATGGCGGAAATCGCTGTAAAGTTCCTTGATTTCCTCCTGATGGTCGGCAATGAAAGGCCCGTGCGAAACGATACTATCATGTTGCGGCTCGCCCGCATATAGCACCACGCGTGCACCTTCCGCTCCCGCGGCTAAGATCAGCTCACTTGCCTCACCGCCGACTCCCCGGCTCAACCAGCCGATCTGGTTAATTTTCAGCGATTGCTTCTCGTCACCTACTGCGACATCGCCATCAATCACATACAAAAAAGCATTGTACGAAGCCTGCAACGATTCCGCGAGTCTGGCGCCCGGCTGCAACCGGATGTCGGCCACGATGAGCGGCACGTAATTCTTCACGGGCGAGCGCATCCCGGCAAAAGAACCGCTATATAAAACCGTTTTTACGCCATCCTTTTCGGTCGTTGGCGCATTGGCAAATGTCAGGTCCTGTACTCGCGGCGTTGCCCAGCGATCGGCTTTCGGCAGGTTCAACCACATTTGCAACAGACGCATCCGCGATCTGCCTTCGATCGTCTCGGTGTGTACAATTCCGCTGCCGGCGGTCATGATCTGAAAATCACCCTGCTTCATCATATGCGTTTCGTCGCCGATTTCACCTTCCAGCAATAGCGAAACGGTTTCAAAACCAGCATGCGGATGCGGCCCTCCCACGGGCTCGTCGTCCTTTTTATCCAGAAAATCATCCATCAGTATGATGAACGGGTCGCTGTGCTCGAATTCGTGGTAAACAACCGCCCGCGCCGTGTGGTCCGGACCGAGAAATCCGGGTTGGGCAGGCGGCGTTTTGATACTGATTATATTTCTGATAATACCTTGATTTTCCATGATTTGCTTCCTTTGTTAAATTCATGAAGCCATTTGTGGGCCTCATTTGGTTAACAAAAAACGATGCTTCAACCATCCATTTAACCCGCTATACATTTGGTTAGTACAGCCACAGCCCGCCCGGTTCCTGATATTCCAAAGACCAATAAATGACAGAAAATTGTCAACAAATGCGAAAATCCTGCCAACAACCAAATTCTTTCTGTCAACTTTTTGTTGGAAAGGGTGACAGGGGTGTGAGCGAAACTACGCAGCCCAAGCCATGTACCCATTAAAGTCCTATTTTACACTTCACAATGCAGTTTTATTCAGAACGTTTACGCTACGAAAAATTCACTCCCGACCATTTCGAAGACTACTTCCGGCTCGTCTCTCAACAGGATGTAATGCTGTACATCAGCGGAGCCGGGCTCGACATGGAAGGCGCCCGCAAAAGATTTGAAAGATCGCTCAGTGCCGACGGCCAGCAAAGCGAAATGGGCTTTGTGGCTGTTTACGAACAGGTTACCGGTTTGTATATAGGCTTAGGCAAAATCGTGCCTTTCGAGGATGGTCTCACAGAGATTGGTTACGCGCTCCTGCCCGAGTTCTGGGGCAAAGGGTACGCGTCCGAAATCACGAGCCGGCTCGTTGCCTACGCCCGTGAATGCGGCAGCGTCGAATCGCTCGTTGCCCTGGTAGTACCCGAAAACCACGCATCCGTTAATGTGCTTACCAAACACCAATTCCGCTTTTTCCGCGAAGTACCCGACGGCGATGTGATACGGCATGATTACATTCTGGATTTGTGACTTCGACGCTTTTTGTGTGTAGTGATGAAGCCAATTCCTTCTGTATGGTAGGTTCCTGCAGGTAATTTGTCTATAAATGCCATAAAGGAGTCATGTAAGCCTAGCAAATGATCAAGTTTCTTACTTAGATCATCTATTGCCGCAGCTTCTCTTAATCGGTCCCTTTCAACGGACGGAGTCCAATAGGTTTTAAAAGCATAAGAGTTGGGAGTCGAATGCTCAACGAGATACATTATTCCGTCGGTTCCTGTCGGCCAACCGGGAATATCCTGTGAATCAGGAATAGATAATATCGAAAGGTTTTTAAAAACGGAGTATACTACGTGGGCTTGGGCTGTATCTAATTTGGTCACGTTAAATAGTAGTTTGGGATCCTCCTTTCGTCGCCTTCTTCGCTTTTCTTCTGACAAATATCTCGTTGTACATACATATTGAAATCCGTAAAAAATCCGAAAATCGTTGGTGAAAATTTCAACTGCGCGGGTATCTGTCGAAAATATAAGCAGTAAACTATCCTTCGAAACCAGCGGATCACGCATTTTCATCTGAGCAATCCGTTCACGCTGCCATTTGTAGAAAAGCGTTGTGTCCCCGGACTTATAAACCGGAACCGATATTGACTTCGATTGTCCGAAACCGTCGATCGCGAATAACAAACTGATCAAAAACGGCACCAATTTCAGCGTCATAACAACCTGGTTGTTTTTCTTACAAATTCAAAAACATCGGTTACAAAAGCAATATTTACCGGCAAATAAAGGAGACTAATGCGTACGATAAAACGTTCATTACCACTTGAAAAGTAGTGCGCTTTTTGACTTGTGCAAGCACTATGAACGCATTACTAACCCCTACCGGCCCCGAAGACCCGGTTTGCATGGCCTATGGCCGCGAAGTGAAAGCGTTGTTGAATGTCAGTGATCCGGTGTCATGGACAGAGGACCCCTGGACAATCTACACCGGCTTCACGCTGGCCCAGAAGGAGCTCGGTTATGACCCGCGCATTGCCGACACCTTTTGTTCTTTCAAGGAGTTACTGTTTTTCTTTGAGAGGGTAAAAGAAATCTCCTGAGGCTATTGAAAAGAATTTGTACGGACGAACGATCTTGGGGAGGCAAATACCTCTCCTTTTTTATTCCAATTGGCATAATTGTTTCTGTATATAACCGGGCAATAGCCACGGAATAGTTACAGAAAAGACACCAAATGATCGGACAATTATACACTACCCCTCAGACGATCGTCGTAGCCGGTGCAACCGGGCACCTCGGAACGTTGATCGTTCAGGAACTCCTCACACGGCATGCGCACGTAAGGGCGCTCGTACGGAGAGATACGCCCCTGTCCAAAACAGCAATACTGGAAAAAGCCGGAGCGGTGATAATCCCGGTCGATTATCAGAACACGGTTACACTCGCCGAAGCACTCCGGAATGCACAATGTGTCGTTTCGGCATTGTCGGGTTTGCAGGACGTGATCGTCGAAACGCAATCCGACCTGCTCAAAGCCGCGCTGAATGCTGGCGTGCCGCGCTTCATTCCCTCTGACTATTGCATTGATTATACAAAACTTCCGGATGGCTCGAACCGTAATCTCGACCTCCGTCGTGCCTTTGCGTCGGTTATCGACCGCACACCGATCCACGCTACTTCCATTCTCAACGGCATGTTCACCGACTTGCTCAAAGATCAGGCGCCACTGATCCTTCCCAAACTGAACCGCGTGATCTACTGGGGCGAAGCCGATCAGCCGATGGATTTCACAACCATGGCCAACACCGCCGCATTTACTGCCGCTGCGGCACTGGATTCACAGGCACCGCGGTTCTTGCGCATTGCGGCCGAAGTAGCCACCATACAGGACTTGCAACGGGCTGCCAGCCAGGCCCATGGAAAAGAATTTCGATTGTGGAGGATCGGAGGATTGGGCTTTCTGGCGATGATGATCCGCATCATGCGCACAATTGCCCCCGCCAGGGGCGAAGTATTCCCGCCCTGGCAGGGCATGCAATATTTGCATAATATGCTCAGCGGCTTGCCCAAGCTGGGACCGCTGGATAATGCTCGTTATCCTGGCATAAAATGGACAAAGGTCCGGGAGGTGCTGGGCAGTTAGTTTCCCTCCAAAAACTCCTTCACGAGTATGGCCGTGATTTCCGGCTGCTTGCTACCGGCCTTTGCCGTGCAAATCTCTCCTAGTAATGTTCCATGCACGCCGGGAAGGATCACGAGCTCGGCCTTCGGGATCAGCTTGGAGATTTCGACAATGTGCTCTGTTTTGATCACATCTTTGTCGCCGCTCAAAATCAATGCGGGTGCCTGTATGCGCGTGAGGTCGCTTTGGGGCCAATCTGCGAAGGTCCGGCGGCGCTCACGGTCCTTATTGAACATCGTTTGGAGGCCTTTCGGGTCGGGATTTACTTTGAGGTAATATTCTTTCAAAGGCGCAGGCATATTATCGAGCGAGGCATTATCCATCATTTCGAAAAAGCCGTCTATCATCCCCGCACGGGTGTAATTGGAGGCTACCACGATGATTTTGTTAATCAGTTCAGGGTGACGACCGGCGAGTTGCATTGTAGTACAGCCGCCGTCGCTGAAACCGAGAACATTGGCTCTTCCTACTTTCAGATGCCGGAGCAATGCAGCCACATCGTCGGCATCCTGCTGAAACGACTCGGGCGCGTCACGATCGCTCGTGCGGCCATGCGCCTGCAACTCAACGGCGATGATCTTGCTGAATGCCGCGAGCCTAGGCAGAATATTGCCGAATGTTGTTTCGATCGTCGAGCCGCCGCCGTGAATAAGCACCAGCGGAACATCGCCGTCCCCGTAAACCTCATAATACATTTTCAGCCCATTCACGGGCGCATAACCGGTTGTTTTTGGCTGTTCCATGCGAGTTTGTTGTGCTTGAACGGATAAATTCAGCATTGCGCCGAGCAATGCAACGACCAGCGTTTTCATGACTGCTGGATAGCTTTCCTGCCTTCGAGATACACCGAGAGCTTGTCGACATTCTCTTTCAAGCCTTCGGCCGCATTGTTCGATTTCACGATGCGGATCATCTGCTCCGCCGATTCGAAAAGCATATGCCAGCGCAGAAACGTCTCCTCACCCTGCGCTTCAAACTCCACCGTGGTCACGAAGCTGGGCGCAAAATGCTGGTATACAATCTTTTTCAACGGAATAACTTCCTTAAATATACTCCTGTTCTGATAATCTTTTCCATCGGGGCCGTGCATCACGAGTTCCCATACACCGCCCGGCACGAGGTCCATTGTCGTGATCGTGTTCGTGAAGCCGTTTGGCCCCCACCATTTGGCAATGTGCTCCGGCTGGGTCCACACCTCCCACACCAGCTCTACCGGCGCATTCAGTTTGCGGGTAATGATCAGTTCGCGGTCGTGCGTGCTGCTTTTTTCATTTTCCATATCGCTCTTTTTTTAGTTGTTCCAAATAGCTTTCCAATGAATCCAATTTGCTCTCCCAATGCTTTTTGTACTGCTCCACCCACACCGACACTTCGCTGAGGCTATCGAGCCGCGCTTCGCAAATATGGTCCCTACCCTCTTTGCGGATAAAAATCAGCCCGCAATCACTCAGGATTTTAACGTGTAGCGAAATCGCCTGCCTGGTTACATCAAACTGCTCGGCAATGGCATTCACATTCTGGGGCTGCTCGGCCAGCATACCGATGATCGCCCGGCGCGTGGGGTCGGCTATGGCCTGATATACATCTCTTCGTGCTCTCATAACATGCAAGTATTTGCTTGCAAATATATATGCAAGTACTTACTTGCGCAACATTTATCTGTTAATTTTGAAGTGTCGAAAAAAGGACTTCAATTTGTCGCGACCGCCCCCTGTGAATGTCCGTTTTAGGGAGCATGCGTGACGGTGCAAGTCCATACTTTTGCATCTGTCAACAATCTAAAATCAAGTCCAATCACCTTTAAATCTTTTAGCTATGCCCAAAATCAATCCTTACCTCAACTTCGACGGAACTGCGGAAGAGGCATTCAATTTTTACAAATCCGTTTTCGGTGGCGAATTCCGGGGCGTTCACAGAATGGACGGCGCCCCCGGCTCGGAAAACCTGCCCGAAAATGAAAGAAACCGTATTATGCACATTGCATTGCCGGTGGGCGATGAGTTGCTGATGGCTTCCGACATTATGCCTTCCATGGGCCAGACGCTCAAAGTCGGCAATAATAATTACGTTTCCATTTTCCCTGACAGCCGCGAACAGGCCGATGAGTTTTTCAACGGTCTATCAGCGGGTGGTACCATCGAAATGCCGATGGAAGACCAATTCTGGGGCGATTATTTTGGCGCTTTCCAGGACAAGTTCGGCGTAAACTGGATGATCAATTTTCCTGCGCAGCAAGGCGCATAATGTACAGTTGTAATGACGAAAGGCCGGTTTCCGAAGATGCGGACCGGCCTTTTTCTATTTTTTATACTAAGCAAACATCCATTCCATAATGCCCTCCCTACGCACAGCATTCCAGGTCCCATGCCTCGCGGTGTTACTTCCCTGCCAGCTTCTTCGCCTGGGCTTCCAGGATCAGTTGCAGGTCGGCGCTGGCGTCGGTTACGTGAGCATAGGAACCCATGCCCAGTTCGCTTAGCTTTTTGAGTTTCTGGCCGGTATGCTCGTTGCGTCCAAAGGTAAAAACACTCAGATACACATCCTGACGGGCATTCTGGCGGATCATGTCCACCACCTCGTCGCTCACGGGGAACTCGCCGTCGGTAGCGAGCACAATGCGGTTATTGCCGGCCCGGATGTACTGTTTGTTGGCGGTTTTGTAGGCTAGTTTAATGCCTTCATTACCATCCGTATCGCCGTCGGATTGCAGCAGGTCGATCATCCTTGCAATTTCGGATGCTTTGGCGCCCGAAGTTGGTTTCAGCACTACCCTTGCCTTGCCGGAATAAAGCACGATCGAAATCATATCCTCGGGCCGCACGAGCGTCAGCAGCGATTTGATGGAGCGTTTCAGCAGGGGTAATTTGTAAGGAGAGTTCATTGAAGACGACACATCCAGCAGCAGTACCATGTTGTTCGGCGCAAAGCCTTCAAGCGAGCGGGTAACGTTTTGCAGTTGTGCATTGCGGTCTACATACACGGTATCCACACGCACGCGCTCCACGTACACGGTGTCGCGCTTCACCTGCGTAATGGGCGCATTCGCAGGCGCTCCCTCGTTCGCGAGCGGGCGCGTATCCTGGCGCGCAGGAGGCTTCGGTGTGGCAGTTATGTCGCCATTGTTGGCTTGAACCTGCGTTATGGCTTCGGCTGGCTTCTCAACCCTGGGCTTTTCGATTTTCGGCTCCTCTATTTTCGCCGGCGGTACATCCGGTTTCTGAGGAGTAGTCCGCTGGAATGCGAAAACATCGGGCTGGTTAATCATTTTCAGAAGTCCTGCTTTCGAGAGTTCTATGAAGTTGTTATACTCGTAAACCAGCTCATTGTTATAGAAATAGTAAAACGACTCATAAGGATGTGCCGCATAACCCGATCTAGCCGGCTTGTATTTCTGCACGTTCTCCGCAAACCGGCCCGCATTGGCCCCCAGGTCCTCATAGGGCGTATACGGACAAAGCCCGTTACTTCTACCATAGCGCTGCAGTCCTTTCATGTTTTTATACTCGTCTGCGATCAATTGTCTGCTATCGGCTTCCAACCGGTCGGTTTCCGGTAGTTTCGAAGCCTCTCCTTTAAGATAATCCCGCAGGCCGAACATCACATCGTGGCCATTATCCATGGTTTTCAGCATAGCGCTACCCGCGATGTACCACGAGCTTGTGGGTGTTGCATTGGGATAGCTTTCGTGAATGCGGCGGACATCATTGTAGAGCTGCTCTTTCTTTTTATCCAGAATATCGAAAAGAACAAGGTAGCGGTCGAGAATGGCGTCGGAGCGTTTGAGCTGGTCTTGCAGATATTGTTTTTCGGAAGTATAACGGATCAGCTCGATGCTTAGGCCGTCCATTTCCTGTAAAATATTCATCAACACCTCCGCCTGGCCGGTCACTGATTTACGGTAAGGTTCCGGAATGGCTGAACTCGCGCTCAAAAGCAGGGTATATTCAGAAGAAGGCAGTTTGAAGTCCTCATGCGAGTAGCTTAGATTGGCCCGCTTTTGCGCCTTCGCGGGATCGCGGTAGTATTCTGCGGAGCTCTGGTAGTTGCGAACGATCATTTGCAGCAAATGCATTTGCCGCAATGACTCGTTGATCCAATCCACATATTGATTTAAAGTCTTAACCACCGCTGCGTTGGCAGGAGCAGTCGATTTTTTAACATTCAATGGCTGAAAAGACCTATCCTGAAACGGCGGAGTGCTTTTGCCGGCAGAAGCTACATTGTTCGCCCCTTCCGCCTTCATGACCGGGCTGAAAAACGGATAATTCAACAGCAAATGCCCCGGCCTGCTATACCCGACAAACGCCTTGTAAAATTCCAGCATATCGTGATTAAACTGCTCCACCAGCGATAAATACACCGCATTACCGTGGCGGGCCGACTGTTGCGCCGCGAAGTTGTGATCATCGAGCGCCCGCCGTTTGATATCCTGCATCGACGTCAATGCCGATTTGAAACTACCCACCATATCGGATGCCGGGTATTGCAATTGCGAAGCGGTATTCCCAATGGTCGCGAGCACCTTTTCATCATCCAGGATGCTCTGCCGCACGAGCGCTACCGGCCATTCGGCTTTGTTTTCTTCATTCAGATAATAGGGTAATGCATCCAGTAACCGCTGTTGGGCGGCGATTACTTCGCCCATGGCCTTCTCTGTTACAATATAAGGATCGGTAACCGGACGATTTTGAACGCCCGTGTAAACTTGCCTGATTTGCGTGTACAATGCGTTTTTGTCGTGTGCATAGCGTTCAAAAAGCGACTGTATTTCCTCGACCAGCGCATCGGATTTTTTCAGTTTGTCGCGCTCGTAATCTTTCAGCCGCACATAAGTTTCCAGCGCTTTGCAGGTTTCATCGAGCTTGTTGAGCACGTGCCAGACATTTTCCAGCCCGGCGTTCAATTGCTTCCGCTTTCCCGCTTCGATGCCCAACCCGTGTGTTGCCTTTTGGTAATAATATTCTTCCAATGGCCCCGACGACGGCAGGCGTAAGCCGTAATCCGGCTTCTTACGGTAACGGGCCACGTCGTCCTGATAGTCGCGAAGCATTTTGAACCGGCGGATAACCTGCTCCGACGACTGGCTCAGAAATTCGATATAGTGGTTCAAGGACGTCTGCGGCGCTTCCTGTTGCGCGGCAACCGGGCTGATAATGAATCCAAAAAGAATAAGCAGGATGGAGAATCGCTTCATACGTAAACTACTGAAAGTATGTGTGTTATCGAATGCGCGAAGGTCGGGATTTTTACCCGAAAATCGGCAAACACCTGCTTCCGTAAAATAAGTCACACGTACAAAGCGCGAGTCTACACAGCCTGATGCTGCGTCTGCGGACCGCCCGATTGCAGATAGCCGGTGAGTTCCGAAATGTCGATTTTCAGCATTCTGCTTTTAAAAAGATCGGCCTTGTATTTAAAAATGAAGTTACGCAGCGACATCCCCGTCTGGTTAAGCACGCAAAGATTGGCGACGTCTTCCGAAATATTGAAGCGCATAAGCAATTCGGGTACGCGGATGTTCTTGTTCTGATGCAATTCCTGCCGCAGGTAGTCGATAATCGCCCCGGCGAGGCGCTGCTTCGAAGTGGCTTCTTCTACTTTTTTACTCTCAAAATTATTCCGCGCGAGAATGGTCACAATCAGGTCGATACTTCCGCGGATGAGTTTGTTATGCGACGTGGGCTGCTGCGTTATTTCAAAAAGGATCTGGTTGATCAGGTAGGTGATAGTCTGGGCATCACGCTCGTTTTGCAGAGGTTTGCCCTGGGTAAGGCGCAGGCCGTCGCAAAGGTGTTCGGCTTGTTTGTAAATATCCGCAAAATCGGGGCTGAACTCCTTTTTATGCAAGAAATCCTCAGAAAGCCAGGTATCGAATGCGATGAGGAAGATTTCGGCGCTACTGTCTTCCTGAAATATCGGATGCTGGCCGGGGCGAAGCAGAATGACGCCGTGTTCGGCATAATCATGCAATTTTCCGTCGAGGCTGAAATGTCCCTCCCCGCTGCGGATAAATAGGATGCGATAATGCGGGGTCAGATCATTGTGCGTTTCCCAAACGCGGGTTTTACTTTGAAGCACATGGTACTTCTTGTGGGCGTTGAATTGAATTACTGACATAACACAAACCTCCTGCTGTTTGAACCCAATTTGGTCAAGCCACATTTGGAATGAAAATGCAAATCGCGGAACGCCCGTTTTCCGAAGCTGAAACGGCAATTTCAAGTGCAGAAGTAAACGCCAGGTTATTTTCCCAGCCAGTTTTTAAACTCCGTCATACGCTCCGAACTCACATAAGTTTCCTGCGCAGCCGCCGGATTTAAATCTATTTTCAGCTTTCCGGCCGACATCGCATGCATTTCACGGATCGCGTGGAGCGATAACAGCATGGTGCGGTTAATGCGAAAAAACTCGGCGGGGTCGAGCATTTGCGAGAGCTTTTCCAAACTATATTCCACCGCAAAGTGCCGGCCATCGTACAGGCGCATAAAAGTGGCGCGTTCTTCGATCGTGAAATAGGCAATTTCGGAGGTTTTGATTGTAAATATCCGTGTACCAGCGCTTACAAGGAACCGGTCTTTGTATTTCTCCGGTGAATGCATCGTTTTTTCCGCTGGTTGGCCGTGTGACCTGATCCTGCGAAACTTGTTCAGCGCCCCCTGCAATTCGAGCGGATTAATGGGTTTCAGCAGATAATCGATGCTATGTACCTTGAATGCCCGAAGAAGGTAATCGTCAAATGCCGTTGTAAAAATAACCGGGGTCATGAGCCCCTGGCTTTCCAGGATTTTGAAACCGTTGTCGTCTTCGAGGTGAATGTCGAGAAAAATGAGGTCTGGCTGTGTATTGGCCTTGTTTTGCAAAAAAGCAAGGGTTTCGAAAACCGACGGAATGATACTCAGCACGCGAATGGAAGGATCTGTATTACGGATCATGTTTTGCAGGCGTTCGGCGCTCAGTTCCTCGTCCTCGACAATCAGTACATTCATGATAGTAATGGTATTTTCACCGTAAAATGAGCGGCAGTCTTGTCGATTACCACCTCCTTATCCTGCAACAACCTGTAACGGCTGATAATATTTTTTAACCCAAGACGCGTTGTAGGCTGGTCTTGTTGCCTGAGTTGCAAAGGATTGCTTACTACAAGCATTTGATCCACAATTTTAATACTGATTACGAGAGGGTTAAGCAACGACATGGTATTGTGCTTCACTGCATTTTCCACCAACAATTGCAAGGTTAGCGGAATGATCGAATACTGCTCCTGGTCCGCAGGTGTGAGCGCCGAATCGAGCACGACTTTTTCTTTGAAACGCGTCCGCAGCAGGTACATATAAGTATCGAGGAACTTCATTTCCTCCTTCAAACTGATCTTGTCCAGCTCCGATTGTTCCAGAATATAGCGGTATGCCGACGACAGTTCCTGTATAAACTCCCCCGACTGCTCCGGCCGCGACTCTACCAGCGACGACAGCACGCTGAGGTTGTTGAACAAAAAATGCGGACTGACCTGGTTTTTTAATGCCAGAAAACGCGCATGCATATTCTCCTTTTCAAGCCGTTCGGCGTCGACCAATAGTTTTTTCATCTTTTCCTGCACCTGATTGCTCACACAGAGGTAGTAAGCGGCGATAAGCGCGAGGATCGTGAGCGCCTGTCCTGCCCGCCAACGCGTATACATGAGATCGCGTACGCGGAAATCCGACAACGAAGGCCGCGGCAGCGGGTTCCACCATTGGCTCATCAGCCCCCAGGTACGCGCCAGGATCATATTGAACAAAAATGCCAGCAGCACGGCAGGTATCAACGCAATGAGCTGGTCGCGGATGCTGAATGCAGGTGATTTGTCGGTGCCGGTAAGCGAGGCCTGTTTTCTGAGGAACCAGTCCATCAGGTAAATCCAGGCAGTATAAAAAACGGTACTGATCACGATTTCCAGTCCGAACAGCGGCAGGTTGCGCGGGATGGTATGCCAATATTGCTGAGGGACATTTATGTATGTTCGGAGCGGAATGTAAACCAGTGCGAGGGCGAAACCCAGCAGCCATTTTTGCCCGAAAAGATAAGGCCGCATAGTTAAAAGGTCAGTTAGGATGCCCAAAAATAAGGTAATTTCATGAAAATTTATCAGTATTTTGCAAGACTCAAATGAATCAAAAACACTTAAATCTGCCCCTATGACCCGTTTTTTCGTTACCGCAGTCGCTGCGCTCATTTCCCTGAACACCTACTCGCAGGCCCTCAACACCCTCACTGCAGCAGAAAAGAAAGAAGGCTGGAAATTGCTGTTCGACGGCAAGGACCTGAAAGGGTGGCACGCCTACAATGGCAAGGCCCCCGGCTCGGCCTGGCTGATAGAGGATGGCGCGATTAAACTGAATGTTCCCGAAAGAGCGGGGAATAAGGCCAAAAACGGCGGCGACATCGTGATCGACGAGGTGGTGAATGGCGATTTCGAATTCAAAGCAGAATGGAAGGTGAGCAAGTATGCCAACAGCGGCATTTTCTTTTTTGTACAAGAATCTCCTGCCTACAAAAACATGCACGATACCGGGCTGGAATTGCAGGTGATCGACGATAAAATTTACGAAGGTGCCAAAGAAAATACACACCGTGCGAGCGACTTTTTCGGTATCGCGAATGCCCGCCTCCGCGAAGGCAACCCGCAGGGGGAATGGAACAAGATCCATTTCATTGTAAAAAAAGGCAAACTGACCGTATACCAAAACGAGTTTATGGTGCAGGAGCACGACCTCAATGGCACCGACTGGAAACAGCGCATTGCCAACAGCGGACTGAAAGCCGCGCCGATTTCCAAAGGCAATTACAAGGGGCGTATTGGCTTGCAGGACTGGGGCAGCACGGTTTGGTACCGCAATATCAAGTTAAGGAAATTGTAAGATCGGATGATGTCGCATTGTCCCCCTTTGGTTGTCCTGTTAGCACCCGCAGCCATTGTTCACACCCGGTTAAATTTGTGATTGCTACACTCATACAACCACCATAATAACTAAGCACAATGGAAAAAGCCGTTTTACACCCGTATCTGATGTTCGAAGGCAACTGCCGTGAAGCGATGGAGTTTTACAAAGGCATTTTCGGCGGTGAGCTGAATATGATGACTTTCGGGCAAGTGGATAACAGCTGCCCTGCCGCCATCCGCGACCATATCATGCACGCTACGCTAATGGGTGGAGAAATCGATTTTATGGGTTGCGACACGCCAAAGCCGGGCCCGCTCGGGGGTGACAAGATCCAGCTCTCGCTCAGCGGTTTCGACGAAGCCAATCTCCGCAGCAAATTCGCGCAGCTCAGCGAAGGCGGCACCATTACCGTTCCTATGGAGAAACAGGTCTGGGGCGACATTTTCGGTGCATTCAAAGACAAGTACGGGATCGATTGGATGATCGACGTACGAGCTCAATAGGCCATGCAAGGCATTTCGAAAGCCGGGGTTAATCGCGAACCCCGGCTTTTTCGTTAGCCATCTTTCAAAAAGCGCTCCTGCAAATACCAGCGGGCGCATGAATCGCCGTCCATCCGGCGTACAAAGCTGAAATACATATCCGACGGGCATCCGTAAGCGCCGACAAACATGACGCCTATTTTCGGATATTTCCGCACAATACTATCCGGCACCACCAGTTGATTCGACGTCGTGCTCGCGTAATAAGGCAGGTACGTCTGTGCGCCCGAAGTATCCTTTAGCGGCGCCAGTACCCAATCGAGGGCTATGGAAGAAGGCGAATCGGCCGTCAGCAACAGCCCATCGGTACCCGCATAACAATCCGCCGAAACCGTCACCCGCTCCACCGGCACGCAGTTATCACGTTTATCCACTTTCTTTTCGGAACAGGCCAATGCAATGGCGGCAAGAGCCAGGAGTTTTTTCATATGAATAGCAGTTTTAACGCATGACACGACTCTCCACGCCATGGTTGTTATGGCTAAAAGCCGTTACTCTTTCTCCCTTACCTATTCAGGATTGCCCGGATCTGTTGCAGATGATTAATATCATGCCCTGCATAATACAATGCAATATCACGGATACTTTCTTTACCCCTTTCGGCGTGAATCCCAAAATAATCCCATTGATGAGGCTCCAACAGACCTAACAATTGCAGGTTTGTATGGCGCAATTGGGCGAATAATACCAGCGAATCTTCAACCGGAATTTGTCCATACTTGCCCCGCACAGCCCATTCAGCCTGATCGAACGCCTGTATGTCCGTACCCGGTGCGCTCAAAATCATCCGGATGCGGTAAGCTCCGACCAACTCGTCATCAGCCAGATGTGCCACGATTTCGTTAATGGACCACTTGTCCGGCGCTGGCTTGAAATGCAATTGATCCGGCAAGGTTTCCCTTACTAACGCTTCTAAAATATCAGGCATTCTTTCCAGCAGCTCCATTGGCTCCTGTGCCCCTACATAGCCAATAATTCGGCTTTTATACATATCAAAAGACTCTGTCATCATTTTCTAGTTTAATGCTCGCTTGAAGTTCGCGCTTTCCGGCAACAAAAAATGGCTATGTCGACATAACGCTTTGTATGGTAGACCAACAAAATAGGCCGACGCGTTTCAAAACATTTAAACTCGTTTTATTGCAGTACAAGTTCACAATAGTTATTTTTGAAACCCAATTATTGATATTAAAAATATCAATAAGTAACTCAAACGTTCCTTATGGCTCTCCCGCTCCTGAAAAACGGCATGTTTAACAGGTTGCAAGAAGATATTCTTGCATTGCAGGGCTTTCGTGCGCCTGTCGGGGCCAGGAAGATCGATTTCGGGTTAGGGGTTATGGATGCCTCTTTCCCCAATCATACTTTTCCTACCGGAGCTGTACATGAATTTATCAGCAACGATCCTGAAAGTGCCGCGGCAACGACAGGTTTTATGGCAGCATTACTGGGGAAATTGATGGGGGAATATGGCATATGTCTGTGGATCGGCATACGTCCCATGGTATTCGCGGCGGCATTGAAAGCATTTGGCGTAGAACCGCACCATGTGATTTTCATTGATCTCAGCAAAGAGAAGGATGTGATCTGGGCCGTGGAAGAAGCGTTGAAATGCGAGTCGCTGACGGCGGTGGTCGGGGAATTTCGTGAAATCACTTTTACGGAGTCCCGGCGTCTGCAACTGGCTGTGGAACAAAGCCGGGTTACGGGTTTTCTGCACCGCTGCAATCCACGCGCTGTAAATACCCTTGCCTGCGTATCGCGCTGGCAGGTAACCCCCATGGCCAGCCAACTGGAAGAAGGCATGCCCGGCGTGGGGCACCCATGCTGGCGTATACAACTGCAAAAAATCCGGAATGGAGAGCCGGGAGAATGGGATATGCAATGGGCAGCTGGGCAATTTGAATACCTACCGAAAGAAGTTCCGGGCCATAACCCACAAGAGGCAGACACCGCTGCCGTTTACATTGCACAAAGTGCTTAGCCTGTAAATTTTTATCAATAAATTATTTAATATTATATATAGTTTAATTTTATATTTATTAAATAAATCAATTTACTAGCCATGACCAGTTACCTGATGCTTCCATTCGCCTTCGTTTTCCACGCAGCACTACTTACTTGCGAAAAACCGGCGCCGACCATCCGCAAAGATAAAATACCAGACACTATTGGTACAATTATCGACGAAAAGGCCCACCACGAATTCTACGATAACATGCCCAATGCATTCGAAGGTATGGAAATCATAACCGTACCGAACGATTGCGATTTGAAGGATCGTTAGTCTTACCACTTATCCTTTTATCACCGCCTTCATCCAGAACGGTTCGCATTGTTGTGCACCGATATCCTATATTGGGATACATTCAATCGCTCATCAATAATCACTGGTATGAAAGCATCACTACGCCTCCTTATCCCTGTTTTACTATTAGTGGCAGGCATTCAAGCCGCTGAATGCCAGTCTCCGCGCACAACGGTCAAAGCGGATTCACTATTTGCAGAGTGGAACAAGCCCGGAATGCCTGGCGCGGCGGTAGGTGTGGTGCATGGTGGCAAGCTGATTTATGCCAAAGGGTTCGGTGAGGCGGATCTGGAAACGGGTGCCAAAATAGGCCCTGAAACGATTTTCCATGTGGCGTCGGTGTCCAAACAATTCACGGCATACGCCATCATACTACTGGCTGAGCAAGGTAAGCTTTCACTCGACGACGATATCCGCAAACATATTCCGGAAGTTCCCGATTTTGGCAAAACCATCACCATTCGGCACCTCCTCAACCATACCAGCGGTCTCCGCGATCAGTGGAACCTGCTGGCCATGGCAGGTTGGCAGCTCGACGATGTGATCACCAAACAGCATGTGATGAACCTCGTTACCCGGCAAAAAGAACTGAATTTTGAACCTGGAAGTGCTTTTACCTATTGCAATACGGGTTACACGTTACTTGCCGAAGCCGTTAGCCGTATCACAAAACAGCCCTTTGCCTACTGGATGGAGCGAAATGTATTCAAACCATTAGGCATGAAAAGCACACAGTTCTTTGATAATCAGGAAGGTATTATAAAAGGACGCGCCTATTCATTTCACCGTACGCCCGGCGCCATCGGGCCGACAATGTTCAGTAAAAGCATATTGAGTTATGGCAATGTCGGCGCCACCAGCCTTTTCACGACCGTCAATGACCTTGCATTGTGGATCAACAATTTCCGCAACCCTCAAGTAGGCAGTCCGAATATCATGAAACAGATGCTTGAACGCGGCCGACTTACCAAAGGCGACACGCTGTCGTACGCATCCGGGCTCCTCCACGGCAAATACAAAGGCCTCTCCTATTACGGCCACGACGGCGCCGACGCCGGTTTCCGCTCCTCACTAACTTATTTTCCCAAAGAAGATTACGGATTTATCGTTCTGAGCAACCAGGCGGAGTTCAACGCTTCGAAAAAGAACCTCGACATGGCTGATTTGTATTTATCCTCTTTTACCAAAGAAGACAAACCCTCCGATTCAACTACCAAACCAGTTGCATCCGGAAATTATGCATTTGATTCAACCCTCTTCCGCGCTTATGCCGGCTCTTACTCGCTAGACGAAGCTCCGGGATTTGTATTAAAATTCTGGCGGGACGGCAGCAGCTACTATACCCAAGCCACAGGCCAGCCATCGGCGGCGATATTCCCGTCGTCGGATTCGACGTTTTTCCTAAAAGTCGTGGAGGCGTCCGTGGTATTTCACAAAGCAAAAGACGGTAAAGTGAATCGCATCACGCTGAAACAAAACGGCAATCACCCCGGAACGAGGGTTAACGCGCAGGAAACGGATGCCATTGACGCGGCTCAATTTGCCGGACAATATTACAGTCCCGAGCTCGAAACGATTTACACCATTGCCAAAAAGGGCGACGCGTTGAAGCTCATTCACGTACATCACGGCGAGGCCGACCTGAAAATCGTCGGTAAAGATAGACTGAACGCACCGTGGTGGTTTGTCCAGAATATCGAAATCGTCCGAAACCCTTCCGGCGTTATCACAGGCATCAAAATGTCGAATGGCCGGGTGGTGAATTTATGGCTCAAGAAGCTACCGGACGACTTTGCTGCAAACAACAAATAGCAACCTGCAACTATTATTTCCCTAGTTGCCGCTTGAAAAACTTCCACGACTCCTCAAACATATCAAAATCCGTTACGAACTCGTGCTTTCCGTTGATTACTTTCAGCAAAGTCACCTCCGGCTTACCTTTCTTTTGATAGGTGTATTTTTCCACCGTGATATTATTGGAAGTATCACCATCCGGCATGATGGATTTCACCGGCTCACCGGTATATCCATCGAGCTTTGCCCAGTACTGAAACGACTGATCGGTAGACCGCACCGTTCCTAACGTGACGCCCGGCGTTGTTACCTCACCACCATTGTAAGGATTGGTCCGGTCGGCCGTTCCATTGGTGATCATAACCGGAAGCGGTACATTCATAGGCGTACAATCCATATTCTCATCGGTAGGAAGGTTGGCAACGATCGCCGAAACCGCCCGGATTTTGCCTGGCATTGTGAGTGCGAGCTTGTACGACATATGTCCTCCACCCGAAAAGCCGGTCGCAAAAACCTGCTTTTTATTGATTTTATATTTTGATGCAAAAAGATCGATCAACGCATCAAAAAATGCTTCCTCGTTCAGATTCTGTGTATTCGCTAGCGCCGTGGATGCCTTACGGCATTCGTTCCAATACCTTTTATACCCTCCCGGATAAACCACCAGCACATTCTCCGATTCCGAAAGCGATTCCAGCTTCGCACCCCGGCGTGCAAAGCCCAACGGCTCCCCGCCCGACCCATGCATTACGAATACCAGGCTGGCGCCTGGCCTCACTTTCACGGACGGATTATAGGCGTACACCCGGTAATGCCCGTCGATGAATAATGAGTCCAGTATGTGCTGGGCATTGGCGGAAAACGCAACGAGGATCAGGAATGCGGAAAGTAACTGCTTGAACATAGACGATGGCATTGAATTTTGTTCATGCAAGTTACATAATCCTGCTTTCAAACATCCACACATGCCCAAACGGATCCAGTACATCGCCTTGCCGGTAGCCATAGTCGTAATCCTGCGCCGGCGAGGTAACCTTTGCCCCCGCGGCTACTGCCCTTGCCATGTAGGCATCCACATTGTCCACGAACAACCCGATTGTCACCGTCGATCCCTGATGACGCGATGGGCTAAACAAAGCAGGATTCCTCGTCTCCTCATGCAAGTGAAAAACCGCACCGTTAATCGATAACTCCGAAACATGGATTGTGCCATCGTCGTTGCTGAAACGGCGGAGCTCGACCGCGCCAAGACCATTAATGTAAAAGTCGACATCCCTCACGCCATTCGGGATGTAAAGCTCGGGAGCAAAAGTTGGGGTAGTTGTTTCCATCATTACTTCTTCAACATTCGTTCGATAGCCTTCAAAACCGCCTCCCGGTTCTTAGCGGCTTTAATAAATTGCGGAAGCTTCTCGACCATGGTCGTAACCCGCATCGTTTGCCTTTCCCGCAGCCTTGCGGTCACGTAATTACGGATTTCTAGCAAATGCTCCTTGTTACTGGCCCAAAGTGTATCGCCCCGGATGTTTTGCTGAAACCAAAGCGGCAGGCCAAAAACCGGATCCGTCAGCCTTTCGGGGCTATACCTCAATCGGTAGGGCACATTATTGGGCTTATACACTTCGGGTACATGGCAATGAGGGCAAGAATATTTCAGTTCGGCTACCTTCTCCTTGTTATTAGGAATACTCACTTCGATGTATTCTCCGCAATGGCCGCAAGCACGACTGACGGTTGCCGTGTAACGCAAACGCTCGTCAGCAGTTTCCGAATAATTGCAATGATGGCATACCAGCTTGTCGTCGCTGATCCCCACCAGGTCTGTCTTGATAACGCGCGCTGCTTTGGCACATTTCGGACATTCCACCCAAAACTCCTTTGCGTACGCGTAACGCGTCGTCGGCGGGCCTACATAACGGTTAGCTTCGCTTTCCATGTTGTCACTTTTTAATGGTAATGTCAGGGACAGATGCCTTTGCAACCTCGGCAATCAACGCCTTCCGTTCAGCTTTTAACCGGGTCAGAAACGGATGAATGTCCTTTCCGTAAGCACGGTTACTAAGCGCATACAGCAATATCCCCTTTTGTCCCGATTTCGCCGTAAGTGCTTTGAAACGGTACACATCGTGTTCATAAATACTTTTCGCGTCGTCGGTCGCCGTCTGCCCGAGCAGGCAATCGATGATCTTCTCGCCAGTGGCAGCATTGCCGATCACTTCATAATTGACGTCCAGCGTCTTTTTCAATTGTTCCAATTCACGAAGCTTAGTCCGTACTGCTTGATCAACATTGGTCGCCACAATCACAAAATCAATGGTTATCATCGATTTATAATTAGGAAAACCGTCGCCGGCCACCAGGTATTCCTGCTTGTAAAGCGAAGCGTCAGGATGTGAAGACCAAATCAGTTGGTAGCTTTTATTTTGGAACACTACAGGCCCGGGAATACCCATGTAATTGACTGCCGGCTTATTGTTCTGGCCAACACTTTGTACCGAAGCCAACAGAAGAAAAGCTAGCACCAGCGTAATTGATTGAATGATCATTTTCATGCGTGTATGAATGATGTGCGAAACAAGAATGCAAAGTCCGGCTTACCGCTAAACCGGATTGCAAACTTATGATGTCATTCAGCCAAACACAATGTACAGATGAACACAAACGCATTTCAAAACCACTGATGCACAATATTTTGAGTGAACGGCAGATACATTAACCCTGTACCCTGGCGAGATAGGCATCCAACTGTCTCCAGGTACCTTCGTATCCCTGGTTCATACTGGCATTGAGATCCGCAAATGTCTTTTCTTGTCCGGGTGTTGCATTTACAGGCTTCGCGTAAAGAGTCAACGTAGTAATGCCATTGGCTTCACTTAAAGTAATACGGTTATACACCTCCAATGGGAAATCGATCGGAAATGGCGACGAACTGATATTACCCTCCGGATCAGTGAAAGAGCTCAGAAATTCTATGGAATCCGGCTGTTGGATTCTCTGATAACGGAAAAGCGCCCACATAAGCAGCCCATTGTTATCGAGTTTATAATGAGTTCTTCCGCCTTCACGAAAGTCGAAACTTAACACGGTGATTGTAGAACCTGCCGGCCCCCACCATGCTGCAAACGACTCCCTGGAAGCGAATGCGTTATAAACTAAGGGCTGCGGCGCTTTGAATTGGCGTACGATTTTTAATTCCGCCTTTGGAGTTACCTGATTTTCCATCTTATTGATCGGATTGATTGTTGTTTTGAATGCGGTTCAGATAATGATCGAGGGAATCCAACTGCGTGTTCCAGAACTGCCGGTACTGATCGACCCAGGTAGACACTTCCTTTAGAGCATCCAGCTTCGCCTCGCAATACCGCTCCCGCCCTTCCTGCCTCACCATCACCATCCCGCATTCCATTAAGATCTTAATGTGCTGCGAAACAGCCGGTCTGCTGATCGAAAAATTCTCAGCAATGGCATTAAGGTTCATGGATTGATAGGCGATCAGGTTAATAATCTGCCTGCGGGTAGGATCTGCAATCGCCTGAAAAACATCTCTTCTTGCTTCAACGGACATATACGTAAGTATTTACTTACACAATAGTAAATGTAAGTATTTACTTACACAATTTTCAGGAGCAGAATTTTTTCCAAAACTTCTACAATCAATGGAAATCTGACTATCTGAGCCGTTTTCGAGATGCCTTATCGATCTTCCTGATATTCTCGGCCGGTGGAAGGTTTTCAGGCATAGTACCGCCCAACTCCTGAATCGCTTGGCGCACCCTGGCGCCCACCTCGAAGTGTGTTTGATTAGCCCGATCCTTACCAGCTATATTTTCCCTCCTCAATTTATCGTCGGTCTGCGTAGCTCAAAAACATTTGCGGCTAATTCGGAACTACCCATGTGATCAGGCAGATTCTGGCTCTTTTTCAAGCCCTTCCTTTCCCGAATTGCTTT
Source organism: Dyadobacter sp. SRI_021 (assembly GCF_057586235.1). Taxonomy (NCBI): domain Bacteria; kingdom Pseudomonadati; phylum Bacteroidota; class Cytophagia; order Cytophagales; family Spirosomataceae; genus Dyadobacter; species Dyadobacter sp. SRI_021. Next base: position 194,543 of record NZ_JBYCZM010000005.1, read on the forward strand.
TGCATCGAGTCCGCCGTACAATCCCATGTAACCATGATTCTGGAAAATCGCATAATCGATCGGCTCGACAACGCCAGCCGTTTTGGCGGCTTCTGTGAGAAGAAGGTTGTTCCTGGTCAGTTCGCCTCGCAAAAAGACTCGTTTTTCGTCCTCCGTATTCAACCGGTTGTATTCCTCCATTTGCCGGATTTCCTGCAAGCGGGTTTGTACAGCGAAGTAAGTCTGCCCCAGGGCAACTACTTCTTTTGCCGGATCGGCATTCTGGACAATGAGGTAGCAAGCGTAGCGGGATAACCTGGCGCTTTCTAGTTCTCGGCTCGCACCTGAACCGATTACGACCATTTCGTGCAAATGCACGAAATGGTTTTCGACTAGCTGACCACTTTGTTTACAGGCCTCTCTGGCTTTTTTAATAACAGGTTTGAAATTCCGGTACTCCGTATATTCCAGCACTTTTGCTAAATCTCTGGCACTCCAGAACTCGTTACCGTTTTCGTCGGATTTCCTGATTTGCTCGAAGAGCGTGGGAGCTTGTTGTGAAGTCATACTATTCAAATTTTAGGTGTGTAAAATCATTTCAACAAAGCAAAAAAATTGCTGGCAATTTTCAAAGTGTTTTGATATTATTGTAATCCAATTTAAGATATTTACAATATCAATATTTCACAACTACTTCACTGACAATACATTTAAATGCCAGACAGATTCATTTCCATATGGTTCCCGAATCTTGCAACGGATCATGAAATCCGGGTCAGGCCGGAGTTATATGGGCTTGAATTTGCGCTTGCTACACCTGAACGCGGACGGATGATAGTGACCGCGGTAAGTGCCGAAGCCAGGGCATTGGGCATTGAACCCGGGATGGTTGTAGCAGACGCCCGGGCTATACTCCCTTCGCTGGTGGTGCTGGACGATGAGCCGGAGGTTACGAGGCATGCATTGCAGGCCCTGGCAGAGTGGTGCCTGCGCTACACCCCGACCGTCGCGCTGAATGCACCGGATGGCCTTATCCTGGACGTGACCGGGTGCGCGTACCTGTGGGGAGGCGAACGCGTATACATGAATGACCTCACTACCAGGCTTAACCACGCTGGCTACACGATGCGTGCCGCCATGGCGGATACGATCGGAGCGGCCTGGGCGCACGCGCATTATGGACGCTCGGGAGCGATTATTCCACCTGGAGAACAACGTAATGCATTGCTGAAACTTCCTCCGGCCGCGCTGCGCCTGCCTTCCGAAACGCTGGAAAAAATGCAAAAGCTCGGGTTTTATACCATCAGCAGCTTCATACAAATACCTGCCAGAATGCTGCGCCGGCGGTTCGGGGAGGACTTACTGGAAAAATTGAACAAAGCACTCGGGTACTCGCAGGAATTCATCGAACCCATCCGGCAGGTCATCCCATATCAGGAACGGCTTCCCTGCCTGGAACCCATTGTAACGGCCACAGGTATTGAGATCGCATTGCAAAAACTACTGGAAATGCTTTGTACCCGACTCGTAAAAGAAGGTAAAGGGCTACGTAAAAGCGTTTTGAGTTGCTTCCGTGTGGATGGCGAAACACAGCAAATCGACATTGTGACGAACCGCGCTTCACATCACGTCAAGCATCTTTTCAGGCTTTTTGAATTGAAAATCAAGACCATTGCACCCGGTTTTGGGATCGAGTTGTTCCTGCTTGAAGCACCTGAGATAGAGGATATGGAAATGACCCAGAAAACAATGTGGGATACCACGGGCGGTTTTGAAAATGCTGCTATCACCGAATTACTAGATGCCGTCACTGGAAGGACAGGTGCCGAAACAGTTCATCGGTATTTGCCCGATGAGCACCATTGGCCTGAAAGGTCCGTCAAAACGGTGATGTCCCTACGCGAAAAACCGGATACCAGCTGGCGTACCGACCGGCAAAGGCCTGTTTTCCTGCTTCCAAAACCCGAAAGCATTGAAGTCACCGCCCCCGTACCCGATTACCCACCTACGCTTTTTGTATACAAAGGGAAGGTTCATTATATAGATAAATCGGAAGGGCCCGAACGCATCGAGCAGGAATGGTGGCTGCAACAGGGCCTCCACCGCGACTATTATACTTTGGAGGACCAGCAAGGGCGGCGCTACTGGGTTTTCAGGCTTGGTCCATACTCCGAAGAAAAGGATAAAGAACGCCCGGAATGGTTTATTCACGGCTTTTTTGCCTGAACGACAAGCTATTTACCGAATTACACTTCATCATCATGAATTACACTGAATTACAGGTCACGACCAATTTCAGCTTCCTTCGTGGAGGGTCGCACCCCGAGGAGCTGGTAGCGCATGCCATTGAACTGGGTTACAAAGCCATTGCCATTACCGATCGCAACACGCTCGCAGGCATTGTACGTGCGCACGCGGCCGCGAAGGGCAAGGATTTCCGCATTATCCCCGCCTGCCGCCTGGATTTACTCGACGGCCCCAGCTTACTTGCCTACCCTACCGACCGGGAGGCTTACAGCCGCCTTTCCGCATTGCTGACCAAGGGAAATCTCCGCACCGAAAAAGGCAAATGCGACCTTTACAAAGCCGATGTATACCAGCATGCCGAAGGCATCAAGTTCATAGCAGTACCGCCATCTGCTCTAAATGAGTCTTTTGACTTTGACCCTTCCTTCGCCCGAAACCTGAAAGAATACCGCGAAGCCCTTGGAAACAACCTCTATCTCGGCGCCATACGCTCCTACCAGGGTGACGATATGAAAAAGCTCTACCGCCTCGACCAGCTCTCCCAGCGATTTAACATCCCGCTGGTTGCCACCAACGACGTGCATTACCACAACCTGCAAAGGCGCGAATTACAGGACGTGCTCACGTGTGTGCGAGAGAAATGCACCATTTACAATGCCGGTTACCGGTTGCACGAAAATGCGGAAAGGTATTTAAAACCGGCCGCGGAAATGCAGCGACTGTTTCTAAAATACCCCGAAGCCATCGAGCGCACCCAGGAAATCGCGGACGCCAGCCGGTTTTCGTTGAGTAGTTTAAAATATGTTTATCCGGAGGAGTTGGCTACGGAAGGTAGGACGCCATTGGAAGAACTGAAACATCTGACATGGATCGGAGCTCATAACCGATATCCGGAAGGAATTCCTGAAAAGGTTCGCGATACAATCTTATATGAGTTCAAATTCATAGAAGAAATGGATTATGCTTCGTATTTTCTTACGGTGTATGATATTGTACGTTTTGCCAACGAGCAAAAAATACTTTGTCAAGGCCGGGGTTCTGCCGCCAACTCTGTGATATGTTATTGCCTCGGTATTACGGCTGTAAACCCAACTAAGATTGATCTGCTTTTCGAACGTTTTATTTCCTCTGCGCGAAACGAGCCTCCCGACATTGATGTCGATTTCGAACACGAACGAAGGGAAGAAGTGATGCAATACATTTATAACAAATATGGCCGAGATCGGGCGGGCATTGTAGCAACAGTTACACAGGTACATCAAAAAGGCGCCGTGCGAGATGTTGCCAAAGCTATGGGAATGTCCATGGACGCAATTAATAAGCTTTCGAGCTCATTGTGGGAGTTGTTTACAGATGAATGGTTCGACGGCAAACTTATAGCTGAGCACGGTTTCAATCCTAATGATCCTCATTTGATCAAAGTTCTCGACTTGACAAAACAGTATATGGGCTTTCCGCGTCAACTAGGCCAGCATACAGGTGGTTTTGTGATTACACAAGGCAAACTTTCGGATCTCTGCCCTATCCTTAACGCTAGAATGGAAGACCGCACTTGCATTGAGTGGAATAAGGATGACATTGATGCACTGGGTTTTCTGAAAATAGATGTGCTTGCACTAGGCATGCTTACATGCATACGCAAAGCATTTGATTTGCTTAAAATGCATTATAATAAAGACTATACCCTTGCCAATATCCCTCCGGAGGACCCTGCGGTTTATGATATGATTTGCAAAGCAGATACAATCGGCGTTTTTCAAATCGAAAGCCGGGCACAGCAATCTATGCTACCTAGACTCAAACCTAAGGTGTTTTATGATTTGGTAATTGAAGTTGCCATTGTACGCCCCGGCCCGATTCAAGGTGATATGGTCCATCCCTATTTACGCCGACGGAACGACGAGGAGAAAGTTACCTATCCAAAAAAAGAACTGGAAGATATTTTAAAAAAGACATTAGGTATACCGCTTTTTCAAGAGCATGCGATGAAGATTGCAATCGTAGCAGCAGGCTTTACACCTTCGGAAGCAGATGATTTAAGAAGAAGCATGGCAACCTTCAAATCCAAAGGTATTGTTACTAAATTAAAGGACAAGCTAATCAATGGCATGGTGGATAACGGCTACGAAAAAGACTTCGCCGAGCGCATTTTCAAACAGCTCGAAGGCTTCGGAAGCTACGGTTTCCCGGAAAGCCATGCGGCCAGTTTTGCATTGCTTGTCTACGTTTCTTCGTGGATCAAATGCCACTATCCCGATGTCTTTGCAGCGGCGCTGCTCAATAGCCAGCCTATGGGCTTTTACCGGCCGGCACAAATCGTGATCGATGCGCGGAATCATAAGGTGAAAGTAAGGGAGATCGACATTAATCACTCCTTTTGGGATAATACCCTTGAAAACATTCCCGGCGAACGATGTGCTTTAAGGCTGGGCTTCCGACAGGTAAAAGGTTTGAAGGAGGAAGAAATGCAAATCCTGATCGCCGCTCGTACCACGCCGTTTACCCACATTCACCAATTGCTCGAAGCCGGGATTTCGCATACCGCGTTGGAAAAACTGGCGGATGCCGACGCATTCCGGTCAATCGGTTTCGACCGTCGCCAGGCATTTTGGGAAGCCTCCGCGTTGGCCGACCGGCCGATCGGCCTTTTCAAAGGGCAACCATCGGCCAGCGACAGTGAGGAAGATGTGCAATTGCCGCAAATGACGCTCTCCGAGCACGTAATCCATGATTATGCCGCCACGTCACTTTCGTTGAAACAACACCCCGTCAGCTTTGTACGCGAGCAGTTGAATGCGCTTGGCGCGGTTACCAGCAAGGAACTGGAAAATATCAACGATGGTAAAATCGTGAAAGTGGCGGGCCTGGTACTGGTGCGGCAGCGGCCCGGGACAGCCAGCGGTATTTGTTTTATCACTGTGGAAGACGAAACCGGCACCGCAAACCTGGTCGTTTTTCAAAACATGTTTGATACCTACCGCAAGGAAGTGCTACGCTCCAAATTGCTGATGGTCGAGGGTAAGGTGCAAAAGGAGAGTTCTGTTATACATGTGGTGGTAAGCAAATGCATCAATGCATCCGGGCTACTGCGAAATCTTGCGGCAAACGAGGAGCCCGATGTCCTCACATTATCACGGGCCGATGAAAAAGATGAGTACGAATCGCAGGCCAAGGTGCGAAAGTTACAGCCACGCAAAAATGTCCAGGCGGAAATCTTCCCGTCATCCAGGGATTTCAGGTGATCGTTGGACTGCCATATCGAGGTCAATAACCTGCGTTTTGTAGTTTTCCGGCAGGAGCATATTACGCAAAAATGTACCGACACCCAATTGCCGGCTGAATTTGTAAATGGGCAGCAGCAGATCCACGAGCCAGCCTTGCCCCAGGCCGAGCAATGCATTCACGCGTTCGGGCACGAGCTGCATTTGCACATTCCGTAGCAAATGGTACCGGTACCAGCCAAGATGTTTCCGGTATTGTTTATAAAGATCAATGGTAAAATAGCTTTTGACGAGGTTTTCCTGCAAATGCTCCGCGCGCATCCGCTCCCACGCCCGCAGGCTCGCGGGTAGCCCGGGCACGCCCATACCCTCGCCCACCGTGTGAAAAACGGTGAACAATTCCTCCTTTTCGGCTACCGTCAGTTTCCTTTCCAGCAGCTCGAAAGAGCGGATTGAATAGTCGATAAGCATAAAAAGCACGTCGCGGTAGGCGCTGTCGGGGATGCGGGCATTACGGCTCCGCTCTACGCCCTGGTGAATCGCCGCGATCTGGCGGATGGCCCGCATGGCGTCATCATATTCAGAGAACACGATCTGCCTCGCGTAACCTACGGTCGAAAACAGCCTTCCCAGCGGATCCGCGGGAAGCCTTCCTGTAAAATAAAGCCAGTCTACCGACTTATTAAGCGCAAATTCGGCCGACGCCCCTGCAAAAATGAATAATATCGTATCCGCCTTCCCCCAGATTTCCCGCACGATCGAACCTTCTTTCACAAACCATTTCATACCGCCTGCCTTTTGTTCATAACCACTTCCACTCCCACTACCAACACAATACCCAAAGTATAAGCAACGATATCCGACCATGAAAAGGTTGTACCGATGATCGTCCGGGCAAATGCATTGCCTTCCAAACCGAGTATCCTGACGATTTGCAGGTATTGCAGCGTTTCGATAAAGCATGCAAATACCAAAACCGCCAATGCCGCCGACAGTACATTCAATCGGGTAACACCGCTCACAAGGCAATACAGCAATACTACCACCAATACATCCCCTCCCCACGGTCTTATGAAATCGTCGTGCACATACAAGGCAATCCAAACTTCGAGGAGGAAGACTACCAGAGCCGCGATCAGATAATACAGTCTATTCATTCACAAAAATAAAAGTACTTTGTGTTGCAAAGTAACTTATTGCTTTCATCAAAAGCAATATGCATCCATAAAATCCCTGTTCTTTCCCCTCAAAAAAACAGCCTCCGGAAATCGGAGGCCGTTTTACGATTCACAAATCTGACTACAACATCATTTTAAATCTTCAAGCCGGTAACCCAGGAAATCGTCGACAACCAGCTTGTAATTCAATTTCTTCCTCGGGCTGGCGATATACACGCTGTATGTCCCCGCAGCGAGTTTCGACACATCAAACCAACGTCCGTAACTGGGATCTTTAACCTGTTCACGGTAAATCGTGCGCAGTTCGTTGTCGACAATGCGGATATCGTACGATTCCTGTGCCGGATTTTTGAGAATGACTTTCATTTTTCCGTTTTGCACCACATATACATTCGACATGGCCGTTTTCAGGTTCACACTCGGCGCAGCCCATTCCGGTTCCGAGGCGCCGCGGTAATCCGTCCGGCTGTCGGCGACGATATCGTAGGCTTTCACTTTTTCGGACAACAATTCGCGCGCCATCAATTTGGCCAGCAAATCATCAAAAAGCCTGACATTCCGCCGCGACAGTTTAACATACTTGCGCGCCATCGACTCCTGGTACAACAATTGGTTACTGCCGTCGAAAAACTGCACTATGGTGTTGCGGGAATTGGGATCCGTGTGGACTTGCCAGTACCCTTTATCGGATTCTACGTAGGGCTGCCTGGCGGCGAACTGGCCGGCGGCCGGTACAAAGCTGGCCAGCCATAAGGTGGATGCCAGCAAAAGGGCAAGGTGGATTCTTTTCGTTTTCATGGCTATCAAGGGGTGGAATATTTTTTGAACAAAAACACAAAAAGTACTCAATGGGAAGAGCTTTCCCATTCCGTTGATTGATGGCCATCAATTTGTTTCAAAGAGGATGTTTCAAATATGAAAGTTGCAGCGAATGTAAATTCTTTTCGAGATTGGGGATAAAACAACCGGACGACCATGGTAACGATCACACAATTTGTCTATGTCAAAGAAGGTAAGGAGGACATTTTCCAGCAATTCGAGTCGCTGGTGCTGCCGCTGATACCGCAATACAACGGAAAACTGCTCCTGAGGCTGCGTACAAGCCCGGAGCAGTTGATCGAAGGCGAGCTGGAAGCGCCTTATGAAGTACATTTGGTGAGTTTCGAATCAGAGGCGGACCTGGCTGCCTACATGGCCGACCAGACCCGCGAACAATATCTCTATTTAAAAGAGGATTCGGTACTAAAAGTGATGACCGTCAAACAGCCGTAACGCACTCAGGGCGCCGGCGGAATGTACGATGGTACTACGTTGGAAACCGGTTTGATGGATTTCAGGTATGCGAAAATCGCTCGCATATCGCCGTCAGCCATATTCACATAGTTGAACCACGGCATAGGCGGCATGAGTGGGCGGCTGTTTTCAAGGCCTTTGAACTTCCCTTTACGCATGGCGGTATTGAACTGCTCGAACGACCAGTTACCGATCCCGGTTTCGTCGGGCGTCAGGTTCGCGGCGAACGACATTCCCCACGGGCCTGCGAAGGCAGTGCTTTGGCCGTTAAACACCACCCATTCGCCGGTTTTGAGGATGCTTTTATCAAAAGTACCCAGCGGCTGGGAGCTGTTGTGCCCCGACAAAAAGCGGTCCATATCCGGTGCCGGGCCTTGCGCCGTCATTTTCTTGGGAGCATGACAATCCGCGCACCCCATAATGGTGACGAGGTACTGCCCTCTTTTCACAGCGTCGTCTTTCGAATCGGCAACGGTTTCGGAAGGCTTCGACACCGTTTCCACAGGAGCAAGCATCACGCCTTTGGGCCCTTCGGGCTGGTTTGTAAACGCACAAACGGACCATACGGCCGCCGAAGCAGCCAAATAAACAAGTTTCATGGTAAATAGATTTTAAAGTTAAAAACTGGGATCAGGCGAACCGCACATGTTTGTCGGGCAACCTGAAATACTGGTGTTGGTCTTGAAATATATTAGTTGGTACTTCCTGGGTAAATTCTTTGAAATCACGGATAAAATGCGCCTGGTCGGAATAACCGAATTTGTACGAAACCTCGGCCCAGTTGGGCGTCGACGACATACTGGAAAACGACTCATACGCGCTCCTGAACCGGATAATACGCTGATACATCTTAGGCGTCGTACCGTAGTGGTCTTTAAAAATCCTTTCCAATTGCCGTTTGCTGATGTATAAATTCCCGCTCAGCGCGTCGATAGACAACCGACCTTGCGTTTGACGGATCAGCCGCGTCGCTTGTGAAATAGGGTGCTCTTTCGAGCGGGTATTTTTCAAAAGTCCGAACAGGAACATCTCCGTAATGCGCACAACCTCTTCTACGTTCTGTATACCATATACGTCATCTACAAGCCGGTTTATCTCACTTCCGAAACAGCTCTCAACATCGGTAAACTGGTTGAATAGCGGCGCGATCGGTATCCGGAACAATTCCAGCGCGCTTTCAGGCCGCAGCCGTATCCCGAACTTCCTGCACGACCCGACCGTTTTCCACTGCACGGCATCGCGGTACAACCCTACCAGAAACGCGGGCGGCAACTTCTCCCATTGCCCGTCGAAAAGCGCATTGCATCGGTTATCATCCAGGTGAAGGATCAACTCCAACGTCCCGAACGGCATGCAGCGCTGCACCGGCGACTCGCGCTCGCCCACCGTTTCGAACCGGTGTAGCCAGTAGCACTCGACATAGGGCTGTAATTCGGCAGATGGTTTAAATTCCTGATAACCTGAGCTCATCGTTTGCGAAAAGGGCTTTTACATTGACACTACAAAACTAGGGGTATTCGAGAAACCTGTATTGTAAAAAAGCGACATCCGACTGCGAATTACCTAAAAACCAATGCATTATTGAGGGTTGGAGTTAGTAAGCGGTGTTAAAAACCGCCAAGTGCCGGAGGCACGACTGATTTTTCAACCCGGGCCTTCAGTCCCGGGGCACCCGAGAAGCTGCCCAAACACCCCAGCGCCCCCGAAACTGCCACTCGTATGTGCACACCTCTGCAGGTCTGCACAAGGCTACATAACGCAGGCTCATCAATACCAGCCACTTGATATGTTATAGTGTTTTGGGCGTGTAGAACAGTTGCAAGCAGCAGTTAATGCCTATAAGTTTGTGACGCTCAAATCATCATTATCGGACTTAGAATTTTATGACATACTGTCCCAGGCATTTCAAATGGCTGTCAGATTTTTTATCGCACCAGAGAACGGTGCCGTAGTCGTAATGGTTCTGGTCCATTCCTTAATGATGAGGTGAGCAACGGCAGGTGCGGCACCGTTCTTTGCTGCGCATAACGATCTTTAACAGTCATTATGCAGTATCAACAAACAGAGTCAGCGCAAAGCGCACAGGATATTATCCACGATTTGCTGAGTAACGATATTGACATCGAGGAAGTGGAAATGCTTTACATTGATATGCTGCATCACTACCTCCGCCCTACAAGCGAGTGGAATTTGGGTTTACAAAACATGGCCAATGCGCTTGACAACAGTTTCTTGATGGTACGTTTCCTCCGCATGCTGAAACGTTACCAACGCCAATCTTCGCATGCGAAGGCATAGGGAGCAACGCAAACGCAGGCGAATGCAAGGGCCGCGGTCTCAGGATCGTGGTCCTTTGCTTTAATTAACCACATCAAATCCTTTTCCATGGTTCAGCACCACGTGCGTGCTGACCTTCCGGCCTTCCAGCTCTATAATGCGATAGCCGTAATACCGGCTGTGGATTACAATTTCCAGCGGGTTCTTCTCCATCTGCACGGACGCTGCGGGAGTTACGTATTGCGTAATATTCTCTTCTTTGGTAAAATCATCGGTATGATAATGCCCGCAAAAAACAGTGACCTCGCGCCCGCTCCGTACGAGCACGTCCTTCACTGCGTCGCGGTTTAATAATGGGTATTTAAAATCTACTGCGGTAATAACCTGCAACACAGGGTGATGAATAAAAAGCAGCACATGCTTTGTCGTAACCAGTTCATTTTCCAGCCATCGCAACTGAATTTCACTGATGGAATCGGACGAAGAATCCAGAAAAATATATTTAAAATATTCCTCCTCCGTGGCATGAAACATTTCGGCTTTCGTTTTCAGGTACTCCGGGAAATAATGCGGTTTAATGCCCGCAAACGTGTCGTGGTTGCCGGGTATGACCGTAAAGTGGAAGTCTTTGAGCAAAGCGAAAAAGCGCTGATAAGCATCCGAATGCCCGATATCACCCGTAAAAATCACATCTCTGATCCCACGCGCACCGACATCCTGCAAAATCAGTTTCAGATTCGAATCCGTGTCGGCCCCATGCCTGGCCGACCATTCTTCCATTAAATGAATGTCTGTTATTTGCGCAATCCGTTCCATAGCCATTGTTTTATTTAATTCAAATTTCGTCAGAAAATCGCTGCAATAACTGATCCAATCGGGTGATTTAAACGGTACCAATGGCGGGATGTAGTCATGTATTGTCAGGAGTGGTCACGTGTTGTCAAGAGTAGTCACGTGTTGTCAGGAGTAGTCAGGAATGGTCCGCGTTCTCAGGTCGTTGGTTTTGCTTGTTGATTGTGAGCATACACTGGCTCTGAGCCGAATAATTCAATTATTCGGCTCAAATTTTAACTATATTTGAGCCGAATAAGCTTTCTAATCGGCTCATGACCTACATTTGGCAACATCCTGAATGGCCTGAATTCCGGTATGATCTTGCCGGTATGGAGGATATTCTGCTCGTTTTTGCAGAAGAAACAGGACATATAAGCGGCATTTTAAAGGGTACGCCCAATGCCTTTCAAATTGAAACACTGATCAACACGCTTGTTGCAGAAGCTATCAAAACTTCTGAAATCGAAGGCGAATTTCTGAGTCGGCAAGATGTAGTTTCCTCCATCAGAAACAATCTCGGCATAGCGCAAAAACCGGAGCCGGTCAAAGACCGAAAAGCCCAGGGAGCAGCTGAACTGATGGTAAATGCACGTAACTCCTACGCAGAGCCACTCTCGGAAGCAATGCTTTTTTCCTGGCACAAAACACTCCTGAAAGACAGCAAAACCATCGCCACCGGTGCCTGGCGGAAAGATACAGCCCCTATGCAGGTCGTTTCCGGATCTATCGGAAAGGAAAAAGTGCATTTCGAAGCACCGCCCTCCGAACGTGTGCCTGCTGAAATGGCACGATTTATCGAATGGTTTAATAATACTGCGCCGGGTGGCTCAAAAGAAATCAACAAGGCCCCCGTACGCTCGGCTATTGCGCACTTATATTTTGAAACCATTCACCCTTTCGAGGATGGTAACGGGCGGATCGGACGTGTGATTGCCGAAAAAGCCTTGTCGCAAACACTTGGCAGGCCGGTTATGCTAAGTCTGTCGCGGACCATCGAAGCGGGGCGAAAAAAATATTACCAGTCGCTGGAAACGGCACAAAAGCACATCGATATCACCGCGTGGATCCACTATTTTGTGCAAACCATCGTAGACGCGCAAATCGAAACACGGAACGCACTGGACTTTACATTGAAGAAAACCCGGTTTTTTGATCAATTCAAGAATTTACTCAATAACCGGGAGGCGAAAGTCATCCAAAAAATGCTTGAAACCGGCCCGGATGGCTTCGAAGGCGGCATGACCGCGAAAAAATACATGTCGATTACCAAAACCTCCAAGGCCACAGCAACGCGCGACTTGCAGCACCTCGCAGAAATTCAATGTCTTGCCCCCTCCGGCGGCGGTCGCAGCACGAGTTACCAACTAAGTATTCCTGAAAATTGATTTTTATCTCTAACTTTCCCACCCTTTAATACCTAAAAAATTTATGAAGAAAGTATTCCAAACCAACCTGTACCGGACTTCCCGGAACTTGATGCTTTCGGCAGGTGCCCTGCTGATGGCAACCTTTTCGACCAAAGCTGACAACGCCCCCCTCGCCTCGCCGATCGAAGGGCGCTGGGACATTTCCGTAGATGCAAACGGCAAAGTATTACCGTCGTGGCTGGAAGTGCGCCACTCGGGTACCAAAACACTCGTAGGCCAGTTTACAGGCTTCTCGGGCAGCGCGCGGCCTATTTCCGTGATCCATTTCAAAGAAGGCAAATTCGATTTCGCGATCCCACCGCAATGGGAACGCGGGGAAAATGACCTAAAAGTGGAAGGAACCGTTTCGGGTGATGCCATCACAGGATCATTGACCACCCCCGATGGAAAAACGTATAGCTACAAAGGCGTGCGCGCACCATCACTGCGCGGAAAAGCTGCACCTGCCTGGGGAACACCCATCAAGCTGACGGCCGGTAACGAAATCAAAGGATGGCATGCAACCGGCGAAAACCAGTGGGTTGCTGAAAACGGCATTCTTCGCAGCCCGAAATCCGGCGCCAACCTGGTAACCGACCAGAAATTCGGCGATTTCAAACTGCACATCGAGTTCCGCATTCCAAAAGGCAGCAACAGCGGCGTGTACCTGCGCGGTCGTTACGAAGTGCAAATCACCGATGGCAAAGGCATGGAGCCGGCCCTCGACCAGATGGGCGCTATCTATGGTTTCATTACGCCTAGCGAAATGGTAGCCAAAGAAGCGGGGGAATGGAATACATTCGATATTACATTGGTAGGCCGCATGCTCACACTCGTGGCAAATGGCAAAACGGTGATCAGCAACCAGGAAATCCCCGGCATCACCGGCGGTGCATTGGATAGCAACGAAGGCGAACCAGGCCCGCTCTATATCCAGGGCGACCACGGCCCGGTGGAATACCGCAACATCGTGATCACACCAGCGAAATAATCACCCGTCCGTACCTTCAAAAACCGCTATCATTCCTTGCAGCGATGCCCTGGACATGGTAGCGGTTTTTTTTGACAAAATCATCAAATCATAACCCCTGCGTAACAACCGGTAACGGTACCGCCGGTAATTTTGACGTCCTAAACTCACAGATTAAATGGATTCGAGAAGAGATTTTTTGAAAAAAGCGGCTCTGCTCGCAGGTACGGGCGCGATGGCGAATACACTCCCGCCTGTGATACAAAAAGCCCTGGCGATCGACCCCGCACCGGGCAGCACATTTTATGATGCCGAGCACATCGTATTTCTGATGCAGGAAAACCGCTCGTTCGATCACCAGCTCGGTATGTTGCAAGGCGTACGAGGCTTCAACGACCCACGGGCGATCGACCTCGCCGATAAAAACAAAGTATGGTTTCAAACCAACAAAGCCGGCGAAACTTACGGGCCTTTCCGCCTCAATGTGAAGGATACCAAAGTCGCCTGGATGGGCTCTATTCCGCACGGCTGGACCGACCAGACCGACGCCATGAACAATGGCAAATACGACCGCTGGCTCGACGTCAAAGCCCCTCGTAACAAACAATATGCGCATATCCCGCTCACTATGGGCTATTGCGACCGTTCCGATTTTCCGTTCTATTACTCACTTGCCGATGCATTCACCGTTTGCGACCACAATTTCTGCTCGAGTATTACCGGCACCCACCCGAACCGTTACTACTGGATGACGGGAACCGTGCGCGAGAAAAACGAGCCGGCCGGCCTTGCGCATTTGTGGAACATCAGCAACTATGAATACCCAGAGCTCGAATGGAAAACCTACCCCGAACGCCTTGAAGAACATGGTATCAACTGGAAAGTCTATCAGAATGAGCTCACGATGGGTTATGGCCTCAAAGGCGAGGAAAGTGCCTGGCTCAGCAACTTTGGTACCAATGTATTGGAGTATTTCAAAGCTTACAATGTGCGGTTCCACGAAGGCGGGATCGCCAATCTGGAAAGCAAGCGGCAGGCGATTGTCCAAACTATTGCCGATCTCGAAAAAGAGGCGGCTACCGATTCCCGTGTGGTTACGAGGCTTGCTGCGGCCAGGAGATTATTAAAAAACATCGAAACGGCACAAACCAAATTCAATAAGGATACGTACGCCAGCCTTTCGGACAGGGATAAGAAACTGAACGACAGGGCATTCTGCACTAATATAAAAGACCCGCATTTCCACGAACTGACATCGATGCAGTATTCCGACAATGGGACTGAAAGGACATTGAGCGTACCGAAAGGCGATGTGTTCCACCAGTTTCGGGAGGATGTGAAGAATGGCACCTTGCCGACCGTCTCCTGGCTGATGCCGCCTGCGCATTTCTCGGATCACCCGGGCGAGCCATGGTTTGGCCCGTGGTATGTAAGCGAGGCAATGGAGATTTTGCTGCAAAATCCCGAGGTTTGGAAAAAGACCATTTTCATCGTGACTTACGACGAAAACGACGGTTATTTCGATCATTTGCCGCCATTTACAGTTCCTAATCCTTACAAAGAAGGTACTGGCAAGGTGTCTGCCGGCATTGATCCTAAGCTGGATTTTGCATTAGCCGATCAACAAACCAACCCTTCGGCCGACCCTGCCAACATTCGCGAGGGTTCCATTGGCCTGGGCTACCGCGTGCCGATGATCATCGCTTCCCCTTGGTCGAGAGGCGGCTATGTGAATTCAGAGGTATTCGATCACACTTCTTCACTCCAATTCCTCGAAAACTTTCTGGAAAAGAAGTTTAATAAAAAGGTGAACGAGGAGAATATCACCCAATGGCGCCGGACCATCTGTGGCGACCTCACGTCGGTATTCAGGCCCCACAACGGTGAGAAGATTGAAAAACCGGTTTTTCTGGAACAAAAGCAGTTCATTGAAAGCATTCACCAGGCGCAGTTCAAAGAGGCTCCCGAAAATTTCAAAAAACTCGGCGCATCTGACCTGGCTGTGTTGAACAACAACCCTCAAAACTCTGCACTATTTCCGGTTCAGGAAAAAGGCGTTCGCCCGGCTTGCGCGTTACCCTACGAACCATTTGTGAATGCACAGCTCAGCAAAGGTGGTGATGTGCTGCAACTGTCGTTTAAGGCAGGTAACCAGCTTTTCGGCGCAAACGCCAGCGGCATTCCTTACCGGGTGTATGCGATGAAACCCTACCGCAACGAAGCGCTCCGCTCCTGGGATTACAGCGTTGCTGCCGGCGACAGGCTCACTGACGATTGGCAACTGGCTGATTTCGAAAGCAATGCTTACCACCTGCGTGTATACGGCCCGAATGGCTTTTACCGCGAGTTCATCGGCAATGCGGCCAATCCGAAGCTGAAAGTGAGCTGTGAGTACGAAGTAAAATCGGATAAACCGACCGGCAATGTGCTGGTAACCATTGAGAACCTGGATTCGAAACCACACGCCGTAAGGATTGCAGATAATAGTTATAAAACCGGGGTCAAAAACAAGACATTCGCCGTCGGCGGAAAGGCATCGCTTGTCCTGGATTTGGGCAAATCATTCCATTGGTATGATTTCAGCGTGAAAGTCCAAGGTTATGACAGTTATGAAGAACGTTTCGCAGGACACGTTGAAAACGGCGCCGTTACGAAAACCGACCCATTGATGGGCGGCATGGTGTAGTGTATACATACCCCCAAATACACTCGGTCTTAGCATGTAACAACAAAACGGCCGGGAACACAACGCTCCCGGCCTGATAGATTTGTCGATGAAATGTAATCCGACCGCTACTTCTTAAACGGGATCATTGCACGCACCCTCTCGTCGCGCAAGTACAAACCCGCCCACACAAGCACTCCAAACACTGCTGCAAAATACAGTGGCTGTCCAGCGCGCACCATTACCGCGATCGCTCCGCCAAGGTAACCAGTGATCAAAATGGCTCCCAGAATGCATGTACGAGGAATAATGTAAAGGATGGTGGAGATCAGCAATGCGATCCCGATGCTCTGCACCTGGTCGGCCGGCCAACCCAGTGCAACGGAGCCTTCCATATGGTGCGATTCCTTAAATACCTTACCTAGTGCGTCGAACAAGAGGAACAAAACACACAGCGCGCTGATAATCTTGCCGGCAAGTGCGGCCTTATCGGTACGACCTTTTGCCGCTGGGGTAACAAATGTTGCTTCCATGATTTCTTTTGGTTTATACAGGTTTTGTTTGATTGATTGGTTGATACAAAACTAATAGGTACCAAAAGGTCGGGCGCTGTGTAATAACGGCAGTATTAGGGGGCATTTGCGCCACTACCAGAACGTTATATGCCTAATCAGGTACAATTAGATTCGTTTCTACCGCGTTGTAGGTTACAAAAAGTAGAAATTATTAGTAACTTGCTTATATCTGAAATTCAAACGTAGCCCGCAAAACCTGAAATATGAAAGAACCGATCATGCAGGATCATATCCTTGCTGCAAGCATTCGCAATGGCGACATACCCTCTTTCACAAGGGTTTACGAAACCTACCACGCCTACTTGTTCCGCTTTGCATTACGGTTTTTGAAATCCACAGAGCATGCCGAAGAAGCCGTACACGATGTATTCCTGAAACTATGGGAGAACCGCGATGGATTGAACAACGAATCCTCGCTGAAATGCTACCTGCTTAAAATCTGCAAAAGCCACATTTTCCACACGCTTACGCGCGCAGGCAAAGAGCAGGCCGTGCTGCAACTTTGACCATTCCGAACCGGGCCAGATCAATGGATAAAGAAATTCATATCAGGAACCTCGTTTACAAATACATCTCGAACCAATGCGGCGGTCGCGAGCAGGACGAACTGCTCCGGCACCTGCAAACGCCGGCAGGCAAGTGGGTTTTTGATGAAGTAATGACTTCGGAAGCCGGTAAAATCTTTACAAAAAGCGAGGAGATCGAACCTGCGGTATCCAGCCGACTTCTGGGACGCTTGCGACAAAGTATGGTCGCGGAAGAAGCCCTAAGCCAACAATCTACTCCCTTCTACCGCAAAAGTAGTTTTATTCAAATTGTAGCAGCCGCATTGTTGGCGCTGGCCGCGCTGGCGTTGTACTGGTTCACGGCATAAGCCGAACCAGTCCTACTTTTTAAGATATTCATCTGTAAAATGCGTCCTGGCTTTGGGCTGTGCGAATTTCTCATTGTTATAATTCTGCGATTTTCCACGCGGGATCGAAAGCGACGACCATTTTTCATCCAGCGCCATTTTCCCGATGAATACGATCTGTCCGACATGATAGGGATAATGCGCCAATTGCCGGTTAATGGCTTCCATAACCGAATGCCCCTGATTCCGGATATAAACAACGGTGTCCCAATTCGACGCATTCAATGAATCCAGTGCATCGAAAAGACAATTCCAGCCCTCGTTCCACTTCGCCAACAGATCGTCGCGGCCATGGATGTCGTTGTCGAATTCAGCGTCTCGGTTACGCGATTCCTTTTCGCCGTCTGTTGTCAGGAAATCAGTCCATCGAGACAGCATATTGCCCCACAAATGCTTCACGATACTGGCGACGCTATTACTTTCCTCATTGTATTTCCAGAAAAGCTGTTCGTCGCTGAGCTGCGCAATGGTCTTTTCACCCAGCATTTTGTAGTACTCAAACTGCTTTCTGACACTGTCGATGTATTCCTGGTTCACGGCCCTGTGGTTTTGAGGTTGATTTGTATTACACCAAATTACTAATTGCTATTGACTAATACGAACCCGGATCACTTCTCCGTAGGCTACTTTAATATCGAAAATATCGGTCAGCGCTATCTCGTTGACGATCGAAAGAATCAGCCGGATCACACCTGCGTGCGTCACAATGGCAACTTTCTTGTATTGAAATAGCCCTAATTCCGCCCAGAACTCGCTCACACGGGCGCACATCTGCATCATGCTCTCGCCTCCGGGGATACATACGTTCACATAGTCGTCCATCCAGGCTTGCAATGCCTGCTGATCGACAGCGTCCCAGGTTTTGCCTTCCCATTCCCCGAAATCCAGTTCCTGCAAGCGGTTATCAACCACATATACGGGTGAAATCGCCCCGGCAAGCTCGGTACATCGGAATGCCGGACTGGAATAGGTTACTTCAAAATCCGTATCGAGCTGCGAGCGTACGGCAGCCAATTCGGATTCAAAATCGGCATGCAGTAAAAGTTCTTTCCGCCCGTAAATCAGCCCAGGCTCGAAGACTGGCTTCGTGTGGCGAATCAGATAAACTTCCATAACACGACGATGTAAAAGTAGAATGCAACTTCACAAACCTGTTGAATGGCGCCCAGGCAGTCGCCGGTATAGCCGCCGATCCATGTTTTGAAATATCGCGCCAGCAGGATCGTGATCACCCCTAATACCAGAATGGCTACCAAAAGTTGCGGTTGGCGCAGATACACAACCATCCCAAACAAAGGCAAAATTCCAAACGCAACGGCCGAAATAAGCACCGAAAAAGGCGGTTTCTCAGCAACGGGCTTTGCTTTGCTATCGGTATCACGCGAGTAAGGGAGCATATAAATGACAAAAACCGGCATAAGCCTGCTCAACGCGTGCCCGCTAATCAGCACGCCAATGACGGCACTTTCCTGGCCAACAATCGATTGCAGCAGTGCGAACTTCAATGCAAGAATTAATATCAAGCCCACGGAAGCATAGGTACCTACGCGGCTGTCTTTCATGATTTCCAGGATCTTTTCACGCGTCCATCCGCCTCCGAAACCGTCACACACGTCCGCAAAACCATCTTCGTGAAATGCGCCGGTCAAGAGAATGGAAATGGCCATGGAGCACAGAACGGCTATCGATGGGTTCGTGAGGTAATCCGCCACGGCCCAGACTATTCCGGCAGTCAGGCCTACAATCCAGCCAACGAGCGGCAGATAAGCTGTCGCCAGACTCAGGTTTTCAGGCCGGTAAACCAGCCACTTCGGCGCAGGCAACCGGGTGTAGAATTGCAGTGCTGTGAAAAACAGATCCAGCTGATGACGAACGTAGGACATCGGTTATCGATTTTAAGCAGACCTCTCCGTTTTCTGGCTTACGCCTGCACTTTCAAAACTCGCCATTTCATTCAGAAACGCAACCGCACTTTGCAGCAGTGGATAAGCGAGCGCACAGCCAGTCCCTTCCCCGAGACGCATATCCAGTTTTAACAATGCATCTGCGCCCATTGATTGAAGCAGCAGACGGTGTCCTCTTTCATCGGATTGATGGCAAAAAACCGCATATCGCTGAACCGACGGGTCTATTTTAAAAGCAGACAAATAACTGACAGATGCAATAAAGCCATCCACCAGCACAAGCATGCCCAACCGCGCAGCTTCCAGCATCGCACCGCACATCATGGCGATCTCAAACCCGCCGAACGTAGCCAATACCGATTCAGCATCGTTACGTACATGCTGATGATGTTCCAACGCTTTGGTGAGTACTGCTATCTTTCTGCCCAACTGCTCCTCGTCTAATCCCGTGCCCCTCCCTACGCATTCGGATACGGGGATATTCAACAAGCGGCTCATGATCGCCGACGCCGAAGAGGTGTTTCCAATGCCCATTTCACCAAAACCAATCACATTACAGCCCGTCTGCTGCACTTTCCGGACTAGCTCGGCTCCTTTTTCCAGACATTGACGGCATTCGGCGTTAGTCATCGCGGGTTGTTGCGCAAAGCTTTTAGTACCAAAGTTGACCTTTGCGTCGACCAGCCTTTCATTTTGACCAAAATCATAATCCACGCCTGCATCTACCAACAACAGGTTAATGCCATGCTGCCGTGTAAAAACATTGATTGCCGCGCCACCGCCGATGAAGTTGAGCACCATCTGCGGGGTAACCTCCGACGGATAGGCACTCACACCCTCCGAGGCTATCCCATGACTGGCTGCAAAAACAATGATATGCGGGTTGACCAGCTCCGGCGACAACGTATCTTGTACCGAAGCAATCTGAAATGCCAGTTTTTCAAGAATCCCCAAAGCGCCCTGCGGCTTGGTTTTTAAATCAATTTTCGCTTGAATTTCCTGACTGGTAATCGTAGCGGTATGCATAGTTATTGGATTGTTTTTAAGATTAATGGAAGTCCCGACACCAGCATAATCGCCTCTTGTGCAGCAGCAGCCACATACTGATTGGCCCAGCCTTGCAAATCGGTAAATTTCCGGCCGACTTCGGTTTCTGCATGGACACCCATGCCTATTTCGTTGGAAATGATGATCAAAGTGGCATCAACAGTCAATAGCGCATCGACTTCTGCTTTGAATGCCGCCAGCGCTTTTTCAATATCGTATTCAAACGCGACAAACAGATTGGTCAGCCACAATGTAACACAGTCGACCACAGCTACTCTTCCGGCCAGCGGCAACAGGTGAATATCCCGCTCGCTTTCCAGCGCTGTCCATTCCGGCCCCCGCTCGTCCTGATGCCGTTTCACCCGTCGGGCGAAATCCTCGTCCCAAATCCTGGATGTAGCCACATATACCGGATTAGCACTTTTTTGTAAAGCGAGATCCATCGCAAACCTGCTTTTACCGCTCCGGACGCCGCCGGTCACATAGATGATCATGACGGTTCAGCGTTTTTGAAACGCTTGTATAAAAACAGTTGCCATTTTTCTTCCGCCACCCCTGCTTTGTCCATCTCGGCACGAGCGAGCGTGAAAAACAGGTCCGAAAGGCGGTTGATATAGGCCGGGATCGCTTCATGCACCTCATCGGTTTTGATCAGCGACACCAACCGGCGCTCTCCCCGGCGCATTTGCGTACGTGCGATGTGGCAAAGTGCCGATACCTCATTCCCGCCCGGCAGCAGAAAATAGTCCGAAGGCGAAGTCATAGCAGCTTCCAGCGCGTCGATCCACTCCTCACAAAAAGCGGCGCCATCCACCGGCATCGGGTTTTTATTCTCCTTTTTGGCATCCGATGGCCGTGCCAGGTGCGACATCATATCCATCAGGTCCTTTTGGATTTTATGCAAATTGGACTGCCATTCATGCCCGGCACCGAGCTTTACCCGTAAAAGCCCGATCGTCGAATTCGCTTCATCGAGCGTCCCGATGCATTCGATGCGCACATCGTCCTTGCTCACCCTGCTCCCGCCAAATAGCCCGGTGGTGCCTTTATCGCCCTTTTTGGTATATATTTTCATTTAATTAATTGATTTATAATAGATCAACTCGTGATTCGGTAATAGCTCCGGGTGGATAATACGGATCAGATCGGCCAGTACCAAATGCGGGTTTACCGCGCCGGACTCCCAGTAATCGTTGGCCCCCTGCGCATTCATGCGTTTGTTATAGCTGTAAATGTGATTGGTTTTAAATGCCTTGAAATCCGCATAACGGATATCTCGCGCGAGGACGTCCTTCTTCGTCTGTACATTTCCGATACTTACATTCAGCCAGAAGTCGGCCTGCAATGCAATGGGATAAACGGTTTCAAAACTGAGTGGCAAGCTTCCGGTTGCCTTTGTTCCGGACCAATGATACGAGGCGCCCGCGTCCTGGAAGAAGCGGTTTACGTAACTATCACCATTTGGAACATTCCACGCGTCTTTGGAATTCATTCCGGTAATCAGGCTCGGGCGCATTTTTAGATTTTGGGTCAGACGGGCCAGTCGTTCGTACTCTTGCTCGACGTTAGCGAACTTCCTATTCACTTCCCCTTCCTTATTGATCAACGCTGCCAGGAGTTTCACCCACTCCGCCCTACCCAGCGGCGTCGTTTCCACCCATTCCGAATTGACCATTACCGGTATCCCCGCCTGATGCAGTGATTCGTAACGGCTAACCTTCGAAACGGGGTTCCCTGTCGCCATAATGAGGTCCGGATGCATGCTTACCAGCAGTTCCTCATTGAGCCCCTGATCCTTTCCTACTTCGACAACCTTGCCCAATTTAATGCGATCAAGTACTTTGGCGGAAGAGACATATTTGAGGTTACCCATACCTGTAAGAATATCCTCACAATCCAAAAAGCCAATCAACCCGATGTGCAGTGACGACATTGCCACCATGCTTCGCACGGGAATTTCGATGAGCTGGCTGTCTTTGTACCCGATCGGTCGCGGCTTTCCACGTTGTACCAGCACATACGTGAGCGTGTCCGTCGATTTTTCGAACGGGCTCATGATCTTGACTACCTTGTAATATTTATGATAAGTAATTTTAAAGCCTTTGGCGTGGGCCACTTTGGCTTTTTCAGGAAACAGGTCGGGGCCTGAATAATGGGAATCGCCTTTTTCGTAAAGCGATGACGAAGTGCTGCAACTAGCCAACAAGCGGCACAGCAGCAGGGCTGCAAGTATTTTTCTGATAATCATGTAGTCACCGGCCTTTCTTCCGAAAGCCATATTAACAATGTTTGCAGGCAGGTCTTCTGACTCGTTCAGGTCGTTGGCGCCTTCCCGGGTTAGTGAGTGAATGAGTCAATGAATGAATGACTGAATGCTTTTTAATTACAAACATTCACTTATTCACTCATTCGCACATTCACTCATTGTAATCCCAGTGGCACAATTGCCAGGACCGTTAGTGAACTTACAGCAGCGGAGACTGTTCCGGATTCCCACCGGATTCCCTTTTAATCACGCATGACGCGTGTACCTGGATGACCGCAAAACTAGCAATATTTTATTGGTTATCATTGCAGAGTTTCATTTACACACACGCTTCATGCAACGCGACGACACTCTCTGGAAATCGATCCTGGAAGATATTTTCGAAGATTTCCTGCTCTTCTTCTACCCGAACGCAGCTTCCTATTTCGATTTCTCCAAAGATTTCGAATACCTCGATAAAGAGCTGGAACAATTATTCCCGCCGGAGGATAATTCGTACCAGACCCGCTTTGTAGACAAACTTGTAAAAGTGTATTGCCAAAACGGCGACAACGAATGGATACTCGTGCACATCGAGGTGCAGGGCTACCATGATCCCCATTTCAATCGCCGAATGTTTACTTATTACTCCCGGATACTCGATAAGTATGACAAACCTGTCACGGCATTCGCCATTTTCACGGAGAACAATGCGGCGTTTAGGCCTTGTGAATATTACAGGGAATTTATGGGAACGAGTATTTTGTACAGGTTTAACGCATTCAAAATCCTGGAACAAGACGAGCAGATGTTGCGGGAAAGTGACAATCCGTTTGCTGTAGTGGTGTTGACGGCTCTGATTGCATTGAAATGCAAACATATTACCGAGGACGAAATACTTGCTATTAAATTAACACTTGCCAGGAATCTTCTCGGCAAAGGATTTTCAAAGAGAAAAATCTCTAAGTTAATGAATTTTCTTCGCTACTATATCCGCTTTGAAAAGGTTGAAGCAATCGCTAAATTTGACCATATCATCAGTCACTTAACTAATCGATCGACGACAATGGGTATCGAAGAATTTCTGTTGGATAGAGCAAAAAAAGAGGGGGAGAACAACAAAGCAACAGAACTAATAACCAATCTATTAAGAGAAACGTCGTTCACAGTAGAGGTAATCGCACGTCTGGCGGGTGTATCGCCCGAATTTGTAACCGAAATCAAACTGGGCAAGACATCTCGACTGTCCAACTGACCAGGATAACTATCAGCACCATCGCCAAACAGGTCCGCTGATTGACACTTGCCGCTCTTGCGATTTCCTGCGGTTCAATTACCCGGTCATTCTCCCCGATAAACGGCTTGTCGACTACCTGCCCGTGATAGACATTCGCCCCGCCGAAGCGGCAATCCAAAATCCCAGCTAATGCTGCTTCGGGATACCCGGCGTT
This sequence comes from Dyadobacter sp. SRI_021, assembly GCF_057586235.1. Classification (NCBI taxonomy): domain Bacteria; kingdom Pseudomonadati; phylum Bacteroidota; class Cytophagia; order Cytophagales; family Spirosomataceae; genus Dyadobacter; species Dyadobacter sp. SRI_021. The sequence goes on from NZ_JBYCZM010000005.1 coordinate 218,748, forward strand.
CGGGCTTTTATGTCTGTGCCCGAATTTGAAGACAAATCGCAATCCACGCCTGCTTCCTGTCACTAAAACCATCAGCAAGGCCGTCAGCCTGGCAGGCATAAAATTTGCCACATCATCCAGCCTTGCCCCAGATTTCCCGAACCATTCATAGCGCTCGCTGCGGTAACCCAGCATGGAATCCATCGTATTGATCATCTTGTAAGCCATCATACCCGGAACGCCTGCCAGAGCATAGTAAAAAAGCGGTGCTACCACGCCATCACTGAGATTTTCGGACATTGTTTCCAGCACTGCAACGCGTATTTGCTGCGCATTCAGGTTTGAGGTATCCCTGCCTACAATTCTTGAAAGTTGCTTCCTACCTGCTTCCAAGCCTTCATTTTCCAGCGCTGAAAATACCGCCCGCCCCTCCGCGATAAGCGAATGGTTGGCCAAACCATAGTAAACAAAAATACCATTGATTACCAGATACATTGCGGGTGTGTGCAGAAGCAATGCGTTAAGCCCGTAAAAAAAGTAAAACACCAGCACTACCAGGGTTATGCTCAACATGGCCCCTTTCAGAAACCGGAAGCGGCCACGATTCAACCATTTCTCACCCAGCGCAATTGCGTTACCAAATACTCGTACGGGGTGTGGCCAGTTGTCGGGGTCGCCCAGCAGGAGATCGAGCAGGTAACCTGCGATTAAGGGGCAGATTAGTAGTATAGTGCCTGCCATTCTTTCAATGCACTTTTCATCTTCTCGTTATCATCCGGCCGCTGCGTAGCGAGGCGGAAATGCTGCCGTGTGAGGCCGCGGAAGTTGCCTGCGTCGCGGATCAGCAAGCCATGTGTTTCGATCAGAAAATCTTTCAACTGAGCGGCATTCCGCACCAAAGTTCTGACCAAAAAGAAATGCGTATCGCTTTCCAGCACTTCAATGCATTCCAATTTCTGCAATTCTTGAACGAACGTTCTTTTATCATTCAGGAGTCGGGAAACCGCGGGCTGAATCCGGTCGAAATGATCGTAAATGTAATGCCCCGCCGCCATCGCCAGCGTATTGACCGTCCAGGGTTGTTTGATATTCATTAATGAATCAACAATTTCTTCCCTCGCCAGTAAATAACCAAGACGTAACCCCGGAATTGCGTAAATCTTGGTGAGTGAACGCATAATCAACAAGTTTGGAAACCGAGCCATCAGCGAAACAGCCGAATCCGCTCCCTCAGTGAAATCAATAAATGCCTCGTCAACTGCAAAAAGGCATTGCGGGTTCAGTTTGAGCCAATATTGTAAGTCACTAAAAATAAGCCCGGTAGGATTATTCGGATTACAAATAAATACCAGATCGGTTTTCAATCTTGGCAATTCCAAAGCCTCCTGCCAGCTCAAACTGGCTATTTCATGCCCGAACGATAGGCATGCGTCTTCATATTCTGCAAATGAAGGCGTAACAATCGTCGTCCGTTTCCCGGAGAACAATTGCGCGATCAGGTAGATGCTTTCGGTCGTGCCGCTGCATACCAGCAACTGCGCTACCGACATTTGGTGACGTCGTGCGATCTTTTCCCGCAAACTCTCTGCCAGTACCTCAGGATAACGGTTTATTTCACTCCATTTTTCGAAAACATACGCTTTCAAACCGGCCGGTTCGCCTTCATACCAGACATTCGTACTGAAATCCGCGATGATCTTGCTGCCGTAACGATAGCCGTCGTCGCCGTGCCCGTGTAACATATCCTACTTTGCTATACTATTGTAAATCAACTCCATATTAATATTTTGACGCAGCAAATCCGCCAGTTTATCATATTGCTGTTCCTTAAATTGCTGATAGTCGTACCGCATACCTTCCTCTTTGGTATAAGGGGCCAATACGTGGTCGATTACCACCTGATTGTCCAGAATACCGTGAAGATAGGTACCCCAGGTACGTGCATCGCGGAAGTACCCGTCGTGGCGGCCGTTAGAGAATGTGGCAACGGCCTCCCCGGGCTGCAATGCGATGGTTTCGCCCATGTGGATCTCATAGCCCGAACATGGCTCCTCGCTTTGGCGGAACCGGAATGCACACTGCAATGTCGTTTTCTCAACTTGCAGTGTGGTTTTCACAGGCAATAACCCCAGCCCGGGAAATTCTTCGATATCGCTTTCGACATGATGAGGATCGAGAATGCGCTCACCAAGCATCTGGTAGCCCCCGCAAATGCCGATAACGGTCTTGCCAAGCTTGTGCGCATCATAAATGGCTTTCGCGACACCGCTATTTTTCACGGCCAGCATGTCTTCGATCGTATTTTTACTTCCCGGGATGATGATCACCGAGGCTTTGGCAATTTCTAAGGGTTCATTGGTATAATACAAATTCACCCGCGGATCTTTTTCAAGGCGGTCGAAATCAGTGAAGTTCGAAAGCCTTTTCAACAGGATCACCGCCACATTCACTTTACCTTCTACCGCCGACCGGTATTTGAGCTCCAACGAAACAGAGTCTTCCTGTTCGATGTAGATATCTCTGAAATAAGGTAAAATACCCATCACTGGCAGCCCCGTCAACTCTTCAAGCATTCTTTTACCTTCTTCAAACAACCGGCCGTCTCCCCTGAACTTGTTGATAATGATGCCCTTCATACACGCGCGCTCCTCAGGCGTGAGCAATGCGATGGTGCCATAAACACTCCCGAAAATTCCGCCTTTATCGATGTCAGCGATCAGATACACAGCCGCCCCGGCGTGTGCAGCCATTCTTAGATTCGTAATATCCCGATGTTTGAGATTAAGCTCCGAAATACTCCCCGCTCCTTCCATAACAATCGGCGAATACCTGGCAGCAAGCCGATCGAACGCGTCCTTAACGGCTGAAAACAACGCTCTGCGATCGTTAGCCATAAAGTACTGATAGGCCGACTGGTTCCCGACGGGTTTGCCGTTCAAAATGACTTGCGAAGTCTTGTCGTTCGTCGGTTTGAGCAACACGGGATTCATGTCTGACTCACAGGGGACTTGCGCTGCTTCCGCTTGCACGGCTTGCGCCCGCCCAAGTTCGAGGCCGTCGGCCGTTACAAAGCTATTGAGCGACATATTCTGCGCTTTAAACGGCGCCGGCTGGTAGCCATCCTGCTTGAATATCCTGCAAAAACCAGCTGTGATCACACTTTTACCTACATCCGAGCCAGTTCCTACGAACATAATAGGACGTAATTTCTTGGTATTCATTTGCATTTAGATATCAATACGGCCTGCGATAGAACCCGTGATTTCATTGACTGAAAGTTCCTGAAGCAATAAATATTCCCCGCCCAGCGCTGCCGCGAGTTCCTTTGCTTTTCCGTAACGGACATAGCCGCCTTCCGTATCCAGCACTAATGCGGGATGTTTCAGACTTCCAGCGAGGTGTAATGATTGCGCCCATGCATCCCCGCCCGCGCCGGGCAGAGGTACATTAGCCTTCCCATCACTTAATATCACCAGAAACGGTTGAATTCGTTCGCTTTTTACGGCAGAACTGAGCATTTTCCCTGCCAGTTGCAATGCATGCGGCAACGGTGTGCGGCCTCCTGCCGGCAGTTTTTCCAATGCCTGTGCCGCAAGCTCTATACTTCGGGTGGGTTCGAGCAGCACCGTCGCTTCCACACCGCGGAAACTAATCACAGCCACCATATTACGTTTCTGATACGCATCTTGCAGCAAATTCATTACGCTTCCTTTCACAGCCTCCATTCGCTTGCCCGCAACCATTGAGCCGGAGGCATCTACCACAAAAACAATGAGGTGACCGGCCTTCCCATTTCTGACTTTCTGATGCAGGTCCTGCCTGCCGATATGCAGTTGGTCGGGATCGCGTGCCAAGGCGTGCAGTATTGTTTCAGTCAAGGCAATATCCGTAGTGGTATCGCTTTTAACAGCCCGCACCTGGAAACCTTTCTCACTTTGCCTGGCCTTAATTGCACGACCATTCGTTGAATCTGGCATGGTAACAGGTTCAACATTCGGCAATTCTGGAATATTCATTCTAAAATCAATCCCAGCGACAGTCTCATTGCCGCCGCTGTCATAATTTTCTTCACTACATTCCCTTTTTTCCTCATCACTTACCTCAGTTTTTGTGTGATTTGAAGGTTGAATGCCAGGCTGTGCAGCATCGTCTTGCTCTGAATTTTTCTGACTATCGTCCGGGGACTGACTGGTTTGTGGCGGCAGTGCCTTTTTCCCCTTTCTGTGGCTCAAAACCAGCTCGGCTCCTTCGCGTATGTCCTGCGGAGTTACCACTGCCCGCCCATTCAATGCGGCAATGGTAATCGCTGTTTTGTATAGCACAATGTCGGCACGCAGGCTGCTCACGTCCCATTCAATGCATAGCTGGCTGATCATTTTAAGCAACCCGTCGGGCATTTGCACAAGCGGCAGCAAAGCCCTGGCCCTGCTTATTTCTTCCCTCACAACTTCCTGTGCATTCGCCCAGTGATTCGCAAACGTCACTGGATCGCTTTCAAATGCAATCCTTCTCCGCACTACCTCGGCCCTGCTCAACACATCGGTTTGGGACCCTACTTCCACCATGAGTCCGAAGCGGTCCAAAAATTGCGGGCGCAGGTTTCCTTCTTCCGGGTTCATTGTCCCGATCAGGACAAACCGTGCAGGATGGCTCACCGACAATCCTTCCCTCTGAACCATATTAACCCCCGAGACCGCCACATCCAGCAGCACATCCACCAGGTGATCGGCCAGGAGATTTACCTCGTCTATATATAAAATTCCTTCGTGCGCGCTCGCGAGCAGGCCTGGGAGCAATTTTTTAGTTTTATTGGAAAGGATCGCCTCGACGTCCAGACTGCCAAGTACCCGATCCTCGGAAGCGCCCAGCGGCAAATCGACGAATGGTACCGGTTCGCCCGAATGTGTCAGCACCGGCATTACTTCCGCCAATCCCCGTACGGCGGTGCTTTTCGCTGTGCCTTTTTCTCCCTTGATCAGCACTCCGCCGATGCCGGGATTGATCGCACACAGCAGCAATGCTTTTTTCAGTTTCTCTTGCCCGACAATCGCGGAAAACGGGTATAAATTCATTTCAATATTCATTTAAAAGGGCATTATTCGCTTCTGGACTCCAGCAGCGCCTCGCTTTTGAGATACAAATCCTTTAAGCCTTCCAACGCTTCTTCCGACGGCTTTTCCCAAAGTCCCCGCTGCGCCGCTTCGAGCAGGCGCTCAGCAATGGCGTGAAGCGCCCACGGGCTGTTTTCTTCAAAAAACTGCTGCATAGCAGCGTCCAGCGCGTAGGTTTCGGCGACCTTTTCGTACATCCAGTCATCCACCACACCGGCCGTAGCGTCATAACCAAAAAGGTAATCGACAGTGGCGGTGAGTTCCAGTGCACCTTTGTAGTGGTGCTTTTTGATGCTTTCGATCCATTTAGGATTCACGACACGCGACCTGAAAACACGCAATGTTTCTTCTTTCAAATCCCTTACTACCGGTCGCGCAGGGTCCTGCGAATCACCAAAATAATGCCTGGGCTGCTGGCCTGTCAAGTTACGGATCGTGGCGATCATCCCGCCGTGAAATTGCAGATAATCGTCGCTATCGAACAGGTCATGTTCGCGGTTGTCCTGGTTATGCAATGCTACTTCCACGCCTGCAAGCCGCTGGGTGAACTCCTTGCGGGCGTCCACCCCCTGCGCATTGCGCGAGTAAGCATAACCACCCCAATTAATGTACGCCCGCGCAAAATCATCATCGGTTTGCCAATTCTTTTCGTTGATCAAAGGCAATATACCGGCCCCGTAACTGCCGGGCGCGGCTCCGAAAATGCGGTAGGCAGCCCGCTCTTCGGCCTGCTCTATGGATAATGCATCGTCTCTTTGCAATTCGGCGAGTTCTTTTAAATAATGCTTTTTTACAAAATTCTTTTCCAAAGGCTCGTCTGCTGCGATCACCATCTGTACTGCCTCATCCATCAACTCGATCAGATGCGGAAATGCGTCCCTGAAAAAGCCACTGATACGTGTCGTCACGTCGATCCGGGGACGGCCGAGTTCATCCAACGAAATGATTTCCAAACCATTTATCCGCCGGCTTCCTGCCTGCCATACGGGCCGTACCCCCAGCAATGCCAGTACTTCGGCCACATCGTCGCCATGCGTGCGCATGGCACTCGTTCCCCAAATGCTGATGCCGACACTCTCAGGATATCTGCCGGTCTCCTTCCAATGGCGATCCAATACCTCCCTGGCCAGTTGCTGCCCCACTTCCCAGGCCGCTTTGGAAGGCAAGACCCGCGGGTCGACGGCGTAAAAATTCCTTCCCGTAGGCAGGATATGCGCCATCCCGCGCGTAGGCGCGCCACTCGGGCCGGCAGGCACGTACCCACCCGAGAGACCATGCAGGAGATTAGTAATTTCTTCGTCCGTGCGTGTCAGATTCCCCACAAGCTCCTCTGATATGAAACTGAGTATCTTGCGAAGACCAGCCAGCTCGGGTAAATTCGGATTGCGTTCGATCGACTCAAATAGGACCCGGTCAATGGCCGACTTGTCAAATCTGTAATGCTCAAACAGCCTGACAATATGCGCCGCCATTTCATCTAGCACTTCCAGCGCATCTGCCCCCGTAACAACCGACCGACCGGCCCATACCGCCAGGGCATCTGCCGGCGTACGGAGTTTTTGACCTTTTAGTTGATAAAGTGTCTCAATATTAAGACCATATACATTTGCCAAAACAGCCTGCATTCCCGGCACAGGCCCGTTTGGAAGCCGGGTGAGCGCTTGCAGCATATCAAGCAATGCGTCCCCTTCCGGCATTTCACCCAGCGTATGCAATCCATTCCGGATTTGCGCGGCACCGAGTTCGCACAAATAACCGTCGATATCCTCGATCAAATGCGCGATATCCTTTCCTTCCATTTCCGACAGGCTGACCGGCACCCCCTCGGGTGTCATATCGTCGTCCCAGTCATGCTTATGATCCCCGTGATCGCGGCTCAACATGGCCGCAAGATCAGCGTCGAGGTTGGTTTGTTTGATCAGATTCCAGATTTGCCTTTGCAGCAAGGGCAATTTGGAAGGGTCCAGGCTTTCAACCTGATAATATTCATCCACCAATTGCGTGAGTTGCGCCAATTCGCCGTAGGTATCTGCTGAAGTCATCGGAGGTGTCAAATGGTCGACAATGACCGCGTGCGCGCGCCGTTTGGCTTGCGAACCTTCGCCAGGGTCGTTGATGATGAATGGGTAAAACAATGGTAAATCGGCCAGGAATGCGTCCGGGAAGCAATTCTCCGATAGACCAATCCCCTTTCCGGGCAGCCATTCCAGCGTCCCGTGCTTACCCACATGTACAATGGCATCGGCTCCCCAGCCGTCGCGAAGCCATCGGTATAATGCGTAATAGTGATGCGTAGGCGGCAAATCGGGCTGGTGATATATCGCATCGGGATCCATGCCATAACCCCGTGGTGGCTGCAATGCCACAAATGCATTGCCCAAATTGAGCCCGGCCAAGGCAATATGGCCTTCATGTACGTAGGTTTCGCCGGGAGGTGGCCCCCATTTTTTCAGCATCTTTTGCCGTGCAGCTTCGGGTAGTTCCTCAAACCAACCCGCATATTGCACAGCGGAAACGCTGGCCGCAGCCTGCGCGAGCTGGCCTGGTGTCAGGAAATCCTCATCATAGGCACACAAGTCTATCAATTTGTGAATCAGCTCTGTACCCGTCGCAGGCAGGTCGTCTATCCGATAGCCTTCGTCCTGCATTACCCGCAGGATATTCATGAGCGAAGCCGGCGCGTCCAGCCCTACCGCATTGCCGATCTGTGATGCTTTGGTATTGGAATTGGTCAATATGAATGCAACCTTTTTATCCGCATTCTTCAAATGTCTTAAACGTGCAAACCTGATAGCTAAGCCAGCAACCCGATCGATCCGGTTATCCAATGGCTCATACCCGCGCGTATCTTTCGCTTTCTCCTTAAATGAAACGGGGACGGTAATAATCCGCCCGTCAAACTCCGGAATAGCTACATTCATCGCCGTATCGAGCGGGTTAAGTCCCCGCGCCGAGGATTCCCATGGCCCGCGCCCCATACCGCTCGTGATCGCCTGCAAAACCGGCACGTTCAGGTCCAGCAATGCCCTGGAAGGGGCGCTCCCCTGCCCTACTGGCTGTATATCCGTCATCGCAAACGAAATCGTATTCACCAACACATCAATTCCCATCCCCGCACCCGTTTCGAAAAATTCAAATGCCAGCGGCTTGCCGGTTGCGGTATTGACCGATTTGAGCGAAGATGTAAACACAGGCAGCACATTCACACCACGTTCCTCGAGAGCGCGGATCATCGCCTCCACGAACTGAGTGTTCCCGCTCAACCAATGCGCCCTGTAAAAAGTAATACCTACTATCGCCAGGGCCGGATTACGGTATTTCAGCCAGTCGGATACGTCGGCAAATTCGGGCAAATCGGGATGGTAAATACCTTGCTCCGGCAAGTTTACAGGTGCCTCTGCGCCAAAACCGGTCATCAGTAAGTGATCAGAAAGGTAGCTCAGGAGCGAAATCAGGTTACTATAACCACCCGCCTGTAAGTAGGCCAGGGTTTCATGCAAAATATCGGGTGAAACCGTCGATACGGCCGCAAATTCGGGGTTCAGTTCTCCGGTACCGCTCACCACGATCAGGTGCTGTCCACGCTGGCCGGCCAGTTTTACCAGCTCATTAAACCCGGGAATGCTGCTCAACCGCCCGTGAATGCGAATAATGATGATTTTCGCTTCCGCAATTTCACGTTGCAAAAGCTGCTGCATTTGCTCTTCGCTTTTGATCGCCATCAGGCTGATACCAGTCGTCTTGGGAAAATCATCCGGCAAAAGCTGCATGGCGCGGTCGAGCGTGAGCAAATCCGTATCCGCATGTGTGAGGAACACGATTCCATCGGTAGGAATGGCGGTTTGCCCCAATTCGGTTGAAGTTTCGGAACCTTTCCAGGTATAAAACTGAAATACATATTCGGCCAGATCCGAGGGCGGCACCAGGTATCGGTCGGCCTTAACCATACTTTCGATGTAGTCAAAAATCGCGATGATCTGCCATTCGTAATTGATCGAATGGAACCACACCGAGTGACCGTCGAACAAAAGCGTCACTACATTCGCCAATGTGCACGGGCCCAGACAACCGCCCTTCGTCATGTGTACGACGTTCCGCAGTTTCCGTCTCAGCCACTCATTTTTATACAATTCCACGGGAATGGGCGCATATCCGCGATCGACGCGCCCGCAGCAGCATGCATTGTAGCAATAGGAAAGATGCCCGCGCCGCTGCACGAGGTTAATGGACTTTCCGTCAGATCGGGTAATGCGCTGGCGTTTCATTGTGGGCTGTCGGCTTTCGGCGGTCGGCCGTCGGCTTTTTCTGTGGTTTGGTCGATGAGGTGTTGAATGAATTCGGGCTTGTCGGCCCAGTAGAAATGCGTATAGCCGGCAAAGGTGTTTTTCATTCTAAAAAACTGTGTATCAACCGGCATCCCCCTTGCATTAGTCATTGGTGCAAGCGACGCCTGCGCAAATGGCTCTTTCAATGAAGAGTAGTGAAATTCATGACCTTTGATTTCCAGACCATCCCAATGCATAGCCCGGTAGCCGAGCGTCACCTTGGCATGTTGGAGCGTAGTTGCCAGGTCAAGCACGCCGGCCATTTTGAATGCAGTGCCTTTGCTATCGACAATCTCCCTGCCCAGGTACATCAGCCCACCGCATTCCGCATAGGTCAATCCTCCGCTTTCACAATACTGCCGAATACTTTCCAGCATCGATAGGTTTCCAGCCAATTGTGCCGCAAACAGCTCGGGATAACCGCCTGGCAGGTAGACCAGGTCGGTTTCAGGCAAGGCTTTGTCATTCAAAGGACTGAACCACTGCACTTCTCCGAAGGTGCGCAGGCATGTGATATTTTGGTGATACAAGAATGAAAAAGCCTCGTCTTTCGCGACGGCAATGCGCAGGTCCCGGGAATTATCTTGTAGGTGTGGTTGATTTTCCTGATTCAAAACTGGCTCATTTTCGCCGCTACAACCGACGGCAGTAAGTTCCAGCAACCTGTCCAGGTTCACTGTCCGCGGGATAATCTCTGCCAGCCTTTGGATAATCTGTTCATAATCTGTTTCTGCGGAAATGTGCAGGCCCAAATGCCGGGAAGGAATATGCAGCTCCTCATTTTTAGGCAAATACCCCAATGCTTCCACGCCGGCGTCCGCACATGCATCCTGTAAAAACCGGTAATGCGATTCGGTATTGACGAAGTTGAAAATCGCACCTGCCACGCGGATTCCGGGATAGAAATTCTTCAACCCGTAAATCAGCGGAGCCGCCGAATAGGCCATCGACCGCGCATTGATCACCAGTACCACCGGAATATCCAGCAATGCAGCGATCTCGGCGCTGCTGCCTTTCATTTTGTCGGCACCGTCGAAAAGTCCCATCACGCCCTCGGTCACGCTCACATCCGCACGCGACGCATAATGCGTATACACGCCGCGCATATGCGCCTCCGAAGCCATAAAAGTATCCAGGTTCAACCCCAGCCGACCGGCGGCAGCCGTATGGTGGATCGTATCGATATAGTCCGGCCCGCATTTGAACGCCTGCACACCCAGCCCTCGCTCCCGCAACGCACGCAGTAGCCCGAGGGTCAAAGTAGTCTTGCCCGAATTACTGGACGGCGCGGAGATTAGAAAACTGGATTTTGGGTTAGTCATGAGGTTACTATCTTCTGGACACCTATTTTCTTTTGAGTTAAATCCCTATCATTTTTGATTATGGGAAAAATCAAAACATTGAAAACCAACTACGCGCTTCCCGGTCAGCCGATGACCGACGAGGAGGTAAATCGTATGGTTCAAGAAACTCAATCAGCTTTCTTCTGAATATCTTCATCATCCCATCTGTCGTTTCATTCCGACTAAAACCGGCATGTGCCGAAACCTGCAACATGGCAGATACCTGGTCATTTACCGTATCAAGCCGGAACGTATTGAAGTCCTGAACATCATTCACAGCAGTCGCAGTCCTTCGAAAATCAAAGCAGCCTGAAAAATCAAGATTTGATGTGCGCTGACAGACAAGCAAAATAATCAGCAGGAAACAGAAAGGAACTCCCCAGGCAGCAACACGCCAGGTGAGCGTCGGACCGCAAAGCGGCGAAAACCGACGAATATCCAAACCAGACCCTGCTTCATACCGCGAAAGCATTGTCAACAAGGAAAAGGATGGGTGTTCTGGCTTAGTTCAATGATTGAAAAACTGACCGGGTCGCCGGTGCGATGATTGAATGATTGAATAGTAAATATTCAATCATTCGGTCATTCAATCATTAATCCTTTACAGTTGCGCGACAGCTCGTGACTCCACCACATGGGTGGCCCCGACGATTCCCCCGGAATGCGTTGATACGCAATCCCTTTTCCTGTTGGAGAAGTATGTTAAAGAACTTTTAATGCCGTAAAGTTAGCGGTATTCAGCTATTTTTCTGGCTTATCTCCAACAAAAACACCTAGCTTTGTCTATTCATTGGTTCGCGCCCCCGGCGTGATTAAAAGGGAATCCGGTGCAAATCCGGAGCAGTACCCGCTGCTGTAAGTTCAATAAACGATGTTCTTGTAAGATGTCACTGGGATATAATTTTGAATGATTGAATTTTGAATGATTGAATAAAAAGTATTCGATCATTCAATCATTCAAAATTCAGTCATTCAATCATTACTCCTGGGAAGGCGCAAGAGCTGAACGAGCCAGAAGACCTGCCGTTGAATAATCCGGTTTTGCTTTCGGGAAGAAAGGCAAGAGGAAACGGCAGGCTGCATTGCGGCTGCGCTACTCCCTGCATTCTCCCATAAGTTATGTTTTAATTTATGCGGAAATCCAAATGATCCAGTATCTGCTTATTGACTCGCTGCTCCTGGGTGTGCAGCATTCCTTCGAACCCGACCATATGGCTGCGGTTTCGGTTCTTGCCACGGAAGAAAACAATAGTGCGGCCCCAGGAGCGGTCCGGCCGGGAGCGGCCCAGCCGGGGGTGACCCCACTGAACCCGGCCATTCGATGGAAACTCATTTGGCGATCCTCCCACTGGGCGCTGGGGCATTCACTCACACTAATTCTATTCGCCGTTCTGGTGCTTTTGCTCAAATCTACGATGTCGCTGCACATTGCCGACCAGGTTGAGCTATTAGTCGGCCCGCTGATGATCTGGCTCGGCATTATGGCGATCCGCCGGAATTTCAAAACAGACGCTCCCGTACCGGCGCCAGTCGAACGCAGGGTGAGCCGCTCATTCTGGGTAGGCATGGTGCACGGTCTTGCCGGTACGGGCGGGGCGTGCGCAGTGGCACTTACACTCGCGGCCCGCGATGCCATGACCGCCGTTTGGATCATTGTACTGCAAAGTATCGGCATTATCCTCTCCATGTCAGCGTACGGCTATTTTTTCGCCTTTTCCATCGGCCGTTTCGCCGGGAAACGCGAACGTTTTCTGATGATCGTCAACTACGCGGTCGGTGTATTCTCGATTCTGATCGGCGGTATCACTCTTTTTGAATCATTTCAATTCTAACAATGTATACCCAATTCTACCGCCCCGCCCACATTTCAGTCGGCGGCTTATTGCTCTCACTACTAGCCATTTCAACCGTAGCGCAGTCGGCAGCATCCGCCCAGGAAAGCAACGCGGATTCGACGGCTAAAAAGCTGCTCGATCCGATCGTGGTAACTGCCACCCGTTTTGAAACCAAAAAGGAAAAGATCGCTCAGAAGCTGGATATTATTTCCAAAGAGGATATTCAGATGACGCCCTCCGCCGACCTGACCGATATTGTCCGAAAAGCAGCCGCGGTGGATGTGATCCAGTACCCCAATCTGTCTTCCGGCATCGGTATCAGGGGATTTCGTCCGCAGTTTTCAGGATTAAACCAGCGGACGCTGTTGCTCATCGATGGCCGCCCGGCGGGTGCAACCAACCTTTCCCAGATCAATCTGAATGGTGTTGAACGGATTGAAGTACTGAAAGGCCCCGCGTCGTCACTGTACGGCTCGCAAGCCATGGGCGGTGTGATCAACGTCATTACCCAACGCTCCAAAGGTACGCCCGGCGGCAATGCATTTCTGGAATATGGAAGTTTCAAGACATTACAGGCCGGCCTCAACACAGGCGGCAATATTACTTCCAAACTGGATTACGATTTGTCATTCAGCTATCTGGAAAGATCCAAGGATTACAAAATCGGTGAGGATAACTGGCTCCGCAATGCATTCGGCTACAAACATGCGCAAAAGAACTACACCGACCGTCCCGTCGTTGAAACTAACGAAACAACCGGTGACGGCAACCGGCGGCCGTTCACCAAGCTGCATTATTTTTCCGGTGCGTTAAGGTTGGGTTATCAGATCAACGATCGCTGGCGGGTGGATGTGCGTGGGGAGCAATTCCAGGCGCGGGATGTAGAATCACCAGGAGAGCTGTCCTCGGGCAGTACAGAAGCCAGTACCAAGGATATTGATCGTCAGGCGCTTGATATCTCATTAACCGGGCAAGTCGGGCAACATAGCCCGAGCGTGAAAGTGTATACTTCGGAAGAGAACACCAAAAACTACACCCAGAATGTGTCGGGTAAACCGGTGGTGCCATTCCGTTCCGCACAAGGACATAATGCATGGAAAGGCATACAGGTGAAAGACGTCTGGAAGCTCGGCCGGCATTCGGTGATATGGGGCTACGATTATCTCAATGCATCCACTAACAGCCGCCGCTGGACCAACGACACTACCGAACGTGCTCCTACTCAGCCCGAATATGCATTGATTTCCAGTGCATTCTTCGCACAGGCATTATTGAGTTTTGGAAAACTTACGTTACAACCAGGAATCCGCCTCGACCACGTTACCTTCGACGTACGCGAAACGCCGTTGCTGCCTACCTACAAAGCCGGTAAAAAAACAACGCCTTTCGCCAGCCCGAGCCTGGGAGCTACCTATGCCCTTCTGCCATCGCTCCGCGCGAAAGCCAACATCGGCCGGGCCTTCGTCACCACCGACGCATACAGCGTAGCTGGTTACAACGAAGTACGCGATTCCAAGGGCCGCATTGCCGTCACAGCCGGTAATCCTGACCTGAAAAACGAAAGCAGCCTGAGTTGGGACCTGGGCCTGGATTTCGCCAAACCACAATCCGGTTTCGCGGCCAATGTGACGTTCTACAGTACCAACGTCGATAACCGCATTGCTAAAATCATCAGAGTCGTAAACGAGCCTTTGGAAAACGGCGACGTGATTGTTTCCCGCGCCACATTTGTTAACGCAGCAGATGCTGAAATCACAGGTCTTGAAACCGAGCTGTCTTATGATTTTGGGGCAAAAAGCGATTATCGCTATTCATTGAAGGCATTCTGGAACGGTAATTCCATAATTAAAGCGAAAGAACTCATCGTAGGCACCGATGCCTCCGAAATACGCCGCGACATTCAGAATGTCGCCCGCAATACTTTCAATTTTGGATGGGCTTATGACAACTTGAAATGGCTGCAAGTACGGCTCTCAGGAAGGGCGGTTGGGGTAAGGAAGGATATCGACTACACTGATCCCATCAATCCTGAGATCGAGTATCCACAATATATGGTGTTGGATTTCGCCGCACAATTCAAAATCCCCGGCGGCCACACTATCGCATTGAAACTAAACAATGCGACCGACGAAAATTACTACGAGAAGCGCGGCTATAACCTTCCTGGGAGAGCGCTTTCCGTGCGGTATTTGAAGAGTTTTTGATATAATAGCGCCTAATCGGTTTTACCGGCCGATTGGGCTTTTTCTTTTTCTAGCTCGATTTTTCTTGCCATCGCCCAATTGCTCATAAATTCGACATCCTCCTTCGATCTCGGGCCATTCCAGACCATCATAGGACCTTTCGGATCTTCATCTTCCCACGAGACCTCTTTGTAGCTTCTATTTTTCACTGTTCGTTCCATATATCTAAAATTAAGCATTTTTAAAGTACAAATCAACTAACGTTTTTGCCGCGAGTCGGCCTGAAAGCAACAAGTCCATGAATGACAGGATCTGATCCGACTTGGAGTTTGTACACCGTATACTCCTTCAAAAGAGAAAGGAAATTAAACTGGAAAGCGCCTCTCGAAGCCACTATCTCCGAACGGCTGGCAGGCGACGCCACCGCATCTACTTTTTCACCCGTCGCATTAAAAGTAAAGGCTGATGATAGTGTGTAAATTTTTGTCATGCAACAAAATTACCAAACCCGGTCGCAACGAACGGTTACCGTTGCGACCGGCTGATAATTAGTACTTATCCCACCAATTCTTCGTCCCCTTACTATTTCTACCGCCCAGTTTCTCCAACGCGGTCCGGTAATGCGCGCCGTTGAGTGAGGCTTCGACGAGTGGATAGGTCATACGCTTGGAGATGTCGGTAACGTCCGGATCGAGGGAACCGTCCGCAGGGA
Organism: Dyadobacter sp. SRI_021; assembly: GCF_057586235.1. Lineage (NCBI taxonomy): Bacteria > Pseudomonadati > Bacteroidota > Cytophagia > Cytophagales > Spirosomataceae > Dyadobacter > Dyadobacter sp. SRI_021. The sequence goes on from NZ_JBYCZM010000005.1 coordinate 234,236, forward strand.
GAGCGAAAATGGCCTTGCCCGTGATCGGGTCCTTGAAGTCCAGCCGGAGGCGTTCGAGCCAGCCCTGAATGCCCTGGGTGTACATGGCTATCCATTTCTGTGAGCCGATGCTGTCCTTCCATTTAGCGACATTGTAAGGCACTTTTTTGAGGTAAACTGTAACGCTTTCCTCGCGTACGCCAGCGAAGCGCATAGAGGCAGTGATACCCTCCTGGTAATATTGGGCCGCGGTGCCGGTAAGCCCGACTTTCAGCTCCCTGGCCTGGATTTCAGCGAGCATGAATTTCACTTCGGCCAGATCCAGCCAGATAGTCGGGGCAGTAGCGCCTACTGCATAGTTCGATGGTAAACTCACCAACGTCGGGTCGCCGTTGGAGCTTGCATCACTGCTTTCCTGCCCGTACACTTCGCCTACATAATCATTGGTATTCAGGCGCGGTTGCGCGAAAACAGGCAGCCGGGGATCGTCGTAGAGTTTGAGATAATCAATAAACGGCTTCGACATCGAGAAATCCACACGCACTTTGAACGACTGGTTCATCGGGTTGTTGTTCGGCGGCGAAGGCAACCAGCGGAACAGGGCACTTTGTTCCTGCGTACTGATAATGCCTCCATTGGCCGAATCCAGCGATTTTTTGATCGCTTCTGTGGCTTCTGCAGGTTTCGCGTCGATCATGCGTAACGCGATGCGTAGCCGAAGCGAGTTGGCGAAGCGTTTCCAGGCATTCACGTCGCCGCCATATAAAACATCGCCTGTGGCGTAGCTCGGTTCGGCAGCATCGAGATTCTCGATGTGCTCGTCCAGGCTGGTCAGCAAGCCGGCGTAAACCTCCTCTCCCGTATTATATGCAGGCGTGACGTCGTCGGCATTCAACGCCTCGGCATAAGGAATGGGGCCACCGTAAATATCGGTCAGGAAATGGTAGGTATATGCCTTCACGATCCCGGCGATGGCAATGCGGTTTTTATATCCCGCCCATTGCGATTCCTGCTCCACTTTTTGCGCTTCGTGTAACTCACTCAGTACATCGGTGTAAAAGGAGTTCCACATGATCTGGTTGGTACTTTCACGGATCTGGTAGCGGCTCTCATCCGAGTAGTAGGTCGACGACCAGTATTGGGCATAATACATTCCAAAGCGGCCATTGTTCCACTCATCGGTAATGTTGGTGGAAAAATTGTATTGCGCATTCGTGAGCAACTGCGCCGAAGTAGCATGTTCTGCACGGTTAGGGTCCTTGTTCATTTCCTCAAAACCGTCGGTACAGGCCAACGCCGAGGTTAGCAGTAATGCGCTGGTTATTTTCCTGATATTTTTCATAGCTGTTCTCATTTAAAATCCGAAAGAAACATTCACGCCCATCGAGCGGACGGACGGCAGCGCGCCGCCTTCGAGCCCCTGCCAGTTGGAAATGGAATTGGTGATCGCAGTAGGATCGACGTGTTTGGAATTCGATTTGATCAACCACAAATTCCTGCCGGTGAGCGCCACACGCACTTTGCTGAACGGCGTTCTGGAAACCCATCCCTCAGGCAGGTTATATCCCAGGCTGACCTCGCGCAGGTAAATATAGCTGGCGTCAATTACGTCGATCGAGTTGATATTATAGCCACCGTTCCCGTTGCTGCTATAATGATCACGCGCTGAAATAACTACGTCGTTAGGCGTGCCGTCCTGCTTCACGCCTTCGGCGATGATACCATCTTCACGAATCCTCCCCGCTGCGGTTTCTTCCAGGATACCCGTCTCACGGCCAAACATTTGCGTAGTCGAGAAGAAGCTGCCGCCTTTCTGAAAATCGACCAGCGCCGAGAGGTTAAAACCTTTGTAGCGGAACGCATTGATCACCCCGCCGGTAAATGACGGCAGCACTGAACCCAGCACTTTCTGCTCGTCGGATCGCAGGTACACCCCGTCCTCATTCACTACTTTCTGGCCTTTTTCGTTGTATACAAAATCATAACCCACAATGGAGCCGAACGACTCTCCTTCGCGGGCTTCCAACTGCACAGCGAACGGCGCGCTGGCTAACACCATCGTCTTCTGATCGGTGGTAAGGCGCACGATCTTGTTATGATTCTTCGCCCAGTTCAGCGTAACGTCCCATTTGAAGTTGCCGGCGGAAACCGGTGACGCATTCAGGCTCAGCTCAATACCTTTGTTTTGAAGCAAACCTGCATTCACATACTTATAGGTGGCACCCGTAGCAGCCGAGCGGCTCAGCGGGATAATCTGGTTCCGGGTGCGGCGGTTGTAATACGACAAATTCAGCCCCAACCGGTTGTTGAGCACTTTCAGCTCGGTACCAAACTCGTATTCTGAGGTAATTTCCGGTTTCAGATCCGGGTTGGGCAACGTATTGGGCACCGAAACGCGCGAATCCGTACCGAATGGCTGGTAAAGCAGATATGCCAGCGTCACATTGTACGGATCGGTGTCGTTGCCCACCTGGGCGAGCGCCGCGCGGACTTTCAGGAAATTCAGCCAGTTTGCGTCGATCAGCCCGGAGGCGATCCACGATACCGAACCGGAGGGGTAGAAATACGAATTGTGCTTCACCGGCAATGTCGATGACCAGTCGTTTCGCGCACCCAGATCGAGGAAAAGCATGTCCTTGTATCCCAATGAAGAGCTCGCGAATACGGAATTAATGCGTTTTTTGGTTTTCAAGTCCGTAATATCCGGCCGGCCCATCGATGCTTCCAGGCTGAAAACATTCGAGCTCAGCCCGTCCACCGTTTTCGAAATGAGCGTAGAGCCGGTGCGGGTCATACGGTTCACACCCACGTTGGCATTCCAGGAAAAGTCTTTGGTAAAAAGCTTATTATAGGACAGCAATCCCTGAATATTGTTTTCCAAATGCCCGTATTTACTCAGCCAGTATTGCGACGTGTACTGCGAGCCAATGGCAACCCTCTCTTCCTGCGTTTCAAAATAAGTGTCCGTCATATATTTCACCTCTGCGGTGAGCCCTTCGGCCAGTTTGTAACTCGCAGCGAGGTTACCAAAAACGCGCGTGCGGCCGTCGGTTTCGTAGTTTTTGTGCCTTACCCAATACGGGTTGTTCGAATACCGGGGCGTGGGGTTGAACCACGATGAGCGGTTCCAGGTAAGCTGTGTGCCGTCGGGCAGTTCGTATTCCTTCATTTTGTTGAAATCGATCTGCCGCTGGCCCCACTGAGTAAACTGTACCATCACGTTCGCACCATCGTCGCCATAACCGGTTCCGGGCCTGCCTTTGGCCGAATGTGTCACAAAGTTCGCGGCGCCTGAGATCGTCAGGTTCTTGATGGCCTCATAGCTGGCATTGATGCTCGCATTATGGCGCGTTAGCTTGGAATTCGGCAGGATGAATTTCTGGTCGAAATTGGAATAGGAAATACGGTACGAGCCTTTATCGGTAGCGCCGTCGAGGGAAATGTTGTGGTTAAAGGTGCTTCCGGTCTCAAAGAAACTCCTGATATTGTTCGGCTGCGCTTCCCAGGGTACCACTTTGCCGAAATCCGGATTCTTGCTATCTCTGTCCCAGCTCCAATACGGCCTGTAAAGCTGCCCCTCGAATTTCGGACCCCACGATTCGTCGGTGGCGTATTGCGGAAGCAAATCATAGCGACCTTTCCCGTCGTTATCGTCATAACTGCCCTTGCGGTCATCGGGGAAAGCCTCCGGGTTATCATTGTAATACAGCTTCTGAAAACGGTAGCCGCCGCCATATTTATTCTGGTAACGCGGCAGTTTATACACCTTGTCGATATTGTAGCCGAAAGTGTAGCTCAGGTTAGGCTTCCGCGATTTGCCGCCTTTTTTAGTAGTAATCACAATCACCCCGTTCGAACCCCGGCTGCCATACAATGCCGTGGCTGCCGCTCCTTTGAGCACCGTCACATTCTCGACGTCGTTCGGGTTTAAGTCCTGGATGGAATTCCCGAAGTCATAGCCGCCCGCCCCGCGTTGTTGTTCGAGCGAGTTGGTATTCCGGTTTTCCATCGGCATTCCGTCCACAACGAAGAGCGGGTTATTGTTACCGTAAATCGAATTGATACCCCTGATATTGATCTTCGCCGAGCCGCCCATCGAGCCCGTGTTACCCGCTACCTGCACGCCCGCGAGCTTGCCCGAGAGCGAATGCACCAGGTTTGCCTCCCGTACATTGCTCAGCTCTCCGCCGTCGAGTTTCTGAGCCCCGAAACCGATCGACTTTTCTTCCCGCCGGATGCCTAATGCCGTTACCACCACTTCGCCCAGTTGCCGCGTGTCCTGCGCAAGCGAAATGTCGAGTTTCGAGCGGCCGCCTACCTTTATTTCCTGTGTTTCAAAACCGATATAACTAAAAACGAGCACGGTAGTATCACTTCCCACTTTAATAGAATACTCCCCATTTCCGTTGGTCTGCGTACCGATGTGGGCATTCCTGACCTTGATATTAACCCCCGCGAGCGCGGTACCGTCGTCCTTCGCGGTCACCGAACCGGTCACCGTCCTGTCTTGTGCGATCGCATGAATTGCCGGCAGCAATAGCATGCACCAGAGTGAATAGATATTTTTCATGGTATATATGGATTGGTAAAAAATACGCACGTGTTGCCTGCGCGAAGGCGCGGCAAAGGCTTGAAGCAATGCAGCGGGCACAATGCTCCCATTCTCCGGTTTTGGCCGGCGTGAAAATGAATGCGTTAGTTTTTAACGAAACAGGTTAACCTGCTCGGCAACGATCTTCCAGCCTTCGGGCCGGTGCTGCCAGACGCGGGTAAAGAACCCTTCCACAGTTTTGTCGCCCTTCACAGCCTTAGCTTTGCCGAAACAATAAGCGAGGTCACCTGCTTTGGAAATAACTTGTCCTGACCTGATAAATTGGTATGATTGAATTGACTGCTGCGCTAGTGTACCAAGTGCTTCCGCTTTGGTTTTACCAAACGGTCGGTCACTCCTCAATAACACGACTTCATCGGCCAAGAATTGCTTGTAGGCTTGATCGGCGTCTTTTCCGGCCGCTTCGGAAAATGCATCTTCCGCCTTCCAGGGCTGAGGAGAGCGCTCATTTACCTTCGGAATCGGCGAAATATACGCGTATGCCGCATTGCTTTGCGGTTCAGGATCGCGCTGGAATGCTTCCGTCGCATTACCGGAATGGATCACGCCGCCGTCGAGCATTACCTTGAACCGCCCGGCAGTATTCTTCTTCCAAACCGAAAAAAAGTAACCCGAACCCACTGCCTCCTGCGCCCGATCAGACAAAAATTGAAACGGACCGGATGTAAAACCCATGTCACCATCCTGCGAAACATGGCCGATAGTGGGATACCATTTCAACAGGTCCTTGCCGCCTTTCGGGACATTGCTGTATTGCGCTATGCCGTTCACGGCCCCTTCCCCATTGAATATCACGCCTGCACTATCCAGGTATGCCAGAAAGGCGGTCGGCACATCCGTTCTCTCCGCTTTGGCCGCAAATGCTTTTTCCTCTCGAATCAATGTTGCCAGATCGGGGTCGATCTGCTGTGACCTTACGCTATATACGCAGCCCAAACCCAACGCGAAACAAAGCATCCAGCGCCACCGGAAAAACCGCGCGCTTTGATGCGGAATATGTACAAGTCGGGACATTGCGAACGATCTAGTCAGGAGTTATAACACAATGATACAGCATCTTAAGCAATAGTAAAAGCAGCGGACAGTACCATCGACGAACGACCCAAAGTATCGGCAAAATGCCTTTGTAGAATAAAATCGTCGTATCAATACCGGACTATGCCGTTCGTCAGTTCTTAGGTGTATTTAAATAAAACAATCCCGCCCCATGCATAAGGAGCGGGATTGCGTTTAAATGCTTGAAAAAGATCAGAACACAATCTGCGCGCGGATTTCTCCGGCCGGATGCAGCACGTTATGAATGTTGAAATAATACAGCCCATTGAGCAGCTCCGCTTCCTTGATCTTCACCTCATCCACAATCACTGAGTTGGAGAATTCCCCTGATAGTGTTTTAGGAAAATTGGTAAAAAAGTCATGCTGAACCGGTGCATTGGAGCCCGGGGCCGCCGTTCCGTGAATATGAGAGCCTGTCGGCGTAGCTTCCAGGTCTTTCCATTTGATGAAATAGCTCAGCAATTTTGTCGATTTGTTGTACATCACATCTACCGTTCCCGCCGCAGCTGAAACAACAGGCGGCACTTGCTGCGTCCCCTGGAGCATCAGACCTTTAGCGACAACAATATGCGGCTGATCGTAAAACTCGATTTGCCCGCGGATCTCACCACCGGGATTGGTCGGAGTGTGAATATTGAAATAGTACAGCCCGTTCAGCAGGTCGTTTTCGTTGATCATCGTTCCGTCCACGACTACTGAAGTCGAATAGGTGCCCGTCGTAGTCTTTGGAATAGCCGAAAAGAAATCGAATTTGACAGCAGCATTGGTTCCACGCGCCGCGATCCCGTGTATATGCGCGCCTGTGGGAATCCCTGTCAGATTGGCCCAATTGAGCGTAAATGTGAGCAAGTGGGTCGTTTTGTTATACGATACATCGGCCCAGCCGGTAGCCTGAGTTTCCTTTGCCGGCATCTCCTGCGAACCGCTCAGCGGTAAACCATTCTGCCTGACAACATCCTGCGGGGTATCGTGGTCATCACATGCCGTAAACAGCGCGACGAGCAGCCATACCAGTCCAAACTTACATAGAACTTTCATCATTTGGCTTTGTTGGATTGAGTTGAAAGATTTATATAAAGCATTCCTCTAAAATTACAATTAAATACCCACAGTTACGGATAACCGAAATGAATAAAATATTAAGGAATAATTTATCAAACCACAACTGACCAAGGTGTTACTCCCGTCGTATTATCTGTAATAAGGCTTCCCGAAACGGCGCCACCAGAGCAAAGATAAAATGATAGGAAAACAATAGGCTACCCAGAAAAAGCGGCCATCGGTATGGGCGGAAAAAAAGCGTGTAAAACCAAAGCAGGTAGCCTCCTATGGTACCTACCCATAACGGCAGTTCGTCTTTCCAGGCACTTTTTACAGCGTTCCCGAATTTTAACAGGTAATAACAGCATAAAACCCCCGGAATGCCGAAACTCAGAATCGAGCTTAGATAGGCATGTGAGCGGGTGAAGTTATCGACAATGCGCCACGTAATTGGCTGCCAAAAAAGCACCGGCGTGCTGCCATGGCCATTGGGAATGTACTTCTTTACCAGGCCCCATGCTACCAGGTAAAGCAATAATCCGGCGATGGCCGAATAATACCATCGGTTATCCTTTTTGGTAAATCCATAGGCAACCGCAACGGGGATTAACAGCACAATCCCTTCCTTGGCAATGGTCCCCAAAACCACGGCAAGCAGAAACAGCAGGTGGTTTTCCTTATAAATAGCGTAGGTTCCGGCAAAAATCATCAGCAAAACACCTGAGTCGACATAGCCGATCGTACTATAATAAAATGTCGGAAAAGAAATTACGAACAGGTATAAACCTGTCCAAATAAGCTTGTTGTCCAGCTTGAAATGTTCCAGAAGCTTGTAAAGAAGCCAGATCGCCGCAAGCAGGAAGATAACGTTAATGATATTGATGGATGTCATCGGATCAAACGGTAATTGTGATGCCGCAATCGTCACAAGCAAGCGTTCATTAAAGGGGGCCTGTAAGTAAAACGCTACATGCTCACCTCTCAGAAACTGCACGTTTCCGATATAAAAAGCGGCATCTCCCAGCGAGCGCTTTACCAGCAGATCGTTCCGGTTGAAACGTACCGCCACAACAAGAAAAAAACAGATCAGCAACGCAGCAGGGCTTCGCCAAAAATTAGAAGGCATGTGTGTAAATTAAAATTATAAATACAACCAAATAAGCGGATCCGAAATTAACGCAGTTACCATTACTTTCCTCTACTTTTTCATGCGTTGGTCGATATAATTTCATTCCCGGCGATCTTTTCCATTCATTTACCACATCATTTCAAAACACGCCTATGGAAACGCCCTTCCTGGAAAAGCAAGTAAGGCTTCCGTTCTCAAACCGAACGGTTTCTGTCAAGTATGCGCTGGTACATGCCTGCTACTGGCTGCTGGTGACGGGCTTTTTCCTGTATGAAAAACGCTACCTGATTTTCAAGGCAAGCCTCAACTATTTCGCGATCTGCGTCGCCGCCCGCGTGGTCCTGCTGATCGTCATTGCGTACTTGAACCTGCATTACTTTTTACCTAAATACCTTTCAAGGAAAAAGTACGGCCAGTATTTCGGAATGGTGCTGCTGTCAATCCTGGGGTACCTCTTCATTCAATCTTTCTTTGATTACTATCTGTACGGGTACGTGATCGGTCCGATGCGGAACAGCAATATCGTGGAAGCACTGTCCTATAACTTTTTCAGCACACTCTGGTACCTGGCGCTGATGGTCGCGCTCAAACTAAGCATCGATTGGTATGAGCAACAACGCATCCTGCAACAGATCGTGGTCGAAAAACTGAATGCGGAAGTCAATTTCCTCCGCTCGCAAGTGAACCCGCATTTCCTTTTCAACATACTCAACAACCTGTACGCATTAACTTTAAAGAAATCGGATCTGGCGCCGGAAATGGTACTGAAATTATCCGAAATGATGGAGTATATGCTCTACGACAGCGACGACAGCACGGTTTCGCTCGACAAGGAGATCAGCTATTTGCACAACTACATTGAGCTCGAAAGGATCCGCTACGACAATAACCCGGATATTTCGCTGGAAATTGCCGGCGATCCCGACGGAAAAGAAATCGCCCCGCTCCTGCTACTGCCGTTGGTCGAAAACGCATTCAAGCACGGTGTAAGCCGTAAATCCGAAAAAGGCTGGCTGCATGGAAAGATACACGTCGGCCCGTCGGCCCTGAAAGTAACGATTGAAAACAGCAAATCGAATCCTGCGGGGAAAGCTGCGACGAATGATAGCAAAGGAGGCATCGGCCTTGCCAACCTCCGCAAGCGGTTGGAACTGCTGTACCCGTCACGCCACAGCCTGCAAATCGATGATCAAAAGGAACGTTTCAGTGTTTTTATGGAAATCAATTTGGCCAACACATAATCAGAACTTGCCATGAAAAAGTACATCCTGCTTCCGCTTTTAATATCCACAATTGGCGCTGCAATAAGCTGGGTCACACCCGGCCTCGTATCGCCCGAACCTGAAATATTCGTCGCCGCCACACCCTGCGACGCCGTCCCGAGGCATCTGCTGGCGATCCCTGCTAACCTGGATTGCGAAATGATCAAATGGCGCCTCACGCTCCGCCGCGATCCGCGCAACCTGGGCCGCGACGATTTCAAACTGCAATACACCTACGGCATGACCAAGCCCGGCACGCAGGGCTTCATGAATGATGGGTTCAGTAAGGAGATTTCGGGGAAATGGGTTATCTCCAAAAACACCGGCAAAATACCAGGCAAGCAGATCTTCACCTTGCAGCCAACTGCCTCGGAAGGTGCTATTACCCTTTTGCAGATGAGCGATCGTATGCTGCATTTATTGGATACGCAAGGTCATTTAATGATCGGCAATGCGGGTTTCAGTTATACTTTCAACAAACAGAACGCTAATCTGTAATAAACGTCCGTCAGCCATGAAAGCATTGTTTTTCCTCTCCGCTTGCGTCATAACGCTGCAAAACGTGTCGGCACAATCTACAATACCCGCCAATGTGCCTTCCCAAACGACCACTCGTAGTCCCATCGCCGAAGGGCCGGATGTATGGGGCGTATTCCATGGCCGCGTGCCTTGCCAGACGATGGCGTCCATCATGCACATTTCTGTCCAGTCCAACTGCGAAAAACTGAAATGGGGGTTTACGTTCTACCAAGACCCTCAAACCAAAAATCCGACTACTTACCAATGGAATGGCTCACTTTTCCGGGACAAACCGCGAACCGGTAAATGGACGCTCGTGAAAGGCTCCGCCGAAAACCCGGATGCAACCGTCATCCAACTCGATCCCGATCAGCCCGAAAAATCGATCTTCCTGCTGAAAGGCGACGAAAATGTGTTATTTATACTCGACGGTTCGAAAAAACTCATGGTCGGCGGCGACTATCTGAGCTACACCTTCAACCGGGTTTCCAACCGGGTCTCCAACCGGGTCTCCAACCGGGTCTCCAACCGGGTCTCCAACCGGGCCACTGACTGATTTTCCGGACAAAAATCCTGACGTATGCTGCAATGCGTGATCATCGATGACGAACCTCTCGCGAGGGGAATACTGGAAGAATACCTGTGCAAATCGGGCATTACGGGTGCCGTGCAGTTCGGCAATGCCCGTGACGCGCTCGGGTACCTGCAAGCGCACGAGCCGGATGTCCTGTTTCTGGATATTGAAATGCCTGAAATGAACGGCATCGACTTCCTGAAATCACTACCGCAACCGCCCATTACCGTTTTCACCACCGCCTACCGCGACTATGCCTTCGAAGGTTACGAACTTGGCGTCATTGATTTTCTCTTAAAGCCCATTTCATTTCCCCGTTTCCAGCATTCCCTCGAAAAAGTGCGTGATTTCCTGCAATTGAAAGAACAGAATGCCGACCTGGAACAGAACCTGTCGGAAGAGAAACCAGACTTTGTATTTGTCAAAAGCGGCGTCCAGCGCGTCCGCCTTGCTTTCGACGATATTTCCCATATCCAGGGACTGAAAGATTACGCCATTATCCATACCAGCACCGGTAAAGTCGTCATCAAAGGCTCCGTGAAGGCCATGCTCGATATCTTTCCGCCCGCCCGCTTCCTGCGCGTGCACAAGTCGTTCATTATGGCCATCGACAAAATCCGGCGGATAGAAAGAAACCGGATTATCTGGGGCAGTCATCAGATTCCGATCGGGAGGAATTACAAGGAGGAGGTGATTCAGTTGACAGGCCGCTGATATTCGCCGGCCATAGTTAGTATTTGGTCAGATACCTTTTGAGAATCACAGAGCCATTCATAATAACGGTTAGGTCAGCGGGTAAAAGTGTAAGTCTTTCCTTTTTCTGTTTTGAAATCGTACAAAGCCGTTTCCGGCAACTTTAAAGCGGTAATCTGGGCAGCAGGAGAAACTATTGGCTTGGGAATATCCATCAGTTGATAAAATGGATTGCTATTCGGGTTGCCTCCGGCGAGCGCCAGCGAATGGCCTTTCAGTGCATTAGGCAATCTCAACCGGCAGTTTCCACCCAGATTTGATTTAATAACCAACTTTGAAACCTTTCCCTCTTTCCATTCCAATGTCACAATTTCGAAACCGCCACGCGCCCGCAAGCCGCTGATCGACCCGTTTTTCCAGCTGTCGGGAATGGCTGGGAGCAAATGAATGGCGCCGTCGTGGCTTTGCATAAGCATTTCGGCAATGCCGGCCGTACATCCGAAGTTACCGTCAATCTGAAAAGGCGGGTGTGCATCGAATAGGTTGGTGTAAGTACCGCCACCGCCTTTCTTGCCAGGCGCGTTCACGGGTGAAAGCTGGTCGGTAATGAGTTTGTAAGCACGGTTGCCATCGAGCAGGCGGGCCCACCAATTCACTTTCCAGCCCATCGACCAGCCGGTAGAAACGTCTCCCCGGTGTTCCAGCGAAGTCCTCGCCGCGCTGAAAAGCTCAGGCGTGCGGTAAGCCGAAAGCTGATGCGAAGGGTACAATCCGTATAAATGCGAAATATGGCGATGCTTGTCCTCGGGGCTGTCGAGGTCTTCGAGCCATTCCTGCAACTGTCCGAATTTCCCGACTTGCATGGGAGGCAGCTGCGCGCGTTTGGTTTTCAATGTTTTGACAAAATCGGAATCGGTTCCAAGCGCCTCCGCCGCACGGATCGTGGCAGTAAAAATGTCGTACACGATCTGGTTATCCATCGTATTCCCTGCACCGATCGTCGTCTTCGGGCGAATCGCCGGGGCATTTTCAGGCGACATCCCAGGTACCACTACCAGCCATTGATGTGTGGGCTCGGGCACCAGGAAGTCGACAAAGAACTGCGCCGATCCTTTCAGCGCCGGGTATACCGATCTGAGGTACTCCTTATCACCCGAATAGCAATATTTTTCCCACAAATGCGTACTCAGCCAGGCTCCGCCCATCGGCCACATGGCGTAAAAAATCGGGTCAACCGGGCCGGTAATGCGCCATAAGTCGGTGTTGTGGTGTGCAAGCCAGCCTTTCGCGCCATACATTACACGGGCCGTCTCCTGCCCCGTCTCCGACAGTTCTTTCACCATTTGAACCAGCGGTTCGTGCAGTTCGGTGAGGTTGGTAACCTCCGCGGGCCAATAATTCATTTCGGTATTGATATTGATGGTATACTTACTGCCCCACGGCGGGTTCATTTGCTGGTTCCAGATGCCTTGCAAATTAGCCGGCTGCCCTACCGGCATTCCATTGCCACCCGGCTGCGAGGAAGAAATCAGCAAATACCGCCCAAACTGGAAGTACAATGCCACCAATTGCGGATCGTACCCCGAAGCGAATTTCACAATACGCTCATCCGTAGGCCATTGAGCGGCTTCCGAAGTCCCCAAATCGAGTTTTACCCTATTGAAATAATGCTGATAGGCAGCAATGTGGCTTTTCAGAATTGTATGAAATGGCTTTGCGGCGGCTTTGCCCAGGTACTGGTCCGCTTTGGCTTGCGGGTTCGCCGTCAGCGTTTTGTAATTCACGAAATTGGTGGCAATAGAAATGTAAATCGTGGCCGCATTCGCCTTACTTACCGTCAGCGAGGTATCTCCCCCGCTCATTTGCCCGCCCTCGGGCGCTACCAGCACATGCGCGCGAAACGCTACCTGGCCCTTAATTCCTTCCTTATCTCCGCTGATTCCTGCAAAAATCATCCTTCCTCCTTTCTCCATCCTCCTTTCTCCCTTCTGCGGACTGTTCAAAAACGAAGTGAATGTGAGTTTGCCAGGTTTATCGGCCGTCAGCCGAATTGCAATCACCTGATCCGGCACCGATGCGATGACCTGCCGGGTATATTTCACGCCGTCGACGGTGTAGGAAGTGGTCGCCACTGCTTGCTCAATGTCGAGTTCGCGGTAATAATTTGTGAAATTGTCGTGACCCGGAAAGGCGATATTCAAGTTACCGACGGGTTGGTACATCATCCCGTTCGTTGTCTTCGACTCGATTTTCTCCGCGGCGAGCTTGGCAGCCTCATCGTGTTTGCCTTCGAAGATCAGCCTGCGCACCTCGGGTAATGCGGCAAGAGCATTCGGGTTGTCGTTCCGGTTGGGACCACCTGCCCACACCGTCGATTCGTTGAGTTTAAGTACCTCTTTTTCGGGATTACCATACACCATGGCGCCCAGCCGGCCATTCCCCACCGGCAATGCGTCGGTCCAGGTATTTCCGGCAGGCTTTTTATACCAGAGCTTCAATGCGTCGGGCGTCGCTACGTCGGGCGTCGCCACGCCGGGCGTTTGCGCAAAAATCTGATTGGTGAAAACAAAAAGAGTGAGACTTAGTAGTAGGTGTTTCATGCAAAAGTGTATTTGTTATCCTTTGCGTTAAGAGGACACAAATGGAGATTTTTAATGCTCTCGCTTGTTAAAGTTTGGTTAACCGGTCTCAAACACAGCTCGGAAATAGCTGATGCGAGCTAGCAGAGTAAAACGATGGGCAAATTAGGCGGGCAGGATTAACAGGGGTATTAATAAAAGCTTAATGAGGCGGGTGAATGTGAAAAAGGTTGATCTAATCCAGTATTTTGCCGGTAACATCAGGATCTGCATTCAAATATGCTTCGCTCACCACCGAAAAAAAGATACTATCTGCATGCATTAAAATAGATGTTATCCAACCTCGCTTACCTTCCTTATCTTCTCCACCAATAGCTGACGGTCCGCGCGCGACTTCGCCAGACCAACCGCCGCATTGAAATATCCCAGCGCTTTCGCATCGTCGATCCCCAAATACAATTCTCCCAACAGCGAGTGGTATAAATGGTTGTCGGCAAGATTCAGTTTCTCGGCTTCACGGATGGCCTCGGCTTTGGACCGGGCTTTGGCCAAAGCATAGGTGCGGTTCAGCGCGGCGATGGGCGAATATTCCAGAATGAGCAACTGGTTGTAGTATTGAAGAATACGCTCCCATTTTTCAGGAGTGTCGGCCTTGATAGTGTGCCAATAGCCGATCGCGGCTTCGAGGTGGTAGCGGGAAAGCTGCTGGCCAATGGATGCGCGGTTGAGGTAGCACTCGCCCCGGTTGATCAACGCCGCGTCCCAGAGGCTATCGTCCTGATCCTGGTAGAGCACGGTTTCACCCTGGGGATTAATGCGTGCCTCGAAACGCGATGCATGAAAACACATCAGCGCAAGCAGTGCGTTAACGGGCGGCCGGTCGGTGCCCGGATTTTCTGTCAGCATTTTTGTGAGCCACATGGCTTCAATGCAAACATCCTTTCGCAACGTGACATCTTTTCCTGCCGAGTAAAAACCTTCGTTGAAAAGCAGGTACAACGTTTTTAAAACCGCTTCCAGGCGCGCCTCAATCTCGGTTTCATCGGGAAACTCCATTTTCACCTGCTCGGCACGCAGTTTTTCCCTGGCCCGGTAAAGCCGCTTATTGATGGTCTCCTTATTAGTCAGAAACGCGCTGGCGATCTCGTTAATCCCGAAGCCGCACAAAACATTGAGCGCGAGGCCAATTTGCGATTCGACAGGGAGAGACGGATGGCATATGGCGAACATCATCTGCAACTGGCTGTCGGTAATGTTCCGGGCCGATAGATCGACATCTATTTCATCACCCACCGGGCTGTTCCGCACCACCTGACCACTGACTTTCTCTTTAAAAAGCTTGTCACGCCGAAGGTAATCGAGTGTTTTATTGCGTGCCACGGTGTAAAGCCACGCCACGGGATTATCCGGTATTCCCTTAATCGCCCACATTTCGGAAGCGAGCAAAAATGTATCACTGGCGATATCCTGGGCAATTTCGATGTGCTCCAAACCGAATGTCTTACCTAATACCGCCGTGATCTTGCGGTATTCTGTCCTGAACAAGTGTGGTATCAACTCCTGGTTTTCCATGGCGTTAAATTAAAAAAGCCTTTGCTGGTTACAAAGGCTTGTGGAACATGCGGGTACGGTTATATACGGTCTATCTCTCTCACTTCGACATTGCCGCCGAAGAGCAGGATCGGACAGCCCTTGGCCATTTCGGTTGCTTCGTCCAGCGACTCCGCCCGCACCATTGTGTAGCCGCCTACTGACTCCTTCGTTTCGATATACGGACCGTCGGTGATGGCCAGCGAGGGTTTTACCACCTTACCTGCCGGATTCAACCGGTTGCCCCGGTCGATCAGCTTGCCTTGCGCAGCAATTCCTCCGATCCAGTCCATCCATTTCTGCATGCTGGCCTGCATTTCCTCGGGTGAGCGATCGGCCAAAGTGGAAGGATCATTTCTGAAAACAAACATGAAGTCTTTCATTTTGATCTAAAGTTTAAGTTTTAAAGCTTGTTGACGAACAGCCGGCACCAGACTGGACAGAAGTTTAATTTTTTATTGAAAAAATTTCGGATGCTTGTAAAAGACCCTTGCTGGTAAAAGGACTTATCTCCGTTCCGACAAAGTTATACTTTGATAATCGGTCGTACTTCGACATTACCTCCGGCAACCAGGATCGGGCAGCCTTTGGCCATTTCGGTTGCTTCGCCCAATGATTCCGCCCGCACCATGATGAAGCCTCCGATGGACTCCTTTGTTTCGATATAAGGACCGTCAGTGACGACCTTCGCCGGCCTTACCACATTGCCCTCGTTCGCCAGTTGGTTTCCGCGGTCCACGAGTTTGCCCTGGGCCGCAATGCCACCAATCCAGTCCATCCATTTCTGCATGCTGGTTTGCAGTTCGTCGGGAGACATTCCAGCCATTATCCCCGGATCATTTCTAAAAACAAACAGAAAATCATTCATTTCGATATAAGGTTTAAGTTTTAAAGCCTGTTGACGAATGGCCGGCGCAAGGCTGGACAAAAATTTAACTTTTTCTCAAAAAAAATTACGAAACCTGCAAAAGTGTGTAGCTGCCTTGGTACGATTGTTTCAATAAGCGGCCTAAAAATCAATCGCATCTCATTGCAAACAGAATTTGGAATGACCACCACACGCACGCATTCAAAAAAAAGACGCACGACCAAAATATTAATCGGGATTGTAATCGCCATTGTAATAATCCGACTGATTCTACCGTACGTCGTCCTCCATTTTGCCAACAAAAGCCTCGCCAATATGAACGGGTATTACGGACATATTGACGATATCGACCTTGCCATTATCCGTGGAGCTTACCGGATCGACAGCATTTACATCAACAAGATGGATGGCCCGGGCGAAGACTCCGTTAGCCAGACGCCCTTTTTCGCATCCAAAGAGATCGACCTGTCGATCGAATGGAAGGCACTGCTCAAAGGTTCCATCGTGGGCGAAATGGTTTTTCAGAGACCTTACCTTCGCTTCACCAAAGATAAAGTCGAGCCGAAAGAGGTGGTGAAAGACTCCGCCGATTTCCGTAAGATACTGGACCAGTTCATGCCTTTGAACATCAACCGCTGCGAGCTGCGGGGAGGGGCGATCCAATATAAGGATTTCAGCTCCAAACCAAATGTCGACATTGCCATGACCAACGTGAATCTGCTTGCCCAAAACCTCCGTAATAGCTACGATTCATCGGCTGTACTGCCGGCAACCATTCACGCAACCGCGGATGTGTATGAGGGGAAGCTCCGTTTTGATGCCAGGCTCAACCCGCTGGCCAACGCTCCCACCTTCGATATGAGTGCCGAACTGACCCATACCAATCTGGTAAAGCTAAACGACTTTTTCCAGGCATATGCCAAAGTGGATGTCAACGATGGGCGCTTCGGGCTGTATACAGAGGTGGCGGCGAAAGACGAGGAATTCAAGGGATATGTAAAGCCGGTAATCAAAAATCTGGATATTTTGGGTAAGGAAGACCGGAAGGACAACCTACTGAGGAAGCTGTGGGAAGCCGTTGCGGGAGGCGCAGGCAAGTTGTTTGAAAACAAAAATAAAGACCAGGTAGCAACCAAAATCCCCTTTCAGGGCAGGCTCGACGATCCCAAAACGAATGTATGGGTGGCCATCGTCAATATTCTGCAGAATGCATTTATACACGCTATCCAGCCTTCCATCGACAATGAGATCAGCATTGCGTCGGTGAAGGAGGATAAAAAAGAGAAGAAGACCTTTTTTCAAAAGATCTTCTCCAAAGATGACGACGAAAACAAGAAGGGAAAAAAGGGCAAGAAAAAAGATAAATAGCTATTCCTGTGAGCCGGTATCGCCATTTGTGAGTCCAGAAAATCCGCCCTGCTTGTGCTTATGCAGTCGTTGAGCGGCATCGATGGAATGCGAAGTATGAATGTCGCCGTCCTCTTCCGACATTTCCGCCAGTTTCTGGTAAAACTTACGCAGCACGTCGAGTTCCGCCTCACTCAGGTCTTCAATATCGACCATCCGGTTGCTTGCATAACGGCTGGCTCCAATCAGTTCATTCAGTTTCAATTGAATGGCTTTCGAGTCTTTGTTCTGTGATTTTTGGATCAGGAAAACCATCAGAAAAGTGACGATCGTCGTACCGGTATTGATCACCAGCTGCCACGTATCGGAATACCCAAAGATCGGTCCGGTAATCCCCCAGACAAGTATGATCCCGAATGCTACGCCGAATGCCGTTGAACTACCCGTCCATGCTGTGATGCGGGTAGCCATTTTCTCAAAAAAATTAATTTTTCCCCTTTCCATAAATAAGCAATGTTGATAAAGGCAATCTCCGATCTTTCGGGCGGAAATTCTATTTCTCTGCCTGGTTTTCCAATAAAAAATATGCCAGTCTGACGAGTAGTTAATGCGCCATTGTTCATCCATAGACAATTAAAATCACCATTATGACTTTCGTCATGTTTTTAAATAAATTTCTTCGCATATATTTGTAGTATTACTTCACTATTCTACTCAACGTTATTAAAAAAGGGCTTCTACGTGAAGCCCTTTTGATTCTCAATGGTTCATTGCGGTTCCGGTTGCATGGTCAACGTGAGGATGCAGGCTTTCGGTTTTACCCACCTTTTGATAGTCTTTCAGCACTTTTTTAGATTCCTCAGTACCAATCGCTTCCACGCGCTGGATCATGTAAGGCAGCATCTTCGGAAACCTGGATTTTTCGGCCAGCTGCAATGCCCGTTTGGCATCAATCGGCGCCAGAGGCTCGGCGGCATACCACTCCATGAGCGGCAGGTTGTGGTCGTCCTTATCATCGGTCTTTTGTACCAATGCATCCAGCACGTCCCAGCGTTGGGAAGGGTCGAGACGGAGCATTCCGGAGGTTAAATACAGCCTCACCAGCTTCGAATTATCTTTTTGCGCCATTTCAACAAACTTTTTCAACGTTTCCGGCGAGACCGATTTACTTTCCGTCAGCAGTTGTATCGACCAGCTGCGAATGTATTCGCTGTCATTTGAAAGCAAATCGGCCAGCTCCTTTTCGGTGAGCCCTTTGGTCACGTGGAGCGTCCATAATGCGCGGAGCTTCCTGGTTTCATCCGGATTCTTCGCGAGTATTTCTTTCAATGCCTTGTGCACCTTTTTATTTGGCCCCCGCTCCTGCAAAATGGTCCGTGCCTGCCGAACGTACCATTCATTGGGGTTCAATTGATGATTCACCAGCTCCATATCGGATGCTTTGGATAAGTCCACCTGTACCCATTTATCGTTGTCATGGCTTATTTTAAATATCCGGCCCATGGTTTTGTTGTGCACGTCGGGATTCGGGCTGTGGCACTGGTTCTTGTCGTACCAGTCGATCGCCCAAACGGATCCGCTCGCGTCATACTTAAAGTTCAGCCACTGCGACCAGGAATCGTTCATGGCCATGAAGTCCTTCTTGTGGGTTGCTTCATAACCGGATCCCGAGCGGGTAAGGTGATCTATATTGAGACGCGCGCCGTTGATATTGTTCATGAAAATATCATTGCGGTACTCCTTCGGCCAGCTGTTGCCGAGGTAGATCATCGCTCCCGCATGCGCGTGCCCGCCTCCCGCGGATGCGGAGCGGAAGTTACCCGCATGCGGCCCGCGCTCACCTACCCAATGCACGTGGTCGGCGATGGTCTTAATGTCGTCGTAAGTGTAGGGATTGAAGTGCTTTCCTGCCTGCCGCTGGTAGCGTGCCCCCTGTATCACATGATACATATGCGGGATCACGCACACGGTAATGAACGGGTGCCCGTAGTCATTGAAATCAATACCCCACGGATTGCTCGATCCTTCCGCGAAAACTTCGAATTTGTGCGACGTCGGGTGATAGCGCCATACGCCGGCATTGATTTTGGTCCGTTCCGAGTCCGGCGCTCCGGGCTTGCCTACATTGGAATGCGTAAACACGCCGTGTGTGCCATACAGCCAGCCGTCTGGTCCCCAGCGAAGGTTGTTGAGGACTTCATGCGTATCTTCCAGGCCCCAGCCATCGAGCAATATCTGCGGTGGACCAGCGGGCTTGTCATTTTTAAAATCCGCAGGAATAAACAGCAGGTTAGGCGCCGAACCCAGCCACACCCCTCCCATTCCCACTTCGATACCGCTGATGAGGTTCAGGTTTTCCGCAAATACCTTGCGTTTGTCGAGCGTACCGTCGCCGTTAGTATCTTCAAAAATCAGGATTTTGTCCCTGCCCTGCCCTTCCGCAGCGCGTACCGGGTAAGTATGTCCTTCAACCACCCAAAGCCTTCCTCGGTAATCGACAGTGAAGCTGATGGGCCTGATAATATCCGGTTCTGCGGCTGCCAACGTGATCTTGAAGCCCTGCGGAGGCGTCATGGCCCTAGCCGCATCCGTTCCCGACAAGCCCGCGTTCAAGACAGGATCCAACGGCGGAAGAATGATGATATCCTTCTGTTTCAACTCATTGGGGAAATCAGGCCGGCTGGGGTAAAAGCGAAAATCATCAAAATTAATATGCGCCCATTTGTCGTTGGGAATGTAAGGAATCTGAGAAATGCCGGTCTCGTTATCGACGATGCGGATAAAAATCTCCTTGTTCAGGTACGGTTGCAGGTCCACGACCGCTGGCTGCAATGTAGCCCGGCCCTGGCCGGTAATGTGGTAAATGACCTTGTTATCAGCGGCCGTCACGATTTCCACGCGGGTATCCTGCAACGCGCCGCCCGATACCCGAAATGCCGCGAATGGATGCGTAACCTGAAATGGCACGGAAGTCAGGGTACCGGTTTGCTTGTAGTTAAGCGTACCACCGCTGCTGAGGAAATACTTCCCTTCATAGCCTATGTTCATTTCCTTTTCATGGACCGGGGAAGGATCGGAGCTGAAAAGCGCATTCGCGAATGCGTCGCCCGTTGCCGTCCAGTTTTTCAGGTCGCCTGTTTCAAAACCCAGGTTCAGTGGCTGCCCGTCTTTCACAGGAAGCTGTCCCGCCACCGTTTCGTTGGAGATAACCCCTTCTACCACTTCAAAACTGCCAACCATCCCCGCAGCACGGTGCCCGGGCACTGAACAGAAATAGGTATCGCTCTGCTCGGCTTTGAACGTAATGCTGGTACTGGTCCCTTTTTCAATAATCACTTTGCTTTTGATACCCAGCTTTTCGAGCGCGATATCGTGTGTCATCAATTCGCCATTCGTGATGGTGATCCGCACGCGGTCTCCTTTGTTCGCTTTCAATGTGGGGTTCCGGGAGCCATCCTTGGCAAAAAAACCGAGCATGGTCGCTTCCAGGGCATAGTCCCGATCGAACTTCTCAGTAGGTTGTGTGGTAGTTGTTTTTTGCGCGAGGAGGTCCTGCGCCGGGAGGGTCACGATGGCCAATGCCAACGGAACGAGCATGTGTGTCAACCTGATCATACTTAACTGTTTAGGAATTTCGGTTTTAAAAGTTGAGGAATAAAGGAGGACAACACTATGTTTATACTTACTGGAAAAAATTCAGTTTTGATTTTGAAAAAATTCCTATATTTGAGTACCTAATCTTCTTTGCCATGAAAGCCTTTGCTCAACCCGGGTCCAATTTGAAATCCAAATTCAATCACATCGCCATGGACAGCAATTTTTCCATTGCGCTCTCTGCCCGAAAAGGTCTACACACCAAAGTTTTCTATGATTTCGCGGAGGCAATCAAAATGCCGGAACGGAGATTGGCAGCCATCATGAACGTGTCTGCCCGTACTATCAGCAACTACAAAGAGGCTCAAAAACCGTTGGAACCGCTTTATGGAGAGCATCTTTTGAAACTGATCGCGCTTTTTGAAAAGGGGGAAGAGTTTTTCGGAACGATCGACGAGTTCAACTACTGGCTGCAAAAACCATTCTGGAATTCGACGGAAAAACCCGCGGACTGGCTGACGACAGGCGGTGGTGTGGATTTTCTAAGCGAGGAACTCGATAAAATGGCCGAAGGTTATCCGGCGTAAACGATGCTAGTATTCCGGATTGTCCACACGCTTTATGCGAATACGTTGTTCGCTTCCGGCATGCGCGGCAGATGGAACAGTGCTGGCAATAAAGTGATTTACACATCTGAAACAGTCACGCTGGCACTACTCGAAAACTTGGTCAGAAGGCAGGGAGTCGGATTCAATAGTGATTTCAAGATCATGTTTATTGAAATACCCGACGATGCCGTGATCGAATCGATCGCGCCAACCGACCTTGAAGCCGGTTGGCGTGACCCGAACGATTACTCGCAATGCCAGCCATTAGGGGATCGGTGGTTCAGCGCGGGCGAAGCACTTGTGCTGAAAGTACCTTCGGCATTGATACCTCTTTCATACAATTTTGTCGTCAATACCCTCCATCCAGACTATCCGCGTGTGTCGCTCGTCGGGGTCACCGATCTGATGCCTGATCCACGGATTGAGGATATCTTAAAGAAGTATGGTTTCAAAACAGGCGCTTAATCCGCACCTTGTTTCGCAGCATTCGCCTGATTTTCGGCAATCCGCAATTCCGTAATCTTTCTGATCAGGTCAAGCGGCATGGGTTTGTTCAATGGGAAGTGCACCGAGCCTTTGGTCCCCTTATAACCCGAAAGTTCAGTAGCAAGCGTCTCGGAGATCTTTCCTGTAACCGGGTAAAGTGCAACGTGCCTTTTCCAGCCGGCAAAATAAATAAGGTACGTCCCGTTCAGATTGAATGTGGGCATGTCGTATGAAATCGTCTCCGCGGCCTCAGGCGCAGCATTCCTGATTACCGTCCGAATTTCCTGTAATACTTTCTGTACATCGTCCGGAAAAGTAGCGATGTATTCGTCTACTGAGTGGTGTTTCGTGGCCATTTCCAAGTCTTTTACGGCTGAATAAGTTAGCGAAAATTTCTACTTTCGGAAATGACTAAAACCAAACTATCCTTGATCTCTCTCGCATTCATGGCGGGCATGGGCCTTGTTGCCCTCAAAAGCGGGAACGTTCCTGTAAAATCTAATGCTGCCAAACGTCCCAATATCATCGTGATACTTGCCGATGACATGGGCTATTCGGACATGGGCTGTTACGGAGGCGAAGTGCACACGCCAAACCTCGACTACCTCGCTCAAAACGGCCTGCGTTACCGGCAATTTTACAATACGTCGCGCTGCTGCCCCACGCGCGCATCCCTGCTCACGGGCTTGTACAACCAGCAGGCGGGAATCGGAAAAATGACGGAGGCCGAAAACCAGCCGGGTTATCGGGGCCATATCACCGAAAATACCGTCACGCTGGCCGAAGTCCTTAAAACCGCAGGTTACCAAACAGGAATGACTGGCAAATGGCACGTCTCCAACACTTTTACGCAAAAGACCCCGCACGAACAGCTCGCCTGGCTGAATCATCAAAAGGAAGCGGGCCCTTTTTCTCCCATCGAGCAGTATCCGACGAGCCGTGGTTTCGATAAGTACTTTGGAACGATCTGGGGCGTCATCGATTTTTTTGACCCTTTCAGCCTGGTGAATGGCAAAGAAGCGGTCAAAAGTGTTCCCAAGGACTATTATCATACTGACGCCATCAACGACACAACAGTCGCTTACATCCGGGAATTCGCCAAATCCGACAGGCCATTTTTCCTCTATGTAGCGCAAAATGCGCCTCACTGGCCGTTGCAGGCAAAACCGGAGGACATTGAAAAATACAAGGATACCTACAAAGGCGGCTGGGAGGCAGTCCGCAAAGCACGTTATGAAAGAATGGTCAAAATGGGCCTGATTGACCCGAAGGTTACGCCATTACCGGAAACACCGGCCAACGCTTTAAAATGGGAAGACAATCCCGACCGCGAATGGGATGCCAGGGCGATGGCCGTCCACGCGGCGATGATCGACCGCATGGACCAGGGAGTCGGCCGCGTTATCGACGCATTGAAACAAACCGGCGAGTTGGATAATACGTTGATCCTGTTTCTGAGCGACAATGGGGCCAGCCCCGAAAACTGCGCCAAGTATGGCCCGGGTTTCGACCGTCCGAGCCAAACGCGCGACGGCCGAAAAATCACCTACGCTACCGAAAAGCAAGTTATGCCTGGTCCCCAGACGACCTATGCGTCCATTGGCGCGCGCTGGGCGAGCGTTGCCAACACGCCATACCGCTATGCTAAAGCCGAGTCGTTTGAAGGTGGGATCAATACGCCGATGATCGCTTTCTGGCCGGGGGGCATTACAGCCAAAAAAGGAAGTTATAGCGATCATACAGGCCATGTGATGGACCTGATGGCTACATTCTGTGAACTTTCGGGCGCGAAATATCCCCGGCAGTTCAATAACAACGATATTAAACCCACTACCGGAACAAGCCTTGTCGGCTCGTTTTCCGGCAAACCTTCAAAAGGCCATTCAACACTCTTCAACGAGCATTTCGGTGCTCGTTATGCCCGGGAAGGCAACTGGAAACTCGTGTCGACCGCTGCCGATTCCACCTGGCAGCTTTACGACCTTTCTACCGACCATTCGGAAACCAAAAACCTGGCTGCTGCCCATCCCGAAAAGGTCAAATATCTGGCAGGTCTTTGGCACCAATGGGCCAATACCCACCAGGTATTTCCCAAACCGGGTAAGCAGGACCCTTCAAAATAACAAACTGTTAACGTCCCAATTGCCGCCTGTGTAAATGCCGGATGTATATAGGCCGAAAAAGTCAATCGCATTTTGCCGCGATACCGCTGTTAAGCGCCTGGTGGGTTGTCCCCTGGTTCAATTTAGGGTTTGAAAACAGCATCGCGTAGTACGCGTGACGCATTGCTGCGAAGTGTTCTGATTACCTGGCCAGCAAGTATCGTTGAAGATCGTTGCTCTGTACCCAAGCTGGCAACGGCTTGTGATCTTCTGTTAGTTCGATAACAGCATCATAAGTTACGTCAACAAGAATAATACGGGGGAACAGGATTTTGTTTCGCTCAAATAGCGGCATGGTAGCGGCATACATCTCTTTGATCACATCCGCAGTGACTTCGTGTCCGCCATTCAAATGTCTGATTTTTGCTCTATCTAAGCATACATTGATATCATCTGAAAAAAGAGAATAAGATCGATCTGATTTTTATGGTCAAAAGCAGCAATCGAGCGCAGATAGTCGTAGTGGGATTCGAAGCCTAGATTTAGCTCTAACGCAAACGGCTCCTGACTAAACAATAAGTCGCGAATCCTATGATTGCTCTTTAGTGATGCAATATCCTGGTAGTTCGCAAAGCCAAGCTTTTTATACTGATAAGCCGCCAAATTCTGATCTACAATGGGGACTCCGAGGGGAATGAACGATTGGCTGTGTGTGCTTTTACCGATACCCGGAGGTCCCGCAACCAGGTAAATCGTCATCGGATTACTTGTATCCGGCCGTCCTTATGTTCCACTACTACGTGACCATCGCGTTTGTAAACCAATGGCTGTCCAATTGAAAAAAGGTAGTCGCGCGCATTTACAGCGAGTTGCTGCTGCCATTGAGAACGCTCTTCCCGCGTCATAGAACACGGATCATTCGTCCGGTGGCCAATTTTGAATTGAATATCCTCTTTCATTTTACCTAGTTTGTACAAAAATACAAAATACCGCTTCTCAAAGCACCAGCTTATACCCTCTTCCACGAATATTAATGATCTGGATCTTGGGATCCTCACGGAGGTGGCGGCGCAGTTTGGTGATAAAGACATCCAGACTGCGGCCGTTGAAGAACGAGTCGTCGCCCCAGAGTTCGGTAAGGACCTCGCTGCGGCCGAGAACCTCGTTCCGTTGCTGGTAAAGGCGACGGAGGAGTTCGGCTTCACGGTGGGATAGTGTTACCTCGTGGTTATCGACAGTAAGTTTCTGTTTGGCAGGATCGAAAATATAGCGGCCTATTTTGAGCGTTCCGTTCGTGTTCGTCCGCGACGCGCCGGTACGCAGGAGCGCATTGATGCGTGCGACCAGTTCGTCGAGGCTGAATGGCTTCTTTAGATAATCATTCCCGCCCAGTTCAAAGCCGCGGACGACATCCGAAGTCTGCGAACGTGCCGTAAGGAACATGATCGGCGTATGCGGGTCGTCGCGACGGATTTCCTCGGCCATCGTGAACCCGTCCATGTCGGGCATCATGATGTCGGCGACGACGATATCGGGATGGTGCTGGCGGTATTGTTCGAGCCCGTCGGTGCCGTTGGCAGCGTACAGCACCTCAAACCCTCTGTAAACCAGGCTATCTTTCACAATCATTCCCAGCGCGGGCTCGTCCTCGATGAATAATACCGTAGCCATTTTTAGAATTTTAAAACAAATGCACTCCCTTTTCCCGGCTCGCTTGCCAGACTAATGCTCCCGCCATGCTTCTCCACTACCTGCCGCACATAGGCCAGTCCGAGACCGAAACCTTTCACCTGATGCAAATCGCCCGTCGGCACTCGGAAGAAGCGATCGAAGACGGAGGCCTGGTAAGCTTTCGGAATGCCTATACCATTGTCGGCCACCGTGAGTTGCCAGCCATGCGGCTCCTGTTCGTAGTTAAACGATATCGTCACGCGGTCGTAAGAGTATTTGATCGCATTATCGATGAGGTTATTAATCACATTTCCAAAGTGCATCCTGTCCACCTGCACCATCGTTCCGAACGGGATATGCATATTAAAAACCACCGTTTTCGCGGCCTTAATGCGGTGGCTGGCCGCCAGTTCGCATAAGATCTCGGCCAGGCTCACCGGCTCCGTGTGAAATTCGAATTCCTGCTTCTCCTCCACTGCCAGGTTCAATACTTTTTCTACCAGATCGGACAGTCTTTGAAGGTTATTCTGTGAAATATGGAGGTACTCTTCTGTTTTGCGCGGATCGTTTAACGCCCCGAAGTTTAGTAGTGCGTCCACAGCTGCGTTGACCGTCGCAATGGGCGTTTTGAGCTCGTGGGTCATGTTATTGATAAAATCGTTCTTGATGTCGGAGAGCTTCTTTTGGCGAAGGATTGTCCGCAGCATAAACACGAAACAGCCCGTCGTAAGCAGCAGGAGCATCAGGGAGCAGCCGAGCAGCCACGCCATCCGTCTCAACAGGTATGGGACCGGGGTTTCAAAAGTAGCCTGAACGAACAGATGCCGCACCGGGTTGATCGGCAACGGCAATGTACTGAAACGGTCGCCCCCTTGCCTCCTCAAACCATTAAAAATGATCACATTATTGGCCCCGGTTTTGGGAAGTATATGGAGTGTATCGAGCAGAAACGAAGCGTGAATATCCCTTCTTGCCAATTCGGCCTGGTAGGCCGCATAGATCTTCTTCATGTCGACCCGGCCACCTTCCTTCCATTCCTGCATTACGAACCTGGAAATACGGCGCGCGAGCGTATCGGCAGGTGCTACTACAATGCTGTCGTTGTTGAACTGGTAATAAAACCGGGATGCTTCGCCGCTGCGAACGCCCAACCGCCTGACCACAACGCGTGCGTCGCGGGCGCCGCTGCCGGGAGCTTTCTTAGTGGAATTGCCGACAGGAGGTTCATCAGGGACATCGCCGCCAGGAGGTTTTGAGGGAACATTTTGTTCGCGTATCAGCACGCGTGCATGGTCAAGCTGTTGGCTCTCGACCACCTGAAACAATGCATCTTGAACCACATTTGCGAATTGCTGCCGGTTGAGCCGGTAGGTGGTCAAGAGCCAATATCCCTGGAATGCATTGATCGCGACAATGCAGGCGGTCATGAGCCAGAAAATCGATCGGATGCGGCGGTTCGTCATACCGCAAAGCTACGCTTTCCGGGTGGATGATTTCCGGCACTTTAACACTATTTAACACAAAATAGCATTGATTAATAAGGCCTTCTAGCGCAAGAGTGAAATAGCCGGCGTTTCCCTACGATGAAAAATCCGAACGCCGTTTAGTTCCCTTACCAGCCGGTAATGCCGCTGCACATACTCGCGAATGACCGGCACTTTGTCGTGAGGCAGAAAAAGATCTCCCCGTTCCGAATAGTCGCGGATCATCGCTTCTATGAAGATTTTCGGCTTGTTTTCCTCCATATCTTCCACGAAATCACGCGTCCAGCTTGGAACAAGCGGCGATTTCATCGAAAAATGAAAGGTATGCACATCGCGGTAACCCATGGGCCGCTGCGCGGCCACCAGCAGCCCGTCGCGCCAGCCCCATACTACTACCGGGTCCGACGAACAGCTGTTTTGTACAATATGTCCTACCACCTTCTTATCAATATCATCCCGCTTGTCGTAAGCAATATCCCCGTCGAGGTATTTGAGGCTCACTACCATTTGAACAATGCCTCCGAGCAACAGTATTCCCACCGCATATTTACGAAGTTCCAGCCGGGTTACGGACAGAAATAACGCATTGAAAATCAGCAATGGTACAAAAAGGAAGAGCTTATAATGCTCAAAATTGTTTCCCGATTGCAATACGGCGTAAACGCTCAGCAGCAAAAACAGAAAGTTAAAAACAAGCGGCACCCAGTTCGTTTTGAGCCCGGAGCTCCATTTTTTGAACGACAAAACCGGCAATACAACCGCCAGCGCGGCCAGCGTGAGGATGTAAATACCTGAGCTTGTGGCATAGAAAATAAACCGTACGACACGCCCGGGACTGAACCGCTCCGCAATGGGCATGGAGGAGAACTGGGTCGTAAAAGAATAATAAAAGTAATTCCAGAAATAGTTGTTCCAAAAAACATCCAGCTTGCCCCGTAAACCATAAAACACGTTAATCAGAACCGTAGGTAAAAGACAACCCACCAGCAATGCCGCCATATTCCGCCAATCCTTCCGTTGCGCCATCGCGAGCAATAAAAATGCCCCGGTGAGCAATCCCATCGGGGCATTTTGAAATTTGGCGTAGACAAGACTTCCCAGCAATATACCCGTAAAAGCGGCTACCATGGGACTCGACCATCGGCCATAGACATATAAAAAGAACAACGCGATACCGGCTGTCACCATAAAAATGCTGCTATGCTCGGAATTATAGGCGGCGAAAATAGGACAGATTGTGCCCAGAAAAAGCGCAAGACTCCAAGTCACTACCAAACTGAGGCTTTTCCCTGCAAACAATTTACATATCTGATACAGAAGCAGTACCGTCCCGGTCCATAGCAGTAAACCAATGATTTCAGCGCTGCTGTAACTGACCGGCATTCCCGCCCATGAGCCGGCTAGCAACGGAAACACGGTCAAAGGCCGCGCGTCGGTGTAGTTGAGTAATGTCCAGAGTTTGTTGGGGTAATGGTTAATCGCTATGACGGCACTGAGCCAGGTACTGGTATCGATATCATATTCCTGATCGCGCAAAAACGGGACCCTTACGGCCCATATCAGCACCAGAATAACGGCAATTATCGCTGCAGCGTCTTTTCCGGAAACCTTGCGTTTGGGTTCATTGATATACACCTTATAAATCCACAAAGTTGATAGAAAAAAGACTACAAACAGGAAGAGTTTGAAGTAGAGGCTATAAATCATTAGTATACAGAGGGTTGCTTGGGTTGAGTTGGTTAAACCAATATAAGCCCAGGTTCCTGATAATGTGCTATGGAATGTGACTTTTTTTAGTTTTCGGCAAGCAACTGGTACGAGGAGTATTTTTTATTGAACTCTTCCCAGATTTAGCGTTAACACTACTTAACACTAAATAGCAGAACCTTACAAACCGTCGCCTGACCTTTGATCCATCAAATCAAAAACATGGTGACA
This sequence comes from Dyadobacter sp. SRI_021, assembly GCF_057586235.1. Taxonomy (NCBI): domain Bacteria; kingdom Pseudomonadati; phylum Bacteroidota; class Cytophagia; order Cytophagales; family Spirosomataceae; genus Dyadobacter; species Dyadobacter sp. SRI_021. Next base: position 263,368 of record NZ_JBYCZM010000005.1, read on the forward strand.
TTATGAAAAAGCTCCTTTCCATTATCGCGCTGCTCTTGGCGGCCGCGCCGGACATGCTCGCACAAACCTCCGGGCAGATCAATTACGAAGTCGTGCGAAAAATCGACCAATCGCGCTTACGCTTCATGGTAAACGGCGAGGAGGTAAAGCAGGGTGACCCCAATTTCCCGACGGATGTTCCCGACACCCGTACCATAGGCCAGAAAGTGTTGTTTGCCGGAAATTTCGTACGCGAAAGCCGCGATGAAGAGAATATGATGTTGAGGGTCAGACAAGAACCAGGCGGGATTCCGCAGACCACCAATGCCGGACGGCCATTCGAAGAATATGTGGTGGTAGACATTGCTGGCCAGAAAACCCTCACTTTTGTGACCGTGGGCAAAGATAAGGAAGCGCATACCTACAAAACCGAAGCGCCGATTGAGCCAACCAGCGGATGGCAGCTCACGCAGCAGACGAAAAAAATCGCCGGGTATTTGTGCCAGAAAGCGGTGGTCAATTTTAAGAAAGAACCCTATTCCGTATGGTTTACGACCGAACTGCCGTTCCGCTACTCGCCGGTGCCTGCTCTTACGCCCGAAAAAGGGGTAGTACTGCTTGTGGAAGGTAGCCGTGAACAGTTCAGGGCCACGAAAGTGAGCCTGGGTAAGGTTGACGACAAAACCGTAATGCCGGATGTACAGGCAGAGAGCGTCACCCAGGAGCAGATGACAGACATCCGCCAGCGGGCAATGGCGGATTTTCACCAAAAAATGGGGCCGGGCGGTGGAGGCATTTAAACTGATATTCTGCCTGCTGCTGCTCTCGCTGTCGCCCCTGCTTGCGCAAAAAGTTACGCCGACGGGCGAAATCAGCGGTGCCGTGCTCGACTCCGCCTCGCACAAGCCGCTGAGGATGGCGTCCGTCTCGCTCCTGCACGCACGGGACTCTGCATACGTAACCGCGACCACGACCGGCGGCGATGGCGATTTCCATTTCCGGAAGGTTACTCCCGGCTCCTACCGACTGCTGGTCACGTTTATGGGTTACAAAAACATTTCCCTGCCCGTTACCGTTGCCAGCGATACCCCCGCCAATGTCGGTACGCTATTTATGACTGAGCAGGGCACGCAACTGAATGAGGTAGTGATCCGCCAGGAAGCCGCGCCGATCACGATTAAACAGGACACCGTTGAGTTTAACGCGGGCTCCTTCAAAACGCAGCCGAATGCACAGGTGGAGGAACTGCTGCGCAAGCTGCCGGGCGTCGAGGTGGCACGCGACGGTTCCATAAAAGCCAACGGCCAGGCTGTGAATAAGGTACTTGTGGACGGCAAGCCGTTTTTCGGCAACGACCCCAAAATGGCGACCCGCAACCTACCTGCTGATATCGTCGACAAGGTTCAGATGTTTGACCAATCATCCGATCAGTCCCAATTCTCGGGTGTGGACGATGGCGATCGGGAACGGACTATCAACATTACCATTAAAAAGGACAAAGGAAAGGGTTATTTCGGGCAAAATGCACTAGGCGTCGGCCCGAGCAGCGGCGATCAATCGGCGCGGTACGAGGCGAAATTGAATGTGAACCGATTCAATAACCACAACGGCGGGCCCAACCGGCAACTTTCGGTGATCGGGCAGGCCAATAACCTCAACCAGCAGAATTTCACGATGGGCGAAGGCGGCGGCGGGCCGCAGTTTGTGGGCCAACCGGGCGGAGGGGGCGATGGCGGACCGGCTGCCCCATCCAATATCACTGAAGTCGCCGCGTTGGGCGCCAACTACCGGACCGAAAGCAAGGCAGTGAAGTGGGGCAAACGCTCCGAAATGGCCGCCAGCTATTTCGTCAACCGCGCCGTAACCACCACCGACCAGCAAAGTCGTCGCGAAAACATATTACCCGGCCAGTCGTTTCTGACCGACCAAAGCAACTATTCCAAAAACACATTGCTGACACACCGCATCAACGGCCGCTTCGACCTACCGATCGACTCGCTGACCAGCCTGCGTTTTACGCCTAATCTCAGCTTTCAGACCAAGGATGTGCTTAGTAAAAACAATAGTTTTTCTTACCGCTCGCTGGCCGACTCTCTCAACAAAGGGCTGACCAGCAACGATCTGCACGGCACGGGCTGGAATGGCTACAATAATCTGCTGTTCATGCGCAAATTCAAAAAGGAAGGCCGGTCGCTGTCGGCGAACCTCAATTCCGTTCTGACCACAGGCAATACGACGGCCTACAACCGCGCGACCAATACGTTTTTTGATACATTAACCACCGAACAAAGGATTGATCAGCGCAATGCACAAGACCAGTTTGCATTGCAAAATACAGTGAATGTCTCTTTTACAGAACCCATTTCATTTACCCAAAAACTGGAATTCAGGTATGCTTACAGCAACAGTTTTGGAAAACTGCTGCGCAATGTAGCCAGCAAAAGCGAAGAGACCGACCAGTACGACCAGCCTAATGCCGCATTAAGCCGGAATTTTGCCAATACCTTTGAAACCAACCGCCTGGGCGCCACATTCCAGACCCGGCGCCTGCGTTACACGGTCGCGTTGGGCGGCGATGCGCAGCTGGCATCCCTAAGGCCCGTCGACAGGTCTACCGACGCCGGTTACAGCTCCCGGTATGCATATTTCATGCCGAATGCGATGTTTTCCTACACATTCCCTGGAAACAAAAACCTGCGACTCCAATATCGAACGAGAGTCGTTTCGCCCGGCATTACGCAGCTGATACCCATCGCGGACAATTCCAATCCGCTCAATATCAGCATTGGCAATCCGGATTTGCGTCCCGAATACTATCATAACCTTACGCTCACATTCAGCATCTCGTCGCGCGGCGGAACTGATAACCTGTTTGTATTCAGCAGCTTCAACCAAAGTAACAACCGCATTGGGGTCTCCACTCGCACGGACGAATCCGGCGTGCAGTTTACGACGCCGATCAACACCCGGGGATTTATGTCGGGAACGGGATTTGTTTCTTTGGGCAAAAAGATCGAACCGCTGCACCTGACTGTCAACCTGAGCACTCAGGGAAGCCTTGCGCGTAATACGAACCTGATCAATGCGTCGGATAATGTAACCACCTCGACTTCTATCGGACAGGGAGTCCGCCTGCAGTCGGATTACAATGGCCGGATCGACTATGGACTGAGCGCGCGCATCACCTACCAGCAGGCGCGGTATTCGCTTCTATCACAGCAGAATATGCAGTATTGGTCGCAATATGCCACGGCGGATATACATTGGCAGTTACCTGGAAACCTGGTGCTCACCTCCGACCTCACCTATACCGGCAATACCGGCCGTGCCGAGGGGTACAACCAGCGTTTTATGCTCTGGAATGCGTCCGTTGCCAAACAGTTTCTACGCACGAAGCAAGCCGAGGTGCGGTTGCAGGTATTCGATCTGCTGAACCAGAACCGCAGCCTGGTTCGTAACACAGGCGACGCATACATCGAAGACGTCCGCAGCCGGGTCCTGAAACGGTATTTCCTGGTCAGCCTGGTCTACAATCTCCGGAAGTTCGGGATATGAAGCTACGGCCTTGCTATCTCCAACCGGCCTTTGCGCTCCCCTGCCCCGTTGCCTGTGAGCGTATAATAATAAGTACCAGGTGCCAGTTTCGAGATATCCAGCGGCTGGCTGTCGGAACTAACAATGCCCGACCATGCAACTTTTCCGTTGCCGTCATACAGCCGAAATTCGCCGCCACCGGCAGTCAGCCCATTTGCCAGTGTTACCTGGCCGATCGACGGATTAGGATACACAAAGAAATCTCTATACGGGATCTTCTGCCGGGGCACTTCAATGGATGGACCCGTAAAAGTGCTGATAAGCCCCTTCTGCGTGGCCACATACAGGCGCCCGTTTGCATACGCGAGGCCATAAGTGTAGTATCCGGCCAGGGTATCGACCGTCGTCCATGCCTCCGAAAGCGGCTCGGCAATGCGTCGCTTGTATACAATGGTATGGTTATCCCCAAAATTCACCGCCGCGTAAATGTGTGTGGCGGTAGTCGTTGCCCGCGAAACGCCCCCGTGCCGCATGCCAGCAGGCACGTATAGCCAGGTAGCACCGTTATCGCCGCTCACATAAGCTCTGGAATTGGTAAATGCCCAGACATGCTTTCCTGTTTGCACAAAATCGAAGGTAGTCAGCCCGGGAAGAATGCCTCCGCCGTGGTAGCGAATGTTCCATTGGGCCGTTTTATCATCCAGAATGGCGAGAGTACCATTCGCCCCCATTCCGCCGATGAGGCAACTGTCGGTGTTGATAATCGCATTGAAACTATAACTGGTCCTGAAATCGAGGCCCTTGTTAAATGCTGCCCAGCTAGTACCTGCCGCATTGAGCTGCTGTATACCCTGGTCGTCGGTGGCTACATATAGTCTACCCTTCCTTTCTGCAAACCGGATTGGGGATGTGCCCGAAAAGCCCTGAGAGGCAAAGCGCCAGGTTTTACCATTGTCGGTGCTTTCGTAAATGCCCTTTCCATAACCAGTGGCATACAGTTTGCCCTTGAAACTGACCAGATCGTCGATACCTGCCGGTGCGGGGTTAAATTCTGTTGATGCCGCCCACGAAGTCCCCCACCGGTCGGCAATGTAGACCTGGCTCGCACCGGCCGCATAGAGCCTTCCGCCGAGGTTGCGTATTGCGTAGATATCGCTTAGAGGCACCTGCCTCTCCAACCGCCAGACGACGCGGCCAGGACTTGCCGTGCCAACGGATATCTCATCGGACTGTGCAAATGCGTATTGAAAAGAAAACAAACTAAGAATGTAGCAAATGATTCTCATGGCTGACAAATGTTGTTGAAAACAGGATGTCGTAAATACCACAAAAATGGTTTGCAAGGATTGAGTGAACGGTGCAAATTGCTGGGCGTAAAAGACAAAAAGCGTGTTATGGCAGTTCCATGACACGCTTCTACACTACATGTTCGTTTATCGGCTTATTATTCTTTCTTGTATCTGGAAATTCGGTCGTGTGATGAGCCGCCCTGCTACCAGCATTCCGACTTTCGGACAACTGTAAGTTTAGCACCTCTGCACCAATGTAAAATTAATTCTATAATAGAAATAACAAATAATTCCACGTTATTTTTTTTAAGCCACCATGGCACAAATTAGCACGAACGCATTCGTGAAGCATTCGTGCCTTGGTGGCATTAAAACCTCATTTTTTAATCCTAGTTTGCGGCAAGAAAAGATTAATCGCTAAAAAAACTGCCGCATGGAAAGATATATCGAGATACGGCTCCGACATTGGGTGTTTGTAGATGAGGTCAAATTTTTCGGTCCCGGACGCTACGAGTTGCTCGAACGCATCGCCGAGACCGGCTCTATCGCACAGGCGGCCAAAGAGATGGGACTGTCCTATAAAAAAGCATGGGCGATGGTCGACGCGCTCAATACACTAGGCAAAGGACCATACGTAGTCACACAGAAAGGCGGTACCAAAGGGGGCGGTACGGTGCTTACCGACACTGCCCGCAATGTGATGGCGGCCTACAAACGTCTCAACGATAAGCTGAATGCTGCATTGGCCGAAGAATCCGAGCTTTTGTCACTCGTTTGAGTTCAAAGGCGTCGCGTTCCGCGAAGTGAGAGCATTCGAAATGCGTTTGCTAAAACTGATTCGGGCAACATACAATAACTGCTGGTCAGCGGGCCGGTGTTCTTTCTGTTCGGGCATAGTTGAAATATCGGTAATCGCCCAGGACAGACATTTCTGCGGACAATTTGTAGGTTCCCCACGGATAAACCGCCTCCGTTTTTACGAGATGTTTTTGGGAAATGCCGTTCGCTTTCCGCGCCTTTTGCAGCAGCTCAGTCACTGCCCTGCCATCCATTCCAGCCGGCTTTGGCAAGTTGTAAATGGCCAGAATCGTAGGAACGACATCGGCATTGGAAGTCGGCAACTCCGTGCTCGCGGCATGCTTAAAATCCGGCCCCGAGGCGAACAACGCAATATTGATCTCGTAAGGACTGGCCCCGCCGTGCCCTGCGACACCTCCCGCAAAGTCGGTACCGGCATAGCCCTTGTCGTTTTTGGCATCATTCCAACTGGGAGCTACAAGAATATCCCCGGAGCGTTTTGGGTGATCGTAATGGATCAGGTCAAAAGAAAGCGTTCCTTTTACGCGGCCCTGAGTGTCGCCTTTTTTAATTCCTTTTGTAAAAACCGCTCCCACCCATTCCTGCTTGTGCAATGCGGCTACTATGCCGGCAATGACCTTCTCGTCGTGATTTTTTACGTAAATCGCGCCCTCCGCTACTACGACATCGTCAGATTTTTGGTCTTGTTTAAAGCCTTCTTTGATCAGAAAATCAGCCAGACCCGGTTTCTCTTTGTGCGTCACAAAGCCGTGGTCGGTGGAAATAATGATATTATAACGCTCCCCGGTTCCTTTCGTCCGCAAGGCTTCTATGATCCGCCCGAATTGCCTGTCGACGTATTGAATCGCCTTCACCGCCTGCTCCGAGCCGATACCATGCTCATGCGCCGCACCGTCAGGGTCCGAAAACCAGATTGCGCTTACCAGCGGGCCATTCTTGACCAGGCCATACTTCAATAATGCGTCTGTAATCCATTTATGCCGGACCAATTCCTTACGTTCTTCCTCCGGCAGCGCGCCGATATCATTCAGGACCTGCGTTTTGAAGGTCTCCGGCAATATAAGGCCCGGGTTGACAATTGCCCCATTCACTGTATGGTTTTGCAAGAAGGCCTGTCCCGTCGTTCCTGAGCTGAAAACCATCATTTTCTGACCCGCATCCGCCAGCACTTCACCTAATGATTTCGCCGTGAGCAGCGGTCCGGATGTAGCTGCGGGAATTTTACGCAAATCTTCGTAGGTCGTCTCGATAGGCCTGTTCGTAGCGACTTCGGGAATGTAAATGGAATTACCCAGCAAGCCGTGTGTCCCCGGATACGAGCCCGTTGCATAGGAAGCTGAATTCACCCGGGTTACCGTCGGAAAGACGCTGTGATGCTGCTTACCCAGGGCCGAAGACTGTTTGAATGCAAACAGGTTAGGCATTTGCGCTTCCGTGATGTAGTCCGGACGCAAGCCGTCGAAAAACACGATCAGGGTTTTAGCATGAAAACGGCCACTAGCCGCAACCGTACCCTGTCCGTGCGCTTGTTGGAGGACAATCACCGAAAAAAGGCAGACCAGGTAACGGAAATGCGGCTTCATCATGCGCTGGGTTATCGGATTTCGGAAACTGTAACGGTGTGTTTACTACGCTGAATGCCATACAACGACATTTTGCCCGCCACCGAGCGGTCAATAGCAATACCTTGTCCTTCGATAGGTGCAGGTAATGTACTGATATGCTGCAAAGTGTAACCCGATTTCGGTAGTTTAAGCACATATATCTCCGCGCGGTCATGGCCGGTGCAGTACAGCAAACCGTCCGCGCCCCAGGCCCCGCCGGAATTGCTTTTTGGTGTGAACAAATCGACGAGGTTTTTCGGGAAAACCCATGCCTCGACCTGCCGCCATTCCAGGTCATATTTCACCAGCGATGTCCACCGCACATCCCTTCCCTCACTAGATTCCTTGCCCGCATAATGCGCAAAGCCGATAAACCAGTGCCCATCCTTCTGATCGAGCCAGGTGAGTGACCCGTGCTGCGCAATCCCGAAACTGTGTGTATCGACGTGCGTCAGTGTTTTCACTTCGAATATTTCGACCGAACTCGTCATCGGGGTTTCAGGATAATTGGAATTCGCGCAATACAACTTGCCTTTGATTACGACCCCGCTGTTCAAATGGATTATCCCATCCTTGGTTCCGTCCCAGGTCGCGACGAGCTTACCGTCGGTCTTGGAATGCTTGGTAATGGTGCTGTTGTTGATCACGTAGAAATGCTGCGCGTCGACCGCCACTGCCTGTTTGGCTTCCCTCACATCAAAAGTCTTCACGGGCACGAGCGTTTGTGCTAGTGCCGGTACATGCGAGAACCACAACAACGAAAAAGTGCAGAATAACAGCGATTTGAAAAGGAGCATAAGGGTTCAGGTGTTTTCAAATCTTAAAAATAGCGAAAGGTGGCTTTTTCTACTTTAACAGAATATGATCAATGGTTGCTACCGTTCGGACATCGGTAGTGGATTTCCTTGGAGCAAGGTTTCAAGCATTCGTATATTCGTAAAAATCAAAACGTTACTCAAAAATGGAAACGACAACCGCAATAAAATCGAAGGAGGCAGATCGCAGGGATGCTCAAAAAGCACTTTATCACAAACTCATCGAAAACCAGCACGCCGTTGAAGCGTATTTCCGCGGCGAATACACATTACAACAGCTTCATGCAAAAGGAATCAAATTTTTTAAACCCATATGAAGTAGTAACAGATGATCAGGAACGTTATTGGTTCCTGGCAGAGTCCGGTATTTGTTATAACGCCGCGTTTGTTAAATCACATGGCTACTTCTATCATTATCCTCAGTTTGACCATCAAGTAGTCAGCTTTTCCTTCAAGCCTTACGGAGAAGATCAGCTCCCTTTCAAAGACATTCCAAGCGAAGGCTATTCCAGCCAAACCAGAGTCAGGGACACAATTATCTGGTTACTTCTTGAATCTTTCCGTCTGCATCCTGAAATATCCATTATCTTATTTGCGAATCCTGCGACGAACTTGCCGCGTGCCGGCAACGGCTATTCGATCGATGGTTCCGACAAGCAGGCCGGCTTGTGCCGCATTGTATCTCCAAATACGACACCGACTTCGCCGGTGAAGGCTACGGCTCAATCTTTATCAGTGATTATAATCCACACCACGATTTGATCCGTGATGCTTTTCTGGGAATTTCCGGCTCGGACAAATAGCTGAACGAATTAGCCTAAAATCGGTGAAAGCCAGTAATGCAAATACAACAACATCGATTCCCATTTGTCATGTATTTCCAAACCCGCTTCAAGGCATTCATTACAACCCTATTTTTCCTGGCAATCTGTTTCCCAAGCATCGCACAGTCCATTGACCTGAAAAACGCGACGTGGGTTATTTCCCCGGGTATTGCGTCCCCCATGAAAGAAACGGCTCCGGCGGTGCTTACGGAGGAAATCGCAAAACGGACGGGTATAACGCTGAAAAATGCAGCAGCATGGCCCAAGGGTAATGCGCCGGTCATCGCATTTGCACTGGCATCGGACAAAACTTTACTGTCGCGCAATGTGCCTGCAGGCGACGGAAACGGCCCCGAATACAAGCCGGAAGGTTACCGGATCGCAACCGAAACAACGGGTGGAAACAAAACCGTCTGGATCATTGGAGCCGATGCACGGGGCGTGCTATTTGGTACCGGGTATTTGCTGCGGCATTTGAAAATGAGCAAGGCATTTATGGGCAAGCCGCTTCTGGAACTCGCCGGGCCCGTAAACATAGCCTCGTCCCCTGCCTACCCGATCCGCGGGCACCAGCTCGGTTATCGGTCCACCGCCAATACATACGATGCCTGGACGGTCGCACAATTCGACCAATACATCCGCGACCTCGCTATTTTCGGCAGTAATGCAGTGGAAGGTATTCCGTTCCATGAAGACGATAAGCCAAGCCCGCATTTCAAGATCCCCGCCAGGGAAATGCGCATCAAAATGAGTGAAATATGCAGGAAATACGATATGGATTACTGGGTGTGGACACCTGCCACATTTGAGCTGGCCGACAAAGCCAAACGTCAGGCCGAACTGGAAATGCACGAGCAATTTTACAAAGAGTGCCCTCGCCTCGACCACATATTCTTTCCCGGCGGCGACCCCGGCGACAACCATCCTTCCGAAGTATTGCCTTTCCTGAAAGAGCTGCAAACCATACTGGTGAAGTATCACCCGAAAGCTAAAATGTGGATTTCCCTGCAAGGTTTCGACACTGAGCAGATCGATTATTTTTACAAGTACCTGGAAACAGAAAAACCCACCTGGCTGCAAGGTGTGGTATCCGGCCCGGGCAGCCCGCCAATGGCCGAAACCCGTTACCGCCTGCCCAAGCAATACCAGCACCGCCAGTACCCCGATATTACGCACTCTGTACGCTGCGAATTCCCGGTGGAGAAGTTCGATCAGGCATTTGCATTGACACTCGGCAGGGAGTCGGTCAATCCGCGGCCCTTTGCATTTGCCAAAATCCACGCGAAATACGCGCCATTTACGGACGGATTTGTTTCCTACTCCGACGGCAGCCACGACGACGTGAATAAGGTGCTGTGGAGCATGCGCGCGTGGGATCCGCAGGCCGATGTGCATGGCATTATGGAGGAATACTCCGCCTTTTTCTTTAATCATACAGTAGCTGCCATAGCAGCGAGTGCGATCGAAGGACTCGAACAAAACTGGAAAGGTCCATTAACCGAAAATGGCGGCGTGGAAATGACTTACATCAACTGGCGGGTTCTTGAAAAAACAGAAGAGAGTCTCGCGAGCAATTGGCGCTGGCAAATGCTTTTGCTGCGTGCATATTATGACCAGTACACGCGCCAACGCCTCATCCGCGAACAAAATCTTGAAAAGCAAGCAAATGCAATTCTGGCCGCTGCCGACCGGAATACCATTGCAAAGTCCATGGATGCGGCATTGGCAACCGTCAACAAAGCGGATCAGGAACCGATTGAACGCGACATCTACAAGCATATCGTTGATTTAAGCGATGTACTCTACACTTCTATCGGCCTGCAAACAAGTACCGAAAAGCACAAACCGCGCAACCCGGAACGCGGTGTGGTGATGGATTTCGTTAATTATCCCCTCAATAACCGCTGGTGGCTGGCCGATGAATTCGAGAAAATAAAAAAAATGACCAGTCCCGACGAACAGTTAGCGAGATTGAAAACCATCGCATTCTGGGAAAATCCAGGTCCCGGAAGTTACTACGACGATATTTCGAGTGTAGCCAAGGGGCCCCGCGTCAAAACGATTTCAGAAGATGCCACCGACGTGGCATGGTGGGATAATGGTATGAGCCGGAAAAGGCTGTCGACACAGCTTTTCCAACGTGAGCCGGAACTCGATTATGACAACCTCGACCCCCGCGCACGCTACATCATACGCGTAGCGGGTGAAGGCGATGCGCTCCTGCGTGTGGATGGGAGAAGGCTTTCCCCTATTGTTTACAACAAAGAATCCGAGACATTCAAAGAATGGATCGTGCCGTTAAGCCTCACCCAGGACGGCAAGATCTCGGTCACTTTCGACGGCCCGGAAGAATCACAGTTGAACTGGCGCAAGCAATCGAAGATTTCGGATGTATGGTTATTGAAACAGCCTTAATGCGATCAATTGTGAATTTCTAAAAAGCGCTTACCGGTGCAAATCTCCAGATTTGCACACACTATTCGCAGGCCTCCGGCCGGTCCATACAACAAAAGCGACATCGCGGTGTCGACCGGCCGGAGGCCTGCGAATAACAGTCATGAAGGTAAACCTTCGCGCCATTTCGTTCCTACAAATAGGAAGCCACGCTGTGGCTTAATCGTGAATGCCCAGAAAGCGATTCCTTACGAGCAGGCAGGCCCCCAGTAAGCCGGCGTCTTCACCCAATTTTGAATGCACCAGTCTTGTATCATTATTAACCAGGCTAAGGGAGTATTTATTAATGGCTGTTTTAATGGGCAAACCAATGTAATCGCCCGTAGCAAGCAGGCCGCCTCCAAGGATTACCAGTTCTGGGTTGAAAACGTTGATCAGGGAAGCGATACCGCGGCCGATATTTTGGCCCAATTGCGCGATAAGCTCAATGGCAAGCACGTCGTCGGCTATGGCGGCTTCGATGATATCGTCCATCATAATGCGATCGGGCTCAGCTATTTTTGTCGTAATGAGTGACGAAGAGCCTTCCCGGACCTTTTCACGGAACATTCTTTCCAAAGCCCAGCCGGCGGCTTCCGTTTCCAGACAGCCTTTTTTCCCGCACCGGCAGATGTATTCATTATTGAAAACCGGCATATGCCCGAATTCGCCCGCATAACCCGATTTACCATAATACAACTCGCCGCCCATCAGGATCCCGACCGCGATACCGTAGTCCAGGTTGAGGAAAAGTACATCTTTTTCATTTTCAACAGCTCCGAGGCAAAATTCGCCATAAGCCATCGCCCGCGAATCGTTTTCGAGGAATACGGGGAAGCCTATTTTCTCTTCGACAATTTCGCTTAGCGGACGGTCGTCGAAATGAAAGTAGCTGTAACTGTGCCCAGTACGGTAATTAACCCGGCCCGACAGGTTGATACCCACCCCTTTGATCCGGTCTTTCGGAACAGATAGCCCGCCGATAAAATCGAGGATATGACCACACAGCGTATCGCGCGATTCGACGGTATTCGTCAGCTCGTAGTCCATTTTACCCGAATTCCTGACCAACGTTTTGTCCAGATTCAGCAACCCGATCGTGATATGGCTTTGCTTCACATCCACCCCGATAAAATAGGCGGCCTCCGCTGCTACACCATACAAATTGGGCTTGCGGCCACCGGAAGAATCGACCTTGCCGTAATCGCTCACCAAACCCTCGTTTCGCAGCTCATTCACCAGTACCGTTACCTTCGGGACGCTGATATTCAGCCGTTTTCCCAGCTCTGGTAGCGTCATGCTGCCATGATTGGCCAGATACCCCAGGATAATCCCGGCCGGATCTTTGGTTTTATAGTTGGCTGCAACGCGAAGTGGTCTGCTCATAGAGTGTAAAAACAAATGGGGCGGCTAAATTAAGGACATATTTACTTTGTTTTATACCCGTTCATGCCAAAAAAGAGGATGAAAACATAGCACAGCAGCGGTAGCATAAAAGCAACCTGCCAGTTGAAATGGTCAATCAGCACACCTTGTAAAAACGATATGACTGCCCCACCGACAATGGCAGTGGACAACCAGCCGGAAGCCCTGGTCGCATGCTCTTCCAGCCCGGCTACCGACAATGAAAAGATCGTCGCGAACATAATCGAATTACATAAGCCAACGGCCACCATCGTCCAGGCAGCCAGCATACCTGCGCCCGTCACGGACACGACGATCAATACGACGGCAGCAATGGCACAAACGCTCAATACCTGCGGCGCCCGCACGATTTTCAGCACACCAGCGCCTATGAACCGGCCCACCAGCATGCTTCCCCAATACAATGCGACGTAGGTAACGGCCTCATTCTCCACAATACCGGCAGTATCGGCAATATAGTTGGTCAGAAAAGAGCCAATGGAAACCTCCGCGCCCACATAGCAAAACAATGCCACCAGGCCGAACCGCAGGTTCCGGAAACCGAAAATTCCCGGTTGCTCTTCGTTGTCAGGTGCCTGTAAAACCGGAGAAGGTAACTTCAACTGACTGATCACGAAGGCGATCACAATCACCAGCGCGGTAATACAAAGATAGGGAAGCCGCACAGCCTCGCTGGATTGCATGCCATCGCGGACCTCCGAAAGAATATATGATGCGCCCAGCAGCGGTGCTACGGTAGTACCCAGCGATCCCAGCGCCTGAATGAGGTTGAATCTCGACGAAGCGGTTTCCGGCGGGCCCAGTAAGGTAATGTAGGGGTTTGCAGCCACCTGCAAGAGCACAATGCCGATCGCAAGAATAAAAAGCGCTGCCAGAAACAGGTAGTACTGGTGCATCAATGATGCCGGAAAAAACAGGAACGTCCCCACCGCCGCGATCGCAAAACCGGCCACCATACTCTGTTTGAATCCGAATTTACTGACCATAACGCCGGCAGGAATGGACATTACGCCATAAGTAACGAAGAAGTAAAACTGTACCAGCGCCGATTGCGTGTAGTTCAGTTGAAAACTGCTTTTAAAAAATGGAACAAGGGTATCATTGAGGCAGGTGATAAGCCCCATCATAAAATACAAAACCGCGAGCGTTATCAACGCGGGCCTGTAATTCTGCCCGTCGGCAATGCCCGCAGGCTGGGTGGCAGCAACTGGTACCTGGGCCATAATCAGACGTTTAAGGACACTTTCGATTGAATGGCTTCCAGCGTTTTCCAGCATTGGTACAATCCTCGCGGTACGTGGAAGCAGCCTTTCCATTTACCGCCCTTTAACGTCAGCAACGGCTCACCCTGGCGGTTGAGGTAACCGAACCACTCGCCGTACTCAGGATCAGGGAAATGACCCCATGTATATGTGTGCACGCGCTCGAACCAGTGCGCGCAACGCTCGTCACCCGTATGCAGGTAACCTTTCAAGAGCGTGATAAGCGTTTCCATATGTACCCACCAAAGTTTCTGGTCCCATTCGAGCTGCTGGGGCGGATTGCCTTTTACATCCATAAAATAGAAGATCCCGCCATGCTCATGGTCCCAACCGTACTCCACGAGCTGGATCGCGATATCAACCGCCCGTTGCGCCAACTGCGCGTCCGAAGTACGTTCGGCCAGATCCATCATAAACCACATCGATTCCAGCCCATGGCCGGGATTGACCAGCCTGCCTTCGAACGAATCCGAAAAAGAACCGTCCGGGCTGACATTTTCGAAGATCACACCCAGCTCAGGCTTGTAAAACTTGTTCATGACCGTGTCGATACCGCGTCCGATCACCTCATTCACCAATGCCGGTTCCAGCAGCGACTCGATTTCCAGTACCAGGTTACACAGGATCATCGGCAGCGCGAAACTTTCCAGCGGCCGCGCACCGGGCACGGCTTTGCTGTAAATACCTTTTGGATTTTCCTGCCTTGTCAGAATGTTATAAAAAGTGTCCGTGGCAATGGTTTTGAACTCCTCGTTGCCCGTAGCTTTGTACAACTGCCCGAATGCCATGGTAGCAAAGCAGTCCGAAAAAATGCTGTGCGGCTGCATAAGCGGGTTTCCGTGGCGGTCCAGCGAAAAATACCAGTTGGCGCCGGCGCGGACGTCCCGTCCGTGCCCATGGTCCCGCCCATGCTTCTGCAAAAACACTGCCCCCGAAAGTGCCATGTCCAGCCACTCCTGCCGTGCTTCCACCTGATTATACAACATGGCAAAGCACCATACCTGCCTGCATTGAAGCCACAGAAACTTGTCGGTGTCGAACACCTTCCCCTCGCGGTCGAGACACGTAAAAAAACCTCCCGATTCGTGGTCGGGAGAATTCTTCATCCAGAAAGGGATCACATCGTTCAGCAGTGCGTGTCGGTACTGGTCAATATACTTTTCGGGTTGCATGAAAGGTAGGTTTAGGTTCAGGAATAGTCCTGCATTTTAAAAGGTTAGGGATTAAAATCGTTTTCGAAATACATCCAATCAATATGGAACAGCGGGCCCCTGGCCTTTTCATTCCTGAAAACCAGGTAAAGGTCATGGATATCCTTGCCGTTTACCGGCAACAGCACTTCTTTCCAACCGGTTTTGAGGTCGTCCAGCCGTCCGCCGGGGACATCGACTTTACCCAGCAGCTGACCTTCACGGCCTCCCTGGCGTAACTCGATCGTACCGCCAGCGCCATGCTCCTGAATGCGAAATCGGATGTTCTTGATGTGTGTGAGGTCAATCTGGTTGAACCGCGTATATTTTCCATTGGTAATGTTGGCGATATAGGACACGTAGCCGGTGTTTTGCGTCGCGATCACCACGCCCACATTCCCTTCCTGGTAATCCTCCATTTGCACCAGCGGATTGCGCAGGACGATATGACTGGCCGTTTTTTGCGGGCCGATCCCATTTGCGCCTTTATCGGTATACGAGGCCAGCAAGACGTAAGCGCCTTCATTGCCTTTTCCAATATGCTCTGTCAGTTTCAGCTGAGCAGAAAGCGGCATTTGCTCCGCATTTTTACCTAATGAAAGAATGTAACCTGCTATTTCTTTCGCGTCTTTTTCGGGCAGGTCCGCGTGAGGGGGCATCGGGTAAGAGCCCCAGTTTCCGCTTCCCCCGGTAATGATCTTGCGCGCAAGCATATCCGCAGCGCCTGCGTTATCCGTGTATTTTTTTGAAATATCCTTCAATGCCGGACCAATCGACTTGGTTTCCAGTGTGTGACAAGCCTTGCAATCCAGCGAAGCATACAATTTCGCCGTCGCCGCATACCGGATATTCTCCCCTTCCGAACCCGACAACGCACCCGCAAGGTCCTTTCCGAAAGCCAGGTAATTGAAGCCAGCGTGAATTTTGGCTCGCTGGATATTCCCGTCTTCTTTATCCGTAACCTTGATATTGTAATCAAACGGGGCATTATCCCAGTAAAAACTGCGATTCGCCTTCGTCTCGATCTTCACATCCGGAGGCGTGTTTCCGATCTTGAACTCGGTAGTAGCAGTTCCCTTTCCGCCGTTCTGGTCGGAGACGGTCAATACTACATTGTAAGTACCGGGTTTGGTGAAAGTGTATTTGATTTCCTCCCCCGCCAGCTTTTTCGCCCCGATCTTCCATTCGTAGGTCAGCTTGTCGGCAGCATCGTAATCCTTCGAGCCTTTGGCAGAAAGCGTAGCCGTGAATGGTGCGGCCCCGATGGTCTTACCTGTCGTAACAGCTGCTATCGGATTGCGGTTACCCTCGGCATACTCCACCCGGATAATGCCGGAGTCGGTATTGCGTGCGAACCAGTTGGTACCGTAAGCGAGCAGGTAAATGGCGCCATCGGGGGCAATCTGCATGTCGATCGGCGCTACGACCTTCAATTGGGGAAGGAAAGGCTCCATGCTTACATAGTTGCCGTTCGCATCCATGGTCACAGCCATGATCCACTTCCGTATCCATTCAAAAATGAACAGCTTCCCATTGTAGTATTCCGGAAGTTTGTAGGGCGCATCCGGGTATAAATCACTGTAATACACCGGGCCAGCCATGGCGCTCGCACCGCCTTTGCCTACCAGCGGATATTTCTTCGACGGGCCTTTCCCGTACCAGATGAATGCTGGTTGGGCAGGCGGCAGCTCACGGATTCCCGTGTTATGCGGTGAATCGTTGATCGGCTTTTGCGGATCTTTTCCTTGTCCTTCCTTCTTGGTCGCGAAATCATAGTCGGGGAACACCTCATTGTCCCCCAAAAAATAGGGATAGCCGAAGAAACCCGGCTTACGCGCCTGGTTGATCTCGTCATAACTCATTTTACCCTCACTGCCAGGCACCTCCGTATCAGGGCCTACATCGCCCCAATAAAGGTATTTCGTCTTCGGGTCGACGGAAATGCGGAACGGATTCCGCACACCCATTGCATAAATTTCAGGCTTGCCCTGTGAACCGTCCTTCGGGAAGAGATTCCCGTCGGGAATACTGTAAGTACCATCCGCTTCCGGCTTGATCCGCAGGATTTTCCCCCGATAGTCATTGCTGTTGGCAGTAGCCGCCTGATCGTCCGAAAGCTCGCGGCCCGGACGCTCGTCGATGGGCGTATGCCCCTCGATTTCCTCAGCATTGGTATTGTCGCCGATCGAGAGATAGAGCAAACCATCCGAAAAAGTAAGGTAACCGGCCGAATGGCAGCAATATTTACGCTGGGTAGGCACCTCCAAAAGAACCTTTTTAGAATCCTGGATCAGGTTTTGCCCTTTCAGCTCGAAGCGAGCCAAATGACTGACACTCTTCTCACCTCCAACGCCATAATAGAAGTAAATCCAGTTATTACGTTTGAAGTCCGGGTCAACTGCTACGCCGAGCAGCCCGTCCTCGATGCCGCTGAAAACATTGAACTGCGCGATCGTCGAAAGCTCTTTGGTGGCATTGTTGAAATAGCGCACAGCCCCTTTCCGTTCAGCGATCACCATATCGTAATTCGGCAGGATCGCCATTTCCATCGGCTCATCGAGGCCCGACACCAGTTTGGTATAGGTAAACCGGCTCGAATCCGGCCCCTCCGATATTCCGGCCATGCGAACCGGGTCTGCATTCTGTACATCCCGGAAAACTGGTTTATCGTGCCGGCTCACCGAAGCCAGGCACAGCCCCCCGGCAAACAAAAGACCAATGGAAGATTTCAATTTTTTCACCCAATAAACTTAATAAAATGATTTATAAAATATAGCGATATGTGAAACTTTAATTTTGAATGACTGAATGACTGAATGACCGAATAAGGAGTATTAACCAAGTCATTATTCCGCCGAAGAACAATCATTCAGCCATTCAATCATTCAATCATTCAATCATTCAATCATTCAATCATTCAATCATTCAATCATTCAATCATTCAATCATTCAATCATTCAATCATTAATCTAATAGTTCGGATTCTGCACAATGGAGCCTCCTGAGCGGTCGATCTCCACCTGTGGAATCGGAAATACCTCATTTTTCCCTGCCGTAAAATTCCCGCCTTTGCCATTCGAGAACGGTTTGGCTGAGTAGGCCTTCATCGTCGGCACGAGCGTGTTCCAGCGCATCAGGTCGTACAAGCGATGGTATTCCATGGCCAGCTCCACGCGGCGTTCATGCCGCACGGCCTTACGCAGATCGTCGCCTGCCTTCACATCCGGCAGCTGCTTTTCAGCCACTTTCAAAACCCTCGATGCCGCTTCAATATCCTTTCGCGACGAAGCCGAGGCACGTTTGCGCACTTGATTAATGTAGCCAGCCGCCTCGCTCTTATCCCCTCCGCTTTCGATCAATGCTTCTGCGTACATCAGCAGCACATCGGCATAGCGGATCGGGTGGTAAGTCCAGGCGTCGTTACCCCATCCTTGTCCACGGCGTGACTCAGGCAAATACACTTTGCGGCTGTGGTAACCGGTATTCGGGTAGGTCGAAAAATCCAATACCTCTTTCGTACCATTTGTTTTCGGAAACTGGTCCCCAGATTGCAGAATAGTATACAACAACCGCGGATCGCCCTCTTCGAACTCATTTACGAGGTCTTGCGTGGGCAAATCAAAGCCCCAGCCGCCGGTCGCTCCACGAGGAGAACAGTACACATTAATGGTACTGCCATAGATAGGAATCGCCGGATCATCGCCCATGATAATGGAAAACACAGCTTCCTTGGTCTTATACCCGTTTTCCAAAAAAATCTCCTGATACTGAGGGTGCAAAGCAAATGCGCCCGAGTCGATCACCTTTTTCGCGGCATCGCGCGCCTTGGCAAAAAGTGCGGGGTCATCTTTAGCAAAAAACAGGTAAGCTCTCGCCAGCAATGCCCAGGCAGCCTCTTTGGTAGCCCGGCCCACTTCGGAAGCCTGCAACTTGGCGGCCGAAAGCATGGCCGGGTCATTCGCAGCAGCTGTCAGCTCGGCTTCAATAAACTGAAACACCTCTTTAGCCGATGCGCGGTTCAGTTTGGTACGATCGTCGACCGTAAGCGTTTTGGTCACCAGGGGCACGCCGCCGAAAACCTCCGCGAGCTCGAAGTAGAAAAACGCTCTCAAAAACCGGATTTCAGCCAGGTAGCGACTCTTCTGGACCGGATCCAACGGCGCGCCGCTGGCGTCGATAAGGCTGGCATCCGGCAACCGCTCCAATGCCACATTGCAGTTCCCGATCGCGCTGTAACGGGCTGTCCAGTAACCTGCAAGGGTTTCGTTGGACGAAAGTGCGCGCCCGAAACCGAGGTCTGTCACGAACGGGCGGTCGCCAGCATCGGAACCGCCCTTGTCGGCATCGTCCGTAGCCATATTGCCCAACTCAGCCCGGGCCGCCTCGTAGCCCCAGAAGTTACTGACAAAACCCCGGTAGCAAGTTACCAGCGACTTAAATCCAGCATCCGGCGATTTGTAAAATGTTTCGTCGGTAAGGTTGCCCGGAGGCGTACGGTCGAGGAACTCTTCGGAACAGGACGTCCCGCCCAGCACCAGGCACGACGCGAGCATTATGATTGATAACTTTTTCATTGTGAATATTTTAGAATTTTGCATTGATACCAAACATCCATGTACGCGCCTGCGGGAAATATCCCTGATCGATTCCCGTCAGCTTCGGATCGGCTGAGCCCATTTCGGGATCGAGGCCGCTGTATTTAGTGACCGTGAAAAGATTCTGCGCGCCTACATACAACCTTACCTGCTTGATTTTCGCCTTTTGCAGCAACTCTCCCGGCAAGCTGTAACCCAGCTGAATATTCTTCATGCGCAGGTACGAACCGTCCTCGACGAAATACTGGGACACATTGGTATTCAACCCCGCATTCTGCGAGATCTTGTAATATTGGTTGGTAGTTCCCGGGCCATTCCATGCCTTTTCGAGGAAACCTTTCGGTGCATTGTACCATCCGGTACCCGATTCGGTATCATACCGGAGGATGTTCATTACATCGTTCCCCTGCGAGCCCTGCACGAATGCGCTGATATCAAATCCTTTGTAAGCCGCATTCACCGTAAGCCCGTAAATGAAGTCCGGCCATGGGTTCCCGATTTTCGTACGGTCGTCAGCGTTAAGCAACTGGTCGCCATTGATGTTTTTGAAACGGATATCTCCTGCTGTCGAAAGGCCTTTCTGTGCACTGGCATTAACCTCATCCGGCGTTTGGAAAATACCGTCCGTTTGCCATCCGAAATAGTAGCCCACGGGCATTCCTTCTTCGGTTTTGGTGATGGTTTCACCCAAATGCGCGGTCGAATAAATCGGCTCACCGCCTCCGAGCGTGGTTACCTTATTGGAGAAAGTCGACAGCGTAGCTTTGATACCATATTGAAAACCAGCCACTTCGTCGTCATACCCGATCGCAAAATCCCAGCCCTTATTCACCATCTTGCCCGCATTCGACCAGGGGAAATTGGGATAACCCAACGTGGTCGGCAGAGGTACGATGAGCAGCATATTATCCACTGCTTTTTTGAAATAATCCGCAGTTAACGTCAGTTTGTTATTCAAAAACGCGAGATCTACTCCAATGTCGGTCTGATTGGACGTTTCCCATTGCAGCATCGGATTCCCTATACTGCCGCGGCCGGCACCCATGTACCAGGTTTTGTTATCCCCGAAAAGATAGCGGCTGTTGTTGCCGTAGGTCGACAGGTATGCACCATTGGCAACATTCTGGTTACCAATCTGCCCGTAGCTGGCCCGTAACTTACCTTCTGAAAGCCATTTCAAGCCTGCGTCTTTGAAAAATTCCTCATTGGTAAAATTCCAGGCGGCCGACACCGAAGGAAACGTACCCCAGCGGTAATCCTTCGCAAACCGGGAAGTACCATCACGACGCACATTGGCCGTCAACACATATTTTCCGCCAAACGAATAGCTTACCCTTCCAAAATAGGAGTTCAATGCATTGGAATAAGTATAGCCCGAGGCGCCCGGATTGATCGTAGCGGCGTTGATAATCCGCATATCTTCCTCATTATTAACGGCTCCTTGCTTGGAAGCGCCGTACTCCAATCCTTTTGTGAGCTCCGCCGAGGTACCCGCGAGGACATTCAGGCGATGCTGCCCCCAGACCTCGTCAAAGGCGAGCGTATTTTCCCAAACGAAATAGTTGGACCAATAGGAATAGTTGCTGATCGTGTTGTAGGTCGCGTAATCGTACCCATTGAGGTAGTATTGGGGGGTGAAGCCCTTAGAAAGGCCCCGGTGAATATCGAGACCAAAGTTGCTTCGGAATTTAAGCGGTTCCAGGATTTTCACTTCCAGGTTCGCGCCGCCCTTCATACTGATCCCCTCCCAGATACTCTGCCGCATCCGCTCGATTTGCCCTACCGGATTTGGCTTGTTGGAATACAATACACCTGCGTACCGCGAAAACGGGTTGCTGGCATCGTAGCCCTGCATGATCGTCTGGTAAAAAGATGGAATATCACGAAGATTATCACGGTAAACAGGCGTGATCGGATCGGCAGTCATGGCACTGAAAATCGTTCCGGAATACGGGTTGTTTTCATCGATATTGCGGCGACTTTCGTACACCACGGCAATGTTGCTACCCAGGCGTACCCGCTCGTTGATATCCGCATTCACATTGTTACGCCACGAAATCCGGCGATAATCGGAACCACGAACGATCCCTTTTTGATCCATATAGCCCAATGCCGAGGCAAAATCAACCTTTTTGCTGCCGCCGGAAACGGTGATATTATAACTCTGTACCGGCGCATTTTCATGGATAATCTGCTTCCACCAGTCGGTACCGTTGGCGCCTGTGTTCGTCCGCACGAAGTTGAGCGCCTGGGTTTTCATGTCCGGGGAGATCGGCGGGGTAACGCCCACAGCCTCGGCCGCGCGGTTCTTATAGTTGATAAATTCCTCTGCATTCAGCATATGCGGACGCTTCCATGGCGACTGCAAACCGTAGTAACTATCAAACGAAACGCTCATTGCTTCCGATTTGGAGCCTTTTTTGGTAGTGATAATCACCAGACCATTCGAGGCGCGCGAACCGTAAATGGCAGCCGCGGATGCATCCTTGTGAATATCCATGGTCTCGATATCATTCGGGTTCAACCATCCTATACCTGTCTGGGGGAGCCCGTCGACAATGTAGAGCGGCTCATTGGAGTTATTGATCGAACCGATCCCCCGTATACGCACGATACCCGCGGAGCCCGGGCTCCCGCTCGACTGCGTCACCATCACGCCCGCAGCCTTCCCCTGCAAAGCGTCCGTTGCGGATCGCACGGGCATATTTCGGATCTCATCACTTCCTATCGAGGCCACCGAACCCGTCACATCCTTTTTTGAAACGGTACCATATCCTACCACGACGACTTCCGAAAGCGACTTCGAATCCGTCGAAAGTTTCATATCTACTACTGAGCGGTTATCCACCGGCGCCTCAGCCGACAGGTAGCCAATAAATGAAAAGACCAAGGTCGCGTTCTCAGGCACATTCGAAAGTTCATACCGACCTTCCCCATTGGTAGTTGTGCCTGTACCAGAACCTTTTACAATCACACTGGCGCCCGGTAACGGCTCGCCGGAAACCGCGTCGACCACTACCCCGGAGACCGTCAGCGCGACATTCGCTACCTTGCGTTCCGCCGCTCCCTTTAACAAGGATGCTAGGGTATTCACCGGCTGTGTCACCTGCAATTGACCGGTCGGCTGCGATTCCAGCGGTGCTTTCCGCTCCGAGTCAGGCCGGTCACCAGTCTTTTCAGTAGATTCATCTTTAATGTAGATCACATAAAAATTGTCACGCAATTTCTTAAAAGCCAGATTATTCGGTTCCAGGATCTTACGCAGTGAATGTTCCAGCGAGCCAGTCTTGCCGGATTCCTTTACGGTTTTACCGTTGACATAGCCTGAATTATACAAAAAGGACACATTGAACTGCTTTTCCAGCTCACGAAGTTTCGATTCCAGGGTTACTGCCTGGCGTGGGCGCGAGTCGACACCGGGGCTGACGCGGCCTGAGGCGACCCCGGCTAGCACGCTCCCGTCGAGTCTCGATAGCGCGACGTTCTGCGCATGCACCACAAACACGGCGCAGCAGCAAATGGCGATCAGGTTAAGAGTAGTGATCAGTCGTTTCATAGGCAAAAGGGCTTTAACAGGGTTTGTTTAAATGGCCAAAATCCGAACGCGTACCATATTATTTCGCGATTCTAAACATAGAGTACCGTTTCATTCGGCTTACCGCCACGCGGAATGCAACTTTTTTCTAAAAATTTTTAACAGTGCAAAATCATCGAATTAAGAAGTATCTATTTATCTCAATTTCAAATATAAAATTTGATTTTTAAGACAATTAATAAATTAAATTATAAACTTCTCATAGGAATATATGTCAGTTTTATACCTTCAGTTCTCGATTACAGCTCCTGATCTAAAAACTTTCCTGACCTGTTAAATACAACACCTGACCTTTTGACCTAATGACTTTCCTGACTCTGCGATTTCATAACTATGTGCCTTATTCGGATCTGGGTGCAATGACTAACTGGTCGCCGTCGCGCGTGATGGTTACAGCGGATGCCTCGGCAATACCCTGCAGAAGCAGGTCGACATTGTCCGTCGGGACGGAGCCAGAAATCTGGCGATCGAGCAGTTCGGGCCGGCTGGCTTCTGTTTCCAGGCCATAGGTATCCCGCAATATCCCCGCGACCTCCCGGAGTGAAGTATTTTTAAAAACAAGTTTATGGTCTTTCCATGCAGAATAGAGACCTTTTTCTACACGCTCTCGCTGGTAATCAGATGGTTTTTTATGAAACTGGATCATTTCGCCTGGCCTAAGGACCAGCGTGTCACTTTCTGAGTCACCCAGGTTGCAACGGACTTTCCCTTCGTCGAGGACGATTCGTGTGCCGCTCTCACGCTTGCTGATATTGAACTGGGTACCCAGCACGTCGAGGCTGAAATCAGCTCCTGTACGTACGCGAAACTTCCGGTGGTCTCTGGTATGAACTACCTTGAAGTACCCCTCGCCTTCCAGCCGTACCTCGCGCAATTCCGGCCATTCAGTATCGTATGAAAGCACTGAGTTTCCATTCAAAGTCACTTCCGAACCGTCGGGCAATATCAGTACCCGCGTTTCTCCAAAGCCGGTGCGTTCGGTAACGCGGCCTTTTTGTTGCTGAAACACATACAAGCCGATTCCAGCGACAATCAGCAATAGCACCGCTGCCGCGATTTTTCCCCAGCCAAACCAGCCGGACTTACCAGCCGGCGATTCTTCCAGCCATTCGTGAGATTCTGCATTCGCGGTCAGTATCCGGGCAAAAATTTTATCCTCTAATGCCGACAAGCCATCTGCAGACAGCCTATCCGTTAACGCCGGGCGCGCCTCCGCCGAGCGGTACCAGGCTTCCAGTTCCTCTGCCTCCGCGGACGAGTTCTGTCCCCTCTTGTCATTTTCCAGTAAATACAGCAAGCGATCTTTGTCCATTCGTCTATATACTTCTCCGCTTTTGATATAGTAACATTCCGGCGCGGTTACCGCCACGGCCAGCGCAGTTTTTTCTTCTAGGGGTATAAATCCCACATTTCCAGCACAATCCACGCCCAGGCAAATTCTTTCAGATTTTCACGCAAGATTTTCAGTGCCCGCCCCATTTGCTTTTCGACTGTATCGACGGGAATTTGTTCCTGTTCGGCAATCTCCTTGTAGGTTAGATGCTCCTTCCTGCTGAGCAGGTACACTTTTCGCAATTTCTCCGGCAGTTTCTGAACACTACTTTCCAGCGCGCGGGCGAGCTCCTCATAATGCAGGCGATCTTCGATATAGTTGTTTTCGTCACCCGGCATTTGTAGTAGATGCTCGAGATAAGCGTCCCTGATTTTGCGGGAACGGATAAGGTTATAAATGCTATACCGCAGCGCGCCGAACAGGTAGGCTTCGAGCGATACCGAAATTAGCAGCGTTTCGCGTTTGACCCAGAGATCCACGAAAATTTCCTGGATCATTTCCTCGCTTTCTTCACGCAACAGGATCCGCCGGTACGCGGCGTCGAAGAGCCTGCGCCAGTATTTACGGTACAAGGCGGCAAAAGCCTCACTATCGCCTGTTTGCATACGGGCGAGCAAAATATCGTCGGTGCTATTTGGGTTTTCGGGAGCGATGGTTGTAAGAAAGGGTTTGGAGCCCGCAAGTTCGCTGATCCGTCGGTTAAAACCGATGGTAGTTGGTGAGAATTTTAACAATTTTTGGGACAACAGGATCTTTATGTAACCGTTATTGAAGTATTACAAACCTCAAACAAACCTTTCGAAATGAGAACATTATCTGCACTTTTTGTGATGGTACTTTGCTGCACCGCGGCCAGTTTTGCACAGGCTCCCGACCAGAAGATCGGCTACGTCGACCAGCAGCACATTCTTGAAAATATGCCCGAATTCAAGAAACTAAATGAAGAGATCGTCGTCAAGAGCGATCAATACGATAAGATTCTGAAAGGGAAATACGAGGAATTCAAACTCAAATCCGATGCCTTCGACAAACTCGTCGCCAGCAAGGCCGATCAAGCCATTCTGCGGGACAAGGCCATCGAGCTCGAAAACCTGAAAAAGTCCTATGAAGATTTCGAGGCCAATTCCATGGCCCAATTGCGCGATTATTACGCCAAACAGTTTGAGCCCATCAAACAAAAAGTCAATGAGGCCATCATCTTCGCCGGTCGGCAGAAAGGTTATGCCTTCCTGCTCCGCATGGACCTCAACCCCAATGGCGGCGACCTCTGGCCCGTCGTCCTCTACGCCCGCGATTCCACCTCCAACCTGACATCCGATATCATGAAGAACCTGGGAATAAACGCCGCGGCCGCATCCACACGCAAGGTGGGGCTCCCGCAGCTGTTGAAGCGATGAACGCCGGATAACATTACATTAAAGAGCCTTCTTTACCGAAGGCTTTTTTCGTTTCCGATAAATAAATATAAAAGCTTACGGTTGAAAAAATCAATTATCACTACGCTTTCGAGCTCAACCAGGGTATAGATTACAATTCCTGACCAAAGTCAGTTTTTCACACGTCTTTCCGTCATCCGTTCGGCTGATCGTATGCTCCAATTTTGGACAAGGTTTAATCCAGACCATGACCATGAGCATATTGACGGCCCCGGAGGCCATTTCCGATACACGACATGCCTGCTACCATTGCGGCGAGGAATGCCGCGATGAAGTCCTGCACGCCGACGACCACGATTTTTGCTGCGACGGCTGTCTGACCGTCTACAGCGTTTTGAAAGACAGTGATCTTTGTCAGTATTATGCGATCGAAGGTGCGCAGGGCATTTCGCCGGATCCGACTTTTTACAAAGGCAAGTACGACCATCTCGATCAGCCCGAAGTGCATGACAAGATGATCGAGTTCACGGACGGGCACCTGACCACCGTGTACTGGTACCTTCCGAAAATGCATTGCAGCTCGTGTATCTGGCTGCTCGAACACCTTTATCGCCTCAACCCAGCAGTGCGAAGCTCGGTGGTGAACTTTCCCGAAAAAAAGGTTAGAATTACATTCGACGCGCCCGCATTGCGGCTAAGCGAACTGGCCGCGCTGCTTACGCGCATCGGGTATGAGCCTTACCTGAGCATGGATGATTTGTCGGGTAAGAAAGCCGGCAAATGGAACCGCACCCGGCTTTACAAAATCGGCATTGCAGGCTTTGCATTCGGGAATATTATGATGCTCAGCTTTCCCGAATATTTCCATTTGGGGCAGAATACTTCGGATCAAAATCTTCGTACACTTTTCGGTATTCTTAACCTCGCGTTGAGCTTGCCGGTTCTGTTTTACTGCGCGGCGGACTTCTACAAATCGGCCTGGTCGGCACTGAAAGGGCGTTATCTGAACATCGACGCACCGATTGCCCTCGCATTGAGCTGCGTTTTTCTGATCAGCATTTACCAGCTCGCCACGCAAACCGGCCCCGGATATCTGGATTCATTTGCCGGAGCCGTGTTTTTTATGCTCGTAGGCCGGTATTTCCAGGACAAGACTTACGCCGGCGTTTCGTTTGACCGCGACTACAAATCGTATTTCCCGATCGCCATTTCCATCCTGAGCGACGGCATTGAAGAACGCAAACCTATTACCGACCTGCAAAAAGGGGACCGGATGCTGGTCAGAAATGAAGAACTGATCCCGGCCGATGCCGTGCTGCAAAGCCCGGTGGCGATGGTCGATTACAGCTTCGTCTCCGGCGAATCGCAGCCGGTCGAAAGACGGAAAGGCGATACTATCTACGCAGGAGGCAAGCAAAAAGGTGCGTCCATCGAACTGGAAGTATTGCGGGAGGTTTCCCAAAGCTATCTGACGCAACTTTGGAATAATGAGGCATTTGCCCGTGAGAAAGACGATACCAACAAATCGCTGGCGGCACGTATTAACCGCTACTTCTCGCTGATCGTGCTGGGTATTGCGGCAGTCACTTTTGCGTTCTGGTTTTTTGTCAATAACAACCCGGAAACCGCATTCCTCGCGTTCACCACCACGCTGCTGGTGGCTTGCCCGTGCGCATTGCTGCTTTCATCCACCTTCACAAACGGGAATCTGCTGAGCGTTTTCAGCCGTAACCGTTTTTATCCTAAAAATGCGCACAGCATCGAACGGCTGGCGCAGATCGACGCGGTAGTTTTTGACAAAACAGGCACTATTACCCTGCCCGACGACGCGGAAATCGATTTTACAGGTGAACCATCGACGTGGGATGAGCTGGTGATGATCAAAACCCTGGTAGGCCAATCCTCCCATCCATTGAGCAGACTGATATCGAAGCATTTGGCCGATGTGCCCGCCAGCCGGCGCGTTCTGACAGGCTTTTCGGAAGCGAGCGGCAAGGGCATGGCCGCACAATGGGGGGTACGAATGGTGAAAGTGGGATCCGCTGGCTGGGTTGGAGCGGTCAGCGACGAGGAAAGTACCGGGCAGTCGAGCCGGGTATATGTGGCTATCGACGAGATCGTAAAGGGTTATTTCACGATCCGCAGCAAATACCGGCCCGAGCTGCCCGAAACGCTTTCCGCATTGCGTCAAGCAGGTATCCGCACCTACCTCCTTTCCGGCGACCGCCCTACCGACCGCGATTTGCTCGCCCCGCTCTTCGGGGAGAACGCATTGCTGCTTTTTAACCAGAAACCGGAGCAAAAGCTGGATTTCGTGCGCGGATTGCAACAAGAAGGCCGCCATGTGCTCATGGTGGGCGATGGACTGAACGACGCCGGCGCATTGCGCCAGAGCGACGTCGGACTGGCCGTTTCGGATGATATCAACAACTTCTCCCCTTCCTGCGACGCAATCGTCGAAGGCAACCAGCTCAGGTTGCTGCCGGGATACATCGCCCTTGCCCGCAGCGGCCAGCGTATCATCCGTGAAAGCTTTGCTATTTCATTGATCTACAACATAGTGGGACTATCCTTTGCGGTAACAGGCCACCTCTCGCCGGTCATTGCTGCCATTCTGATGCCGGTCAGTTCCATTACGATTGTGGCGTTTACCACGGTTGCAAGTAATGCCGCAGCGCGGCGACATCTCAGAAAACTGACCAATGTCATAAAACGGACGTAGCAATCATCATCCTTTACCAGCCGCACCGCCGGTAGTTTTGACCTATCAAAAACACCTAACCAATCCTCATCATGAGTGCATTATATCTATTGATCATCGCCAGTTTACTGGTGGCGCTGGGATTCCTGGGCGCATTCATCTGGTCGGTGCGGAAGGGCCACTACGACGACGATTACACGCCTTCCGTCCGCATCCTGCTCGACGACTCCGAAAAGCCATAACCCCCAGAACCTGAACTGATTTTTACCATTTATCACCACCAAGTTATGTCAAACGTTCCCCATCCCGGCCTCGCCTCCGTTGAGTTGGATGAATTTCAATACGACAACCGCATTGTCCGGGATTTCGCCATCGCCACCATCCTGTTCGGACTCATCGGCATGCTCGTGGGCTTGCTGGCCGCATTGCAGCTGGTTTTCCCAAACCTGAATTTTGATCTGCCCTTCCTGACATTCAGCCGCATCCGGCCACTGCATACTAACGCGGTGATTTTCGCATTCGTCGGAAACGGCTTTTTTACCGGGCTCTACTATTCTGTTCCGCGCGTGTTGCGGACGCCCATCTGGAGTCCTGTCCTGAGCCGCTTCCACTTCTGGGCGTGGCAGGCTATCATCCTTGGCGCGGCCATTTCGTTGCCCATGGGTTTTACCACTTCCAAAGAGTACGCGGAGTTGGAATGGCCGTTTGACATTGCGATTGCCGTAGTTTGGGTTTCCGCATTGGTGAACATCATCATGACCACCATTAATCGCCGCGTGGAGCATATTTATGCCGCGGTATGGTTCTACATCGCCTCTTTCGTAACCGTCGCCATGCTACACGTTGTAAACAGCGTGGAGCTCCCGATCTCATTTATGAAAAGCTACTCTGTGTACGCCGGTGTGCAGGATGCATTGGTACAATGGTGGTACGGACATAATGCGGTCGCATTCTTCCTGACAACCCCTTACCTGGGCTTGATGTACTACTTCCTGCCCAAAGCGGCCAACCGGCCAATTTACTCCTACCGGCTTTCGATCGTACACTTCTGGGCACTGATATTCCTTTACATCTGGGCCGGCCCTCACCACTTGCTATACACCGCATTGCCTGAGTGGGCCCAAACGCTTGGTACGGTGTTCTCGGTAATGCTTATCGCGCCGTCGTGGGGCGGTATGATGAACGGACTGATGACGCTCCGTGGTGCCTGGGACAAAGTACGTGAAGACGTGGTACTGAAATTCATGGTGGTAGCGATTACCGCTTACGGTATGGCCACTTTCGAAGGCCCGATGCTGTCTTTAAAAAATGTAAACGCCATTGCCCACTACACCGACTGGATCGTGGCACACGTACACGTAGGTGCGCTCGGGTGGAACGGTTTCCTTACTTTCGGTATTCTCTACTGGCTTTTTCCGCGCCTGTATAACCGCCCGTTGTATTCTACCAAAGCTGCTAATTTCCACTTCTGGATCGGTACGCTGGGTATCATTTTCTATACCATCCCCATGTATTGGGCTGGCTGGGTACAGAGCTCGATGTGGAAAGAGTTTACTCAGGAAGGTCTTTTGAAATATCCTAACTTCCTTGAAACCGTAACGGCTCTCAAACCACTGTATTTCCTCCGCGGCGTTGGTGGCTCCTTGTATCTGGTGGGTTTTGTAGTGATGATCTACAACCTCTGGATGACCGCCCTGAAAGGCAAGCTCGTAGCTACCGAAACCGCCAAAGCCATGCCATTGAATGCGATCTGGCATGCCGAAAAGAGCGAATACTGGCACCGCCGCTTAATGGAGCGCAAGCCTTTGGCATTAACCATATTCTCCCTGATAGCCGTCGCAATCGGCGGGATGATCGAGATGATCCCTACGTTCCTCGTGGAATCCAACGTGCCTACCATCGCGAGTGTAAAACCTTACACGCCGCTGGAATTGCAGGGACGCGACATTTATGTCCGTGAGGGCTGCTACGTGTGCCATACGCAGATGATCCGTCCGTTCAGATCCGAGATCGAGCGGTTCGGGGAGTATTCCAAATCCGGGGAGTTTGTCTATGACCACCCGCACCAATGGGGCTCCAAACGCACCGGCCCGGATTTGCAGCGCGTAGGCGGCAAGTACCCCGATTCCTGGCATTACAACCACATGGAAGATCCTACATCGATGTCGCCGGGCTCCATTATGCCGCGCTACGGCTGGCTGCTCGAAAACGATCTGGATACGACCACAACCCAAGCGAAGATCAAAGCCATGCAAACACTCGGTGTCCCTTATGAAAAAGGATACGAGCACCAGGCCAATGCCGATCTCGTGAAGCAGGAACAGGAAATCCAGGAACGCCTGAAACAAAGCGGCATCAAAACCGCAGCGAATAAGGAGATTATCGCGCTGATTGCGTACATGCAACGACTTGGGACTGATATTAAAAAATGATTGAATGACCGAATGACTGAATGACTGAATAACATATTGTCGATGTCCTCATTCAAATTCCTTCATTCGGTCATTCAGTCATTCAATCATTCAAAATTGACTATTCATGAAATTCCGGAATTACCTCGAAACCATAGCGGGTGTAGGCATTTACCCCCTCATATCCCTGCTGATCTTTTTTGTTTTCTTCGTCGGCCTGCTCATTTATGTGTGGGGCCTTGATAAAAGAAAGCTCGACAAAATGCGGAGCATTCCGCTGAACGACGGCGTTGCGAAAAAGACAATATTATCTCTGCTTTTGCTCGCGTGCATCGCATTACCTGCCTCAGCGCAGGAGACCACCGAGCCGGTACGCGCTATCACCGGGTTCGACCTCCTCCTCTGCGTGGTGCTTGCGGCACTGGTTTTCATCATGATCCAGCTGGCGGTCCTGCTGGCCTCTGCCATGCGGTTGCTCAACAAATCCGCACAGGCATCCAACCAGGAGCCGACACACATTTTCAGCGCGCATTGGTGGAAGAAATTCAGGGGTATCGGTGTGGCATTGCATGATGAAAAGCAAATCCTGATCGACGGCCATGACTACGATGGTATCCAGGAACTGGATAACCGGATGCCCCCCTGGCTGCAATTCCTGTTCTATACTACGGTGTTCTTTGCGGTGGTTTATTCAGCTTATTATTTCAGCGGCCTGGGCGACTTGCAAATCGCTGAACTTGATAAGGAAATAGCTGTCGCCGAGGCCGAGAAAAAGGCTTACATGGAAAAAGTAGGTGCCAGCATGGATGAAAACTCCGTTACGGCCCTGACCGACAAAGCGGGTGTCGAAGCCGGTATGAAGATATTTCAGGAAAAATGTACCGCCTGCCATGGAACCGAAGGTGGCGGTGCCGTAGGTCCCAACCTCACCGACGACTACTGGCTGCACGGCGGCGGTATTCAAAATGTATTCAAAGTGATCAAATATGGTGTACCCGAAAAAGGGATGATCTCCTGGGAAAAACAGCTTTCTCCAACCGACATCCAGAAGGTAGCGAGCTTCGTGCTGTCCCTTAAAGGCACCAAGCCAGCCAATGCTAAAGAACCGCAAGGAGAATTGGATGGAACTTCGGCTGCCGGCAATCAGCTGTCGGCGGCTGAGTAGGACTTCGGCGGTCGGCGGTAAGCAATGATGGCATTAAAAATAAAGTTCAAATGGGAAACCTAACCATTAACGAGTCGGATCAACAATCGCACAGCGAGCACCCAAAGGCAAAAGCCGAAGGCCGAAAGCCGACAGCTGAAAGCCGTCCGCTTTATCCCCAACGCCCGGCAGGCAAGTGGCATAACCGCCGCGTGGTATTCAGCATTGTGATCATCGCATTGCTGTTCGTCACGCCGTTCATCCGTATCGGCGGACAGCCGCTGGTGCTATTGAATGTGCTTGAAAGGAAAATTATCCTCTTCGGCATCTTTATCGGGCCGCAGGATTATTGGCTTTTTGGACTTACGATGCTTTCGTTTTTCGTATTTATCGTGTTGTTCACCACTGTTTTCGGACGGTTATGGTGCGGTTGGGCTTGCCCGCAGACCGTTTTTATGGAAATGGTTTTCCGCAAAATCGAATATGCCATAGAAGGCGACGCCGGGAAGCAAAAGCTGCTGGACAAAGCACCATGGAATTCGGAAAAAATCCTGAAAAAGGGCTTAAAATACGCCATTTTCCTGATCATCTCCTTTGCCATCGCCAACCTGCTATTGGCCTATGTGGTAGGTACCGACGAGCTCTACAAAATCATTTCAGAGCCTATTGAAAATCATATCGGCCTCTTTTCAGGCATTGTCATTTTCACCGCGGTGTTCTACTGGAACTTCGCGTGGCTGCGCGAGCAGGCCTGCACCGTGGTATGCCCATATGGCCGCCTGCAAAGCGTGCTGCTCGACCGAAACTCCATCAATGTGGCGTATGACCACGAACGTGGCGAGCCGAGAGGAAAATTGCACAAAGGTACCGACCGCACCGAAGGCGATTGTATCAATTGCTTCCAATGCGTGGCCGTATGCCCGACCGGCATCGATATCCGGAATGGCACCCAAATGGAATGCGTGAACTGCACTGCTTGCATTGATGCCTGCGATGCAATAATGGATAAAGTGGGATTCGACAGGGGACTCATCCGCTACACTTCCGAGAATGCGATCGAGAAGAAAACAGCCAAAGTGATCACCCCGCGGACATGGGGTTATGCGGCCGTGCTGCTATTGCTCTGGTCGGCATTGGGATTTGTTGTGGCTACCCGTACGGACACACAAACTACTCTTTTCCGCGCCCCAGGCAGCCGTTACATCGAAAACAGCGACGGCACGATCAGCAACCTGTACACTTTCAAGATATTTAATAAAACGAACCATATCATCAAACCCTCCCTCCACCTCGACACCCCGCAAGGAAAGCTTCTTTTCGCCGGATCACCTGATCTGACGCTCGAAGCTGCGGGGATGTCCGAGGGAACCGTGTTTGTGATTATTCCAAAATCTGAATTAAACACCCGGAAAACAGTACTAAAACTCTCGGTTTCACAGGGTAACCAACAGCTGGAAACCTTCGAAACGACATTCATCGCACCGGAAGAATAATATATTAACCTGTTTTATAAACACCATGAAAGTCAATTGGAAAGCACTTATTGCCGCCGTTTACATCAGCTTTGTATCGATGATACTGCTGCTGGTAGGAATGAGCGCCGGACAAAAAATCGATCTTGTCACAGATCACTACTACGAGGAAGAGCTGAAATTCCAGGGTAAGATCGACAAACTGCAGCGCGCCGCAGCATTAACGGAACCATTATCCTGGCAAATCAAGGATAATGCCTTACAAATCCGCTATCCGGCCATCTTCGCCGATTCAAGCATTTCGGGCCAGATCCGCATGTATTGCCCGTCGGACAACCGCAACGACCGCCAGTTCACAATCGACTCAAATGGTAATGGGCAGACCGTCGCATTGTCAGAGATTCCCGCGGGACGCTACAAAATCCAGGTCGACTGGAAAGGCGGCAGCGAGACCTATTGGAGCGAGGGTGTAATAGTAGTCGATCATAACAACCTTTGAACGATGATCACCGTTCTGCCCTACCTCGCCATTTCAATGGGGCTCGTCAGCAGCTTCCATTGCGTAGGCATGTGCGGGCCTATCGCGCTCGCATTGCCCGTGCATGAGGGCACGCGTACGCGCCAGATCACGGGTGTGCTGGTCTATAATGCAGGACGCACGCTTACGTACGCGGCGTTCGGCGTTATTATAGGTACTTTGGGCGCTTCACTGGCCTGGCTAGGCATACTGCGATATGCTTCCATGGCGGTCGGTATGGTTATGCTTGCTTACGTGTTCTGGCCATCGGTACTGGGTCAGCAGCTACATATGCCGTTGTTCTGGCAAAAAACAATCCATCGTTTGAGGCAAAAAATGGGACTCTATCTCAAAAGGGCCAATTTACCGGGTATGCTGCTGCTCGGCATGCTTAACGGCGCTATCCCTTGCGGAATGGTTTATATGGCGCTCGCGAGCTCGGTCGCCACCGGCAGTACCTGGGGCGGCGGCGCGTTTATGGCACTATTCGGACTGGGTACCATGCCTGCCATGCTCGCATTGGGCATTGTGAAGCAGCAGTTCACGCCCGCGCTGAGGACGCGCATCCGCAAGCTTACACCGCTGCTGGTGGCCATCGCAGGCATCTGGCTTGTAGCGCGCGGGGTCATGACCTCCTACCCCGATCATCCCAAGCCTTCCGCCGGAATTACAATCTGCCGCTGAACTGCTTGAACCGGCAGGCCGAATGACTTACCTTGCCGGCATGAAAACGTACAAAGCCATTATCCAGCTTACCTCGGACGATCCCAAAGTCCATCGCAGCATAATCCGGCAAATCGGTAACCTGCTTGCACATTTGGGCAAAACAGTTGATGTTCGTATCGTTTGCCACGGCTCGTCGATGCCATTTTGTACCGCAGGGAATGCGCTCGCCAGCGATATTGCGGCATTACTCAACCAGCATGTTACCATCGCCGCGTGCCGCAATATGCTTCTCGCCAACGGAATGGAAGCAACGGGCTTGATAGAGGGTATAGAAGTTATTCCATCCGGCATTGCCGAACTCGTAGTGTTGCAACAAGAAGGTTGGAGCTATATAAAAGCCGGTTAGAAGTCTGTTTTTTGCATGACCAAAGTCATGTTTTTCCCCTCCTGTCCTGGGTAGTTTTGGTCAATGATCTACATCAAAATTTTGACTAATGGACAAGGACCTGCTCTTTAAATATAACATCCCGGGGCCGCGCTACACCAGCTACCCGACCGTTCCTTACTGGCAGAAGACACCTCCCGCCGTCAGCAAATGGAAAGAGCTGGTACAAGATGCATTCTCGGTTTCGAACCAGAAAGAAGGTATCAGCCTGTACATCCATCTGCCATTCTGCGAGAGCCTTTGTACCTATTGCGGCTGTAATACGCGCATTACGATCAATCATGCGGTGGAAAACAAATATATCCAGGCCGTCTTGAAGGAATGGAAGATGTATTGCGAACTCTTTGGAGCAGAAAAACCGGTGATCCGGGAATTGCACCTGGGCGGCGGGACGCCTACTTTTTTCAGTCCGACCAACCTGGTGAAACTGGTGAACGGCCTGCTTTCCAATGCACTCGTACACGATGATGCCCGCTTCGGTTTCGAGGCGCATCCGGGGAATACCACTGATGCGCACCTGGAAGCACTGTATTCGGTCGGATTCCGCCGCATCAGCATTGGTGTGCAGGATTTTAATCCGGTGGTATTGGCCATCATCAACCGTCACCAGACTTTTGAACAGGTCAAACACCTCACATTGAAAGCGCGCGAAATTGGTTATACGTCGGTCAACTACGACATCGTGTATGGCCTGCCGCAGCAAAAAAACTGCTCCATGATGGAGACTATGCTGCGTGTAATCCGGCTGAAACCAGACCGTATCGCATTTTACAGCTATGCCCATGTACCCTGGATCAAACCGGGCCAGCGCAGCTACACTGAAAAAGACCTTCCCGATGCAGACCATAAAATTGCAATTTATGAAACGGGCCGGAATGCCCTGGAACTGGCCGGCTATGAGGACATCGGCATGGACCACTTTGCGCTCCGATCCGACGAACTTTACAAAGCAGCCAGGGAAGAACGGCTGCACCGGAATTTCATGGGCTATACCGATACCCGGACCCAGCTATTAATCGGCCTCGGTGCGTCGTCTATTTCCGATTCGTGGTGGGGATATGCCCAGAACGAAAAGAAGGTAGAAGACTATTACAAAAAGCTCGCTGCCAATGAGCTGCCTATTTTCCGCGGCCACGAGCAGAGCCGCGAAGATCTGATCCTGAGAAAGCACATTCTGCGATTGATGACCAATTTCGAAACCTCCTGGGGCAGCACCTCAGAAGTTTGTATGGAACTATACCAGGCGCTGGAAAGGCTTTCCGAAATGGAGTTCGACAGGCTGGTAGAAGTAGAACCTTTCCGCCTGAGGATCACCGAGAAAGGCAAGGCCTTCGTGCGTAATGTGTGCATGGCCTTTGATGCTCGCCTCTGGGCCGATTTACCCCAAACGACTCTTTTTAGTCAAACAGTTTAATGATAAATTCTTGCGGTGTTCACCTGTGTCCTGTACTTTGGTATGTTTGATACGGATATTTTAATTCATACGCAGGTAATGACACGGCACATCGAGATGCTGGATGCCCTGTTCAAGCACGCGACCGAAGGGATCGTGGTGGTGGACAAACAGGCAAACATTGTAATGCTTAACCCCAAGGCCAAAGAGCTTTTCGGCTACTCTGATCGCGAGCTGATCGGCAAGAAAGTCGAGACGCTGATCCCGCAGCGGTTCAACAGAAACCATGTGGGCTATCGCGACGAATACCTCGAAGCCCCTCGCGCTCGGGGTATGGGGCATATGATGGATCTTTTCGCCCGGCGCAAGGATGGCAGCGAGTTTCCCGTGGAGGTCAGCCTCAGCCCTTTTAAAACCAGCGACGGCGAGTTTGTCGTGAGTTTTGTGATTGACATTACTGAGCGCAAAAAGCAGGAAAGCCGTATTATCGAGGCTAATCTTGAAATACAAAAACTGAATGCCGAACTGGAAGTCCGTGTGCAGCAGCGCACGGAGGAACTGGCAGCGGCGATCAGGCGTATCGAGCAGTCGCAGGAGGAGGTCGTCCGGGCATTGACGAAGGAACGCGAGCTGAACAATATGAAAAGCCAGTTTGTAACCATTGCGTCGCACGAGTTCAGGACACCGCTCGCGACCATTCTGTCGTCGGCCTCGCTCATCGGCAGGTACTCGCGTACGGAAGATGAAGACAAGCGTCAGAAACACGTTCAGCGCATCAAATCGACCGTTACGAACCTTACCGAGATTCTCAATGACTTCCTGTCGATCGGCAAACTCGAAGAAGGCCGCATCCACTGCATTCCTGTGCTAACCGACTTGAACGCATTTTGCAAAAACCTGATTGAGGAGATTCGCGGGCTTTGCAAGGATGGCCAGGAGATGTTTGTAATCTATGACGGCGAAGCCCAGGCATGGCTCGACAAGCAGCTTTTGCGCAATGTCCTTTTCAACCTGCTTTCGAACGCGATCAAATACTCGGATCCCGGCAAATCCATCTTTTTGAGGGTCAAGAATTGGAGCGGACTGATCCGTATAGAGGTACAGGATCAGGGCATAGGCATTCCCCAGCAAGACCAGGGTCATATTTTCGACCGGTTTTTTCGCGCCAACAACGCCGGCAATGCGCAGGGAACGGGTCTCGGTCTCAACATCGTACAAAATTATATCGAGCTCATGGGCGGCACCGTCCGGTTCCAGAGCGAAATAGGCATGGGCACAACGTTTTTCGTAGAACTACCTAACCGCGAGCCGGCATCCGTTAAAATCGAATCCTGACACAAACAGTATCCAACTTGGAAACGAGAAAAATACTTTTAATAGAAGATAACCCCGAAATGCGGGAAAATACGGCCGAGATCCTGGAACTCGCCAATTACGAGGTGATCACCGCCCAAAACGGCAAAGAAGGCGTGCAACAGGCAGGCCAGCATAACCCCGACCTGATCATCTGCGACATTATGATGCCCGAACTCGACGGCTACGGTGTGCTGCATATGCTCGGCAAGGACGAGCGCACGGCCTCAATTCCGTTTATCTTCCTGACAGCCAAAGCAGAAAAGGAGGATTACCGCAAAGGCATGACCATGGGCGCCGACGATTATCTTACCAAACCTTACGACGACGTAGAGCTGCTGAATGCCGTCGAAATGCGCCTCAAAAAGAGCGACCGGCTGAAAAAGCAGTTCGAGCGTTCCGCGGAAGGCTTCGACCAGTTCATCAAGGAAGCCCAGGCCTTCGATCCGATCGTGAAACTTGCGGAGGACAAAAAGGTGAAAGTGCTACGAAAAAAAGAGACCATTTATACCGAAGGCAGTTTCCCGTCGCATGTGTATTTCCTGCAAAAAGGGAAGGTCAAGGCCTATAAATCCAACGAGAATGGCAAGGAGTACATCACCGACCTGCTCAAAGAGGGCGAGTTTTTCGGCTACCTCGATCTGCTGCAAGGTGCGCCTTATGAGGAAACAGCCATTGCGTTGGAAAAGTCGGAAGTTGCAATGATTCCGAAAGACGATTTTTTCAATCTGCTCCAAGGTAACCGGGAAGTCGCTTCCAAGTTCATTCGGATGCTTTCCAATGAGATCAAAGAGCGCGAAGAGCGGCTTTTACAACTCGCCTACAACTCTGTGCGGAAACGCGTGGCACAGGCACTGGTAATGCTTGTACAGCGTTACCAGGAAGACCGATCGAAGCCATTTTCCATGGCCGTTACCCGTGAGGATATTGCCTCGATGGTAGGAACCGCTACCGAAACCGTCATACGCACGCTTTCAGATTTCAAGGACGAACGCCTGGTGGATATGAAAGGCAGCCAGATTACGGTTTTGGAATATGAGAAGCTGGCGCGGATGCGAAATTAGAAATCTTTTTTCACCGTTGATAACTCATTGGTTCCGGCTGATCATTCCCTGGTTTTGGGGCAGAAATAGTTCATTTGCTTTTCCTAGTTTTGACAAGAACTTCATATAAATCTTTCAAACTATGGAACAAACAACCCCTACCAACGCACCAGAACCTGCGGAAGTACCTACCCCCGAAGAACGTCCGGAGAAGCTGACTTTCCCGATTCTGATCGCCAGAATGATGCAGACGCATCGTGACATCGAGGCGTATGAAAGAGGCGAAATGACATTAGAGGAACTTCATGCATTAGGCGTAAGGCTTGGTTGAAATTTATCCATACCAGCAATTTGGAGAATTATACCAATTCACCACGGCGCAAAATATCGCCGTTACTGTCCACGCGCCTTTGGACGGAAGGTGGTTCCCTAATAATCCCGAAATAGCGGGCGTTCATAGTTTTCTCATTAAAACAAACAAACCGTCCGCTGGCCTGGATGTCCGGCTCAGAAATACTGTGCTGGACATCCTGACTAATTTCCTGAATGAGAACGACGCCATAATTGTCTACTATTGCGATCCGTTTGACGGCAAAGGATACAAGCGATACCTTAAATTCAACAGATGGTTTGGCTTAATTGATGACTTGTCGATCGAAAAACAGGATAGACGAGTCATTGTCAAGGATTTGAAGATCGATGAGAGTGATCATCTTATCAAATCAGAACTAACCGTGTATGCTTCCATCCTACTCCGGAAGACCCATCCTGATTATGATGCTGCGATCAGTCTCTTCCATTCGGGTGATCTGGACAAAACAGGCAAGCTATGAAAGCCTGGCCTCAATCGCTTCCAACTGCGCCATCATCTCCTGCCGGTAAGCCACCGTTTGATTGGTAATTTCAGGGATCAGTTTTTTGTAGTAATTGATCCCTTCAAGCAAGTTGGCCCGGAATTTCGAGAAATATTTAGCCTTCTTATCGTTTAGCGCAGCAGCATGCCGCTCGACATCCTTCTTGAGATAATCCACATACAAATTCAGCTCGTTGATGAACATATTCGGCCGAAGTTGCTTGGAGAGCAGGTCTATTTTCCCATAGATATGTCCTACCATTTCGTCCAGCGAATAGATTCCCGAGAACCATGCCAGATTGGGTCCAGGGCAAATGGCTACCGCACTGTTCTCCCGCGGTTTAATCAGATGGTTTTTAATAAGGGCAGCCGTACTCAGTCCTTCACAAAGGCATAGCTTCTCGGTTACTGCGTTTATTTGCATTTGCAGGTCGGTTGGCTGCGGGTCGAGTGCGAGCAACTGTTTAATTTTCAGATTCTGATACTCACGCGAAGCCGTGCAGATCGGTTCACCGGTGAATTCGGTGTTTGAAACGAGATACCGCTTGTTGCACGGACTGCCAGGCCGGCCTTTTGCAATGCGTTCCAGACGCTGCTTTTCGGCCGTGCTGTTTTTGAAATTATTGAAAAGCACACCTAATGGCGATGAATCGCTCACATAATAGGCATCGCTATCTGCATTGGCCAGCTCATTCAAGGTGGTCTTATCTACGTTGGTAACCTCGGGAACCAGCAGGAACGGGCTTCCCCAACCTGTGGCTTCGATGCCGTAATGTTCCAGCAAAAAGGCATTTTCGGCTGCGGTACCAATGCCGCCCTGCACTGATATGCGCGTACGTGGCGCATGAATGAGCGTAATACCCTTACTTTGCAGCGCGGGTCCATACAGTGCGAGCAACTCGGTAAACATTTCATCGCGCCGGTTTTTGAACTCTTCCAGTACAGGCCCGAGCAGATTACCTTCCGTAGCAAATGCATGTCCGCCGCAATTAAGTCCCGATTCAATCCGGAATTCGGAAACCCAGATACCTTTCTTAGCCAGGAACTTCGCCTGAATCAATGCTGAACGGTAGTCGCTCACTTTCAGGATCACTTTTTTGCGAAAATTGCCCTCAGCGTCTGGGAAGAAATCGGCAAAAGCTTCGAGATAGCTGTACAAATGCGGGTTCATTCCCGCCGAGAGAATGATCGACGACGACAACCGGCTCAATGCAAAACCGCGCAGTGCAGCGAGCGCATCTGTATAAATATCATCGAGCAGATTCCCCTCGGAATCGGTGTTCATTTTATCCACCTTCGACATGATGTTCACATCGACACTGCCTGGCATAAGTAGAGCCCGTAGCGCGGACGCTTCTGCTTCCTTCTCCATACCGTCGGGCATGGCAAGCAGTGTTTCATACCTGGCTTTCAGCTCTGAATCTGCTGGCAGCAGACTGAAATAGCGATCGATATCACTCCCCGCGCCGAAGGGCTGGCTTTTCAGGCTTTCAAATTCCTCTTCCACAATATTTTGCATCAGGTCGAGGTAGGCAGTGATCCGACGGCTGCGATAATCCGGTTCGGATTTGGGGATGGGCGTATCATCGTCGCCGCGCTGGCGGGCATAATGTATGCGCATACGCTCGATCAGCTCGTCATCGACAATGGACGCGACAGAGGATATGCCGTATTTGGCGACCTTAATGGGAGTATCTATGGAGTATCCCAGCCCGAGGACCGGGATATGAAAAGTATGCGGCGTCATATCTGGATGAGGTCTTGATAATTCATCCAAAAGTACATGCCCACCGCTGCCGGAAAACTGACGCCGCTTAGTTATGATACTGAGAAACGTCATGCCCGTTCGGTCAGCTCATTTCTTTTTGGCCTTTTGCGGCCTGGAAGCCTCGGCCAGCTCATTCTCTTTCATCCTGTATGCAACTATACGTCCGATGAGGTCAAGCGGCAATGGATCCTTATCGGGCAGTTGAAGCGCCGATTTACTCATTTTATACTTCGAAAGCTCTGTTTTGAACTCATCCAGCAGCGCCTGACTGTAAGGGTATGACAGCGAAATGTGATGGGTAGCAGCCGAATAGTAGATCAGAAACCCAAAATACTTATAAGCCGGGATCTGGTAACTGATCACCTCCTCAGCATCCGGCGCTACTTCCCTGATGGCTTTGCGGATCGCATCCAACCGTGCTCTTTTCTCTCCCTGGAACGTGTCATGATACTCGTCTACGGATTTAAAATCTGTTTTTGCCATGCCGATTGTGTTGTTTTGATGAGTGTTTCCGTTGTTAAAAAGCGTGCAGGCAGTGGAATTTACCATTACAACCTTTTATCCAAGTAACTGAATTGCGATTATTTTATATTTTTAGAAATTTTCAACCAAAAGTCACAACACTAGCTACTAGTCAACGAGTTATAATATACAATGAAAAAATTTTGCTTTTACCTCTTCGCCCTGGTGATCTGCTGTTTGGCAGGTTGTAAAAAGGAAAAGGATTTAGATCCGGAAAAAACGTTGAAGGAAGACTTGTTTCTGAGATCGATAAAAGTCGCCGGCGCACGGGAGGTAACCATAGACACGGCCCGCAACTACATTCAGATCGTTCTTCCCGAAGGATACACGGATGATATTGTCGACTTGCAAGTCGACGCCGCACCCGGGGCTGAGCTGGTTTTAGACCCATGGAAAACGCTTTATAGTGCCGGCCATGTAAAATACCATTTCAGGGCCGCGTATCCTGAGAATTTCACCATGGTTGCCAAGAGCAGTAGCCGCACCAAATCGTACAAAGTTTTTGTGGAACAGGAAGGACCTCTGACTGCTGAATTAACTTCAGACTTGGATCTCCAGGTCGGCGACGCAAACACGGCGGCTGCTGTGGCCAAAATCCGTCTGAAATCCGGTGTGGGATCAGTACCAGAGCGTCCGGACCTGCAAGAGCAGATTGTACCATTCCTAAGAAACAGCTCTAAAAATGTCAACGTAAAGGGAAGTTTCGACAACGGCCTGGGCGTTATCTTTTTTGAAGATATTTTGAGTCTAATGGAAGCGGAAGGCACGGCTTTAAGTATTGAATATGGCGAAAAGGCCTTCTCCTTCCCGCAAAAGCTAAAACTGAAAAGAGCGAAGGTCTCTTTGTTTGTCGTTCAACCCGATCGCCTTTTCAGGGTATTTCAAACCGGCAAAACCATTGAATTTGATGGCGGCATATTTCTGAATTCTCAAA
This sequence comes from Dyadobacter sp. SRI_021, assembly GCF_057586235.1. Taxonomy (NCBI): domain Bacteria; kingdom Pseudomonadati; phylum Bacteroidota; class Cytophagia; order Cytophagales; family Spirosomataceae; genus Dyadobacter; species Dyadobacter sp. SRI_021. The sequence goes on from NZ_JBYCZM010000005.1 coordinate 306,663, forward strand.
AGTATACATTAAAACTGCACAACGACGCGAGCTCGTCGGAAGTAACTCTTCCCGCTACGATTACCGACCTTTCTACGCTTAAAACACAATTTCCGGCCTCGATTGCTGATGGTCAATACAAAGTATCATTTTTCGAAAACACGCAGTTGATCACCCAGGCCGCAATCGTGATCGCACGGGATTCGACTGTCAAGGCAATCGGACAAATGTGGACGGGAGGCCAGGGCATCCCATGGGAGGAAATCTGGAAAACTCAACCCATGGCTATCTCGCGCGGACAAGAACTTTACGTAAATCCTTTTCCGGCGATCATAGATGCATCGGCCCAGCCGTTCGACAACAAGAAAAAGGTCCCCGACCTAGCATTGAAGCTAAACGGCAAGATTACAGTTCTGAAAGCAACTGTAAAAGAAGATCCTAAATACGCGGATAACTCGATAAGGATCTACTACGGTGCGTATCGCATTCCCGCCGATTTACTGCCTGGGCGGTACGAAGCAACGATGGTACTGGATAACAAGCAATACTCACTCCCTTATTGGAGCCGGGTCGAAATCCGTTAGCGCCTTGTTACTCACCTGCCAGCACCCAAAACGGACGCCAGTACCGATAAAAATTCCCTCTCGGAAAATGGCTTGCCCAACACTCCGTTGATGCCCAGATTCGCATAAAAGTCCTTGTCACGGTCGGACAGATCACCGGTAAAACCTATCACCGGCGTGGCAGCTTTTTGAGGATCCGGGTTGGTGCGGATTTGCCGGGTGAGTTCAGAACCATCCATACCGGGCATGTTGATGTCGGTAATCACGAGATCGTAGGGTTGCTTCTCAAACAGCTCGAGCGCATCGTCACCCGAGCCGACGAGGTCGTAAGAAAGCCCATGCTTTTCGAGTAATCTGCTCATTAGTACGAGGTTCAGCTTGGTATCGTCGGCAACGAGTACCTTTTTGCCCCGCAGCTCCACCTGCGTAGCTACTTGCGACCGGCTTCGGACAGCTTTCTGTTTTTCGGCCACCTGCATCGGAATCGCTATTTTGAACTCCGAGCCTTTCCCTAACACACTTTCGACCCAAATCTTCCCTCCATGCAACTCCACGATCCGCTTACATATCGCCAGCCCAAGCCCGGTGCCCTGCTTGCCTACCGAGGCGCCGTCTATCTGGCTGAAATCTTCAAAAATCTCCTTCAAATGCTCTTGCGCAATGCCAATACCCGAGTCCTTGACCCTTATTTTCAAGTACTTCTTCTGCCCGTCAGCATTTTCTAAACCGGCCTCCACCAGCACTTTACCATGGGCCGGCGTAAATTTGACCGCATTGCTCAGCAAATTGATCAGCACCTGTTTGATCCGGAACTCGTCCCCCGAAAGGCATACCGGCTGCCCAATATTGATTTGCGATACAATTTCAATATCCTTTTCACCCGCCAGGACGCTCATCATGGACACTACCTCATTCACAAGCTCCACCGGATTAAAAGCCTGATAATGCAGTGTCAGTTTACCTCGTTCCAATTTGGAAAAATCGAGCAGATCGTTCACCAGCGTCAGCAAAATCCGCGACGAACTCTGAATGGCTTCGACGCTTTCTTTCATCTGACCTTCGAGGCGATCGGTATCCATCAGTTGGGAAAAACCGATGATCGCGTTAAGCGGCGTTCGGATTTCATGCGTGACCTGCGCAAGAAACTCCCCTTTGTTTCTGGCCGCCTCGGTCGCCAACGCGGCATATCTGACGATCGTAACGTCGTTGCGGTACAGTTTGATGAGATTGCGGATGATGATGATCGTCATCAGTAATACCACGAAAGCACTGGCCCAGAAAAGGTGATTCACTTCCTCAATCTTGTCGGATGTTTCCGTCAGCAGCACCCCTCTGAACTTCCTGGCTTTTTCTTCTTCGGCAGCTTTCAGTGATTTGAGGGTCAATTGCAGGTTCGCAAACAGCTCTCCATTCAGGAACAATAACCTCTGCTCAGCCTCGTTCAATTCCCTTTTGACCCGATTGTACTCATCGTACCGGCTCAGATCGAGCTCACGCGCCATCAGGTACGGCATTACCAGCGAATCACGCTGGGTGATTACCTTCGTTTTTTCCTGGACCACTTCATCGCCCTGCTTGTTCGTAATCGCATCAGCCAGCCTTTTGAAAAGTCCCCGCTTCTTCTTTTGAGGATCCGTCAGTATTACCGAATCAACTTTGGAAGTCTTTTTTACGCGAATCGGCGCTGGCTTCGGCTTGGATTGTTCTTGCTGAATCTGCTCGCTGCGTTGCACCGAAAGTGCAAAAAGGCTGTCGACCATGATCTTCATCCGGATAAACTCTTCGTTGCTTTCCCGCTTACTTTCCATAAGCCCCGATAGTGCCGATGGCTGATGGGCACGTTCGCTTTCGAACTCATTAAGGATCCGGGAAACCGTCTGAAGTTCGCTGGTAAATGCCTTGAGGTAAGTAGAATCCTGTGTAATAATAAAGAGCCTGCTGTTGTTCTCGGCTACATAAAGAAGCGAAATGCATGTATCGACCTTCTGATAGCCATTCATATCCTTACGGAGTTCCTGAATGTTCGCTCGGATGGTTTGCGATTTGCCGCGCGTGAGCAACAGCATAAAAACGAAAGAGCCCAGTATGACGACCAGCAGGATGGTCCAGACAAAAAATGCCCTGGATAAGGTTCGGAAAGGAATTTTCATGATGTGTAAGTCTGTCGATTCTTCCCTGCTTCCCTGGAAAACCGATATTTTGAGGGTTGATAGCACAAAGGTAAAAAAGCGGACACAAAACACTGCCATGCCCTGCCACCTATTATTTAGTCTACAAAACCACTCGAATGAGTTACACACTCATACCAATGCCTAAGTTTCAAGCCATGCTTTGAATGCCGGGGCCTTATCCCGGCTGACGACCACCTCCTGCGAAGTCTTCGGGCGGAGCTCTATTTTCAGTTTACCATTAAAATAGGTGTGAATCTTCTGTATGGCGTCGATACGAGCGATAAACTGACGATTAAGCCTGAAAAAATTCAGCGGGTCTACCAGCGATTCCAGCTCTTCCAGCTTGTAATCCACCAGATATTGTCGTCCGTCCGTGGCTACCAGGCACGCCATTTCATTGGCTGTGTAAAAATAGGCGACGTGTTCCTGATTGATCGGGATAAGCTGTTCTCCATTTTTAACGAGGAAACGCGTTTTGAAAGGCTTTTTCGTCATTTCCAGACTATCGAGGAGCGTTTCTATCTTTCTCGCATAAGCTTTGGGTGAAAAGTCCTCGCGAAAGTTCTCGTACTTGCGGATAGCCTCTGCCAGTTCTGGAGCCTTGATGGGTTTGAGAAGATAGTCAATGCTTTTCACACGAAATGCCTTGATCGCATACTCGTCGTACGACGTCGTGAAAATAATAGGGCTATGCGCCGGAAATTCCTCGAATATCTGGAAACTCAGCCCATCGGCGAGCTGAATATCGGAAAAGATAAGATCCACTGGCTCCGCGTTCGCGAACCATTTCCGCCCCGCATCGACACTTTCCAGCACCGCGCACACTTCCACGCGCGGATCGAGTTTCTTAATCAGCTTTTCCAGCCTCTCCGCGGCAGGGTATTCGTCTTCAATAATCAGTATTTTCATAACAATCGGCGGCAACCACCCCGGTATCATTCATTTTCTGCCAATAGTCCCAGTAGCGGAATCTTTACGATAAAGCGTGCTTCCTCACGTTTCACCTCCACCTCCCTGTCGGTCAGAAGGTTATATCTGTTGATAATATTCTGTAATCCTACCCTAGTCGATTTTTCGAGAATAGTCTTTTCCGAAATATTGTTTTCGACCACCAGATAGCCGTCTATGTCGTGGATCACGATATGCAACGGATTCTGGCGCGAAGCGGCGTTGTGTTTAATTGCATTCTCAATCAACATTTGCAGGCTCAGCGGAGTAATGTAGTGCTCCAGTGCCACCGTAGACAAGCGCTTTTCGACCTGCAAGTTTTCCCGGAAGCGGATCTTATTCAAATACACATAAGCGTCCACGAACGCTATTTCCTCGCTAAGCAAAACCGTGTTTTTGTTCCTGCTCACGAGCACGTACCGGTACACGTCCGACAGTTTTTCGAGGTAATCCTGCGCAGCGGTATTCTCGTCGTCGATCAGCGCCGCCAGGGTATTCATGCTGTTGAACAAAAAATGCGGGTCCAACTGATTTTTTAGCACTTCCAACTGAGATTGCACATTCTCGCGCATCAGCGCCTCCGTCTTCCGTACATTCATTTTCCAGGCATCAAAAAAATAAACGGCTTCATAAACCAGGTACACGATCACCGTTGGCACAATGCTGATCCTGAAACCGATCGCGAGCACGCTCACGTGGTAAACCGGTTTGTAGTAAATCTCGTCGAGCAGCAACGACACCAGGAACACATAGGCAACCGCCAGCACAGCCTCCGCGGCCACTCGCCGGCCTGTCTGGCTGTATTCAGGAAAAATCCGGCGCATCCAGATGATAATGTACCGGTTACCCTCCCAAAATGTGAGCGTAAGCAACGTCGAAAAAAGCACACTGAGAAAAAAATGCTGGCTTAGTTTCAGAAATTCCTCAAAAGCAATCATCATGGCAATGACTGTCCCCATGAGTGGGATGCCAATAATGCGCCATTTCCAGTCATTGAGTGTATAAGCCTTTTCCTTCATTGCGAGTTGATATTGACGGGCAAACTACTCGTTTACCCGTCAATATTCAATTAAAACGTGTATCTGAAATACGGCACCGGGAAGAACGGCTGCTGATATTGGTTCACCAGTTCGTATGTTCTCGGGTTATAGGTTTGCTGGAAAATGTTCTTGCGCGCCGTGACGTTCTGTAAATCCATCGAAAATTCCATCGTGCTCCGGCGCATTTCCCGGCGATAGGAAAAACGGATATCCGTTCTGAAATAGGCGCTTTGCCGCAACGAATAAGCCCGGTTTTCGTCGTAAACAGCCGCCCCTCTGGCCCGCGACGCAGCCAGGTTCAGCGGCGTAATATACTTACCGCCTACCCATGAGGTTTTGATGTTCGCGCTCAGGATGTTGTTGCTGCCAAACCGGAATTCCTTTCCGCCGAGCACATTCAATACATATTTGGTATTAAATGCGGTATTACGCTCGACTTTGTCGCTGCCTTCGTATTTCGAATCAAACAAAGATGTCGTAAGCAGGAAGTAATAGCCTTTGTTGAAATACCTTTCCAAAGTAAGTTCAACACCCATATTACGGCCCGTGCCGCTATTCATCAAACTGTCACGGTCCGACGGGCCAAAAGCGGCTCCCATATTCAAAGCAGAGTAGGTCGACGCCCGCCGCTCTACCGGCACGTCGAACAGCTGCTGATAGTACGGCTCAATTTTCAGCAAGAGATTCTCCGTCAACCGGTTCTGATAACTCAGCACAAAGTGATGACTTTTAGTAAAGCCCAGATCCTTGTTGGTACGCACAGGCCCCGACTCGCCGGGAGTTTGTACAAAATAGGAATAAATGTTCTGAGCCTGACTATTCATACCATACCCGACACTCACCGACTGCCCTTTTCCGAATGCATATTGCAAACCGGCCCGCGGCTCTACCGCTGCATTGTTGTTCAGGTTATAATGCTGGAAATGGAGCCCGGTTGTAAAGATCAATCCCTGCGAAATCCTGTACCTCCATTGTGCATAAGCCTGGGTCAGCACCGTTTTCTCCCCGCTCACATTCGCGCGAACGGTATCGACCTTTCCGCCCTGGTAAATCGAACGGCTGTACAGGTCGAAGTCGAGTAAATCCGCGGTAATGCCTCCGTAAAGGCTGCTTTTCGCATTCATTTTATGCCTGACATTCAACACAGCCGAATATTTGGAAGTGTTGTATTTCGCCTCGCCGCTGAGGAAAGCTTCGCGCGCCGGGTTGCTGATCGAATCACCGCTGAACCGCTCACGAGTGGTGCTCATACCCAAGGTCAGCTTGGCGAAAGTTTTGGGTGTGAGGTTATGCTCATAGGCCAATCCAAAAATATGGGTCCCATACTTCACGCGGGTGTTGGTGTTTTCAGTGCCATACATGTTCGAAAGCGTGGTATCGACCTCATTACCCAGGAAATTCACGTCACTGCTTCCGGTTATGCCAAAGAGCGTCAACTTCCCCTTGTTACCAGTCGGGACAGCCACTTTAAAGTTCAGGTCCTGGTAATCCGGAATGGCTGTTCCGGTTCCGAACTGCAATCCAAGGGCTTTGAACAGGCCGAGTGTGGAATAGCGATAGTTCAGAAGAAAAGATGCTCTGGAGCTTTTTGCGAATGGTCCTTCGGCTCCCAATTCAAAACCATTGAACCCCACCTGCCCCATTAGTTCATGTTTCTGATTATTCCCTTCGCGAAGTTGCAGGTCAAACACCGCCGCAAGAGCATTTCCGTACTGGGCGGGGAAAGCGCCGGTAAGAAAATCGGATTTGCCGAGCACGTTGTTGTTCAGCATACTCACTGGTCCTCCTGTCGCTGCAAACGAACCGAAATGATTGGGATTGGGAATATTAAGGCCTTCGAGTTGCCATAATGTGCCTGACGGCGAATTCCCCCGGACCACGATGTCGTTACGCGAATCATCGCCGGACACCACTCCGGCAAAATTGGCCGCCATCCGCGACGGGTCGCCCAATGCACCGGCATAGCGTTTGGTATCATCCACATTAAACGATCGTCCGCTCACCAGCGACAGCTCGTTATTGGTTTTGGTCTTATCGTTTTTGCGATCGGCGGTTATCACCACCTCGTCCAGGTTCTGAACCGCCTCAGTCAAGGTTACGTTCAAAAATACCTCTTTGCCGGCTGTTACCACGATATTGGACAATCGCTGCGGTTCATACCCGACCATCGTAATCTGAAACGACTGGCGACCCATTGGCACGCCCGTGATCACGAAATCACCCCTGATGTCGGTAACCGCACCCACCGGACCGGCATCGGCTTCCCGGATGAGCAATATCGACGCCCCGATCACGGGCGATTTAGAAACTTCGTCACGGACTGTCCCGCGGATCGTCTGCGTGCCGTCTTGCGCATATACGCTGGCGGCGAAGACAAATGTCATGGCTAATAGTAATGCTTTCATTGGCTATTTTATGGATTGATGCGCCAAATTCAGCATAACAAGCTGTGTTTAAAATGAGATGGGAGGTCAACTGTACAGATCCGAGGGCGAAACGGTGACTGGGCGCGGGGAATCGTTCGCACAATTCCCGTAGTTAGCAATCCAACTTATTGGAACTTATATAAACAAAGGCCCAGACCGCTTCGGCGCTGCTGATTTCCGAACGGGGCCTGAAACCAACGACAACACCACCCACAACCGCGAATGGATGTTCCAGGGCGACTACTCCTGCCACGCATGTGGTCGGGCAGCCATGCATTGGAAAAACGTGAAACAAGGCGGTTAACATCTAAGGATCAAGCGGCTCATCAGCATCAATATGCAATGCGTCCAGCACCGGATAGAATTCGACATCCGTGTCACTGAGCCGCTTACCCAGTTTGTAAGGGACATAATTCATTTCCCGCATGCAACGGCTTACAAATGCATCGCTCGAAATAGAAAAGCTTTGCGACCGCATTGTGGAAACGAGGCACGGCTTCTCCACCGGCATGCCGTAACGATACAATAACCTCACCGCGTTGCGCATATTGGTGGTCGTGTGCCGCGCGTGCGGGTCCATGATGATCGCATTTTCGGGAACTTTCAAGGTTTCCATCAAAAACTTCTTCATTTCAAATGCCTCGCTGTATTTCGTTTTAAAAGGGTGCACCCGGCCACCCGAAACCAGGATGTACGGTGCCAGTCCTTCAAAATACCGCAATGCAGCCACGCGGCAACGCAGCATCCCGCCCTCGCTCAATGCACGGTCGTACGTATCCGGGCCCGCGCCCGGGACGAGGATCAGCGTGTATTTGAATTTGTTCCAATCGATTCTCTTTACGCGATCGACAGCCGCTTTATTAACCGTCGAAACCATTGGCTCATAGTCCGCTGCTTCGTGTCGTTCGTTTACTTCAAGAAATTGGAGCGCATAATACATGGAAGGCCCGAAAAACAGCTTTGCACCTTTCTTTTCCTGACGAACAATATCCGTGGCATCGTACACCAGGACCGGGTAGCTCCTATCCGTAGTTTTGAACTCGATGGAATCTATGGCGGGATAATTGGGCTTTTTGCCCTCGGCATAAACTTCTATGGCGTGATTAACGCCCCTGGCATCCTGCTCCCAGGCTTTTCGCAGCAACACCTTTTCGCTTTGGTCCTTCAACAGGATATAAGTCCCGGAGGGAATCAGGTGCTGCTTTACCAACTTGCCCAATGCATTATTCTCACTGTAAAGTACTTCCAGTCTTGCTCCGATTGCATCGATTTCTTGGGCAGAAAACTTCATTTTGCCCGTATAGCACAGAAAATCGCTTTTACATTCCTTGACGGATGCTTCCAGGTTCATGGACTTCGAACCTGCAATTGCGGCGAGCTCGCTATCCTTTTCCAGCAAGGACTTCACTTCGGGAAGCGATTCGAACAGGGTCAGCAAATACCAGTTCTTAGATTGGATAAAAGAGTTGCCTGTGATCAGTTGATAGTCCTGTCTCGGAGCTTGGCCGATTTGAGCAAAACCGGTCATATTGATCAACAAAACGAGAAAAAAGGTTAAAGGTTTAGTCATAGCAATAAAGGGTATCGAAAAGGCTTGCAAACTAAGCCAATCCGGTTGAAGAGATCATTACCTGAAAGTTAAGAAACAAAAACAGGGTGCCCACGCTCCGCAGCAACAACCCGGGGCTTCCCGGACATTCCAGCCGGATTTCTGCTGCTTGTCAGTATACCCCATTTGAACGTCAGCAAATATACGCAAATCAACAGTCGAAGCGGAAATATTCATGCTTCCCACAAACCAGCTTGTCAATATTCAGCTACAAAAAGAATACTAATTAATCGTCAAAAGCGAACCAATTAATTGATTTAATTTCGGGTAATTTCAAACAAAAAAGCCCCTGACAAAATGCCAGGAGCTTTTCAATTTTTAAGCACCCATTTTACTTATAAAAGTTATCGTTTTCCAGTACCAGCCCGGATCGTTGTTTTCTTAGATAAAAATTGTGTTTTTCCAGCTTAAATCCAAACTAAACAACCTATTCAATGACCGAGAGTACCTGGAAGCAGGAAGTCACCTGTTTAATTCCGTCGAAATCAAACCGTGCAGAGCCGGAATAGCGGCAATCGTTGCAAATGAAGTGTAATAGTGTTTTGTATGAAACAGGGCGGGGTGTCCGTTTGACCCTCCTTTAAATCCAATTCCAGTAAGTGTTTTTATCATGGCCAATAGCAACTTTTATTCTTTCACAAACCATTCATTCCTTAGCGAGTTTAAAGTAATCCTAAATAGCTCTCGAACTAAAATAATTTCGCCGAATTATGCATTTATTTCGACCAATACCTATATTATTGCAGACGAATGAAATTTAGTACAGTAGTTAAGGTCAGAGTATGTTGTCTCCCGGCAGGTTGCGGTGTATAATAGTAGACGATGAGGCTGATGCACGCCGATTGATTGAAAAATATGTGCAGAAAGTTCCCTTTCTCGAACTGGCCGGCATTGCGGAGACCGCTACCGACGCCCTTTTTCTGATCAGGGACATGAAGCCGGACATTGTATTTCTGGACATTGAAATGCCTGAAATGACCGGATTTGAGCTATTAAAGCTTCTTCCTCCCGCCCGTCCGGCAATGATCATGATTACCGCCGACCCTTCCTATGCGCTGGAAGGTTACGAACATGAGCTAACGGACTACCTCCTCAAACCTGTCTCGTTCGAAAGGTTCCTAAAGGCCGTCAACAAGGTCGATGGCGCTCGCTTTCCGAAGCACTTACCGGGCACAGCCGAGCTGATGGACAAAGTTGTTTCCTCGATAAAAGAACCACACCAGCAAGTAGCGGATACGGAGTTCTCAGGTGCACGAAACGACTTTCTTTTATTGAAAGAGAATAAGAAACTCATTAAAGTAGCGCCTAGTGAAATACACTTTATTGAAGGGATGCGCGATTACTTGAAATTATATTGGTCGGACCGGGTTGCGGTTATTCATATGACGATGGCCAAAATCGAAGAAGCATTGCCTTCGGCACAATTCCTAAGAGTAAACCGTTCTTACATCGTCAATAAAAAAGTAATACGGGAAATTGAAGGAAATGAAATCACCACGAACAGTGGCCGAAAAATTCCGATTGGCGTAACGTATCGCGCCAATGTGCTCGCTGCGTTACAAAGGAACAGAATCTGACAGGTTATGCGTTTCAATCCTATTTCATCTGAGAAAAGCGCAAAAATAACCAGGATTATTTATCACATACTGGCATGGATTGCGCTATGGTGCGTCGCACATTATTACAGCATTCCGGCACTCACCAAAGACAACGTCTCCGTTGTATGGCATGCATCGGCTGCGGTGTTCCTTCAATCCGTTTCCGTATTCTATCTGCTGGGATATGTGGTCTTTCCTCGGTTTTTATACACCAGGAGAATACTGCCACTGGTTATAAGCCTGGTTATCGTGTTCCTCCTGGTGCATGTCACCAACTATTATGAATTCAGGCACCTGGCATCTCTTACGAATGGTTCGGAGGAAAATTCTTTTTATGTTTCCAAATTGTGGGATTTCTTCCAGGCCCGCGGCCGGTGGATCAGCTGCTTCACTGATTTTGACATCGCGTATACCGACTACGCATGGAGCCTGTATTACATCACGCCATTGCTCGCCATCAAAGTAATGCGTGACATTATTAATTCCCGCACCAAGAATATGCAACTGGAAATGGAACGGTTGCAGCTCGAAAAAGCAAATCTGAATCTGCAAACACAAAGTTTACAATTACAAAAGAATAACCTTAATCTCGAACTCAGTTTCCTTAAATCGCAGGTCAATCCTCACTTTCTGTTTAACACCCTCAACGCTATTTATACCAAAACAGTGGATGTCGACGAACAAGCTGCCGACCTCGTTCTTAAATTATCGGACCTGATGCGATACAGTCTTTACGAATCGAGCAAAGAAAATGTAGTACTGTCCAAAGAAATCAGTTACATCGAAAATTACCTGGACCTCGAGCGTGCCCGTTTCTCCGACAAAGTGACTATTAATTACCAATTAACCGGCAACCCTGAAGAGTATCTTATCGCTCCCCTCCTGCTGGTTTCATTTGTAGAAAATGCATTCAAACACGGTACTGCCAAGAGCAAATATGCGTCTTATGTCGACATTTCCATCGTGCTGGACCAAAATACACTGTACTTCAAAATAAAGAACAATATACCGCAGCATGCACGTCAAAATCCACCCAGGGCCAAAGAAGATAAAGTTGGCGGATTCGGGCTGAGCAACACTTCAAAACGGCTCCAATTGCTTTACCCCGACAGGCACCAATTGTCGGTACAGCAGTCCGAATCCGAATTCAGCGTCGATCTCAAACTGGAACTGGATTCTGCCAACGTGGTACGGTATTTCAGTTCCTGACCTCCGCATACTGTCGCCTCCGTATATATGCGAGCGTCAGGCGCTTGCGCTGCCAAAGTCACCGAACAGGTTCCTTTTCAATTGCTTGACGACAAGTCGTGTCACTTTCACAAATCGGAAAGAAGGTACAATTCGTGTCAAATTATTTTATCAGAAGTTATTTTGCTTTTATTTTCAGATTTTACTTTTAATATTGAAATATCCGTTGAAAACGGCCCAAAATTAGCCCTCAGCTATCCAAAGATTTTTGAAAAGAGCATCGACCATGTTCATACTCAGCCATTCATTTATTCTCTGGACCTTCCACAAGGAATTTAATTTTTTGAATTAGAAAATGTCCGGATGAAAAACATTTTAATTGTAGAAGATTATCAGATTATCAGACTTGCAACCAAAATACTCGTTCAGGATTTGTACAAGGCCGCGGTGATACGCGAGGCTACTTCTTTTAGTGAGGTGTTATCCGAACTCGCCATACATCCCCAGGACCTCGTCATTCTGGATGTTCAGATTCCTGAGGGCCAGGGATTTGAAATGATCGGGGCAATGCGGGCCGTTCAAAAAAATGTGAATATCCTTATTTTCTCTGCCATTGAGGAAAGAATTTACGGGATACACTATCTCCGTGCAGGCGCAAACGGTTTTGTATCCAAAAATTCTGAAACCGGAGATATTCGTACGGCGATCCTGTCTATCGCAGATACCGGCAGGTATGTGAGCCCGAGAATTAAAGTTGAGCTGCTGAACCAGCTCGACAAACATAATTACCGGGCCGACAATCCGCTCCTGGACCTTTCAGCCCGTGAAATAACGATCATGGACATGCTGATAGACGGGTTCTGGATCAAGGAAATAGCGTCAAAACTGGACCTGACCGAAAGCTCCGTGAGTACATACAAGGCACGGCTTTTCGAAAAACTTCAGGTAACCACGCTGATTGAACTGTTCCAGAAAGTAAGCCACTACAAGGATATGGATTGAAGACTTTCTCGGGCAACAACGTCTTTGTACTGCAATCCCCATTCGTTGATCCGGTCGATAATGGGCATGATCGTGCGCCCGAGGTCGGTCAGCGTATATTCGGTATAAAGCGGAAAACCGGTCGACTGGCATTTCTCAACGATCCCGCTTGTCTCCAGCTCGCGCAGCTGCATATCGAGCACGCGCGGGGTCGCGCCTTTGATTTCCCGGTGCATTTCGCTGGGCCTGCGAAACCCGCGCTGGATGGCGTCGAGCAAGCAAGGCTTCCATTTTGCCCCGAAAACTTTCATGGCAATGGTAATGCCGCATTCGAGGTCTTCGGGTGTTTTCCGCTGATACATGGTGTTGATGAATGAGTTGATCGGATGTCTTTTATTCAGCCCAATTTACTCAATACCGAATAAATTTTCGGTTACCGAATCTTTTTTCGGTAATTGATTGCCGGCCCCCCGTCCCCGATTTTTGTGCTCATGAATTCAAAACGAACAGAAAATGAACACAAAACAAATTACCGTCATAGGGCTGGGACAAATGGGAACACGGCTTGCCGAGTTGCTGGTTGCACAAGGTTATTCCATCTCCGTCTGGAACCGCACCCGGGCAAAAGCAGACGCGATTGCCGGCGTAAAAGTATTTGAGAACCTCGAAGAAGCGATCCGTCAGAATCCGCTGATTGTGATATGCGTCCTGGATTACGAAGCTGTACATCTTATATTCGAAAATATCACGGATAAATCCATCCTGACCGGCAAAACGCTGATCAACTTCACGACCGCCGACCCCCAGGAGGCCGGACAGCTTGAAACCATGTTAGCCAACCTGAATGCAGGGTATATCAATGGCGCTATCCAGGTGGCACCCGACCAGATGGGCCTTCCCGAAACCACCATCATCGTTTCGGGCAATCAGAAGCATTTCGAACGCAGCCGCGATGCCTTGACGATATTCGGGGGAAATATCAAATACCTCGGCGACCGTGCAGCGCTGGCTTCGGCGATGGACCTTGCCACACTGACCTGGCTTTACGGCTCTTATTCCGGCCTGATCCACGGCATCGTACTTTCACAAAAAACCGGGTTGTCGCTCGGCGCATTCAACGAAATATTGGGCGAGATTACTCCTGGATTTACCGAGTTTTTTAAACATCAGATCGGTGTGGTAGAGAAAGGTGATTTTACAATCAGTCAAAGCCCGCTGTCGATCAGTGTGGCCGCTACCCAGCGCATTCACAATGCATTCCGGAATGCGGGTATACAACCTGCTTTTATTAAAACCATCAGCGACTTGTTGCAAAAGGCTGAGTCCGATGGCCTGGCAGATCAGGAGCTTGCCGCATTGGTAAAAGTAGTGGAATAACCGAATTACCACCTTCTCCGGGCTTAAAAGCTATGGAAAAATAAAGCATGCCCCAGGGCACCGCATCGTATTAACGAAATACCGATGCGTGCCTGGGGCTCGTCCATTGATGAAGTGCTTAATGAACCGCAAACTGGCCCGGCTCGTAACTTCCGGCTTCGGTGCGGAATGCGATGTTGAAGCGGTTATAGGAGTTGATAGTCGTGATGGCGAGCGTCAGATCAATGATCTCCTCGTCGGTAAAATGCTGGCTGACGGCGTCGAATACCTCGTCGGTAACTTCGCGGTCTTTCAGCAACGTCACGGCTTCGGCGTAGGCCAATGAGGCGCGTTCGCGTTCGGAGTAAAAAGGTGCTTCCCGCCATGCATTCAGCAAATACAGCCGCTGCTCGGTTTCTCCCTCCGCGCGGATATCTTTGGAATGCATATCCAGACAGAATGCGCAGCCGTTGAGTTGCGATACACGGAAGTAGATCAGGTTCAAAAGGCGTCGCTCTACCTGCGATTTCGCCAGGTAACCGCCTATGCCATACATGGCCTTCAATGCTTTTTGTCCTTTTTCCTGAAGATTGATTCGTTGCTCCATGTTGATTTTAATGATTGAATGATTGAATGAGTGACCGGGTCGCCGGTGCGATGATTGAATGGTCGGTTTTTTTGTCAAGATTTGTCAGGTTTTGTCGAATATTGTTTTGCTTGATAGGGATTTCAGGTACGCCAATGACCATTCCTGACTACCAATGACCACACCTGACTAAAACCCGATCATTCGTTGATCGCATCTACGACCCGGTCAAAACTCATGTTAAAGACGAACGCCCCCCTCTGGATTGGACAATGCGATGAAAAAAAATCTGCGTTTTTTTGGGCGGCGTGGCGTGGGTAGATTCAGATGTTAATGCGACTTTACAATTACATAACACTCCAATAACATCCTGGACAAGTAGATCCTCTTCTTTTGCGGCAAATTTTGTTTAACCAACAACATGCTCATGCATAAGAGATTTTTACTACCTATTATCCTGACATTGCTTTGCTGCTTCGGTAACATCGTGGTGTTGAGGGCTCAAACAACGCAGGCGTCGATCTCCGGTACGGTAACCGACGACCAGAATGCAGCACTGGCGGGCGCTACCGTTCAGGTGAAAAACGAATCAACAGGCTTTACGACTGGAACCGTTACCAACGCAAAGGGTGAATATGCCTTTAAGGAACTTCCATTAGGCGGGCCTTACACGGTTACAGCTACTTACGTCGGCTTTGGTGAACAAAAGCTGACGGGTTATCTCCTGCACCAGGGCGATGCCGTGAAAGTCAGAATGAGTATGAAAGAAGCCGGCCAAACGCTGGAAGTTGTAAGCGTTGTTGCATCGGGTATCAAGAACAAAATTGAAAACCTGGGCGCTTCCACGGCTATTTCAGCACGGGACATTACCCGTCTGCCGGTAAACGGACGAAACTTCACGTCGCTGATGGACCTTTCTCCATTGAGCCGCGGCGGTAATATCTCCGGCCAATTAGGCTCGTCTACGGGCTACACGATTGATGGTATGAGTTCCAAAAACCCGACTTCCGCAGGCGCTACCACCAGCCGAAGCGGAGCACCCTACTCGATTTCGATTGAGGCGGTACGCGAGTTTCAGGTGGTTACCAACCAGTACGACGTCACTTACGGCCGCAGCGGCGGTGGTACGATCAGCGCGGTAACGAAATCGGGAACCAACCAACTGAGCGGTAGCGCATTCAATTATACACGTGCCGACTGGTTGTCGAGCCCTTATGATATTCGTGGCAACAAAATCAATAACAAATTCTCCACCAATCAATTTGGATTCTCCCTGGGGGGACCGATCCTGAAAGATAAGCTGCATTTCTTCGTAGCCTGGGACCACCAGCAGGACAGCCGCCCATTGATCATCGCGGATATCCTCAGCCCGGTGGATGAAAACCGTTTTAATGTAACCCGCGCTACGCTGGACCAGTTCGTCAATATTGCCCGCAGCAAATACGGCATGTCCGACACCCAGCAGTTTGGCACTTTCGATAAAAAACGCGGTTCCGACGCAGCATTTCTTCGTCTCGATTGGCAGTTGAACAACCGAAACCTTTTAACGATCCGCAACAACTACACCAACGACCGCAACAAGCTCGGCCTGGCGGATAACACGACGATCAACGCCTACGAGTCTTACGGAAACGACTTTAACCAGGACAACAGCCTGCTCGCATCGCTCCGCTCGACACTCAATTCGAAAGTGACCAATGAACTGAAAGTGCAGCATTTGTTCGTGAAACAGAAAAGTGCGCCGGGCGACCAGCTTCCGGCTGCCAACATTCCAAGAGCGATCGTGGAAAACGTAAACTCGGTACTGAGCGACGGCAGCTCGCGCTCGACCAACATTCAGATGGGTGGTCACCGATTTGCACAGGAGCGTTTTACCAACCATGTGGTTCAATTGGTGGACAACCTGTATTACAACACCGATAAAGTTGAGTATACTTTTGGGGTGGATATGATGATGACCCGTTCGCATTCGACCTACGGCTCGGAAGTGAACGGCCGTTTCCATTACAATGTGGACGCCGCAGCAGGCAAAACGTCTCTTGACCAGTTCAATGACCTGAAACCTTACCGCTACTACCGTGAAGTACCGTTGATGGACGACTGGTCGGTGAAAGGCACGATCTGGAATGCAGGTGTTTATGGTCAGCTAAAAACAAGCCTCGCTACCGGCCTCGACGTAGTGGCAGGCCTGCGCCTTGACTACGCGCATTACCCGAGCTCGCCTCTGAATCAGACTTTGTATGATGCTCTGAAAATCCGCACCGACAACAAGATCAAGTCGTTTGTCGTACAGCCGCGGGTGCAGTTCACCTGGGATGTGAATGACAAGCATACCGATATCTTCCGTCTCGGTGCCGGTGTGTTCGCTTCGGACATCAACAACTACGTGGTGATCAACAACCTGACATTCGACGGGAAGCACCTGGCGACCGTCGACGTACGCAACCCAAATGTCCCTACACCGGATTTCGCAGCTTACCGTGCCAACTACAACAGCATTCCGACTTTGTCGCAATTCCAGTTGCCGACGATCAATACCAATGCCAAAGATGCACGCGTACCTATCATTTACAAGGCCAACATTTCCTACAACAAGTACCTGACCGACAAATTAAAAGTGGGTATAGCGGGGTATATGAGCCTGGGCCGCAACAATTATATGTACGTGGACAGAAACATGGTCGACGAGCCATTCTTCCGTCTGGCTAACGAAGGTAACCGTGGCGTGTTCGTGCCTGCGGACAAAATGCCGGCCAACGGCGCTGGTGACTGGCTCCTGGGACGTAAATCGACGCAATTCGGCCGCGTGCTGGAACTAAATAGTGAAGGAAAAGTGAATGCGTTCTCTGTTGTGGCGGATGTGAAATATCAGTACTTCCGCGACGGAGAAATCACTTTGAGCTACACTTACAACGATGTAAAAGACAATACCTCATTCAACGGTAACGTAGCGAACAGCGCTACGCTTTCACTGCCTGTAAGGGACGATCCGCGCAACCTGAGCCTGATGTCGTACTCCGACAACCAGTTCCGTCACAAAATCGTATTCTACGGCTCGCTGCCCAGCTTCTGGGGTATCAATGTAGGCGTGCGCTATTCAGGAATCGGTGGTACCCGTTATACCCTGCTCTCGGGTGGTAATACCAATGGCGACTTTGTAGGTACCAACGACCTTGCATTTGTTTTCGACCGGAATGATCCGAGCGTACCAGAAAACGTGCGTAACGGTCTCCAGGCGATCCTCGACAACAAGGACGCAAGTCAGAGCATCAAGGATTACATCATCAAGAACTCAGGTAAAATTGCGGAAAGAAACGGGGGTATCAATGGTTTCTACGGTGTGTTCGACGTTCGCGCGTCGAAACGCATCCGAATCGCGGGCACCCATGCCATCGAAGTTTCCGCCGATGTATTCAACTTCGCGAACTTCCTGAACAAGGATTGGGGCCGCAACAAGTCGCTGGGTACACAAGCACTTTACGCATTGGGCATCCCTGCTGCGAATGGCAAGCCTGCCGTTGCCGCATTCGACAAAGCGAAAAATCAATTTGTATACCGTGTAAATACCGCCGGTGTGGTAACCCCTTCGGGTAACCCTTACCAGGTGCAGATTGGTTTGCGGTATAGTTTCTAAGGTTTCATTTAATAAGGATACAAAAAACCGGCTGCTTAGGCAACCGGTTTTTTTGTATCCAACTGGTAATTAGCGGAATACCCTCACCAGTATGACCGGCGATGTTTCTTGCAGATTAAAAAATGATGGATTTGAAGAAAACAGGAGCGTAGCCAAACTCGCGATTAAACACTGATTAACTCAAATTTCCTGCAACTTATTGACAGATTTCTGCGAAATAGACGTTAACGAGGGAACAGACTACACCTGTTTTGGACCGGTTTAACCCCTCGTTTGGGCAGTTCATCACAATGGCGTTCTGTATGTTGAGTCTTCAACACTAATTTAGAGCATGTTTCATTCAGTGGAAGCACATCTTCCGGAACATTAACTTCATTTAGCCATGAGTACAATTGAAATTGAACAAGAGCAGGAAATCACTCCAATCAACATCATCCGGATCGGAACGGGGTTCTGGTCTGCCAAACCGCTGCTGACGGCCATCCGTCTCGGCCTTTTTACTGAACTGGCTAACGGCCCGCTGTTCGTATCCGAGATCCGGCAAAAACTGGGACTACAAAGCCACAGCTCGCTCGACTTCCTCGACGCGCTCGTAACCTGGGGCCTCATTGAGCGCCATGGCAAAGGTTTTACCGCCACTTACCACAATTCGCCGGAAGCCAACGCATTCCTGAACCGCCGCAAACCCGACTACCTGGGCAATTTGCTCGAAATGGTGAATGATGAGAAATCTCAGCTAGCCACCAATCTAAAAAAAGTGGTCAGTGAATCGGGCGTCCGCAATTCCTGGGACCTGAACAGGTTGTTCACCATGGTTGCCTGATATTAAGTATACTTATTTCCGGGGAGCGGTTTTCCGCTCCCTTAATTTGCGCAATGCTGCTTTGAACTCAGGCGTCCAGGCTGCGACTAAGCGATCCACCTTCTCTTGTGCAGCTGCCTCAATGGCTGGGCGAAACTCCTCCAACTTTTCCGGGGTAAACCAGTCCGGTACATTCCTTTTTTCGACTTTAATTTCTGTTCCCATTAGATTTTTGTTGAATATTCTTAATTTAAAACTATAACCTATCTTCTCTTAATGAAATGACAAACTTCTTGTAGTTTTTGCCACTCTGTAAAACTTCTGGCTTTTCATTATCAAATCCATAGGCCACAAGGTACTCCCCGAGGTCATCTAGTCCCCTTTTAATCGCAATCTGATAAAGACGTGCTCTGGAATCACTGTTCGCCTCAATCACTACCTGTGCCTCCATATGATCACTCAGGAAAAACAGCAACGCCTTGGCAACCGTGGATAACACCTCCTCCGTATCACCGTTGTCACTTCTTTTATCTAAGTCAATCGAGCCATCCGAATTCAAGTCCCCCAGTGCTATTTCGTAAATATCGGGTTCTTCGGTTGGCTTGAATTGTATCACCTTTATAATTGATTCCTTTCCCATACTGGTAAACCAAAACATAAGTCGTTTACCGTTCAGGATACTTTCGTAAAATGCCGCATTCATGTTGAGAAGAGTTTTAATTTCCTCTCAATTTGTACCCATGTAACTATTACAAACCAATCCGATGTCCGTGTGGCAGCAACGGATTATCAAGCGCCTTGTTTATCTCCTTGCAGGCCATTTTCCCTAAGCTGAAACAAGGATATTTACAAGTAGCCCCAATTTATCACTCAGAAGTCCTCATTTCATAATTCATTGTCCGACCGGCATTGACGAATTATCCAAAACCCGCATTTCATCCCTCCAAAACGGCACCTCGTCAATCTGATTTGCAGGCGGCTGGTGCCTGGTTTACCTTCGAAGTATTCAAAACTTTTAATCCCACCGCCTATGCCTTCCTACCCGCTTTTAGTGAACGGTAAGTCCTACACTGTCGAAGCCGACGAACAAATGCCATTGCTTTGGGTAATTCGTGACCTGATCGGACTTACGGGGACCAAATATGGCTGCGGAATTGCGCAGTGCGGGGCTTGCACCGTCCATTTAAGCGGTGCGCCGGTGCGGTCTTGCTCTTTTCCTGTATCAGCGGTGGGTGAGCAACCTGTAACGACCATCGAGGGGCTTTCGGAGGATAATTCTCATCCGGTGCAGCGTGCGTGGATCGCCGAACAGGTGCCGCAATGCGGCTACTGCCAGAGCGGGCAAATCATGTCCGCAGTAGCGTTGTTAGCAGGTAACGCCAATCCCGACGATGAGGCCATAAACGCTGCTATGAATGGTAATATTTGCCGTTGCGGAACCTATCCACGCATTCGCAAGGCCATTAAAACGGCCGCCAGCTATTCGCATTGATCGATGCCATGAAGTCACAGGACATTTCCCGCCGTAATTTTCTTCGTCAGGCTACGTGGTCGGGAGCGGCGCTGACGCTCGCGGCATACATACCTGCGAACAGCCAAGCGGTTCCGCTGATTATCAACCCCATATCCGACGAAGCCTTGCAGGGCACCGAGCTGATGTCCTGGATCTCGATAGGTCGCACCGGCAAAGTGACGCTGATGTGCAACCGCTCCGAAATGGGCCAGGGGACGTTTCAGGCACTTCCGCAAATACTCGCGGAAGAACTGGAAGTAGCGCTGAACGATGTCGAAATTGTTTTTGCGCCCGCTAACCCCGCGAAATATGGCCCGCAGCCGCAGGAGGGCAGCTTTTCCGTTCGCGGATGGGCACCCCGGCTTCTGCGCGCAGGAGCCTGCGCACGTGAAATGCTGATCGAAACCGCCGCTGCCGAATGGAACGTGTCGAAAAATGATTGTTATGCAGAAAACGGCACGATTATCCACCGGAAAACGCTAAATACATTGCCGTATGGCGCACTGGTAGAAAAAGCTGCGAAACTCAAACCGCCTGCCGAAGTCATTCTGAAAAAGCGTTCCGAGTATAAAATCATTGGCAAGTCTGTACCTCGAAAGGATATCCCATTGAAAACGAACGGGACCGCCCTATTCGGCCTGGACAAAAAATTACCCGGAATGAAATACGCCGTAATCGAGCGCGGCACGCGGTTCAGGGAAACCATAAAAAGCTTCGACGACACCGAAACCCGAAAAGTGCCGGGGGTTACACATGTTTTCAAGGTAAGCAGGCCTGTGTTTTCCCAATACTGTGAAGGAGTTGCCGTCGTTGCCGATTCCCTCTGGGCGGCAATGCAGGGAAGAAAATCATTGAAAGTAGATTGGAATGATCCTGATTTTAGACTTCCGGACACGACATCGCTCGAAAATCAAATGCGGGGAAACCTTCAAAAGATCGGCAGCCATCCCCGATTCGAAGCCGAGTATGAGCAGTGTACCCAAAAGTTGGAAGCATCGTATGAAACGCCCTACCAATCACACAGCTGCATGGAGCCCCTCAATTGCATTGCCGACGTCCGCGCCGACTATATCCAGATATGGGGGCCGATACAGGAAGCAAATTGGATACAGGCCGATTTGAGCCAACGATTCAACATACCCATCGAGCAAGTGGCTGTGCATATGACCTTCCTCGGTGGCGGTTTCGGCAGAAAAGCTTTTCCTGATTATCCTTACGAGGCTGCATTCATTTCCAAAGAAATACAAGCACCCGTACAGGTAGTATGGACGCGTGAAGACGACATGACCGCGGGTCCATTCCGCCCAGGCGCATTCTACTCACTGAAAGGGGGCCTGGACGCCCAGGGCCGTATCCATGCCTTTCAGGCCAATACGGCAACCCAATGGATCGGTCAGGAATGGTCACCTACCCCGTCCGGCTCACCAGATGCAGCCGGTTACAACACAGGCGATTTCGAGGGATTATTGCCCCCCTACCGGCTGGGAATCCAGCATTACAGCTTCGGAGGCGCAGGTATACACTCACCCATACCGGTGATGTGGTGGCGCTCCGTGTATGCGTCCACGCATGGGTTCGCGTGTGAGAGCTTCATTGATGAACTGGCCCACTTGGCGGGTAAAGATCCCATGGCATTCCGGCGAGCGCATTTGCCCGCCCCGCGCTACCAGGCGTTGATCGACCGGATGACGGAACTGACCGGCTGGCAATCCCGCGGTAAAAATCAGGGTTGGGGCGTTGCATTCACAGAATGCTTCACCGGCATTTGCGGCCATGCGGTAAAAGTAATGCGGAATGCGGAAGGGAAAGTCAGGATTGAAAAAGTGGTAGCGCTGATGGATTGCGGGTGGTACGTCAACCCCGACACCATCCGTGCACAAGTGGAAGGCAGTATTGTGATGGCGCTCGGCGCAGCCACGATCCACGCAACCACATTCAAGGATGGGAAAGCTGTTCAGGAAAATTTCGATACCTACCCCATGCCGCGCATCGCGGATATCCCGCCTATCGAAGTACACATCATGGAAAACGACGAGAAACCCGGTGGCGTGGGTGAGCCGGGGCTGCCTCCGTTTGCCCCGGCCCTCGCCAATGCCATTTTCGACCTCACGGGCCGACGCATTCGCCGGCTTCCGTTCAGTCTCGATGAAATTTCGTAACGTTATTTCCCCGAAAGTGATTTGATAAACAAAATCACCGATTCGATATCGTTATCAGAAAGTACGCCTACGAACGAAGGCATTTCTTCATTATAACCTTTAATAATGCGTTTCGAAGGCGTCAGGATCGATTCACGGAGGTATGCCTCATCGGCGATTACCTTGGTGCCGTCGTCAAAAGTACGCTCCGATTTGTACAGGTTCTGAAACGGCGGCCCATACATGCCCTTTGTGCGGGTACCTTCCGAATGGCAGCCAGCACAGGCCATTTTCTGGAATATTTCACGACCCTTCTCCACCGAAGCCGCCGTCTCCGCCACAGCTGCGGTGGAAGTCTCAGGGCGCTTGACATTCAGCAATGCAAGATCTACGCCTTCGAAGCCCTTCAAATCCACGTCTGTCGACTGGTTAATGGTAAACCAGAACTGGTCGTTCACCTTCTTACCATCCGCTGCCTGCATACGGTAGGTCACCTCCATTTGCATTACTTCGGTCATTTCAGGAACGAGCAGCAGCACACTTTTACGATCGGCCGACAAATAAGATGCCGCCACGTGCATAATTTCCTGGCCAGTCGAGCCGTCGAGCTTGAAATGCCCCGAACCATATTCTTCGGTGCGCTTGTAATTCCACCTTTTTACTTCAAAGTTTTTCGGATCGCTCGCAGTAGCTTTATCCAGCGGCGAATCGAAACGTAGCACAATGCCCTGCTTGCCAGCCCGGAAATGGTTGGGCAAATAGCTCGGTTTACCGGTATACCGGAGCCTCAGCAATGCACTGATGCCGTTTGAACTGGAACCCCATAGGTTAAAACCGGCCACATACAATTGCTCATCCACCGGGTTCATCGCCCCTTTCGAAGTGGGTGCGGGATAATGGGCATTAATGACAGATACACCACCCTGAACAACACTGGTAGTACTGTCGATCAGCACGCGGAATAAGCCGGGCCGACCGAAAGAAAAATGGATCAGGTTATCATTCAATGGCCCCATTTTGGAACTGGTAGCCCAAACCTGGCTGATCGCCGAACGGTCGACACTGTGAGGGATCCAGGTCAATGGCGGGGTTACAGTTGGATTATCTTTGCGATGCAATGTGGGTTCCACACCGAAATAATCGCCTTGATGAATCACAAAAATCGGTGTAGACGGCACGAAGTTGCCCTGCTGATCGGAGGCGGTGAGAATGCCTTTGGTAGGGTGCATTCCCAGGTAGGGGCCACGCAAACCGGTTGCAACAACCTCGGCACTGCGCCCGTCCGGCGAAATTTTCATAACGGTACCGTTCTGGTCAGAACCTGCGCGGAAACCCTTGCCGGTAATTTTCGTCATACCCGGCCCGTTGCTCAAACTACCGCCTTTGGCAATGTAAAAACTGCCATCGGGCGCGGTCACAAGGTCTCCCGCCCACTCGCGCGACTCGGCCGATTGTTCCATGACATTCGAAAAGTTCTCATAGTAATCGGCCACACCGTCGGCATTCAGATCATGAAAATGAACAATGCCGTTTCTGTCGAAAACATAGATTTGTTCCTTCACGATCTCAATGCTCATCGGCTCGTGGAGACCCGAGGCAAAGCGTCGCCATTTCAGGTTTTGGAGGTTTTTATCAATGCCTTCAACGGTCCAAACATCACCCTCGAAAGTAACAACCGCCGCTCTGCCATCCTTAAAAAAAGCGACATCAGCCACGCGCACATTTCTTTTCCACGGGTTATTCAGAGGCAATGTAAGCTGATCGGTCACGAACGCGGCAGTGTCTGGGGCAAGCTTTCCTTGCGTCACCACCGTTTCCTTCCATAATGCAGGGCCGCCTTTTTTGAAAGCCGGCAGCGGCATATGTTTGGTTTTTACAAACTTTTCAAACGCCTTTTTGTCCTTCGAAAGCCCTTTCCAGATCGCGACTGTCGCCTCACCGGATGCGGGCACTTTTACAGTCAGATATTTCCCCTCTTCCACACCAGGCTGCCAATTGGGTTTACCTTTGCCCAAAACCGCCACTGCTGTAACAGTATCTTTGTTCGCCCCCTGATACACGTAAGCTATGCGGCCTTTTACTTCGCTGCCGGAGGCATTATCGATTTCAGCGGCTGTCAGGAATAATTCAGTGGAAACGTCGCCGGCCTGTATAGTGCGTGTAAATGCCACACCGCCGTCGAATTTAGCGCTGCCCGGCAGCTCATAAATACGCGCCTTTCCTACCGAATAATCGAGAATGGATTGCTTGCCGTAAACATACACGCCATTGTAACGTCCCTTTTCGGCCGGAAGCGGTTTCCAGGTAGGCGGTAGCGACTGATCGGTGCGGTACTGGGGCTTGCCTGTCGACCACCCCGCGTAGGCGCCTGTTGCGAGCACGGGCGAGCCCGGAACTGTGGCTATGTTATTGTTCTTGTTGAAAAAATCTTTGTATGAAACCTGCGCCATCAGTACCATCGGCAGAAACTTGCCCGTCCAGGCCACCGACCAGCGAAGCAGATCGGTATCGAAACAGGCATAGGCGCTGTCGCCCAGCTGCAATGCGAGCGTGCGCGCAGCCTGATTGTCTTTCGGGAAACCGCCGCCCAGCTTCCGGGCGTCAACGGAGGTTGAAATGTAGGGGAACCCGGGTTCGACGAATGAAGCCAGTTGCAGCGAATCGGGTCGATCGGAAGCAGTATTGCGGGTATAGGTGTAGCCCGTCATCAGCACGGACGCCAGGGTAATACCGCCCAGCAAGGCTATGCCCCAGCGTTTGCCCTGGTACTTTGGAATGTTAAGCATGTATGGTTCAGGTGATAAAAGAACAATTTTTAAAGTAATGCAAAATAGCAACTTACTGGATTACTTATGACCAATTTTCGGCACTCTATCCCTTACAGCTTATGAAAAAGCCCTTCCATTGAAACTAAATCGATATATTTGAAATAAACCTGAACGATATGACCTTATTCTCCGGACTTCGCAAAGAGCAGATCTCCACCGAAATCCTGGCCGGGATTTCCTCATTCCTGGCAACGGCGTATATCATCGTCGTCAACCCGTCGATCCTCAGCCAAACCGGCATGCCGTTCCCGGCGGTGTTAACAGCCACGATACTGGTGTCGTTTTTCAGCAGTCTGATGATGGGGCTTTACGCGAACAACCCCATTCTCGTTGCCCCCGGAATGGGCCTCAATGCATTTTTCACCTACACTGCTGTACTTACCGACGGCCTTTCCTGGCAAGTGGCGCTCGGGACGGTATTCTGGTCCGGGGTATTCTTTCTGATCCTATCCGCATTCAATATCCGCTCTTACATAGTTAAAGCTATTCCAAAACCTTTGCGTTTCGGCATCGCGGCGGGGATCGGGCTGTTTATCACACTCATTGGTTTCGCCAATGCCAAATTCATTGTGCCTAACCCGGCGACGATGATCAGCCTGGGGAATCTCAATGCGCCGACGCTCACATTTATCGCTGGACTGCTCGTGACGGTCATCCTGCTGATCCGCAATGTCAAAGGCAGTATTCTGATCGGCATCGTCGTTACCAGCCTGCTTGCCTGGCCGATCGGGCGGTGGTGGGGCGGTCAGGAAACGGTGATTACCATCGATCACATTGTTTCGAAGCCCGATTTCAGCCTGCTATTTCAGCTCGATTTCGTCAATTCACTGAAATGGAGCCTGGCACCGATCATCCTTGCATTCGTATTTACCGATATGTTCGACAGCCTTTCTACGTTCGTCGGGCTGGCCGAAGCCTCCAACCTGCTCGACGAAAACGGAGAACCGCGTAATATCCGCCGTTCACTGATGGTGGACGCCGTTTCGACCACCATCGCCGGGCTCACGGGCAGCAGTCCGGGCACCGCCTACATCGAATCGGCCGTAGGGATCGAGCAAGGGGGCAAAACGGGCCTTACCGCTGTTACCGGTGCCGTGTTATTCCTGCCATTTTTGTTTCTTTC
Source organism: Dyadobacter sp. SRI_021 (assembly GCF_057586235.1). Taxonomy (NCBI): domain Bacteria; kingdom Pseudomonadati; phylum Bacteroidota; class Cytophagia; order Cytophagales; family Spirosomataceae; genus Dyadobacter; species Dyadobacter sp. SRI_021. Next base: position 333,146 of record NZ_JBYCZM010000005.1, read on the forward strand.
CCCACTGCTGAGCGCGGTACCTTCCATCGCCACCGCACCAGCATTGGTGCTGGTGGGTGTTTTTATGATGAAACCGGTGATCCGCATTAACTGGAATGACCTTTCGGAAGCATTTCCGGCATTCCTGGCCATGGTACTGATCCCATTTACCTATTCCATCACCCAGGGCATTATCTGGGGATTCCTCAGCTGGACTGCCCTGAAATTGCTCACGGGACAGGCCCGAGACATTAGTTTAGCCCTCATTATCATTGATATTTTCGCCATTCTGGCTTTGATTTTTTAAACTCAACATGAAGAAAAATTCACTACTCACGTTCCTCTTTCTACTCATCGTTCTTTCCGTAAAATCCCAAAGCATTACCGGCATTCTCGGCGCATTCCCGCCTGAACTGGTACTGCTGGAAAGCGAGATGGCACAGAAAAAAGATACCGTTATCAGCCAGATCCGGTTCATTACCGGCCAGCTTCGCGGCAGACGTGTAGTACTCGCAGAGACCGGCGTCGGAAAAGTGAATGCAGCCATTACGACCGTGATGATGATCCAGCATTTCCAACCGCGTGAGATCGTGTTTTCAGGGATTGCAGGAGGTGTCGATCCGGCGCTGGCGCCGGGCGATCTGGTGATCGGGACACAGATCGCTTACCACGATTTCGGGCAGATCGACGATGCCGGAATGCACTACTGGGCCACGAAAAACCCCTTCACCCAAAAAGAGAATCCCCTGAAATTTCATTGCGACTCCGCATTGATTTCCCGAGCGCTTTCGGTTTCCAAAAGTCTGAAACTGGCAAAGGTGGAGCGGAACAACGGCAGTTTTGTCCCCGCTGTCAAGAAAGGTATTATAGTCACCGGCGACCAGTTTGTTTCATCCGAAAAAACCACGCAACGGTTACTGAAAGACCTGAATGCGGCCGCTACGGAAATGGAAGGCGCCGCCATCGCACAAACCTGCTACCAGCAGAATATCCCATTCCTGATCATCCGAAGCCTGAGCGACAAAGCCGATGGCAAAGCGAAAGCGGATATGGACCAGTTTTACAACGTCGCCGCACATAATGCAGCCACGCTGGTTATGGCCGTGATTGAGGAAAAGTAGCCGTGTGTGCGACGGCGCCCGACGCATGTTTGACCTGATAAGTATAAACCGAATACGGAAAGATCGCCGCGGCCACCCATTTGGAAACAAGGCTCGCGACTACGATCGGAACGAACAGGATATAGTTATCGGCCAGCGCGCATACCAGGAAAATGGAGGTAAACGGCGCATGGATACTACCGCTGAGCACGGCTGCCATGCCTATCAGTACAAAATTGACAGGGATAAGGCCGAGGCCAAAGAAATGGTTGAGCACAACGCAAACGATCAGCCCCAGGAAGGCGCCTATAAACAGGCTCGGTGCAAAAACGCCCCCGTCGCCACCTGCCCCAAGAGTCACCGACGTCGCGACCGGCTTCAATAGAAGTACGGCGAGTAACGGTAGAACCACGGCCAATGTAGGTGCGTCGGCATGCCGGAAAACGTCCTTAATGCCCTCATACCCTTCTCCGTAAAGATTTGGCACGAAGAAAATCAAGGTCGAAATGAGCAGCGACCCGCCGATAATACGCATGTAATCGTTTTGCAGCGAACCGAAGAATTTCTTGAAAAACAGCACGCATTTGGTGAGGTAAACTGAGTTAAGCCCCGCCAATACCCCTAGCAAAACCATGTAAGGCAATGCTTCGGTACGCCAGTTGGTCACGCTGAAATGGAACACTTGCTTATAAAAGAAGAACCGGGTAATGAGGTAAGATGAGAGAACCGCGGTAATCACAGCTGCCGTATGAAGTTTGCTTTTTCTTCTTGTAAAAACCTCAAAGGCAAATAAGAAACCTGCGACAGGCGCGTTAAAAAGGGCTGTCACACCTGCGGCCAGGCCCGCGCACACAAGGTCCGTGCGGTACTTACGCAGATAGCTCACTTTCCGGCTCGACAATGCACCGATCGCCGCGGTCGACACCACTGTGGAAACCTCAATTCCCGTGGAGCCGCCGAAAATCACCGTCAACAGGCCGTTGAAATAATGAGAGGGAATCTTGTAAGCGGGCAGGGTGTGGGCATTTTTATTGATGGTGTCCAGCACCTCCTTGATCCCTTTATTTGCTTTGTTATGAAAGAGAAAATAGCGGAGCAAATGGATGGTCGTGAGGCCAATCAGCGGAATAGTGAATATCAGGTACCGATTATGCCGCAAATTTTCCAGGAATGCTTCCTCGTAATGCTCCGTGATCACTTTGAGGGTATCTGCCACCAGTGCCGAAAAAACGCCGGTTGCCGCCGCTGCGAGCACTACCGCTACTACCCTTTGGGATTTTTTTACTTTGTATGAACTCAATTCCATTGTCTTATCTCGAATCGGAGTATTGAGCTCCGCCCGTCAAAGGTAACGCGGATCAAGCGCTTTTTGTCCCTTTCATGGCACGTTTTGTGCTGCCGCTTCCGTATGACCTAACGGTTCTTGTCCATTAGCCTCCGGTTCACTACCTGCTCAATGACCTGCTCACGGTAGTTACGACTAATGGGAATTCGATGGTTTTGAATAAAGATTTCATTCCCGTCGATCCCCTCGATTTTACCAATTGAGACAATATAAGACTTATGGATACGGATGAAATGCCGACTATCGAGGTTTTGTTCGAGGTGTTTGAGGTTGAGCAGCGTAATGTATTTGCCTTTGCCTGTATGGATCGTCACGTAATTTTGGAGACCTTCGATATACAGAATATCGTCGAAGAAAATTTTCTCGTATTTGCTTCCGCATTTGATAAAAAAGTAATCTTCGTCGGCCTTCGACGTGGTAGATTTGGTCAGCAGTTTGTGATAATCCCTGGCTTTGCCCGCCGATTTGAAAAATCGCTCGAAAGTGATCGGTTTAAGCAAATAATCCATCACATTAAGCTGAAAACCTTCAAGCGCGTAGCTTGGATACGCGGTGGTAATAATAGCCATTGGCGGGTTTTGTACAATTTTAAGGAAATCGATGCCGCTCATTTTCGGCATTTGAATATCCAGGAAAATCAAATCGACCGGCTCCCGGTCCATCAGGCTCAGGAGCTCCACGGGATTTTCGCAAACGCCTGTCAGTTTTAAGAAATCCACTTCTTTTACATAATCCGCCAGCCCTTCGCGCGCCAGCGGCTCATCATCAATTATCACGCAGTTGATCATCTATCCAAACTGATTTAAAGGTATATGAGCAATTTCCGTCGTTGCCAACGTTTCGAGTTCCACTTCAAAATGTACAACGAACCGGTCCGCATCGCCCCAGGTATCCAGCCTGTATTTTCCGGGATAGATCAGGTCCAGCCGCCGGCGCACGTTTTTCAAACCAATACCGCCGTAGTGGACCACTTCCGTATTGGTCTCTTTCGAAATACTGTTGCTGAGATTGAATATCAATCTTGCCTGGTCAAGCTGCAACCCGCCGCGAATCCAGTTACCCTCCTGCCGATGCCTTGTAACATGCTTGAATGCATTCTCCATAAAAGTCATGAGAATAAACGGCGCAATACCCGGTTGTCCTTCAAGCCGTTCCTGCACTTCAAAAACGACTTCGAGGTTGTCGTTCTGGCGCAGCTTTTCCAGCTCGATGAAATTTTCGAGATAAGCTATTTCCTTGCTCAGCGGGATCTGGTGGTCGTTGCATTCATATAGCTGGTGCCGCAGCAGCTCCGAGAACTTAGCCAGCGATGCCGAAGCCATGTCGGGGTTTTTATGGATCAGAAAAAAAATGGAGTTGATGCTGTTAAAAAGGAAATGCGGATTGAACTGGTATTTCAAAAAATTCAACTCGGTTTCCAGCTTTTCCTTTTCCAGCATTTGTTGCCTGCGTTGCGTCTGGAGCCAATTTTTGGCCAGTTTAATACTCATTGCAAATGTCATCGCCGCGACTGTCGACGACAACGGTCCACCAAGCAGCATGTGAAAAAAACCGTAATTCCCCGGCCCGAAGAATTCTTCCACTGTTTTCCCCGAAGCCCACGCCACGATGTAATACCCGGGAACGATCAGCCCGGCGGTGGCAACGATGGTCAGCAACAATAATACGAGAAAAAGCAGATACTTGCCCTTTTCCAGGTAGTGCGGAACCAGGAAGTACAGGTTGAAGTACACGGCCAACGCCTGCCATATCACATAAAACAGGAACTTGATCACCGACGGCGTAAACAGCGCTTCCACCACCTTGACCGGATTCCCCAACGCCACAACCCACCACACATAGTGGTACACGATCCAGAAAGGAATGTGGTAGAGTTTGTACCTGAAAAACCAATGCGCCCGGGTAGGCGAAGGAGCAAAATCCGGATCTGAATGGGGCTGGACGGTCATGCGGCAACAGGCGATACAACCTACAATTTACGGTAATAAGCGCGAAATAGGAGCCGGCTGGACCAAACAGCCTAAATAATTGATGAACTGCCGGTGCTATTATACAACAAGACCTGGCGGGGTTGATCTCCCTCCGCCAGGTCTATACTGAATGTTTTCCTCGAAATCTACGTCAATGTAACGCCGCAGGGGCATGCCGAGCTGTTTTTTGCATTGGTATTGTATTCCAATTTCAGCTTTTTGCCCTTCTCATCTGCCTCTTCGAGCAGCTCAAATGTGCGGCGCTCGCCAAGCATCAGAAGCGACTGGAAAAGAACGCCGGCATATTTACTTTCTTCGCTACCCGGGCCCTTTTCCTTCGCGAGGTCATTGTAGTGTCCGAAAAGATCTTTTCCTTTTCCCATGATTGTATTTTTTGCTTTGAATTTCAGAACCTTCGTTTTGATGCAGCAAAACGCATCGAATTTCTCTCTTGCCAATTTAGGAAAATAATCATAAAAAATCTCAAAAAAGGCATGACAATATCAGTGAATTCGGACTACCTTCGACGATCAGTGAGCAGTAGCCGGCTTGCGCTTCCGCTCCGCCAGCACCTGCCGCATATTCTGAAAGGTCTCGATCGGGGCACGGCAGGCAAACATATTGACGACATGGGCAGGTAAGTGCCCGCCCGGATCGACTTGCAGTGTGTATTCGACCCGCACCCGTGCATTGGGCAACGGATGCAATACCCAACGGTTGATGGAAGTACTGATGCGCACAACGCCTTCGCGCACCAGCATAATACCCGGTATAGCCGGTGCTTCAATAGTCATAATAGGACTGTTTTCGATCCTTATCACTCTCAAATGCGTTACAAAGTCGCGATTATCCAGCGGCCAGGGCAAACTTACCTCGGTATAATAAAGCAGCTCGGTATCGGATATCTTTTTGATGAGCTTGCACGATTTGGTGTGACATACCCATCGCTCGGCGGCATCGACGTCCAGTAGCAATGCAACTACCTCGTCGACTTCCGCATCCAGGACACATTCCGCCTTCATCGCCTTGATCTTCGAATCGGGCACCGTTTTCGCGAATACTTTTATCCCGTCACGTACGGCCACGCGCCTCCACTCAACCTGCGCGTGCGCATTTGTAACACACAGTAAAAGAGCCGTTAAAACGAGCATTATGTACCTCATAACGGCACAAAATTCTCATTTCAAACACCATCATGGAAGCCAATTCCGCTTCTGACGCCGGAAAGCATGTTCCAACTGACAGAATGCATGTTTGAAATGATGAAAGTTCGCCGCCGCTGGATCATTGGATTGCAGTGAATGCGCTTTCAAGGAATATTATTGAAAACAGAATTCGGCGGTATGCTCCAAATGCGAAATTCAACCACATTAATGCAGAAACAATCTGAACAACGGAAAAGGTACAATGGTATGCTTCTCGTTCACCTGATCAGCGAATACGAGAAAGGTTTCCGTCTCGACGTCGAAGTCGATCCGGTCGAGGTCATCAAGATCAGAATGGAAGATTTCGGCTACAAACCGGCCGACCTGGCGCAGGTATATGGTGACAAAGGGACTGTCAGTAAAGTTTTAATTACAAACAGGCCCTTTCACTCTCGATGATCCGGAAATTTAGTCAGTTGCTGCGTATTCCGGCTGAAATGTTGATCCGGGAGTATGCACTGAAAGGCGTTTAAAAATCCACCGAAGCCGACACCTTGTACATGTTCTTCATGGCACTACCCGAGTCCGTGGGTATGAGATATGCGAAATCGAGCGAGTAGTGTTTCAGAAAGCGGGCACCTGCGCCGGCTGTAAAAAACTTGCGGTTGCCTTTCTCTTTGTTTTCGGCATAGTAACCGCCCCGGAGCGCGAACAAGTTTTTATACCAGTATTCGGCACCCATTGCCAGGACTATTTCCTGCATTTCCTCCTTGAAACCGCCCGGAGCGTCCGAAAAGGATTTTAAAATGCCTTCCAGATAGGGCTGTTGGTTCACATTACGCCCCGGTGCGGGAGTTGGTACCAGCAGTTTTCCTGCTTCCGCGGTTACATTCAGCTTATGTTGCCCATCGGCGGTATACGAAAAGCCCCCTCCCAGCCGGAGCATGGTCGGTAAGAAGTATTCATATCCCGCCCCGTAATTCATTTTCGGACCGATATTGGCAAGTGTGGTGCCAACCGTCCACACGATATTTTCACGACCGTCCACATCCGACGAATGGCTTTTATAATAAAACCCGACGTCGCCAGCCACTGCCCGGGCAGGTTTCAGCACCGCACCGGACACGACAGCATTACCGATATCCGACGACACATATTTGAGCGTCACGCCCGCCGAAAAATGGTTTCCTAGTTGTTTGGCATACGATCCGCTGAACGCAACGTCTCCGCCCGGGGATAGTGTCGGGGCCGAAATAATCGCCGGGTCGCTGAAATATTGAACAGAGGCACCCACTACCTGCCCGTTACCTAACTTCTTATAACCGGCCGCATAACCCTGCCAGGCATTATTGATAATGTAGGGAAGCCAGGGCGAATAGGTCGCTGAGGCGCCGAAACTCCCGGGCGCGTCGGAGAGCTTGCCCACGTTCCAGAATGCTGAATTCGCATCGGCGCTGGTGGCCGTTCCGGCAAACCCCATTCCACTCGCCCGGGCATCCGGCGCTTTGATCAGAAACTCGCCCGCTGTCTCGGAAACGCGGTAGATTGTTTGAGTAAATCCATTCGTCATAGTGCACGACAAGCATGCAAGCGTGACCAGAGTCGCTTTCATAGGGGTTCAGATTTACGTTAAGAAAGTTTGTTAGCGGTTACAAACTCAAAACGTGCCCCATTTTAGATTATTACCCGATTTACCAATATTATTCGGATTCTAATCCCATCGTTCCAGTCCCAGCAGCTTTCGTCCCAATTCGCTTAATTCAGCCGTTTGATAACGTGTTTGTTCCCAATTTCTGGGGTCTCCTGGAAAAGCATACCCTTGAGGCGCCTCCCGTTCCCGCCAGGAGCGGATTCGCCATTGCCGCAATGCCTCGTCGTCTTCCTGAGCCGGCATCATGGCAATGTATTGCGCAAGGCGGACCTTGTCTTTGCTTCGGTTGGCGCGGATGCCATGCGGCTGAGAACTGTTGAAAATGAGCAGATCACCGGCATTCATCTTTACCTTCACAATTTCAAAACCTGTTACGTCTGGCTGGAAATGGTTTCTATCCTCGGGCTGCGTTAATTTCCAGGTATCATAGGTCCTGAATAGCTCCGGCACGCATTGAAATCCACCCATATTCTCATCGTCCTGATCGGCAAGTGCCAGTACCCCCTGTACATTCTGCGGTTTGGTTTCCGGATCGTAATCCCAGTGAATGAACCCCTTGTACTCAAATCCGGGACGGAGCGGGAGGTTCAGATTGGCGCGGTCGATGGTCACCCATAGTTTTTCGGTTCCCCAAATGTCGGTAAATGCCTCATGCACTTTCGGGAACTGCCGGTTGTCCCACAGATATTGATGGTTATATACCTCCACCATCCCCGTGTTGGTGAGTTCTTTCATCTTCATCTCGGCCCGTGGAGGCGCATACCAGGTTTCCGGGTCGTTCGGATCCTTCTCTTCGAACTCCCATAGAAAATCCGCCAGTCTTTTGACCTGCTCTTTCGGAACCGCGTCCTTGACGACGATATAGCCATTGGTTACCCAGAAATCCCAGTCTGCCTCGCTCAGCAAACGGAGCGGCTTGCCATTGCTCCTGTCATTAAGCCTCACATTGCTCGACTTCGCGGTCGAAGGATTTCCCGGAATGTCCGTATGCGCATTGGCAGGTGCCATGGTAGCCATTGTTTTCGTTTCCATATCAATAATATTTTTTTATGATTGAATAAAACAAAACTAATGCATCACTCCCCCCTCCGACTACCGCTACAATTGCTTACTTTTGCTCTATATTGACAAAATGTGATCCTCTCTACATAAACACCGGCAAACCAGGAGCAATTAGTATTCCATCAAGATGAAAATCATCCGAGAAGATATCCAGCCCGACCAGGGAAGTTCTTTCAAAATTCTGCTTACTCCCGGCCTGAACGACACCTTTCTCTGGCACCTTCATCCCGAGTATGAGATTGTGTACGTCGAGGGGTCGGGCGGGACACGCCACGTGGGTACGCATACCTCCGTATACGAGGGCAGTGACCTGGTTTTCATCGGCCCGAATATCCCCCACCTCAATTTTGATTACGGCGTGCGGACCCAATGCGAGCAGGTGATCATTCAAATGCGGGAGGACTTTCTGGGTAAAGAGTTCCTGCTCGCACCCGAGCTGCAAAGCATCCGGAAGCTGTTTGAGCAGTCCCATCATGGCCTGTCATTCTCCGGCGAGACCAAGCGCACGGTAGGTCAGAAACTGAAACAAATGCCCGCGCTCTCACCTTTCGAACAGTTATTGGCCCTTCTGAACATCCTGAAAACAATGGCGGAGTCGACCGAGGCCATTGTACTGAATCCTAAACCCATCGGCAGTAAATCCTTCCATAAAGAGCAGCTCCGTATGCAACATGTTTACACTTATGTGGAAACCCACTTCGACCGTACGCCCGATGTGAATGAAGTCGCGGCGGCCGTCAACCTGACAACCCCTGCATTCTGCCGCTTTTTCAAAGCCAACGCCCGCATGACTTTCACCGATTTCGTAAACCAATACCGGGTCAATCAGGCCAAGAACTTCTTACTCCAAGACCGCTCAGTTTCAGAAACATGCTTCGCCGTCGGGTTCGAAAGCCTGTCTTATTTCAATAAACTTTTCAGGAAAGTTGTGGGCGAAAACCCGTCAGAATTCAAAAAACGGCACTTGTAGTGCTTTTAATGATATTTTCAAAATCAATTGTTTGGTATTTAAAATATCTTTACTATTTTTACCAATGAAATTTTCATTCTGGAAATTTTATTACACTTCATCATCATGAAATCTATTCACTTCAACAACAACGATTTGAGTACGATCAGGAACATCCGGGAGCATCTTTATGAGTATCTCCTGGTTTTTTCCTGTGATCCGGTGACCGAAGCCGCGATCGGGAGCGTCAAACAGTATTTCCAAAAGGCTTATGGCTGTGAGCAGGCAGCCCAGCTCCGCCCTCACCTTACGCTCTTCAATTGTATTATCCACGAGTACAAACTCGAGCGGGTTGTTCACGGATTTGAAAAAGTGGCGCGGCACATTGCACCATTCCGCATCGAGCTGGATGGTTTCAATAAATATGAAGGTGGTACCTTCTACGTGGATCTGGAAGAAAGCTCATCGCAGCGGGTCAACGATTTGGTTAAAAGGCTTAAAAACGAAACGGTTGACCATCTTTCTAAATGGGCTTCCGGCGAATTCAGATTTTGCACCGATCCCCACGTTACCGTCGCCCGTAAAATGACACCTGTGCAAGTAAACAGTGCCATGAAAGAATGGATGTACAAGAAGTTCCGTTCATCCTTCCGCGTTACTGAAATGATCCTGCTGAAACGATCGCTCGTCAGCGGTTCCAAATGCCGGGAAATTGCCCGGATGCCGCTGCTGGGTTTGCCCGGCGAAGCGTTTGTGCAGGGTAGTTTGTTTTGACTAAGGTAAAACGTATAGGGATACCCGACTAACAAAATGATGAGGGGCCTTTTTTACGATCGGCCTGACGCGCTTATTTTGTATCTTCGGCTATCGGGCTGCAGCATTTCGGAGCGAAGTAACCTTCGATGCAACGACAGCCTAAAAATTCCTAACCACGTTTTATGAAATCAAAACTCCTTTTACGCTCAACGATCGGACTGCTGTTTTGCAGCTTTGCGGCCTTTTCACAGTCTTTCAACAACTTCCCCGTCACCACTCAAAAGCCGCCGCTGCATGGCAGGCATTGGATGGGCATTACCGGCAAGCCGTTGGCTGCAACCGCGGGAACCATGATTTTCAGCAAAGGCGGTAATGCCGTCGATGCCTCGTGCGCGATGCTTGCGGCTACCTGTACGATGTGGGATGTGTTAAGCTGGGGCGGTGAAACACAGGCATTGATTTATAATCCCAAAACCAAAAAAGTGATCGCCATCAATGCAATGGGCGTCGCCCCGACGGGTGCCACAGCGGATTTCTTCAAAAAGAAGGGCATGAAATACCCCCCTGAATATGGTCCGCTGGCTGCCACTACACCCGGTACACCAGGAGGCCTGATGACCATGCTCGCAGAATACGGCACCATGAGCCTGAAAGAAGTCCTCGCTCCTGCGATGCAAATGGCCGAAGGCTATCCGATCGAAGCGCAAACGGCCAATTCCATTGAAAGAGGTAAGAACCAGATCAAAAAGTGGCCGTATTCAACCAAGGTGTTCCTGCCGCACCTGGGCCAGAAACGGGAAGCCCCGGACGCCGGGGAGATATTCGTTCAGAAAGACCTTCAGGCGACCTTGCAAAAACTGGTAGATACCGAGCAATTGGCACTCAAAAATGGCAAAAACCGCAAGGAGGCCATTTATGCGGCCTACGACCGGTTCTACAAAGGAGATATCGCCAAAGAGATCGCGCGCGGTTGCCAGGAGCAGGGCGGCCTTATCACAGAGCAGGACATGGCTAACTGGAAGGTCAAGATTGAAGAGCCCTTGATGACAAACTACAAGGGAATCGAAGTTTATAAAATGCAGCAATGGACGCAGGGGCCAGTGATGCTGCAAGCCCTGAATATGCTCGAAAACCTCGATTTGAAGGGCATGGGATACAACTCGTCACGCTATGTGCATGCATTATACCAGGTCATGAACCTGGCCTTCGCCGACCGCGACTTTTACTATGGCGACCCGGCTTTTGCACCGGAAGAGCCGATGAAGGGCTTACTTTCGAAAGAATATGCGAAAGAAAGGTTAAAACACATCAATTGGGAACGCAACGACGCGAAGGTATTGCCAGGTGACCCCTACCCTTTTGAAGGCAAAAAGAATCCCTTTGCAGACCAGATCAAGAACTGGGGTAATTTTCAGGCGTCCCTGAACCGCAATGCGAACGGGCTCGACGAAAAGTTCATGGAGGAATTCACCGCGGGTACGACGTCCGTGGAAGCGGCCGACGAAGAAGGCTGGGTCGTAAGCATTACGCCGAGCGGCGGCTGGGTGCCTGCGTGCATTGCGGGTAATACCGGTGTTGGATTGAGCCAACGCATGCAGTCATTCGTGCTCGATGCGCGTGAGAACCCATTCAATGTAGTGGAACCGGGCAAACGGCCAAGGGTTACACTTACGCCCAGCCTGGCAATGAAAGACGGAAAACCGTTTCTGTCGTTCGCCAAGCAGGCCGGCGATGAACAAGATCAGTTGCTGCTTCAATTCTTTTTAAATGTCGTGGAATTTGGAATGACGGTACAGGAAGCGACAGAGGCACCCAGTTTCAAGACTTTGCAGATGTACGCGAGTTTCGGCGAACATGAAAAGGACCCGGGTGGATTGATACTCAATCAATCTATGCCCGACTGGACGCGAAAAGAGCTCTCGCGGATGGGTTATAAGCTAAGCTACCAGCCACGCACCAGCGGCCCGATTAATGCCATTTACTTTGACTGGCAGCACGGAAGCTTTTGGGGAGGATCGAGTAACCATGGGGAAGATTATGGTTTCGGATGGTAATGTTCCGAAACGGGTCTGATATACCGGGCAGGGTTGTTTTCAATGAGCAACCCTACCCCAATTGCGATCGGTCGATAATGCGGATCATTCCGAATGCCTCGCCAAAGCCAGTTTGCTGATAGAATCGGGCTAATCCGTGCCCTGTAAAGAGTCCTACCAAAGCCCCCTCGGGTGCATGCGCATCGAGCCAGCGTTTTACCTCTCTCATAACTGCCGACCCAACTTGTTTTCGTTGCCAGTCGCGATGCACCATGACGTCTTTAATATAGTAAAAGCTAAGACCATCCCCCAATACCAACGCGCAGCCGATCACCTCGCCAGTTTCGGTATTTTCCGCAACCGCTGTGAAAAGTGCGGCATCGAGCTTCTGCTGGAGTATATCTTCCGCCTGTGTACCCGACCATCCTACTGATTCGGCAAGTTTACGGTATTCGTCTGTTGTGAGCGCGCGGCCCAGCGTCCTTACATGAGCCGGCAGCGGCTGCGACTTGCTCTCGTTGCCAGAAGTAGCTGGCGCAGCGAAGGTAACATAGTTCCCATTGAGGTCCTTCACTACATATTCATCGAAACCCCAGGGCTGCTTCTCCAAATGCATAACAATTTCAGCCTCTCGGTCGCGATGCAACTGGTACAGCTCCCGGATATTTTTAACCCTGATCCACACACACTGACCACGCATCCGATCGGCGGCGTCGATGTCCTGCGAGAACTGGATGAATGCGCCATGCCATGAAACGCCTCCATGATTTGGCGGGGTACCCCAAGTCCAATGACCGGGGAAGCCAAGCACTTCATGCCAGTATTTGACAGTTTCGGCCACATCCTTCACCGATAATACCGGTTCGGCATGGGATATGAACGGCTCAGGCTTGTCGTTGTCGATTTTCATGGAACTGCATTTTACAGCTTTGATAATGCGAGCATCGCCTCATGTCCGCGCTTCTCTGCCCACGCACGCGGGCGCGCCCAGGGTTTGTCGGCAGGTAACCTGGGATTAGCACCCTTTTCAAGCAAAAACTCCGCCATTTCCGCTTGGCCTGCTTTCGCGGCCCAGCCAAGCGGCGTGGTACAATGCTGCTCGTCGATCGCATCGATATCGGCACCGTGTTCGAGAAACAATCCGGCATTATGTATATCGCCACGCTCTGCAAACCGGTGCAAAGGGGTAATTCCAAGCCAGTTTTTGGCATTAGCGTTCATACCGCGCTGAAAGAGGAATTTCGTAAGCTCACGACTTTTTATCGCATCCTGCGGACCCTGACTCCGCACACCCACGGCAATTTGTTTCGCCAGGTCGGGTTGGTAATGCAGCATTAGCCGAACGAAATCTTCGTTTCCCTGCCCTGCGGCCGTTTCCAGAGCGGATGCGTCGTTCGCCAGCGTAGGGTTGGCCCTCAAAACAGCTGCGGCCGTCTGGATGTCTCCATAGTATGCCAGCAAATCGAGCGATCGCGCCGCGCCGTAAGAACAAAGCAAGTTGATCATCGCCCTGTCACCGCGCTCCAAAGCCGCAGTGAGCGAATCCGCAGAGCTTTCCACCGGCACATTTGGATGTGCACCATGTTCGAGGAGCAGTCTGACGATTTCGATGTGGTTATACACCACCGCTGAATGCAACGCATGGCCCATCGGCGCTATGCCTTCTTCGGGCAAGTTGGGATCCGCGCCCTTTTCGAGCAACAGTTTGACGATCGTCATCCGTCCGGCCATTGCCGCATTTTTCAACGGAGTACCGGAGCCTGCATAATAGGTAACATATTCGGAAGGCTTATTGGCTAGTGATGGGTCGACATCGAGCAATGCCTTTACCCTCGCCTCGTCTCCTTTCAATGCAGCCATGCAAATATCCACATATGCGCCTTTACGCACGAGATGCAAGTAAATATCGTTGGGTTTCCAAGGCCAATCCTCGGGAACATCCCGCCAACCACGGTAGGAATAGTCTCCGTTCGTCAGCTGGATGGCTCGTGCACCGTCGGGCCGCCTGGCATTGATATCCGCCCCACGATCCAGCAATGCGTCAATTATCTCCGGCTGGCGCGACATGGTAGCCCAGTGAATGGGCTGATTCCCTTTGTCGTCGGTCGCGTGAATGTACTCTTCGGAGCTATTCAATAATGCAATAAAGGCATTAAAATCCCTGTTTCTTATAGCTGCGGCTATCTGCTTTCCAGCCTCTGAGCCTCTGTGTCGGTTTAATGCCCGCTCCAGCAATTCCTCCATTGCCCCAAAGCCACGGTCGCGTGCCATTTGAATGAGCGGATCACCTGTACCAGAGTCGACGGGACTTGCGCCGTGTTGTAAGAGGTATGCAGCCACTTCCAACTGATTGTTGGCCACCGCGAACGACATCGGCGTTCGATAGTCGTAGGCGCCGCGCACGAGCGAAGCATCTTTGGCCAGCAACTCTTTCACCTTTTCCAGGTCACCGTCACGGGCAGCGCAGAACATTTGCCACACATCGGTTCCGAGTCCTGTCGACCAGAACAATCGTTCTTCCTTTTGCAATGCGGCCGGCTGCGTCATGTCGTTGCAAGTTTGATAAGATGTATTTTTGCAGGAGGACTCGTGTAGTTAGCTATTTTTTAGATTAAATAAAAGGAATGGATTCAATTGAAATTCAAAAAGTTAGTGCCGATGATCTGATGGAAATACGGCATCTGATACTCTGGCCTGACAAGCCCCGCGAGTTTGTAAAAGTACCTGAGGATGAAACCGGTATCCATTTCGGTTTGTATTTTGAAAGTACATTGGCGTCGGTCATTTCATTGTTTAGTGACGGTCAGTACATCCGGTTCCGTAAATTCGCTACCCTGCCGGACTTACAGGGAAAAGGGTTGGGTTCCAGGCTTCTCCAACATGCCATGACCTACGCGCAAGAACAAGGATACACACGCATGTGGTGCGACGCCCGCACGGATGCGCTCGGATTTTACGAACGCTTTGGTTTTAAAAAGTTCTCCGAGCCCTTTTTCAAAGAACACATCGAGTATTACAAAATCGAGCGGACGCTTTGATACGGATCCCTATTGAAGTGCTACATTCTTTTTCCCGATAAACCGGGCATACGCCGTACCGGCTGCTTCCAGCGAGTTCTCGGCCACCGCAGGCATTTTAGATAACCGGGAAAGCTCGATATGAACAGCATCTTTTTTTTCGGTCCTTCGCCAGGCCGCCACGACCTTTCCTTTTACCATCACAACCGGTTTAAAAATACCACCGCCCGACTCCGGATTTCGCGCAACCGCATCGTCCACGGCTGCGCTACGGTCAGCGTAACCGATAGTGATCTCGTCGAAGGCAGGAATGAGTATTGCTTTTCCGTGTACTTTCGGGAGTTCTGCAACGGCGGTAAAAAGATATTCGCGACCGTCGACATTGGCTGTTTCAAACTCCGCGCGGACGGCCTCGAAAGCCAGCTTCGAATCCGTCAGCGACAGACCGCTCCACCATGCGAAGTCCTGCACAGTGGCCGGGCCGTGGCTTGTAAAATACCGCCTGGCCAGCGCAGCCAATGCTTCTTCCCGCTTCAAAGGTGCCGAAGCGGGCACCTTTTTATCAAACAATGCATAGGTAAATTTTTTCCCTCGCCGCGCACCATTGCAAATGACCTTGTCCAGCTCCGCCTGGAACATTATGTGCGTCGCCCGAAGGTTGTCCGTTTCGATGCCGGCCCTATTTACCTCCGCAATCACTTCTTCTCGCGTCAGTTCGGCGCCGTCGGCCAGCAATTTACCGATCAGGTCGTTGGTAACCTTGAAAACGGCATCATCCAGTTTCAATTGACGATACATCGTACCCGCGAGTTTGTAAACATGGGGGGCCGTCAGGTCCATTATCCACCGCACATCTTCTCTGGCGACAAAATGCCAGGTAGGTCTCATAATATGCGTCCGGATAATGCCGCCAGCGTCGATCGCTTGCTCCACGCTGGCATCCGTGGCTTTTTTGAGCCGCATTCCCAGCGCCCATTTGGCCATAGCAAAATCCTGCGACTGCACAGCGCCCATCCAGGCAACCAGTTCCGCAGCATTAGTAAAACGGGTATTCAAAATCTGTTGATTTGCAAGGCGTAGTGCGGCAATGTCGGCTAAATTCATGGCTGGATGATGATTCAGGCATAGGTTTGAGTCACCTAAAATGATGATTTATATACAAAAAAGAAAACCCTGCCGACCCGAAAGGTGGCAGGGAATGCTATAAGGCTGGATTTAGACCTGCCGGTATTTATCTGGAAACAGAAATTTGTCGGAGACCAACGGATTGGAAGTAGGCCATTGCCGCAACCCAAACTGCGACAGCGCCGATTAATCCATAACCCATGATCGAAATCGGGAACGGCTGGAACAGCACAATGGCCGCGCTGGCGACTACCCAAAGCGTATCCAGCACAATCACCAACCTGACGGCCCGTGCATTCACGGGGTTACCACGGCTTACAGAAAAGACCAGCGCGGCAAATGCAACGAGGAAAATGCCGACCTCAATAAAAGGCATGGTAACCGTAGTTTCGAACAGGCCGGCAACTATTTTCGGAAAAACAGCCAGCCCCAAACCCGTTGCACCTGAACTGATTGCATTGATGAGCATTACATTTTTGAGCATTTTCATATGTCGATTGTTTAGTTGTTTTTGGATGCAACAAAGGTATTGCATCCCCTCCGCCCACGGCTTACCCGCACGCGCCAACGACTTATCACTTTATGACATGCTCCGTCACGATGTCTGGGGGGGCGGGAGTCGTCAGATATGGTTAGGTGTAGTCATGTATGGTCAAGTGTGGTCACGAGTTGTCAGATATAGTCAGGTATGGTTAGATATTTGTAAATTCATCGTCTGACAATCCGATATACTTGACCATACCTGACAATCCATGACCACGCTTGACCATACCTGACCGTCGCAGCCTACCGCGTAGCCAGCCGCATTTCAGTGAGTATCTTCTTGAAACCTACTTTTTCATACGCAGCCACTGCCGGTGTGTTGTCGGAATAAACCTGCAAACGGACCTCGTCCAGGCCTTTTTCCCGTGCCCATTCCACCAATGCATCAATGATCAGTTTGTTGACCCCGCGACCGCGCATATCCGGTTCTGTGTACATGAACCCCAGAAATGCGTACCGTTTGAAATTGCTATACGGTTTCCCTTCGAGGATGCGTGCGTGCCCGCTGGCAATCAACCGGTCACCCAGCGTGGCTACGAGGACCTCGGCTTCATCGCTACGGATCATTTTTTCAAGATCGTAATAATGAAATTCCTCACTTATAAGGGTATCGTCGAGCGGGCGTTCGGCGGCAATCAGGTTTTGTTCGAATTGAAGAAGTGTGGGAAGCTCGTCGAGCCTCGCCTGTCTGATCTGAATGTTTTCCATGAAAATGTTGATGTGTCGATTTCGCAAATCTACCATTTCAGAGGTTGACACGTCGGGTTTCATGGAAATAAATGACACTAGCGAGTCAGCAGCCGTCTTTCCCCGACAGATGGCGCCACATTTTCCAGGATTGCAGCCACCCTCTCGACCGATTCCGGCGCTGCGAATGCCGGTAATGCAACACTATGGATAACCAGGCCGGCTTCATTCAATTCGGAATTGAGGTGCTCAGCAAAACGCTTGTTGAATGTCAGCAACGCCTGCTCCCAAACGGGTACCGGATGTGGGCAATGCCAGAGATCGATCACCTGCGCATGTGCATGAAGCAGCAAGTTGGGCAATAACTGGTGCAGGTAAAGTATGCCACTGGCGTGATTGGTTTTCAATTTTCGGTCCAACGTGCGAATGTCGTAGTCTTCCAGCCGCTGGTGAAACCCGGTTTCGGCATAGTTAATTAAAAAATCGACCTCAAACCGGTCGTTGATCTTTTCACAGGCCGAGATAATGCTTCCGGTATCGGCGTCGTCCGCAACGAGGTAATGTGCAAGCACACGATGCTTTTGCACGATTTCACGCACGAGCGCTTCCAATGGCGTTTCTTTCGCACCGATCAGGATCAGGTGCCGGTTATCGCCCGCCAACGCTTTGGCAAAGGATTTCCCCCAGGGTGTATCGGCCCCGCGGATGACTGAAAAATTCATGACGCTGATGATTTTGACAAAATAATGGCGATTTCCATTAGGTGAAATGCGCCCATAGTTGTCCTTGCTATATACCTGCAAAGAAAATCCGGATGCCGATGAGAGGAAATACTGATTTATCATTACAAAACACACCGGGAAAGTCGGTGAGAATTGCGCCTGATTATCTGCAATTGCTCAACAGATATTATGATTTCGACGGGTTTGAACCGGACCGGCTCGATAAGCAGCTGGCGCTTATCCGCGCCATGGCTCAGCTCAGCAGCAGCGGCGTGACTGTATATGACTTACAAAAGCAGGCGCACGTTTACGTTTCCCACAATTTTTACCAACTGTATGGTTACGATTTCGGCGCTATGGATTCCTGCATACCGAACGAAATGTTCGATAGGAAAATCCACCCCGACGATCGCCAGGCACTGGCCAGAAATGGCTATGAAGCGATGAAATTCATGATGGCGCAGCCTGCGCACACGCGCAAGCAGTTCAAAATGGTGACGGAGTATCGGGTCACGCCCGACGATCAGACGACGATCCGAGTCACAGAGCAGCATCAGGTGCTGGAACAGGACGCCTCGGGAAATATCTGGCTTTCATTGGGCGTTATTGACATTTCGCCCAATCAGTCGCTTGCAGGCGTGAAGAGCCAGGTAATCAATTTCCACACCGGCGAACTTATCCGATTAACAAGCAATGATTTGCCGACAGGCGTCAAACTTACGTCCCGAGAAAAGGAAATCCTCGGTATGATCGGCACCGGTAAGTTGAGTAAAGAAATTTCCGCATTGCTGGATATCAGCGTCCACACTGTCAACACGCACCGACAGCGCATACTTGAAAAACTCCAAGCCGATAATTCGATCGAGGCACTGCAAAGTGCAAAAATGATCGGTTTGATTGCCTGAAAATAAATAAAATGTGCCTCGTGATAACTACAATCGGTTTTTAAGAAGTATTTCTACAATAAACCACAAGAAATTGGTATAGTTTTAATAACAACGTCGGTTACAATTTTCAACTTATCCGCAAAATCAAAACCTGATAGCTATGGAAGGCGAAAATGAAAAACAGACGGTCATCACGCTGAACGACGAAAGTTTCAAGCATTACCTGATCGAACGCTATGGCAACTATGCCGAAAATTCCAACTGGACACGGCTTAAAAGTGCTTCACAAGAACTAATCTCGCACGAAACCTGGCTGCAATTGTACAATCAGGCCAAACAGGACATTACCCAGAAGGGCGGATCGCTGATCGGCTACGAATTGGTAAACAATATATTGCTAAGCCATGACGGCATCAATTCCCACTGGCCTATGAACTGGATGTGGGTGATGAGGTTCGGACGGAACTAAATTCCCTCAAAAAGGGAATTTAGTTCTTGGCTTGTCGGTTTTAGAGGCTAACTTTACCAATGGCTAATCTATTCATCGACCAATCCGGAATCGGGGCCTATGCGGACAAATCACTTTCCTGATGAGCTACTCCAAGACGATTTACCTTGTTGACGACGATCAGGATGACCGTTTTTTTATCCGCGAGGCAATTCAGGACTCGGGTATGAATGTACGAATTACCGAAGTTGAAAACGGCTTCGACCTTCTTACGCTAATGAAGGAGGTTATCGACCCGGAGTCGTCGGTAATCATTATCGACATGAATATGCCCAAAATGAACGGGCTGGAAACGGTAGCGGCGATCCGTACAGACAACCGCCTCGCCGCAATGCCAATCGTCATGCTCTCTACCTCCTCCAATCCTGCACTGATACAGACCGCATATTTGTCAGGTGTTACGAGTTTTGTGACCAAACCGAGCACATTCGACGAATTTGCGCAGTTAGCGCGAGAGATAGGTGAGCGTTATTTATAGCCTGTCGCTTTTGTTCTATTTTTCCGCCATTGCCCCGCCGATCTTTGAAAGAAAAAAGATATGACGACGATCAACCTGTTCCTGCTTTTCTCGGCCCTCGCCAGCGGTCTCATAGCGGGCTTGTTTTACAGCTATTCCTGCTCGGTTAATCCCGGCTTGGGCGCCCTTTCCGATGCGGTTTACCTTGCTGCGATGCAATCCATTAATCGCGCAATACTCAATCCCGTGTTCTTTTTCAGCTTTATGGGAACACTTTTGCTCCTGCCGCTGAGCACCTATCAGCATTTCGGCACGGGAAGCCGCTTCTATATATTGCTAAGTGCTACATTGGTGTATGCCATCGGCACATTCGGTGTAACGGTAGCCGGCAATGTGCCTTTGAATGATGCTTTGGATAAAATCAACCTCGCCGGGGCTTCATCTCAGGAACTGGCGGCACATCGTTTGCGCTTTGAAATTCCCTGGAACAGGTTGAACGCGATCCGTACCTGGGCATCAGTTCTTTCATTTATCCTCGTATTACTCGCCTGCCTGACTACACCCGACAAATCCTGACCAAAAGCTGCTCATTCCACCCGCCCCCTTTCGTCGTCGGATGCATTATTGTTGTGGCGACGTTTACGCGCGAAGGTTTCCTTCCCGAATTTGTAATTCAAGGCAATGCTGATACGATGCGTGTCTGTTCTGTTGGACTGATCATAATCCGATTGAACGATACCGAATGACCGGCTGTGATAGACCCAGGAATGGAACAGGTCTTCAAAATTCATCGCGATCGTGCCTTTTCCTTTCCAAATCTTTTTCTGAATGCCGCCATTGACGCGGAACATATCTGAAATCTGCGCCTGAGCGTTGATGTCGCGGCTAGCATAATAGCCACCCAACTCCGCATTCCAGCCATTGCCGAGGTTGAAATAATTATTGAGTTCAAGGCGTGCCACATTGGTCGCGTAATTTATTGCATCACTGTATAACGGGCCTTCCATCGCAATACGCGACAACCTCAATGTGGTGCTGTTGTACCACCAGCTTGTGACCTGGCCGGATACGCTCGTGTTCAGCAACGCCATGTAACCATGGGCGATGTTATCGGGACGACTGATGAAAGTGTCGCCCTTCGCCTGAATGGTTGTAAAAAGTACATTGGTAAAGCGATTATAGCTCAGGCCCATGTTCAGAAAGCTTTTATGCTGGTATTTCAATTCCAGCCGGTCCTGATACTGCGGTAGCAAATGAGGATTTCCGGCACTGTAAGTGTATTGATCTTTATAAAAGACGAAGGGGTTCAGCATCTGATAGTTGGGGCGGTTGATCCTCCGCACCGCCATTAGCACAAATGCGTTCCTGTCATTCAGTTTATAATTGAGAAAAATACTGGGGAAGACCTTGGTGTATTTTTGGCTGAAACGTGTTGCCGGAACAGAGTCGTTGCCCAGCTGGTTGCCTTTCGCGATAGTATTTTCCAAACGCAGGCCCAGCTGCATGCCAAAACGTACCCATCGCTTTTCGCCACTTGCATAGGCGGAGTTGATGTTTTCACGGTATTGAAAATGGTTGGACCGGCGGTTGTCGATTACCGCATTACCGTCATTCGTATTGTAATGATTGAAAACAAAGTCATTATCCACATAGCTTGACTTAAATCCTGCTTCGAGACGTCCCTTATTCTTTAGTGGGTGCACATAATCAGCTTTCAACGTGTAGATATTGATTTCCGAAGGGGTACGATAGCGGAACAGCTCCCGGCTGGTAGGGGCACCATCTGCATTGTACCGACGGTTTTCAAGCTCTTGTCTGCCCTTGGTATGATAATTCAGATAGTTTGCGTCGACAGCTAGTTCGCGACCCTTATCGCTTATTTTGTGCAACATATTCATATTCAAGCTCGTGTTATCGCGAACATCCTTCGAAACTGTGCTCCCGTTTCCGGAGCTGATCAGCCCGTTTAATGCATTCCGTTGCGCACTTTCATAACTAAAATTGCCATTTCGTGAAGATCCATTAAGGTTAAGAATTGCTCCGATAGTCGTTTTGGGTGTAGCGGTCAGGTCCATTCCCAGGTTGATATTGTAGCCATTTCCAGCGGTTACCTGGTCATTTTTCAGTCCGACGCGTGATAGCAATGCCCTGGAGCCGTCATAATACCTGCGGTTGAAATCGTCTTTACTGTAATTCTTTTCATAATTATAACCCAGATTAGCGAACAGATTGAGCTTTCGGTGGTTGTAATTCAGGTTCAGGGCATCATTGCTTCGCGCGTACCGCCCCATGCTCCCGCCTACCGCGACGCTCCCCGTGAGCCCACCCGCGCGGGTCTTTTTCAAACGGATGTCGATCACCGCATTACCGGCCGCATCATATCGGGCAGGCGGATTATCTATCAACTCGATCTTATCAAGCACGCCGCCTGGCAACGATTTCAGGTAAGCGACCAGGTCGGCGCCGGACATATAGGTGCTACGCCCATCGATCAGCACCACTACCCCGCCCCTTCCGTTCAGACTGATTTCCCCGTTTGCGTTCACACTCACGCCCGGTGTTTTGCTCAGTACATCAAAGGTATTGCTGGTGGTGCTACCGATCATCGAGCTCACATTGACGATCGTACGGTCTATTTCCTGCTCGATCAGCGGCTTTTGGGCTTTTACCAACACTTCGTTGAGCTCGATACTTTTGGCCGGAAGCAGGATAATGACCGGTAATACAATGCTGGAATGGCTGGCATCGATCGTCAATGCGGTACTTTTGAAATCCTTCTGGCCCACCGCACTGATTGCCAGCACGTAGGTATTGTTTTCAAGATTAACAAAACTAAAATTTCCATTCATGTCCGTGACCTCACCGATTACGAGCGTTGAATCCGATGATTTAAGCAGGCGAACGGTTGCACCCGGCAAATTTTCATTCCCGGAGTCTTTCACCGTTCCGGAAATGGTGTTGGCTGTTTGGGCGAAGGCATTCGAACGGATCAGGATAGTTGTCAGGATTGCGAAAAACGTTTTCATGGCTGTTGTTTTACATAGTCGAATGATGAGGCAAATATTACCCGGCCTCGTAACCCCATGAAATAAATGTGTTGTAACTTCCCGGAACCGTGACGGAAACCGGTTTGGAGCTGACGAACCATTTCGACCCGGCGTAACGGCTTTCTGTCATGGAATCGGGCCGTTATAACCGTTTACTATCGGATTCCTGCTTTCGGGAAGACATATTTGCAGTGCCGTCGAGGCATGAACCGGATGATCCATGAGCAGCATTTTCAACAGCGACAATAAGGAGGCGACTCAAATCGGTATTTATGTGGTGCTCACTGCCGCAGCGTGCGTACCCGTTTTTTTCGGTATTGACACCTACCTGAACATCATAGGCGCTGCACATGATGAAGCCGTTGCCACCGCCGCAACGCTGGTGCTTTTCGGGTGCATTTACATCGGCCGGCATCTGGCCACAATATGGTCGGCCAGGCAGCGCGAAATCCCCAGAAATGTCCTGAATGGACTAGCAATTTCCATTGCCGTCTGTTTCGTCTGGCTTTTTGTCCATGTCGACTTGCAGTTTGAGACGTTCCGGGGCATTAATCTGCTGCTGTACTGGATCCCCTTCCTCATGATCGGGCTTTGCACCGGTGCATTGCTTAAATTATTCAGAATGAGCACGCGGAAGGAACTCGAAGCTGCCAAAACGCAAGCCGCGCAAAGCCAGAGCGAATTGCATTTGCTGCAATCCCAGTTGAGTCCGCATTTCTTGTTCAACACCTTGAATAATATGTACGGTCTTTCGATCACCCAGCATGAAAAAATCCCTGCGCTGATATTAAAACTGTCTGATTTGCTCAGGTATTCGGTGTATGAAGCGAACGAAACTTATGTCCCGCTCAAAGATGAATTGGCTTATATTCACAATTACATCGATTTCGAACAGCTTCGCATCGGCGACCGGCTGGAATTGAAAACCGACATCGAAAGTCTGTCGAGCAACGATATCCGGATTGCCCCGATGCTGCTGATCGTATTCATCGAAAATGCATTCAAACATTCCAAAAACACTTCAGCCCCAACAGTATGCATCGAAATACGGCTGAAAGTGTGGGGAAACTCCATTCTTTTTTACCTCAGAAATTCGCATAACCGGTCTGATATTAATGCCCAAACGGTTGAAAAACACAGTGGTTTCGGCCTTGCGAACGTACGGAAGCGGCTGCAATTATTGTATCCGAACCAGCATGATCTCCACATTGAAAATGAAGAAACCCATTACACCGTCAATTTACGCCTGAACCTCCGATAATATGACGCCTATTGACTGCCTGATCGTCGACGACGAGCCCATTGCGCGGGACATTATACGTACCTACTGTGCACACTTTCCCTACCTGCGCGTCGCGGGCGTGTGCGGGAGCGCGCTCGAAGCCAGGACAGCATTGATGCAGCAAAAAGTCGATATTGTTTTCCTTGACATCAATATGCCTGTGATGGACGGCATTTCTTTTCTCAGAACACTAAAAACGCCGCCGCAAATCATTTTTACGACCGCCTACAAGGAATACGCCGTCGACGCTTTCGACCTCGCCGCCTGCGACTATCTGCTCAAACCCTTTTCCCTCGAACGGTTCATCCTCGCCGTGGACAAGGCCATGGAAAAATTACAGCCAGCAGGCAGTCCATTGACCGCCTCCGGTGAATCAAAAGAAGATGATTTCCTTTTCCTGAAAGCCGATGGCAGGATTTACAAAGTCATGCACGACGACTTATTATATGCCGAAGCGAACGGAAATTACACCAAAGTACGGACCACCCAGCACACATTACTTCCGGCAATGACTTTTTCAGGCTTTGAAGAACTGGTCCCCAAATCGAAATTCCTGCGAATCCACCGGTCGTTTATCATCAACAAATCCAAGATAGACCACATCGAGGGCAACCGTGTGTTTATTCAACATACCGAAATCCCGATCGGCAGCAACTACCGCGAGCAGTTTTTAAAGCAAATCGGGCTTTCCTCGTAAGTTTGTACAGCAAAAAAGCAGGGTTTCCCCTGCCTTTTCGACAATCCTCTGAATAGGTAATTCGCTATTTATGAGCGGGAATCGCGAAGAATAAGCTCAATTGAATCACGCTGTTTTTGAAATCGGGATTCATGGCCGCATTCTTGTCGAAATCGCCTACTTTGGAAAAACCAGCGATATAGCGCGCTCCGATACCAAGCCCGAAATTAGCCTGATAGCCCAATCCGACGGCACCCGCCAGGTCAAGATTTTTGGCGAAATGATCGATCGTCTGATCTGGAACATCCTCTCCCGTTTTAAAAGACGCTTGTGGTCCGAGTTCGAAATAGAACCCGCCTTTGGCCCGGAATTTCAACATGACCGGAACCGTCACGTACGACGTTTTGAATTCCCTTTTACCGCCATTGTCAATTTTGGCGCCTTGCGTCGAGAACAACACTTCCGGCTGAATCGAAAACACCTGCCCGATTCCGAAATTCAGGATCCCGCCCAAATGGAACCCCACGAGGGCGTCGGATTCAATGTCACTTCCGGTATAGTTGCTGATGTTGATCCCCGCTTTCGGGCCGATGGAAAACGACTGCGCAAACGCCGCACTACTGAGCACCGACAGGAGAACGAGCAAAGAGATTTTTCTCATGGTTTTTGAATTTGAAGTGGTTTAATAAATGGACTCCATCAAACCCGCAAAAACCGTACCAAAGCTCATTACGGCCGAAGAATCAATGGAACCAACATTTCACAAAACATTCGGTATTTTCAGGCATACATTCTCAGAACCAATGAAATACCTGCAATTCCAATTCACCGGAAAAGGCCCGGATGGCCGGAACTACCGGTGTACTATGTTTTACGAACTGTCCATCGCCCCCGACGGAGCCAGTGCCATTGCCTACGCAGAACGTGCCTACCCCGGCTTCACCAACATTCGTGTCGCATCTGCGACAACCATTTCAGCGGATGAATATGCTTTCCACGTACGCACGATGTGCGACTCCGATACCTGGGGTTTCCAATTAGTCTCCTAGAATCTTTTTTAGCTTCGGCTGCTCATTCCACAGTCCCATCCTACTTCCCATTCTGAATGAACTACTTACAATTTTTCACAATAAAATATTCAAAAATCTCTTGCGCTTATCGATAATAACTGTACCTTTGCACCATGAATCGCGTACGGCGAATCATTTAGAGAGATGGCAGAGTGGTCGATTGCGACGGTCTTGAAAACCGTTGACTGTAACAGGTCCGGGGGTTCGAATCCCTCTCTCTCTGCAGGACATGATGTCAAAACATTCAAAAACCCCGTTTAAAGCGTTTAAACGGGGTTTTTGCGTTTTTCGGGCCTACCAAAAAATGCAAGAAATCTCAATGAAAATGTAGGGTATCGTGGAAGTGGCAAAATTGAACAAAAACTTCCACACCATGCCTACTAACTGGCTGATCAAAAGATGTTTACACACTAAACATCTTTACTTTCAATTGTAACAATTCGATTTTTGTTCATCTTAAACATTTTTTACTATGTTGGAAACAAGCTTCGGGTTGATTTTCTTTTTGAAAAAGCCCAAACCAGAATTAGCGGGTGGAATGCGCTATGTCTATTGCCGAGTCACCGTCAACGGCATCCCCAAGGACATCTCTACAAAGCGCATCTGGCATCCGTCGAAGTGGAGCGTGAGCGCCGGTAGAGCGACGGGAAACAAAGAGGACACCAAGACACTGAATGCCTACCTCGATACACTGACCTCCAAAATTTACGAGGCAAAGCGATCCTTGATTGAGGAAAATAAGGAAGTAACCTCAGAAGCGATCAAGAATATTCTTCTCGGCAGAACGGAAGGTGGAAAAACTATCCTGCCCATATTTCGCGAGCACAACGATCAAATCGCTGCTTTAATCGGAGCTGATTTCGCACCTGGTACATTAGAGCGCTATGAGACTTGCATGAGACACACCCGTGATTTCATAAAATGGAAGTACCAGGCAGACGACTTTGAAATCAGGAAGCTGGATTATGAATTCATATCGCAATATGAATTTTGGCTGAAGGCCGTAAAAAAAATTAGCCATAATACCACGATGAAGTATTTGGCCAACTTTAAGAAGATCGTGCTTCTGTGTGTAAAAAGAGGATGGCTGCAACGCGATCCGTTCTATGCTTTCAAATTTTCGAAGCGAGAAGTCGATCGGCAGGCATTGACCGAGCCAGAGTTGAAGAAGGTATGGGAAAAAGATTTGGGAGGCGGCCGCCTAGGTATTGTCAAAGATATCTTTCTTTTCTGCTGCTACACGGGACTTGCCTATGCGGATATATATAAGTTGAAAAGGACAGAAATTGCCGAGGGAATTGATGGCGGGAAGTGGATTACGACTAAGCGCCAAAAGACTGACACTCCGTCTCGGATACCTATTCTGCCGATGGCGATGGAAATCATGGAGAAGTATGAGGATCATCCTCAATGCGAGAATGAGAATCGGGTACTGCCTGTGCTTTCCAATCAGAAGATGAACTCCTATTTAAAGGAGATTGCCGACTTGTGTGGGATTAAGAAGAATATAACTTTTCACTTGGCGCGGCATACTTTTGCTACCACGGTGACCTTGACGAACGGGGTGCCTATTGAGAGTGTTTCTAAGATGCTTGGGCATCGGAATATCAAGACTACTCAGCAGTATGCCAAGATTGTTGATCGGAAGATCAGCGATGACATGGCAAAATTGAAGCAGATACTATTGAAATAGAGGACTCCGTTTCGACGTGCAAGACTTAAAATCCCGTGGGCCGAAACGCTCGTACGGGTTCGATTCCCGTCCTCAGTACGGAATAAAAGCGCAAACAGCTACTTATAAGCAGTTTGCGCTTTTTTACTTCACAAATGTTACGCAATCGGTTACGAATTTTGACTTATTTCTTCACTTTCATTATTCGAAAGCCAGAAATTATTACCAATGCTATCCCAAGTGACATAGCAAGTTTTTTCGACGAGAACATCGTATCTATCGTGATAATTGAGAAAAACCTTGCAATAAACCTTTTCCGGTACTGGAATACTAACAGGAACCCTATATAGCATTTTAAATGCAGAAAATTTCCCCCCGGCAATTGATACGGGATTCTTCGAGCCCACAGCGAATTGCCATCCCTTCCCCGGAAGCCAAATATCAACTGAGTAATGCACCTTCTTTGCGGGTGTCTTCCCTAAATTGTCAACTTTAAATTGAAATTCGAACTGTTGCGCAAGTATACTGTCATTCAAAGTTCTTTTGACTTTTTCTAACGAAGGTAGAACATCTTCTGGTTTTGCCGTGAACCTGGGATTGAAGTACTGAATATTCTCTCCTGTCAATGCGTCGACGGCGATGATCAGTGACAATTGATGAAATTCGGTATTTTTCCCATCGCTGACATTTGACGAATATATTGCGGGGACATTACCAACTATAATATCGGCAAGCTCTTCCTCCGAAACTTTGAGAGTTCTAAATATTGTGGCATGGACAGCACCAAGTTCAGCGTGAGCATTATTCAGATCATCCCACCGCTTATTCTGATCTCGCTGGTTCCGGCGAGTTGTGATAAAGTTTACTACTGAGAGTGTCAGGGCCAGAGAAGATATAATAATCGGTATCAAGGATAAAACTGACTGCATTGGAAAGATTTGTTTCAAATAATTTTTGACTAGCAATATTACTGAATATTAAACATTTACAAAGAACTCCCTAACGTATCTATAAATTACTGAATCGGTTCGAACCGGTTCCACTTAATCCTGCGCCCCACCTTTGTGATGTAAAAAAACCACTCATAGCACATGAGAACATCACAAGCTTACAACCCGTTTGAAGTCCTGGAATCAAGTCTAGACACGATCCTGAACTTACAGACTGACCGTAGCCCCGCTGTCGACATCAAAGCCGTTGCTGACCCTAGAAGCTTTCCCGAAATTGTAAGGCCTCAGCAGCTCGCGACGGCCGGCAAGGCAGAAACGAAGATCAAGTATAAGTTCGAGAACATCGACACCTCCGCATACAACGACATCGAGGATTTTATCAACCTGTTAGCGGAGATCCGGAAAGGCGGCGGCAAGCTAAACGGGAAAGAAGTCGTCGCAGCCGACCTGGAAGCGCTTGAACTACTAATCAAAACCTATCAGGAGGCGGAGGAAAAACAAAAACAGCTGATCGACGAATTCCGCCAGTTCCTGACTGCCACCACCGAAACCCAGATTGCCGACGCCATGGTGGCAGGTTTACAGGCCGGAAAGTCGTCTGCCGCGGACTTTGCCGACGACTTTGAGACAATTATGCGGAATGCAGTCGTAAACTCGCTGAAAGCGCAAATTATGGACGCGAAGCTGGCCGACTTTTACAAGAAGATGCGTGAGTATGCTTTGAGTGACGGAGTTATCTCTAAGGACGTACAGGCAGATTTGAAAAAGACTGGGACGGAATCATTGCCGGGTCGAAGCAGTTGGCCGATACAATCCAGCAGATCACCGGTGTGGATATCGCGGGTTCCGCGACTAATCTGAATAACTCGTTGTCTGGTTCAATAAGAGGGATGAGCGAGGAAACGGCTTCTGTGCTGGCCGGGCAATTCAACGCAATCCGGATCTACAACGCGCAGATGGCGTTCGACGTCCGTTCCTCGTTACTTGTCCTACCACAGATTGCTCAGAACACCTCCTATAATAGACTATTGGTGGATACTAATGACAAATTGGACCGGTTGATCGATCAAAGTAACCAGTCGCTGAGGGGGTGGGGCTTCCTAGATAAAGCAAAAATGGCAAATCCCTTTCTAGTTCGTTAGAAGGGGGAACTATTGCATTATACCGAGAAAGAATCCCGATACCTTGCTGAGTAACCCTCTAAAGTGAATTCCCCTTCCGCCGTCCGGCAGGCCTATCCTATTAGAAAAAAACTTCGCTTCCATTATATGGATGAATACAGTCAGCTTTGAGTCGTCCATGTCGTTGTAGGCGTTGATTCTCTCTTGAATGTATTTCTCATAGGCATCATTCCCATCTTTGTCCTCACTTTTGATGACGTCGAGCGTAGATTTTAGAAATGTCTGGGCACCAACTAGATATCCGGTCACTAAGAAGCCATCCATAAGAAGCGTAATTGGTATTTTGAGGTCCCCCAAATTAACCAGATCCACGTAGAATGTCAGAAGGTAGTCTGGTGCATCAAAATCAACATGCTCAGGAATTTCGGGTAGACCTTTTTCGGGATTTTCCATGATATTGGTAAAGGTGATTACTGTAACACTGGATGTTTATAGGCATTGACGAGACCGATTATCTGAGCAGAATTAAAATGACTTAAATCACCCCCTCTGAATTCTTTTTTACCTTCCCTGATAAGTCGATAACTCCAAACAGGACTTTCAAACTCCTGAAAGCAATAAGTGAGGACACAAGTATCGCGCAGAAGTTAACCCTATTAATTGCAATCAGATCAAGGTTTGCAGCAGAAATCCATGCAAAATAAAGCACAACGAAAATAATGCAGTATTCCAGAATTGCGGACTTGAAAACATTGATAATTGGCGTATAATGCTTCGAGGAAAAAATCAGATCAAGGGCGTCGGTCGCGTCGTCCATCGATTTTGCCTTAATGTTTGATTTGAACGTTACAATTATCGTAAGGGCCGCAAGGATGAAACCAGATAGAGATACACATGTCCCTATGATACTTGACAATAATGCTATCTGATCGGTCTTAGAGAGATAATTATACGGAATAGCGTCTATAAACTCATCGAAGAGCCAAATAGAGCATACTAAAATCAAATCCCACCTAATAGAACTTTTTACGTATATATCTAAGATGCGATTCATGAGTTCATATATTGAGGGTCCTAATTGACTCGCGTATTCTGGAAAACATGTGCTCGCTGACAATAGTTCGATGCTTCGGGCGCTTCTCAACCTCCACTTTGGCCTTAACCTTGTCCAGCAAAAAATCAAAATCGTGGAGTCTGTTATTCATCTCGGTATTTTCAGCACGGACGTCCACAGTTTCGAACATCTCCATCAAATTAGGATTGCGATTGAATGCGTTGAATAGCCTAATTAAAAAGTTCGAAGCTTCCGGAGTGGCCGGAAGGTGCCGATAGTCTATTTTCCAAGACATAGTTACGTATTCATTTTCAAACTGACGAGCAGCCACCTCCATTGCAGTAAAAACACCCTCATCAATTTCACGCAGCACGTTTACATTGTTTCTATGGACCTTGAGTACCATCTCTGAAATGCGATTGATAGATTGCATCATTCCCGCAAGATTGTCATTAATCAAGGGCACAAATTTCACAGTGGAAAGAAATTCGTTATTGCGGCCAACTACTTGCAAATAGTTGCATAAATCGCTGATTTTGGCACCATTATGATTATACTCTAACCCTACCCGAAGGCGGCCGTCGTATCTAATTATAAAGTGTGATGTCTCGACAACCCCTTCATCGGCCAGAGCTTCGATTTCTCGGCGCTCATCAGTTCGAAGGTTCTGAATTTCCGGGAATATCTCTGTATTGACCGATCTTATTTTGCCCAATATCTCATGCTCCTCAGGCCGAATAGTTATGTCCTGAATAAAAAATCTTCGATCAAACGACCTCAAATATCGATCAGGGTCGAGTTCGTCCGCCATTCTCCTTATGCGTCGGATGGTACTCATCCATGGGGTTTGCTCAGCACCATCGGGGAACTCTGGATGTCGTGTACATTGCAAGTCATAAAAGTGAACAATTCTGGAAACCCGTTGTATATGCTCGGGTCTAATTCGATTAAGGGCCATGTTATGTTTTTCGCCGCGCTACGGACGATTAAAAATTGCTTGATGTAATTGTGTTGATTAAAAAGAATTTTGAGCAGCTCAACTTTTGGCTACCAATCGTTTTAGGCTCTTAGATATATTCGCAAGAACCTGTAACGCGTAATAAGTAACAATCGACGAAACCAATGTTCCAATCGAGAGAACCAGTCCACCGCCGCTAATTTCCGTTTTTGACTCGAGGCCGTACGGAGAGTGCTGGGTAACTAATGCCGCTGAGAAAAAAAGTATGACGGCCGATATAATGCCAGCTACCAAGATTAACGTAGAAACGGCGCCAAGGCTATCTTCTTGGCCAAAATCGAGAGGCTGTTTTGAAAATTGTTCAAAAGATTGATTTTCGGTAGGGGTAGAAATGTTTTCCATTATAGAGAGGTAAGGTATGTAACTGCCCATAATCTTACCACAATCCTATCAAATGTCAAAATAGTTTTTATTCTGCGCAGACCGCAGGTCGTAAGGAATCGCCACATTAGTCGCTCGTTCCTTAATTTTGTTCTCGCACAACCAGGTCCGAAAGAAGCCCGTGCAATTGGAAATCTTTCCTTACGGCCGTAACTTCCGTTAACCAGTACTCCCGTTACGGTAGCCGCTTATACCCCCTTTGAAATCCTGAACCTACCCATGATCCGGTGCATCACACAGCACGGAAACCACTTTATCGTGCTGCAACGCTTCAACTGGCCAGGGATCAAGGAGGGCTTTGGCTTTATGGCCACACCCTACAAGGATGAGAAGTCCGGAAAAGCGCATGCCGCCCAGCTGCCTGGCAAGGAAGGAAAGCTTTTGAACCTGTCCGCCGATATCGAAAAGATCACCGCCCTGATCAATGCCCCCAGGTACAGCCTGTTCCTTTGCACCTTCCGTGAAGAATCCTGGAACAAAAAAATGATTAAATTGTATCAGCGGAATATGATATCTTACATCAAAGCTCATATGCCGGTCACTTCCAATGATTCCATCGTGATCCAGATGGATTTGAAATTCGGTTGGCTCAAAGCCACTGTCACAGCCAACGGGCCCGAGCATGAGTTTGACTTGTACGAAATGATAAGATAAGCACCCTTTTTTATATATGAATCAGTACCTGCTCCGACGTCAACACTGTTACGACATATCCCTTCGCAGCGATATTGAGCTGACTAAGGAGGTTTTTCCCAAAATCAAAGACAAACGGGTTGTTCAGGACTCACCAGTCTATGACCACATCAGCTCGTTCGCGTTTCCAGAGTATCCGGTCATCACCCGCGCGAGAACTGAGCTGGTTCTTTCTGAAATGGAATGGTCGCTGGATCCTGTTTACAAGAAGAACCCGGTCGAGCGCCGGAAGCGCCGGACCAAGATGGCGGATATCCGATCAGAGCGTGTGCTGGGTGACAGCCGCTCTTACGCGCATCGAATCCGGCAGAACAGGTGTCTTATTCCAGTAACAGGTACTTATGAGCACAGAGCTATTCAGAGTTCGGCCAAGAAAGTCCCCTGCTACATCTGGCCGAAAGACCGTAAGATGCAGTTTCTGCCTGGGCTCTTTCAGATCATTGAGTCAATTGGACCTGCTGGTGAAAAAAGACAGAATTGCAGCTTTGGTATGCCGACCCGGACGGCAAATGAGGTGATGTCCAACATTCACAATGACGGTGAATTCCATCACCGGATGCCGCTGTTCCTAACGCCTGAGCTGAAAGATTTTTGGCTTTCGGAGCATTTTGAAAACGCTGATATGCAGGCTGTATTTGATTTCATGTTGCCATCGGAGGCGCTGGATCATCGGACAGTTTTTAGCATTAGGAGCTCAAAGACGCGGCCGGACGGGAAGCCGAAGTTTGAATTTTGGCCATACGAGAATTTGCCGCCGCTAGGGAATGACAAACCGGATGAGCGCCAATACTCCATATTTTAGAAACTCAAAAAAAATGATTATCTAACGAATGAACCCTAACAACTAAGATGCCAACGCAAAACGCAACTAACCACGATGAACGTTATTGGTCAATATTGCAATACAACATTGACTGGTTACGTTTCTCCGAATCAAAAGCTACCGCAATACTAACCGTATATGGAATAATACTAACGATTGCTTACACAAATGCTAATTCGGTTTTTGAAGCAATCTCAAAGTCAAGATTTATCTTTTGGGCCACCATCGCATATGCCATAAGTACAATAATGTCAACAATATTTTCTTTCCTTACATTAAATCCAAAGCTAAAAAATAACGCTTCCAACTCAATTCTATATTTTGGAACGATATCAAAAAGCTTTTCCGACGCCGCTACATACAAAGCCCATGCAAAGAAAATACTTGACGATGATAATCTCTACACTGATCAACTTGCTGAACAGATATATATAAATTCGTCGATTGCTTGGACAAAATACAAACGCGTAACATGGTCGCTACGATTCCTTTTTGCTGGCCTGTTCATCATAGTCATTTCGCTAGTAACATACTTAATACAAAATCTGCAAAAATAATGCCAAACCTGAAAGCCAACGATTCGTATCGCGAAAAATACCAAACAAAGCATCATGGCAATAAACTCAAATCGCTTAGTGAATCCCTAATAACATCAAATTCAGACTACCCGACTTATTTGGAAGGAGAATACACAGTGGATTTGGCACTTCTATCTGTTGATATTTCAAATTTCTCAACAATACATGAAAAACTTGACGGGAAAAATTTATCGTAATATTTAACAAATATCACGACATGGTAATTCCTTGCATCTATGATAACAATGGCGTAGTCGAGAAAATAATCGTAGATGGAATTATTTGCATTTTTGGGCGCCCATTTATTAAAAAAAATATCTCACATTGCATATATTATGCATTCCAATACGCTAAGGACATTATTAAAAAGACAACGGGTACAGTATTTCAATCAAAAATTGCACTCCATGCTGGAGAGCTTATCTACTTTCACAACAAGACTGGACAATACGAGGAATTCACCGTTGTTGGAAAACCATTGACAGACCTATTCAGGTTAGAGGGAATAAGTGAAGACAATTGTATAAACCATTTCGACAACTCGATAGTTAGGTACTTTTTCAAACTTACTCCAGAAGAAATTGTGTATTGGAAAAACGGGAAACCAGCATGGCCACACATTAGTAAGGAAATAGTTCCACCAAAAGGAACGAATTATAATCAAATATTCAGGATAATTAAGGCAAAGTAATGTCAATAAATAATATCATAAACGAAGTAGAAATAGATATACTGGACGTTTTCCGGACTAATTTCGCCCATATCGATACAAAGGTTGTTCCTACTTCGGATGATCAGATATTAACGTTCGAAAGAAACGCAGAAAAGCGTGGTAAGATTATAGAAACGTGTGTTCTGTATATAGACATCCGCGATTCAGTAGAAATGAGTAAGGCGTTGAATGACACTTTAATGGGAAAAATTTATACTGCATTTATCAAGTCAGTAATAAAAATAGGAAGATATCACAGTGGCTCTACTAGGAACATAATTGGTGATAGAGTGATGATTGTATTTCCATCACAGAATTGTTTTCAAAATGCAGTTTCGTGCGCTATCTCATTAAACCATGTAAGTCAGCGAATCTTGAAAAAGACAATTAAGGGATTCGATTTCCGATGTGGAATCGGAATTGATTTTGGCAAACTGAAGGTCATAAAGGTAGGGATTCAGCGAAATGGGACCGAGCGAGCTGAGAACAAAGGCCTCGTTTGGAGTGGAAAGCCCGCAAACCTGGCTTCCCGATTAACCGATGTTGCAAGTAAAACTCTTGAAACGCACTGCGTGGAAGTTACCTTACAACGAAAGAATAATCCATACTTCATTCATTCTTATCCCAGGTATACCTTACAAAATCTTAAAAGACCAAGTAGCATATATTCACCTGTCCCCACGACAGAACGATTTTCACTAGAAGACTATGCCGACATATTTCAAGTTATGTCAACTGGTGAAATATATAGCCCGCAAGGAAAAGTCCTCGATATAAGAAAGATAGTTGAAAAGACAACTTATCCGCCAATTTTAATCAGCGAGCGGGTATTCGAAGGGTTAAAAGCTTCAAAGTCTACCTTGGTCGGGGACTACTGGAATGAACAGAAGAACAATATTAAAAATATAGACTGCAAAGTGTATGGTGCAGACGTCGCTCGTACACTTAAATAATCGATAGATATGCAAGTTAAAATGATAGCATCAATACGTCACTTAATCGTTAAATCGAATATTGACGTGAAAGTTGACGGTGGTGTTATCTCAACGGCTCAACACCGCCTCAGTCAGATTCTTACAAAAGACTTCTATGAGATGGTAGGAACTACTGAGTGTAACTTGTTGACCCTACATCCTTTTTACTTCGAAGAAAAACGTAAATTGGAAAAACTTCCAACTGAGGTTGCCGAAAACGCGCATTCATTCCTAATCGATTACTTGACATGCCTTTGGTTCATCAAAGATAATTCATGTAATTCTGGAAATTTTTTTGTCATAGCTGAAGGCAACGAACCGCAAACATTTTATGCTGGACAGATGCGATTTAATTCAAATTGTGCTGGAAATTTTAAACCGACTGAATTTGATGCTATTGAATTAAAAAAGGCTATGGCGTTCCATAGAAGATTGTCAAAGATATTTAAAATTGATCATCATGACGACGGAAGTCAACTCCAAAGAGAGTTAAGAGAAAGCCAATACAGTTACCAAGTAAGAGGATTGGTCAACGACGACGGACTTAATATTCTTGCTAGAGCTTTTCAGTTGCTTCAACAGGCAAGATCAACCTTCGAAATCCCGCTCAAAATTTCAAACTTAGTTATCGTCCTTGAATGCTTGTTCTCGTATGAAAATAGCGAAGTTAGTTATAGGGTGTCAGAAAGGTGCGCTTTCTTCCTCGCAAAAAAGCGCGACAAGCGCGAGGAAATTTTCGAAACAGTGAAAGAAGCTTATACAATTAGGTCACTCTACGTTCACGGCCAAACTATACCTCGTAAGAGAAACAAACTCGAGTTTCTCTTACCACTTTCCCAAAAGTTAGATGAAATTGTAAGACAAGCCTTTATAAAGTATATACGGGAGCACGAGAAGCAAAACTTGTCAGATGATGAAGTAAAAAAACAATTGTTCAAGGATCTATTATTCAAATAGACGTTGTCACTTATTTAGACGTCATAAATCGTGAGTGGCTAGTTGTAAAAAAGAACAATTCCAATGCTATATCCCTAGTCGAATATCAGAGCCCACGTTCCAAGCCGCAGAATGGAGATTATTAGGATATTTAGATGAATTTGATAACGCCGCCGATTATTGCCCTGGTACCTTCGTCAGTTATTAGTTAGTATACATTGAAAACAGCACCCACTGAAATTAGAAGCACAATGTCATTTTATCAGGGACTTTTTTACATCCTCATATATCTTTTTCTGCAATTTTACGCGCTCGTTGCTTCTCTCTATCTCGTCAGTTAACCTATTGATATCTCGATCAAACGCCCTGCTATTGCTATACTTGTCCAACGATTCAACCCGAAGTAGAGTTGACTGTTTTTCAAGGAACCTCAGTTCATACTCAGAGAAAGTAGGACGGCTGAACACTTCATGCGCATAGTCAGTACCTTTTTTCTTAAACATAAATATTTCAAAAGCAGAGCTGTATATCTGAGAGTTATTTTCTCTGGGGTCACTCTTAGCGGAAACTACCGTGATCAACTTGCTGCGAATCAATTTGGGCAATTCTAGCAAAGGGAGTGAAATAAAACATGAAAACGGAACAAGCTTAGATTTACCAGCAGCGATTCCAGTATTCGTCCAATGTATACTATTTTCAAATAGTCCGTTTGATTTAACAAGCGAAGCTGTGTCTGTTACGGAAGAAAAATCTTGTTGTCCATATGATAGCGACAACAATTCCGCCTTCAAATCACGGGTAGCCACCAATCCTAAATTGAATATTCTAAAAGTGCCTTCAAGCTTGATAAGCAACTCCTTACCCTGAAAGTAATATGTTGTTCTGGAGAGATTAAGAGAATCTAACTCGAGCAAAGGAGCATTAATTCGTTCT
Organism: Dyadobacter sp. SRI_021; assembly: GCF_057586235.1. NCBI lineage: Bacteria > Pseudomonadati > Bacteroidota > Cytophagia > Cytophagales > Spirosomataceae > Dyadobacter > Dyadobacter sp. SRI_021. The sequence goes on from NZ_JBYCZM010000005.1 coordinate 371,002, forward strand.
TGTAATGTGAATGCACGCTCTTGTAGGCGAGTTTGCTGACCTTGGAGCTCAATAATATTCTTATATACTTCATTGAAAGCATTCAAATACTGTCGATTAGCGTCAATATCCGCGTGTAAAGCCTTTCGACTAGTCAAACTTATGGTGTCCAAATTTCTGCGAGCATACTCAATCAGTATTTTATCTTTATACCTAGCCCAGTCCTTCTCTTTAAGCGCCGCTAAATATTGGGCGTTCAAAAGCGATAATTGAAGACTATCTTTCTTTTGAATACGGGCTAGCTCACGAAGATTCGCAGCGTCCTTCTGTACATTTTCAACTTGGCTTTTGTTGTAGGTAAATATTGCCCATATCAGCCCTAACGCTGTAGCCACATTTGCAAAATTTTGCCAGATCGGCCCAAAAGGAATTCCTACCCAAAACTTTCTAACTGCTTTGCCAACTTTATTGACCCAAACCTTTACTTTCATTGAAGCGAAGACGGCAGATTGATACCCTGCGATACGAACAAATATAACAATTCTATCGAACTAGATAAGCCCGAAATGCAGTCAAAAATTATGCTTTAATGACGCTACCCGTAAGTGACATACGTCCCTTGATCTGATGTGTCATTTACCCGAGATGTGCCACTCCTTAGGCTATAAACTGACCGCACCGAGATCATCCAACGGTTGACGGGCAACCTGGCTTCTTTCTCCGAGCGGATGCAAGGATGTCGAGATGGGTTAGACCTTACAATCTCTCCATTGCCTAACGACACCAATTATAGGAAACTTCAAGCTGCTTAGCCTTTTCTATGTTTTCAAGTCGCTTGAAATGAAGCCCCGCGGCATCGTCGCGATATTGAAATCTGTCTGGTCGACGTGAAAATGATTTCGAACAATTTCTGCCCGACCATAGTCATTTAGGACAAGGTAAGGTTCTTTACCCTCCCAACTGAGGATAAAATTGTCAGGCATTTCCACCATATGACAAGAATTATGTTCGTAAAAAGAAGGTGATTTCCGATTCAGAGGCAGTAGGAAAATATACTCAGGAATTTCCTACTGCCTCGGTAATCTACCTTTTCTAAGGCAAAACCGTGATCTATGGAGAGTCCGACCACCGAATCAAGTCCCTTTTCAGCTAAAAAACTTTGCTTCAATTGCATCTAGATACCCCTGGTAGAAGGCAAGACCAAGCTCAGCAATTTCCACAGGGTCTTTCTCTTTGGTTAACGGTACTCCAAAATGTTCAACTGGTGGCTGAAAAGTTGTTCCGTGGTTTGTCACAGCAATAGCATGGATACATGGTGGTATAAAGTCCGCTTGCACAGCAGGCCCATCGTATTCAGATACTGTTTTTTCACACAAATCTATCGTAATGCTCTTGAAATCAATAAATTTGTTTGGCTCAGCAGGACCGATTATAATAGTCTCAGGTTGTTGTTCAATAATTTCTTGCACAGAATGTGTGTCCGAATTTCTTGCTTGGTCAAGATATTTTAAAAGTTGATCACTCTTCCTCTTATTTACGTATTGACCTTTAAAAGGGTCAAATTTCGCTTTCGGGATAGATAACGTCTCCGCATTGGCTTTATTCCACGCCTTATCCAAATGATTCAGAAAGTCACTCCAACTCTTTTCATAAACCTCAAACCCAGAGGCATTTTTCATTTGCTCAATGTCGTCCTTTGCTCGGTTTAGTTCACCTTGCGCTTTCGGCAAATTAGTACTCATAAAATCGTATAGGTTAAAATATTCTTTGTAAACGGCCGACAGTCGAAAATGACCCGGCGTTTCTAAATTACAAGAATTTGTCGTATTAATCAAAACCCACTTACCGGCGCGGTCGCAGTCGACTTCCACCCAGGCCGCATTAGGAAACAGCTGCAAAAGCGTTAACGCCTCCGGGACCGATATAGCGCTATTGCAGTCCGAGAAATTCGCCGTCGGTGTCAATGGCACAAAACCGCCCATGAAAGACACGAATTCAAGGATGGATACTATGCATGGCATGCATATGATGAGTGCTGTTACCTGGTCAATACCACATGTTACCCTTTGGACTCGCGATATTACAACAACCATTGTGTTGGTTCAAAAATCCAAATCTATTATCTATATACGCAAGTTACGACTAGCTTCTTAGATCAGTATTTTATTTTGTCGAACCATCAAAATTGGGTTTTCAAAAAAGGTGTATTACGAAAAACTCTAAAAAGAGGTCATGACCACACCAAAGGATATTTGGCTTTTTGTAAACTTTGGTCGCCGTAGCATTTTTTTTAAAGCATTCATATAGATAGCGCGGCTTTGGTCTAGCTCGACCAGTTCTGATTTAAACCATTTGATATACCAGCTAATGAACGTGCGCACCCAGCCAACGACTTTGACAATCGTATCAATGGCAGATATCGTTTCCAGAAGGTCTTTCAAAGGTATAAAATTGTAGTATTTATCCAGAGAACAGGGTTTCTTTGTAAAAGGTTCTCTTAAAGATGTATCTATGGACAATGATTGGAAAAGCGAGATTATTGAGGCTTTGAAAGTAGGAGATATCCGAAAAGCACAAACTGTATTAATCCCTCATATCCCGAAAAAGCTTTATAAACACTTCACAGTCTCCGAATATACGCTTGATAGTCTTGATAGGGAGGCTATATGGCTGTCCAATCCATCCGATTTTAATGATCCATACGATTCATCAGCTTCGCTGATTTCTGAAACTATGAAGCCTAGTTGGGAAGATGAGTTAAGAGAATTAGGAGTAACACCTGAAGTGCTTAGCGCGATTAAGTTTGAGAAACAGGTATATGAGATGGCTCGTCATCGGGACAACATGGAAAACCTGCGTAAATCTTTGCGGGTTGCCTGCTTTTGTGAGGTTAATGATTCAATTTTGATGTGGTCTCATTATTCAAATCATCACAAAGGGATCTGCGTCGAATACGATTTGACGGACTTGGTAAGTACATCAATGCCTCCAAAGTGCTTTCTATATCCAGTGATCTACTCAAAAACGCTATTCGATACCAGGCCATATTTGAATGAAAGTTATGTCAATCCATTTGTTTTAATGATGTGCTCCCTTTATAAGTTTGATGTGTGGAGTTACGAAAAAGAATGGAGGCTAATGACTGCCTCGTTTGTCTTGCCAGAGCCAGGACACCTTCAAATTCCCAAACCAACAGCCATCTACATGGGCAGCAGGATTAAAGAAGAAGACATAGAAAAATTAAAAAAGAGAGCTGTGGAGAAAGGAATTAAACTTTTCAAAACAGATTTTGATCCGCTAGAATTCGCAATGCGCTTTTCAGAAATCAAGCTGGGGTAAAATGCGACTTGTAGCGTTGCTGTCGTGGTGATATAGAATCGTCTGCCGGCCAGAGGCCGCTGCAAATACAAAAGATGATGAGAATCCTACGGCGAGAAAACGCCAACCGATTGAGACTGTAAGCTTCCCCACATTCAGGACGGAGTAGAATTGCACTCGAAAAGACCGCGAATATAACGCGTAAGTAAACGGCCGTGCATCCGGACCGATAGCCGTTATAGCTAATCCTACTTGCATTTTTCTACAGCGATATGTAACTTATGGTTAAAAGACCATGGTGCACTCCTATTTTAAAATCCGCGATCCTTGGAATTTCAGACCGAACCAGTTCGAAATTGGCACGCCACTGATCAGGAGCTCTTTTCACGACAATCATTTCTTTTTAAAGCTTTGCGAGCTCAGAAAAGACGATTTCTCTGACTTTTACGATTTCCATCTTCGCCACTACCTTCAAAATGCCTCAGGCATTGAGAGCGATTTTCACAGCTACGTTTCTGATATCGTTTCAACGCGGATTGCACAACTAAAGCTCATCGATCCATTTTCCCGAAAAGCACTACGCGCGAAACAACAGACTGAGCGATTAAGAACATTCCAGACCTTTCTCCACTCGATCGACAAGTGGAACTCGTCACAAGCCTTGGAAGTGGTTATTGCAGAAAACAACAAAGAAATCGTCGGACTTAAACAGCAAATCATCAAGCTCAAGGAAGAACTCGACGCGTTTCGTCGTTATGAGACAAAGACCAAGATCGATATTCGCGACAAGCACCTCCCCACTTTCGTTCACCTCATCCATCAACTACAAGCGTTGGTGCTTCCTGACGAGCGTAGGCTTTTCAATTTTCAGGAACAAAGCGGCTGGTACAAACTGGTAAGTAAATATTTCACGCACGACAAGAAGCCCATCCCCATCGAAACGGCCCGCAATTATTTCCCCGTTCAGAAAGAAAAGACGAGCAAAGAAATCGAGGTCCCAGAGCATCTAAGGCTCTTTAAAATTATCCTGACCGGCTCGGAGCCAGGCTGCTGATGACCAGCTGCTAAGTTTGGTCATTGGAATCAGCCCTCTCCCGTTCACTTTTGCAAGCGGCCGGCGACCATCGTGCCGGAATGTTTCACAATAAACTTGCAGAACAATGAATGTAGAGATGATCACCAGGGAGGATCTGCAAAACCTGAAAAATGAAATCATTGCAGAGCTCAAATCAATCCTTTCGCAAGATAAGCCGACGGATAGCACCTGGCTTAGGAGTGCCCAGGTAAGAAAGATGTTAAGCATTTCACCGGGCACCTTGCAGAACCTTCGCATCCAGGGGCATCTTCGGTTTACCAAGATCGGTGGGTGCTTCTTTTACAGCCAGCGGGACATTGCTGCGATGCTTAACCCAAACGGCTCTAAGCGATGAAAAGGCTCAACGACGAAAGCGCCGCCATGGACATGGCGATACTTGAAGCCGTCAAATCCGATGACCGGCTGAACTCTTATCACATCAGCCTTTATACCGCGCTTCTTTACTACGGCAAAGGGATTACGCAACTCCCTTTTTATGCCAGTCGCCGGAAGCTGATGGGTTTTTCCAGGATTAAATCCGGAGCGACTTATCACAAATGTTTGCGGCAGCTGATCAGCTATGGCTACCTGGACTATCATCCTTCTTTTCACCCGCAACAGGGTAGTCGTATAGTATTGACCGGAACTACGGTTTCTTCGGATGATGATCGATGAGAAGCTGTTAATCGAGCTCTTCGAACAGAAAGACCGGAAACGCAGAGAGGCCTTGGTGGGGCTCTTTCGAGAAGACATATTTGCTAGCCTCACGCGTGCCAGAATCGCGGATATAATCAGCGCTAAATTGGGCAGGCCAGGGCTTATCACAGCAGAAGATGTTCGCTACTGCCGGTTTTACTTCAAGGAAAAAAAGACTGGGCAGATTCACAAGGCCGTGGATAAGACAATACGTAAGCCGGATCAACCGCAAGACGCTGAGAACATTCAACCCAGTGTTTTCAAGGTGACCGATCCGGATGAAATCAAACTGGAAGACCAATTTAAGTTTAAATCAAAACATTCAACCAAACAATGAAACGTGAATTCCATTTTATCGTCCAGGCCAAAGGCGGCGTAGGCAAAAGCCTGCATACCTATCTGAGGGCACTTTCGGAAGCGGAACACTCTTCTCTTTTTGTCGACCTTGACAGCTCAACAAAAACCTCGTCCAGGCAACTCGCCTTTCTGGGACAAGACCGATTTGAAGCCTTCTCCCTGCTGGACAATCGAGAAAGGTTAATGCGTGATCTATTCATTGGCTATGTAGAAAGCCTGGTAGATAGCCCCTTCGAGAAAGTGTATATGGATTTCGGGGCTCCGGAAAGTGAGCAACTACCGGCACTGATCACGCGTGATATCGATTTAAAGGAATGGTGTGATGAGCTAGGTATTAAGGCCGTCTTCCATATCATCATTGGTGGCGGCGGGGCGTATCTGGCCAGCATACAGTTTCTGGAAAAAATGAGGGCAGCATTAGGGTCGAAATTTGAAATCGTGATCTGGCAAAACCTCTTTGGCTTTAACCAGTTTCCAGGCCTGTCCAGAGAGCTCGAAGAAAACTGCACCGCACTCGGACTTGACCTCAGACGCTTTGGCGACTTTGAACCAGCTTCACTTTTGGGCGGACAGATCCTCGATGGTATCCGTAACGGCTATGCGCTGAAAGATTATCCACCAGGCGCAAGACTCAGACTGAAAAAGGAACTTAAAGAAAATTTCAGCAATGAATAGTTCAGAACCCAATCGTCTTACCCAGACCAGGGGCAAATATGCGGCCAAGTACGGACACGAGATCGATGACTGGTCCGCGTTGTTTCTGACCGAAACCCAGGAACATTTCCAAAGTCTGGAAATCAGGGTCGGCAAATCCATTGCAGCCATCGACCGGGCCGCATTGGAGCTGAAAGGCAGGAAACGGTTCTTGCAGTTTCAAGACCGTAACCAAGCGCTATTCTATGGCTTAGGCGTAAGCGCCCCTTACTCTATTGCAGGGATTGTCATTGCGGTCTTGTTCTATGTATTAATACGTCACGGGCAGCAGTATGTAGAGCGGCAAAGAATTTTGGACGAGTACCAGAATGCACCGGCTTATAAACAGATCATGGAGCAAGGAAAAATCGTCGAGTACGATAAGATGTTGTACCTCCAACTAACGCCTTTACCTAAGAAAGGTCAGCCTCAGATCGGCAAACACTACATCTATGACTCCCAGGGTAAACGGGTGTTAGTACCGTTAGGTAGCCGCTAAAGACAGCCTGTTTTTCAAACAGATTCGAACAAAAGCGAACAACTTCAAACGCTTTCGAACGAATTCAAACACTTTCAAACAAATCCGAATTTTTTAGAACGGAAGCGAACGCTTTCGAACAGTTTCGAACGTGGGCTGTGGTTTTCTCCCTAGCCAGCTATCGCCGGTACGTCGCAAAAAGCGACTCCCCGGCGGAGCTGGCCAGGAGAAACCCCTGGACCCCTGCTATTCGCCTACCGGCTCATAGCTAATCCCAAAAGACATATGCAAAATCAGAAACAAAAAGGCAGACCGCCCAAGGAAAAGGGCACTGCCAAAAGAGAACATTTTTCAGTATGGGTGAGTGCTGAACAGAAAAGCCAGATCAATCAGATCATATCGAAAAGTGGGCTTTCCGCCAGTCAGTATTTCTTGACACTGGCGCTGGACGTCCCTTTTAAAAAGCCGCAGAAAAGATCGCTCCCAAAACAGGTCGCTGACACAGTCCGAATTCTGGAACAGCTTTCAGGTATCCTGTCTCTGGCAGTCTTAAAGACCAAAGATCAGCAGATGCTTTCCGCACAGTGGCAACAGAGCAGTCAGCGTGTCCGCTTACTTGCTGAGCTCATCACCTTGTGGGTATTTGAATCCTTTGAGATCCGTAGCATAAAGCAGTCACTTGGTAGCCTGTGCTCATGGTTAAATGAGCTTGTAAATTTTCTGTCCTTGTTTCCTGACGAGCTTGAAAGCAAGCAGCAACTTATTGAAGAGTGCCGGTTGAACGTCCGGCTTGCGCGTGAGCTGCTCGATAAATACGAAGCTTACTACCAGATCCCGCTATTAGAACTGGAACCGGCCTGGAAAGTAGTGAAGACTGAAGCCAGCGCTGTCCATCACGAGATTGAAAGTGCTCTTACCACGGTACTTAAAAAGATGAAGGTATGATTGGGAAAGCAAGTTTGGGCAGTAGCGCCAAAAGGCTTATCGAGTACTGCTACTATGACAAAAAGGTTTCAGCGAAAATGCAAAGAAAGCTGGACATAGAAGAAGTCCGTGGAGAACTGGTCTACATACAGAACCTGGGAATTAAAATACAGCCAGATGGAAAACTAGACCTGGATTACCTGATCAAACAATTTGAGGATAATCACTCGAGGAATACGCAGCTGACTAAATACATCTGGCATCAATCGTTTAGCTTCGCGCCGGGCGAAAGACCCGGTAACGAGACCATCACCAGCATCACTACTGAGTTTGCCAAGGAGTTTGGATTTGAAGAGAACCAAATGCTTGTCTTCAAGCATGAGGACACAAACAATCACCATTTTCATATCGTTGGAAACCGGCTCAACCATAACGGGAAAAATACAGCCGATCACTTTAAGAACTACGCCCGGATCGGGACATTCTCTCGCAAAATGGAGCATAAATTGGGACTAGTCCAAGCACCTGATATGCGCATCAACCAGCGAAAGACACAGGAACTATCAGTAACCGACCATGCACATTTGAAGCTTAGGCAGACGATTGACAAGCTGTTAGATAACGTAAAATCCATTGATGAGCTTAAAAAAGAATTGATGACTGTGGGATATAAATCTTACATCGGGCGCGGCATTGCATTCTTTAATATGCAGAAGAAAATTAAGATCAAGGGTTCTGATTTGGGCCGTGATTATTCGCTTTCTTCTCTTGAAAAGAGGCTGGCTCAAAATTTGGAAATCGGCCTCAAAAAAGAGCTAAAAACCAATCTCAAAAAACAGAAAAAACACGGTCTGGGCTTATGAATACGGGTTTTCGTGGAGAATAACCTATTTTAGCCTAAAATAACCAATTGCACCTATGAAACTGAAAGCAATTAAATTCTTTTCCCCGGAGGAAAACGTCTCCAAAACCAAAGCGGTTGAAAAGGCCTCACCACTTCCGACAGGTTACATTTCTAATTCCGGCAAGCTTGTTTTCCCGGCATCCGCGTTACGCGACCTGGGAATTGATCCTGAATCTACCCATTTCAAAATTGGAACCCAGGAAGGAAAGCGAAAAATCAAATCCGTATATCTTGTTCCGGCAGCGGGTTCCGATCAAACTTTTTCCTTTGAGAAAAGTGGCAGAGGCCATGTAATTCCACTAGCCGTTATTCTCAAAAAAGGTAACGTCAACTTCGAAAGCGAAAAGCTGATCTTCAAGATTTCCACCTTTGATTTTGATCAAAATACCAAAGGCTTCGAGCTGGTCATCGAAACCGAAGCGCCAAAACCTGAGTATACCGGAAAGCCCCCTGTCAGAAAGCCTAAGGCTTCGGTTGATGCAGAATAGAGCTACATAAAAATGCAGGTAACTGGGACCGGTTACCTGCTTGATTTGGGGCCACGTTTGTTTACTGATAATTAAGCTAACCCAGTTGTATGTGCCCCTGGGCACTTAATGAAACCACCAGTGGTTTCATCCTGCGGCTGTACAAGCAGCCTCTGTGAAAGTTCATTCTACTAGCACAGCAATTCCCGCCTTCTCGGCTTTGCGCTCTATCTTTTGTTTGAGGCCATAATAACCCCAATTCCGGAAAAGGAACGGGTCTTCCTTTGCCTGCTGCTCCTTCTCCGTCTGGTCCACCAGCAGAAGAGTCGCTGCCTTATTTTTAAGGCATATATCAATTAACCTCTTACTGTATACGTGCTGCTTGTGCGACACATACCGCTTTTCGGATTGTATCAGCTGATCGATGCTCGTTTTCCTGAGATGCCTTCGGCTGGCTTGATTCATAAAGGCCATTGCCTTTCTCTTCCGCCGGATGGCAGCTTGGATCGCAAGTCTCTTATAGAGATACTCGTCTTTGCTTCCAATTGTATATCGTTTGGAGCCGACTGAAACGATGATCGGGTAATCCAGCGACAAGCTCGCCTCTGCTATGATATCCTGATCAAGCTGTTGCCCTTCCCATTCTGTCTGAAAAACAGCGAGCATGAAAACCTTTCCTTTGTCAAGCACCAGCGAGCTGGTGCAAAGCTTGACCTGACCAGCGAGTAGCCTTTGAAGCATTTCCCGCTTGTCATGGCCTGTTTTCCCCAGGTATGTTCTGAACGGAATATCAAAAAGCGAGAAATGAAACACTGCCCCTTCTTTGCTGCTTCTTAGCTTCTTGACATCGGTTCCTTTGAATGGGATCGGGATTTCTTTTTTAAAGCTTGGTAATGTGCTTTCACCGCTAGCAAGCGACTTGCTCATCTTGTTAAAACTGGCAACCAAATTTCCATTCAAGGCGCTCATGACGTGCATCGGGATACTGCCCTTATAGTTTTGGGCAAGCACCTGATAGCTCGTGTTCATCCGTGACGTAGAAAGTATCCCATACTCGTCCTTCTTGATGTCAGAAAGCCTGGCCCTTACACCTTCGGTCAAATAAAGCATCTCCCTGAGTTGCTGCTGGACGTAATGATGCGTATAGATCTGGTTGGCGGCTTTGAAGCAGATGTAGCGCCATTGGTAGAGGGTATCGATAATCTTGTTCTTCTGATCTATGTCGTCCGAATCGATCAAGACCCGGATCTTCCGCGTGGTGAAAAGCTTTTCCATGATCTATCGTCCATTTTGTTTCCGATGATTTTTGACAAGCTGACATGCTTTAATGTAGTGCTGCTGTACCTGGGTTTGCGGATAGCCTAGCATGGAGGCGATGTCAGCAAAAGATTTCTTCTGGTCTTGTCTGAGCTCGAAGACCGCAGCCTGCTCGGTACTCAGAATATGATCGTAAGGATCGGACTGCTTTGCTTGCCTTATAGACACGGTCGTGCGGGGCACTACCATTTTTTTAAGCTCCTCTATGGCTTTTTGGATTTCGCTGGTCACATGCAGCGTACTGGCTCCTATTCTTTTCGCCACCTCGCGTGCGCTGTGCCCGTCCCTGAAATGAAGGCTGGCTATCAACTGACGCTGTTTGGGCAGAAATGAGATCGCTTTCGAGATTTCTTCCAACCTCTTTCCTTCAGTGCCGTCCGCGAAGTAGCTATCCACATCTGGCTTTTCACCCAGGAAAGGTTCCAAGTGGTCTATTTCTGTCATTTTCCGGTATATCTGGTATGCCGGTTTTTGCACTTGCTTTAACACCTGCCAACGAAGGTTGAGGCGAATAAACCGGTATGCGTGAGAGAGGCTTTCAATCTTATCTCGATGTGCCCAGACTTTTAGGTAACACTCGTGCAGGATGCAGCTCACCAGAAACTCGTCATTAACCAACCCTCTACCAAGGTAAAGTAGGCTGTCATAAGTCCGCTTGTAAAAATAATCAAGTGCTCGCTCGTTACCGCTGCGGAAAAGCAGCAGGTATTGCTCGTTACGAGCGGACGTCTTGGAGAGTTCATGAAGGGCCATAGCATTTACGATAACTTGGGCAACAAAAGAAAATAGCAACTCTATGAGTGCCGACAATCATTCATATGCACACGTTATGCGAACGATTGTTAAAACAAATATATCGAAAGTTACCAAAAGACACACATGTGTGTACTGAAAATTTTTACGCTTCCCGTACTTCGTCCCAAGCATGAAGGACCAAGACAACATTGGCAGAATAGAACAGTACGTAATCGACTACGTCAGGGAACTACGTGTGACTAATAATTTGCTTCAAGAGGATATTGCCAGTATTCTTGGAACTACAAAAGCATTCATCAGTAATGCGGAAAGCACCAATCATCGGGCTAAATACAATCTCAAACACATTGATAAGTTGGCCCAGTATTTCAATCTCTCTCCCAGGGACTTCTTACCTGAAAAGACGTTACAATAATCGGATTGTGTTCGGGTCATAAAATTGCAAATCGACTTGGCACTTTCAGTCGCTCCTACAAATCCATATTGGGACTGCTACAAACATATAGCTTACATATGGTCAAAGCTGGAGACGGGGCTAAGTCGGTGGCTACTCGAAGGACATCGGCTAGATCGTGTTCAGTGCAAACGAAAGTTACAAAGTAAAAAAAGACGGTTGCAAGCCTACACTTTGTCATCCGGCTTTTTAGCTGATCCCGCATCAGCCAGCCGCACCTTAAACCGCCGGATGGGCTTGCTACCAAGGGGACGAGCCCCGTCATTTTTTCATTGAGTGGAAGGCAGCGATTGCCCTGAGCACAAAGCCGGGCCTTAGCTACTTAAATGCCTTTCAATCATGAGAAATCTTGAAAGTACTCCTAAAATCTATGTGGGAACCTACAGCCAGTACAACAATGGATCGCTATTCGGTAAATGGTTTGACCTGACAGACTACTCAGATCTAAAAGAATTCTTGCGAGATTGCCACGAATTTCATCGAAATGAACTAGATCCAGAGCTGATGTTCCAAGATTGGGAGAACATCCCGGATTTTTTGATATCTGAATGCAGCCTTCACAAAGAAGCGTTCGGCTACTTTGAAACCATCAGTGAAATGGACGACGAGACTGCCGAAGCATTCGAGATTTATTGCAAACAGATCAACTATTGGCCAAACAATCGCTATGAGCTGGAAGACCAACTTGAAAGTTTCCGGGAAAGCTACCGCGGATTCTTTGGCGGATCAATGAAAGATCCAAAGCTTGAATACGCCTATCAATACGTCGAAGAAACAGGACTGTTGTCCGGTGTGCCATCCGCGCTCGAGAAATATTTTGACTACGAAGCCTTCGCCAGAGACTTGTTTTTAGAAGGGTACAGTGAATATGAAGGTCATGTTTTTGCAGATTATTGATTAAGAGATTGAGTGCGGTAACTGATGATGTCAAGTTGTCGCACTCAATCACTAGATCATTTTATGCAAGATGTCTTATAGTTGAGTTTTCTGTTCGCGAATTGCAAACAGACTCTGCCTGCTTCATTCGGAAATTTTGTAAACACAGATGGATCAACTTGAAGTGTATTGCTTGACGACTTCTTCGAAAAGTAGCGTCAGTTATAGAATGCGAATATTCTTCTATTTCAATTTCCCCCCTCTGGTAAAACCCATTCAGAAAAGCTCGCAAGTATTTTTTCAAAAGTGCAACATAGCGCACTTTTGCCATCTTTTATCAGCCAATAACAATTTTCAACATCGAAAAGAGCGCTTTAATGCACTTTTTAGCGTATATTTGAATAATAGGTTTTACAAACGGGAAGGGCAATGCATCTTGGTAGCATATTGAAGGAACGAAGAAAACTTCTTGATATAACCCAGGAAACGCTTGCCGATATGTCAGGTGTTGGATTGAGAACATTGAAACAGCTAGAAAGCGGAAAGGGAAATCCTACCATCATCACATTAGAGAAAGTTGCGGATGTACTCGGAATGCAGCTCGTTCTACAAATCAAATCGATGGATCAATAGCTATGAGGGAGGCGGAAATTATGTACAAAGGCGAAGTTGCTGGCAAGCTAATGCAGCATAACGATGGTTCGTTTAGTTTCACCTACGAAGATGCCTGGATAGCAAACAGCCAGAAACCTCCTGTTAGCCTCACTTTGCCGAAATCAGTCAAGGTGTATAACGCCAAAACTCTTTTTCCCTTCTTTGCTAATATGTTGCCGGAGGGCGTTAACAAGCATGTTATCTGCAGGTCCCTAAAAATTGACGAGGACGACTATTTTGGGCTTTTACTGAACGTTGCGCAGTACGACGCAATTGGAGCTGTCACAGTCAAACGGACAAATGACTCGGCATGAGTATACCTATTATCAAATACTGTCCGGGTACATTAGCCGAAGGCTATGATACTTACAGCAGACCATGCCTGAAAAGAATGTTCAATGGGGCGAAAGTATCACATGTATTACCGTATGACTCGCCAGCTTCCGGGGGCCTTGCTAACATAGCGTTCTTGCAGAGCCAAAGGCGAGTGTCAATTTCCGGCGTCCAAGAAAAATTTTCCATAATTCAGGTCAAGAGTAAGTTGAGATTGGTTGGAGAGGGCGAGCAGGGAACGCACATCCTTAAACCGATACCCACCATCGGTAGTAATCCAGATCAAATGCCAGCCAATGAACATTTGACGATGCAAATAGCCCGCCAGGTTTATGGCATTGAAACGGCAGACAATGCACTTATTTTCTTTGAAAACGGTAAACCCGCATATCTGACCAAGCGCTTTGATGTCCATGACGGAAATAAAAAGAAGGCGGTAGAGGATTTCGCGGCTTTGGCCAACAGAAGTCCTCAGACCCACGGGGAACATTACAAGTATCTGGGTAACTATCTGGACCTCTTCAACGTAATGAAGAAATATCTTCCAATCTATAGACTAGAATCGCCCAAACTATTTCAACTAATCATGTTCAATTATCTATTTTCAAATGGCGACGCCCATTTTAAGAACTTTTCGATAATTGAAACCGGCATGGGTGATTTCAGGCTCAGTCCTGCGTATGATCTTCTTAACAGCCGACTTCATGTAAATGACTCCGACTTCGCGCTGGAAGATGGGCTCTTGCCCGCTCAACTATCAAAGGGGAATATTGCCAGACGATTCCATACACTTGGAGAGCAAGCAGGCTTGAATACGAAATCGATTACATCCATCTTCAACACGATGCTTTCAAATTCGAAAAAGGTCGAAAGCTTGGTCAAGGTCTCATTCTTGAATGATCGTTCCAAAAGAAATTACCTACAGGCATATCAGACCAGGCTGAAGAGGCTTGCCAAGGTTTGAAAATAGCCACCCATGTCTAGCATCCGCGACCCAATCTCAATGTAACAAGCTAATACTCAAAATATTCAAACGTCTAATAGTCAATACATTACACTACATAGACCTATCAGAATTTTGAGTTTTCCGTGCGTCATGGAAGAGATTTCTACAAGATCGTGGTCTTGCTGATTGTCAGTCCGTTAAATCAATCGTTCAAATCCCTCGCTCCCCAAAAAACTTTATAATGAAAGTTTGTTTCGTCGAACATCCCACTAACCTAAGCAAGTAATGATCGCACTCCCAAGTTCCACCAGAATATTGGAGCAATTTAAGTTTAACAAAGATCTAATCCTTTACTTTTACTTCGATATATAGATGATCTTCATCAGGCTTGTCTGAGAATACATAAAGCGTGTCGCCTACGCTCGCTTGGTCAACAAACGGAGTTTCTAGAACAAACCGACTGCCGTCCTGGAAGATGGTATCAGATCGGAACACTCTCCCTTTGCTCTTTCTATGATAACCTCTCAACATATCGGGTCTCAACATCGCAAATTTCCTCTCGGTACTTACCTTTTCATTAACCGGGATCAGAATGGTTAGCTCCTTATCGTTCATCAGATCCAATCCTTCTCGCAGCGTAGCATTGTGGCTCGAATGATGTCCCGCCTTGTACAAAACTGTCCTGCACAGTAAATCTTTACCGGTTACCTCGGAATTGTCAAACTTTAGATTCATCCAACTTTTCCAATTACCGATCTGTGCGTCTCCCACGAAAAGAAGCACTTTCTTGGATTTTACCAATTCAAATGCTAGAACCAGGCTCGTGTTATTGGTGAGCGAATCCATATGAAGCGATAGCCTGCCTGTTTCCCCGAGCCATTCCGCGTCTATACGTCGCCATGGCTCTGATTCATACAAGTCTTTGATGTTAGATTTAACTGATTTGGAATCGGAAGCCGATTCCGCAGCGGCTGTACTTCTTGTCGTGCTTTCTTCAAATGAAGGTCCGATGCTGGCAGGTTTAGCAAGTTCAATGTCAACATACCTCTTAGCAAACGGAAAATCACTCTCCGTCGACGATTCTCTCCCAACCGCCAATTGTAGAGCATCCAACATCAGCGTGCTAGCAATATCAATATTGGCGAAGTCCATCACCATGTCCAGTCCAACTACGGCATCTGTCTTGTCCGGATTAAGCTTTTTAAGCGACGTTTCATTAAAAGGAGGGCCTAGTACGTACACTTTAACTCCATTACCCGTACCTGGCAAATAAAAAGATTCACCCGGAGTGAGAAATTGTACGTTATGCTGAGCTATATCCAGTAGTTTGCTCAGGGCGCATCCCCCACTTTGGGTTTCCGCAAATAAATCCAAACCGGCCTTTTGGCTCTGCATTGAACTTATAAGACCATCGGGGTCAAGTTGAGTTTTGATGAGCTCGTTTATTTTCTTGTTCTTGTTCCAGTATTTCTCGGTCAACGATCTAATTGCCTGCCCCTCCTTACTTTTTTCACTGTCCAGGTATGACAACCACAATTCCCTTTCCTCTCCTTTAAGCATGTCACCGGCGTGCAAGAAGCCGCTTAAATGATCTTTGTGCTGGTGCGTAAGTACCATAGTCAGCTTTTTGTCTCCAACCGTACTTTTGATACTCTCGGCTATTTGGACTTCCCGGTAGGTATTGTCACCCTCATAGGACCCAAAATCTATCAGAAGATAAGTCTCCTGATCCTCGTTTGTAAAGTGTAGTAGGAAACAATCCCCCAGATTCTTCTGGTTGTACATTCTGATTGTTGCTGTGACTGACATATTAGATGAATTAGTGTAAATGCAATGCTGAAAATGGCTCCTCGGACTGCATTAGTAATGCGTTATTATCTCCCAAGCTAGATGCTTTGACCGCATACTCAATCTGGCTGACAAGTCTGCCCGCATTATTCACGCTTTTCATGATGATGTAATTGATGTCTAATGTCGCCAGATCGATGATCATCGATGCCCCTCCACGAAAAGCATATATGTCATCTTTAAAATAACCCTGGTATCGACTGCCTGTCAGATCAACGTAAACTTTTTGCAGAAAAGTGATAATCATCGTCTTAATTGTATTTCCGGAACTTAGGTCCGATACAATAAGCGGCCGACATTTAAACACTTGAAATTTGTCACGCTCGACTTTGGTAGAAAGGGAGACAGAAATTTCATTGCCGTTTTCATCCAGACTTACGCAATCGTAAGAGATCTTTCCAAAGTCCATTCCAAGAAGCTTCTCCTTGCCTTCCAGATTGCCCTCGAAAATACTATGCACGGCTGCACATAGACGTCGTGATTCATTGAAGATTTTGCCCCGGTCATTTTCGCGAAGTATTTTCTCAATACTATTCAATGCGTCTTTTCCCTGGCGGTTACTGTTAGTCTTGGCGCGGTCCGGGTCAAAACAGTTTACGATATCCTCCTTAAACTCGTTTAGCAGCGCTTGATTAGAAACATATTCATCGGGAGATTGCCATTCCAGGGATTCTGCCGAAAATGTGTTCACATCCTCAGGAATTATGCCCCAGTTACGAAAAGACTCCATTACTGCGAAACGAAGACCTTCTTCGTCATCAGGATTTCGTTCTACATCCGCGGTGATGAGCGCGCGCAAATAGTCGCCAAACGTCAGATCGGTAGGCGGGCAATAGTCTAACGCCCGGATACAGATATGCATTAACTTTTCAGAAATTTCGCACGCCTCCTTCGAAAGCCTTTTCACCAAGTCAGGATCGATTTCCCCATGTTCCAAAACGCCTGTGCCGTCCGAAGCAAGCCTGATCAGGTCGGCCACCCTAAATTTGTACAGTCGGGCAAATGCATCGAAAACAGCTGCCACTAGGATAGCCCCGCGATTATGCGGCTCTGTCTCCTGGTGGATTTTTTGCGGATCCGGTTGACCGGGCTGCCATTTTCCATTCTTGTCTTTCTCTATCAAAAAACTACGAAGCGCGCGCCTGTTACCAGAAACTGCTTGTCCAAATTGGATTGCCAGGTCTCCTAGTATATTTTCAGTGGAAAGTAAATCCCCACGCGAATTGCGAATCTGGTCTTCGACCACGGTCCTGAATGTAAATCTCTGCAACAACGCGATGATATCCGCCAACCCTTCATGAAATGCGAACATATCGTGATTTGTATTTTCCGTAAGATAGGGATGTAAACTATGTAGGATAGCATGGGTTGCTTCATGAGATACAATATCGGGAGACAGGCAAGTGAAAATAGTCGCTCCTGGGACATTGTTCCCATTCCAATTACTGGATGCCCTGAAATAACCGAATAGCAAAGCGTTTTTAGATGGTGAGTAAAAAGCATTTTGCTGTCTCATAGCATGAGGATAAATACGGAGTTTAGGCACAAATTGATGTTCATAATGCCCAGAAGATGTCGTCCCTTCCTGATCCTCCGAATCAACAATTCGGGACCAGATGATCTTCCTTCCCAAAGCTTTCTCAAATTGGTGGATTACGTTCATAACAACTGCGTATACCTGCTGTTGGTGAAATCGGGGATCGCCTTCTGAAAGATTAAGGCCATGATCAGCCAGTACAAGTGGATCTTGTAAAGAAATTGCTTTGTAGAAGCATTGCTTGGTTGGATCGTAGTCTATTACTTCGACATATTCCCCACAGGGTCCTGTCCCTGTTTCCTCCCAGGGAATTTTATAAATCACTTCATTACTCTGTCTTTTACTCAATGTTGAGGAAAACGATGGGTCGAAGGCATACCCTTTCAACCTCCTGAAGACCGGAGTAGGATAGTTCTTTTGCTTTTCCATGAGGTGTGTTAGAGAATCATTTTCCTATTAGGGCAAACTCGTCGAGTAAGCATCATGTTCGATCACTTTCAGAAGATTCCAAATCTTCCATGAACGTTTCAATAATTTTTTGATATTTGGTTGGCCAAAGCTGCGGTTTGAATTTGGTAGTCATCCCCCCCCCCTCTAAATAATATTCATCCGGATCCACATATATCATAGAAAACTGCCCAAAATCGGAAGAATGGTTTAATTTGATTTCATTAAAAAGTTTTTTCAACTCACCTGATGTGAAATCATAATCTTTACTTACCGACTTTGTTTCTCCATTCGAGGCTGATTTTTTTTTGATTGTCAACAACATAGGCCGTTTTTAGCAAACTTAAAGAAAATACTAAAACGGCTCTACTAGAGCCACGTCAGCGTTACTCGCTACTGAGGCTACAGGAGGCATCAGTGAATCATACGCCCTAATCGCTGAAATAATGCCTGCGCCAGAATGTTGATCCCAACCAGCAGGACCTATATCCGTTGCTGTACTTTTAAGGGCAGTTTTAAGCCGGGCTTGTGTCAGTGTCGGTACAGCCTGCTTTAACAGCGCTGCCACTCCGGCAGCGACAGGAGTTGCAGCAGATGTACCGGTATCCGAATTGAAATATCCAGTGAAATGCGTAACGCTGCAAAAGTCAGGTTTATGCGGGTCAAGGGATGCCGGCCCCTGGCTGCTATATCCCACAAATTCTCCATTGACATTGACCGCTCCAACTGTAATAACCTTAGGGTGTCCATTGGCGCCCCAAATACTTTTTCCTGGGCCAACCGAAGACCCACATCGTCCATCGGGACATGTATCTCCACAGTTACCAGCCGCAAACAAAACTATTATACCTGTTTCGATGGCTTCCACAACAATACGCGAGAAAGGGTGATTTGGATCATTCACATAGTCGGGTGCCCAAGCCGGTTCATACATGCCCCAGCTATTTGACAGCACATGAGGCGTACCGTTGACCTTATACTGATTGATTGCCCACCGATATGCACTAATAGCGTTCGACAGCATACCGGGAACATCCGGACTTGCAATTCGCAAATCGTATATTTTTGAATCAGGAGCCATCCCTAATGCATCAGTTGCGCACATATTACCATGGTAGTTCCATCCACGTGCTGCCGTTCCCCAGTCTGATGGCCATCCGCCTATCACATTATTTATCAATGCCGCCGGCGTCTCTCCGGCTGCCAACACCCGTCCTTTCGCAGTAATTCCTCCGTCCACAATCCCAATGACCATATTTTGACCATGTATTCCTTTCGCTCTTAATGCGGTTACACCTAGAAAGTCTGCGACATTATCCAAATTCCCACGCGGAGTACTTGGTGAACAGTCGCATGGAGGAATAGGACATGCGAAGGGCTCAACGATAGCATCGGACCAAATGGCCACAACATCAGGATTGCTGAGAGTGGTAGCTCTTTGATCGTCAGTGAGTGACTTAGCTCTGATCAGTAAGTGCTGATTATCTTCATTATTAAGATTCATAAACAGTCTTTGCGCGTTGGTAGGTTTTATCTTAATTGCTGCGAAAGCGCTGTCCGTTTCAATTCCTAATTGGGTTAACCCAGCAATAGAGCTGCCTGCCGCCATAGCGAATGGGGCATTCTTGGGGGCTTTAAGCTCAATAAGTACCGTATTTGGGCGACGGTTTATTTTTGGTGCATTGATAGTCATGACTTTGATGGTTTATGATGGGATTTAAAGAATTTAATTATGTTCTTTTTACAGATGCATGTACATGTAGCAAGTTTTCATAGTAAACCCAATGAAAGCCAGCTTCGACAGCTAACCTGCCTAATCGGGGAAGTTTAGATTTGTCCAGATCGCTCGTGGTAAGATCCGCTGCCCGCCCCTCGTAGTGTAAACTTCTGCTGCTAGAGTGCTCACCTTTGTCATCCCAGGCTTCCGTTACGCGAAGTTTTACCGCTCCTCCCCATTCAGATTGCACCGAATCAGCCAGTAGGTCCAACTGCTCTTTTAGCAGAGGCGTCATCCACCTATCGTATCCATCACCCTCTTCGTCTTTGAAAACGATCTTTGCATTTTTGTTTTCAACCAAGGAATTGAACTCTTGGCTTCCTCGTAAAATTGCAGCCTGAAACGGGCCAGATGCGGAATTATCAGTCTCTGAAACGTTAGGAACCTTCTGACCAAGGGTCAAGTTGATCGATTCCAATCCAAAATCGGCTCTAACCGATGGAATATTAGTATCTCCTGGTTTAGGCGTGAAATTAGCCAGTCGAGAAATCACCGCACCTGTCAAACTTCCGAACAGACGGTTAGCACTATACCCAAAGACTATCCCATAGTCAAAGACCAAAAATTGTTTCCATCCACTTAGTTTGAGTTCGGCCGGCGCTCTAAGATTTGCTGTGCTCTTGGGCATCAAGTCTTCAATTCCTTTTAATCCATTTACCCACTCGTTTATGAGCGGAACAAGGAGTGCTCCGGCCATTCCCATCAGCAGGTAAGCTGCTAGTTCCCAATGCCTCTTCAATAAATCGAGTAGCTGAGCAAGGAATTTAGGAGCGTCTTGAACATTAAATGAAGGAGCATTGGTAGTTGAATCGCCTGGCATTCGCAAACCTTTGAAGAACACCAAGTAACTGAGCAGGCCTCCTAGTGTACCCGCTGCCATCAGCAAAATGATCAGTATAAGCATAGGTAGAAGTATTAAAACTTTATTGTTATACCTTGAAAATCTAGGCCCCATCTATGATTGTGCGGTGTAAGCCGAGAACCAAGCATCTAAAATTTGAACTGGTATATGTATACGTCGCCTTATTCATGTTAATTTAAAGGTAGTATCTACCATGCTGAATATTCCAGCTATGGGTATATTATGGATCTATGTCGGCAAGCTCATCAAACTGCTGCATGCACAAATTTGACAGATATCAATTGGATTGTCACCGTGGCAAATACCCTTTTCACTACCGTAGTTTTCCGGAAAGGAAGGGGAAATAAACGGTCAGGCTATTGATACTTAGCGCCAGCCAATACCGCAGAATCAATTTTTGCTAGCAGTAGCTAAGTTCTCTTTCTTTTTTGATAATTTCCTCATCAAAAATCTGGACTTGATTAAATCATAATCTGAACACGCATGGTGTCAACCGAACAGATTAGATGCATACCGTGTTTAGGCAACTCGAATACTTAAAATATAACCTAGACTTGACATGCGAACAAAGGAAAAAACGGAAATAAACGACTCCTGTTGACTTTGTTCAGCCCACAGCAAAATACACTGTCCCTCCTTACCACTCCTCTCAAAATGAAAATTAAGTTCGTCACCATCATATGTATTTTTGTTTCTTTACCGGTAGTCACAACTGCACAATCAGTGATTACGGCTCATCCCCAGTCGCGGACATTGATCGGAGAACATCTTGAATATTTTGTGGATAGTATGGGCACGTCGCAAGTCGACCAAATATCTCGTAAACATTTCATCAGATCCCAAGACCAGATCCTCAATCTGGGCCTTATTCCTTATACAGTGTGGATAAAATTTCATGTAAGAACATTAGGAAAAGATGATTTTTACCTAGAAGTCATGGCCCCATTGATTGAAAACTTAGAAATATACCGTAGTGAGGGGACTTACCACAAGAAATATTTCAGTTCGGGATTTAGCCATCCGTTTCACAAACGGCCCATCCACACGGAGAACCTGATATTGCCTCTCAATCTGAGACGAGGAATTATATATACGTTTTACATCCGAGCGAACACAGGTTTCAACTTTCAGATTCCAATGGCGATAGCCTCCAAGGAACAGTTGGTAGAGAGCGGTGAAATACATTATCTTTTTTGGGGGATCTATGTTGGTGTAATGATCTTTGCGCTGATATACAATTTTTTTATCTATCTCTCAGTCCGCGAAAGACGTTATCTATTCTATATACTTTATGTAATCGGGTCTACTGCATTTTATCTAAGTATTCAAGGTTTTGCGTTTCAGTTTATTTGGCCGTCGATACCTGCCATCAATAAAAATATTGTCGTTCTAATCTGTGCCACGAATATATTTATCACCTTTTTCACACTGGACTTCCTGAATATATCCAGACGAGAAAAGAAACTTTATTTCAGCGCGCAAGGTATTATAGTGGCTTTTCTCTTCATTGCCCTAATTAATATCTTTGGGTCATATGCAATGTCCGTCGGCCCAGCTCAGGCTTTGAGTCTGGTGATATGCATATTTTGTATTTATGCTGGTATCGACAGCTTGAAGCGTGGCATCAGGTCGGCGCGATATTTCCTCAGTGCCTGGACTCTTTTCGCCGTTTTTACAATGACATTCTTGCTTACAATAAATAATGTCATCACGAGTAACTTTTTCACCACACACTGCATTTTCATCGGGCACATGACCGAGGTGCTGCTTTTGTCATTCGCTCTCGCCGACCGAATAAATTCTCTGAAAAGAGAAAATGAACACTTCCAAAAAGAATTGGTCAACTCGCAACATAAGATCCAGGAACAAATTCTCCGACAGATCAGTCAGGAACTGCATGATAATGTCAGTCAGGTCCTCGGAGTCGTAGTCATCGATATTGACGCAATTCAAGACCAATCCAACGAGACGAAGCAAGCCTTAGAAGATGCACGAAATTTACTTTCTGATGCAATCAGCGACTTGAGGAACTTGTCTCGATCACTGAATACTGATTTTATCAACGAAATCGGATTGGAAGATGCACTACGCCATCAACTTTATATGCTCGGAAA
Source organism: Dyadobacter sp. SRI_021 (assembly GCF_057586235.1). Lineage (NCBI taxonomy): Bacteria > Pseudomonadati > Bacteroidota > Cytophagia > Cytophagales > Spirosomataceae > Dyadobacter > Dyadobacter sp. SRI_021. The sequence continues at coordinate 393,814 of NZ_JBYCZM010000005.1, forward strand.
TACGAAAAGGTACAAAACTAGTCTAACCATCGACCACGAAAGCTATCGTCTTCCGGGCAATCAGGATCTTGTTGTGTTTCGGATGATGCAGGAGTTACTGCAAAATATTGTTAAACATGCACATGCTAAAACAATCGACGTCAGAATGGAGTATTCAAAGGATAACTTACTCATTCAAGTTCGGGATGATGGCCAAGGGTTTGATCCTTCAACATTCAGCAAAATTTCCAGTAGAGGAATTGGCCTTCACAACATTAAAAATCGCATAAATCTACTGCGAGGCTCTATAAATATCGAGAGTGAAAATAAGAAAGGGACCACCGCGACGCTTGTCATTCCTCGATAAATAGCGGATTCCTTTATTGTAAGTTCTAAAAACCAAATCTATTTGTATGGCTATTGACAACAGATCCGAATTAATTTATGCTTTGAGCGAGGTGGCGGAACTCGAACACACCCTAATGTGTCAGTACCTTTTTGCCGCAGCATCTTTAAAAATTTATCCCGAAGAATTGTCCGGCAACGGACGCGAATACTATCAGATTGAAATGATACGCAAATGGAAAAGGGAGCTATTACTTGTTGCCCGAGAGGAAATGCAACACCTAACATACGCTATAAATCTAATGATCTCTGTGGGTGGCTCTCCCAGCTTTACAAGACCCAACTTCCCGAATAAAACCCGTTTTTACAAGCAAACGAACTCCCCGGTAGGTGCTCTTATGACGCTCGAAAAGTTCGACGCGAACAGAATGGCGGCGTTTATTAAGTTCGAAGCGCCTCCTCCCCGAGAAGGTCACAAGAGCTTACTCGAAATGGGTATTCCTGAACCGAATTATTATAGTACATTACATCAGTTGTACACTGACATTCAATCGGCATTCACTGACGAAATGTTTATCAGCTATAAGGATCAGTACAGCCCTGTTGACGGAACTCGAACCACCCAAATATCTTACCGAAGTCCAATTAATAATGTCGTCACAAATGCCAGGGATGCTAGAAAGCTCATCGATCTTATCATGGAACAGGGCGAAGGGTCAGATGCCAACGATGAAAGAGCCCATGCTCGCATTTTCTCGAGTATTTACAATGAATATCTGGAAGAAAAGCTGATCGATGGCGAATTCGATCCATGCCGCAATGTGCTACCCAATCCAATGACTCGTATTGCTGATGATATTCAGCTCTGCCTGATCAATGACATTTCGCTAATATCTAAGGATCTTGACGAGGGTATCCCCTACGGCCTTTTGCAACTTTTCAATAGTGCCTATGAGTTAATGTTATGCTGGCTTTACCAGGTATTCGACCGACGTGGCACAACTGAGGAACTAGTAGCGATCGAATCGCTTGTCTTCTTGCCTTTTATGAGTGAAATCATTAGGCCATTGATGGAATTCTTGACCCAGATTCCAGTACGTGGTGCGAATGGCGAAAAAGCGCGTCTCGGACCTGGCTTCGAAATTAGCCCGAGCAGTCTCCTAATCCCCAAACCGGAACTTACGTTAATCCTCGGCAAAGAGCGCCTAAATACCTTGGCAAAATCGGCCAGCGAGATACTAACTCAGATTAAAAATTCCTCCCGGCCTGAGATATCGGCTCTAGCAGCAGATTTTGCATTTATTACTAAGTCGTTCCACATTCTTATCGACGAATTTGAAAGTAGAGTATTGTTCGGTGTGAAGAATCACCCTAATCCTGACTTCACATTTTCAGAAAATGCAGAGAATCTTAAGCCCAGGGAAATTAGACCAACCATGGTAACTTTGCTTGAATGGAACCTAAGGAGCCCCGCCGTTTTGCATCTGGAATTTCAGGGGTGGTTTCAAGTAAGGCTACCATCTGATCCAGATGGAGCTAACAACAAACGAGGAGTATCTGGAAACAGTTTTGCAGTAGGTAAGGAGCTAGATTTTGACAGAATTCTTCGTTTCCAGGAGTATAAACCCACCATGCGCTCCCACAGCCCTTGCGTCAATGTGTCCGTAACGCACGCGAAAATTCTTTACCCGCCGACCGATTTGAATCTTCCCGGTACAGATATTCCGCAATTTCTAAATGCTAAACTGAATTTATTAAATGACCCACAGTTTCAAGGGCGAAGTAACCTGATATCAGGTGTTGGTGAACCGATAGATCCATTTCACCTAGAAATAGTCACGACCGATAATGTGCGATTGATAAAGTCCGTGAATTCCGGAAAAGCCATTGATGACATGAGTCGTGCACAACGTATGGGAACTGGAAGATATTTCCGGGACGCTGCTATTCAGATCGATAAAACGAAGGAATATCTTAGCCGTATTGGTTATGCATCCCCTCATGAATTCTTAAAAAAAAGAATATCATTGTTGGAGAAGGATTTGGCCGAGCTTCAGTATACTCACAATGAGCAGGATGTAGAAGTCGTTACTATAAAACATCGACTAGAATGCCTCTACGAGACGCTGGCTTCCGCCGACGGAGCTCCGGTACCCGGCTTTATACGTTGGACCCGTTTATTCTTTCACTTCAATTACAGGCACAGCTTAAGCCGGTGCCAAGAGATCGATTTGAACGGAGTGAATCTCCCATTTAAATTCAAAGAAGAAGATCCGACAGACTACCGCACCAAATGGTTAATTGACTATAATATGGGTTTCTTTGATTCGGACTCACATTGTGGGTTTACATACGGGAGTATTCAGATTCCAATCGACCTGAAATAGCGAATCTTCTTCGATATCGTTCCCGGTCGATTCCAGAGCCGGGAACAATATTGGGCAAAGGACTATTCGATTTTCAGGTCTGAAAACATTGAAGGGGCTTCGGGGCATTTTACAACCCCACCAGCAGGGCAGGGAGAAATACTTTGTTCAAATTTAAACATGTTTTGCGGGTCATATTTTTTTTTCACAAATAGGAGGCTGTTAAATGCGTCTCCCCAATATGCCCATCGATAATTGTCAAAGCCTCGCATCGGATAGTTCTGATAGCGATGCTCGCTGTAATGGCTAGCCATCAGGTTTTCAAATTCCGCGAACCACCGCCTCGCCTCAGTCTCGGAAGTGACAACATTTTTCGTATCGTAATAGGAATTAGCAAAGAGATCCATAAAGACCTCCCGATGTATAAATGCAGACTCTTTAATCGGATAGCTCTGTATTGTACCGCCGTAAGGTTCAATAGCAATGAGATTGAAAGCATTGGGTGTAGTGGCAAAAAAATGGGCAACACTGGTCCATTCCACAAGAGTAAGTCTTTTCGAGATGTAGCCACAACGTTTAATAGGAAGCAAGACTATGTCTTTTCCTTTCGGTGGAGGGTTGAGAAGGCCAAACAATTCGTCATTTAGCGCTCCGTATGTCGAGTTTTTGCTAAAAATACACTCGGTTCCCGGCAGTTTCATAAGTGAAGCGATCGCTTCTTCTCCATCGGCTTGTGTTCCACTATACATTCCCAGCATAACAAAGCCCGGCTCCCTTTTTCCATCGGAGCCCTCTATACTCGCCAGCACTGCCTGATAGTTGACTTTTGAAAAGCGCGAATTCTTTGTATAGTTCTCCTGAAGTTCAACTAGAGCAATCGGAGCATCCACAAGCTTCCATTTAAGCGCAAAAGCCCAAACTAGGCCCAAGTCGTGTAATTTATAAGTTATGTCAAGCAGCACGCCGAAATTCCCGCCTGTGCCACCCCTAACCGCCCAAAACAAATCCTTATTCCTCGACTCGTGTGCTTCAACAACCTGGCCACTAGCAAGCATAACCGTGACACCAATCACATTGTCACTGTTTATCCCGAATTCTCGAGACGTATAGCCATACCCGCCTCCCTGCATATAGCCCGCTATCCCCACGGTATGGCAACCAGCCAATGGGATGTGAAGCCGGTGTCTCTCTAGCGCACGACCAATTTCTCCCACTGTCGCACCTGCCTCTACCTTCATTATTTTCTTATCTGGAAAGATCTGTATCGTTTTCATCCGGCTTACATCAATTATAAGCCCTCGGCCAGAAGAATACCCCGCAGTACTGTGTCTACCGGATCTACATACAGGAGGAAGATTATAATCCCTGCAAATGCGAAGCGCCAGTCTGACGTCTTCCAGGTCCTCACAGCACATGGTAATGTCAGGGGAATCGTCAGGAACCAGCATTTCTTTGGTAACGTGCATGAGGTCCGACATACTGGGTTGGAACATTGCACCATTATTCCATGTGAAGTATTTTCGAGATTCTTCCTTCTCAAGCATTTGGCTTTTTTCATCCATGTTTCTTCAATTTAGAGCCGTGAACATTCTAGAATTAGCAGATGAAGTCTTTATAGATTTCCTTCGGTATTGATTTAAGTATCAAAATGGAATAAATATGATACATTTCATTGATTAGTCTCTCTAATATACCCTTATTTATTACATAACTCCATTAAATTTGTAGGAAAGCTTTTTAACCTTCCGAAGAACTAAATCATGACAAAAATTGCCATCGTCGATGACCATGAGCTTATGGCTAAGGCTCTCTCCGGGCTTGTTCAAAAATTTGACGGATTCGAGGTGATATTTGAGGTATCCAGTGGAGCCGCGCTGATAGAGCGGTTGGGTCTGAATATGATACCTGATATCGTGTTGCTCGATGTCAGCATGCCCGATATGGACGGCTTTGAGGTTTCTTACTGGTTAAAAAGCAATTTGCCACACATCAAAATTCTTGCCCTTTCCATGAATGACAAGGAAGAGGCAATCATTAAAATGCTCCGTAACGGGGCTGTGGGCTACCTGCTTAAAGGCTGTAAGCCACAGGAACTCAAAATAGCTCTTGAATCTCTTTCAACAAAAGGGCATTATTATACCGATTACCTAACCAGTAGGTTAATCAAAGGCCTTAACCCGGATAATTCATCAACACCAGTTGATCAGTTGGGGTTGAACGATCGTGAAAAGCGTTTTGTCGAACTTGCGTGCAGTGATCTCACTTACGTTGAAATAGCAGATCGGATGTGTATCAGCCCGCGAACGGTTGATGGGTATCGTGAATCTGTGTTCGTAAAAATGAATGTAAAAAGCCGCGTCGGAATGGTGATCGAAGCAATTAGATTGAAAATCGTTGATCTGGGTATAAAATAACTTCCTTTATTTTCGCTTCTCTGGAAAGATACGCACAATCTGTTGTCTGGCGTTGGAAAGGACAAAAATATCTTCATTATGATATTGAAGAGGTCCACCAACACCGTTCGCGATCACCACAAATTGATCTCCATTATGTATTCCTACTTGCTGTTCACTACTGGCAATCAAATTATTCATCTTGTCAAAACAGAATCCATTGATCGGCTTATCCAGTCTTAGCAATGCTTTTGTATCATCTAACCGATACACCGCATTACCCATTGCAAAATAGATTTGAGATGAGGGGCTGATTTGCACCTGCCGGATAATCCCCGGTACGTCGAGCAACCATTTTACTTCATTTCCGGATACTATGCCTACCTTACTTCTTCCATTACAATATCCCCAGATATAGCAAACCTGATCTTTCACAATAAGATTGTATATACCTCTCCGTAATTGGCACAACAGAAGTTTTTGAATAGAAGCAGATGTCGAACTTTTAACATAGTATATTTCCGAAAACTTCTCACTGTTAGCTACTATAAACATCGCGGTGTCGTTGGCAACCGGAGCGAACGAGGTGAAAACAAAATCTGAAACAGGCGGTACAAACCAGGAAGAATCTTTCACCACATATATTCCACCCTCGTGCGGGACAAAAAGGTTGCCCTGGTCATTTACTAAAAACCAGTTTCGTAGCGCCTTTCCCACAGGCATTGCGATCGCTTCATAGCCATACCTAATATCTTTCCCTTGAGCGAAGGTTTTATTAGGTAATGCTGACATGATGGCAAGCAAGCAGCCGATAAAAAAACATCTCATAGCTTTCTAGTGTTTAAATGCATACCAGGCAGCGACACCCATTCCCGCCCAAACCGGAACACCCGCTATCGACATTGCGGCTGCTCCACCAACTACCACAATTGAATCGGTTATCGTCCACGGTTTTTGCTGAGTAGGCTTCACCAATGAGGTCAGCGCATACGCCGGGTTCAGCTGTCTCACTGTAGCGTCAAATTCGGCCTCTGAAAAATCATCCTGAAGCATCCGGTCCATCAAATGTGTAAGAACATCCTTCTGCCTTATCGCAATCCCACCTGTAAACTGCTGGATTCCCCGGATAACTGCATTCGGAGTGAAGGAGAAATACGTGTTTAACCCTTCCGTTGTCAGATTACCATTTCTGAATTCGTTGAAAAGGTTGGTATATCCCTGCATTTGCTGGAAGCGGTTAATCCCGTTCCGGATAAAGCCTGGCAATACGCTAGTAGCAATATCGGTGGGATCCAGAGCATCCTCGACAGTGCTCTTGAACTGATCAGCGTAAACGTTTGAGTATTCATGCGACTCATACTCGTCTATATTTGGATTTCCGGGGGCGCGAGTCATCCCATTTCCGATATTTCCATTTCCCTGAAAACCGATCGTTTCCTTCGGCATACTGATCCCGTTGATGCTATTGACAAGCCGGTCTTTGGTTTCGTTAAACATCTGTATCGCATCCTGCTTTGTCTGCTCCACATCAGCAATAATCTTTTGGCGGTAGGCCTGCTGCTCTGCTTCCTGCTGGCGGAGCAGGTCGTTAAGAGCTTGTTGCTTGGCTGCTTGCTCCTCCTCCGCCTTTTGACGCGCCTGCTCCGCTTTGGCATTCTGCTCAGCAATCGCTTGTTGTCGTTGCTGTTCGGCACGTTGTTGCTGCGCCTTTACGGCTTGGCCAATATTGTTCTCGCAACTTTGCTTTTTTGAATCGTATTGCGATTTGAGACTGTTATACTTGCTCAGATACCTTTGATGTGCTGCATCCATTTGCTTTTGACTCGCAGGCTTTACCTCTCCTTTTACATCTTTAACATGTTTGTAAAATCCCCCGTCGTAACTTCTGTCAAGCTCTGTTTTGCTCTGATTGCAAAGACTGCAGTACAAACCAGCCTGCATATCTTTTTTTGTTTGCTCATAGTCATTATTCAGCTCATTCACTTTATTATTGATATCGGAGAGCTCCTGGTCGCATTTTGACCGGATAGCCGCGGGATCTTGCGCCATGCAAATGGCACGCGCAAGCATAAGCAGGGCCGCAGCGAGTCGGAAAGGTTTATAGTGTATTCTCATATATAAATTGTTAAAAGCTGGAAAGCAATTTATCACTGAGACCAATGTTCCTAATCTCATTGTTAAGCACACGCGCCTCGATTTCTGACATTTGCATGAATATCTCGTCAAGAATTGTCTTGTCCTTCTGATAGTAGAAATTGTATAGCAACAACGACAATCTGGGTTTATCGGCTGCATAGCTAAGAAGTACATCCTTCACCAGCTCTGGGGAGGATGCGAGATAATAGTATACCTCACCAGCAAGTAAGGGGCGCCCCAGCTCAAGTGTCGAACCATCTGATGTGACAAAACTTCTGGCATCGATTTTAGATTCGACATCCTGGTACTGCTGATTCAATGCCAGACTTACCTGATCGGCTTGGTCAAAAGACACAGTGAGATATGTCTCGGCCTGACTCATATATGCGTCCGATACGGAATTATCGGTAGTGGATGCCGTGGCAACTGCACCTGCTGCGCTAATGAGCGCCATAATTCCTCCATAGGTCTTTTGGCTCCGTATTTCGCGGGCTTTGCTTTCTGCCTGGATACACAACTGGCTTATTTCGTCAATGCTCTCATAGTATTTGTTACGCTGAGACATCGCTTCGCCCGAACGTAGGTAGGCATCGTTCATCGCAGCCCCCAATAGAAAAAGCGATGAGGTGTGCTGCCTCTTGTCTGACAAAAGCTTATGCGCTGCTGAGATTTTACTAAACGCAATTTTTCTGACCATCGCACGCTCAAACGGGCTTGCGAGTATCGTGTTTGAAGCCATTAGTGCCGAAAGATAGCTGTTCAGGGAAGCACCCGCGTCCTGCTGCTCGGCGAGTAGACTGCCACAAGAAATATAGGTAATTGCAGGGATCAGAGATTTGTGTTGCGGAAAAACTAATGGTCTCACTGAGCCCTTTAAATTACCGGGGACATTGACGTTTTTAAAGAAGAATAACTTGTTCTCATTATTGAATGCAAATCTGCCATATAGCGTTTTTACATCATTATATGCCTCGCGGGATTTGAAAAATTTGACATTCGCATAGTTCCGCATTGTATCGACGCACTCAGAATGCGGCACCAAAAGCTGGATTCGCCCAGGTAGACATTCGTTGATCCGCTTCAATGATAGATTTTCCTGTACTCCTTCGTCAACCAACTTGATTTTAGAAGCCAATTTGTATTTGTTACCTGCAGTAAATTCTACGGCGATCTTGCCATAAATATCTTTCCAATCTTTTCCCGCAGTAACTTCCTTGAACTTTTTGCCATTCTTGTACAATTTAAGTTTTACTGATGTTTCGCCGAAAACACCTGTCACGGCATAGGGTGCAATAAACTGATAGTCTATCATCACCGGAAATAGAGTGTCTTTCTCCACTATAATCAGGTTCTTCTGCATGAGTTCAAACAGGGCAAAACTTCTTGACAGATTGGTAGCGGAATCAAGTACCATTCCGATACCAAGGTAAGGACGACTCGAAATGCTTGAAATCGTGAAATGATTCTTCCTTTTCGAAGGCTTCTTATCCTTTTTGTTATTGTTAGCTGGTGGGGCTGAATAGTAGAAATGCTTTTCAGCCAGATGAGCGGGCAAATTGAGCGCGACGACTTTGACCATTGAACACGCGCATATAAGGGCTACGAGAGCGTAGACTAACGGAAGTAGATATTTTTTCATAGAATTTGATGGGAAGAATGGGTTTTCTTTGCAAATCTCCACAGACTACCTAAGCTCTTCAACGGGAATTATACGGTGAAAACCGTTTTTTATACGGTAGTAATACGGGTGTATTTCGGGATGCATGGAAGTAGCCGTGGATGTACCTTTGATAAAGTCATCGCACCCCTATTTCATTCAAACAGCCTGATCCTATGAAAAACAACTACTTTTTTCTCCTCCTTATATTTGCCACTTTTCCGGTACTCGGTCAAGAATCAACCTATTTTGCTAATGGTAGCCGGTTTAATTTCAGATTGCTCGAAGCAAATAACAGCACGGTTCAGATTGGAGAGTCAAGGAACGGCCAGCTCGTGAAAAGAAATCTTCCGCGGGAAAATGTAATTCTGACTTTTAACGCGAAAGGCAATTACCTGCTCATAGCCGATCTCGATTCCGATGCAATACGCGCTGCCAATCAGCTGACAGAATTCTACAATGGTAGCGGCGCGAAGTCTGATATTATCATTACGGCGAGCCCCGTACAGGTGATCCCTTGCACTATAAGCTACAAAAGTGAGGATCTCGTCAATTACACAACTTTGCAGAACGTTCCCGGCTCACTCAATCAAAAAGACATTGTGCTAATTGTAATGAGGGATGGACAGCATGAATTTTCTCTGCCACCAGCAGAAGCGGTCACGAAACTAATGGCCGCCAAACAGAATATGCAGGTGCTCTTTAAGGCAGAGCGACAACCAACAGCGCGGCCCGAAACCGCTCAAGTAGTGGCAAGTGAGACTGCCCAGGTGCAACAGGCCTCCGCTGCACAAAAAACAGAGGTTGAAACTTCCTTGATACGTGCAACCGATACCGGGCCAGTGATTAACAAAGCGAGCCGTGTCCCTGGACTCAGTGATGCGGATATAGCGGCTTATGGCAAGAAAGGCATCCAAAAAGTCGATGAATTTGTACAGTACCTGAACGTTATCAGCGACAAGAACATCCTCCCTGAAAAAAAAGACGAGGCGATCGATCAGGCATTGAAACTGTTTCTCAAAGATGCTACTATCGAAGTGTCCTCACTGAATCGAAATGGAAAAAGAAAGTATCCGGTCAAAGACTACCTGACAAGGCTTAAATTACTGCCATATAGTTCAACGCAGATTTCGTGGAATGAAGTTAATTATATCAAAGACCTTACGTTGGCAGACGATGGAAAATACTATGGGATTATCAGCGGCTCTCAAACCTTTACCGGTTACTCGCCCACAAATCCCGAGGAAGTAATTTATAGCGACGTTACTCAAAAAACTGTGAAGGTACAGCTACAATCGTACGAAAAATCGGTAGAAGGCCAGCAACTTCTAAACTGGGAAATTCTTCTGGGAAATGTGGGTGTCAGTGTAAAATGATTGAGTATGATTTCTCAAATTTTCATACTTGCCACTTCGTTAATTTTGATTAACAAACCGGATACTATCGTTGTATCAGGAAAAGTGCTCAACGTAGAGACCCACATGCCCGTCAAGGCCGCAACAGTGAGGGAAGGCGCTAACAAACCAGGGACCTTTTCAGACAATGATGGGCATTTTCAAATGCCCGTGTATGGCCCTGAGAGTTGGCTTTCTATTGAAGCGCCGGGATTCGTACCGAGGAAGTATCTTATCAAGGCGAAAGATGCATTAACTCCCAATACCTATCAGATTACAATCAATCTGGTACCAAAGGAGCGACAAACAATAGGCGTTCCTTTTCACCAGTCAGAACAGGAGTCATTCGTTTTGAACCAGCAATCATCCCAAATTGGCTCGTTCTCCAAACGTATATTTAGGATAGTTGACAGGCGCACACATAGACCATTGACCGGCCAGGTATGCCTCTTTTTTACGAAAAGCCGCAAGAAACAATGCGCCCAACTAAATGATGCAGAAAGTTCCTTTCAGGTTTCGTTTTCAGCTAGAGACATCATTGCGATTGAGGCCTACGCGAATCATTACCAACGTTACTTTGGTAACCTGATTCTTGATAATCTCGACGGCAACAATCTCGAGTATGTCATTAAGATGGATAGCGCATCGGGTACAATCAATTTGCCAGGAATTTCCCGGCAGGCTTTTTTAAAAAACACGTTAACTAGTGCAGTTAATCACCCAGAACCTGCACCTATCACACTATACTTTGCCCAAAGCGCCTATGATTTAAGCGAGCAGAGCCGGCTGCTGCTGGATACCGTTGCGGTGATCCTGAATAGCCATCCTAAATACCGATTAATTATGACCGGCCATACCGACAATGTGGGCCACGCTCTTCAAAACCAAATTCTCTCAGAATACAGGGTTCGGATAGCATGTACTTATCTTACGCGCAGGGGCATCCCACCGGCTAGAATGTTCTTATCAGGGAAAGGAGAAGCATATCCGGCGGCGCCTAACCTGGATGAAACAAGTCGCAGCAAAAACAGGCGAATTGAAATCGAAATCATTGCGGATAACTGATCTAGCAAAACCAAGAATTCATTATGTGCACCCTCCCTTTGACTAGCTGCCCGGTTTGTGGCAAACATTTAAAAACGATATTACTATTTTGCCTTACGGTCATTGTCTCCGCACATCTCTGGGCACAAGACACACTTAGCTTGCACGACAGTCAGGAAATACAGTTTCTGTCTAAAAGAAAGATTGAAAAAGGTTATGCCGACCTTTTAAACACAATTACTTTCGAGGACGTAGGCGATTTTGAGCGGCAAGCGATCATAGCCGATAGCTACGGTAATTCTATAAACAAAATTTTTTACGACAGCCTAGCTGTGATCGAAGATGATATCAATCCCGAGCATAAAACCGCAGACAACACTATTGACCTTGCAGTTAGTAAATACCTTCGAAACTTCGAGCTTTTTTATCCGAAGAGCGTCGATCGTACAATTCAGCTTACGGATTTCACGGTATCAAGTGTAAAGAAGGCAGACTATTATTACACGAAAGTCTATTTCACCTCACTTTTCAGCCAAAAGCACATTCAAAGCAAAATCCATTACGAGCAACTAAAACGCGTAGCTGAATTAAGGGCGGAAAAGGATGGGAAAAAGTGGCAGGTTTACGTAAGTCGTATTGCTTTTGTCCCACCAGACGATTCCGTAACATCCCTTTTGAACGACGTAGTTGTCGATCGCACTGGCTCACAAACTGAGGAAGGTACGGGAGCAAAAATAGCACTAGGCGAGCAGGTACGGGAAAAAGAACGGGCCGAAGAACGGGCTGCGCTGGCAGCCTATAACATGTATCTTTCCGCAGGCGACGATGCATTCCACAAGAAAGACTACATTAAAGCGCTGGAAGCATACACTGAGGCTGAAAAGCGAAATCAGTTCGATGATTTGCTGCCGCGGAGAAAGTTATACCAGGTAAAACAGGCGTTCGAGAGGGAAAAGCAAACAGACAGCCAACTTCTCAAAGAATATGCCGCCAAGGCCGTGCTCGCAGAAAAAAAGAGGTACTATGCGGAAGCTATCGCCAACTTCAAGAAAATATTGGCATTGCGGCCAGACTCCATTTCGATCCAGAACTCCATCAAAATTTTGAATGAAAAATCAAGCGTAAAGGCGGAATTAGACGAAAAATATAATTCAGGGAAATATGCCGAAGTGATTCGTGATTACTCAAAGATCCTTAAACGGGATAAGGAAAACCCTGATTTTTATCTTGGCCGAGGCATGGCGTATGTAAAAGCGAATCAACCGGAAAAGGCATTGAAAGATCTCACCCGCTCGATAGAGCTCGATTTTTCTAACCTCGCAGCAATACGCGCCCGCTCAGATTTATACGCCGAAATCAATGATTTTCCCAAAGCAATCGCCGATCTGGCCAGTTACCTGAATATCGACGACGCTGACTCCGATGTACACTTCAGACGGGGAGGGCTTAGGATTGCTACAAAAAATCATAAGGGGGCACTCGAAGACTATGGGAGAGCGATTGCACTGTCTCCTAAAGTCCCTGGATATTGGTTCGGGCGCGGCCAATTACACGTCCAAATAGAAGACTATCGGGCTGCCATCATAGATTTCACCTCCGCCATCAACCTCGACGCAACTTATCAGGAAGCATATTACCACCGCGGGCTGACAAAATTAAAGCTCGGAATGGCTGATCAAGCAAGCATTGATTTCAAGAAACTAAGGCAATTCGGCATAAAGCCCGACCAAGAACAAAATATTTCGCTTATCGCTGGCGGCTACCTCGAGAACGGCCTCAAATCACTGCACGCCAATCAAGTTAAAGAATCCCTTCGGCAGTTCGATGACGCCATATTGATCAAACCAGAACTGGCAGATGCTTGGTTTCATCGCGGTAATGCGCTATTGATGTTGGGTGACACAAACACCGCATTAGTATCTGTTTCAAACGCAATTTCCTATCGTCAGACATATCATGAGGCATACTTCCGCCGAGGACAAATCTTGTTCAATCTTAAAAGATTTGCAAAGGCTGCTGCTGATTTCCGATCCAGCGCCGACATACACCCTACCAACTATCTTGCTTACGTCGGTGAAGGCAATGCATTATTTGCACAAGGTCTCTTCGAAAAAGCGATAGTAAGCTACGAGTTTGTAAAAAGTAACGAGCGAAAAATAGGCAATAGCGTTCCTGGTTCCGTTTTGGTAGAAGTGTATAATAAGCTTGGTCTCGCTTACCAAAGCCAAATCCAACCCGATAAGGCAATTGAAGAGTTCAACCGCGCTATTGATGGAAATAATCTTTATTGGGATGCATATTTTAATCGGGGAACCGTGTACCTGGCAGCCGGCTCATTAAGAAAAGCCATCTCCGACTTTAAACGCGCTACCGATCTAAATCCCGGAAATCCGGCTTTCAACCTAATATTAGGAAAAGCCTTAGAACAGGACGAAAGATTCATTGACGCAATAAAAAGTTATGCGGAAGCTATTGAGAAAGACACGTCAAACGCGTGCTGCAAAGCGGCCGCACTTATGGGAATTGCCTTCTGCAACAGCCGGGCTGGTCTTTTCTCCAAATCGGCAGAAAATTATGAGGATGCTTTTCGACTTGCCCCCGGCACAGCTACAGACCAAGCCCTGCTCGATGTCGGGTACGCCCACATTCAAAACAGCTCTCCAGATCAAGCCATAAAACGGCTTTCCCAAGTCTCCTCCGCCAGTCCGTTACGGGGAGAAAGTTTCTATGCATTAGGTTGCGCATTTCTTCAGATGCATCACACCGAAGAAGCCCTCAAATGGTTTGAAAAGTCGTTCCGAACCGGGTTGATTTCAAGATCTTTTATTCGAAAAGATAGGCTTCTGGAAAAAATTGATAGGTCGTTTAAGCAGCAACAAAGGTTCAAGGATCTCATGATGCAAAATGTGCTAAGATAGTCTACTTTGTGCACAATACTTTTTAACTATGAAATTAGTCCAATCTACATGGTTCAATGGTTACGACCAGATAAAAGGCAACTGGCCGGACGAAAAGTTCGCTCTCTTCAGCATCGGGCTCAGCTATCATCTATTGAAGCGACAAGGTATTCCAACTTGCCTCTACACCAATACCATAGGATTTGATGTAGTTGTAAATCTGCTCGGTCTTAAATACGACGAAGTCCAACTTTGTTTAGATCGATCTGAGCTTGATATTGAAACGAATCAGCTTTTTGATAAATATTGGTCGCTTCATAAGTTATATACATACTCACTGCAGACAGAGCCATTCATTCACTTCGACAATGATGTATATTTCTTTAAGAAACTCGATAGTTCCTGGCAGAATGCAACTCTCGTAGCTCAAAACAAAGAAATCGAATTTCCTTATTATACCATTTGCTTAGAAGAAATTCAGCGACACTTTACACAAATTCCTACTTATCTAGCTATGGACTCTCGGGTCGTCACCGCTGTAAATACCGGTATTTCAGGTGGTAACAGAATCGATTTTTTTAAGCTACTATATCCAGAAGTTATCGGCTTACTAACCAACAATCAGTCTCACCTTGACAATCTTACTGACGGTTTTGCCAATATATTTATTGAGCAGTGCATTATGAAAAATTTTGCCGATCACCTGGGCATTCCATTTAAATATATTTTGCCAAACACGATAGATCGATCTAGGGACTATCGTGTGAATAAATTTCATTTACTGCCGGATAAATCCGACTACATCCACGTAATGAATTACAAGTCGAATGCGACTATTTGTGAGTCAATTGCCCGAATGTTGCACCATACCGATAAGAAACTGTATCGCCACTGCACCCAGGTGGCAAAATCACTTCAAGGTGTTAGGCACCCCTCTTTTGGTTTCAGATCTTACAACAACGAAAATGATATTTCCAGTTTACTGAAACATTTCTTTCGGCGCACTTATCGCATTTCGATATTATTATCTGATATTCCGCTAAAATTCGAATCGCTTGAACAGCTAAGCGAATCAATTTACTCGATTGGAAAAATGGTTCGAGAAGAACTTTTTGACATACTATTGGATGCCTTTGTTTTTGAATTAGATCGTTACGAGTTCTTTAAAAAATTAGACAAAAAAGCAATTGTTAGCATGTATGAAATATTCACGAAGTCATCAGAATACAAACAAAATTGGAAGCGATCTACTATAAAACTTACGAATTCTGTCAAATTTATCGAAAGTCGATGGAATTGGGTTGAAGGAAATGAGTTCTTTGAAATATCTCCGAATCAATACTTAGATAATATAAAAAAACCACCAGGCCACTTCTCGACATTAATTTATTACTACCCTGAGCAAAATATCCCAAAAGAACATTTATTAGGTATCTGTGACACAATAATTGTCAAATCATCGGAAGAAACCATATCAATAGAGCATCTTATAAATCTGGTTAGACAATCATTAATAGACCAACATTCAGTCGACTTTGGCGAAGATCATATTGTAGAAAGGATTCGATTTTTCATTTTTCAAGGAGTATTCTCACTCAGAAACAAAAGCCTTCATAAAAGTAATCAAAACGATTTTTTATAACTTAAACGGTAGTATTATGGTAAATGTATTTGTAGTACCCAGTCTCCTTCCAGCAGCGCTTCAAAATCATAACTTCGGCGCTCCCGTTCATCCATGTGACATTGCCAAGATGGTAAAAACTTATCGAGACAAAATCAGGGAAAACACGCCAGTGAGGGATCCTCCTCTTAAGTTGGAGCATAAAATCGAGTCGAATAATGAGTATCTTGCGCTACGAATAAGTCAGCAGTCGATTGACCTTGTTCGCTCACAGAAGGGATGTGAAGATTTGGTAGCCCTTTTTTCGGTAGAGCCAGGAATTGATCGGAATACCATTATTCTCATGGCCCTTGACTCAAATGGGGACCTACTCCGGGATGCAAGTGGAAATTTTGGACAAGCTGAGGAGACCTGGCCTGTGAAACTGGCCGTGAACGCGAGTGATGAGGAATTTAGTGCATTTTTTAAACATGGAGCCCCTTGTCCATAAACAGCAGGACACCTCCAGTTTACATTTAAACCAGCATTCTATAACTTATCCATAAGGCTTATGAAATATCTCTATTACGCATTGATGTTCATTTGCCTTATGGTTTTTATGTGTCGCAGAAAGGATCTTGGTAAGGATCTGATGTTACTTGGACCATTACTGGTTTGCTCCATAGCTGTGGAACTAGTAACAGATTACCAAAAAAAGATTCTTTGTATGGAAGCATGGTATCAGTATCATATTTATCAGCCGGTAGAATACATTCTTTTGGCCATAACATTTTACAAAAATATTCGAAATTCTTCAGTCAAAAAAATAATTTTGGCTTCAATTCCCGTTTTTGTTTCTACATTATTAATCTATTACTTTTTTCAGCCGAAATCTTTCAATACCGAAAAATTCATTGACTTCCAGATTGAGAGTTTCTTTCTGATTATATGGGCCATTTTGTACCTTGTTGAGATTGTCAATACGGATGTCGTAATTGACTCCATTTTTCGATTACCGGTTTTCTGGCTGTCGTTTGCGGTGTTGCTTTTTTACGCAGGCGATATTTTTATTATTGGCTTTCGTGACTTTCTTGCCAAGTATGATTACAAAATGAGGGAAACGCTCATGCTCGTCCCACGCTGCCTGAACCTAATATTCTATTTAATGATTATAGTCGGATTGCTATGCACTCGTACACGGAAGAAATCCTCTTCAGTATAGTACTCGGCACTGCATTGTTACTTTTTTTCGTAGCAATCTTTGTCCTGGTGATACTTAAATTCCAAAAGAATCAATTTCGTAACCGACTCGAACAGAGCCAGATGCAGAAAGAGTATAATCAAGCAATATTGCATGTCCAGATCGAAGTTCAAAACAAGACAATGCAGCGTATCGGCGAAGAGCTGCACGACAATATCGGCCAACTGCTCTCTGTAGCTAGGATTCACCTCAATATTGTAGAGGAGACCGGCTTGCAGCAAGATAATATTGAGATGATTAAGGAAGCTAACAACCTTATAGAAAAATCACTTGTTGATTTACGCTTGCTTACAAAAAGCCTCGACAGTGATTTCCTGAAGGATTTTGGTTTAGTTCAAAGTATTGCACAAGAACTTGTTCGAGTCCAAAATGCCAAAATCTTTGACACTGACTTTGAAATTCTCGGCGAACCTTACTCTTTTGGTGTGCAGCATGATATTGTGGTATTTCGTGTCGTTCAGGAAGTTCTCCAGAATTCCGTCAAACATTCCAGAGCAAAAGATTTTAAAGTAGTCATCAATTTCGGTGAAGAGGTATTTAGCCTCATGGCAGAAGACAATGGGCTCGGCTTCGATTTTTCGTCAATAGCCGAGTCACCGATCGTACAATCTGGAGCTGGTCTCCGCAATATCCAGCGACGCATTGCACTTCTTGGCGGAACGTGCTCGCTGGAATCCTACGTTGGGAAGGGGACCCGTGTTGCAATTTCAATTTCTCGAAAAATCTGAGGTCAGTGCTCCGATTTATCTCCCCACCAAGCCCCCTTCTCTCTATCATTCAAAAACTGTCGCCTGTAAAACTTACTGTTGTCACTAGCTCTGTGTTATGGAACCGGAATTTCAAGCTCGGCCGGTTGAGCCTGATCACCCGCCACCATTACTGGCACACCGATTTGCCTTGGCTTGTTCGTTTCCGAAAAATCTGCAGCGATGGCTACATGGTACCTGCCGGTGGCAAGATTCTCGAAAAATACCTCACCTTTCGCAGATGTAACTTGCATGTCGATAAAACCGTTAGGTCCGTTGTTTTTGTTATAAATTGTCTCTGCCTGCACGCGACTCGTAAACAAATAAACACTTACATTCGCTAAGAGATCGTTTGTTTGTTCATCAGTAACTATTATGCGTATACGTCCTTTACTAGTTGACGGCTGTAATGTCAACGGCAAGGGGTCTCTGGACAATTTTTCAGCCTGTGTCCAAGTGGACAACACTTCTTGGGTCTTGCGATCAGTGAACTGATTGGAAGTTTTGCCCACAATTATGTAGTCAGCTGTTTTCAGATTGCTAAAAAAAGCTACTCCCTTCTCATTAGTGATGTTCCTTTGAACATAACCCGTTGGGCTCGCGACATTGATGCTGGCAGCTTGCTCGTCGTTTGTGAAAAGATAGACGTCGACACCATTGACTGGTTGTTTGGCCGGATCAGCATCTTGTACAATTACTTTAAGAATACCACCCGGATATACCGGATTCAAGGTTAGTACTAAATTGTGTGCAGTTGATTCCTCACTTTTGGTTAGATCCAAATTGCCTTCATAGGTCAACCCTGCGGTATCTGTATAGCGCCCGATCAGATGTAATTTTTCTTGTCCGTCAGGCTTATATGGGAAAGTGAATATCCCGTCCCTATCTGCTGTGATCTTATAAAGATATGGGCTAGCGGTACTATTACTTGACAGAAACACGACTGCATCCTTTGCCGGAATGGCATTGGTCCCCGTAAAAACGTTCGAAAGCATTACAGTTCCTTTGATCTCTATCTGCTCATAGAGCGGGAGATCATAGTCAGGAAGGAATTCAAAATTGCATCCGTCAACCAACAGAAGAAGCGGGAGCAGTACAAGTATTTTTTTCATTTGAGTGATCATTTAAAAATGCCAATAAGATTTGTTACGATGTTCGGGTCGACACTTAACCCAAAAAAAAGGAATCCCTTGGGTCGCTCAATTTCGTTTTTGATGTGGCTATTCTCCAGCTCGTAGTGCTTCTGAAAAATATAGTTAATTCCTGCGATGAAACTAAGTCCGGGTGTGAGGTCGGCTCCTAGGCCCAGATAATAGTTTTTGAGAAACTTGTGTCTTACACCAAAGCCTGCTGTAAGAAAAGCTGTATTCACGAAATGTGCATTTCCTCGTGCGATGTTGCTTGACTCATTGAATTTATCGCGAATGATTCGCCTCGTGGCGTTATCGCGAAATGGATTTGTGCTCATGGGATAGAATTTCACACCCGCAAGAATTTCAATATTATCGAAGTCGTTACCTGAAACGAACGTCCCTGTCGAATCATTGAACACCGATCCCGTCCTTGACGCGGGAACGTATGCAACTCCAACAGTCGGCCACCATCGCGCAGTTTCGGTTTTGTAATAAGTCCGAGCTACATCGGGCGATTTGTTATCATTCTTAAATTCCTCATATCTAACTTTTTTGGACGAAACCATTTCAAGTTTAGCTTCGGGGTATTCGAGGATGGTTTTAAAATCGGGAATGTGTTCGTTGAGCTGATCTATTTCTACAACCGGTATAGTTTGTTCCAAAAGCCACTGTATGCGTTTTTTTGCCAACTGAAAATTTTTGACGATGATCTCGTAATCGACCATGTCGGTTACACCCCGATGCGTATAGAGATATTGAACAAACCTACTCCTCGATTGTTGATGAAGAAGCCGCTCGAGATCCCTCAGATCAGCGTGCGACAATACTCCACGAATGGAATTGGCAATTTGATCCCTATTGTCGTAAGTAATGAATGAGATCAATTTACTAGCGGAATCAGCGACCATCTGTTGCAGAGCCTTAAGCTGTATTCTGTCACGCTTAATCTCATCTCGAAGTACCGTTTGTTCTCGAAAGCCAGGAGCCCTAATTGCCTTTTCCTTCTCCTCAATTTTATCTTTTATATCCGCAATATCTTGTTGTTTCTCTTTGAGGTCTAGAAGCAATTTTGATGATAATACTGCATAGTTCTCGGCTGCTCTACTTGACGGTACGTTAATGGAAAATCCAAACGCTGAGGCTAATGCTTTTGCTGCAGGAATAGCAGCTTTCAATGCACCTGTGATAGGTTCCAGTACTTGTTCGACTTTCGTTTTCGGCTGATACGCTTCTTCCGTTGCTTTCAGTGATAGTGAGTCGGAGTATTTTACATTGTGAAACATTGCAATCACTTCATCTTGCGGAGCGACTAAATGAGGTAGCTCACCAATAGGAGTCATAAACCGGAATTTATCCGAAGCGTCAAAGTGGTGGATCCACATGATATGTTCCGACGTCGAGCCGACCACCTGTCCCTTGTAGAGGAGGCGTCGATTGACGGAAACTCTCTTTAACCAGTTTTGATATTCTATGGCTATTGATGCCAGCTTCAATTTCCTTTTTCTTTGAGAATCAAGTTCCGTTACCAGAGAATCTGTCTTTTTTGTGGCATTTTCGTAGGCGAGCCGCCCGAAATTGCAGCATTCCGTATATTTACTCAATAAGGCAAGTTCCTTCTCGCTAGCAACAATCTTTGCGTCTAAATCGGCAATCAATGCATTTGGATTGAAGGTTGAAAAAGGGTTTAGTCTTATATCGCCGCCGGTTAGCCACAACCACCTTTTGATCCATTCCCGATTATCATCCACTGTCTTGCAAAACATATTGTTCAACAAACTGATGCCTGCATCGACTTTTACAAATTGGTCAACTACACCTATTTGGAATGTCAGAGGAGGGTCAGCGCCAGGTGGACAATTTCTGACCGAGTCCTGATAGAGATATCGGTCAATGAGTGGAAAACTCTTGCGAAAGACGAGACTCAGCGAATCAATAAGAGTAGTGGTGTGAGGTGATACGCCTTTATAGTAGTCCCTGGAAGCTTTTAAATGTTTACTGACGATCTGGTTATCGAAGCTTTCCCGCCAGATTAAAAAAGTTTTAGGCTTACCTCCCTGTTTACCCAAATCCAGAAAGGCATGTTGTCCGGAACTTTGCGAGGCTGAATCGACGACTACGGCGAATTTGGTGGAGGGCAGTTCTGCAACTGGGAAGTACGGATTCAACGTGTCATAGATCAATACAGACTTACCGGTAAGCGTTTTATACCAGACCGGAAAGATTCCTTTCGAAAACTGATAAAACTCTTTGAAAGCGCTGTCCGAAGCGACAGGGAAAGTTGAATCGGCCGCTTTCTTGATCAGATGCACAAATTCAGAACCAGGAACTTTGATAGCGGAAATATCTAAAATAACATTCCCCGGGTAAGCGGAAGGGAGTCGCGAACCGCTCATTATTCTCCCGTCTCGTCCGAAACGGATGGTGTCGTTGCTTTTTTGAGCAAGTACGGAGTGCGCAACACAAAGGGAGAGCGCAAAAAGTAAAATTTTCATAGTTGGAAATGACGAGATGGTTAAAATTAGTACTGTTGCAATCAGCAGTCCTAAGCAATCCTCTTGCAGGGAGTTACTTTTGAAACAGCCGGGAAAGGAGTTTCAAATCCCATGTCATAGAGCTAGTTCGGGTTCTATCGAGTAGATCCCCCTTGCCGAGGAACGCAGATGAATCGAGCTGAATTGATTATTTGTACGCGTGGCAAAAACTTTTTAACGATAACGCAGGTGGCAAGTCTGAGCGAGGAGGATTTGAAAAAGTAATTTGACGGGTTTCCATGATTGCATTGATTAACGCGGTTAGATAATTAGGTCGACTCCAACTCAAAGTTCACTCTGCAAGCAGGTATCCACACCGGGAATTATACCGTGATTTGTACCGTATTTTCACGGCATTTGTGTAAACAAAATTTAGACTTCTATTTTTTCCCTCTTTCCTTTAGTACTAGCACATTTCTTCCAGCCAAACGACTTATTTGCAAATGAGCCAGCGCAATCCGGCAATTGGAGCATATTCGATCATTAATGTGCCGAGAGTTGATTAATTTACCAGTAGATGTTTGCAAATTAATTGGAGAGAATTGCCACAGGATGGATTATTATTGCGTTTCTAGAACCAAATTTGATTCCATCTTAATAGTGGTTGGAATAGTCTGCTCAAGAGACTTGATCTACCATGACAATGCGACATACTTCCAGACCGTAACAAGCTTTACCTGCTTCGCAAACTTTTTACATGGTTGATTGATGCCGCTTTGATAGTCTGGAAGCTGAATGTGCACAATGCACTTTACGGAATCTTTCGAAAAGCAATGGGTTTAATCAGATCGTCACCGGCATCAAGCTGATGATCTTTGACAGCATATTCAGTGTATGCGGTAGTAGAAACCACCAACTTTTCCTCAGGCGTCTGCCTAAAGCTGATCCCATTGATGTCAAGCATCTGAATATCCAGGAAAAGTAGGTTGAGGTCGGCGAGATGAAAGGCGATACGCAATGAGTGTTGCGCAGGATATGCGAGCTACTGTCGCTTCTTAACATCGGCCAGACCTATCCCGCTATGTTCTCCCCGTCGTCGATTCGGCTCTTTTGTTGTTAATGCATCGAAAGGACATCATATCCCGAATGTGCCCTGGCGCTGGTAAACACCGGATTTCAATCTTTGCATGTCAACGATGTCAGGTAAAAAGCGACCTGATTCTTGAATTCTAGCTATTATGGCCAAAAACTGGTAGAGCGTATTTGTACTGAGCCGCCTGTCTGAAAAGGCTTGAGTCTTCGTGTAATCTCATCTGATGTTCCAGTTTTTTGCTGAGCTAATCAGATTCCCTATCCCGGAAAGCTTATAGCGGGTAATCGGGTTCAACGTTTTGCGGATCGGCGTTGTCAGCGCCCCTTTATCCAAATCTTCTAGAAGAGCTCCGAGCAATGCCCTTGTTGCTGGTGGATACTTCATAGCCAGTCGAATTAGCTTCGCATAATCAGCCTCCGCTAAATCTCTTAGTATAACGAGCAACCTTCGCAAAGAGGATTCCAGAGTCGTACCCGGTATTTTTTTGATGTTTTTGACAACATCTAGAAACTGTAAAAATCGAATATTATCTTTCGTGATCGTGTTTTTCTGCTTTACAAAAGTAATCGTATACCGTTCCCTCTTAAAGGTTGGCCGCACCTGATTTTTACCAATTTCAATAGTGTTACTCACCTGGGTGGAGAGCCTTAATTGATTATAAATACTGTATCCCGTAAGATAACCCCTGATCTTACCATTGTCTTCCAGCAGGTCTTTTACGACTTGGGCCGTATCTGGTGCCAGGCTTCCAAAGACGGAGCTTTCAGGCTTATAATATTTCCCTTTGGCCAGTTTTGTGATCTTTCCTGATTGCGCCAGGCGGTTTAACGCCTTGATAACGGCCTCTTTCATTTCCACATCATCAGACACATCTACATATGTGAAGACATATCCCTTAGGGAGTCTATTTATTCTAGTTGCAACGATACCAGATACTTTCATATCCCAATGTTAAACATTTATTCGAAAAATGTCCAGTTTTTTAATTAAAAAACTGGACATTTTATAACGTTAATTAAACAGGCGAAATCCCAAATAGGCAACACTATCAGGCCATACCTCTCGCTGACGATCAGACTGGGAGATGCATAAGCAACAATACTCCCACGTTGACCTAATTGACACGTCGTAGCTTTTCCTATGATTGCTATATTGGCTCCCGACAGGATTTGGGAACTCCTATGTGCTCCGAAAAGGAGGGATTCGAACCCTCGGAGATAAGGGATTCGAACCTAAAGCATAGAAGAAATCAAACCAATTTTTGTCCTTAAATGGAGAATTTATAACTTTGTATAAAATACGGTTTGTTATTATTTGATAATCAGCCAGTTAGTCGAGTTTTTGTGGGGTATTTTTGGCTAATGTCGTGAATCGTGGAAGTAATTTTTGAAATCTCATAACTCACTGTTTAACAACCCGTTAAATACTAGGTTTCAAATCCTCTCTCTCTGCGAAAAAAGCTTCAAAAACCCTCAATGCATACAGTATTGAGGGTTTTTCTTTGTGAAATGTATTCGAATTCGTAACATTTTGGCTCTCTCATCGTAGCACTAAACGTGCTTGGCATGGCTCCCTTCGACTGGTTCACTAAACTATGGCATTGGCTTAAAACCCTTGATCCAGGAATTGGAGTTCTTGTGTGCGTTGCCGGGGCCGCCGTCTTCTCCCTTTTGGGTGGAGTATATGCATACCGTGGAGGTTTAGAGCAAGGGCGAAAGGACGATATTTTGTCAGGGAAGGTCGATCGAGGCAATGCAATTGGAAAAAGAGCAACTCCATTTTAGAAGACCTTCGCAAAAGGGATAAGGAACTCGAATCCGAAGTCAAGCTACTGCGAGAGGACAATCAAACTTTGAGAAAAGCGAGCATTGTTATCAATGACAACATAACCGGCGGAAGCAGCACTTGCTATTGGGAGTTCGTCCCTAACGAGTCTGATGCGCATGCTTCCTGAGGTGGCTCCGAAAAGCGGGACACATTTTTGCTGAACATGATGCAAAATGAAAGACCCAATGTTCGTAAAAACTCGTCGGAGTTACGATCCTGAATTCAAACAAGAAGTGATCAGAATGCTCGTTTCGGGCCGAAGCGCCAGGGAAACTTCGGAGGCTTTTGGAATTGCCGAGAATGTTCTCTATCGTTGGAGAAGAATGGCAACGAAAAAGACAAAATCGAACAGCGGCGAAAGTGGCAACGATAAAGCAGCGAAGCTAGCTGCGGAAGTTGCTAAGCTCCGTGCGGAAAATGAGCGCCTGAAAACTGACCGCGAGATCTTAAAAAAGGCATTAGGTCTCTTGAGCCAGTCCAACTCAGGGACGTCTATGAGCTGATATACTCGCTTTCTCGGACGCACAAGATCAATTATTTGTGCTCGCTTTTTGAGGTGAGCAGGACAGCATACTATCGCTATCGTCAAGGGAAGAGCCACAACGCTGATAAAAAATATAACCGGCCAAAGCATGAAATTCGGAAGGAATTTATTCAAAACTTCAAGCGATACGGTAGTAGGCGTATTAGAGAATCCTCGAAGCAAAAGGGAATAAAAATCGGGCGTAGGAAGATTGCTGAAATCATGCGTAGAGAAGGATTGAGAGCTATTCAGCCTCCGAAATTTATTCGGCAGCGGCCGACCGTCAAGGACGACAGATAGCAGTCATGGGAAGCGGGTGTCTTCGAATCTTTTACTGAATCAGCCCAAGCCAAAGGCCCCAAATTGTGTGTGGGTTTCCGACATCACGTATTTGCCTCTTAAAGGGGGCAAATGGGCGTATTTATGCGTATGGATGGAGTGGTCCGCCACCGCGGCTGTTCTCTCGTCAGGTAGTTGGCTGGCAATTGGCTGATAATATGCAGGAAAGCCTCGTCCGGGACCCATTGGAAGGGGGCTCTTTTGAGGCGCAGGGTAAAGCCCGGGATGATCATACATCGCCGGGCGACCCCGTCTGATCGTGGCGGGCAATATCTGTCGCACAGAATGAAGAAATTAATAAAGACTTTTAAGCTGAAACAGAGTATGTCCCGCGCCGATGATCCGTACGATAACGCCTCGGCCGAATCGTTCTGGAGCAGATTGAAAGCAGAGTTGAATATGCCGAAAGGTGGTTATGAGAGCCTCGAACAGTTAAAAACAGTCCTATTTGAATACATTGACGGATATTACAATACAAGAAGATTACATTCCGCTTTAAACTATCTGAATCCGGTAGCTTTCGAAGCCCAATACTATAGACAAACGGGATAAGATTTGTCGTTTTAAATATTTACTAACCCGCAAAAGTGTAAACCGAAACGGAACCACGTCATACGTTTTTCTGAAACAGAAGGAGAATTCCCACTTAGGGAAGTAGAAATACATATCGTCAACAATATTATTATGGTCAATCCCGAATTTTATGTGGAGTTCCTCTTTCAGATCAAAATGTCGTGCGATGGCTTGGGACTATCGCATTAACTGTGTAAACTTTCAATCGGGGCTGGGCAGAGCTTAAAGCCTGACCCTGTCTTCAAAAATAGTTAAAACCTGATCGCCGAAGCGACTGATTCAGGATCATGCCCCAATTCCGAATGGGCATGGTCCATTTTTTAGAAGCCTCTCTGAGCGCCAGATAGACGGACTTCAATACTGCTTCGTCATTGGGAAATGACAGCTTGTTCTTAGTGTACTTCCTAATCTTGCCATTCAGGTTTTCGATCAAATTGGTGGTGTAAATAATCTGCCGGATTTCCAATGGAAAATCAAAAAATACGGTCAGTTCATCCCAATTCTGCCGCCAACTTTTAATGGCGTAAGAGTATTTGCTATTCCATTTCGATTCCAGACTTTCCAAGGCAACCAGAGCTGCTTGCCTGGTGGGAGCGGCATAGATATCCTTCATGTCGCGGCTGAATTCTTTTTTGTCTTTCCAGACCACGTAGCGACAGCTGTTGCGAATCTGATGGACGACGCAGATTTGGGTAGCAGATTCTGGAAACACAGACCGGATCGTTTGGGTAAAGCCGTTTAGATTGTCGGTGGCCGTGATCAGAATATCCTGCAATCCGCGGGCCTTCATATCGGTTAATACGCTCATCCAGTAGGCCGCAGACTCGCTTTTACCCAGCCACATGCCCAAAATCTCCTTGTAGCCATCCCGTTTAAGACCGACGGCGATGTAGATTGTCTTGTTGATGACCTTGCTGTTTTCGCGCACTTTGAAGACAATCCCATCCAGCGGTCCGCCGCCGCGGCCAAACAATGAGGTAGACTGGCTCCAAAGGTCGGTTTTGCCAGCTGACAATATCCTCAGCTATCCGGGAGGTAATGCGGCTAATTGTAGAAGCCGAAACATCAAAATTGTAAACATCCTTGATCTGCTCTTCAATGTCAGAGATGCTCATTCCCTTAGCGTACAGCGAGACGATTACCTCTTCGATGCCATCAACCATACTTTCCCGCTTGGGGACGATCATGGGATTGAAGCTGGCGTCCCGATCTCGCGGCACACTGATCTCGGCTTCGCCATAGCTGGTCCTAATCTTCTTTTTGTCGTAGCCATTACGTGAACTACTGTTGGCCGATTGTTCGTGCTTGTCGTAGCCTAAATGCCCGTCCAGCTCACCTTCGAGCATCTTCTCGATGCCACGCTTCTGCAAATGGCCCAGGAAGTCATTGAGCGCGTCGCGGCTCTTGAACTGCTTTAAAAAATCATCCGTTAAAAGATCCTCTGGTCTCATAAGCTGTGTTTTGTTAAAAATAAAAAATCGGGATCAGTAACCCCGATTTTTCACTTACACAGTTTTTGAGATAGTGTCGATGGCTTTGTTTATGTCGGCTAGTTGACATTTCAAATTAGCAACAGCATTTCTATTGAGTGTAAGTTCCGAGCGAACCTCATTAAGCCGTTGAGTTAACCAAGCCTTTCTTCCCAAACATTCCTGAATTTGTCGTAAGCTATTGCCATAACCCACCGCCCATTCCCTATATGCATGCGTGTTCAATAACTTTTGAAAAAGGAAAAACGGAGGCTTTTGTTCCTTAACCTGAGCCAACACGCTTTCCAGGAGCCGAATTAAATTATCCGTTTCCCTCATTTGCTCTTTCAAATCACTTTCCTCACCGGACAGCGCGCGAATAGCATCTTCTGTTTTATTCAGTTCAGTTTCTAGTCGGCATTTTTTTGCTTTATTATCTTGGTATGCCGGATATTCATTATGGAAAATGCCGGCTTTTCGTTTAAATAGTTCGAACCCGTCAATTAGTATTTTCAGTTCATCTTTTGTATCGTCGAATTTTTTGTTTGTATATAAATGTCTGATCGCTATCCGGGGCCCTATAAATACTCCAAAGCATATCCTGAAAGCCGGGAATAGATTTCTCGGTGTCACCCAACCAAAACTTCCATTTGAAATCAGCCTTGTTTTGCGCGTTGCCAAGTGCTGCACTTAGTACGCCCCAGCTCTCTCCTTCAATGAGGCGCCCGGAGTATCGGGCAAAATGATCAGCGTCGCTAAATTCCACCCGATCTATCTTCTCGATCGACGGCAGCGCCTTGGTGATGTTCTCAACGGCTGTATTGTTATTGCTAGCCTCCACAATACCACTGTCACATAGCGAATCGGTCGTTACCCTAAAATATCCGCTAAAACCTTCCTCCCTTTCAATCCGTGTAAATTGTGCAAAAAGGTCATCCGGACCTGTCGTCATCAGCATTATGGCTCTTTTTACAACAATTTCGGCGGCTCCGTCTTGTAGTTCGCCGATGGCTACGTTTACGGCTCCCGCCTGGGCAGTATATAGACCATAGGCCGTTTTCGCCGGCCAACGTCCCATCGGTATAAAATCAGGCGAAATGGTTTTGCATAGAAGAGGCCTATTTACAACCAGGTCATCCCGGCCTTTCTCGTCCACTGTAACACTGAGGTATTGTTTAAATGCCTCCCCGTAGGCAGACTCGCCTTGTTCAATAAGCTTGTTCAGATCGTTGAGATAAAAACTGTTCAGAAAGCTAGTATCAGGCTCTGCATCCTTAGGCACTTCTTTAGCAATAGCAAAAACTTGTATCGGGATGTTATTCCAACCCTTTGTAATATCTTTCAAAAATCTTATTTCCTGTTCCAGTTGTCGCCAGGTTACAGATTCCCCTTTCCTTTCCGATGTTTCGTCAACAAATGGTGGAATATTATAGCGTACTTCAAAATCCGACTGAGCATCAGCTATTTTCTCTGGAACAGCTGCTAAACCTGCGTGATCTTCAAGACAATTTATCCCAAACATAAACGCCGCAGGGATGTAACTTTTGGGATCGGGGCGTCCATCCTCATCCAGCAACAACGCTGAAAAACAGGTATCTCCGACAATCGGCTCGTCCCAATCCGTCGGCATTTCTGCTACCTTCAGCAATGCTTCGATATTACCTGCAACTTCCTTTTTGGGTATTTTACCGAAAAGCAAAGTATAGCGCCATACATTTGTTTTTGGGTTGCGCAGCGGTTTCCTGCTTTGCCATGGAAAAGCAGAATTGGGTGTTAGGGCAAAAAAATCCTTATTGAAATCCGGCAGATTGAATACCTCAACATTGCGCCAGAAATTCAAAATATCCTGCTGTTTCAAGTCTGCTTCTATTAGTCCTTTATTTGTTTGTATAGAGAATTTGTATCCGAACCGCAACGCCATGGAGTCTACCTTAGCAGTCCAATGCAACCATAATGTGAGCCCTGACTTCGCTAATTTATAATTAATTCTCTACCATTATGACAATCGTCATTTTTCCTCACAAACTTCCTCACGTTCTTGCACATGATAGAACTAACCGAGTAATATTAGGATAGAAATTCGTGGAAAAATGGCAGGGTTTATGATCCGGCCATTTTTATTTTCTGTTACTTGAAGGAAATCACAAGGATATTGCTTGTGGCAGCCGTGGTTTTAAACCGCTCGTCGGCACGGATTCCCACCACCCAGACAATTTCGCCACTACCATTAAGCAGCACGGCGATCTTTTCCTTTTCGAAAAGGTTAACTTTGTTGTCGATCAGTAAATCGCTTACCTTTTTCCGTTTACCGCCCATTCCGAAGGGGTGGAAGATGTCCCCTTGCTGCCATCTCCTGACTGTCAGGGGGAATGAGAGCAAATCCGAATCGACCGCGATCGTTCTACTGTCGAAGTGGACTGAACTTCCGGCCGGTAATACTTGCAAACTGAACTTCGCTCCATGCCAGTCCAATGTTGCTCCCGGTTCCTCAATGGTCAGCGTCTCAGGATCGGAAGTTTGAAAAGATGCCTTTAATATCAGGTAGTCTCTGTCGACAAGCAATATATGCGTTGGAGAGAAAAAGCGCTTCCCCGGGATTCCTTCCAGCGATGCAATGATGTTACGCAGCTGGCCGTATTGAAAGCCAAAATCTTGCAAAATGAACCACAGGCGGTAAGCGGGCTCCGCTTCGCCCAATATATCGGCGATCGGTATACGAAGGATACCAGCCTCCTCCCGAACAACTTGCGTTTTCCATCGCTCTAAATGTGCTTCAAGCAATACATTGGCCGCCCGGAGCCGCTCTGACGAAACATTAAATGTACTTTCCAGGGAGGGATTCAACTCGGCCAGGACCGGGATCACGTGATGGCGGATCTTATTCCGGGAGTAATCGTCTGTTTCGTTACTCCTGTCTTCCCGCCATTCAACGGCGTTTTCAGCAGCATATCGGTTGACTTCCGCGCGGTTTGAGAGCAACAGCGGACGGATCAGATGACCGTTGACAGGCCCAATACCCGTCAGTCCCGCTAGGCCGGTTCCCCGTGCGAGGTTGAGGAGCAAAGTTTCCAGCGAATCGTTCGCGTGATGTGCGGTGGCAATCCACTTGTAACCGGACTCACTCCTGATCTTCTCGAACCACTCGTAACGCAGTGCTCGGGCTGCCATTTGAGTTGAAATGGAAACACTTTTTGCGTAGTTTTTAACGTCTGGCCTTGTCACAAAAAACGGAAATTTGTAACGCATAGCCAGTTCACGCACAAATGCCTCATCACCATCCGACTCCTCACCTCTCAAACCAAAATTACAATGTACAATGCCCGCCGGAAGTCCCAGAGTATGAAACAGATGGGCCATTACCACAGAATCCACCCCACCGCTGACGGCGAGCAAAGTCGGCTGTCGTTTCAGATCCGGCGTGTGTTGGTTAATAAAAGTTAAAAACGAATCCAACATGAACCTGCGAATCGGATTTGGTGTACTTTTGAATAAATGAGAATGGATTTATCTCTTCGTCCGGATGGCAACGGGACAGGATCCAGCCAAAGGTAAGAGAAAGAAAAGCAACATGAACAAAAAAAATAGTGCGGGAACCTGCAACCCTTTTAAACTTTTCGGCGTCATCAATATCAAAAGAAATATATTTCAACTGACGTTCTTTGCCTTACTGATTTTTTCGCCTTATCTGTTCGCACAGAAAGCATTACCTCAGGCGCAGCCTATTCCCAGTGATAACCTGGTGGAGATCCTAAAGTCTGACGAGCTGGAAATTATCAACGAGCCCGGCGACGATTCGCGGCGGGTCACAAACGGCGTTTTCAGGCACAAGGGAGCACTTTTATACAGCAACCTTGCTATCCAGCACATCAACTCCAATATGATCGAGGCATTTGGCAATGTCAAGATCGTACAGGGAGACACGATTACAGTAACGGGGGATACGCTCTATTATTACGGAAACACCCGACTCGCAATCGTAAGTGGAAGGAAAACAGTCTTGAAAGACACCAAAAAAACGTTGACAACCCGGAAAATCGAGTACGATATGGCCAATGGAATGGCCTATTACAAGTTGCCAGGCCGGACCGTCGACGAGGAGAATGTGCTCACCAGCAAGGAAGGAGTTTACAACACCAGCACCAAAGAATTTACGTATTACAAAAACGTAAAGCTGGTGAACAAAAAATACACGCTCACGACCGATACACTGCTCTACAACTCGATCACCAAATGGTCTTATTTCAATGGCAAGACCAAGATCGTGAACAAGGACGGCACGGTCGTAGGGACCCGGGGGCAGTACAACACGGAATCGACGCAATCAGCATTTCACACGCGCACGACGGTCGATAACGAAACGTACACGCTCACGGCCGATTCCCTGGTAGTCGATGGGAAATCGAATGACGGCAAGGGAAAAGGAAATGTGGTGATCGTTGCTAAAAAAGACAAAACCGTATTGAATGGCGACGAGGGATACTATTGGAAGACAAAAGGTTATTCCAAAATTTTTGGCCATGCCTATGTCAGAAATGTGGTATCCGAAGACACGCTCTACATTCGGGCCGACACGCTTTACTCTTTCGAGAACTCGCGTGACAGCACCCGGAAGCTGATCGGAGATCGCAATGTGTTTATTTACAAATCCGATTTCCAGGGAAAATGTGACTCGATCACCTACGACACGGCCGATTCAATCATCCGTTTCTTCCGCAAACCGATCCTTTGGAGCGATCAGCATTACCAAATGGAAGCCGATTCAATCACGGCATTCCTGGTCAGCAATGAGATCAACAGAATGCTCCTCAAAGGAAAATCTTTCGTGATAACGGAAGACACGCTTGTGAAGCAATTCAACCAGGTGAAGGGAAGGACAATCAACGCCTACTTCCAGACAGGAAACAAATTGAAGCAGGTTTTGGTAGACGGCAACGGGGAAAGTGCCTACTATGCAATAGATGATAAGCAGAAAAATATCGGTCTGAACAGGGTCGAATGCGGGAGAATGAACCTGCTTTTCGAAGACAATCGCATCCGGCGGATCGCATTCATCGGGAAACCAGACGGGAAGTTAATCCCCCCTTCGAAAATAAAACCCGCTGAGAGGCAACTGGAAGGTTTTAACTGGCGTATAGCCGAGAAACCGACGAAAGCCAAGACGACCTGGCAGGAAAAATAGATTTTATCAGAAATTACGGCGGTGTTGGCTGTCGGCATGATTTTTTACCATACAAAAATAAAGTTACCCGGTCGCACAATATATTTTGAATATACAATTATTTCTCTATATTTTTGTAGCGTACTTTTCAGCTAAAAAAACACATAACGCATTAGTAAAAAGTATCCGATTGCAGCTATGAAAAGAACTATACGTTTTATATATATGATTTTAGCCTTGGCCCTGAGTATTCAAGGGTTACAGGCCCAAAGTGTGTCGGGGGGAAGCCGCCTGAACATGGTAGGCAAAAAGAAGGCCCCCGCAACTCAGAATATCAAATTCTCAAACTTTTCAAGTGGTGTAAGCTACAAGCCACTGACTTTGCAAAATCCAAAAGCGCTGAATAGATTCTACACTTCGTTTCTTTTTGCGTCCGCCAATCCGGCAGAGAACAGCACACTGGCTGTCGAAGTCGCCGAAAAAGGCAGTGAAAAGAAATCCCCTGCAATGGAGGCTCAGTTAAAAGCAGAGGAGCTTTTGTTCGTCAATGACAAGATTTCGGTCTCCAACGTTTATCCAAACCCTGCGAGTGAATATGCCGAAATCGATTTCACGATCAATCCGGGCCTGCGCGACGCGAAACTGACTTTTTACAATGTGCTCGGTTCGCAAATGCAGGAGTTTACACTCAATAAAAATGATCGTAAACTGCGGATAAACACAAGGGACATGGCTACTGGCCTGTACTTCTACCAGTTGTCCGTTGACGGCAAAAAAGTGGCCACCAAGAAAATGCTCGTTCGCCATCAGCAATAGGCTAACGTTTAACACTATATCAGCTACGCATTCGTTATGAATCGTGTAGCTTTTTTTATTACCTTTGCAGTTAATATGCGAAAAAACAGTCCGGCAAGCTATTTCTTGCTATTCATTGCAATCCTTGTTGTTACTTCCTGCAGTAAGTTCTCCAAGTTACAGAAGACAGGTACGGATCAGCAGAAATACGATGCTGCCATGGCCTATTACAAAAAGGCGGACTATTACCGCGCAGGACTGCTGTTTGAAGAGCTGATTCCGCTATTGAAAGGAAGTACCGAATCCGAGCTTGCGCAGTTCTATTACGCTTACTCACAATACCATCAGGGCCAATACAATACGAGCCAGTTTCTCTTCAAGAAATTTTACGATACCTACGCACGTAGTGATTACGCGCAGGAAGCATTATACATGCACGCATTTTCGCTGTATAAAGACTCCTCGCCCTACAACCTGGATCAGACGAGCACTTTCACGGCAATCTCGGCCATGCAGGATTTTATCAACACGTATCCCGATAGCCCTTTCCGCGAAGAATGTACCCGTTACATCCTTGAATTAAGATCTAAACTCGAAAGGAAGGCCTACGAGCGCGCAAAGTTGTATCATAAGATCAGCGACTTTAACCCGATGTCGCTTAAATCGGCGGTTATTTCGATTGAAAATTTCCGCAAAGACTTCCCCGACTCGCAATACAATGAGGAGCTTGCGTTCCTGAAAGTAGAATCCCAGTATAATCTGGCTTCTAACAGTTTCAGTGATAAGCAGAAAGAAAGATATCAGGATGTTGTCAAGTTCTACCAGGAGCTTGTTGATAAATATCCGACCGGCAGATATAACCGCGACGCCGAAAAAATGTACGACGACAGCCAGAAGCAGATCGAAACAATCGCCAAGGTGGAGGCCGAACGTCAGAAACTGAAAGAAGCTCAACCGGACCCGGCTACCAAACCGGCTAAGGTTACCACGCCGGCTGTCAATACACCGAACGGTCAATAGCAGGCACCATTTATTTTGTTTTAAGAATTTAAACTATATCAGACCATTATGGCAACGAATCCATCGATCATTACCCGTGATACAGACAAGATAGCGGCGGTAACAGGTAACCTGTATGAATCCGTATCGGTCATTTCCAAAAGGGCTCGCCAGATTTCCAGCAAAATGAAAGAAGAGCTGAACAATAAACTGGCTGAATTTGCCTCCGGTGTGGATAACCTCGAAGAAGTGTTTGAAAACAGAGAGCAAATCGAAATTTCGAAATTTTACGAGCGTATGCCTAAGGCAGGGAGCATTGCAATCGATGAGTTCATCGAAGGCAAAACTTACCACAGCTACCGCGACGCCAGCGAAGAATAATACAATCGCATTTCCCAAAGCCCGCCATGAATCTGATTGATGGCGGGCTTTTTTCTTTTTAACTTTACAATCAAAACCTTGTAAAATTGAATCTGAAAGGTAAAAAGATACTGCTGGGTATTTCGGGTAGTATTGCCGCTTATAAATCTGCGTTGCTGGTACGGCTGCTTGTAAAGGCAGAAGCAGAGGTTCGCGTGGTAATGACCCAGTCCGCGACGGAGTTTATCACGCCGCTGACGTTGTCAACCCTTTCCAAAAATCCTGTTCTTACCTCATTTACCAAAAATGAAACGGGCGAATGGAACAACCACGTCGAACTCGGACTTTGGGCTGACCTGGTCATTATTGCTCCCGCCACAGCAAAAACGCTCTCTAAATGTGCCAGCGGCCATTGTGACGACTTGCTTACAGCCATCTACCTTTCGGCCCGATGCCCCGTATTTTTCGCTCCTGCGATGGATGTGGATATGTTCAAGCATCCCTCCACTCAGCATAATATCGAGAAACTTGTTAGCTACGGAAATAGCTTCATTTCGCCGGAGCACGGAGAACTGGCTAGCGGACTGATCGGCGACGGAAGGTTGGCTGAGCCGGAAAATATCATCAAAGTACTCGAAGCACATTTCTCCCAAAGGCCCGCTGCCCGCTCGAAACGCGTGCTGATTACCGCTGGCCCGACGGTCGAGCCGCTCGATCCGGTACGATTTATCAGCAACCGCTCTTCGGGCAAAATGGGGTATGCCATGGCAGAGGCCTTCGCGGGCGCGGGCGCGTATGTAACGCTGGTGAGCGGCCCCACGCATCTAAAAGCGTCCAACCCTAATATCCGGCTAATCGCTGTCGAAACGGCCAACCAGATGTTTAATGCAGCTAAGGAGAACTTCGAAGCCAATGACCTGATCATTTTCGCAGCAGCAGTAGCCGATTACACACCCCGACATGTAGCGGAACAAAAAATCAAGAAGCAGGGCGAAAGTATGTCGCTGGACCTCGCCAAAACAACCGATATTGCAGGAACCCTGGGTGCCATGAAACGACCTGGGCAAACGATCATCGGTTTTGCACTCGAAACGGAGAACGAACTGTACCACGCCGAGGATAAGCTGATCCGGAAAAATTTCGATTACATTGTTTTAAATTCGCTCAACGATCCTGGGGCAGGTTTTGCACACGATACCAACAAAATAACCGTTATTGACAAGGACAAAAATGTGCAGCGTTTCGACCTTAAATCCAAGGAAGAGGTCGCGCAGGACATTCTTAATATCGTACTAGCCAAATGGAGCGAAGCATAAAACTACTGATCCTGACTGTTCCGCTGTTATTAGCGGTGTTCATGCAACGTGCATTCGCGCAGGAATTCCAGTTTACAGTCAATCTCAACTATGAGCAGTTGGTAGCGCAACAAAAGACCGACCCGCAGTCGATGAGCCAGTTGCAGACCTATATGAATGATTTTCTGAACAATACGCGCTGGACTAATGACCAGTTTGCCAAGGAAGAGAAAATCAAATGCAAGCTCAATGTGAACCTAACCCGCTCGTTGGCACAGGGAAATTATGAAGGCAATGCGCAGCTGGTCGTCTCCCGCCCGGTTTACGGTTCCACTTACGAGACTGTGCTTTTTACGTATGTCGACAAGAATTTCACATTTACCTATCTACCCAGCACACAGCTCTATTTTAATGAAAACAGCTATACAGAGGAGCTTCCCTACATCCTGGCATTCTACGCCAACATCGCGCTGATTTTCGATTATGACTCATTCAGCAAAATGGGTGGATCACCGTATGTGCAAAAAGCATTCAACCTGGTGAACCTTGCGAGAAATTCCTCTCCCAACAAGCGCGGCTGGGACTCTAATGGCGACTCCAAAAACCGCTACTGGCTAATCGAAAACCTTCAAAGCCAGCAGTTCACCCCATTCCGCGAAGGGATGTATAAATACTACCGCCAGGGACTGGATGTAGCAACGCAAAACCCCGCTGAAACCCGTGCAAAAGTGCTTGAGTTCCTGAATACCATTAAAGAAGTTAATCAGCTCCGTCCGGCAAGCGTAGTGATCAACTCTTTTTTTGATGCCAAATCAGATGAATTGTATAAAATAATGATTGAGGGGCTGCCGGAACAACGCACGCAAGCCTACACGCTGTTGGTTAATCTTGACCCTTCAAAAACCCAGCTCTACCAGCGGCTATCCATGTAGTACATTATTCATGAGTAAAAGACTGATACGGGTTACGCCCGATGAAATAAAAAGCAAACAGGGGATTTTACAAAAACAGCCTCTTAACGTTATCCTATCCAACGGAAACACGTTTTTTGGCAGATTGATATCCGTCGACGCCGCGCAGCTTGTGTTGAAAGATACCCGCAACCACCAGCACCAGATCGCACTTTCCGACTTGTACGAAGTGGTCTACGACGACGACAGAGGCACCGTACCGCCCAGCAGGCATGCTAGCCTATAAAATCAGGTCAACTTCCTGTTATATTTCCTAATTGGGAAGATCATGCCTATATTCGTATCGGAGACAACGTTGATCCCCTTCATCATAGCCAGGTTGCACCATCTCCGGCAATCTGCTTCCTAAATTAGACATGCTTTCTAATTTACTGATCAAAAACTATGCGCTGATAAAGCACCTAGAAATGTCCCCCGATCCCGGCCTGAACATTATCACAGGCGAAACGGGTGCCGGTAAATCCATTATGCTTGGTGCGATAGGCCTGCTGCTCGGAAACAGAGCGGACGCAAAATCCCTGTACGACAGCAGTGAGAAATGCATAATTGAAGGCACCTTCAACCTTACAGGCTACGATCTGGCACCCAACTTCGAGGACGAAAATCTTGACTTTTCGGAGGAATGTATCGTGCGGCGGGAAATCTCGGCAGCCGGCAAGTCGAGAGCGTTCATCAACGACACGCCTGTAAATCTGGAAACCCTGCGAAAGATCGGCATGCAACTGCTCGATGTCCATTCGCAACACGATTCGATATTGCTTGGTAATAACGAGTTTCAGCTGCGCGTTGTCGATTCTTATGCCGAAAACGCCGATCTGCTCAAAACATACCAGGCCGACTTTAATGCATATCGGGAAGCCGTAAAGGCATTCGATGAGCTAAAACGGCAGGCTCATCAGCTTCGCAAAGAGTTCGATTACGACCAATTCCTCTTTCAGGAATTGAATAATGCGGGTTTAAAATCCGACGAACAGGAGAAACTGGAACAGGAGCTGACAATCCTGGAAAATGCGGTGGAGATTAAAGAAAAACTCCAACTGGCCCATGCTTACCTGGATAATCCGGAAAATTCGGCCCTTGATTTACTAAAAAATGCGGTAGGCTCACTCACCCAGGCGTCGCGGCTTGTGAACGAATATGATATTCTGCGCCAACGCGCTCAAAGCGCGCTCATTGAGCTTCGCGACCTGGCCGAGGAGATCGACCAGGTGAATGGCAATGTGGAACTGGATTCAGCGCGGACCGAAGTCGTTCAGGAACGGCTGGACCTGATTTATTCATTACTCAAAAAACACCAGGTATCCGCTGTCGCGGAACTGCTGGATATCGAGGCCAACTTGCAGGACAAGCTGAGCATCGTCATGAACCTGGATGAAGACTTGGCCGCGGCCGAAAAGAAAGTTACACTGACTCATGACAAGATGCTTGCCGGGGCAAAAGTACTTTCCGAAAGGCGCAGAAAAGTAACCGTAGCGATTGAAAAGCTCATTCTGGACAGACTATACGAGCTTGGAATTCCCAATGCATCGCTTAGTATCCAGATCAACGAAACCGCGCCGACACCGAGCGGAATCGACTCAGCAACGTTCCTTTTCAGCGGTAATAAGGGTATTGTCCCACAAGAATTGAAATTAGTTGCCTCCGGCGGAGAATTTTCCCGGCTGATGATGGTTATTAAGTATATACTTGCCGACAAGCGAAAGTTGCCGACCATCATTTTCGACGAAATCGACACCGGGGTTTCCGGCGAGATTGCTAAAAAAATGGGAAAAATGATGCAAAATATGGCCGTGAATCACCAGATTATCGCCATTACCCATTTGCACCAGATTGCCAGCAGCGGCGACGCACACTATTTTGTATATAAAGATCACTCCTCGGACAGAACTGTCAGCAGGATTAAAAAACTCACCATCGATGAACGTGTACAGGAGATCGCCCAGATGATCGGCGGGCATAATCCGTCGGAAGCCGTGCTGCACAATGCACGCGAAATGATCCTGAGAGATTGACATACACCAATTCGATTAAACCCATTTGATATGAAAAACCTTATCCCTCTATCCTTCCTCCTTATGCTCTGCTTCGCGTGCGGAAAAGACAAAGACCAGGAAAAACTCGCAGGCCTTGAAACCGAAGTACTGGCGATCCACGACGAAGTAATGCCTCAGCAGGAAGATATTATGAGCCTGAAGTCGCAGCTTTCCAAGAAAATCCAGGGGATCGACAGCCTCCAAAATGTGGGGGTAAGCAGCAACACCATGGCCGAACAGCGCATTAAGGCAGTAGATTTGAACCAGAAATTGGCCGATGCCGATAAGCTTATGATGGACTGGATGCATGCATATCGCGGCGATTCGGCCAAAAAGCTGGAACCCAAAGAAGCGCTCCTTTATTTTGAAAAAGAGAAAGAAAGGATATTGCTCGTCAAACAAGCCACACTGAAATCGATCCAGGAGGCAAAAACATTCTTAGAATAACCCGTTTATGAATTCGAAAGTAAAATCAATCCTTTTTCATTCCCTGTTTATTTCCGGCTCATTGGCTGCCATTACCGGTTGTGGCGATTCGAATAGTAAACTGCCAATCCTCGGAGAGCGTGACGTGGTAAAGAAGACTGTGGACGGAAAGGAAGTCGTTGACACCATTTATAACAAGATCCCGAAATTCGCTTTTGTTAACCAGTACGGCGATACTATTACCGAGAAAATTGTTGAAAACAAGATTTACGTGACGGACTTTTTCTTCACCACCTGCCCTACCATTTGCCCGGTTATGAAAAAACAAATGGTGAAAGTCTATGAGGCATACAAAGGTAATCCGGATGTGATGATCCTTTCCCATTCCATTGATCCGGAACACGACACACCGGCGGTATTGAATCAGTTTGCGAAGGATTTGGGGGTGGAAGGCCAGCAATGGCAGTTCCTGACGGGTGATAAGGCCAGGATTTATGAAATTGGCCAAAAGAATTACATGTCCACAGCCAAAGAAGACACTACCGTGCAAGGCGGATATATCCACAGCGGGGCATTCATCCTCGTAGACAAGGAGAAGCATGTGCGTGGCATGTACGATGGTACCACCGAAGAAGGGACCAAGAAGCTGCTCAACGACATGGAACGGCTACTGGCTGAATACAAAAAATGAAATCACTGCAATTGAATCGTATCGCAACGACCCGCATACTCGCGGCGCTGGTGCTGGGCCTGACATCATGCCGCAGTTCGGAAGAATTAAAAAGTGAGCAGTATTTTGTGACCGGACAGCAATTGTACATGACGCATTGCGCCAACTGTCACCAAATGGAAGGCAAAGGAATGTCTAATCTCTATCCGCCCATTGCCGGATCGCCAATCCTTTCCGATAAAGCACGCGTGGCCTGTATTATCCAGTATGGCATGAGCGACACGATCGTCGTGAGCGGCAAGAAATTCAGCCGACCAATGCCGCCCAATCCTAAACTAACTGAAATAGAAATTGCTGAAATCGTGAGCTTTGTCTCAATGAAATGGGGGAAGGACAGCGTGTACACACCCATCGAGGTTATACACAAAGCATTGGCTAAATGCAAGGCTGATTAAAATTCTGTCAGGAATGTACCGGTCCCTTTCCGCAATTTAATACGCGAAAAGTCCTGCTCAGCATCCATACCTACGGCATTGGTAGTCTCCGATGTCAACGTGTTTCTTACTTTCAACGGCTTGTCTGTAAAAACCTTGCGGGTCCCGGGACTCCAATTGAGTTCTGTTGTAGTCAGAACTTGATGGTCTTGCAATTTCACAACACGCACATGTCCCTTCACAATATACACGTCTGCATTACGGTCGTACCTGCCCGAATCTGAGCGTAACGTAGTTATCACCGTCCCCAACGAGTCAAAGAAGCTGATATTCACCGAGTCCGGAAAAACCCGGGTTTCGTTCTGATAGGTAAATGACTTCGGCGTTTTGACATAGACTTTCATCTTGCCCTGCTCGCTGTATTTTACCACCAGGTCGTTGACAATTTCTATCGGTCCATTGTATACCGCCCCAATCTTTTCCGTTTTCGGCTCACAAGCCACGAAAAGCAACACGCAAAGCGCCAGAATACAAAAAGGAGATAAGTGATTATCTCCTTTTGAAAAAACCTTTTGAATGCCTTTCCTAAGCATAAGACTGCCTGTTTAATCAATCCTTCTCTTCTCAAACCATCTTTCCAGGAGCGTCACACCCAGAACCACGCGCCCGTAACGCTCGCGGATGGCGCCGCCAGAGTTGGTACCGCGCTGCCCTCCTACAAATGCTATCGAAAGGAAGTTGGCAAAACCACGGCCCATCGGGAAAGTAAAACCGAGGCTGACATTTGTATCATTGATTTTCGTATTGCCCACCACGTACGGCGTATTGCCGGTGCTGAAACCAATACGGTAGCGAACGTTGTCAAAATAACTAAGTGAACCGAACTTCGGGATATATTCCGCACCGACGTGCAGACGATTCACGTCTCTCAGCTCCTCATTCACATTCCCGAAGCCTCTGTACTGCGACCATGACTGATGGCTATAATCTACTGACACAGATAATTTGTATGGCCATTCGAGGGTTGCGCCCACCTGATATTGCTCAGGAACTTTCATGGAACCTCCCAGGTTGTTTTCCAGTGTATCTGGTATCGCCACAGGGAACGAGCCTTGTGTTAGTTCAAAAGAGGTAGTTTTGGTGGAGTTCAGCGAAGTACTGAAGCTGTAAGCACCTCCCAGGTTCAAGTTGAGTTTGTTCTCTTTTTTGATAGGGATACGAACCGTACCGCCCGCGCGGAAAGCAATGTCTGAATAGGTATTGCGTTCGTTGAGACTCACGATATAATCGGACGCCGTATTGTTGACAAACAACATTACATCGGACGACCTTCGCACATTGCCAAAAAAGTAGCTACTTTCCAGACCCAGGCTTACATAACGGCCGATCTGAAACGAGTTTACCAACGATGCCTTGTTGACGCCGCCTTTCCCTGAAACGGTATATTCAGCAATACCGGAAGAACCGGGAACTGAGCGGGTAAATGAGTTTTCGAAATCAATGAAACTATAAGGCTTCAGATTGGCGCCAATCACCCATCGCGGCGTAATTGGAAAAGACAATGACAGATAGGCAAGGTTCCCACCCGCATTTTTCTGATTAAGGTTACCGGAAGCAATGTCTTTATATTGTCCAACCAACCCCACATCCAGGGTTGTAAACCTGTTACGCACCCAGAGCGCCGGGTTTAGATTGTTGACCTGGAAGCCGCCGCCTGCGGCGACGCCTGCTCCTCCCATACCAGTATTATCGGAATATGCATCCCCGTAAAACTCCCCCATACCGAGGGATGAATACGGAGAATTGCCCAATCCTTGTGCTTTTGCAAGATTTGTACAACCCCAACCGAGTGTAATGGCAAGCGTGACTATTCCTATTCTACTGTGAAGAGACATTATATGTTAAAATTCTGTTCAATCCTATTAAAACCAGTTCCGGCACCGCAAAGATGGGTGGTTTCAAGCTACTTTCAAAAAAAGCGGCATCCCCACCGCATAATACTACGCGCAAAGTCGGGTAATTGTGTCGGTAT
Organism: Dyadobacter sp. SRI_021; assembly: GCF_057586235.1. Classification (NCBI taxonomy): domain Bacteria; kingdom Pseudomonadati; phylum Bacteroidota; class Cytophagia; order Cytophagales; family Spirosomataceae; genus Dyadobacter; species Dyadobacter sp. SRI_021. The sequence goes on from NZ_JBYCZM010000005.1 coordinate 436,233, forward strand.
CGTTCAATAATTCCTTCGATTTCAGCGAGGGTGCCGTTCATTACACCGCTCTGCATGGCCTGACGGGTGCTTTTTCCGATCAAATCAGGCGCTTTTTCAGGCTCGAAAAGTGGAAGTCTTTTAGTAAACGTATGCATTGCATTGAATCGCATCCGTACACCGGGAGAAATTAACCCACCCTGAAATGCCGCATGACGGTCGATGAGATCGTAAGTAATGCAGGTCCCCATATCGATCACCACGAGATCCTCATTAGGAAAGAGATAATTCGCGCCCGCAGCAGCGGCAATCCGGTCGGCGCCAAGTGTTTGTGGGGTATCATAATGCTTTGTAATCGGTAAAGGGGTATCTGGCGTTAGGCCCATAACCCGTACCGGCTCTCCGAGCGCTTCCTGGAATTCCTCCTGCGTCCTGCCGACCGACGAAAAAAACAGGTGCTCCGGCAGTTCTGCCCTGATATTCCGGATTAATTCCGGGAATTCCAGGTGCGTCGTATATCGTATAAGTTTTTCCCCTTCGAACCATCCGATCTTCGAAAAGGTATTCCCGGAATCCACAACAATGTTCATAATCCGCAAAATTCCGATTTTCCCGCCATAAAAACTAAGGCCCGAAAGAAGTTACCGACCGTTAAATCACTGACTTCGGCAGATTATCGAAGATTTTTTGTCATATAAAAACAATAACAACCCGCTTGGCATGGTTTTTAGGCTAAATATTTGGAAATTAAACCATATATGTATACCTTCGTCCATCCAAGTCAGTATCGACTCGTAAATCCAAATTCCATCTCGCAGTAACTTCGCACCTCAGCGTTATCGAGATTCAAAATCTTGCCGATTTATTGTCAATACTTCCTGTTTGTACCTGTTACAATTATCAGATTTGATCCATCAAAGTTTTGCAGAGTAAAGCCTTTCGCGCGGGCTTTCGCAATAAATGCTTATTATAACCTATCAATGACCATCACGTGACTTCAGGGCGCGCAGTCCTGTTTACATCCAATTATATTCACAACCTTATTGTCCAATTGGTAAAGTGACCCTTTACTTTCCATTTTCTGTATGCCTACAATTGATGATTTAAACATTAAGCTTTTATCAGAGCTACGAGAAATAGCGGGTGCCCTGGGAATACCCGATCATGCCAAACTTCCTAAAAAAGAACTAATTAACCGGATAATGTCGCAGCAGGACGCACCTGCACCTGTTGCCGAGCCCGTAGTTGTGGAAGCTCCCGTGCTGGAAGCAGTTTCAGCGGATTCTGGTGAACCCAAGAAAAAACGCGCAAGGAGGCCGATCGAGCCTACCCCTGTGCCTGTGCCCGTGAAAGGCGGTAACAACCGTCCGGTACGGAATAAAAAAGAGAACAATCAATCGGGCCTCTCTTCTGCTCCGTTGTTCGATACACCTGCCCGCCAGGAGTTCCCGAAACGTCAGGAAGAACGTCCGAAAAACATAGATACGTCGCTCGAAATCGATGAGGATAATGATACCCTCAACGACCTGGGCAGAGAAATCCCCGCCGAACCGGAGGTAACAACCGAACCGGAAGTAGCCGTTGCCGAAATTCATGCTGACATTCAGGAGGAAAAACCTGTGGTAGTTGCGCAGGAACCAGTTGCTCAGCCGCGTGAAGAGCGCCAGCAACGTCCTCCTCACGAAGGCCAGGAAAGACATCAACAGCCACAAGCCCAACGCGAAGACCCTTCTTCGAAAATCAAACGCAATTACAATAACTATGTAAGAGAATTTGATGGCCTGATCGTCAACGAAGGGGTGCTGGAAATTATGCAGGATGGCGGCTACGGCTTCCTTCGCTCTGCGGATTACAATTACCTGGCGAGTCCCGATGATATTTACGTTTCGCCTTCGCAAATCAAACTGTTCGGCCTGAAAACCGGTGATACCGTAAAAGGTCAGATCCGCCCGCCGAAAGAAGGGGAAAAATACTTCGCGCTCCTGCGCGTAGAAACGGTTAACGGTAAAACTACCGAGGAAATCCGCGACCGTATCCCATTTGAATACCTTACCCCTTTGTTCCCGGATGAATGCCTGCGTTTGAGTTCGCGCCCGGAACAATATTCCACCCGTATTCTCGACCTTTTTGCACCGATTGGAAAAGGCCAGCGCGGTATGATCGTAGCTCAGCCTAAGACCGGTAAAACCGTGCTTTTGAAAGAAATCGCGAACGCTATTACCCGTAATCACCCCGAAGTGTTCCTGCTGATCCTATTGATCGACGAACGTCCGGAAGAGGTTACCGACATGCAGCGCAGCGTACGTGCGGAGGTAATCGCGTCAACATTCGACGAGCAGGCCGACCGCCATGTGAAAGTAGCGAGCATTGTTTTGGAAAAAGCCAAAAGAATGGTGGAATGCGGTCACGACGTGGTAATCCTGCTCGACTCCATCACACGTCTGGCACGTGCGTACAACACGGTGGTTCCTTCGTCCGGTAAAATCCTTTCCGGTGGTGTGGATGCCAACGCATTGCACAAGCCCAAACGCTTCTTCGGAGCGGCACGTAATGTGGAAAACGGTGGTTCTCTGACCATCATTGCTACCGCCTTGATCGACACCGGTTCCAAAATGGACGAAGTGATCTTCGAAGAATTCAAAGGTACCGGTAACATGGAATTGCAACTCGATCGCAAGCTATCCAACAAGCGTGTGTTCCCGGCTATCGACGTAATGGCCTCCGGTACACGCCGCGAGGATTTGCTGCTCGACAAGGAAACACTCAAGAAAGTATGGATCCTGCGCAAGCACATGGCCGATATGAACGCGATGGAATCCATGGACTTCCTCCTGGAACATATGAAAGGGACCCGGAACAACGAAGAGTTCCTGATCTCCATGAACCGATAACTCATAAAGCCCGGGCTGACGTCCGGGCTTTTTTGCGTTATTAGCCCTCCTGTTGGATATTATTTGACGAAGCCCTATTTTTAGGTAAAGCATAATCCGTCAAACTCTGTTCCTTATGTTCAATAGCAAGGCACTCTGGTGGACGCTCCTGGGATTCTGGATAGCAGGTTCTATTTACTGGCATGTTTGCAGGATCAGGCAATTTTGCGACATGCTGTTCGACTCTCAGTCGCTCCTGCCGGAAATGTCGGCGCAGCGAGGCCAGCTTTATTTCTCCCTCCGCTCTTTCGGGTTTCCCAGTTATCACATTGAGCTCAGCCATTTCTGGCAACATACTATTATGATCGGTGTCACGCTGATTATCGGCTTTATATTGGGCAGAACTTATGAGGTCAAGAAAACAAGGGACTTACGGTATAAGCTAAACCGCATCCATCGCGAACTGGCCTATTATCAAACGAAACAATGAACCTCACGGCTATCACTATTGACCTCGACAGTCTTCCCGTAGCGGTTGCAGAAATTACGGTGCTGCTGACTGCCGCTACCGCGGCCGGCTGGTTTCTGGCAAAAGTGATTATCAAAAAGAGAATTGATAACTTGCAGCAATTAATAGAGGAAAAGAAATACGAACTGACTCAATACCGGACTTTAACAAACACCACAGTGGATTACCCGATTGCTACGAACGCTCACAAAACCGTTTATCCCCCCATCAGTCCCGATCACGCCCCCGACGACCTCAAAGTCATTGAAGGAATAGGCCCCAAAATCGAAGAAATTTTAAATAAAGAGGGCATTCACACCTATGAACAGCTAATGGAAACACCTTTGCTTCGCATTGCAAGTTTCCTGAAAAAAGCCGGCCCACGTTACCAACTCCACGATCCCACGACCTGGCCGCAGCAGGCCGGTCTCGCTAGGCAGCAGAAATGGGAGGAACTGGAAAGACTGAAACTCAAACTGATTTCGGGAAGATCCTGACTCGTTCAGAAAGAACATAAAAAAAGCCGCTCGTTGAAGCGGCTTTCTTCCTATTAATACACAGACTTTATGACAGCGTGCTTACGGTTCTTTGAATAAACTGGGTCAGGTCATTACCGGAAAGCATTCCTTGTGACAGCAAAGCCAGGTCATAAACCTGCTTAGCCAACGACTTTTGCTCGTCTTCATTCTCCGAACCTGCAATTTTACCGATCAGCGGGTGATTGGAGTTAAGTGAAACCGTGTACATTAAAGGCATATCTCCAAACATCGAACGCTGGCCTGAGGACGCCTGCATGTCAGTCATACGACGCATGAATTCGGGGAATGTGATCACCACCGGCAATTCGTCAACCGGCATTGCTTCCACGGTAATATGCGCCGTTTTGTTTTCTGCAACGCCTTCAAATACCTTCTTCACTTTTTCCTGATCGTCAGAAGAAAGGATGCTTTCCAACTTCACTTCTTTCTCTACCAATTTATCTAACGTATCGGCATCAACACGTTTGATGTTGATCTTTTCCAGTTTCTGCTCCAAGGCATTGATAAAGTGTGAATCGATCATGCTGTTCAGTACAAGCACGTCATAGCTACGCTTTTTGGCAGATTGGATGAATGCATCCTGCTTTTTCTCATCAGTGGTGTACAACCAAACCAGTGATTCGTTCTTATCGGTCTGGTTTTCTTTGATATGCTCCCGGTACTCCTCGAAAGTGAAGTATTTACCATCGGTGTTTTTCAACAGACAGAAATCCTTCGCCTTTTCATAGAATTTATCATCGCTGATAATACCATATTTCACAAACAGGCCGATGTCATCGAATTTTTTCTCAAAGCCTTCGCGGTCGTTTTTGAAGATTTCGAGCAGTTTATCAGCTACCTTACGGGTAATATAACCGTTAATTTTCTTCACATTACCATCCGCTTGCAGGTAGCTGCGGGATACGTTCAAAGGAATATCCGGAGAGTCGATCACGCCGTGCAGCAGTTGCAGGAAGTCAGGGACTATATCCTTCACTTCATCGGTAATAAATACCTGACGGCTGTAAAGCTGAATTTTCTCGCGCTGACCAGCGAAATCGTTACGCAATTTCGGAAAGTATAGCACACCGGTCAGGTTGAATGGGTAGTCCACATTCAAATGGATCCAGAAAAGCGGGTCTTCGCCGAATGGGTAAAGTTCTTTATAAAATGCAAGGTAATCTTCGTCATTCAGGTCAGAAGGGCTTTTAGTCCAGATCGGGCTTGGATTATTAATAACCTTGTCTTCAAACTCGATTTCGATCGGCAGGAACTTGCCGTATTTTTCCAGAATGCCACGTAGGCGGTGCGCATTCAGGAATTCTTCGGAATCTTCGGCAACGTGCAGGATAATGTCAGTTCCGCGCTCTTCCTTTTCTGCGGAAGAAATTTCAAACTCTGTCGAACCGTCGCATTCCCAGCGAACCGGCTCCACGCCTTCTTTGTAAGATTTGGTAATGATCTCCACATTCTGGGCCACCATGTAAGCAGAGTAGAAACCCAGACCGAAGTGACCGATAATGCCTTTGTCGCCCTCGCCTTTGTCCTTATATTTTTCTACAAACTCGGTAGCACCTGAAAAGGCAATCTGGTTAATGTATTTTTTGATCTCGTCGGCTGTCATACCGATACCATTGTCGCTGATTGTGATCGTTTTGGCATCTTTGTCAAGCTTCACAACCACTTTCAGATCGCCCAGCTCGCCATTGTATTCGCCGTAGGAAGCCAGCTTTTTGATCTTTTGTGACGCGTCTACCGCATTGGAAACGAGTTCTCTCAAAAAGATTTCGTGGTCCGAATAAAGGAATTTCTTGATAATCGGAAAGATATTCTCGGTGTGAATGCTCAAATTCCCTTTTTCCTGAATCACTGATTCCATAGTTATGCTATCGTTTGTTTTATATTTTAAGAATGTAATTTCGCTTTGCAATACGCGCCAGAAATATGCGTTCCAATAACAATCAAAATGCATACTGGCTGACACATTGTCATGTACTACCCTAGCCAGCGGTACGAAAGCTCAATCGGCTGGTATGTGAAAGGCTTTTTTACTAATATTGCGACCGGTAAACAACTCAACTAAAATCACCAAACCAGTTCCGCCGAACACCAATTTCTGACATGAATCTGATTAAAAAATTTTTTGCAGGAGTATTCTTTATCAGCGGGTTCTCTGCCTGTACCACCATGAACTCCGTTCCTCTTTCGAATTACACTGTTTTTACCGAAGACCTTCGTCGCGACCTGGAAGCTGCCAATATTTCTCTCACGAAAGTTCAGTTTTTCAACGACAAGTCGATCAACATCCGTCGTGAAGTGACCGACCCGAACGATATTAAGGTTAATCCCGAAGGACAGATTACGATGAGTAATGGAAAAAGTATTCAGACGATCAACGTACTGCCTTTCACCCCGGGCGTTGCTTTGAGCACCGGCGATGGCACGATCAACGTTTCGTGGGACGATACCCAGCAGGATACCAAGGGGATGAAATTTAATCTGAGCGGCCAGAATTACTTCCTCGACGTGCTTCCCAATAACAAATTCGAATATAAAGAGCGCACATTCGACCTGCAAGGCGGCAATGGCGCCCGTCTTTTTGTAAAGAAGGATTTGTTGAAACAGGTGAAAAATCAGAGAGAGACATTGAAGGGACGCAAAGTAAACCAGTAATTCACTGTCATTCATGAAAAAATAAAAGGTCGGGAAATCCCGACCTTTTATTTTTTGAGTGTTCCTTTATCAGTTTAGGTTAAAATATTGGCTTTTATTGCTGTTCGTCCTGGGCTTCTGGATGATCTGCGAGTTGCGAATCAGCACAATCACCACCAGGCCGGTAATAATCGCAAGGGAGATTTGTAAAAAAGAGATTATACCAAAACTCGCTACATTCACTTTCGACGCTTTCACCAGGTCCTTCCCGATCGTCGATTGAATGCCCGCCAGCTCATTCAGATTCAAAATCGTACTTTCAAATGTGGAACTTCCGGGTGCCGAAAAAAGCTGTCGTGCCTCCGGAAACGATCCGGCCGTGCATAATGCCAGCACCTGGCCTTCCAACTTCGCATAATCTACGATCTGACTTTTGAAACCCTGCAAGCTTTTCACTTCTTCATCTACCAGGTATGTGTTTTCAAACAACCGGATCAGCGAATCGATGCTCCGATCGTGCGCGCGCAGCAACGCCTTCACATTGGCGGGCGACTGCTGTGCTTCTGAATAAAGGTAATTTTCAAGCGACAGGCGCTTACGGTAAAGATTTTCTGTGAGATACAAAATCGTGGTCGCCGGAACGAGGCGATCCTTGTAAATGGATGAAAACGACTCGTCGATTCCTTCCACGTTATAGCGGGAAATTAACGTTCCGCCAACGATCAATGCCATGATCCCTCCCAACAAAATCGCAGCTTTAACCTTCTGCTGAATAACAAATGACCACTTCATGGCAACCACTTCATGAATTGATGATTAACTTTCCCAAGGTATCAATGTATTTAGAAAATACAAAAATATCTTTTTATATTAACGAAAAAGTGCGCTGTGTAATATCTGTTTCGCAATGTACACACAAAAAAAGCGCAGAGGCAAAGGCCCCTGCGCTGCGGCAACAGCGTCGCAAAGTTAGTTTTGCTGGCCGCCGCCTCCTACAACATCCGTGTTGTTTACCGACTTCGTTTTCTTCTTGGGTGCATTGAAGCTCATTTTTCCGATCGAATAGCTGAATGTTACCTTGAAGTTGCGGTTATAAAGCTGCGTAGCGCCGGTCTGTACAAATTGGGGCGAAGTCAGATCGGAAGTGAACCGCACTCCTTTGGTGAGGAAGTTCTCCGCTCCAAAACCGATGCTGCCTTTCTTATTAGCAATATCTTTTTTGAACCCCAGCGAATACATGTAGAAGCCTGTACGCGTTCCCTGCAACTGAATCTCCTTGCCCCGGTAAAACCCGAATGCCTGCAATCCCCAGCCGTTTCGCAGTGAAATCTGCGACATCAACCGTCCGCCATAGTTGAAACCAGAGTTACTGATTCCCAACGAAGTACCGTCCAGGCCGGTCGTTTGGCCTTCCAGGTACGAATGCAGAATGTCGATACTACCGTTCAGTGTCCATTTAGGGGTAAGGTACACGTTCGCGAAGATATTTGCACCGTAGGCTCTCTGTTTGCCAATGTTCTCGTAGGTTGTTACAATGGCGCCTTGCAATGTATCAACGGCCATGCGCACCTGTGTGATCGAGTTGTTGGTTTGCCGGGCAAAAACCGATGCATTAATGTAGGTTTTCTTAATATTAGTGCTTAGTCCGAGTTCAAAGTTGTCGGTCAATTCAGGGCTCAATGCCGGGTTTCCGGTGCTGATGCTCTGCGGGTTCGACAGGTTCACGTTCGGGTTCAGCTGCTGGATACCCGGGCGTTGGATGCGGCGGTTATAGGCCGCTTTCAAAGTGGTACTACCTGAGAGCGCCTTGGAAACGTTGATGCTCGGCACAAGGTTTCCGTAAGCCGGAATGTCGATAGGCTTGTTATCCCCCATATCGGCGGTAATGCCGGTGTATTCGTAGCGCGTTCCGAGTTTGAAGATATATTTGTTTTTGGTTGAAAGCGTGTAGGAGAAATACCCTGCTGCCACATTCTGTTTGTAATTCAAAGCACCTGACGGGTTAGTAGCACTCAATACGAAATTCCCTGACTCTCCGGCGGTAAGGTATTTAAAATCGCTATCCACAGCTCTGAAAATCCCTTTCGCACCGAATTCAAGCAACTGGTTTTTGCCCAGTGGCGTCTGGTAATCCGTTTGAAGCGTCAATTCCGAGTTCTGATTTTTATTCTCGTTTTTCAGTTTGCTGCCTACCGCACCTGACTCATTGAGAATATCGGTATTGAAATTGTTGGTCAGGCCCGTACGGCTGTACAACGTAGAAATGCTCCACTCCTGCTGCGGCTTGAAAGTACGGATATAGTCGATATTGAAATCAACGGTTCCGGAAAGATCCTTGCGATCCACCTTACGCAGCGAACTGTTGTCGAGAATGCTGTTTTCGTATTGGTTAATGGTCAAATCCTGTTTCTGGATGAAATTCCGCGTTCCATAGCGCAAACCGGCAGATAATGCCTGATTTTTGCCCAAATCATAATCCCAGCCCAACGAATACTGCCCGAACAAACCGCGGTCCTTCGCGGTCGAGCTCTGATTTGTCAGGAATGAATTGCTGCCGGAATACGTCGTCTGATCGAGCACCGAAGTAGCCTTGTTATAGAATGCCCGGCCGAAACCCCCGAGCGTGAAACCCATTTTACCTTTACGGTAGCTTCCGTTCAAGCCCAGGTTTGAACCACGGTTACCCACCCCCGAATCGATATTCAGCGTCAGGCCTTGCAGGTTGTTCTTTTTGGTAATGATATTAATGATACCACCTGAGCCCTCCGCATCATATTTGGCCGATGGCGATGTAATTACTTCCACTGATTTGATCATATCCGCCGGAATCTGCTTCAAAGCATCCGCCACATTGGCGGCGATAATCGTCGAAGGCTTGTTGTTGATCAACACCTTGATATTTGCACTTCCCCGAAGCGAGACATTACCATCCAGATCGACGGAAAGCATGGGCACCTTACGTAGCAAGTCCGAAGCGTCGCCGCCTTTGGAAGTAATATCCTTCTCCGCATTGAATACCATCCTGTCGACCTTCTCTTCGATCAGCGATTTTTCGCCGGTAATGGTCACTTCCTGCAAATTCTGCACACTCGAAGCAAGCTGGATCGATCCCAGTTCCACGTCCTTGCCTTTTTCCACTTTTACATTTACGGCCTTGTCTTTGTAGCCAATGAAGGAGATCATCAGCTTGTAAGATCCCGGAGCTACTTTCGAAATGGCGAACTTACCGTTCTCGTCGGCAGTGGTACCATCAATCGCCTTGTTGTCAGTTACATTGAATAATGCAATACTGGCAAACTCCACGCCCCTCGCAGCAGCTGAATCGAGTACAATTCCGGAAATTTTGGAGTTACCCTGCGCAGGAGCTTGCGCAAAAGAATGATTGGCTGCAATGGCCAGAAACAGGATCAAAACGACAAATCTGACGGCTGATAGTAAGGGATTCTTCATGGTTCTCATAAGTTTTCAAAGAGGGTGCTTTCGCTGCTATCCTACTTAAATACAATTCTCAATACAAAGGAAAAACATACTTTGTATTTATTATTTGATAATAGATAGCTCCCCCGTTTTCATCTGCGAATCGGCACTTTCGGGATACCAAACTGAAAACGCGGAACAATTCGCGCGACCTGAACAGGCGGGCGCAGTTTGTGGTACAATTTTGGTGGAGGAGGCATTCAATGCGGCAATTATGCAGATTGCTGCCCCATTTGTGCGTACTTTTGAAACTCGAATGCAAACCATACCGAGGTTCGGTATGCGCTAACTTACTCTTCTGTTCATGAATGATGTCGTCATAGATTTTAGCAAAGTCCACCAGATAAAACTATTCGGAATAACCATTATGGAGCCCTCGACCGTACTGTCGAGCCTTGTAATGACTGCTGTCTGTATCTACGCTTTTTTCCATCTCAACAAACTCGGGCGTGCGCACCGCATGTACAAGCAAATCCAGTATTTCTTCCTTTTCATGGCCATTGCCACGGCTATCGGAGGGATCCTGGGCCATGGCTTTTTGTACATGACCGGCAAAGTCGGTAAAATACCAGGTTGGTTCGCGAGCATGATTGCCGTAGCCTTATTCGAACGTGCGGCTATATGGCATATCAAACCACTCCTTCACCGTCGGAATGGGCTCATTCTGGGTTGGCTGAACTATCTCGAACTCGTCATATTTTTCGTATTGACGTTTATTACCCTTGATTTCAGGATTGTGGAAGTGCACGCATTTTACGGACTGTTCCTGATGCTCTTCATGATCGAGATTTATGTATATAAAAAGAAAAAGGACCCGGGCAGCAAGAATATCTTCCTCGCGACGCTCATGGGCGCAATAGCTGCCGGCTTCCACGCATTGAAATTCAGTTTCGGCGATTGGTTCAACTATAATGACATTGCCCACATCCCGATGTCGCTCTCTATTTGGTTCTACTACCAGGGCGCACGGCACATGATCTATTATGGAGAGGAGATGATCGTACCCGAGGAAGTGATCGAGAGCGAAAGCAACAGTTAATAAAAAAGCGGATGTCCCGAAAGAGGCATCCGCTTTTCCATTCAACCGAAAATTTACTTATTCGGCTGCGGTGTGTAGCGAAGGTATGGCTTCACGATATTCAAACCCTTTGTAAACTTCTTCTGCGCGTCTTCGGTGCTTACCGCAGGTACAACAATCACGTCTTCACCATCTTTCCAGTCGGCCGGTGTGGCTACGGAATAGTTGGCAGTCAGTTGGAGTGAATCCACTACACGGAGGATTTCATTAAAGTTACGGCCTGTCGACGCAGGGTAAGTAAGCGTCAATTTGATTTTCTTATCCGGACCAATCACGAATACCGAGCGTACAGTTGCTTTTTCGCTGGCGTTCGGGTGGATCATGTCGTACAGCTGCGCTACCTGGCGGCCTTCGTCAGCAATGATCGGGAAGTTCACCTCGGTATTATTTACTTCATTAATATCCGGAATCCAGCGGTGATGTGAATCCAGGTCGTCGACGCTCACAGCCAGTACTTTCACATTGCGTTTCTCAAACTCACCTTTCAAAAGCGCCGTTTTACCCAATTCGGTTGTACAAACGGGAGTAAAGTCGGCAGGGTGAGAGAACAACAATCCCCAGCTATCTCCCAGCCATTCGTGGAATTTGATGGGCCCTTGCGTGGTATTTGCTTCAAAGTCCGGTGCGATATCTCCTAATCGAAGTGACATAATGGTGAAGGTTTAAAGAATGAAACATTAATCTACTAACATTGTAGAGTAAAACACAAAATTAAAGAAATAGTTTCATTTAACGCCCCATTTCTTCCATTAATAATCCAGCGGCAACCCGCTTTTACGGAAATAGCATTACCATCTGATAATCTTCATTTTAACCAATTTTAACCGCATTTTAAGGCTTGTTTAATTGCGTTTTAATTGCTGTTTGGCTCCTTTGAGCAACGAAAACCGGGGATGGCTTCTGCCCCAACCGGTCGGCAAAAAGACTTTGTAAAACGCTACCAGTTTCTGCACATGACAGCCCGGAACAACTCTTTCGACGAACACGCGGTACTGCATGAATTGAAGCGATTTTTGCCGGCATTGTCACCAGGCAGGGTACTTACCCACCGGAATCCGTTGGGGGCATTTCAGGGCCTTCACTTTCACGACGCGCTGCGGCACGCGTCCGAAATGCTGGGTTACCAAACCTGGCTTTCCCTGGAAGAATATCGTTCGCTTTACAACTCCAAAAGAGTAAAAGCCGATGTCCTGGAAAAAGTGCTGGTCGAGAAAAAAGGGGATGCAAAGACCTTTGAATGGCAGAACAAGGTATTAATGAAGAAATTTCCGGTTGCGAGCGAAACGGTCGACGCTACTCCCCGGATAGGCCGGTTGAGGGCCAACTGGCAAAAGCAATATAACGCTGATTTGGATGCCCTTGTCCATCCGAGATTGTTCCGGATTTTGGGCAGCTTTCTTGACTATGGCGTTTCGGACTGGTCATTCCCGGTACACGGACAAGGCTTTCTCGATTCCATGCGCGAAGTGGAGTCGAACAGCTTTATCAGCGCATTCAATACGCCCCGGGCACGTAAGCTGCTTTTGCAGGCCCCGTCGATCAGCGACTTGCTCGCTATCATTGTGGGTGAAGAGGCACTTTTCAAACAGTATCTTTTCGATCAGCAATTTGCCCACAAGGGCTGGTCGGGACTGGTAGCAACGTTCGAAAATAGCCATAACAGGCTGCCCAACGGCGGCCATATTACGCTCCGGGAGTTGATCGTGTTTGAATTGCTCCTGGAAATAGACGTATTGGACGACCGCCTTGGCAAGCATTGGAAGCCGCTGGCTTCGCACCTGGCGAGCCAGCCGACTGATTTATTTGCGCCGGTTCCCGCCAGCGAAAAAAGCGAAGTGCTCGCGATCTGGCAGGAAGCTGTGGAATGGAGTTATTACGAGGACATACTGACAGGATTATGCAGGAAGTCGCCAAATCAGCACAGCGGGCACGTTTCGGGAACAGGACGCATAAGCGTACCAAACTCCCTTTGCATTATCGGTAGACTATCGGTAGCACGGGACACCCCGCCCGGCTACCGGGCCTGTCTGGACAGTTACGACTTTTCGCTCGATCGGGACGGGCAGGAACTGGAAAGGATACTCGAAACCGTTGTACCCTCGCTGGGTGCCGACAATCTTGAATACTTTTTCTCGCGTACGGGCGCTACGGGCATGAATGCCGACAATGCGTTGAGTGACCGGATAATAGGCCTATTCGGAATGGTTGATGGTGCCCGCGGAGATTTACGGATTGGTCTGCCCAGTGAACTAATCGAAGGATTGGAACCGATACGCCTGTTGTGCATTGTGGAGCATTTCCATGAAACGGTGGTGAAAGTGATCGACCGGCTGAATGCGGTGCATTCTCCAAAACCTGCCGCGCAATGGATAATGAATGAATGGGTGCACCTGGTAGTGATCGACCCGGTCACCCGTGAGCTCAGGGTCTTAAAAAACGGTCAAATGACGGGCTATAAATCCGATCCATTAAAATATTCGCTATCGGTGGCTGGTGATTGGTGAAGCCGCATTGCTGATTAATACCGGTCGTCGATAGCTTTTTTGAATGAGTGTATGTTTTGGAGTGATTTCCATTTTGACGGTTTGACGCTGGCCTATCTTGCCATCGGATTGGCTATGGCGCTTCTGGCCGTCTGGAATGGCCACGAAACGCTGCGTGGACATAGGCACTGGCTCCGTTTTGTATGCACGGTTGTGCTTTTTTGTGCGGGTTACGGGTTCACTATTTTTTCTGGTGGTTTAAAAACGTTGCTGCTCGGCTGGGAGATCATGGGCGTCGCTTCATTTCTGCTCATTATCTTCCACCGAGATTTTAAAAACACTGGTGCCCCGACACTCGGTGGCCCGACACTCGGTGGCCCGACGCTCGGCATTCCGGCGAAAGCCTTCTTTATATATCGCTTAGGTGATGTGGGCTTGCTCCTTGCCATGTGGGCAAGCCACCACCTCGGGCGGGAAAGCGCGGCGATGGTCTCACTGCTGTTACTGGTGACGGCTTCCATGCAAGCGTCGCAGTTGCCGATTTCCTCTTGGCTGCCGCAAACGATAGAGAATTCCGCAACAGCAAGCGCGATTCTGCTGGCTACACTTACGGTACAAATGGGTACGTTTTTGTTGCTGCGTTCTTACCCGTTTTGGGAGCATCAGCTTTTCATCCGCGTGCTCATTGGATTGCTCGGGCTAAGTGCAGCTGCGATGGCGGCAGGGTTTGCAAGGGTTCAATCGTCGGTGAAACGGCGCATTGCCTACGTTTCGATAGCCAACACGGGACTCATTTTTATCGAAGTAGCTGCGGGATTTAAAAGCCTGGCGCTCATACATATCGCAGGAAATGCATTCCTGAGTGCGTACCGGCTATTGGTTCCGCCTGCACTTGTGGCCGAGGACGGGGAAGAAAGGTTTCATTTGAATAAAAAGACCTGGGAGGACCGGCTGCCTAAAAAGCTGAAATACACCATTTACATGTTCTATACCAAGGAATGGGGCTTGTATGCCCGCCTTTCGAAGTACCTCAGACCATGACACCATTATATGTTAACCGCCTCATTAAAACATCAAACTGAATACCGATTTTCATAATTATAGTTAACCTGTTCGTTTAAGTTTTGGAAACCATCTCATGTTTAAAATGAGATGGTTTTTTGTTTAATTTGAACTAAGCCCGCGTGTTTTGCTTTTTTAAATAAAAACCAGCCTTTACCCTTGAAATTACCTGTTTACCTGGATAATAACGCTACCACCCCTGTGGACCCGAGGGTTTTACAGGAGATGCTTCCCTATTTCTCGGACAGGTTCGGAAATGCGGCCAGCCGCACGCATTCCTATGGCTGGGAAGCCGAAGAATCAGTGGACATCGCGCGGGAGCAGATCGCCAACCTCATAGGCGCGCATCCGCAGGAGATTGTTTTTACATCCGGCGCTACAGAGGCTGTGAACCTGGCCATTAAAGGTGTTTTTGAAAATTCCGCACGGCCGGAAAAGCACATGGTCACGGTATGCACCGAACACAAGGCTGTGCTCGATACATGCAAACACATCGAGCGCCTCGGCGGCAATGTTACCTACCTGCCTGTTGATGCAAATGGGCTCATTAACCTCACAGAACTTGAAAATGCCATTACCGACCACACTATTCTCATTGCAGTGATGTATGCTAATAACGAGACAGGCGTAATCCAGCCCGTTCGTGAAATAGCTGCCATCGCGAAAAAGCATCATATTCCATTCCTGTCAGACGCCACGCAGGCTGTCGGCAAGATCCCGGTAAATGTCCAGAACGACGGGATCGACCTGCTGGCATTGAGTGCGCACAAAATCTACGGCCCCAAAGGCGTAGGTGCATTATATGTCCGCAAGAAGAACCCTGCTATTACCTTAACCGCGCAAATCGACGGTGGCGGCCACGAGCGGAATATGCGCAGCGGCACACTGAATGTCCCTGGCATTGTCGGGCTTGGCTGGGCCTGTGAGATAGCCGGTGCGGAAATGGCCCGTGAGAGCAAGCGCGTTGCTGCGCTCAGGAACGCATTTGAAGTGGACTTACTCGTACTGCAAGACATTGAGATTAACGCAGAGGAGGCACGAAGGCTTCCGCATTGTACCAACATTTCATTCGGGCAGGTGGATGGTGAAAAGCTGATATTCGAAGCGGGAAGCGACCTGGCGTTTTCGCGCAGCTCGGCGTGTACCTCCGCCACTTTGGAGCCGAGTTATGTACTGAAAGCGATGGGGTTTTCCGACGAGCGCATCCATAACTCGTTCCGTTTCAGTTTCGGGAGATTTTCTACGGAGGAGCATGTAAACCACGCCGTTTCCGTTATTTCAAAGATTGTAAAACAACACCGCCATGAAAGAGATCACGGACATCATCCGGTCGTATGAGCAGGCATTGATTTCGGGAAAGCGCATGGCGCTCGCGACGGTCGTGCATGTGGAGGGCTCCTCGTACAGGCGCCCTGGCGCACGGATGCTCGTGACCGACGACGGCCAGCTTACCGGCGCTATCAGCGGCGGATGCCTCGAAGGCGATGCACTGCGGAAGGCATTACTGGCCATTTCACAGCAGAAAAACAAGCTGGTAACCTACGATACCACCGACGAAAACGATACCACGCTGGGTGTCCAGCTCGGCTGTAATGGTATTGTGCATATCCTTTTTGAACCTATTCAGACAGCCGACGCCGAGAATCCGGTAGAGCTATTGAAAAAGGTTTTGGCCAAACGGCAAAATGCGGTCCTGGTAACATTGTTCTCCCTGCACTCCCGCACGGGCGCGCAACCCGGTACCTGCTTCCTGCATTTGCAGACAGACGACCAGGTAACGTGCACCTGCACTGAGGCTGAAATGTACGACCAGCTGCTCTCCGAAACACAGGCAGCCTACAAGCGGGGCGATTCATTTTTTAAGGCATTTGAGAATAAATCGCTGACCGGATTCATTGAATATTTCAACATCCCTCCTTCCCTCGTTATCGCCGGCGCGGGCAACGATACGGTACCGCTCACCGAAATGGCGAGTGTTCTGGGCTGGGATGTTACGGTAGTCGATGGCCGGAGCGGGCATGCCACGCGGCAACGGTTTCCCAAAGCCGGGAAAGTACTGGTATCGCGTGCTGAGGATGTTTTGAAGCACATTACCGTCGATGAGCGGACGTTTGTCGTGCTCATGACGCACAATTACAATTACGACCTCGCATTACTGAAACAGCTGCTAACCGTGGATACTTGCCGGTATGTAGGCGCATTAGGCCCGAAGAAAAAGCTGGAACGAATGTATGCGGAGTTGGAAAGTGAAGGAACGGTGATTACCGACGAACAAAAGGCCAAGGTATACGGGCCGGTAGGGCTGGATATTGGTGCAGAAACCTCCGAAGAGATCGCATTGGCCATACTGGCAGAAATCAAGGCCGTGCTGGGCAGGCGGGTTGGGTTTTCGCTTCGTGAAAAGCTGGAACCGATCCACAGCCGCTCCGATCAGCGCGTCGATTACACCCGCGAAGAGAAAGAGGATTTTCTCTGTGCAGTACAAACCGTAACATCCTGACCCGCCATGCCGCACAACGAATATGGCATTGTAGTCCTTGCTGCGGGCAATTCTTCCCGGCTCGGCGAGCCCAAGCAGTTGCTGCAATTTCAAGGCAAAAGTCTGATCCGGCACATTGCAGAAGCGGCACTGGCAACGGTCGGCAGTAACGTGATCGTTGTTACTGGCTCCAATGCGGAGGCAATTGAAACAGAATTGAAAAACTTGCCCTGCAAGCTGGCATTCAACGCCGACTGGCAGGAAGGGATGTCGGCTTCCATTAAAACCGGCATTAATACGCTGCAATTAGGTAATCAATTTGTCAAAGGCGCGATTCTGACGGTAAGCGACCAGCCGTTTGTTTCGACGGAAGTGTTTAATGCATTAATTATCAATTTCGAAGAAACTGCAAAAGGTATCGTAGCCTCCCGATACAGCGATTCGCTCGGCACACCTGCATTTTTTGCAGCCTCCTACTTCCCTGCCCTGCTCCAACTCACCGGCGCCGAGGGCGCAAAAAAGCTCTTCAAACGCTACGCCGACGACGTTTCTGCCTACGCATTTTCACAAGGCAGCATCGATATCGACACCCGGGAAGATTATAATCGACTGATCTCCGGCATTTAAACAGCTTTTTTTTTCAGTATTTATCCAAAAATAAATTTTCGCTCAATGGTTGCGAATGTAGAATCAATATTTACATTTGCAGTGTACTATTTAACTAGAACACTAAAACAATCATGAAATGATCCGACTCAATCAGGTGTCATTCGGGTACAGCAAGCGCAAGATGCTTTTTGAAAATCTTGACCTGCACCTCGAACCCGGCCACATTTACGGGCTGCTGGGCAAGAACGGCGCAGGCAAATCCAGTTTGTTGCGGAATATGGCCGGGCTGCTCTTTCCGCTCGCGGGTAAAATCGATGTAGTAGGTTATGAACCTAAAAAGCGGCTTCCGGCATTTTTGCAGGACATTTTCTTCATTCCCGAGGAAATCTATCTTCCGTCGGTTACGGTTGACAAGTACCTGAGCCTTATGGCGCCTTTTTATCCCAAATTCGACGAAACGCAATTTCGCAACTACATCGCCGAGCTCGATATTCCGGTCGCCAACAAGCTCACAGGCATGTCGTACGGGCAGAAAAAGAAGGTACTGATCGCATTCGCATTATCGACCAATACGCGGGTGCTGATAATGGACGAGCCTACCAATGGCCTCGATATTCCATCCAAAAGCCAGTTCCGCCGATTGGTATCCTCGGCGCTGGACAAAGACCGGCTGATCCTGATTTCCACCCACCAGGTCCGCGACCTCGATAACCTGATCGACGCCATTGTCATACTCGAAGACAGCAAGATCATGATCAAACACAGCCTCGATATCGTCGCCGAACGTCTTTGCTTCCGCGAACTGTCGAGTATCGAGTTGGACGAGCGCGTGTTGTATTCCGAACCTTCTTTGCGTGGTTACCGGGCTGTTTTCGAAAATTCTACTCAGGAAGAAAGCCGCGTGGACCTGGAACATCTGTTCAACGCAGTACTCGAAAATCCAGCCCGTATCCGCAAAATCTTCGCCTGACCATGCGCCTGTTCATCCTATTCCTGCTTGCGGCCATGAGCTTGCTCGCGCGTTACGTGCTCCCGTTCCTGATCCCTGTGCATTCTTCCCCCATTTATTAGCCATGAACCAGATCTTTAACATTCACCGTTTCACATTGGCCTTTCGACTGGAAATCGCTGAAAGAGGCCGGAATTACTTACTTATGGCAGCGCTGATGGCCTTCGCGATGACCGTTCTGATGGTTCCCGTTACGATGTCGCGCGAATTCAGCGGATTCAGGGAGGTGTTACATTTTTTTTCATTATTCCTGATTCTTCTTTTCGGGGGCAGCTTGTTTACGAGCGGCGCGCTGTCTCAATATACAAGCTCCGCCACCGGCATTTCCGGATTAATGATCCCGGCTTCGACTACTGAAAAGTTTTTGAGCTCGCTGCTGTTTACCCTACTTTTCCTCGTTCCGCTGTTTTGCTTTTACTGGTGGCTGCACTACTACACATTGGAAATAGCCAACGCAAAGCTTACCAACCAAGCCTTCAAATACCACCCAATACCCGTCGATATTGTGAATTACACCACATTCGGGTATTTCGGCATTCACGCTTGTGTGTTTTTCGGGTCAATTTTTTTCAAAAAGAATGCTTACATCAAAACTGCGGTCGTCGTGATAGGCATAGCCTTCGTGGTCAGCGTCGTCAACACGATGATTGCCATCAATTTCACAGATAATCCCACCAGAGTGACCGCCTTGCCGTTGAGCGGCTGGAAATTGTGGTATTATAATGAAGACGGTAATGCAACAAAATGGCGATTTGCCTCAATTTTCTACTACCTCCCGCTGTCCGACAATCTTTTGCTGATGGCGCAACTCGTTACGGGGGCATTTATCATACTGCTCTGGATGTGCGCATTTTATCAGCTGAAAGAGCGGGAGATTTAACATTTGAAAACAATGGAATTTAAAGACAAACAGGCCATTTACCTTCAAATCGCGGATTATATCTGTGAGCAGATCCTGCTGGGCAAATGGCCGCCGGGCGAGCGCATTCCCTCGGTTCGCGACCTCGCTGCAATGATAGAAGTTAATCCAAACACGGTCATGAGAACATACGACTTTCTGCAAGGCAAGGAGATCATCTTCAATAAAAGGGGCATTGGTTACTCTGCCGACGAAAAGGCGGCTGAAAAAATCCTCGATTACAAAAAGGAGCGCTTTCTCGCTACCGAACTGCCGGAGTTCTTCAAAAATATCTACCTACTGGGCATAGATATCAATGAGCTACGCGCGCGGTACGAGAAGTTTGTGGAAGAAATGTACCCTTTAACCAAATAGATCATGAAGACCAGCCATATACTTTTTCTCTCGACCCTCTCACTTTTTATAGCATTCACGCTGGGTATCAATTGGATACTAAAAGGCGAGTTCGAAAAAATCGACAAGACTGATCCTTATGTGGGTTTTTCCAGTCATCCGCTGAAACCATTTAAATATGTCAAACTTCACGGCACCGGTTTCGGGCTGACGGAAATCCGGACGGATAAAGCGCCTGAACTGAAAATGACCATCGAGCCAAAATTCCTCGATTGGAAAGTCTCCAACGACACGCTGACGATCTTCTATAAAGACGATTGGAAACGTAATAACATGGTCATCGGCGCGGATTACGAGTCGCGGCCGTCGATTTATGTGTTCACGCCGGAATTAGCAGGTATCACTTCCGACCAGATTCGATCGAGGGTTATGGGTGCTAAAACTCCTCATTTGGACATTCACCAGAATGGCGACGGCATGCTGATCATGCGTTCCCAAATCCTGGAAATCAAGGCTGACATTAAGCATAACGGTTACCTGCGCCTTCACGCTTCCAACAATCCTATGAATGTGGACATTCAGGTGGCGGACACCAGTTCTTTCCAAAGCGATAGGGACATATTCAAACGCTTCAATGCCTCGATCGACAGCACGGCCCATTTGACTGTGCCGGGAAGTGTTATCAAAAAATTCTAATAAAAAACGCCCCGGAACTGATAACCGTAGAAGTTACGTGCTTCTGCGGACGGTCGTTCCGGGGCCTTTTGTTGGTTTGGCCTTACTTAATCCCCAACATCAAACTCGTGCTACCGCCCGCATTCGTGGTCGGCAGCACGCCATTCCATTTGGCAACCCATTCTTGCTGTATAAGCAATGGCGTCAGTGTTTTTTGTCTCAACTGGTTGGCCTCCGCTTCCGCCTTGGCTTTGATTAGTGTAGCTTTCGCCTGCCCTTCCGCACGGGCAATGAGGACTTTAGCCTCCGCTTCGGCTTGTTTCGCCTGGTTTTCGGCTTTCAGACGCGCCTGGATCGAGGCGTTCTTTTCGTCGATCATTTGCCTCAAAGATGGCGGCGGGGTGATGGCTGATGTCAGCTGGTCATATACGAAGCCGTCTTTGCCCAGTGTTTTAGTCAAAACATTCTGAACCCGGTCTTCGAAAACTTCCCGGTTAGACATGACGCTATCGGAGGTAAATGAGTTCGCTACAATTCGGTAGGCGTCGTAGATGGTGTTTTTCATAAATCCCTGCTGGATTTCCACTAACGGTCGTCTGTATTGGCGGTAGATTTGCGGCACTTTGTCGGGGTTAATGTGGTAGTTCAATTTCGGGTCCACTTTGAATTCCGCGGCGTCTTTGGTCGTGATCACAAAGGATTCATAATCAACACTCTGTGTATACGTCGGAAACTCCACGATCTTGGTCGTCCAGGAGTTATACCAGACGCGGCCCGTCACCAAGGTGATATTGTCGACGCCTTTCTCGCTGCCGTACAGGTTAATGCGGATACCTACATTACCCGCGTCGATATTTTCGAACGAAAACGGCTGTATCGCGAGGGCCATGATGAATACGATGGTTGTCAGAATTCCAATAATAATGTTTCTCTTCATGTTCGCTTATAGTTTAGATTTCAATTGGTTTACGATTTGCCCCAGGACAATATATAGGAAATAAAGTGCGCCGCCGACAATCGCCAAACCGGCAAAAACGAGCCAATCGGACTGGGCATTGACGAGCCGGAGCGCGTAGGTTACCACGATGATAACCGCCGCGATTTTCAGAATGTGTACCATGTAAGTGAGGTTTGTTTCGCGTAAAATTAATACGCTATTCAGCCAAGGGCCGTTAGATTTTATCCAATGGCGCTGCGGATTGTTAAGCGCTTCAAAAACCCCATAAACAGCACGAAGCGCGCCGACGGATCGACGCGCTTCGCAGCAATTGGAATAACAATATAATCTTAAAGCAATGCAGCCGCAGCTTCGTCCACAAACCAGTGCAATTGCCCTTTTACAGGCTGAATGATCTGTGACGGATAGAGATCGATATTTCTATCTCCCTTCAAAACCTGCTTCAAAACTTCCGCCTTACCAGCGCCAGCCGCCAGGAACGCCACGCAAGCTGCATTGTTGACAACCGGGGCCGTGAGCGTAATGCGGTACATGTCCTGGGCTTGCAGGAAAAATGAAGTCGCTAGCGCATTTTGTTCATGAATCACCTTTGTACCCGGGAACAGTGACAATGTGTGACCGTCATCTCCCATGCCGAGCAATACGAAATCAAAAGTCGTTTCGGAGCCGTCGAAATAGCTTTTTACTATTTGCTCATATTCAGCAGCTGATTCTTCGGGAGTTATATTTGTGCGCATGATGTGGATGTTTTCAGCCTTCACAGGCACTTTATCCAGCAGTTCTTCATAGCACATTTTGGCATTATTCCGCGAATCCTCAAACGGCACCGCGCGCTCGTCACCCCAAAAGAAATGCAGTTTCTCCCAGGGAATCGACTCTTTGTAAGGCGATTCGGCCAGTAATGCGTACAATGCTTTTGGCGTACTTCCACCCGACAACACGAACGTGAAACGGTCCTGTTTGGCAAGCACTTGCTGAATGTAATTATTAATCCATTCAGCAAGGCTGGCACTTAATGTTTTGGTATCCTTCTCGATATGCAACTCCATAGCTTACGGGGTTGGAGGCAGGTTGAGCCAGGTATGTCCGTCGCGGGCGATGAGTGCGTCGGCTGCGTCCGGACCCCACGAATCAGGTGCATAGTTCGGGAAATCCTGCGGCGGGCGGTTTTCCCACGCTTCCAGGATCGGCATGATCACTCTCCACGCGGCATCCACCTGGTCATTACGCATGAACAGCGTCGCATCGCCTTCCATTACGTCCAAAAGTAAGGTTTCGTACGCCTCTGGTGCGTGCTCCCCTGCTGCATCGTAATCGAAAGTCATATCCACCGGATCGAGCATCATCGTTTGTCCCGGGCGCTTGGCCTGGAAGCGGATGCTGATATCCATATTTGGCTGAATGCTGATGGTCAGACGGTTGGAACGCCAGGTCTCAGCAGATTCGGGCGGGAATGCATAATGCGGAGCCTGTTTGAAATGCAGTGTAATATGGGTCGCTTTCTGGTTCAGGTATTTACCGGTACGAACGTAGAAAGGAACGCCCTGCCAGCGCCAGTTGTCGATATAGAACTTCACCGCCGCGAATGTATCAATATTCGACTGCGGGTTCACGCCTTCTTCCTGCCGATAACCGACCACTTTCTCACCTTTTTTCCAGCCACCCGAGTATTGTCCACGAACAGCGAAATCGTGTACCTGCTCCTTGGTAATGCGGCGGATCGCATTCAGTACATCCACCTTTTTATTACGGATCTCATTTGCATCGAACGACACCGGCGGTTCCATTGCGATCATACACAGGATTTGCAGAATGTGGTTCTGCACCATGTCGCGCAATGCACCCGCGTGCTCGAAATAGCCTCCGCGGCCTTCCAAACCCACTGCCTCCGCTGCCGTGATCTGAATATGATCAATATAATTACGGTTCCAAAGCGGCTCGAACAATGCATTCGCAAAACGCAGTGCAAGGATATTCTGAACCGTTTCTTTGCCCAGGTAATGGTCGATACGAAAGATTTGCTCCTCGGCGAACATGCTCGAAAGCAGCAGGTTCAATTCGTGAGCGCTTTCCAGGTCGTGCCCGAATGGTTTCTCCACTACAATGCGGGTCGTGCTTTTATCCCCGCAGAGCTTCAATGCGCCCAGTTTCTGAGCGATCGAAGGGACAAGCTGAGGCGCCACCGCGAGGTAGAAGATCACATTGGGATGCACACCCCATTCTTCTTCCTTCTCTTTAACCAGATCGGTGATCTTGTGGTAAGCTTCCGCATCGTCCCCGTCCATTTGCAGGTAGGAAACGTGCTGCGTGAAATCCGTCCAGTGACCATTTTGCTTACCCTTGCGGCGCGAGAATTTCGTCACGCCGTCCAGCAAATGCTCATGGTATTTTTCATTGGAATAAGCGCTCCGGCCGATACCCGCGATTGCAAACTGATCGGGCATCCAGTTATCCAAAAACAAGTTATAGAGAGCGGGAGTGAGTTTCCGGTAGTTGAGGTCCCCGCTTCCTCCGAAGATAAAGAGCACCGAGGCAGGGGGACGTTTATTGGTTTGCATAAAATTTCTGATTTATTGTTGACCCCATTCTGTATGGAATGTACCTGGGATATCGGTACGTTGGTACGTATGTGCGCCAAAGTAGTCACGTTGCGCCTGGATCAGGTTCGTAGGCATGTACGCTGTTTTGTAGGCATCGAAGTACGCCAGCGACGACATCAAAGCAGCAGCCGGGATGCCCGACTGGGCGGCAAATGCGATCAGCGAACGCGTATTACCTTCCACAGACTTAACCAATGCAGCTACCTCTTGGTTCAACAGAATATTGGGCAATTCCGGGGTTTGCTTGTAGGCGTTCGTAAACACGCCGAGGAGCGACGAACGGATAATGCAACCGCCTCTCCACACGCTTACTACGTCCGTCAGCGGGATCTCCATTTGCAGATCTTTCGACGCCTGGAACAGCATTGCGAGACCTTGCGCATAGGCCAGAATGGTGGCAAAGTACAATGCATCATGAACCTCCTGGATAAGCACCTGGGTCTCCTCTGAAATAGCGGTACTTGCTCCGTACAATTCGGCGGCAACCACTCTTTCGTCCTTATAGCCGGACAACGTACGCATCGCCACCGCCGTATCGATCACCGGAACGGCCACAGGAAGCTCCATCGAGTCTTGCGAAGTCCACTTACCGGTCCCTTTCGAACCTGCTTTGTCGGAAATAACGTCGACCAGGTGAGCGTTGGTCTTGTCGTCTTTTTGCAGGAAAATATCAGCGGTAATTTCCACCAGGAACGATTGCAAATCACCTTCATTCCAGCTTTTGAATACTTCGTGGAGCTGTTGGTTGCTCAAACCGGCCTTTTTCAGGATCGCATACGATTCGCTGATGAGCTGCATGATCGCATATTCGATACCGTTATGCACCATTTTCACATAATGGCCGGCACCTTCTTTGCCCAGGTAAGCCACGCAAGGCTCGCCATTTACTTTCGCTGCAATGGCTTCAAGCATCGGCTGCACGTGCGCATAAGCCTCCTTATCGCCTCCTGGCATAATGCTCGGGCCTGTACGGGCACCTTTTTCACCACCCGAAACACCGATTCCCATGAAATGAATGTCCTTTTCACGGAGGTATTTCACGCGACGGAGCGTGTCTGTATAGTGGGAGTTTCCTCCATCAATAATAACGTCGCCTTTTTCAAGAAGCGGTAACAGGGATGCAATCACATCGTCGACCGGCTGGCCGGCTGGCACGAGCATCATTACCTTGCGGGGGCGTTGCAACAGCTGGATCATTTGGGCAAGTTCCGAAACGCCCTTAACAGTGGTGCCCGGGGTGGCACTGGATTCCAACGCAGAATTTTTGGTTTCATCCTTATCGAAACCGATAACAGAGAAACCATGATCGGCCATGTTCAGTAACAGGTTTCTTCCCATTACGCCCAGTCCGATCATTCCAAAATCGAATAAGTTCTGTGACATAGATTAAACGTCTTGAATTAAGAAGCTGCAATATCAGGGTTTTTCAAAGACCAGCTTACATCTTTGTTGACATTCTATTTAAAATTTAAAATCTTCTCAATATTTTATTAAATCCATTTCTACTATGGTTATTTTATAGTTATGCAAGTAGTTATTATTTACTATACACATTACTATATACTACAAATTTATCAAGGTCGCCCTTCTGGCGATCCTCGCTTCGTGCAATGCGTTTTCGCAAGACTCGCTTGTTATCAAAAACCGCTTCCTGGAAAGAAAATTCACCATCGGTGATAATTCTTTCTACACATCCCGTTTCCAGCATCTTCTGACGAACAAAGATTACAGCCGCCCTGGCTCGGAGGAGTTTTATTTTACAATTAATGGTACACACGCGAGCAGCAACGGTGCGCATGGGCTACTCAATTACATTAAACACACCTCCACCAAAACCAGTGACGATATTCAGAAAGTGACCGTACAACTTGCCGGAAAGCAGAGTACCAGCGCAGAAAATGTGACAGTGCAATTAACCTACGAAGTATACGACGAGCTACCGGTGGTGCGAAAGCAAATCAGCATTACTAACAACACTTCAAAACCATCGCCGTCGCGGATCTGGAAGTCGAACGACTGAACCTCGTACCGGTTTCTTCTCAACAAAGCGAACTATACACCAATTACGGTTCGCGCTTCGCCTGGCGCCTCTACCACGGTGACCACCATGATGCTACCATTTTTGTATACAACAATTATGCAAAAGAGGGATTTATCCTTGTTAATGAAGCGCCCAGCGTACTTAAAAAGACCGAAGTTTACGCCGATCATCATCGCATTTCGATCGGTATGACGAGCCTTGCCGATCACTATCCGTTGCCTCGGGGTATTATGATTATGTTTTAGAGAAAATAAAGCGCCACGTGCGCGAAAACGACCTGGCCTACATTAAACTGGATCTAGCCATCGCCAACTCTGCGTATGTGCTCGATTATGACAAAAAAGGCGATTACAAATCCGAAGGCAAGGGTTACAAAGACCGCGAAAGTTCCTATTATGCCATCTATGAAAAGGCATTGCAGCTCTTCGACGACCTGCACAAAACATTCCCCGATCTGCTTATCGACTGCACGTATGAAGTGTGGGGAGAATACTACATTAATGACTATGCATTAATCGAACACGCCGATTACGATTGGCTTACCAACTATGATGACGACGCGCCCGTCGGACCGATCAACATCCGCCAAATGGCCTTCGACCGCAGCCGCGCCATCCCGACCGCGACCAACCTGATCGGCAACCAGTTTATGGACTCCCCGTATTCCAAGTACACGTTCTTGTCCCTAGCCTCGGTCAAACCAATCCTCGTCGGCGATTCCCGCAAGCTTCCAGCCGAACTGAAACCGTGGTATTTGAAATGGAATACCTGGTTCAAAATGATGGATCAGAAATACCAGTTTACACGCTTCTCCTATGTTTCGGACATTTTTCAGCGCCCCACCTTGAGCAACTGGGACGGCGTTTACAAATTCAACAAAGAGAAACAGGGCGGCGTGCTGTTCTTTTTCAGAAACGGATCGGTTGAAAGCTCCCGCACCTTTGCGTTTCCACTTACCGAGCCTGGCAGCCGGTACCGATTCTTTTCGCCGGAGGATGGGAAGGATTGGGGCATTCGCAGCGGAAAGGATTTAATTGAAAAAGGAATTCAGATAACTATTGACAAGCAGTTTGATGCGATGGTATTGGGTATTGAGAAGATAGAGTAGCCAAAAAGCAAAAATGCCGCTCCTGAGATTTCAGAAGCGGCATTTTGTGGAGAATATCGGATTCGAACCGACGACCTCTTGCATGCCATCCAGATTTTTGAGGATTTTTTGTATATTTGATTTTTATAAAAAACAGTCTAACATATTGAATATTAGTCAGTTAATTGAGTTTCTTTAAGTTTGCTTAATTATCCTTAGACAAGAAATGTTCGACCTATGTTCGACCTAATTTTGATCAAAATATGCACTGATGGCACTCTCAACCAAGTTTATCCTAGCTTCCAAAGTTAACGATTCGTGCGAGTATCCGATAATGCTCCGCATCATTATTAACCGTAAGAACCAGTTGGTCAGCACAAAGAAGAGCTGTAAACAAGAAAATTGGCTCGAAAATCAACAGCAAGTTGCCCGCGGTCACCCTAAGCATCAGGAGATCAATTTACTCCTTAGAACAATCGTTTCTGAGTTAGATTTTCTCATCATATCCGAAGGAAAAAAAGGTCGAAAGCCAACGTTCGACGAAATGAAAAGTGTGGTTCGTAGTTTGACCGGAGCAACGAAAGAACCGGAGAGCAAATCACTTTTTAAGCTCTTTGAGGACCATATTTCTCTGCTCAATCAGCAAAACCGGATTGGCTACGCGGACACCTTTAAATTTACACTGAGCAGCCTGAAAGGGTTTGTGAAAAACAAAGACCGAGATCTCCTATCTATCAATCTAAATTTTCTGAAGAAATATGAAGAATACTTGATGGAACGCGGATGCGCTATTACCACAAGAAGTGTCTATCTAAGGACCTTTAGAACGATGTGGAAGGTGGCAATCCGAGAAAAATTTTGCCCCGAGGGCCACTATCCTTTTAAAGAGCTCGCATTTGGCAAATACAACAACCCTAGGACAAAAAAAAGAGCGATTCAAAAATCGCAGATTGATCAAATCTCAGCACTAGTGATCGATCCAATGAATGATACACTCATTAATTCACGTAATTACTTCCTTTTCAGTTTTTATTGCCGAGGAATCAATTTTACGGATCTTGCAAGTTTAAAATGGGATAACATTGTTGATGACGAACTTGAATATATCAGATCGAAAACCAAGGAAGAATTTCGTTTTAAGCTCCATCCAGAAGCTATGCGGATCCTTGATTTTTACCGAAACCTTCGAGGCAACAGCGATGCCGGCTACATCTTTCCCATATTGTACAAAAGACACGACAGCATACAGTCGATCAGATATAGAAAGCAGAAGATTCGAACGCGGGTTAACAAGGACTTACAAGAATTGGGTGCAATCTTAGGCATTCAGAAGAACCTGACTACGTACGTGGCCCGACATTCATATGCAACCACGCTCCGGAGAAACGGAGTATCCAAGGAGAATATAGGCAGATCATTGGGACATGACAGCTTAAAAACAACTGATATTTATCTGGAAGACATCGGGGATCCAATTTTGGATGAACTGATTAACTCAACGCTTTGAACGCATGTATTTTTTCAATTTGCCAGGCTTCGACCCTGATCTCGGTATAAATCTGGACGATCAGGGACGGTTTCCATATTTAAGGTTTGCAGATCATGTTTTTCGCAGAGGAAAAGTAGATTATCTAGCACGCAACTTCCGCTTTGAGAACATTGCTGACAAGACAATGCCGCCGCTCTTTCTCAGTGAACCGCATCTGGAAGCCATTTTCGACCTAAAAGACCAGAGAAATATCATCGTAGATCATCATAGCCCAATCTCGGAGTCTTATGCCGACGAACTGAGAGTGCTATTTGAAAAAGGTTACTTCGACGCGATGAAGGAGTATCCACAACAAATAGTCTCTATTCTCTATAATCCTGACAACGAAAGCAAAATCGCTCATTTGGAGCAATTCATTGAATTTTGCTCCTATCATTTATACTTCGAGGGATTTGCCGTTCCTTCCTGTTTATACACGCTTGGATTCATCCAGGCGTACCTTGTTCGAGCTTGTGGAGATAGAATAAATGCACTTCGCCTACCTAAATACAAACCTCCGGTCGTGTTACAGAAGCAAGAACTGCCAGTGGTCGAAGCGCAAACGAAAGGTCCGGAGCGAATTCCCCTGGACTACGCGGTTGACGAAATCATATCCATGTGGTTGATTTTAATTGATGCATGGAAATGTAAGGCAGTGGGCTCCATTCAGGTTTTCACCAGTGAAGAGGAAGTGTTGCAGCTGTTGGGAATGATGTTCGAAGAAAAAGGAGGCAGACTGCCCAGACCTGAACACAAGTATTTTGAAATGCCTCCGGGAAACTACGAGCGTGTTTTAAACCTGCTTATGCACGCGACCTATAAGCTGAACACAGATCGGAATAATATTGGGCTTGACAGATACTGTCAATTGCTGCTCGATACATTTTCGTGCTACTCGAAAACGAAGCTGGAAAGCCTTCGCAGTAACATCAATAAAGCGCGTGGCAATATCGTGCAGAGTATCGGTAGTCTGGCTGATAGCCCGCATTCTAAAAATGTTCTGAAAACATTAAGGAAAATAAACGAGTACGGAGTTGAAGATCTGACTTAGTCAACTTCATATTGTTTTTCCCCGATTTTCTAGCCTTGCTTTGCCCATCACCAAAACGCAAAAGGGATGAGCACTACAGTTCTAGTTTCAATGAACGATCAGCAATTATCAGAGTTGATCGAATCTTCACTGCGCCGGGTTTTAGAGTCAAAACCGGAGGCTGCCGCCGATACCAGTGACACTTTGCTGGACACCAAGGAGGCGGCGCGCCTGACCAAATACAAGGAGACTTCCATTTATGGGCTGGTGAAAAGAAAAAAGATTCCGTTCTGCAAAATGGAAGGGAAGTTGCTCTTCTCACGCAGGGAGCTCCTGGAATGGATAGCCAATGGTCAGCAAAAAATAGGAGGTAGCCATGAAAGATAATCCGGTCTATCTGCGCATCGGCACCGGTTACTTTAAGAAAGTCAACCGGCCACTATCTTCCGGCGACACGATCTCCTCCTTGATCCCCTGGTCAGCTGAATGCATCCGGCTGGATCATAGCCGTGAATATTTGAAAGACCGGGTGGAGTGCTACGACGGCTTTTGTTTCGTCCCGAGCCACTTAGACTACCAACAAAAGGTCGGCGGGTTCTATAATCGCTACCAGCCATTCCAACATGAGTCGCGGCACGGCGATGCCTCGGTGATATTCCAGTTCCTGGGGCACATTTTCGGCGAGCAGATCGAGATGGGTTACGATTACTTCAAAATCCTGCTCGAACGTCCTACCCAAATCCTGCCTATCCTGTGCCTGGTCAGCGAGGAGCGCGGAACCGGAAAGACCACATTCCTGCATTTTGTCAAATCCATTTTTGGCGAAAATATGACGATCAACAGCAACGAAGATTTCCGCTCCAACTTCAACATCGAATGGGCGCAGAAACTGGTCATCGGGGTGGACGAAACGTTCCTGGATAGAAAGGAGGATTCAGAGCGGATCAAGAATCTGAGCACGGCCCGGTTTTACAAAGTTGAGGCCAAAGGCCATGACCGGCAGGAGGTGGAATTCTTCGGAAAATTCGTTTTGTGCAGTAACAATGAAGATCACTTTATCATCGCTGAGCCAGGGGAAATTCGCTATTGGGTGAGAAAGGTGCCACCGCTAAAATCAGAGAACCACCACCTGCTTGCCCAGCTACGGGCCCAGATCCCGTTCTTTCTGGATTTTTTGGTGAGCCGTGACTTCGTCCACCCCAGTAAAACAAGAATGTGGTTTACGGCCGATCAAATTGCGACACCCGCATTGAAAAAGCTGCTGAACCAGAATCGGAACAAGCTGGAAGTTGAAATCGCCCATATCCTGCTGACGATCGCAGACGAAAAGGAGCTGGATGAAATCCGGTTTTGCACCGGCGATGTCCAGGACTGGCTCAATAAAAAGCACATCCGTTTCAAAGACCTCTCACAGATCAAGCGGATCCTGCAAAATGCCTGGAAGTTGAGCCCGGCGAGTAATTCACTGACTTACCCGCAATACAAATTTTTAACCGACGGTTCCGTCTTCGAGCAGACCGGCAAGGGCAGGTTCTATACCCTATCCCGAAGACGTATAAATGAGCTCAACGAATTGCCCTAATTTTTGATGCTTTGATGCGCATCATATTTAATTAATTGATTAATAAATAATTACAGCGCATCAAAATCCGCATCAACGCGCATCAATCACTGGATAGCGATGCGACCCCTGATGCATTTTGATGCTTTTCTGATGCGGGCTTAAATGATTAAAAGCCAATCAGTTGCAAGCTATCCGCATCAATTCATCATTTTTTTTACTTTCAAGCCCAGTAATTATGACTTGCGAGCAAGCCAAACAGATGTCTATGGTAGACCTGCTGGAACACTGCCATATCCGTCCTCAATATGTCCGGGGACAAGACCATTGGTACCTCTCCCCGTTCAGGGACGAGAAAACGCCTTCTTTCAAGGTCAATGCGAGGTTGAATCTCTATTATGATCACGGAAATGGTCAGGGAGGTGATATTATTGATTTAGGACGTACCCTGTTTCATTGCGATACAAAAGCATTGTTGGAAAAATTGGATTCTGGTCTTTTTCTATTTCAACCGCAAAACCTAAAATCGACCGGCTTGCATATAGACAGTGGCGTTACCACGGCCAGGGCTCTCGATCAATCTGGCATCCATATTACTGCTTTAAAGGAGTTAGGCAGTAACCTGGCAATTACCCAGTACCTGGAATCGCGCGGTATCGATCTGGCCGTTGCTAAATCATACTGTCGCGAGGTATACTATCGGATCGGTGACAAGAATTATTTCGCCGCCGGTTTCGAAAACCGGTCGGGTGGTTGTGAGCTGAGAAGTGCCTATTTCAAGGGCTCGACATCTCCAAAGGACATATCCCATATCGATAATGGCCATAGCTCGGTCTGCGTGTTGGAAGGCTTTATGGATTTCTTGTCGCTTCTCTCGCTTCGAAAACAGGAGCAGGTCCAGACCGACTTTGTAGTGCTCAATTCGGTGAGTCTGGCAGAGCGCAGTGTGGACATTGTCAAAGGTTACAGCACCGTATTTTTATATACGGATCACGATGCAGCAGGGAAAAAGCTGCTTGAAAAATTCGAGAACGTGGGGCTCAATTGCGTCGATGCCTCTGGTATCTATAAGGATTACAAGGACCTGAATCAGCTGCTGGTTGCAAGCAAACATCCGGAAAAACAGCCCCAACATCAGCACCGTCACAGGAAGTCGCGAGGACTGGGCCTCTAAGTTTCTTTAAGGGAGCAAGTTTGTGTTTTCGCTTCGCAAAAACTCATTCCGGCACCGCCGGAACTCAAACTTGCTTTTACTCCCGATGGTCGCAAAAGGTAATCAACAGATTTTATCAACGAATGAAAGAGGTAGAAAGCATGGAGCAAAAGTCACACAAATCCAAAGGTGGAAGGCCGCCCAAAAAAGTCAAACGAAACGCGCAACTAATGGTCCGGCTATCGGAAACCGAGCGGTTTTTGATAGAGTCCAAAGCCAAGGACGCAGGCCTGCGTCCAAGCACCTGGCTAAGGCAAGCAGCTAAGAAAGCCAGGGTTGTTGCGCGGCTCTCCGCGGAGGAGGCTGGCTTCGTTAGAATGCTGGCTGGCTTGGCTAATAACTTGAACCAGCTGCTCAGATTTACGAATATGCAGGGGCTGCTTTACGAGACAAGAAAAGCCGCGCAGCTACTATCAGACATTGATCATTTACTCAAAAGACTCACTAACGATGATCGGTAAGATAATGATAGGATCAAGTTTCGGAGGGGCAGTCAGGTATGTCATGCAGAAAGAGCAGGCTATCGTGCTTCATGGCGAAGGCGTCAGGACCCTGGATGTAAAGTCAGCTATCCATGACTTCAATGCTCAGCGCCAGATGAATCCCGAGCTGGGCAAGGCTGTCGGCCACCTGGTGCTGAGTTGGAGTGCGTTTGACAAGGATAACCTCTCACAAAAAGTCATGGTCGAGAGGGCTACCGAATATATGGCCAAAATGAAAATCCAGAACACCCAATATCTGATCGTTGAACATCGCGATACCAATCAGCCGCATATTCATATTCTCTACAACCGGGTCGATAATGCTGGCAAATCCATTTCGGACCGCTTTCAGAAGCGAATCAATCAGAAGGTTTGCAAAGAGATGACCCTGAAACATGGATACTACATGGGCAAAGGAAAAACGCTGGTTAACCGAGCGAGGCTTAAAGGGATTGATAAAACACGTTATGAGCTGGCAGATCAGATCAAGATGGCAAGCAGATCGGCAGTGAATTGGAAACAATTGGAAGGCGCGCTTTCATCGAGCGGAATTGCCCTCATCTACAAATACAAGTCTGGTACCGATCAGATTGAAGGTATCAGCTTCCAGAAGGATGGAACGGTGTGGAAAGGCTCAAAAGTGGACCGAAGCATGAGCTTTCTGGCACTTGATAGAAAGCTGCGGGAAAATTTTCAACAACAGATGTCGATTAGGCGTCGGATGTTGGATCGGGGGATACTACCGCCTGCGCAAGAAAAAATGCTAACTCACCGATATGGTTTGCCACACTATAAGGAAGAAAACTTGCTGAAAGATTTGATAGATCCGGTACATCATCACGAGACGATTAATCCAGAGCTTAAAAGAAAACGCAAAAAATCGAGAGGACTGCATTTATGAAAAATATTGAAAATAAACTCGATGAATTCGAGCAGGTACTGGCTATCCTGATAAAAAAAATTTCAGTGCTGGAAAGCCTGTTGATTGATCCCAAAGTGCCGGTCGATGATTTAGCACGCCAAATGCTGGCAGACATTCAAGCTAGCTTAGCAAAGATACCCTCGGGGAACATGATGCTTTCCGACATAGGTAGTATTCGAAAGCGCCTTGATGCGTTATCGCATACTCTGGAAAATCCTAAGCCAGTCACGTTCGATTGGAAGGCTAAAAGTTATCTTGTCTCATTTTCAGTACTGCTTTGTGTTACCGCTTCTTCGCTTGCGGCAGTTAGATGTTCGAATGAGGAAATTGAACAGCGGCGTCGCACAGCGGCAAGGTACGAAGTGGCCCGGCAGTTATCTCCTCGTTTAACGGGCATGATTGATCAAGCTTTCGACCAAACAACGGAACCCTCAGTAGATTCGCTTCGGCATGTGTGGGCGTCTTTGGATTTAAATTCACGAAAGCTTAATAATAACCGCCGGAATAGATAATAAACTAAGTAGCGGTTGATGTCGATGCTAGCGCCATTTTTCGAGTCAAAACCGGGGCACTTTCTTGTTACGCTCTTACACCGGAGCCCGCCAAAAATCGGCCTGGTGGCGTTGTATCCAGTTGTTAATGAAATCGACGATCTTGGACTGGACCGAGATTTGTAAACCATCCGTTTTAATCCTCATATCAAATGAACAAAAAAGGCATTATTATAGTGATTGAGGATGATTTAGACGATCAATTCGTGCTCGAAGAGGCTTTCGTGGAGCTTGATTTCCCCAACAAAAGGATTTATTTCCCCGACGGATTTGCAGCACTAGACTATTTGCATGCGCACCATGGCTCCATTTTCTTGATACTATCGGATGTAAATCTGCCAAAGCTCACAGGATTAGAGCTGAGAGTTGAATTAAAGAAGAATGCGGACATAGCACTTAAATGTGTGCCTTACCTGTATTTGACGACATCGCTTAACCATGCTCATGTGGTCGAAGCCTACTGCGATTCGGTGCAGGGTTTTTTCGTGAAACCGGCCGACTTTGAGGAGATAAAAGAGCTGTTGGAAACTATTATTCGCTATTGGACTGCTTCTGCATCAAGCCGACTACATGAAGAATGTTTTTAGATTTTAAGCTATGTAAGCTCCCGAGCTAAAAACGATATGGGACAAAGTAGACGGACATAAAATAAGGTGTCGGATTTGGACGCTATATTCCCTTCAAGGGCTGAGAGTAACTACATTCATCGTCTGACAAGTTGTCAAAGTTTTGTTAATAGGTAGGTTTTAACTACATCTTCAAAAGCTTCTTTTGTTTTTAGCTTTGAGGGGTCTAATGCAGAAAATTGAAACAATCTGTCTTTCAGCTCGTCGTGTAGGTAAAAGGAAATAGAGCCTTCTTTTATGTAGATTCTTATATGTCGTCCCGCGGCAGAGAGCCAGTCCATGTATTCAATGTAGTCCTCGATGTCAAAATCTTCTACCTCCGCCAAAAAGGTGTATCCGTAAAGAGACATTTTTATTCCTGCTTATTCTCCTTCTTTGCCAGTTCTGTTTTCCGATACTTCAAACTTTCATGAGGTCTGTATAGCCTAAACGTTTATTTTTCAGAACAGGCGCCGCGGATACTTCGGACCCCATGGTATCCTTTATCTTTCTGCAATTTTGAAAAAATTGAATTTATTGCAACAACAATGCCGGCGTCTAGGTCTTGTTTCCCATAATACCTTGTGCGTATGCGGAAAGTTCCAGGATTCTGATTAAGATCAAAAGTCTGTACTCGCTTGCGACAATTCATTGTTGTGTTACCTCAACGATAACCCAGGTACAATCGCGATAAGAGATTAGCGATAAGGTTCGGACAACTGGGATAAACGGCGTTGCTGTCTAGTGATTTGTTAGTTCAAATTGATAGGTCATTGTAGCTGAGCAGGGCTCGGTTAGTCCTTCCACCAGTGCGACCTGCTCTGGACCGGGTCCGATCGCAAGTGGGATATGGCCTTCACTGGTAAACAGGCCCGAGGTCGTGTCCAAACCAATCCAGCTGGCCCCTGGTATGAAAACTTCTGCCCAGGCATGCAGTTCAACTGAGTCGCCCGATGTGGTACCTAATTGTATCAGATAACCTGATACAAACCTGCTTGCCAGTCCTAATCGTCGCAGCACCTGAACCATGAGCCATGCAGAATCGCGGCAAGAACCAGTACGGGTTCTCAGGGTCATCTCGCATGACTGCACGCCTGGCTCTAATCTCTGCACGTAACGGATATAATTACAAATATGCTGATTGAGCTGTACCAGGAAAGAGAGAGTTTCACCATGAAACTTTTCAGCGCAGCCAACGAATGCGGTGAGGGCAGAGCTCCTGTCTACGATCTGCAAATATGGCAGCAAAGCATTTTTAACGATCGAAGGATACAAAAATGGGAAGTACTGTGATTCATCGTCGACTAGCACATCGAAGGGGTTGAAACCGGTCAGCTTGATTTCCAGAGTAACGTCCACCGACATAAAATCTGTTGTCTCATCGAAATCGGCCCGCGCCATTTTATTGCCGTAAACATCGTGTTGCCAGTATAGGCGATTAGCGGGCCGCAGCACAAAGCTGTATCCTTCGATGACCGCCTGGGTATCGCGCTGCGGAGCAAGGCGGAATCTGTGTGGGGACAGAAGTACTTTGTGATCGTATCTGTAGTCTATTCTGTGCTTAACTGAAACGCGCGTCATCTAGTCGATCTTCGATTTACTATCCCGCTTCTCCTTCTTGTCCGCGCGCTTTTCTTTCAGGTTTTTGGCGGGCTTTTTTTTGTCACTTTTCTGCTGGTTTTTTTCTTTTGACATGGTTTTTAGTTTTGTTGTAAGGTAGGTCCTTTTCCCTGATATTCAACATGTTTTATGGATTCATGAGGATTCTGTAAAATATTTGGTGGCAGCTGAAATATTCCCGGGTAATGCGGTTTAATTAGGTTATCTTACAACAAATCAACAAACGGCCGAAATGAAAATTGCCTTTATAGGAACTTACCCGCCAAGGGAGTGCGGAATTGGCACTTTCACTCAAAATTTATTTCATTCTAGCGTCGGAGAGGAAGCCGTGGTAGGCGGCTCGCAAGGCTTTGTGATCGCGATTGACGACAATGGCCTGCATTATGATTACCCCAAAGAGGTCAAGCTCACTATCCGGCAAGAAGAGCAGACCGATTACCTGGAAGCAGCCAATCTCATTAACCTGAGCGGGGCTGATATCTGCATCCTCGAACACGAATTCGGTATATTCGGTGGGCAGGACGGCATCTACATCCTGCCGCTATTATACCGACTCAAAATTCCGCTGATTGTGACACTGCATACCGTCCTGAAAACGCCTTCCTACAATCAGAAGGCTGTGATGACCGAGATATGTAAAATTGCGCAGTCGGTAGTGGTCATGAGCCAGACCGCGGTAGATATGCTGTCGGATGTCTACAAGGTACCCATCGACAAAATCGCCCTTATTGCACATGGTGTGCCGGACATACACTTTGGTCAACTTCTGGCCAAGAAAGAGTTCAAGCTTTCCTCCAAGCAGGTGCTGTTGACCTTCGGATTTATCGGGCGTAATAAAGGGATTGAGACAGTCCTGAGGGCCTTGCCCGAGGTAGTGAAGAAGTATCCGCAACTAGTTTATATTGTGCTGGGAAAAACACATCCCAATGTAGTCAGGCATGCCGGGGAAGAATACCGTGTCTTCCTCGCAGGCCTGGTCAAACAGCTGGGTATTGAAAAGCATGTCGTATTCCTGAACGAGTTCATAAGTCAGTCCGAGCTTTTCAAATACCTCTCCGCCTCCGATATATATATCACCCCTTATACCAGCGAGGCTCAGATCACCAGCGGGACACTTTCCTATGCGATCGGCGCCGGCAATGCAGTGATTTCTACGCCGTATTGGCATGCGGCAGAACTGCTCGCCGATGGCAGGGGCCGCCTTTTCAACTTCCACGACTCACCGGCACTCACCGAGATATTGCTTGAACTACTGGATCATCCCGACCAGATGCAACAGCTCCGCAAAAATGCATTCGATTATGGTCGCGAAATAACTTGGCCGAAAATCGGGGAAAAATACCTGGAATTGGCGGAATCAATAGCGAAAATCGGACTGGATCTTGAATCGGGCAGTCCGATGATTCTGGACCCGCTTGCGCTCCCGCCATTCCTGCTCGATCATGTTCAGCGCCTCACCGACGACACCGGCATTATCCAGCACGCCAAATACGGGATTCCGAACCTGAAAGAAGGCTATTGCCTGGATGATAATGCAAGGGCCTTGCTGATGGTGTTGATGACCTACAAAAGAAACAAGCATCCACTTGCCTTGAAACTGTCGCCCACCTATTTAAGCTACATCAATTACATGCAGACCCAGGACGGCATGTTCAGAAACTTCCTGAGCTTCAACCGGAACTTTCTGGATGAAGTGGGGTCAGAGGACTCTTTTGGACGTACCATATGGTCATTGGGCTATCTGCTCGGGAATGCGCCTAATGACGCCTATTACCAGACCGGCCGCGAGATTTTCTTTGACGCCGTGCCGAATTTCACCAATCTCAGATCTATCCGAAGCATTGCCAATACCATCGTCGGGATATGCCATTACCTGAAAAGCAATCCGACAGACGAAGGGATGATCAAGATATTGGAAGCCCTGACCGGCAGGCTTCTCACCGAATACGATATCCACCGCAGCAATGATTGGCAATGGTTTGAATCGCTGCTGGCCTATGACAATGCATTTTTGCCTTTGGCGCTCCTGCATGCTGCTGAGTTTTTGCATGATCCCCGCGTCTTCGAAGTAGCAATAGAAAGCATGGATTTCCTTTCGGATGTAACGCTCCGTAACGGCTATTTGTCGGTGGTGGGCAACGAGAACTGGTACGGCAGAGATCGCGAGCAATCGATGTTTGCTCAGCAACCACTGGATGCCCTTGCCATGGTATTGATGTTCCATCAGGCATTCCGGCTTACCAAAGATCAATCCTATATCCAGAAATTATCCACCTGTTTCATGTGGTTTTTAGGAGAAAACGACCTCCGGGTAAGCCTTTACGATTTTGAAACAAAGGGCTGCTGCGACGGTTTGGAAAGCACAGGCGTCAACCGAAACCAGGGAGCCGAGAGCACATTGGCCTACCTGATCTCCCATTTAAGCGTGCTCGAAGCATTTGAGGAAGTCACCAAAATGGAAGCCGAACTGGTATGAGAGTGGCTATACTATCATCGATCGCATGGCGTACGCCGCCCCGGCAATATGGGCCATGGGAGCAGGTGGCCTCGTATCTGACGGAGGGGCTCGTCGAGAAGGGGGTAGATGTAACGCTTTTTGCCACAACCGATTCGATGACTACGGCAAAACTGGAAGGAACCTCGCACGCTCCCTATGCGGAAGACAGGGACATCGACCCAAAAGTGGCCGAATGTCTGCACATCAGCCATTTGATGGAAAATGCCTCCCGATTTGATCTGATCCACAATCATTTCGATTTTCTCCCACTAACCTATTCAAAGCTTATCCCCACCCCAATGCTGACGACGATCCATGGATTTTCATCCCCGAAAATCCTGGATGTCTACCGGAAGTATAACGGATCATGTTTTTACGCATCCATTAGCAATGCCGATCGTAGCGACGAGCTGGACTACATTGCAACAGTTTATAACGGTGTCGACGGCAAGGATTTCCCTTTCGAGAGAAACCCGCAAGATTATCTGCTGTTTTTCGGACGTATTCATCCCGAAAAGGGAACGCTGGAAGCGATTCAAATAGCCCGAGAGTCAGGGAAAGTCCTGCTAATAGCGGGGCTGATTCAGGACGATGCCTATTTCGAGCAAAAGATCGAGCCCTGCGTCGACGAAAGATCAGTCTTTTATATTGGGAACGTCGGGCCATCCGAGCGGAAAACGTTACTCGGAAAGGCGCTCGCTCTGCTTCACCCGATCCAGTTCGACGAACCTTTTGGTTTAAG
The DNA here is from genome assembly GCF_057586235.1 of Dyadobacter sp. SRI_021. Classification (NCBI taxonomy): domain Bacteria; kingdom Pseudomonadati; phylum Bacteroidota; class Cytophagia; order Cytophagales; family Spirosomataceae; genus Dyadobacter; species Dyadobacter sp. SRI_021. The sequence goes on from NZ_JBYCZM010000005.1 coordinate 476,321, forward strand.
CGTCGCAGAATCGATGTTCTGCGGTACACCGGTGATCGCCTTTAACCGTGGCTCGATGTGCGAGCTGATTATCGACGGGAAAACCGGGTTCCTGGTCCATACAATCGGTGAGGCCGTTCAGGCTGTAAAAAGGGTTGCACAGCTTGACAGGCAGGAATGCCGCCAATGGGCGAAGGCGATGTTTTCGAAAGAAAAGATGGTGGACAATTACATGAGCGTCTACGAAGAAATTCTCCGGCATTAGTTCTTGTCGACGATAAGGTCTTCTAATAATTCTTCTAAATTGACCACTGCATAAGTAGAAGCATAGTCGGAAGTCGCATAGGGGATAATCAGACTCTGATTGTGCACAAATGCGCCACAGGAATACACGACATTCGGCACATAACCATCGCGCTCGCTTGCATTGGGGATCAGTAGGGGGTTAATCAGACGCCCTATCTCATTTTCAGGACTTTCCAATTCAAACAGCGATGCACCTAGCACGTACTCCCGCATCGGGCCGACTCCGTGCGTTAATACCAGCCATCCCGCCCGGGTTTCAATGGGTGAGCCGCAATTGCCGATTTGAACGAATTCCCAGGGGAATTTGGGTGTCTGGATCAACGTGGCCTTGCGCCAAACGCTGATATTATCCGAATAGGCAATGTAATTATTTACGCCGTCGATACGGCAAAGCATGGCGTATTTACCCTTGATCTTGCGGGGAAAAAGTGCCATTCCCTTGTTTTGCGCAATCTCTCCGTGCAGCGGCAGTACTTTGAAATGATAGAAGTCGCGGGTAGTCAAGAGCTTGGGTAGGATATTGACGCCATCGTACGCCGTGTAGGTAGCATAGTAGGTCCGCTCTTGCTTGTCATCGGTGAAACAGACAAACCTCGCGTCTTCGATACCTCTTTTTTCCGTATCGGCGATGGGAAAGATCACACGTTCTGAGATGTCGGTATCAAGGGAAAAATCCATTTCATAGTGCGAAGAGGCCAGCCACATTACCTCGCGGAGAAACACCGCGCCCGCGATGTCCATCTCCGACAACCCGCTGGTTTCTTCCACATACCGTTTGAGTTCTTCGTACGTAAAAGTCTCGGTCAACTTTCTTTCCAAAGCCGGATACGCAAGATTATCCAAATCCTGCATTTCACCCAATTTTGACAGAAACGACTTTTTCTTATAGATGTGGTTGCGCACATGCTCGGGAGAATCGAGTAACCGGCCAGGCGTATCGATGACAATATCATCGTTTTGGTCAATGAGTGCAGAACGGAATACAATAGATGATATATGTCCTTCCCCCGTAGCCCGAAAGCTGAGGATCACCCGCGTTTCACCCGGTTCGACCCCGGATTGATCGGGATCGGCCACAATCGACGGGTTGAAAAAGGCCGCAGCTTCGATGGAGTATTCCATCGTGAAATAGGCGCCGATCAGCAGACGCTGGTTCGTCTCCAGATCCTGTGGGTCTATCTGCATGGCTTTGAGCAGAACTTCCAGCTTTCGAAAATGCCGTTCGAATACTTTGAGGATATTCCGGTGCCGTTTCGCGTACTTTCTCAGAACGTTGTTCAGTTGCCGTACCTGAGTGCCTGCATCAAGAGCGAGAATAATCGATATCAGTTCTTTACTCCTATCCTCGCCATTGTATAGAAATCGCGCAATGACCCGGCTCGAATCAGGTTGAAAAATGGTGTCTTTCCGAATGAGATGTGCGGCCATGATCGATATTTAAGATGAATGGATAGCACCCGCCGCCGGAATTTTCCAACGGTTATGTGACCATAGCCAGTAAGATGGCGCGCGGCTGATGCTTTTTTCCAGAAAATGATAGTAGGATTTTGTAATGCTCAAGGGCGTTGACCGGTCAAGGTGCTCCATCAGCCGAAATGTGAACTCGTAGCTGAAACGAGACCTTTTTTGAGATTCAACGTACACGACTGCCGCCTGCGATGAAGCCGCCATCCGTTCTCCTCCCGTTTGAACGGCAGTATCCTGGTCCAGGAATGAAATATGAAATTTATCGCTGCCAGGCGCAGGCCGCTGATCTGCTATTACCACCAGTAAATTAGGGATAGCAGTTTGGCGCAACAGCGATAACGCTTGCCGGTAAAACCCCTTCTTGGGAATAAGTTTGACTCCCAGGAACGAACGCAACCTGATCATTATCTTGTCGAGCAAACCATTTTTGATCGGCGAGTACGCTGTGTAGACAGGATAGTCCGTCACTTGCGGAAGATTAATCAGGTATTCCCAGTTTCCATAATGCGACGCGAAGACTATTACCGGTCGCTGGTCTGCATGGAGCGATTCCAGAACTTCCGGATTGATATACTTCGCCAGGCGCTTTCTAAGTCTTTCGGGCGCCAGATAGAACAAAAAAGGTTCAAGCAGCAGATCGCTCATATGGCGGTAATATGCACTCGTCAACCCGCGGATCTCGCCCGCGGATTTGGTAGGGAAAGAACTTGTCAGATTTTTACGGATCACTGTTTTCCGGTATTGCAGTACAAACCGAAGCAATAAGGATAGTAAAATTGAAAGGAGTGAGGTCAGGCAAAGCAGCGCATTACTTAAAAGCGTTGCTGGCAGATGTGTTAATCGGACCGCTATAATCCGCCATAACGATCTCGGGTATTGCTGGGTATTGGATTTCATTTGTTGGTCTAAAACAAAAAATCCTCCACACTGGGAGGATTCTGTTGCTTTGTATGGTTTGGCAGGCTAGATAATGGTTACATTAACTGCGTTCAGGCCTTTTCTACCTTCTTCAACTTCGTAAGACACACTGTCATTCTCACGGATATCATCATTAAGACCTGTGGTGTGTACAAAAATGTCATCTCCGCCATTTTCCGGAGCAATGAAACCAAACCCTTTGGTATCATTGAAAAACTTAACCGTTCCTCTATTCATAACTTTATTTTAAAATATTTATCAAATGTAAAATAAAATTTTGATAATAAAAATATTTCTGGAAGTATTTAGAATAATATTTTATTTAGGTGAAAAATAGCTACCTTCATGGAACACTAGGCTAAACCTGACTTCTGTAATGCAAAACCTGCTCGACATCCACCTAAATCCTGACTTTTGGGGTGTCCGTGAGCACTGTCTGGAAAAGTTACGGCCTTCTCAAATGGAGCGTCTTGAAAGCTTGATTCGAAAATATCCTACGTTGCTATCCGGAGTCTTTTTTCTCCGGTCGACCTCCCGGAATGGAACCATTTTTAGCTACCCGGATGACGAAACCGGCGATAAGGAGGTAATCGCGTGGTCGCGCATCTCGGATGACAATGAAATACTATGCGCTATGAATTTAGACCAGGAAAATTACGCTATTGTATACGTCACAGTCGATGATGTGATGCACCCTCTTGACGGCTCGATGAAGTGCTTGTTTGCCTCGGACTTGAGTCCGGCTGAATTAAATATTGAAGTGAGAAACGGGAAGGCGATCCGCTTAACAATACCTCCGCACGCGTTGGTTATCTACTGTTGAGATACCCATAGATTACTAAGAGCCACCACTGCGCCGCCCCCCGACGTTCAAGAGGAAATAGCACATGCCAGCCAATAATCCATAATGGCTTTCAGCGTCGAAACAAGTTCCTTTGGCGAATTGGGTTTAATGAAGAAGCCTAGCGCCAATTTACCATATGCATCGATTATCAGCTCGTGATTTGCCCTGTTTGTTAGATAAAGATAAGGGATGCCCGTTCGCCTTATTTCAATGTCAGTAATAAGCTGAGTGTCAAGGTCGGCACCATCCATATAAGGGTGATCAATGTCAGACAGTATCAGGAAGGGTTCTGCATAGGGCGCATTCATGTAGGCTAACGCTGACGCTCCATCCTTGAAATAGGCCCTCCTGTTGGGATAGCTCAGCTTTTCAAATACATATTCCAGCACATTTCTGTCCTCCTCGTCATCCTCAATAATAATAATTTCTCCGTTTCTGTTCATTTGTAGGCGATGATTGGTAGGTGGCCAATTGAAGCAAAAACCTAGCCACAGTTAAGATCCCATAAGGCTGGGTCACAAGCAGGTGAAGGGCAGTAAACAAAAAGCGAGCCCTAGCAAATTGCATTTGGGCTCGCCGCGCACCGTTTTATTAAATCGATCAGTTCAATGGAATTGGAATCAATTCCCTTTCAAAAAAAGCCAACATCTTTTTGTCACCGTCGCCGATTTCCTCACAATAGTAAATACGCTTCAAATACTTTTTGACCGTCAAACGCTTCCTGGGGTCCGTTAACAACGAGACCACCGACCCTACTAGATGTATGTTTTCCATTCAGGAAGATAGGGAACTTAAATGGTTATTGCTAAGAGTACATCAATTAAATAACTGCTTTTCAATGGCCTCTTATCACAAATACGCTACCTTTACAGCATTGCCTCTCTAAGATTTTACCGCTCGGTCGCCTCATTGGGAAAAAACCTCCGGCAAACCGCTCCTGCCGGATGTAGGCATTCATCATCACTGATCAATTATTCCCAAGACACCCGCAGTGCCGCCGGTAAATTGCATAGACTTCTTTGCTTCAGAATCATAATGCGTTAGCATTCTTCACTTGCGCGCACCTGACTTAACGGTCAGGTTCAGACTTCGAGATTTGAAACGGCCTGAGCATTATGCCGCCTATTTAGCGAAACGGCCTAATGCCGCAAACAACCGCATCAAATATTTCCACTATTTCAACCTATAATTATGAGTTTTATCGATGTCGTATTACGCGTACCATCTTATGGCTGGCAAGACCACGAGGGAAACCTTGTCAAACCCAGTGTTAAACAATTATTTTCAGAGTTTTTCCAGAGATTGAATGTTTTTCGAGACAAAAGAAATTGGTTAACGGTTTTGAGTTGGGGAAAGGTGGTCTGCATGGTACCATTTCTACTACTTTTTATCTTAAAATTTTTTACCGTTCCATTGCTGATCGCCGCGTTCATATACAGCATGTTCGTTATGGGAACACACGGTACCATCTGGCACCACCGATATTGCACGCATGGCGCTTACAAATTTCGCAATCATTTCTGGCGGTTTTTCACACAGAATTTGACGATTAGTATGATCCCTGAGGAAATATATTTAGTGTCTCACCACGTACATCATGCCAAATCTGATCGCCCGGGAGATCCTTATAATGCGGAAGGCGGTTTTTTGTACTGCTTTTTGGCGGATGTTAATCACCAGCCCATTTCACTGAGTCTGGATGAAATCCAATATAGTCGCGTAAAATCACTAATGAAGCATACCGGTCTCGTCCCGAATACATTCCAGCAGTACAAGAGATGGGGATCCTACCAACATCCCAGAAGAGCCTTAGTCAGTTGGGTCCTGAACTGGTCGTTTTGGTATTTAATCTTTTTCTTGCTTGGAGGGCATGCATTATCATGTACACTCTTCGGAGCGGCAGGCTTTTGGGCCGTAGGTGTCAGAACTTTCAATTACGAAGGGCACGGCAAGGGGGAGGATAAGCAGCGCCCCGGAATCGATTTCTGCCATGCAGATCGATCTATTAACCAACTGTGGCCAGGAATTGTTGCCGGTGAGTGGCACAATAACCATCACTTATTTCCTAAAAGTGCAAGAAGTGGTTTTAAACCATACCAAATCGATTTTGCATGGTATTATATCAAATTTCTGCATATCCTCGGTGCAGTGACTAGCTATAATGATGCAAAAAAAATGTTTGACACTCGATACTCAAACCCCAAAAATGAGGTAGATGAAAACACAACGACAGTAGCGGCTGTTCGATTAAATGCCAAACCAGCAAAAAACCGCTAAAAAGTAATGTGGCTGAATCGCCAGATACTAAGAAAGCCAAATAAAAACAAAGAAAAATGTTCGACCTATGTTCGACCTAAATAAAAAAGCCACTTACATTTTATCTGTAAGTGGCTGATTATCAAGTGGAGAATATCGGATTCGAACCGACGACCTCTTGCATGCCATGCAAGCGCTCTAGCCAACTGAGCTAATCCCCCATTTCAATCATCGCCGGCTATCACTTTTCGACACCCGACCCTCATTTGAGGAGTGCAAAGATGAAACGGAGAATTTTCAGAAGCAAGCGCCTACGCACGTTTTTTATGTATTTCTCACATTCATGATGCTTACGCGTCACCGCGAGCCCCCGCCGAACGCCTTCGCGAGCAGCCAGATTATAATGCCGATGATTCCCACAACGAGAATTACGCCCGTCCAAACGCCCGTCTTGAAAATATCGCCGATTAGCTCGCAGCTCATCAGTGTGAAGGATAAAAGGAGGATTATCAGAAGATTGATGTAAGCTTTCATGAGAAGGAATCATTTAGGTTAGTAATGTCTATCTGACCTTCAAAAACCATTCCATGAAAGATTGGGGCAGGATTTGCTACTGATATAAATCCATGGGGATAAGATTCTGCCTGTCGTTTAGCAGAAGTTTTTCAAAAAGACGGACGGTCGCTTCCGCATCGCCATGGGCGCGGTGCCGGTTTTCGATCATGATTTCCAGGCTCTCGCACAGATTTCCCAGGCTATATGATTTCAAGCCAGGAAAGATTTTCCGGCTTAGCTGCACAGTGCAAAGCAAATCGCGTTGAAAATACTCGTCCAACGCGCCGAATTCCCGTTTGATGAATCCGTAATCAAATTTCGCATTATGGGCTACGAACCACGCATCGCGGGTCATGGCCCTTACGGCATCCTGGACATCGTAGAATGTGGGCGCATTTTTCACCATTTCATTATCGATCCCGGTAAGGCGGGTGATAAATGGTGGAATATACATTTCCGGGTTAATCAGCGAGTGAAAAAAATCAACGATCCGGATACCATCGTGTCTGAAAACGGCAATCTCTGTAATACGTGAAGTCCCTCCTCCGCCTGTGGTCTCAATATCAACTATCGCATACATTAATTACTCACACTGAAATGGTTACTCACTAGTACTGTCATTATCCGGCCTGCGGTGGGAAAATTTGAATAGTACAAAAAAACGAAAAAATCCCCGCCGAAGCGAGGATTTTCTTCAATAACAGGGAGGCATCTACGCAAGAAGGCGATGATCAGTCCAGTTGAAATGCGATCGGCAGTGTAAATCTAACCCTCACCGGAACTCCAGCTTGTTTGCCTGGCATCCAGTCTTTCATCATTTTCACCACTCTTACCGCTTCCTCATCGCAACCAAACCCGATCCCCTTCACTGCGGCCGCATTCTCTATTTTTCCATCAGAACCTACTGTAAATTGTACGAATACCTTTCCTTGAATACCTGCACGCGATGCTTGCGAAGGATATTTCAGGTTTTTTCGCAGAAAAGCCGCCATCGCCTCGTTTCCTCCTGCATATTGGGGCGACTGTTCTACAAACGTAAAAGTCTCTTCTTTCCTCGCTTCAATCCCGGCAGCCTCGGCTTTGGGAGCCACCGCACTTTCAACAGGTGGGACAATCACATCAAGATCCTCTACCCCTTCCACGGTTTCCGTCGAAGGTTGGGCATTACTAAGGTCGTCAACCACCGGCGGTAGCTCTTCAATCTCGACTTTGTCGTCCGGAAGCACCTCAGGCGTCAGCGACTTCACCGTTTTCTGTACGGGCTCCGGTTCTTCCTTGGCGGGAGGCGGCGCAGGCGGCTCTTCCATCGTAACGTTGACCGTCTCCGCCTCCACGAGCCAGGCTACGTCATCAGGCTTTGGATCCGGTATCAATTTTGCATAAAGCTGCGGAAACATTACCAGCAGCAGAAAGAACGCTACACCCATTACAACCGCCCGTTGGACGGTCTGCCCGTAACCTTTTCTCAGATCATACGCACCGTACGACTTGTTACGATTCTCGAAGACGATGTCATTGAGGGATTTTTCCATGGCTAATAGATTTTGATGATCAACACTCAGATTCAGGAGGGTTTGCGCATCAGCCGTCTTTACCATATCCTGGTAAATCTGCTCGAATGACTTGCCATCCCAAAGACTTTCCTCCGCTTCACAAGCCAGGTGGTCGAGAATCTCCGGAAGCAATCCCGGATCCAGCTTGCTTGCCTGCAAATACTTGCTTATTTGGTCAATGCGATTTTCCTGAAGGCGTTTCATAGATCGATCTGTTTAGAGATTAGCCATGTACCTATTCTTTATTCTGTTGCCAGGTTTTTAGGAGCAAGCAGCAATCTTACTGCCTCTATAAAACGCTCTAAGTCATTGGTTTTAGTACGGGCAGTTTCATTTCCTCGGTGCGTCAGGGAATAATATTTCCGAAGACGTCCGTCCACCTCCACCGACTCGGTCAGCAGCAACCCCTCTTGCTCAAGTTTATGGAGCACAGGATAAAGTGCACCGAACGTCAGGGCGATAGCGCCGCCGGTTCTGTCTTTTACTTCCTGGGTAATCTCATAACCATACATCCGGTCGTGCTCTGCCAGCAAATTCAACACGATGGTTTTCAATGTACCCCGTACATACTCGTTACTCGTTGTGTTATTCTCCATGAGTTAAATTTTTATACAGCAAATATATATAAGTTTTTTATATATACAACACAAATCTACAAATTTCTTTTGATGAGGTCAAGATAAATTTCAAACTAGCTCTCAGCCAGTGGAATAGAACGATTAATGCGCTCTTCTAACGAAATAAAGGTTTCCGTTCGCTGTATGCCGTTTACTTTCTGGATCTTGTCATGGAGGATTTCGCGGAGGTGCCCGGTGTCTCTGCACACTATCTTAAGAAAGATACTATAAATTCCCGTGGTATAATGGATATTCACAACTTCCGGAATGCCTTCAAGTTCGGTAGCCACTTGCTCGTACAACGAACTTTTATCCAGGTAGATTCCCAGGAAAGCGCTGATATCCCAGCCCAGCTTTGTAGGGTCGATCACGAGCTGGGAGCCCTTTACGATGCCCATTTGTTCCAGCTTTTTCATGCGCACATGCACGGTCCCGCCAGACACGAACACACGCTTCCCGATTTCCGTGTACGGTAACGCTGCGTTTTCGATGAGCAAGGAAAGGATGCGCAGGTCGGTATTATCAATATCTGAATATTTTTGCATTTTGTGTTAAAAGTTTGAATTCTTCGCAACAATTAGGCTCAAATTATGAAAGAATTGTAAATTTTAACAATTTTAAATGAAAATATTTTATAATTCAGATCAGAAGTTTTAGTTTTGCAAAACCAAATTAGAAAAAAGGCAGTAGCAATATTGCTTTTACTCTGTTTGAGATCACATTGTAGGGTGATGAAATTGGCAGCCATGCCCTCCTGTCTCGGGGGTGGTGAATAAGGGATAAACGCGGCATAATGCCGACGCAAGTCGACTGGGGTGGACCACCAACAGTATTTGTACCGTAGCTAACCGCACCGTGGGTGGTTCGAATCCCCCTCCTACAGCAAAAAAAACTTGACAAGCGATTTTTTTCGTATTAGTTTTATTTGGTTTTTAGTTTGTTGATGAAGTGTAATTTGACACGCGGGTTCATTTTGAAACCTGCGTGTTTTTTTTACGCCTTTTTTAAACGGGCGTAGCCATACTTTCACAGGTAGCAGCACAAAGCCTGCAAGCCTCTGCACAAACGCGGCAATGAGCCATCCCCATCGCCGCATGTTGCTCACATTCAGCGGCACACGCATTACAAATATCCGCACACACTCTGCAAAGGTGCGCACTAAAATCGCTTTCAAGCGTCATTAATTCCACAGCGGCGTGACATACTGCGGCACACTCCATGTCGAGCTGGATACATTTTCGAAGATGCGCAACATGTTCATCGCGTAGACACGCGGTCGCACAAGTGACACACGCCTGCGCGCATGACACGCACGCATCAATACATTCCTGAAATTGGTTACTGGCCATAACTTTCGTCGTTTGAGAAAAAGATCTAAAAAATCTTTCGCCAACATGAAAATCATACCAAAGCAGAAAGCCTTAAAATGCAAAAAGCCCAGATTCCTCTGAGCTTTTGTGCGGTCTGGACGGGACTCGAACCCGCGACCCCATGCGTGACAGGCATGTATTCTAACCAACTGAACTACCAAACCAAAAAATAAAGAACTTCAACTTAATCGGCGGTCTGGCTGAGCCGGCATTCCGGCGGGACTCGAACCAGTATACTACCTAACTTATTTCTCGGCGGTCTGGACGGGACTCGAACCCGCGACCCCATGCGTGACAGGCATGTATTCTAACCAACTGAACTACCAAACCGATTCGTTTTACAAGCGTTTTTGTAAAACGTGGTGCAAAACTACTACTAATATTTACGATTGCAACACCTTACACAGCAATTTAGTTATTTTATTTGCAAAAACAATAGCCCCTCAACTAAGAATATTCTGAAAATGAAATAGTTGAACCAAGAGAAAATTTATGACTTTCATCAAAGAAATTTTAACCGAGCTCGAAAAGCTGGCTCCGCTGCCTTATCAGGAGGATTACGACAACGCAGGCCTGCTGGTTGGCGCACCGGATACAGAAGTTACCGGCATTCTCTTCACACTGGATATAACGGAGGACATCGTTGACGAGGCCATCCGCAGGCAATGTAACCTCATTGTCGCACACCATCCCGTTATTTTCAAAGGTCTTAAAAAGCTTAATGGTAAGAATTATGTGGAGCGGACAGTCATCAAGGCTATTAAAAATGATATTGCGCTTTACGCCACGCACACCAATCTTGACCATGTGGTAGGAGGCGTAAACTGGCAAATCGCAAAGCGCCTGGGCCTTCAGAATATAAAAGTACTGGCACCTAAAAAACAGGTTCTGACCAAACTGGCTTTCTTCTGCCCCGTTGAAAACACCCGGGAAGTACTAAGCGCATTGTTCGAAGCAGGTGCCGGAGAAATCGGCGAATACAGCAATTGCAGCTTCCGAAGTGAAGGACTAGGCACATTTTTGCCAGGCAACAATGCAAACCCGGTCATCGGCGCACGCGGCGAACTGGAAACGGTGAAGGAACACCGCGTGGAGGTGATACTGCCTTCACATTTACAGGGATCGGTACTGAGCGCACTTAGGCGTACACACCCGTACGAGGAAGTGGCCTATTACATGTCTGCGCTCGAAAACGAAAACCAGGAAGTGGGTGCAGGTGCCATCGGCGAGCTTCCCGAGGCGATGGAATCCCTCGACTTTTTGAGTTATTTAAAGAACGGCATGGAAGCATCGGTCGTGAAACATACGGAACCGACCGGCAAGTCAATCCGCCGGGTGGCGGTATGTGGCGGGGCAGGCAGCTTTCTCCTGCGCAATGCCGTTTCCGCAGGCGCCGACGTGTACGTAACGGCGGACTACAAGTATCACGAATTTTTCGACGCCGAAGGACGTATCATGATCTGTGACATAGGGCATTACGAAAGCGAAGTGTTTACGAAAAATTTATTGCATGACTATATATCAGGAAAATTTAGTAATTTCGCACTCTGTTTGTCAGAAATCAGTACCAATCCGGTGCGGTATTTTTCCTGAAAACCGGTTTTGACAACGAATTCTGCTGATAATCTGTTTAAATTAGGGCTGACTACCTCACATTTCAAGCATTGAAACAAGTCCATAAAAGACATACATGGAAAACACAATCGCACAAAAACTAGATGCTCTCCTGAAACTTCAGGAAATCGATTCAAGCCTTGACGAAATACTAAAAACCCGCGGGGACCTTCCCGAAGAAGTAAGGGACCTGGAAGATGAGATTGCAGGAATCGAAACGCGTTTAGGAAAATTTAAATCTGAAATTGCCAACCTGAACACAGAAATCGACAATTTCAAAAATGCGCAGAAAGAAGGGGAAAAACTGATCAAGAAATACAAAGATCAGCAGATGAACGTCCGCAACAACCGCGAATATGACGCCATCACCAAAGAAATAGAATTACAGGAACTGGATATGCAACTGGCCGACAAGAAAATCAACGAAGCCAGGGCCCGTATCCGCCTCATCGAGGAAGATGCCAACCGCGCGGAGTCCATCCTGAACGAACGGAACGAAGATCTGAAAGTTAAGAAAAACGAACTTTCGGTCATTACCTCGGAAAGCCAGGCCGAAGAACAGGCGCTGATCGCTGAAAGGGAGAAACACATTAAGAAAATCGAAGAACGCTTACTGAAATCTTACCAGAAGATCCGGGACAACTCACTCAACGGCTTGGCTGTTGTACACGTGCAGCGTGGCGCCTGTGGTGGATGCTTCAGCATCGTTCCTCCTCAGCGTCAGGCAGATATCCGTGAGCGTAAGAAACTGATCGTTTGCGAACACTGCGGACGTATCCTCGCCGACGTTGAAAGCGTTCAGCCGGTTCACCAACGCCGCTAGAATTATTAATATTAAATTGAAAGGTTGTCTGATCCGGGCAACCTTTTTTTATGTGCATTACCATGAGCAGCAGTTATTCGGAGGCCAAATATGCGGGATTCAGGTTACTGATGTGCCTGCTGCTTTTGTTACTTTTCCACCGGCCGGCATCAGCTATCGAGGAGCAAAGCGACGTTGCATTTTCTCCCAAACTGCAAAAAGCCTATTTTGAAATACAAAAACTGAGGCTGCCTGCCGCCCGTGAGCTGATCAACGACGAAAGGGCCGGCAATCCCGACAATCCGTTTATATCCTACCTCGACAGCTATGCCGACCTGCATGATCTGCTCATCGCCGAGGACCGCTCACGCTACAAAGTTTTCACCCAACAACAGGACAAGCGACTCGATTTGGTAGGGAGGCTTTCTGAAAAATCACCCTACAAGCGACTTTTTCAGGCTGACATCCGCCTGCACTCCGCATTTGCCAAGCTCAAATTCGGCAATGAGGTCAGCGGCTCGTGGGAAATTATCAAGGCTTACCGGCTCCTGGAAGATAACCGCAAGAAATTCCCTGCATTCACCCCTACCCTTAAATCGCTTGGACTACTGCACGTGCTGATAGGCTCCATTCCTGAAAACTATACGTGGATCGCCAAGATTCTCGGTTTGAAAGGGAACATCGCGCAGGGTATCCGCGAGCTCCGTGAAGTGGTAAAAGAAGAGCCTTTTTTCAAACAGGAAGCCGAGCTGATTGACCTCCTGTTACATGCCTACACCCTGCAACTCAGCCCTGAGCAACAAGCCCGGATTCGCCAGTGGCCGCAAGAACAACCCGACAACCTGCTACTGCACTTTTTCGCTACGACCGTTTTAATGAAAGAAAACCGGAGCGAAGAGGCTTTGCATTTCCTCGCCGATGCACCGACTGGCAGGGAATACATGCCTTTTCCGTTCCTTCATTACCTACGCGGGGAAATCGCATTGCAAAGTGGCGATTACGATGAGGCATTTGCCGCTTATGCCCGGTTTCTGAAACAATATGCCGGATTTAATTATATCAAAGACAGCTATTTCAAAATGTTCATGTGCCGCTGGCTCGCCGGGCGCGACCGGGAGGCCGCGGGTTATATGCAAAAAGTAACCCAAAGTGGCAGTACCATTGTGGAGGCCGATCAGTTTGCCGAAAGGATTGCGAAAGAATATGGTGAAGGAAAAATCAGTCCGAGCCAAAAGGTGCTGTACAAGGCCCGGTATGCCACCGACGGCGGTTATTTTCAGAGAGCCGAGGAACTGATGAAAGCTGTTTCGGAGAAAACTTTTAACACAACTTACGAAAAAGCCGAGTTCAATTATCGAATGGCCCGAATTCTTCAAAAATCAGGACGAACGAATGAGTCTGCACTATTTTACGACCGTTCGATAGCGCTTGGGCAGGCAGACCCGGGCGCCGGGGGATTTGCGGCTTCTTCGGCATTACAGATGGGTTACATTTATCAAAAAAAAGCTGATAATCAGAGAGCTGTAATGTATTTCAAAAAAGCGATGAGCTTTAAAAAGCACGAGTACAAAAACAGCATCGACAATAAAGCCCGTGCCGCGCTGACAGAATTAGGACAATAGGATTGTTACCAAAACGCACTTTCAGCGTATCAAGGATGCAAGCATTAATGCAACATTTGATATGCCCAGAAAAAAGAGCGACAATCCGAAAGTGATCATCAATTGGCACGATGACGACAAACCCCGTGAGAAATTCATGAACAAAGGCCGGGCCGCCTGCTCGGACTCTGAGCTGATGGCCATCCTGATCCGCTCGGGAACGAGGGAAATGACTGCCGTGGACCTTGCCAAAGCCCTCATGACATCGGTAGGCAACAATATTAATGAACTCGCCAAACTGAACGTCCGGGACCTGACAAAAATCAAAGGTATAGGCGAAGCGAAGGCACTTACCATCCTTGCTGCACTGGAACTCGGCCGGCGGCGCAAAGACATTATTTCTGATAAAAAACGTAAGATCATCGGTTCCCAGCCGGTGTATGAAGCCATGCGCCCCTATCTGATGGACAAAACGCATGAGGAATTCTGGATTTTACTGCTCAACCGCGGGAATTACGTGATGCGGGTGATACAGGTGAGCGTGGGCGGCATTTCCGGTACTGCGACCGATATTAAAATGATATTCAAAATTGCGTTGGACCATATGGCCAGTTCGCTGATCCTGGTACATAATCACCCATCGGGGCAGCTCATACCGAGCTTTGCAGACAAGGTGCTGACCGAACAAATAAAAGAAGCAGGCCGATTGCTCGACCTGCCTGTTCAGGACCATATCATCTTTACCGATGACGGTTATTATAGTTTCAAAGATTCCGGTGAAATGTGATCAGAACACCGCTTCTTTCCTGATAATACCTTTCAGCTCCTCATAAGGAATTGTAAGCTCGATTGGCCCACGGGCGTAGGCTGCTATTTCATAAGGATTATAGAAAAATAAGACTCCTTCCGGCCTAAACACATAATTGGCCGGAAGAAAGAATTTATGATTCGCGAGAAAATAACCTGCATCTTCCAGGTCGACCCCGGGCGCGAGCTTTTCCAGCTCACGAAACTTCTTTTCCACCAGACTCAACAAAGCCACCGAGTCGGCTACAAAGTTTTTCATTTCGATTTCCTCACCCGTCTTACCGTCGAAGGCATGATACGAAGTGAAGCTGTTGGGATGTGCGCCACCGGTGAATGCGTAATGATCCAGCTGATAGAACATTACTTTCGGGGTTGTCATGACGGTATCGCCATGCAATTCCACTTCCCAGCAGCCCGGAGAGTCGGGAAACTCCTTCTTGAAATCATTATAGTTTTTTTCAAAATCTTCGAAAGCTGCTTTCGGGCTTTTAATAGCCTCCAAGCGGGCTAACGCACTGGCCGGGTCACCGTAGGAATTCAACCGCTTAATGGCCTTGTCCGTCAGAATTTCCCTGATTTTGGTGGCAACAGCCCCGGAATCAGTCGGCTCCCAGAGGTTAATCAGCACAGATACCCCTTTATTGGAAACGGTATCACACCCTCCAAACTGCTCCTTTTTTACCTCTCCTGCCTGATAGCCGGTTTCAGCGACTGCCTGATCATTTTTGGACTGCTGGTTACATGCCCAGAACGACAAAGCGCCGAGCATCAGGGCAGCCATTTGCTTCAAACCCATAGTCATCGATTTTTTCAGTTGAGAAAGCGATTATAGACTCATCAGTTCCTTGAAACGAATGGCCTGGCGGCGCGAGATCTCGATTTTATCCCCGCCCTGTAAGGTTACCAGCAAGCCCCCACTGAACCACGGCTCGATTTTCTCGATCCAATGCAGGTTGATAATATGCTTGCGGTTGGCGCGGAAGTAGGTGTTCGGATCCAGACGTTCTTCGAGGTTGTTCAGCGATTTCAACACCAAAGGCTTCTGGTCGTCGAAATGCAAACGAACATAGTTTCCCATCGATTCGAACAGACGGATCTTACCCAGTTTTACAAACCAGCATTTCTCGCCATCTTTCACAAACACCTGGTCGTTTTCGCCCAGTACTTTTTCCGCCCGCTCATTCGCATGCGTGGGTGCTTCCGGCTGAGCCTGATTCTCCTCAATGCGGTGAATGGTCTCTTTGAGACGTTCGGTATCGATAGGTTTGAGCAGGTAATCCAATGCATTGAATTCAAATGCCTTGATCGCGTACTCGTCGAACGCGGTGGTAAAAATTACCTCCGGGCTTTTGCCTTCGATCGACGAAAGCAGTTCAAACCCGTTCTTGCCGGGCATTTGAATATCCAGGAAAAGCAATTCAGGCTGCTGCTCTTCGATCATTTTCAGCGCCTCTTCCGCGTTCGCGGCTTCTCCTACTATTTCAATTTTAGTGTATGGTTCAAGCAATCTCTTCAACTCGTTGCGCGCTAGTCGCTCATCATCTACAATTAAAGTCCTCATGGCGGATGGATCAGTTAGGAATAATAAACAGATAGTATATTGATTTGGTCATTAGTTCTCTTTTTCGGATCCTTCTCCCACCATCATCACGCCTTCCGAAAGCATCGGGATTTTAATTTCCGAACAAACCACGTTCTCTTTCTCCTGGAAAATCCGGAATGTTGCCGCCTTACCGTACAGAATCGACAGTCGCTCGGCTGTATTTTTTAAACCAACCCCACCGGATTCGGTGTTGCCCAGGTTGCCTGCATTTACCTCCGTATCTCCCAGGTTCCCCGAGTTATGGATCGTGATAACAAGCAGCTCATTGGCAATTTCCGATTTTAACCCGATAAATCCACCTCCCATTTGCTTGGCAACCCCATGCTTGATACCGTTCTCGACGAGCGTTTGCAACATCATGGGCGGCACTTGCCAGTAAATAGCTTGCGGGTTGGTCGTAATGCTGTAACAAAGGCGGTCCTCGTAACGCACTTTTTCCAGTTCGAGATAATCTTCGACCGTGCGAAGCTCTTCCTGTAAATCGACTGTTTTACGGCGGTCGGCCAGCAAAGAGTTCCTTAATATGTTGGATAGCTGTGTAATACTGAGCTGCGCACGCTTGGGATCTTCGTACACCAATGCGCGGATGCTGTTCAGTGCATTGAATGTAAAATGCGGATTGAGCTGCGAGCGTAGCACTTTCGCTTCCGCCTCGCGCATAGACATTCTCAGCATGATCTTCTCATAGCTGGCGAGTCGGTTCTGCTCCACATAGTGATAAACCGTGTAAGACAATATCCACGCCAGCAGGATTTTGCACCAGTTGGTATAATAACCCCAGAAAATCAACGGCTGGTTGAGCATATTGTGTTCCAGAACCTCACGATCCATTGGTTGGTTAATCATCGTCATGATAAGCCCCAGCCACAACACCGACCCGATCACCCGCAACGCAAGCCTGGGCAACGGCAGCGATGACCAATTCCACCGCCTGATCACAAGGCGGTACACATGGGTAAGGCAAATGCCCAACAGGATATTGGCCAGCGCAGAATAGAACTCGGTCAGCTTGAAACCGTATTCCAAGAGATACGGAATGTATTCGAACATGATGATTAATGTCCAACCCAGTATCTGAAGAGTCCAATAAATGCGTTTTTTGGACATGAGCATACGAACGCTGATAATGTATTGAAAAGCCACAAATGTATTAATGACCCCTCAGGGGAGGTACATTAATACACCAATGGAAACGAATCTACACAAACGGCTGCTATATCGTTTGCGGGATTTCGATGGAAAGAAGGTGTGTGATATCGTTGGAGACTTCCAGTTCGAACTGCTGGGTATCGTAGGAGTAATTAATCTTGTAGAGGCAAAGATTGCTGTGCTCGTAGTCGTCCATACGCACCAGCGGCTGTTTGAAAAGCGTCGTTAGTAATACGCGCATCGCACGGCCGTGCATGGCGATGAGAATATTCCTTTCATGCGGACGGGAGAGAATCGTATCGATCACCGGTATCTGACGTTCGCGCACATCTACGGGGCTTTCGCCGCCTTCTGCGGCAAGATTCACCTCACCTGCTTTCCAGGCGTTTACCAGTTCACGATAATAGTTATTATCGCCCGTGTTCGGTTCGCGGCCCTCACGATCTCCCCATGATATTTCGTTCAGCCCCGAGTAGCTTTCATGCGGTATACCGAGCCTGATGAACCCCCGGACGGTTTGATGTGTTCGCTTTAAGTCAGAGGTATAAATTTTGTCAAACGGAACATGTTGGTAAGCATTAAAAAAAGCTTCGGCCTGAGCTTCTCCCCATTCATTCAGCAAGGAGTCAACACCGCTCCCCTGGACAACTCCCCTGCGGTTCAAATCAGTTTCACCGTGGCGAATGAGGTAAATCGATTTTCTTTTCAAGACAATAGGATAATTTAAATATAAAATTTACAAAAACCTTGTTTATATTCCGCAAAGCCAATACAAATTTATACATTTTTTAGATATGTTCGCTAAAACCGTCACCGTCGATTCATTACAATCTTTTGGACAAAACAGTATCGCCCATCACATCGGGATCGAGTTTACGGAAATCGGAAAGGATTATGTGTCAGCCCGAATGCCGGTCGATAAACGCACCCATCAACCCTTCGGAATTTTGCACGGCGGTGCCTCGGTCGTACTGGCCGAAACGCTGGGAAGCATCGCCTCATTCTTGACAATTCCTGAAAACGAAAACAAACACGCCGTAGGGTTGGAAATCAATGCGAACCACCTGAGGCCGGTGAAGGAGGGTTATGTGTACGGAACCGTGCGACCGATCCATATCGGCCGGACCACGCATATCTGGGACATCAGGATCACCAATGAGGAAAACAAACTGGTTTGCATCAGCAGACTTACAGTTGCTATTGTGAATGCAGACCGCTAACATTATTTTGCAGAAAATTGACCTAACGGGACACGCCCATTCGTTATAAATGCTATCAGTACAGACCGACACAGGGATTTCGATATTTGAGGGATTACAGATTCAGGAGCTTTGGCGTGCATCCAAAATGATGGGTTTCCCGTCAGCAGTATGGCGCCTGCCCCACGCCAACGAAATTAAACTGCTTATTTCCATTCAGGATGGCACACGTAAATGTCTGCCTGAACTCGAAAAAATGAGCCCGGGCTTTGTGATAAGCACATTCTACTGGGAAGACGACCAGGAAGTACTTTTCCTGGAAGGCGATATTATCCTGACATTCTCGGAAGACAACCGGATCACGCACATCAAGAACCAACTCGGCGAGGAGCATCCCGAAGTAAAAAGACTCGTTCAGCTCGCATTAACCGAAAGCAACCACGAAAATCAGCAACAGGTAACTTCCAACCCGCTGTTACCTTTAAGCGGCCACCTGGATGCCAAATCCCGTTTCGAACGGACGGTAGAGCTCGCGGTGGCAGCAATCCGCCAGAATCAATTCAAAAAAGTAGTGCTCTCGCGTACCAAAGACCTGCGATACACCGATGCATTTCAACCCGCGCAGGCATTTCAGCGGCTCGTGAAAGCCTACCCTCACGCATTTGTTTCGCTGGTGAACCTGCCGGAAGAAAATGAACTGTGGCTCGGGGCAAGCCCCGAATTGCTGGTAGAGCAAATATCCGGCGGTATTTTCAAAACCATGTCCCTCGCAGGTACGCAGGGGGCTCGTGACGCATCGGGTGAGCTCATACCCAAGTATGACATCCGCTGGGGCGAGAAAGAGATTGAAGAGCAGGCGCTTGTAAGCCGCTATATTATTGAATGCTTTAAAAAAATCCGCTTGCGCGAGTACCTGGAAACGGGGCCCAAAACTGTGCTGGCGGGAAATCTATACCATCTCAGGACCGTCTTCGAGGTCGATACCGTGGCACTCAACTTCCCTGAGCTGGCTTCGGTAATGCTCAAACTCCTGCACCCGACGTCGGCTATTTGCGGTGTACCGAAGGCGCCCAGCCTTCGATTTATCAATGATGTCGAAGGTTACAACCGCTCCTATTACAGCGGCTTCCTGGGGCCAGTACAAGTGGGTGGTGATACCCATTTGTTCGTTAACCTCCGCACCGTGCGGTTCAAGGACGGCATTGCGACGTTTTTTGCAGGGGCCGGGATCACGGAAGACTCTGTACCTGAGCAGGAATGGTTCGAAACAGAACTGAAATGCGATACTTTGCTTAAAGTGATTGGTAGTTCCTTATAAAAAAATTAGCTGGCATTAAACTTTTATAGCGGCAAAAAGTCTAATCCGTTCGAGATTAATATCTAATTTTGAACAAAGCTCTGAATAGGACGCATTTAGTCCGTCAGACTCCTAAACCAATTTAAGCCAGGTTAACCAACCCTATGAATGTTATCGCCAGATCTGCCCGTGCAGAAGGAATGCCAAACTTAACCAAACCTCTGTCTTCACTTTTCATTGCCGGTTCGCTCTTTATTACGCTTTCGTGCGGAGAAAAAAAGGATACTTTTCAACAAAAAGGCGGTGGAGGCCCCACCATCGTGGATGTGATCGTTGCGAAATCCGAGAAGGTAAGTGACAAGGTAGAAGTGAATGGTACCATCGTGGCCAACGAATTCGCAGAATTGCGGCCGGAAGTAAGCGGATTGCTGACTTTCCTCGATGTACCGGAAGGCAAAACGGTCCAAAAAGGAACGGTGATCGCCCGGATTAACAGCGCCGACCTCCTTGCCCAGCTCAACCGGTCGAAAATACAGCTTGACCTCGCGGAAACGACCGAAAAGCGGCTCAAACAGCTGATCGCCGTGAACGGTATCAACCAGGCGGATTATGACCTGGCCCTCAACAATGTCAATACCCTCAAAGCGGACATGGCCTATACCCAGGCGCTGATCGACAAGACGATCATCAAGGCGCCGTTCACAGGTGTGGTAGGCTTGCGCAAGGTGAGTGCGGGCTCGTATGTGACGCCCCAGAGTGTAATCGCCACGATGCAGCAACTCTCCAATCTGCGGATAGATTTCACGGTTCCAGAGAGCTATCAGCAATATGTGAACAAAGGCGGCACCGTGGAAGTAATGCTCGACCAGGCTTCTGGTAAATATGAAACCGCCCGCATTCTGGCTATCGAACCACAAGTGAACCAAACCACCCGTAACCTGACGGTTCGCGCGGTGCTGAGCTCTGGCAATACCAGCCCCGGCTCGTTTGCAAAAGTATATATCACTGCCAGCAACAATAAAAATAGCATACTTATTCCTTCGAACAGCATTATTCCGGAAGCCCGCAGCAAGAAAGTCGTGACCGTGAAAGGGGGTAAGGCCGTATTTGCACAAGTAGAAACCGGCGACCGCAGGGAAGATGTGGTAGAAGTAACCAAAGGCCTGAATGTCGGCGATACGGTGGTTGTTTCGGGTGTACTTTTTGCCCGTCCCGATGCTCCTGTGAAAGTGAGAAGTGTTAGAAACCTGAATGTAGCGAGTAAGTAACAATCGCCGTTGCGGCGCTTGTTGCAGTGACCATTCCTTTGAAACCCCTGCTATGAATATTTCAGAACTATCCCTGAAACGGCCCGTTCTGGCGGTCGTGATGAACCTGCTCATCATCCTTTTTGGTGTGGTAGGATATAACTTCCTTTCACTGAGGGACTACCCGGCCATCGACCCGCCAATCGTGAACGTGCGGACAAGCTACACCGGTGCCAATGCCGACATTATCGAGAGCCAGATTACCGAGCCGCTCGAAAAGAGCATCAACGGTATCCCTGGTATCAAGAGTATCAGCTCTTCGAGCCAGATTGGTTCGAGTAACATTACCGTAGAATTCAACCTGAAATCCGACCTCGAAGGCGCCGCCAACGACGTGCGCGACAAGGTGAGCCAGGCTGTCCGCAACCTCCCGCAGGACATCGACGCCCCCCCGGTGGTAAGTAAGGCTGACGCCAACTCCGATTTTATTCTCCTTTTGGCCGTACAAAGCCCGTCGAAAGGTTTGCTCGAACTGAGTGAATATGCCGAGAACGTCCTCCAACAAAGCCTGCAAACGATCGACGGTGTAAGTGCGATCAATATTTTCGGGCAAAAGCGCTACGCCATGCGCATCTGGCTGAATCCCGACCGGATGAGCTCCTACAACGTCTCCTTCAACGACATTACCACTACTCTTGCTTCGGAAAACGTGGAATTGCCCGCGGGTAAAATCTACGGCGACAATACCGAGTTGACGATCC
This sequence comes from Dyadobacter sp. SRI_021, assembly GCF_057586235.1. Classification (NCBI taxonomy): domain Bacteria; kingdom Pseudomonadati; phylum Bacteroidota; class Cytophagia; order Cytophagales; family Spirosomataceae; genus Dyadobacter; species Dyadobacter sp. SRI_021. The sequence goes on from NZ_JBYCZM010000005.1 coordinate 498,266, forward strand.
GAACCATGGGCCGTCTGAAAAGCGAGAAGGAATTCAATGACCTCGTGATCCGCAATGACAGCTCGGGAATCGTGAGGCTCGGTAATGTAGCCAAAGTGGAACTGGGCCCCGAAAACGAGGAACAAAGCTGGAAATACAACGGCATGTATGCGGTAGGTCTGGCGGTAATCCCGCAGCCCGGTGCCAACTACGTGCAGATTTCCGACGAATTCAACAAACGCCTCGCGGAAATCCAGAAATCCAATAAATCGGACATTACCTTCAACGTACTGATCGACAATACCCGCCTCGTGCGGCAATCTATCAAAGAGGTAGAAGAAACGCTGATCATCGCATTCTCTCTCGTGGTAATTGTGATCCTCTTCTTCTTCCGGAACCTGCTCGTGGCCGTCCGCCCATTGATCGATATTCCGATATCGCTCGTGGCGACGTTCTTCATTATGTACATGTGCGGGTTTTCGATCAATATTCTCACGCTGCTAGGCATCGTGCTCGCAACAGGTCTGGTGGTCGATGACGGTATTGTCGTCACGGAAAACATTTTCCGCAAACTGGAAAGCGGTTTACCGATCCGGCAGGCGGCATTGGAAGGTAGCCGGGAAATCTTCTTTGCAGTTATTTCAACTTCGCTGACATTGGCTGTGGTATTCCTTCCCGTAATTTTCCTAGAAGGTTTTGTGGGAAGTCTTTTCCGCGAATTCGGGATCGTGGTAGCCTCCGCGGTACTGATATCCGCATTCGTTTCGTTGACGATCACACCGGTACTGAATGTAGTGCTGAACCGCAAAAATGCAGGTCATGGCTGGTTTTATAACAAAACAGAGCCATTCTTTACCGGAATGGAAGACGGCTACAACCGAATGCTCCGCGGATTTATGAAAGCACGCTGGATTTCGTGGGTTCTGGTCGTAGCTTGCGGTGTGCTCATCTGGTTTACCTACACCCATTTGCAAAGTGAGCTCGCGCCGATGGAAGATCGAAACAGTGTCCGTTTCAGCGTTTCGGCGCCGGAGGGTACCAGTTTTGACCAAATGCAGCAGGTATCCGACCAGCTCAGCAATTTTCTCAATGATTCTATTCCTGAAAAAGCATTTACTTTCTCGGCAACACCCGGCTTCGGCGGGGGCGGCGTGAACAGTGCTACGGCTCGTATCGGCCTTGTCCCCTCCGACCAGCGAAGGAGAAGTCAGAATGACATCGCACAGGAAATTAACAAGAAGATGTCGCGGTTCAATGACGCCCGCATATTCGCAACGCAGGAGCAGACGATTTCCGTGGGTATCGGTTCAAGGGGCTCCCTTCCGGTTCAGTTTGTGTTGCAAAACCTCGATTTTGACAAACTAAGTGAAGTTCTTCCGAAATTCCTCGACGAAGCAAGACAGGACCCGACATTCCAGAATGTCGATGTGAACCTCAAATTCAACAAACCGGAGGTACGCCTGACCATCGATCGTCTCAAAGCACGTGACCTGGGCCTCTCTACAACCGATGTAGCCGCCACCATCCAGGCTGCATTCAGCGGTCGCCGGCTGGCCTACTTTATCATGAATGGCCAGCAATACCAGGTAATCGGCCAGGTGGAACGTTCGGAGCGTAACAAACCTGCCGATATCGAGAAATTGTATGTGCGTAACAACCGCGGCGAAAGCATTCCGCTCACCGCCGTTGTGCATATGGAAGAAGAGAGCGGCCCGCCGACTATTTATCACTATAACCGCTACAAAAGCGCTACCATTTCCGCATCGCTCGTGGAAGGCAAAACGATTGGCGACGGTGTGGAAGCCATGCGCAGGATTGGAGCCAAGCTGCTCGACGAATCCTTCCAGACGTCACTCACAGGTCCATCCCGCGACTTCGAGGAAAGTTCTTCCAATACCAGTTTCGCATTTGGGCTGGCGCTTTTACTCGTGTACCTGGTGCTTGCCGGCCAGTTTGAAAGCTTCACCGACCCGTTCATTATCATGATCACCGTGCCATTAGCATTGGCAGGTGCGTTGCTAAGCTTGTATTTGTTTGGATTAACCATCAATATTTTCTCTCAAATCGGGATGATTATGCTCATCGGGCTTGTGACGAAGAATGGTATCCTCATTGTGGAGTTTGCCAACCAGAAACGCGAACAGGGCATGGGCCGGATGGCTGCGGCTATCGAATCGGCAACGCAGCGTTTGCGCCCTATTTTGATGACGAGCTTGGCAACCGCATTCGGTGCGTTACCAATCGCATTGAGCCTCGGAGCGGCGGCGACGAGCCGCGTACCGCTGGGGGTGGTGATCGTTGGTGGTCTGATGTTCTCGCTGATCCTGACGCTGTTTGTGATCCCGGCGATTTACACGTTCATTTCACCCAAAAAACACAAGGTGACGGAAGAGCAGAAAATGGCAGAGGAGCTTGTGGCTTAAAGGATATTTTTTTTAACAAAATCAACTATTGTTTTTTACATGGGCTCGCTCACCTTTTTTAAAAAATACCAGTACACATTCATTCTCCTTTTGCTTTGCTGCACAACCGGCTGGGTCGGAGCCCGGGGCATCGCACAGCCTGCCGATACACTGGCGCTTACACTCGAACAGGCCGTGGCTACTGCGCTCAAAAACAGCTACGAAATTGAGATTGCCAAAAATAATGTCGATGCGAATACCATCCTGAACAACTACGGCGTAGCGGGCGGCTTGCCGACGGTAGCCCTCAACGCTTCCAATACCGAGCAAATCACTCAGGTAAACCAGAAACTGAACACCGGTGTGGAAATCAGCCGTAACGCCGCCGCGGGAAATAACACGCAGGCAAACCTTGCGGTAGGAATGCTCCTGTATAATGGAAAACGGGTAGTAGCTACCAAAAAACGGTTGGCCGAACTGCAATACCAAAGTTCTGAAGTACTCAATTCACAAATCCAGAATACAATTGCGCTGGTTATGACGAGCTATTACGACGTAGTTCGCCAGTTGAGTTACATCAATACGATCCGCACATCCATTATCGCTTCTGAGAAGCGCCTCGAAATCCTGCGGGTTCGCAAAGAAGCCGGTATGGCCAACAATGCGGATATTTTTCAGGCCGAAATCGATTTGAATACACTCAATCAGACTCTCCTGAACCAGCAAATGGTGGCGCAAGTCGCCAAAACGGAACTGCTTCGTACACTTACGCTTGATCCCAAGTCGGCGGTCACCATCAAGGACACCATTACAGTGGACAACAATATGCAACTGTCCACCATATTGGACCGGTTAGCTGCGAATGCCGACGTTAAAGCGGCCGACCATCAAATCAAAATCAATGAACTGATTGTCAAAGAAACATCGGCGCTGCGTTACCCTACGGTCCGTTTCAATGCAGCTTATAACTTTTCCCGCAACCAGACAGCCGCTGGTCTTACACTGCTCAACCGGGTGGTAGGTCCGCAAGCAGGGCTCACACTCGCGGTCCCGATCTACAACGGCACGGCATTCAAACGCCAGAAGCAGGCCGCTGAGATCGACACAAAAACGGCCGAATTGCAAAAAAACACGCTGCTGCGTGATTACAGCGCCAACGCGGTTAAGATGTACCAGACCTACCAGAGCTCTATCGAACAGCTGGAAAACCAGAAGAAAAACTACGCGCTCAGCAAACAACTCCTCAACCTGACCCTCCAGCGCTTTGAGCTGATCCAGGCAACGATCATCGACGTGCGCGAAGCGCAACGCAGTTTTGAAGAAGCAGGTTACAGGCTGATCAACCTGAACTATGCCGCCAAAGCTGCTGAGATTGAACTAAAAAGACTTAGTAATACGCTTCAATAAGGCCATTGACCGTCCCCGGTATCAAAATTTTTCCGGGGACGTGCATTGATTTCCATAACAGTCCTGTCCAGAATGTAACGGCTCGAAAGAGCCGGGCTTTGCAAGACTGAAATCCGAAATCAATGAAGGTACTGGCTATCCACAATATCCTCTGGTCGCATTACAAGGCCAGGGTTTTTACCCAACTTCACCAAAGGTTGCATCAGGAAGGAAACGACTTCTTTGTGCTGCAACTAGCTTTCAGCGAACTGAGCCGGCTCGGACTTAAAACGGACCTGAGCGTTCATACCTATCCTTACCAGGTCCTGTTTCCCGGCAAAGCCATCGAACAGATCGGGCATATTCAAAAAACACAAAAGTTACTCGCCGCACTCCGCCACCACCAGCCGGGAATCGTTTATCTCAATGGCTATTACGACCCATCCTATTGGTTTGTATTGGGCTATTGTAAAATCAACCAAATAAAAGTCGTGCTGGATTTCGAAAGCAGCGAAATCAGCAGACGCAGGATTTGGTGGAAAGAAGGCTTGAAAAAGGCCTTTCTCGGACAATGCAACGCACTGGTTTGCCTCGGACAGAAAGCCGCCGAATACGCGCTGAAACTGGATGTGAACCGCGAACGCATTCTCAGCACCAAAAATGTGGGTGTTGATAACGATGCCCTGCTGGAAATCTTCACACGCGAGCTGGCGTTGCGCGACCGCAGGAAAACAGAAGCCGGCCTGCCGCGCTTTAATTTCCTGTATGCGGGCAGATTCGTGGAACGCAAGAACCTGGACATGTTAATCAGGGCTTTTCATGAAGCCAAAAATCGCTCGAAAAACGGTAACGAATGGGGATTGATCCTGAGCGGTGAGGGAAGCCAGAAACCGCGGCTACAAGAACTGATTCGCTCGCTGGGCTGCGAACAAGTGCATTGGATGGAGCCCTGCGAATGGTATGAGGTACCGATTCGTTACACACTGGCCGACGTGGCCGTGCTCCCGAGTACATTTGAGCCATTCGGCTTCCTGACCAACGAGGCTATGGTATACTCGATGCCAGTACTCGTGTCCGAACGGTGCGGAAGCGCCACCGACCTCGTCATCGACGGGCTCAATGGCTTCCGGTTCGACCCTTGCAATCAAGAGGAATTTGCCGGCAAACTACAATGGTTTATGAGCCATCCCGAAAAGTTCAGGCAAATGGGCGCTAACGGCAAGGCGATCATCGATCAATGGTCACCAGACATCATCACCGAAGAACTTATTCAATCTTTTCATAAAGTATCTGCATATGATTAATCAACAAGCCAAAACGGTGCTGGTAACAGGCGGCGCAGGTTACATTGGCTCCGAACTGGTCCGAATCCTGTTGGAGGACCAGTTTCGGGTGGTCGTACTTGATAACCTCTCATTCGGTGGCGAATCGTTGTTGAGCTTCTGGGGAAACCCGGCATTCCGTTTTATCAAAGGCGACCTCCGGAACGACAACGATATCCGGGCAGCATTAAATGGGGTACATTATGTGTGCCATCTCGCCGCAATCGTTGGTGAGCCGCCTTGCAAGAAATATCCGGAACTGGCGCTGGAAGTGAACTGGCATGCATCCGTACGCCTGTACGAACTTTGCGAAGAGGCCGGAATCGACCGGTTCGTATTTGCCTCCACTTGCAGTAATTATGGCAAAATGGCTATCGCCGACGCTCTGCTCGACGAAACTGCTGAACTGAACCCGATTTCATTGTATTCGGAGACGAAAGTCAATTTTGAAAAATACTTGTTTGACCAGAAAAACAGCACTATTACGCGCACTATCCTTCGTTTTTCTACGGTTTATGGCATATCGCCACGCCCCCGGTTTGATCTCACGGTTAATGAATTCACGCGCGACGCGGCACTGGGAAAGCCGTTGCTGATCTACGGCGAAAACTTCTGGCGTCCCTATTGCCACGTGGGCGACCTGGCCCGGTCTGTAAAAATGACGCTCACAGCCGATCAGGAAAAAGTGGACGGGGAGGCATTCAACGTGGGAGATACTTCGCAGAACTATACCAAGAAAATGCTGGCGGCCGAGATCGGCAAAGCGATCCCTTCGCTCCAAGTGAATTACCATCCCGTAGTCACCGACCCACGCGATTACAAAGTGAATTGTGATAAAATCAAAAACGTACTCGGCTTTACCATCACCAAAACAGTCCCGAACGGTATCACGGAAATAGCCTCGCTATTCCGCGAACAGGTAATCAGCGAACCGATGAATGCACGCTATGGAAACGTATAGCTCTCCTGTGATCCCCCTCTGTGAGCCCAACTTGAATGGGCGCGAAAAACAGTACATGGCCGAAGCCGTCGATTCCAACTGGCTGTCGGGCGGCAGTTTCCTGCGCCGATTCGAGCAGCAATTGGCCGACTATACGGGCGCAAGGCACGTAATAGGTATATCCAATGGCACGAGCGCATTGCAGGTTGCGCTCACACTCGCGGGAGTGGAAAGAGGAGACCTCGTACTCGTCCCGGACCTCACTTTTGTAGCCACCGCGAATGCGGTAAAGTATCTCGGAGCAACTCCTATAATGGTTGATATCGACCCGCATACATGGCTGATGGACCTGGATTTGGTGCAGGATTTTCTTGAAAACCATACCTATCAAAATAGCGGCGGGTGCTTCCACCGCAAAAACCACCGGCGCATTAAAGCAGTGATACCGGTACACCTGCTGGGAAACATCTGTGAAATGGATCGGCTCAACGGTATTGCAGAACAATTTGCATTGGCGGTAGTGGAAGATGCGGCATGCTCGCTGGGGACATTTCAAAACAGTCGGCATTCGGGCACGTCCGGCCTGCTGGGGACCATGAGTTTTAACAGCAATAAAATCATTACCACAGCTGGCGGCGGAGCTATCCTGACGCATAACGATACATTGGCCAAACGCGCGCGACACCTCATTACCCAGGCTAAAAGCCATCTTACCGAATATATTCACGACGAACTCGGCTACAATTTCCGCCTTGTAAACCCGCTTGCAGCTATGGGCTGTGCGCAAATGGAGCAACTGCCTGATTTTCTGGAAAGGAAAAGGGAGGTTGCTGCGCATTATCATGAGGCGTTCGCGGAATATGAGGTTGCATTTCAGCAATTAACGCCCGGCACCGATTCCAACTATTGGCATTCCGCCATGCTGGTCGACAAAAGCCGAAGCCTGATTGCAGGATTGGCAGCCGAAAATATTGAAACGCGACCGCTGTGGACGCCGATTCATGAGCTTCCGGTATTCCGGGAGGATGTGTATCTCACACATGAGAATGTTTCATCCCAGGTATCCGGGCGTGGAATCATGCTACCCTGCTCAACATCCATAACGGACGAGCAGCTGCAAAGAGTCAGCCAAGCTGTCGGGAACCTTTTGAATAGCATCAAAAATTAAGCAATATGCTCCGGACCGCTGAAATGGGCCAATGGCCTGTGAATATCATCATTATGGCAGGTGGCAAAGGCACCCGTCTGAAACCGCTGACCGATAGCACCCACAAATCGCTCATTCCGGTAGGCGGAAAGCCCATTATCCGGCATCTGATTGATCATTTGACCATGTCAGGCTTTCGTGAAATGCACATTTCAGTGGGGCATCTGGCCGAGCAACTGACAGGCTACCTGCACGATGGCAGCGAGCTGGGCATTTCGATCCGGTATATTCAGGAACACAGTCCAATGGGCAGCGTCGGCGCTTTGACGCTGAAACATCGCTGGCCGCACGAGCATTTCCTGGTGATTAATGGAGATGTATATTCCAATTTCAATGTCGGAAACCTGTGCACCGAATACTTTTCCCGGAACGCCGATGCGACCGTTTTGACCGTACCCAATGTTGTCAAAGTACCCTACGGAGTATTTGATATGGACGCGAATGGCCGCATCGGAAGCTTTGTCGAAAAGCCGGATTACGAGTTTATGGTCAATGCGGGAATTTATCTATTCAATCAAAAAGTCCTCAATCTCTTGCCCAAGGGCATCCCTTATGAAGGATGGCAACTCATTCAATCGGCGCTGCATGCGGGGTTGCATGTTGTCGGCGTGCCGCAGACAACGGGATATTGGATTGATATTGGGAGTATGGAAATGCTTCAAAAAGCCCAGCAAATGAATCAGATAGACGTTTCCCAAGAGTAGTGGCGCTGGCATGCAATTCTTTTGAATAATCATAATACTATTACCGCCACGTTGTCAGTCCGCAAATCACAAAATGACAACAAATCGCGACTCGAATACCGGATTTTGACATGAACAACGCGCTCACGGTTACGCACAGCGAGAACGAGACGGAGCTCAATTCGTAAAGGCGCCGCAGCATTACCTGGAATGCCGGCTATTATTCTACTTGGTATTCCAATGGCGGCCACGGCAGTTTCTGCTCACTTTATCCTATCGCCTGAACCGCTCGAAGGAGAAACAGAATATGGATAAGCAAGGTGAAATGAACGATGAAGAGTAAATCGACGCGAAAGCGCTACCTTTGTATCCGAACCTCGTTATTTGAATAATGCTATTTATAGGAAAATACAATTACCTGACCATCGAGCGGGTTACCAGCGTAGGGATGTTCCTGAGCGATGTAGAAGGTGAAGAAGTGCTGCTTCCCAATCAATATATCACGGACGAGATGCAGGTCGGCGACCAGATCAAAGTGTTCGTGTATCTCGATTCGGAAGACCGGCCCGTAGCGACCACGCAGACGCCCAAAATCATCCGTAACGAGTTTGCATTCCTGGAAGTGAAAGATGTTTCCGAATATGGAGCATTCCTCGATTGGGGACTCATTAAGGATCTTTTCGTACCCTTCCGTGAGCAGCCGAAGCCGATGGAGATTGGCGAATGGCACGTCGTGTTCCTCTACCTCGATCAGAAATCGCAACGCCTGCTGGCCTCCGCCAAAATCGACAAATTCCTTGAAAACGACCGGCTCACCGTAGCGGAAGGTGAAGAAGTGGATTTGCTGGTATGGCAGAAAACCGATCTGGGCTATAATGTGGTCGTGAACCAATACCACAAGGGCCTCGTTTACGCCAACGAGGTATTTCAGCCATTGCAAATCGGTGATACGCTGAAAGGTTATGTCAAAAAAATCCGTGAGGAAAATAAGCTGGATATCAGCCTCCAAAAGACGGGCTACGACGTCGTAGAGCCGGTAGCGAAGCAAATTCTGGAAGAAGTCAAAAAAGGCAAGGGCTTTCTGAACCTTTCCGACAGCTCATCACCCGAGGCTATTTACAATAGACTTAAAATCAGCAAAAAAGTATTCAAAAAGGCGATCGGCGGGCTGTATAAACAGGGTATTATCCGCATTACTGATGATGGGATTTACCTGGTGGGAGAAAGTTGATTGTATTTTTGTAAATTGATTTTTGAAACAAACTGGTCGGACCATGAAAACCATTGAAATAGAAATCACGGACGATAAAGCGTTAAAACTTCTATTGGATATGGAGGAAATGCACTTGATCAAGGTTCTCCGGAACCGGCGACCGCTTTCAGAATTGAGAAAACAAATCAAGTCGCCAATGACAAATCAAGAAATTGATTCACAGTTAAACACACTAAGGAATGAATGGAAGAGAGATATCTGATAGACACCAGCGCGGTTATTAAGTATCTGAATGCCACATTACCCCTGTCCGGGCTACATTTTATAGACGGGATCATTGATAATGAATCAATTATTTCACTGATAACGGAGATTGAATTGCGTGTTTGGGAGCCTAGTGACATGATGGACAAAGTGGTTTACGAGATGTTCATAAGCGGCTCTACCGTCCTGGATTTGAACCGTGCCATTGTTGATCAAACCATAGCAGTCAGGAAGAAATACAGATTGAAACTTCCAGATGCGTTTATCGCCGCAACGGCAATTGTCAACAATTTGACATTGATAGCGGACAATGACAGAGATTTCGGCAAGGTTGATATTTTGAAATACATAAATCCAAATCACTAAAAACAAAAGCCATCCGCTATACAAACGGATGGCTTTTCAATTCCTGACCTATTGACTTTTTGACTGGCTACTTCTTTCCATACTTGTCCTTATATTTCTCATAAAGTCGCTTCTGCTTGTCGTCGAGGTTGACCTTTCCACCGCGGATATATGCCGCTTGAATCATATTGCCACGCATATCGAGGATATCGCCATCAGAAATGAGCAGAGAAGCTTGCTTGCCTTTTTCGAGCGTTCCTACCTGCTTCCCGGCACCGATAATATCGGCTGCATTACGTGTAACAAATTGCAATGCTTCCTCCGAGGTTACCCCGCTGAAGCCGGATGCGGTACCGGCCAGAAAACCGAGATTGCGTGTACGCCACCATTCATCTGCGTAGGTAATAGCTACTTTTACACCCGCCTTGTGGAGTATTCCCGGCAGCTCGTAGGGAAGGTAAACGTTTTCGTCGACACCTTCCGGCAGCCGGTGTGTGGTGTTGATAATTACGGGAACCTGGTTTTCCTTCAAAAAGGCGGTCACTTTGTAGGACTCGTTACCACCTGCAATGACGATCTTTTTCACACCTGCTTCCTGCGCAAAACGGATCGACTCGATAATATCCTTCGCGTAGTCGGCGCGGATGTAAAGGTTGGCCGTACCTGCAAAAAGCGGCTTCATCGCTTCCAGGCGAAGGTTTACAGGGTTTGGATTGGCGATTTCAGCGTAAGCTTTTGCCTCGGCAAATGTCTTTTTGAAGAGATCTATTACCTCCTGACGCTTGTCGTTTCGCTTGATGGAATACGTGAAAGTCTCGTTATCGAAATTCCCTGCCAGAAAAGCAGGCCAGCTTAGCCAGATACCATCATCCTTTTTCAATACCGCATCCTCCCAATTCCATCCGTCACTGTAAAAAACGGATGACGAGCCAGAGATCGCACCGCCTTGCGGCACGGCCTGCGATACCAGGATCCCATTACCCCGCAAGGTTGGTATCACTTCCGAATCGGTGTTGTAAGCCACGAGCGCACGCACGTGCGGATTGATCTCCCCTACCTCACGGTAATCGAGCGTAGCCCTTACCGACGCAATTTCCTGCAACCCGACGGTCGTATTCAGGGAGATCAGGCCTGGGAAAATATGTTTTCCCTTCACATCGACAGTTTCGGCGCCGACCGGGCTTGTTACCGAAGCCGTCGGCCCTACCTGCGTGATGATTCCTTTGTCGAACGCGATAGCGCCGTTCTGGATCACCTCCCCGTTTCCCAGGTGTATCGTAGCACCGGTGAGCACTACCGGTTTGGTTTGCGGTTTCGCCGGGGCCGGATTTTGCGCTTGCGCTCCGGCTGTCAGTCCCAGCAGAAGACCGGCGATCAGTTTATATCTTTTCATAAAAATCAATTTGAATGTCCTGAAACAGTTATTTACCGGCATGGATATCAACATGCTCTGCGTGAATTCCCACTACGTCTTCGCAATGCCACATATGTGGTTTAATCGCTTCCGGTTTTTGCGTAGGTTTACCTTCTGCTTTTTCACCCAGCATTTTCTGGATCAGCCTTTCACGCTCCACGGCAATGGATTTCTGTTTCTCTTCATCCTTTTTGCGGTCAAAATAAATCGCGCCTTCGACCATCGTGAAGTCGGGCCTAGCATATACCGAAAGCGGGTTTGCATTCCACAGTACCAGGTCGGCATCCTTACCAGCCTTCACACTTCCCATGCGGTCGTCGACATGCAACAGTTTGGCAGGATTCAAAGTGACCATTTTCCAGGCCTCTTCTTCCGGAACGCCGCCATACTCCACCGTCTTGGCAGCTTCCTGGTTCAGGCGACGGGCCATTTCGGCATCGTCGGAGTTGATCGCCACCGTCACACCTTCGTGATACATCAATGCCGCATTGTATGGAATCGCCTCTTTTACCTCCATTTTATAGGCCCACCAATCGGCAAACGTCGAGCCGCCGATACCCCGTTTCTGCATACCGTCGGCGAGTTTGTAACCTTCCAGGATGTGAGTAAATGTATTGATCCGGAATTTGAGTGAGTCCGCTACGTGCATGAGCATATTGATTTCGGATTGCACATAGGAATGGCAGGTAATGAAGCGCTCGTTATTGAGTATCTCCGCCAGTGCATCAAGCTCGATATCGCGGCGGGGTGGCGCGATATTCGCCTTTTTAGCGTTTGCATTGTAACTCTTCCAACTGGCAGCATACTCTTTCGCACGCAGAAAATGGTCGAAATAGATTTGTTCCACGCCCATACGCGTTTGCGGGAAACGCACACGCTGCACATCGCCCCAGTTCGACTGCTTCACGTTTTCACCCAATGCGAATTTGATCGTTTTCACCTCCGGGATGAGCATTTCCGATTGGCTTGCTCCCCATTTCAGCTTGATCATCGCACTTTGCCCGCCGATCGAGTTCGCTGAGCCGTGCAGCAAATGCGAGGCGGTAACGCCGCCCGCCAGTTGTCGGTAAATGTTGATATCGTCAGGATTGATCACATCGCTCATGCGCACCTCTGCCGAGCTGGATTGCCCGCCTTCGTTGATGCTGAAAAGCGCAATATGCGAGTGTTCATCAATAATCCCGCTGGTAAGGTGCTTACCTGTTCCATCGATCGTTCTTGCTCCTAACGGTGCTGCGAGGCCCTTCCCTACTTTGGCAATTTTGCCGTTCTGCACAATCACGTCGGCATTTTGCAAAATACCGTCTTTTTCGTTCGTCCAGATCGTCGCATTTTTGATCAATACCGTTTCTTTCGCAGGTAATGTTTCGTTTCCGTAGCCTACGAATGGATACACAATTGGCCCAGTTTCTTTGCTTTTCGGCTTAGTGGTATCAGCGGCAGCCACTGTTGTATTCTTTTCCGTAAACGCGGCGCTCCACGGAATAACTGTTCCATCAGGCAACACTCCTTCCCCGCTGAACCCGTTTCCGCTCAACCAACCGGTGAGACGGGTCGTACCACCCACTTTTTTGTCTTGCTGATAGCTCAATGTAAGCAATGCATTCGCCAGGATAATTTTGGGGGTGATGTTGATCGAGTCGTGTACCGTGATCTTGTATTCGGGCTTTTCCGGAGATCCGGTGATCTGTAACTTTCCGGCAGGCTGGTTGTTCAGCGACAGCGAGTAAGTACCCCTGATGTCTGGCGCGTCCAATGCCGTTAGCACGAATTTCTTGCCCTGGATCCAGTTTTCGTAGATTATGTTGTCTTTCGAAAACAAATCTCCCGAAGTAATGATAAAGTTGGCCAGCATTCCTGATTTCAGGCTTCCGATCTTGTTATCGGCTTTGACCAGCGAGGCTGGAAGGGTGGTGAGCGCGGCCAGTGCTCTTTCTTTAGGCAAGCCATATTCAACGGCTGTCCGCAGGTTTTTCCAGAAATCGGCTTTATTCCGCAATCCCGCGGTAGTCAATGCAAAAGGAATCTCCGCTTTCGCAACCTCCGATGCATTACGTGGCGCCAGTTCCCAGTGTTTCAGCTGACTCATAGTTACCACTTCCGCATCCCACGGGTCGGTCACATCATAGGCATCCGGGAATACCAGCGGTAACACCAGCGTTGCCTTGCTGGCCTTTATCTCCTGAATCCGCTGATATTCGTCTCCTCCTCCGCGAATAATATATTGTATTCCAAATTCATCTCCGATCTTGTCAGCCCGGAGGATACTGTATTTGTCACCTGCTTCAAAAAATGAAGGCAGCGCTTTAATCTGATTGAATGCTTCGAGCGATAGGTTGGTTTCCTTTTTGCTCCCGCCTTTCGCATACCAGTCGGCATCGTAGTAATTTTGTCTCAAAAGCGCCACCACGCCCATTCCCGACGACGGATAGGTTTGTGATGAACTCCCTTTGCCAAAAGAAAAATGGGCCGATGCTTTGCCGTTAAGCATGGCTTTGTTTGCTGGTTCGTCGGTAAGAGTCACGAGCGCGCCGCTTCCGCGGACAATACCGTCGTGTGAATGTACCAGTACGGTACCGAAACCGATCTTCCTCAAATCGCCTGCTTTTTTAGAATCGGGTGTAAAAAGAGCACTGGCATCCGTTTCGGGCTGAATGGCCTGATTCCAACCGAATGCACCTTTCTTATTCGATTCCAATTGAGGGGTTTGCCGGCCGCCACCGCCTTGCGCCCTTCTCACTTCGGGCATGCCGTAGTCAGAATCCAGTTCGATGAGTGATGCGTAAATGAATTTACCTTTCAGATCGACTGTAACCGTACCGGCGGGGATTTTCACCTGCTTACCAGTTTCCCGGATCACACCATCTTCGATCAGCATCGTGGCATTCTCGATGGTAGTTTTCGGGTCCACCACGATCGTCGCATTTGTGAAAGCGTAACGCCCTGTTCTTTCATCATAGGCGCCGTTTCTCGGAAAAGTCTCCTGTGCGTGGCAATACACCGCCAGCGTTATGCAGCCTAATATCGTTGATAATTGTTTAAACATATATTGTTGTCTTAATTACAATTGTGCCTTACAATATACAAGTAAAATCGGTAAATCAGGGCTCTGAGGCGTATCTTGCAACTGTTTTCACCGTTGTTCACCATCTTTCCACCGATTATGACATTCGAACAATTCCAGGAATCGATTTCCCAACCCACTCCTCCCAAAGGCCTTCCGGTCCTCCTGGAAGCACTTTGGCACGACGCCAATGGCGATTGGGAAGCAGCTCATAATATCGCCCAAAGCCGGGAGGGAACTCAGGCCTACGATCGTTTACACGCCTATTTGCACCGCGTCGAAGGCGATGCTTTCAATGCAGGATATTGGTACCGGCGTGCTGGTGCAGAGGTGTATAAAGGAAGTCTGAAAGAAGAATGGGCTCATCTGGCGAATCTGTTTCTAAAAGCATAAGGCTTTTCCCTTATATAGGATAGATATAAGGTTTTTAGCTTATATATTTAAAATATAAGGCTTTTAACTTATATTTGACCATTATAAGCAAAAAACCTTATACCCATGAAAGCATTCCGGGCGGTTATAACCGCTGATATGGTAAACTCCACGCAGTTTTCGCACGAGGAATCGACCACATGGCTGGAAGAATTACTGGCTATTTTGCATCAAAATCAGGCTTTTAACTGGGCGCTGAAACCGGAAATATACCGCGGCGACAGCTTTCAGGCCGTTTTGAAAAATCCCGACGAAGCCATGCGCATGGCCATACTCGCACGGGCCTGCATGCGTAAGCACGCCCTCAATGCGGACATGCGCGTAGCCATTGGTATTGGCCATACCGAGCAACTCACCGACCGCCCGGGCACATCCGATGGCGAGGCCTTCAGGCTTTCGGGACGCCTGGCAGATACGATCCGCCAGCAGAAAGCCAGGATCGGTATCGCGCTCCCCAGACCATCGGAGCCTTTATCGGCGACACTGGATTTGCTCGAAACAGTCATCGAAAACTGGACGATAGCTCAAAGCCAGGTAATTGAAGCGCTCTTGTTAGGCAAAAATGTGACCCAGATAGCCGAGATACTATCCATCAGCCAGCCCGCAGCAAGCCAGCGGGTTGCTGCGTCAAAATGGTGGGCTATTGATAGTTTTCTTACTACCTTTCCAAAGCAATTATCACTATACACCAAACGCTAAACGGCTATGACAGAATTTCTGCTGCTTCTTTTGGCACACGTTCTCGTAGATTTTTACTGGCAGCCTACCAGGTGGGTAACCGACAAAAAGGAGAAAAAATACAAATCCCGGTATTTGTATTTCCACATACTGCTCGTCATAATCGTCTCCTATATTGCCCTGCACCAATGGCAAAACCCGCTCCCGGCCATTGCACTCGGCATAGCGCACGGAGTGATCGATCTTGTCAAAATATCATTTGACAAGAAGGGCTCTCTCACCTGGTTTATCGCCGATCAGGCAGCACACCTGGCTACCATTGCATTTATCGCGCTCATTCTGACCGGCAACATATCTATTGGCTTTGAAGCCCTCATCACATGGTTTAATACGCCTAAAACCCTGGCAGCCTTATCCGGGGCGCTGCTTTCATTGTCGCCCATTTCGTTTTTGGTAGGCATTCTGACCAAACCCTGGCGGGAGGAACTCAGTAAACTTGCGCCGGAAGCAGACGATAACCTTGTCAGCGCAGGCCGTTGGATAGGTATGTCTGAGCGGCTGCTCATTTTTGTTTTTGTATTAGTCAATCAATATTCGGCCATCGGCTTCCTCATCGCCGCCAAATCACTGTTGAGGTACAACGATAAGTCAACAGAACCGGGCATTCCTCCGGCATATATCAGCAAGAAATCAGAATACGTGCTGGTAGGCACGCTGATGAGTTATACCTGTGCCATTGCCGTCGCGCTCGCTGTCCAGATACTCAGTCGAAAATTTAAATAGCGCATTAAACTTGCCGCACCTTTTTATATCTAACCCGGGTATCTAAACTTTTTTGACCATGAGGAAATCACTGTTAGCCATTTTACTGGCATTTGTAAGCTTCACAACTTTCGCGCAACGCGGGGGCAATGCAACGCCCGAGCAGCGCGCCGAGAACCAGACCAAGACTTTGACCGAAAACCTCAAACTTTCGGATGATCAGCAGAAAAAAGTATACGACCTTAGCCTCGCCCGCGCCAAGAAAATGCAGGAATTAAGGGATTCTCAAAACATGGACCGCGAGCAAATGCGGGCCTCGATGGAGACTTTCAATACCGAACTCGGCAAAATCCTCACCGTAGAACAAACGGAAAAATACAAAACCATGCTCGAAGACCGCCGGAATAACCGCGGCGGCGGAGGAGGACCGCGAAACTAATGCTGATCAAAAATAAAACAGGCTGCCATATTTGAAATGTGGCAGCCTGTTTTAGTATAGATTACTTTGTTATTCTAAATTACGCCCTCCTGCTTCAAAAGATCATTCAGGCAAAATTGGTATTGATCAAAAACGGGGATCATTTCCTCCCATTCATAGACAGTCCATTCGCGTGAATTGCCCATTACCATGATCTTACGATTTTCTGTCAAAATCCAGATCACCCGTTCGGTACCAAATTCGATCATTTTTTCGCTTTTACGAGAAATATACTCCTCGGGACTAGGGAACTGATCTGCCTCGATTTTCACATCTACCTCGATCGCGATTTTCGGAGGTACGTCGGGGTACTTTTTTGAGAAGACATCCTTGATTGTCGCCTTTTCAAAAACGGCAATATCGTTAGTCAGGTTGTTTCCACGCGAAACGTGCAGTCCGGATTCATTGCAAAGCACCCAGTACTGTTTACCTTTCAACATTTCCTTAAGATAAGGAAAAACAATACTGACGACCAGCGCCTGTAAAAAACTGCAGCCCATAACTTCTTCCGGAGACAATTTATTTTCCAGTACCTTCTTGTAACCCTTGCGGTACAAGGGGCGTCCGTCGAGTTCTTCGAAGATCAAGCTAGCAGGAATCGTCTCGGTGAGTATCATGGTTCTTTCAATTAGCTTCTAAGCAAATATAACGAATTTCAACCTCACTCAAAATCAGCGTCAAAGTGCCATTTCGGTCTTAAACTCCGACGTGAAATGGAAATGAATCGCCGGGTTGTTTTCGCGGTTCATGCGGATCATCCACTCCGATTCGGCAAGGAAAACCGGATTACGGTCCTTGTCGTAGGCGATTTGGTTGCCTTTGAGGCGTATAAACTGATCCATGGCCGGTTTATCGTCGGCGGTGAGCCAGCAGGCGCGGGAGATATTCATCGGCACCCAGCGACATTTGGCACCATATTCGTGTTCGAGGCGGTACTGGATTACGTCAAATTGAAGTTCTCCAACGGTACCTACCACTTTTCTATTGCCAAGGTCCAGGGTGAAGAGCTGCGCCACACCTTCGTCGGTGAGCTGCTGGATACCTTTTTCCAATTGTTTGGATTTCATCGGATCCATATTGATCAGTTCCTTAAAAATCTCCGGCGAGAAACTCGGGATACCGGAAAATTGCAGGTTTTCCCCCTCAGTCAATGTATCCCCGATTTTGAAATTACCCGTATCATACAGACCGACCACATCGCCCGGGAAACCCTCTTCCATCACGCTCTTATCCGAAGCCATGAAGGTGAACGGGCTCGAAAAACGCACATCCTTGCCCAGACGCACGTGTTTATAAAATTTACCCCGCTCAAATTTACCTGAGCAAATGCGCAAAAACGCAATGCGGTCCCGGTGACGGGGATCGAGGTTAGCGTGGATTTTAAATACAAACCCGGTGAATTTCGGTTCCGTAGGCTCTACCTCGCGTACGTCTGTAGGGCGTGGTTGTGGAATGGGCGAGATATCGCAGAATGTATCAAGCAATTCCTTGATCCCGAAGTTATTGATCGCACTTCCGAAGAATACCGGCGCAAGCTGGCCTTTCTGATAAGCCTCTTCCGAGAACGCATCGTAAACGCCTTCTACGAGTTCAACGTCCTCTGTCAGTTGGTTTGCATCTCTTTCCCCAAGCACCTCGACCAACTTCTCATCTTCGAGGTTCACCTTCGCTACGTCGTTCTCGATCTTAGTTTTATTGATTTTGAAGAAATACAGCATTTGCTCGTACAAGCTGTAAACACCCTTGAAATTGGCGCCCATATTGATCGGCCAGGTAAGCGGGCGAACGCGGATATTCAGCTTGCTTTCGAGCTCATCAAGTAACTCGAATGGATTCTGGCCTTCGCGGTCGAGCTTGTTGATGAACACGATCACAGGGGTGTTACGCATGCGACAAACCTCCATCAAACGCTCTGTTTGCTCTTCGACACCCTTCACGCAGTCAACGACGAGGATTACGCTATCCACGGCGGTCAATGTGCGGTAAGTATCTTCGGCAAAGTCCTTGTGCCCAGGTGTATCGAGGATATTGATCAGCAGGTCCTTATATTCAAAGGTCATTACCGACGTTGCCACCGAGATACCACGCTGCTTCTCGATCTCCATAAAGTCGGAAGTTGCAGTCTTCTTGATTTTATTGGACTTTACCGCACCGGCTGTCTGGATCGCGCCACCGAAAAGGAGCAACTTTTCGGTCAAAGTGGTTTTCCCGGCATCGGGGTGGCTGATGATCGCAAACGTGCGGCGCTTCTTAATTTCTTGTAAATTACTCATATATGCCTGGCAGCGAGTGCCAATGGTTGGTCAAAATTTGCGCAAAGATACGAATTAAAAAAAGCCGCCCCTAGCAGGAGCGGCTCTAAATTCCGTCAGCTGACGTCACATGCTGCGTCGGCTCAATAATAAGAATGTTTGTAATCTTCTACCGAAGTAAGGA
Source organism: Dyadobacter sp. SRI_021 (assembly GCF_057586235.1). Taxonomy (NCBI): domain Bacteria; kingdom Pseudomonadati; phylum Bacteroidota; class Cytophagia; order Cytophagales; family Spirosomataceae; genus Dyadobacter; species Dyadobacter sp. SRI_021. The sequence goes on from NZ_JBYCZM010000005.1 coordinate 517,271, forward strand.
TCACTTCATGCGCCTCGTCTTTACCGTAAACATTAGTGATTTCAATGTGCGCCTTCTCGCCCGGCAGGTTTTTGTAAGTCAGGAAGTAGTGCTTCAAACGCTCCACGATACCATCCGGCAGCTCGCTCAGGTCGCTGAACTGGCCATAAACTTCGTCGCCTTTCAAAACAGCGATGATCTTGTCGTCGGCTTCGCCGCCATCGATCAGGCGGATACCACCGATGGGCTTCGCTTCGCACATAATATTACCGTGCGAAATGATTTTCTCGCACAATACGATGATATCCAGCGGGTCACCATCTCCCTCGGTCACATCACGACCTGACCGCTCACGCGCCAGTGCCGCGATTTTATCCGCGCAATAGGTTTTGGGAATAAAACCGTACAATGCAGGAACGATGTTCGAGTATTTCTGAGGGCGGTCGATTTTGAGGTAACCGGTGGCCTTGTCAATTTCGTATTTTACGGTATCGGTAGGAACAATCTCAATAAATGCAGTAACTAATTCGGGTGCTTTGTCACCCATTGGAATTCCGTGCCACGGATGTGCTTTGTGTACGTTAGCGATCATTAGTTGTGTAATAGGTAATAACTTTAAACTTAAATTTCGTTGAATACTGATCTTAATTTCTTACAATCCTGCCTTTTCAGCAATAGTGTAATCCCCTGTCTTTGAAACAGATTGCTTTACAAACAATTCACCCAAAAATCCTGCGAGAAATAATTGAGAGCCTACCATAATCGCTACCAGCGCCAGAAAGAACAGCGGGTTCTCTGTAACATTCCGGTAAGGCAATAAATTGTAAATGTTATATATCTTTTTTCCGATAAGCCACACAGCTATAAGGCTTCCAAGAAAAAACATAAGAGTTCCCAGACTGCCAAACAAATGCATCGGTCTCCGTCCAAACTTATTCACAAAGGCGATCGAAAGCAAATCCAGGAAGCCAAAAATGAACCGCTCGAGACCGAATTTTGTGTGACCGTATTTGCGTGCCCGGTGCTGCACCACCTTCTCCCCGATTTTGGCAAAACCATTCCACTTCGCAATTACCGGAATGTAGCGATGCATCTCTCCGTAAATAGTGATATTCTTGACGACCTCCTTGCGGTAGGCCTTCAAACCACAATTAAAATCATGGAGATAAACCCCTGAAATACTGCGGGTAGCAGCATTGAACAGTTTTGTAGGGATAGTTTTGGTGATCGGGTCGTACCGCTTTTTCTTCCATCCCGAGATCAGGTCGAAGCGGTCGTTGACGATCATGCTATATAACTCGGGGATTTCGTCCGGACTATCCTGCAAATCGGCATCCATGGTGATCACCACTTCACCCTTTGCGGCCTGAAAGCCCGTTTGCAATGCAGCTGTCTTGCCATAATTCCGCACAAAACTCATCCCGCGCACATTGGGGTTTTCCTTCGAAAGCTGCTGGATCACCTCCCAGGAACGGTCCTTGCTGCCATCGTCCATAAAAAGCACTTCATACGTAAAGTGATTATCCTCCATAACCCTCGCAATCCACTCGCAGAGTTCGGGAAGCGACTCTTCTTCATTGTAAAGCGGGACAACAACGGAAATCTGGGTAACTTGGTCGGTCATGTACGGTTTCAGTGACAATGCTTTGCCGGTAATTTGCGGCAAAGTTCGTGTTTTTCCTGATCAAAATTTCAAATAAAAAGCTTTTAGCAAGTCCCGAAAACGCGGATCATGGGTAACACCGTCGGTTTCATAAATGTACAAATCGGGCTCAACGTGCACATTATGAGCAAATTCAGCTCGTTGAAACACCATGAGTAAGCGAAATGCTTTTTTGTCTTCCTGATGAAACAAAGTCAGCTTACGAGTGAGTTTCCAGCCGGCTTGTCCCGCCTTTTCCGCGAAGCGCTCACCCTCGTCCACCGGAAAAAGAATATTGAATTTCCCCTCCGGTTTCAAAAGCCGCTGTATAGCGACGAGCAGCTCCTCAAAATCAAGGGATTTCGCATGATGGGCAATATTCTTTTTATCGATCGGCGAAAGCAGGTCCGACTGGAAGAACGGCGGGTTGGTGATGATCACATCATATAAGTGGTCGGAAACAAACTCCTGTACCGCCGAATGGAACAGCGTAATGCGGTCGTGAAACGGGCTTTGCTCCACATTCTCGCCTGCCTGGTAAAATGCCTCCGCGTCGATTTCCACGGCGTCAATCATCGCGTACGAGTTGCGCTGTGCTACCATTAATGATAATAGCCCGGTTCCGGCACCGATGTCGAGAATGCGGTCGGCGTCCTCCACATCCGCCCATGCGCCCAATACGCACGCATCTGTACATACTTTCATGGCACACTGGTCCTGCCGGACAGTAAACTGCTTGAACCGGAAATGGGCGTTACGGGGCATATTATGGTCTATTTTCTTCCAAAATCAGCCGGATTCTCTCCCCAATACTCTGTCTCCCATTTCAATATCCTGTTGGGGTAAGTGTTCGTTGCCAGCCAGCGTTCGGCGCGCTGCAACATTTCAAAAAGCGGTTTGTTCCGCGGCGTCAAAGCCAATTTGGTATTCGCGTGTTTCTTTTTAACCCAGGCAATTGCCGTTTTGGAATCACTGTAAATCGGCAGATCGCTCTCTTTCTTTTGTAAATAGGCCAATGCATGCACGATCGCCAGGAATTCGCCGATATTATTAGTACCGTCTTTAAATGGCCCTTGCAGGAAAATGCGGTCGCCGGTAGCGTAATAAACGCCCTGGTACTCCATATCGCCTGTCGCGGTATTCCATGCCGCATCCACGGCAATACTATTTTTAATGGGCCTTCCGACATTCGCGGGCGGCTCCTGAACGGCCGGCTTCGAATCCTTTTTGGCCACAAACTCCCAGTAATTCCGCTGAATGGCCGCTTCGGCCTCCTGCAAAGAGTCAAAAGACTTATAGCGCGCATCCTCGAAGCCCTTGATTTGCGCTTCGCATTCCTTCCAATCGGTAAAAACGCCCGTCTTCCGGCCTTGCCACACTACGTAATATTTGGTCTTTTTCAATTTTGAATGATTGAATGATTGAATGACCGAATGATTGAGTGGACCGAATATTTTATTCAATCATTCAGTCATTCAATCATTCAAAATTATTTTTCCGCCCAGACGCCCGCCAGACTGACAATAACCTCGACCGCCTTCTCCATATCCTGCACCGACACCCATTCCAGTTTGGAGTGGAAAGCGTGCTCGCCGGCGAAGATGTTCGGGCATGGCAGGCCCATGAATGAGAGCCGCGAGCCATCGGTACCGCCGCGAATGCTGCGCTGGATCGGATTCAGCCCGACCCGTTCCATCGCTGTCAATGCATTCCGGATAACTTCCGGGTGCTGATCGAGTACCTCCTTCATGTTCCGGTATTGCTCCTGAACTCTAAATTCAGCGGAAGAATTGGGGTATCCTTTAAGCACTTCCTCCATAATGCCTTTCAGCAGTACCTCTTTTTCGTGCAAGCCAGCGACGGTAAAATCACGGATGATAAAGCTCAAAACGGCCTTTTCCTGAATACCTTCCATTTGCACAGGGTGGATAAAACCTTCCTTATCCTGCGTGGTTTCGGGGGAAAGTTTGTCTTTGGGAAGTCGTGCGAGTATTTCGGCAGCGATTTTCAATGCGTTTTCCAGCTTGCCAATCGCATAACCCGGGTGGGTGCTCACGCCGTGAATGGTGATTCTCACACCATCGGCAGAAAACGTCTCATCTTCCAGTGTGCCGATCGCCTCGCCGTCAACAGTGTAGCCAAAATCAGCACCCAGCTTTTGCAAATCAACCTTTTCGGTTCCTCTTCCTACCTCCTCGTCCGGCGTGAAAAGTATTTTGATATCGCCGTGCTTCAAATGCGGATTACTCAGCAAATACTCGGCGGCAGCCATAATTTCAGCTACACCCGCCTTATTATCAGCGCCTAGCAACGTGGTACCACTGGCGGTGACTATATCATTCCCAATCTGCTGATCGAGGTCATGCAGCTCTCCTACTCTCAACACCTGCGAATGATCGTCCGGCAAAATAATGTCCGATCCATCCCAATTTCTGTGAACAATCGGTTTTACATTTTCGCCCGTGACGTCCGGCGAAGTATCTACATGCGAGCAGAAACAAATTACAGGGACGTCGTTCCGATCCGAATTGGACGGGATTGTCGCGTACACATACCCATGCTCGTCCACGTGCGCGTCCGCGACGCCCAGTGCACGAAGTTCTTCCGCGAGCAGGTTGCTCAGATTACGTTGCTTGGCGGTACTGGGAAATGTCTCCGAATTGGGGTCCGATTGCGTATCGATTTGCACATAACGCAGGAATCGTTCAAGAACTGAGCTCATAATGGGTCGATTGAACTAAGAAAATATAACTAACCGATGATCGATGCCAGATCGGCAGGCGAGTAATTGATGTTCTTCAAAGTCTTGTCATCGGCAGTGCGGTATACGAGGTATTTGCCATTATCTTCCTTGAAATAGCAGTCGGTGCCTTTTGCCTGATAGTGGGCTACGGTCGCTTCGGCTTCCTCTATCGAGTTGCAGGCTTTGGACATATTCGAACGCTGCACTTCGTCGAACAATGCGCGGAACTTCTCGCCTAGCCCGAATTCCAGCACCGCTCCCGACAATACATATTGCAGATCGCAAAGCGCGTCGGCTACCTCCACAATATCCTTTTGAAGGATTGCAACTTCCAGCTCTTTCAACTCCTCGGCCAGCAATGCCACGCGTAGGCGGCTTCTTTCTTCGGAGGGGATCGTCGGCGTTTCCAGGATCGGGTGTTTGAAAGTTCTGTGAAAATCCGCGACTTGATTAAGGCTATCCAGCTGTTGCATTGTTATATGGTTTTAAAAATTTGTTTTGACATAAAAAGCGACCAGGGAATCACTTACATCGAAAGGTTGGTTTTGAAAAGTTTGATAGAAATAGCTAACAGAATGATACCGAACACCTTCCTGAGAATATCCGTACCACCCTGCCCGAGTTTCCTTTCCAGCCAGTTCGAAGATTTCAATACGAGGTAAATAAAAAAGAGGTTCAGCACGATGCCGACCAGGATATTCTGGATCTGGTACGTCGAACGGAGCGATAGCAAGGTCGTCATCGTAGCCGCGCCGGCGATCATCGGAAATGCAATGGGCACAATCGACGCCACGCTCACGTCCATATTACCGTGTTTGAAAATATCGCGCCCCAGGATCATTTCGAGCCCCAGCAGGAACAAAATAATAGCCCCGGCAATCGCAAACGAGGCAATATCCACACCGAAAAGGCTCAATAACCTTTCTCCCAAAAACAGAAAGATCACCATAATGAGCCCGGCCACAATGGTCGTTTTTTCAGACTCGATCTTGCCGAGCTTTCGCCGGAAATCGACGATAACCGGCAATGAGCCAAGCACATCAATCACCGAAAACAATATCAGCGTGACGGAAACGATTTCCTTAAAATTGAACATGGGCTTACACTTTGGGGCGTTTTGATCCCGCAAAGTTGCTCAAAACCGACTGCTTACACAACCTTAAAAACCAATGATCGTAAAAATACCGGCGGCTAGGAAGCGCTTCCCGGCAGGAAGTTCAGGAATGTATTGAACTGCTTCTTGTACTTCTCCTCGTCGATTTTATAAAAGAAAGCACCTTTTTTGGAATAGCCCTTTTGTTTTTCATCCAGCTTGATCAACAAATTGGTCGACAACAATTTACGGCTAAAATTCCGTTTATCGAGCTCCGTGCCGAAAATAGCTTCATACAGTTTTTGCAACTGCGGGATCGTGAATTTTTCCGGCAATAATTCAAAGCCGATCGGGTGCTGTGAAGCCTTGTAGCGCAAATGCTGGATCGCCATATCGACCATCGCACCGTGGTCGAAAAGCAGTTTGGGTAGTTCCTGCATCGAAAACCATTGTGCTTCGTAATTTTTGGAGATCTTGTGGTCGTAGTCCTCCACATTAATCAGCGCAAAATAGGCAACCGACACGGTGCGCTCCACCGGGTCGCGGTGAGGGTTTCCGAAGGTGTAGAGTTGTTCTAGGTAAATGTCTGTCAGGTTCGTAAGCTCGAAAAGGATACGCGACGATGCGCCTTCGAGGCTTTCGTCGGGCTGTACCCAACCGCCCATCAGCGACCAGGTGTGGTGCTCATCCTCAATGCCCCGTTTCACCAGCAGCAGTTTCAGCTCTTCACCGTCAAAACCAAAAATAATCGAATCCAGCGCGACCAGACATTTGGTCTGGGCCTGGTATTGCTTTAAAATATCTAATCGCACAACTAGTAAGTCGCAGGTGAGTGGATTTGTTTTTTAGTTATAAATACAAGGAGGGTCATTTACTACTCATTCTGTCAATTCGGGGCCATTTTCGCTAAAAAAGCCTTCAGTATGGCTATTTCCTCATCGCTGATAGCCGGGAAATTGGCAATGCGAAAACTGGTGTCCTTCTCTTTGCCATAGCCGTTGCCTAGCGTAATCCCTTCCTTTTGCGCCGCATTCTTGAGGAACGCGATACGTTCTTTCTCTGCCCGGACAGCGATAACCGTGTCCGACCGCACCGCGGTATTTTCCACCACCAATTCATACCCGTTTTCGAGCAGGAATGCATACCAGTCATGCGCACGCTGACGTGTCTGTGCATCCACTTCCCCGATCGACGGCACTTGCTGCATCACCTTTCCTAGCAGGTAAATACCGAGAATGTTGGGCGTAAAAGGGGTTTGAAACTTCAAAAAGTTGTCGCGGATAAACAGCAGGCTATTGTAATGCTTTCGCTCTCCTATCTGTATCGCGCGCTCGATGGCTTTGGGCGAAACAATCATCACTGCCAGTCCCGCGGGTAAGCCAAAGCATTTCTGTACCGAAGCATACCATATATCAGCATTCTCCCAGGGCAAAATCACGCCGGCCATCGCCGAAGTGGCGTCCACCGCAATGAGGTTATCGACCTTTTTACGAATATCCAGCAAGAAGCCGTCCGGGATTTTGGTACCATTCGAAGTCTCATTGTACGTTATGCAAATAAGCTCGTTACGCGAGAAGATGGCGGATCGGTCCATGAGCAGCGTTTCATTCAATCCGAAGGCTGCGTCGGTGGCACGGTGCGAAATGCGGTGGGTATATTCCATCCATTTCTCGCCGAATGCCCCATTGTAAATATGCAGGCTGGAATCGATCAGCAGCGATTGGGCGATGATTTCCCAGCATTCCGTTGCCGACGACACGAAATAGACTTCATAACCAGCCGGAACATCCAGCTTGGCTTTCAGATCGGCAATCGTCTGCTCCAGCAAATGCATGAAACCGGAGCTACGGTGGTTGGAACTGATCAGCCCGCTCGCAAATGCTTCCGAAATATATTGTTCGACCTGCGGATAAACCTTACTCGGCCCTGGGTAAAACGTGATCATAACATTTCGTTTTTGATTTAAAACAAAACATCACAGGCCGGAATTAAATCCCCAAACCTGTGATGCCCGAAATATAAATTAGAAGCCGGAATACCCAATGTCAAAATCTGACCATTCCTGACTATAAATGACTACCCTGACTAAATTGGACCAGACCTGACTACATCTGACCGTCTACTGTCACATAAAACCCTCGCGCACCATCGCCTTTTCGAGCTTCTCACCCAACTCTTTCGAAGCTTTCAGCAATGGCAAGCGTACATCAGAGCTGCAAATACCTTTGATTTCGAGACATTTCTTGATCCCTACCGGGTTCGACTCGATGTAGAGCAGCGTATCGAATTCCAGGAACGCGAGTTGCAGTTTTGCGGCGTCTTTGAAACGGCCTTCGAGCGCCGCCCAGGTAAGATCATGGAATTCTTTCGGGAATGCATTGGCAATCACCGAAATAACGCCATGCCAGCCCACGCTTACCATGGTGGTCACCAGGTTATCGTCACCCGAAAGCAGCAAAAAGTCGTCCGGTACACGGGCAGCGAGCTCCATGCTCTGTTCGATGCTGCCGCCGGCGTCCTTGATACCGATGATATTGGGATGTGCTGCCAGTTTCACGATTGTATCCGCCTTCATGTTGATGACTGTACGGCCGGGAACATTGTACAGCAGCACAGGGACCGGCGAAGCATCGGCTATGGCCGTAAAATGTGCGATAATGCCCTCCTGAGTAGGTTTGTTGTAATAAGGACAAACCGATAGAATTGCATCCACACCCGTGAAGTCAGTTTCCTTAATCGTATTCAGTACTTCCCGTGTATTGTTGCTCCCGATGCCATAGACGATCGGCAGCTTCTTGTAGTTATTCTTGATTGTAAATGCCAGGATATCACGCTTTTCCTTGGAAGTGACTGTCGGCGACTCGCCAGTTGTTCCTTGTACTACGAGGTAGTCCGTACCACCTTCCGTCACCAGGTCGATCAGTCTTTTCAGACCCGGATAATCAATCTCATTCTGTTCATCAAAAGGTGTGATCAGCGCGGCCCCTACCCCTTTGAAACGTTGGTCCAATGGCATTATTTACTTATATAATTGTTAGATTTTAAAACACAAAGTTAGCCTTCCGGGGCTATTTTCTTTACTTAATTTCCAATCATTGCTAAAAATTCTTCCTCAGAAATAATCGTGACGCCCAGTTTTCGTGCTTTTTCAAGTTTGGAGGGCCCCATATTCGCACCGGCCAGCAGGTAATTGAGCTTCCCGGAAACGCCGCTGAGCACCTTTCCGCCATTCGCTTCGATCTTCTCTTTCAACTCATCACGTTCGAAATTTTCGAAAACCCCGGAGATTACAAACGTCTTGCCATCCAGCAGGTCACTTTCGATTTCCACCGGTTTTTCATCGCTTTCCATCTGCAAACCGGCTTGCTCCAATCGCTGAACCAGCAACTGATTTTCCGGAACGCTGAAAAACGATTCGATGCTCAGCGCAATGCGACCGCCAATTTCGGGTACCGCCGTGAGTTGTTCGTAACTCGCAGCCCGCAGCGCCTGCATTGATTTGAAATACGCCGCCAGTTTCTCTGCAACAGTTTGGCCTACAAAGCGGATACCCAACGCAAAAAGTACATTCTTGAATGGCACGGTTCTTGACAAATCAATGCCTTTCAGGATATTATCCACCGTTTTTTCCCGGAAGCTGATCTTTTTAACCTTCCCGGTTTCCTCGTTGAGCAAATTCTTTTCGAGGCCCAGCAGCTTGTCGTAATTGAGGTCGTACAGATCCGCAGGCGTACGCACGAGGCCGAGATCGAAAAGCAGCTCGATCTTACCCTCTCCCAGACTCTCGATGTTCATTGCTTTGCGATGAATGAAATGCTCAATGCGACCTTTCAGTTGCGGCGGGCAATGGCTGTCGTTCGGACAGAAGAAGGCAACTTCACCCTCATTCCGCTGCAATTCGGAATTACACTCGGGGCAATGCGTCGGGAAGACGATCTCCTCGGTTTCGTATTTCTCACGTTGTGAAATGTCGACACCGGTAATTTTAGGAATAATCTCCCCGCTTTTCTCCACGAAAACGGTATCGCCTATCCGGATACCCAGCCTTTCCAGCTCGTTCGCATTATGCAAAGTCGCGCGCTTTACACGCGTACCCGACAAATGCACGCCCTTCACCTGATTATACGGCAATGCACGCTCCGACAAGTCGCAAAGATTGGCGACCGGTGTCACCGCACCCGTGCGGCCAACCTGGTAAGTTACCATCCGTAACACCGCAGGCTTGTTCTCCGCCTTGTATTTATAAGAAATAGCCCAGCGCGGACTTTTTGCAGTGAAGCCTAGCTCTCTCTGCTGAGCAAAAGAATTGACCTTGATCACTATACCATCCGTCGCCAAAGGCAGATTCATGCGCTTCTCCTCCCATTCGCGGATGTATTCAATGGCTTCGTCGATATTCGCCACCTTTTTCCAGCCCGGCGACACATTGAAGCCCCATGCTTTCATTCCTTTCAAACTCTCTTCCTGGGTTGGAAAAACATCGGTATCGGCAAAGAAGTAGTAGAGGTAACAATCCAGCCCGCGACGAGCCGTTTCAGCCGAATCCTGCAATTTGAATGAGCCGGAAGCTGCGTTCCGAGGATTGGCGTACGGGTTTTCGCCCAGCGTATCCATCTCCTCGTTCAATTTTTCAAACGAAGAGATCGGCATAAAACCCTCCCCCCGAATCTCGAACAATGGCGGGAGATTGTCGGCTTTCACCCGCAAAGGCAACGAGCGGATGGTTTTAACATTGTTCGTGATCTCGTCCCCGCGCGTACCGTCGCCCCGCGTAACACCGCGTACAAGAATGCCATTTTCATAGGTAAAACTGAGCGATATCCCGTCAAATTTCAGCTCGCAAATATATTCGTAAGCTTCGCCGTCAAGCCCGCGGCGCACCCGGTCGTCGAAGCTCCGGAGCTCCTCCTCGTTATAGGTGTTATCAAGCGATAGCATTGGATACCGGTGGTACACCGCATTGAACGTTTTAGTTACCGCCCCGCCGACCCGCTGAGTCGGTGAATCCTCCTGTTTGAATTCCGGGTACTGGTTTTCCAGGGCTTGCAGCTCTTTGAGCAGCTGGTCAAATTCATAATCCGATATTTCCGACTCGCTGTCCTGGTAGTAGCGGTCATTGTAATAATGCAGCTTTTCGGAAAGCTCCTGGATTCGTTGTTGGGGATTCATAGTGGTCACGGCGCTTGATGATTCGGCCCAAATTTAAGATTTAATTCAAATTTTGGGCATTGGATAATTGATGTGTTACCAATTGTATATCCAGACGTATCAATGGGATATTAACCTATCCATCACACGCTCAGTATGTCATGTATTTTTCGTATTTTCGTTCAAAACGGCAAAGCCTATGAAAACCCCGGAACCAACCATTTACTACAATCCGGATCTGACGCAGATCATAAACGGCGAGGAAGTCATGTCGCCTAGCCCGAAATTTCTGCACCAGTCGGCTTCCGTGGAGCTGGTTCTGCTGCTGGCGAGTCATGTCAAGCAAAACAAACTCGGTCGTGTATTTGCTGCGCCTTTCGACGTAATTCTGGAACAGGATTTCAATCACCTGCAACCAGACATATTTTTCGTATCCAATGCGAACCGGGACATCATGCAGGACTGGATTCGCGGCGTGCCTGATCTGGTTATCGAAATCGTGTCGCCAAGCTCCAGAAAGCTGGACACGGTCGTCAAAAAGGGTGTGTACGAAAGCTACGGCGTGCCCGAATGCTGGATCGTCTTTCCCGATAAGGTTCGCATTGAAATCTATACGCTCGTGGAAGGCCGATACGAGTTGTACGGCACATTTTCGGATGAGCAAAAGGTGCAATCGAAAGTACTACCAGCGCTGTCGTTCCCCGCGAGTGCCATGTCAGGTGATTTTGTATGACTTAATCAACAGAAAGCGGTCCGCGTACCCGCCTTCCCCATAAATTCACTAATTTCGGCCTCATTAATCATTACTAGCTTCTGATTTTATGGCTGAAATTGCCCCTTCCATACTAGCCGCGGATTTCGCGAACCTGCAACGCGACGTCGAAATGATCAACAGCAGTTCCGCAGGTTATATACACGTTGATATCATGGACGGCATGTTCGTCCCCAACATTTCATTCGGACTTCCCGTGTGCCAAGCCATTCACCGGCATGCCCAAAAGCCGCTGGACGTACATTTAATGATTGAGCAGCCCGACCGCTACCTTGAAGCGTTCCGTAAGGCAGGAGCATCCGGGATTACCGTGCATTATGAGGCCTGCCCACATTTGCACCGCACCATCCAGCATATCAAAGAGCTCGGCGCCGAACCAGGCGTGGCGCTCAATCCCCATACGCCGGTGGACGTTCTGAGCGAGATCATGGGCGATGTTTCCCTGATCCTGATCATGTCGGTAAATCCCGGATTTGGGGGGCAAAAATTCATTGAAAACACCTACCGGAAAATTGCGGCACTGGATGACTACCGCAAAAAATTCGGCTACAACTTCAAGATAGAAGTCGACGGCGGCGTTAATCTCCACAATGCGCCCAGGCTTGTGCGCGAAGGTGTGGATATCCTCGTCGCAGGCAGCTTCGTTTTCACCTCGCCCAATCCGGTGCAAACGATCGCCGAGCTGGGAAATAGCTAGTATCCATTGAGCTGACACCATGAATATGTTCAAATCGCTGGTCGCCAGATCCCTGCCCGGACTCCTGTTGGCTTGCTTACTTTCGCTCGGGTTTGTTTTTCAGAGGGAAGACCAGGCCCCACCGAAATTTCCGTTGAAAATCAGCCCGAATGGCAGACATATTACCGATAACCACGGAACACCGTTTCTGATGGTGGCCGACGTGGCCTGGCAAATGCTGCGGAGGTTGAGCTATGCCGAGGCGGTACAATATATGGATATCCGCAAGTCGCAGTCGTTCAATACCTTTCTTGTGCATTTGCTCCCCGCATTACCCAACCAACGGAATTTCAACAAGGTCGCACCGTTTCTCGACAATAACGATCTGACCAAACCCAACAAAGCCTACTTTGACTATCTGGAAAAAATAGTCGCGGCTGCCAGAGAGCGAAATCTGGTGGTCGGGATCGTCGTCTCCCGGCAGAGCTGGAATACGGTTTTCGATGCGCAGAAGGAGGATGCGTGGAAAAGCTACGGGACCTATGTAGGAAAACATTTTGCCAAATACCCAAACATCATCTGGATCGTCAGCGAAGAAGAATACCAAAGCGCTTCGCAGTTTAAAGCGATTTCCGAAGGTATCCGTGCTGAATCGGACGGGCAGATCCTCGCTTCACTCAACACCTGCTCGCCAACGAGCGTGAACGACAATTCCCCCAACCATTCGCAGCTTAAATTCATTATCCCCGATTCCACGGTAACCCCGGCCGAATATGCCGCACTGGCCAACTGGCAAAAAAATTCGGCTGAGGCTGCATTGCGGCCATTCCTGATCGCTAATTCGGAATTCCCCAAAGAAATTACCGACCAGTCGACGCTGATACGCAACCAGGCATACCAGTCCATTCTGAGCTCGGCGGCAGGTTTCTGCCATATGAGTACGATTAAGAACTTCAACCCAACCTGGAAAGTCAACATTACCAAGGACGGAGCCGAGTACATTCACCAACTCGTTAAAATCCTGAAAGGCATTCCGTGGGAATATATGCAGCCGGATACGCCCGATTTGCTGGTAGACTCGCTCGATAAGGCGGAAATAGGTATCGTTTCGCTTTCGAACAAAAAGATGGCGATGCTTTACATTCCCACCTCACGACCGGTGCGACTGAACCTCAAACATCTGGAAGGTAACCTGTTCGGCGCGGTTTGGTACAGCCCACGCACGGGCAAGAGATGGAACGGCAAGGATCTGAAGTTGGATGAGGAAGCGATCGTTCAGCCGCCCGAATTACAGCCTGAATGGGACTGGATACTCCTCATCGGTGCCAAGCAGTAAGTTTGGCTTTTTTTTGTATTATTAATATATTACCAGATATAGCATAGCCCTGCCGGCATCTGATCACCCTATGCATTTGAGATTTAAGAATACCCTTTTCAGCATATTAATGGCAGTTATGCCGCTTTTCGCGTACTGCCAGGAGGTGTTATGGGCCAACAAGGTTTTGGGGTATTCTTCGGAGTACAGGCCGTCGCAAATAGGCCACGCATACCGTTCCAAACAGATCCTGGGTGTTCCCAACAAGCTGCCTGATTTTGGCGACAGCCCCTGTGCCTGGTCGCCGGCCGACGCCGACGGACGCAACGAGGAGTGGATCAAAGTGGGTTTTGACAAAGCCATTCCACTGAAGCAGATCGTGATTGCCGAGAATTTTAATCCAGGAGCGATCGTGCGCGTATATGCATATGACGCAGCGGGTAAGGAATACCTCGTTTCGGAAACACCGGCTGCACAGCAAACAGTGAAAGGTCGTATGCTTCACATATTCCCCAAACAGAATATCCAGGCCAATGCGGTGAAAATAGTCTTGCAACCGGGTAAAGTTTCGGGTTTCAATCAGATCGACGCGATCGGTATTTCATCGGATATGGCGCCTGTTGAAGCCAAAATCAATTTTGTGGCCTCCCAGTTGAAAGCGCAAAAGGAGAATATGGGCAAGGCGATCAACTCTGTTGCCCAGGAAGTGGCCCCGATTATCGCTCCGGATGGGAAGACACTCTATTTTACCAGAAACGACTTTGAAGGCAATATAGGCTCGCCTGCTCATCAGGATGTGTGGTATTCGACGCTCAACGATAAAGGTGAGTGGACAGACGCCGTCAATATCGGCCCACCGATCAACAACGGGGGCGAAAACGCAATGACCAGCATTTCGGCAGACGGCAAGACTGTCTATCTCATTAATGAATACGGGGCCGATGGCAATATGTATTTCGGATTTTCCCGCGCCTTCAAAACCAAATCGGGATGGTCGGTACCACGTCCATGGAAGATCACAAACTTCCTCAAAACAGCTAAATACTTTGAAATCTCGGTCTCACCCTTTGAAAACGTGCTCATTATGGCGGTTCAGGGAAATGATACCGAGGGCGGCAAAGACTTATATATTTCGTTTTTACAAAAAGACAACTCCTGGTCGGAGCCTCGAAACCTCGGCAGCGTGATCAATAGTGCCGATAATGAAAGTACTCCTTTCCTGGCATTGGACAACAAGACGCTATACTTTTCCTCATCCGGGCATGCCGGCTATGGCCAGGGCGATCTCTTCCTTACCCGTCGCCTGGACGACACATGGCTCAACTGGTCGACGCCCGAAAACCTGGGACCAGCGGTGAACTCGCCTCTTTGGGATGCATTTATCAATATTCCCGCTACCGGAGACTATGCCTATTTCAGCGCCAGCGATAAGGTTGTAGGCCAGGAAGACATTTTCCGTATCCGCATGACGCCCGAGATCAAGCCCGACCCCGTGGCGGTTGTGAGTGGGACCGTCCTGGAAGCGGAAACCAATAAACCGGTAAAATCCGACATTACCGCCGACATCAAAAACACGAGTGCCTCATTCGCAAAGGCCAGCTTTGACCCCGAAACCGGCGAGTACCGGCTGATACTCCCGTTGAAGGAAATATACCGCATTACCGCCTCCGGTGAAGGTTTTTTCCCCGTTTCGGAGGATATGGACCTGAGCGCAGAAACCGGTTTCCGGTCGATCCGGAAGAACATTTACCTGCAACCCATTAAGGCAGGCCAGCAGATCCGGCTCAGCAATGCGATGTTTTCCCAAAGCAGCGCGGAAGTGACCCCGTCGTCCTTCGCCGAACTCGACAAAATCGCCGAAACAATGAAAGCCCACCCTTCGATGGAAATACTGCTGGAAGGCCATACCGACAACCAGGGCGAAGTGCAAAAGAATATCAAGCTCTCCTCCGATCGCGTGGAGCAAGTAAAAAAGTACCTTTTATCGAAAGGGATCGACGGCCAGCGCATTCAGACCAAAGCCTGGGGACCAACGCGCCCTATTGCCAACAACCTCACCGAGCAGTCGCGTCAGAAAAACCGCAGAGTAGAGTTTACGATTCTTAAAATCTAAAAAATATCCTATAACGGGAAATTTCGTTATTTTCGCGGCGTCCATCAGCGAACGCACTAATGTCTCCCAACCAAACCAAAGAAACCCTGCGGTCAAGGCTCATACTCACCCTCATTCTCGTTGCAGGTCTTGCGTTGAGACTTCATAACCTCGATAGGTACAGTATTTTCTTCGATGAAGTGAGCACATTGCTCGTCAGCCAGGGCATTGTATTGGAAGGGGCTAATCAGAAAGAAGTTTTTGCTACCCGTGAGCTGTCCGATTCCCGTTTTTGGACAACACCGGCCCACCCGCAAAAACAGGTACTCCGCTCATTCACGGCAAACGAAATCTATACCCCTAAGGCATTCACGCCTGCCGAATTCTGGGCTCCGAAGTCCATTGAGGATTACTACGAAGCCATGACACGCAGCGATATCGGGAACAGCCCGTTCTACTACCTGCTCCTGCATCCGTGGATCGACATGTTCGGCTTCTCCGACTACTCGATTCGCCTTTTCTCAGTCATTTTCAGTGTATTGATCATCGGGCTAACCTACCTGTTTGCGAAACGTTTCTTCGGGACCAATACCGCGCTTATAGCAGCAGGTATTACAGCCATCGAACCTTTTTTCATCGCTTACAGCCACCAGGCGCGCAACTATTCGCTGACATTCTTTCTGACGCTCGCTGCAACGTATTTCTTTTTACAAATCATTGAAAATAAAGCCAGTAAAAAGAAAACATTTGGGCTTTATGTAGGCTATGTATTCTCCGCCGGGCTCGGATTGCTCAGTCACTTTCTGGTCATCGCGGTACTGCTGGCGCACGCATTGTATGCATTGTTTTTCCTGAGGACGCTCAAAGGCTGGATTCGCATGGCCATTGCTGCGGTATTTGCGCTCTCCGGTGTGGCCTGGTGGCTAATGTTCGGGGGGGGCGTTTACACATTGTCCTCGCTGCAATATCAGGCGGCGTTATATAAAAGGATGGCAGATACGGGCGGGCAGGCATTCGGGAATATCCTGCCTGCAACGCCATTGAATGTCTTCAACAAATCGCTGCCCATTTTCGCGGACCTCGTGATTTTCACTAACGGCCTTACCGACGCCCTGGGAGGCAAAAAGAATGTGGTTGTGGCTTTGGCGGTAGCTTTGATACTCATTTGCTGGTACCGTTTCAAAGACAAGATCAATACTCCGGCGTGGCTTACCCCCCGCTTCCCGTATTTACTCGTCATCGTCATCGCGTTTTTTTACAATAACCACAAACTGCAATTCTGCATTCTGAGCGTCAGTTTGTTCGCATTGTCCTTCATTCCCGATTTACACAAAAACGCGGACCGCCAGCAAAAGGCGAGGCTGTGGATGCTTTACATGATGGCGCTCGTGCCGACGCTGTTCCTCATCCTGATGTCGTTCAAGAACGGGCATACTTATGGCATTATGCAGCGGTACTCGGGTTTTTCGTTCCCTTACGTAATCATTCTTCTAAGCTTGCTGCTGCAATTTTACACGAATTTGAAGGTCGAGTTCCGGGTGCTTATTTTCGTATTCCTTGCCGCCCAGCTCTATTTTGTGGGATTGAGATTAAAGGAATTCTATGAGGACCGCTCACCGAAATACGGCTATTTCGCGGTACCTCGCGTACCTAACCCATACTGGGAGGCTGCCAAGAAGATACAAGCGAATTACCAGCCTGGCGACACCATCTTTTACCCGGCGCCGCGTTACGAGGTTCTCTCCGAAATGGACCGGACATTCCTGCCCTATTCGATCCACGATGCACAGATTACCAACCTGTATTTCCCCAAAGACGCGCAATACGTGCAGGTCATGGATATGGACCAGGCAGATCGGATCTGGATCAAAAAACAGGGACGCTCCGAGCCCCTGGAAATCATGAAACTGACCGGCAAGCGTTACGGTTTTGAGTAAGCGGCAAGGCTGTTTTGGCAGAGCCGTCCAATAACATTTTGTATATTGCGGACTTAAAACCGGAGATCTGGCCTTTATTTTGCAGGCAATTCCTTACATCGACATACAACATCAGGCATGACAGCAGAAGAGATATTAAAAGACCCTAAACAGTTGAGCGGCGAGCTTCGCCTGAAAATACTGGGCCTTTACCACCAGGCCAACGCGGGCCACATTGGTTGCTCACTCAGCTGCATCGACCTGATGATCGCAGTCCTTTTCCTTCAAAAATCGACCGACGATACTTTCATTCTTTCCAAAGGCCACGCCGCGGCCGCGCTTTACGCGTGCCTGAATACGTTGGGGGAAATTACGGACGAGGAGCTGGACACATTCTACCTGGACGGCACCACATTGCCCGCCCACCCCGCACCGCGCCAGTATAAGGGCATTCCTTTTGCTACCGGTTCATTAGGCCACGGCCTGCCCATTGCAACGGGCATTGCCCATGCAGCAAAGGTCGCCGACGATGCAACGTATTCGTTCACGCTGTTGTCTGATGGGGAGACCAACGAAGGCACCACCTGGGAAGCTGCGCACTACGCAATCCAGAATCAGCTCGACAACCTCATTATGCTCATCGACAAGAACGGCCTGCAAGGTTTCGGTTTTACGGACAAGGTTTTGGGAGAAACCGCTTCCGTTGAAAAATGGAAAGCGATCGGTTTTGAAACGGTGGAAGTAGACGGCCACGACATTGCGGCCATCAGCGAGGCAATCAGCAGGCTGAAAGAAAGCAAAAACGGGCTCCCGAAAGCAATCATTGCCAATACCGTGAAGGGAAAAGGGGTTTCTTATATGGAAAACAAATTGGAATGGCATTACCTGCCCATGAATAAAGACCAGTATGAGCAAGCTACACTGGAAGTAAAGGAACGTTATCTTAATGAATTGACGAATGCTTGATCATTTACCGGTTTACCGCGATAAAATAGAGAAATTAAAAGGGCCAGTTTTTGTTTTCGGTGCCAGCGGCTTCATTGGCGCCAATCTCTTCAATGACATATTTAAAATCCGGAAGGATTGTTACGCAGTAACCCACGACGCCACCAAAGCATGGCGTCTGAAACTGCTCAATGTCCCGTTTGAAAACATCATCCACTGCGACATTCTTTCAGACAATTCCATCAAGGAGGTATTTGAAAAATATAAACCGCAGACGATTTTCAACCTTGCGGCCTACGGGGCGTACAGCAAGCAGAGCAATGTAAACCTGACTTACGAGACCAATGTGCTCGGAACGGTGAATATCCTTCAAAACTGCACGAAGGACATGGTTTACATCCATGCCGGAAGCAGTTCCGAATATGGTTTCAACTGTACATCGCCCAAAGAAACCGACCGCGTGGAACCGAACAGCCATTATGCGGTTTCTAAAGTTTCGGCCGCCTATTTGCTCGAATATTATGCCAAAGTAGCAGGGCTAAAAACGCTCAACCTGCGCTTGTACTCGATTTACGGCTATTGGGAAGAGCCCGACCGGCTGATCCCGCGCCTGATCGAAAATGCGCGTAAAAAGAGCTTACCTTCTCTGGTATCCCCCGATATAAGCCGCGATTTTGTGTTTGTAGAAGACTGTGTGGAGGCGTTTCTGGACGCGGCGTTGAAAATCGACGACGAGAAATCGGGACGCTCTTATAACATCGCCACCGGCCGCAAAACCACGATGGGCGACCTCGTGGACGTGACGCGCAAGGCATTCTCTATCGCCAAGGAACCCGAATGGGGCAGCATGTCGAACCGCAAATGGGATCTCGCCGAATGGTATGGTGACCCTACCGCATTTGAAAACGACTTCGGCTGGAAAGCGAGAACTTCCCTGGAAGACGGCCTGATCCGTTACAGCCAATGGCAGGATGCCGTGCAATATGAGTCCAGGCTGATTCCTGCTTTTGAAAATCCTAAGCTCAACCCGGTCATCACAGCCATTATCGCGTGTTACAAGGACGCCCAGGCGATCCCGTTCATGTACGAGAGGTTGGTGAAGACTTTCAACGAGTTGAAGGTGCGTTATGAGATCATTTTCGTAAACGACAACTCGCCCGATAACCAGGAAGAAGTGATCAATGCGATTTGCGACAAAGACCCTAATGTGGTAGGTATCAGCCACTCTCGAAACTTCGGATCGCAATCGGCGTTCCTGAGCGGGATGGAGATCGCAACCGGCGACTGCGTGGTGCTGATGGATGGCGACTTGCAGGACCCGCCTGAAATTATCCCGGCATTTTACGAAAAGTGGATGGACGGCTACGACGTCGTCTACGGCGTACGCGTGCAGCGCGAGATGAAGCCGCATATCCACTTCTTCTATAAGACATTCTATAAGGTATTCCAGGGGCTGAGCTACATTCCGATCCCGCGCGACGCCGGCGATTTCTCGATGATCGACCGCAAAGTGGTGAAGGAGCTGGTGGACTTGCCTGAAACAGAGCAGTTCCTGCGCGGCTTACGCGCTTGGGTAGGTTTCAAACAAACCGGGGTACCTTATGTGCGTCCGGAAAGGATGTTCGGTGTGTCGACCAACAACTGGACGAAAAACATCTGGTGGGCGAAGAAGGCGATCTTCTCGTTCAGCTTCGCGCCATTGGAACTGATGAGTTATGCGGGATTCGGACTCACGGCACTGTCCATTCTGGGGATAATCTGGCAGATACTGGCCAAATTCTTTTTCTTTCCGGATACTCCAAGAGGCCTCAGCACCGTAATTATTCTGATCGTGTTCTTCGGCGGGCTCACCATCCTGGGCATTTCGTTTTTGGGAGAATACATTACCAAGATATTCGAAGAAACTAAAAAGCGGCCCAAATACATCCGCACCAGAATACGCCGGGGACCGAAGGCTTATAAAACCGCCGACGAGATCCGGGCTTTGGTAAAACAATTGAGAAAGTAATAAATTGCATGGTATCAGCCGGTTAGGCGGCCATTTAAGTTAAGCAATCAATCGGCGTAGCGCCCACTTAACGATGAGAAAAGAATTTTCAACAGCCATCGAAGAGCTTGCGGTCGAAGACGACTCCGTTATCTTCATCACAGGCGATCTTGGATATAATGCGTTGGAAAACTTGCAGGCCAAAATGGGCAAGCGGTTTATCAATGCCGGTGTTGCGGAGCAGAATATGGTGGGCGTAGCTGCCGGCTTTGCCCACAAAGGTTATAAAGTATTCTGTTACAGCATCGCGCCATTTATCGTGTACCGCTGCCTCGAACAGTTCCGTAACGACGTTTGTTTCAATAACTTGCCGGTATTCCTGGTAGGTAATGGCGGCGGATATGGATACGGGATCATGGGCAGCAGCCACCACACCATCGAAGATCTTGCATGTTTGAGCGGTCAGCAGAATGCACAGGTGTGGGTACCCGCATTTACCGACGAAGTAGTTCCGGTTGTGCGGCAGATCGCCGCCGACGCCCGTCCTGCATACCTGCGCCTGGGAGCCGGGAAAACCACTCCGGCAAACAGCTACCTGACGGGTTCTTTTAAAGTAATTCACCAGCCTGCCCATGCCGAAACGACTGTTTTTGCACTGGGACCGATTGCCAACAATGTGCTATCGGCGCTGGCGCTGGCTCCCGAGCTTGCAGAAAAGGTGAACGTAGTAACCGCCCTGCATTTTCCGCTGGAACTGACGGACGAGCTGATCACGCTGGTAAAAAAAGCGCCCGCAATACTCGTTGCCGAAGAACACATCAGCACAGGCGGGCTTGCGCAACAGCTTTCCGTTCAGCTACTGGAAAAAGGTGTTTTCCCTTCAGTATTTAAAAGTCTCAAAGCGGAAGGCTATCCCAACAGCCGCTATGGCAGTCAAAGCTACCACCAGAAGCTTTCCGGACTTGACGCAGATTCGATCTTGTCGAGCATCAGCCAACTAATGATCCCGGCATGACGAAAAAGGCTTTCACCATTATCCTGAGCCTGATCCTGTTATTACCCGTTGCCATTTATTTCACGGTTTGGGATTACTATGCCATCAATATTCCCAAATGGGACGACCACGCGCTGAAAAATTTCATCGCCGAATATACGCAGGCTGGTGACTGGAAAGGGAAAATCCTGGCGCTTTTCAGGCAGCATAACGAGCATCGCATCGCGCTGACCCGCCTTTTCGCATGGATCGATTATGCCATTTTCGGGCATCTCAATTACCGGCATTTGATGACAGCAGGTAACCTGTTGCTTCTGGCGGCGATCCCGTTGTTCTACGACTTGCTCAAAAAAAACAAAAAGCCGCTTTTTGCATTGGTACCCATTCCATTCCTGTGGATGACGCTAGCGTTCTGGGAGAATATGTACTGGGGAATGTCGGCTGTGCAAAATTTCGGGGTAGTAACGCTGGTCCTCTGGACATTGTATCTGGTCGTCAATCCCAAAGTATTGCCTTTTTCCATCGCCATGCTGCTGAGCGTAGTAACTGTGCTTACGAGCGGGAATGGATTGATGGTTTTGCCACTGGGTGCTGTTTTGTTATTTTTAAGTGGTAATCGAAAGCGCTTTGCACTGTGGACGATCATCAGCATTGCCGAGATTTTCTGCTATTTCTATTGGTACAAGCAACCAGACTACAACCCCGAATCAAAAGCCTCGCTTCTGCAACTTGTCAAAGGCTATATGGCATTTCTGGGTTCATTTGCAGAATGCATCCCCGTCCTGAACCACGTTAAGGTGTGTATTTTCCTGGGTGTAATTTTATTCCTCGTCGCTGTGTCTATTGGTTCTACGACGCTTTTCAGGATTGTTAGGAACAAGTACGCCACCAAATTCGAACGAACTACCGACCTTTTCTGCCTGGGAGTAATCCTGTTCATCCTCGGCACCGCTGCAATTGTAGTTCACGGCCGCGCAGGTTTCGGATTCGACGTGCTCATTGCGAGCAAAGTCAAGATATACTCGGTTCTCCTGCTGATCATCGCCTACATCTATGTGGTGGTCCCGATCCGTGGTAGTTTCCTTTCGCCTTACATTACTGCGATTATCGCCCTGGCGGTCACATTCAATGTGTTCAGCTATCATTATCATCTGGTGGACGCCTATAATTTGAGAAAGCAGATGGTGACCTCGCAATTCAACTGGACATTCACGGACAAATCGCTGAAATACCCGACAGACACATCGTTTGCGGCTAATATCATGGAAAAAACGCCTGTCATTTATGACAAATGGCTGCCCCTCATCGCCGTCGCCGACCGTCAGAACTATGCCGGAAGTTCACGGGGAATGGTGGATTTGTATGATAAAACCACTATTACCACGGACACGGCATCCATTAAAGTGAGCAATACCTCATTCACCAGCCAGCGGTTGCAGGACAGTGGTGTGTATGTGCTGCTCAGTTCTGATGAATGCTACTACATCTTCCCCGCCCTTCGCACGCGCAACACGAGCCGGAAGCAGCTGTTCCTGAAACAATATTATTTCGCTCCGGGCTTCTATGCCGACATTCCGTTCTCTGAAATGGATAAGGGAACTTATAGGGTGGCACTCATCCGCCAGCAGGGCGACGAAACCGGCATTCTGTTCAAAGACCAGCGTGTGACGGTCAAAGAATCGCGTAAAAAAGAAGTGAAAGTTAACTGGTAACCATGCGCACCAATTCAGAAGGACACATTATTCAACTTGACGGCGTGCGCTTTATTGCAGTGGGGCTGGTTCTGCTCGACCACCTCATCGTAGAAATCAATATTATCCCGTTCGGCGCGTTGGGAGTAACGATCTTCTTTGTGCTCAGCGGTTTCCTGATCTCCCGCATTTTGCTCAAAAGCAAGGAAAAAACTTACGGGACACCCGGAGGCTTTAAAAAGTACCTGCGCAAATTCCTGGTCCGGAGAACGATCCGGATCTTTCCGGTTTATTACCTCATCATTGCATTGCTGTTTATCTTCAATGTGCCGCCGGTGCGCGACAAGTTGCCCTGGCTCGCGTTGTACGGAACCAATATTTACATTGCCCTCCATAAAACCTGGCTGGGTTCAGTAGACCATTTGTGGTCGCTGGCGGTGGAAGAGCAGGTGTATCTATTCTTCCCGTTCCTGATTTTCTTCATTCCCAAAAACAAACTGGTGCCAGTGCTGGGCCTGATGGGTATTTTCAGCATTCTCCTGCGCGCTTACATTTTCTATTCGGGCAGAATACCGGGTACCAACTTCGTCACAATGGGTGAATGGACTGTAACCTATGTATCCACGCCCACTTGTTTCGATTCTTTCGCATTGGGCGGGCTTATGGCCTGGATGCAGCTATACAAGAATGATGTGTTTGTTAAATTATTCAGCAAATCATGGCCGGTACTGCTTGGCTTGCTGGGATGGGTGCTGATCCAATGGTGGGCCAAATCGCTGGCTCAGCCCTTCAACTTCCCGTACGTGGTGCTCGACAGAACCATGTCGTCCATTTTCGGGTTTACGTTGATAGGACGCGCTGTGATGGGTTTCAAGGGTTGGATGGCCGCGTTTCTCGAAAATCCGGTGTGTATTTATCTTGGCAAAATCAGCTATGGCCTGTACCTGTACCACAATTTTGTATACAACCATTTTCACAGCGGTCCCATGCACCCGACGGTCAGGCTTTTCCGGAAAATCTATCAATATATCCCCAGCCTCGAAGGCAATATCGCGTTCGAAGCAACGGTCGTAGTGGCGCTCACGGTCTTAGTGGCGTCGGTTTCCTGGCACTTTTTCGAGAAACCTATTAACGCCCTGAAAGACAAGTACGCTTACTAAATAATGAAACCCCATAGCCCGGTTACAGGCTTTATTTATTAATTTCGCGCAACATACCAAATACGCTTTTGCATGTCATATCTTCTGAGTATAGTAATGCCCGCATACAATGAGCAGGATTGTATCGAAAAAGTAGTTTATAATTGGACCTCCTTCCTCAAAACCAAATTCCCCAACGATAACACTACCCTGATCGTCATCAACGACGGATCGAAAGACAATACCAAGGTATTACTGGATGAGCTGGACAAAAAGATCGATAATCTGACGGTTGTCCACCAGAAAAACGGCGGGCATGGCAATGCGGTCGTGAACGGTTATCGCAAGGCGCTGGAACTGGGTTCGGAATATGTATTCCAGACGGACAGCGACGACCAGTTTGTTTCCGAAGATTTTGACAAACTCTGGGACAAACGCTCCCAGTCGCAATTCATACTCGGCTACCGCCAGGTTCGGCATGATGCCGGCGTACGCCTTTTTATCACGAAATTCCTCCGCGGCACGATTTCGGCTGTTTATGGTACATTCATCATGGACAGCAACATCCCGTTCCGTCTGATTAAAGGAACATTCCTGCAAAAACTGATGAACCAGCTGCCCAATCCGGAACCGTTCGCACCGAACATCTTCCTGGCTGTGATGGCAAAAAAATCAGGGCAGCAGCTGTTCGATATCCCTATCACCCATAAAGACCGGGAAACCGGCACCGTTTCGATTGTGAAATGGAACCTGTGGAAAGTTTGCATCCGAAGCTTTAAAGAACTCTTGCGGTTTCGCCTCGAACTGAATGATAAAGTGAAAGCGATCCGCGCTTAAAAAACAGGCTTGTGTCGAAAAAAAAACTGATTGCTATCCTGCTGGTCGTGCTTATCGCATCAGCAGGATATTTCCTGTTCAAATGGTCGAGGGGTTCGTCGGCAGCCTGGCAATTCATCCCCTCCAATGCCGTGGTGGTGATCACTAGTGAGCATTTGCAAGATTCGGCTTACACGGCCACAGAAGCCGCTCTTGACCTCAAACGGCTTCCTCTCCTCGACATCGCCAGCGATAACCTGACTTTGCTCAACCTGCTGACGAAAGACGCCAAAAAGCTCAAAACATTCCTGCAAGCCAAAACCCTCTCCTATTCATACCACCCGCGCACCAGCACGGAATGGGGGGTAATCATGTATATTCCCGTTACCGACGAAGAAACCAAATGGCTGGCCAGCCCGCAGCACGCCAACATCCGGCTTCTGCATCACAATTTCCAGGACCACCGCATTACCGACGCCATCGACGCCAATTCGCGGCCGTTGTTTTCCTACCTGGTGAAAGACCATTACCTGATCGTCAGCTACTATGGCGACCTGATCGAAGACGCCGTACGCGCTTCCTCGCTCAATATCAGCTCGTTCAGGCTGCGTTCACGCTTTTCGAATATCAACGATTCCGATTATGGCACGAGCATTTACCTCCGTACGGATGCCTGGAAGTCGGTAATGTCCATGGAGAATGTGGCCACCCTGGCGGAGTTTGGAAAGAGCTTCCCTGCCTACCAGGATTTTCACATTGAAAAAGCGGAGAGCAAGGGAAATCTGGTAGTCAAATCCAATGGGGCGGATGCACCGGATTATTACCTGGCCGAGATCCTGAAAGGCAACCCCGGCACGCCGTTCGCCGGGCACAAGCATGTATCGCAGCAAACTTCATTTTTGTATCGCGCGGCTGCGTCCGACAAAGCGGCATTCAAGGAAACATTTTTGAAATGGCATAAAAAATACAAATCGCCGGCCTGGGACAAGCTCAACTATTACATTGCCGGTGAAAGTAATGTGCTCATCGACAACATTGGTTCGGAGTTTGTATTATGCCAATTGGAGGAGAATAACAGCATTACCGACGGTAAAATCCTGCTTACGGAGTTTTCCAACTACGATAAAGTGAGGCCAGTACTACAAAAGCTTGCGCAGCTCTCCAACCAGGAAACAAATGTTTCGGCGGATCAGTACCAGGGCTACGACATTTATTCGGTACCTGTTCCTGAACTGCCTTCGGGCTTGTACGGGCCGATGTTTACCGGCTTTCCGCGCAGCTATATTACCTACATTGCGCCCTATCTGGTGATCAGCAACAACTCGCAGGTATTGCAGAACTACATTGTCGACTACGAAAACCAGATCACCTGGAAACAATCGCCGGAATACGATAGCGTGCTTACCAGTACGAACAACGAAGCTCAGCTTTCGATGATCGTGAACCTGCGGAAAGCGCAATCGGGCGAGGAAACGCAGGTTAGCAAAAAGTATAGCGACCTCACGGCCAAAATGGAGTCCATCACGCTGCAATGCCGCTTCGAAGGCAGCGAGGCATTCCCCGAACTCACATTTCATCCCAAAAAACGGCAAACCGCCAGCAAGGTGCTCAACCGCACTTTTCTGAACATCGATATCGAATGGCCGGATATTTACGATTCTGAACTGGCTGCATTGCAAAACCCGATCGACGGAAGTTCGGAGATATTGCTCACCGACAAGGAACACAACCTGCTCAGAACAAATAACCTGCGCGAAGGAAAAACCGAGACCATCGCCAAACTGAACGGCGCGATCGGTACGGCAGCTTATAAAGTCGATTTTCTGAACATCGGCCGCCAACAGCGCATTTTCGCCACGGAACGCACGATATATGCATTGGACGAAGACGACTCTTCCAATGTTTCGACCTTCCAGGCGCATTTGCCTACCCCCGATCTCGTCTCGGCATTATACCTCATCGACGGTGGCGAAGACGGCAGTAACCGGCTTATCGTCAAGAGCTCGGCGGAAGAGTTGTTCGTATGGGAAAGTGTGACCCGCCCGCTCAAAAGGCTGAACCATTCCGTACGTTTCGAAAAGATAGTGGGGCCGGTGGTAGCGCTGAACCAAATTGGCAACCGGGGCTTCATTGTAACGCAGCAGAATGGAAAGATTTATTTATTGAAAGAGAATGGCACGGTGCGCCCAGGCTTCCCCGTCGATATCCTGACGCGAACGGAGAGTCCGTTTACCTGGGCACAGAACCCGCAAACGGGTCAGCCCGAGCTTACGGGCGTGAGCGTATCCGGCGAACTGATCCGCATTAGCCTGGATGGTAAAATCACGTCGCGGCGACAGCTCCTGCGCCCCGAGCCGGGTTCGCGTTTCAGGATCCTTTTCGACCGCAATTCGCTCGATTGGATATTAGTGCGCTCGGTTAATTCCAAAACTGCTATTATTACCAAAGATGGCCGCGAACTGTTCGAGATCAAGGATATTTTACCCAATGCGACCATCCAGTATCACTTCTTTGGCGTCGATAACCGGTTTATCACGATCAAATCGGGCAGTTATTCCACCGTTTTTGATATGAACGGAAGGCGCCTCGGCGACAAAGCGATCCCTTCGGAAATGCCGGTGCAGCTTACGTACCAG
This sequence comes from Dyadobacter sp. SRI_021, assembly GCF_057586235.1. Taxonomy (NCBI): domain Bacteria; kingdom Pseudomonadati; phylum Bacteroidota; class Cytophagia; order Cytophagales; family Spirosomataceae; genus Dyadobacter; species Dyadobacter sp. SRI_021. Next base: position 544,855 of record NZ_JBYCZM010000005.1, read on the forward strand.
CCTGGTTATTACAAATTATTGATATTCAGCCGGTCGGAAAAGAAAATACAGGTCTGGTCGATCAAGTTGAGATAATGCTATGAAGATTTTAAGATATATCGCACTGGCTATTGGCTCTCTCATATGGATTGTGGGCCTGAGCCCTACCATTTTGCCCTGGCTGTGGAAAGAACAGGTTGTGGAAGACGGTTACCAGTACGGCGATTTGTATAAGCTTTCTACCTTATCCGAGTTTCGCGACCCACGCCACCAATGCACCGGTTATACGCCGCCGGTTCGGCCGCAATCAGCTAAAAAAGTGCATCTGTATATTATCGGCGATAGCTTTACAGAAAAAGGAAGAGTTGGACAAAGCGATTTTCCGGTAGACGAATATACCTGGGTAAAATGGTCTGACTTCCTGCATATCAAACTCGACACCACCCAGCTTAATATCTTGCTGATGGAAAGCGTCGAACGGCATTTCCGCCAGAAATTCGCTTCGTCTACCATCACCGTGCTCGTTCCGGATTCGGCAACATTTATTCAAAACGGGGCTTCCAGCAAGTTCATGCACCAGCTGGACGAGGCGTTCAAAGGGTCGCACACCGCCGACAGGCTCGACGGCTTTTTGTTCCAGAACGATTTCGCATTACGCATTAAAGAATGGAAATCCGATTTCAACCACCGTTTTTTCGACAGGACCGCTTCGGGCGTGACACTTGTCAACAACGATCGCGATATTGTGTATTACATGGATACCGACACCCCGGAAGTTACATCGTCCTTCACGCCGGTGCGCCAAACCGAGCTTGATTCCATGATCGCAAACCTTAATGCGAGCCGTGATTTCGCGGACTCGCTGGGCTTCGACCATGTGATATTGAGCATTATCCCCAACAAGGTTTCGGTACTCAGCCCCGGATATGGCACGTACAACAATCTGATTGAACGGGTATACAACCACCCCAAACTCGGCGTGCCCTATATCGATGTGCTTGGCGATTTTCGCCGCATGGGCCGTGCATCGTACTTGAAAGGCGATTCGCACTGGACTTGCGAAGGGCAAACGGTCTGGCTTAACAAAATCAATGCGCTGATCAACCAGCTCGTGGCGGGGCCGGCTTCCTAAGCGGCCGCCTCCGCGTCGTCGGGCAGGCGGTCGGTTAGCTTGCCTACCGTGAGCCCTTGCACGATGATCGAGAACAATACCACGAAATAGGTGATTGCCAGCAGCAGGTCTTTGTTGAGATGCTGATCAATGGACAATGCCAATGCGATGGAAACACCTCCGCGCAAGCCTCCCCACACCAATATGGTAATCGATTTCTTCCCGAAGCGCGTTTTGAAAGGAATGAGCTTGACAGGAATATAAATCGAAATGAACCGCGCCAAAAGCACCACTACGATCGCCACCATGCCTGCCCAGCCATATTGCTTCATGTCGGGGATCAGGAGCAATTCGAAGCCGATGATCAGGAACAGGATCGCATTCAGGATTTCATCGATAAGCTCCCAGAATTTGTCGATATAATCGCGCTCGGTATCCGAAACGGCACCGGGATTTTTGCCATAATTCCCTACCACCAGCCCAGCAGCCACCATAGCCAATGGACCCGACATATGCAGTGCCTGGGCAGCCAGGTGCCCGCCCATCACGATTGCGAGCGTAATGAGTACGTGTACGTTGTAGCCATCTACCCGGTACATCATTTTGGAACCTAAAAAACCGAGCAGCAAGCCGAGCAAAATGCCGCCCAGCGCTTCTTTCACAAAAAGACCGGCAATACCGGTAAATGAGGTATTCACTTCTTCTCCCCGTGCCAGCGCGAGCATCAGAATGAACACCACTACGGCCATACCGTCGTTAAAAAGCGACTCACCCGCGATCTTCGTTTCGAGCGACTTGGGAACACCCGCCTGTTTGAGGATCCCAAGCACTGCAATAGGGTCCGTGGGGGAAATCAATGCGCCGAAAACGAGGCATTGAATGAGCGGAATGCTAATGCCGATCAACGGCAGGATATAGTAAATGAGGAAACCGATCACGAACGTGGAAATCACGACGCTGACGGTGGAAAATATAATGACCGGCAAACGCTGCTCCCTAAGATCTTCCAAATGCAAATGGATAGCCCCCGCGAACAGTAGAAAGTTGAGCATCGCGCCCATGAGTATTTCCGTGAGATCGACGCTCGCTATGAGCGTGGAAATGCGGATGAATGTGCGTGGAAATATGCTATCGGTAGCGATAAGCCCCAGCGACACCATCAATGCGATCACCATGACGCCGATAGAGGGAGGCAATTTCAGAAACCGGGAATTGAGGTAAGAAAATATCGCAGAGAGGACGATTAATGCGGAAAAAGAGTAATACAGCTCCATGAAAATATTTTTTAGACTAACCAAAAATAAGAAATTCCGGGCTCGCATTCAAGGCGAAACGGGTTACGCGGGTAAACTCTAATGGTATTCTAATTTGAAAGAAATGTCTGAAACCGGGGCCGAAAAGTGATTTGAAAGCCTGAAAATCCGGTTGCATCGATTGTTTTCCTACATTAGTAACCCAAAGGTTGCCTTGGTATTCAACGCTTCGCTATCACTCATGCAAAAGTTCCTGACAAGTTTCAAACCATGCCTGCTAGGGCATTTTTACACAGCTATTGTCTTTATCCTTGGCACACTCGCCGTTCAGCCCGGAATGGCGCAAACCAGCAAGCTGAAACCCGGCTTTGACAAGGCTGAATACCAGGAACTCGTGTATATGCACGCCCTGCTGTACGATACCGCCATGACCAACCGGCAAAAGTTCAAAGTACCGCGGCCCACGAAATTTGATTCCGTTTACGCTTCTCCCGTAATGGGCCTCGACAACCGCTGGGGGCTGTGGAAGAGCAAGTCTTCCGTAGCTGTAATTAACCTCCGGGGCACGACCATGAATGCCGTGGGCTGGCTCGAAAACTTCTATGCCGCTATGGTACCGGCCCGCGGGGAGCTCCAAATCACCAAAGATTATACTTTTAAATACCATCTGGCCGACAATCCCAAAGCAGCCGTACACATTGGCTGGCTGGTAGGCACGGCTTATCTGGCGAAGGATATTGTCCCAAAAATCGACTCCATGTACAAAACCGGCGTCAGGGATTTCCTTATTATGGGCCATAGCCAGGGCGGCGCGCTCAGTTATCTGATGACGGCGCATCTGTATTCGCTTCAAAAGCAGGGCGCATTGCCCAAAGATATCCGTTTCAAAACCTACGCCAGCGCGGCTCCAAAGGTGGGCAATACCTATTTCGCCTACGAGTATGAACACCTGGTCGATGGCGGCTGGGGCTATAATGTCGTCAATTCGGCCGATTGGGTGCCCGAAGTACCGTTTTCGGTGCAAACACTTAGCGATTTTAACAATACGAACCCTTTCAAAAATATCGACGGCATTATCAAGAAGCAAAAACTCATTGCGCGCATCGGTATGCGGCACGCTTACAAGGGCATGAAAAAGCCCAGCGAAAAGGCGCAGCGCAATTACGAAAAGTATCTCGGCCGGTATGCAGGGAAAATTGTAGCTAAAAACCTGCCGGAATACCAGGCACCAACCTTTTACAAAAGCAGTAACTACGTACGCACCGGGCCGACGGTCGTGCTCCTGGCCGATGATGCGTACTATAAGCAGTTTGAGGATTCGGATCAGAATGTTTTCATTCACCACGGCCTCCATCCTTACCTTCACTTGCTCGAACAATACAAATACTGACATTTTACTCCGTTCATGCGCTTCAAACTAACACTATTTCTGTTGGGTATTCTCCCGGCAATTGCATTCCACGCGGAAGCCCAGTACCAGACCCGTTTTGAAAAAAGCGGTGGCAAGCAAACCCCTACCTACGACGAAGGCATTGCCTACTACCGGCAGCTGGCCCAAAATTTCCCGCAGGTACAAATGCAGGAAAAAGGCCTTACCGACAGCGGCAGGCCATTGCATCTGGTATTGTATTCAAAAAACAAGGTCTTCGATGTCAAAAAACTGAGAGCACAGGGCAAGGCTATCCTGTTTATCAATAATGCCATCCATCCCGGAGAGCCGGATGGCGTGGATGCGTCGATGATGCTGTTGCGCGACATGCTCGTGCATCCGGCCAAATTCCCCGAACTGGACAGCGTTGTGGTGGCTATCATTCCCTTCTACAATATCGGAGGCGCGTTGAACCGCAATAGTACCACCCGCACCAATCAGGCGGGGCCGAAGGAATATGGTTTCCGGGGAAATGCGCGGAATTATGATCTGAACCGTGATTTTATCAAAGCTGATACCCGCAATGCACGGAGTTTCGCTGCCATTTTTCACGAGCTCGATCCCGACCTCTTCGCGGACACGCACGTGAGCAATGGCTCTGATTACCAGTATGTAATGACGCTCGACTACGCTCAGAAAGACAAACTCGGCGGTCCGCTTGGCGATTTCAACGAGAAGGTTTTTCTACCTTATATGTACAAGCATTTGAAAGAAGCTGGCTTCGAGGCTACGCCCTATGTGAATGCCTACGGGCAAACGCCTGACAAAGGTTTTGTTCAGTTTCCCGATTGGCCGCGCTATTCCACAGGATACGCCGCTTTGTTTCATACCATCGGCGTGATGACCGAAACACATATGCTGAAACCCTACGATCAGCGCGTAAAATCGACTTATGCCTATTTACACGGCAATATCAAGTTCCTTGCCGCGCACCGGAAGACGCTGTTGAGACTGCGGAACGAGACGAAAGAGGCCGTCAAAAAGCAGGAGAAGTTTGCTATTACCTGGCAGGTCAATAAATCAAAACAATCCACGATCGCATTCAAAGGCTACGAGCCCGAGTACATTCCCAGTGAAGTAAGCGGGCTGCCCAGGCTGCATTACGACCGGTCAAAACCATTTACCAGGGATATTCCATTTTACGACTCCTATGCCCCGCTGGACGAAGTGACGCGGCCGGAAGCCTACATTATCCCGCAAGGCTGGCACAATATAGTGGAGCTGCTACGGCTGAACGGCGTGCAAATGAAAGCGCTCGAAAAGGACTCGGAAATGAATGTAGAAACCTATTATATCGAGGAGTTGGAAACGCCTAAGCAGCCTTTCGAAGGACATTACTGGCATACTTCGGTGAAACTAAGGACTGAAAAGCAGAAACTGCCTTTCAAAAAAGGAGATTGGTATATCCCCGTCAATCAATCCGTGAACCGGTACATCATCGAAACCCTCGAACCAAAAGCGGTGGATTCGTTCTTCAAATGGAATTTCTTTGACACCATTTTACAGGCCAAAGAACATTATTCGGGCTATGTTTTTGAAGACCTGGCTGCGGATTTGCTCAGAAAGTCTCCCGAACTGAAAGCGAAGCTCGATGAGAAACGCAAGGCAGATCCCGAGTTTGCGAAGAACGGCAATGCACAGCTGGATTTTATCTACCAGAATTCGGTTTACGCGGAAAAGGAATACATGCGCTATCCCATTTTCCGCGTCGTGCGGTGATCAGAAGCGGAGTCCCAAGTTGAAATTGAACTCACCGGTGATTTCCATGCGTCCGTTACGGTAAGTACTCGAATGGTATTTCTCCCGATCCAGATAGCGCGGGCCTACCCCGGCATTCAGCCCGATTTGAAAATGCGGAGTAATCTGGAAATTGACATAATTATTAACGATCATTCCCATTCGGAAGCGGTTGCGTTTTTCCTCTGTGCTGGTGGTAACGCCGCTTAAAGGATCGTATTTGTTGGTGTATTGCCATTTTGTGCCAATTCCGGTAAAGAGCGTCGGCCCTACTGCATAAGTAACGCGTTTCTGGCCAAATGGATAAACTTTCAAACTGGGTGAGAAATAATACATCTGGTCGTCGGAGTCCTCGCCGATCGAGGGAAGGTAGTAACTGTCGGGAATGGTCAATGTGAAAGGTAAGAGTAAGCCGAAATAGCCGCGTTTGTCGAGAATTCTTTCATAACTAATGCCAAAGCCCGGGCCGCTGTCCAAAGCCTTGAAAGGGGAAAAATCAATTTTGTTTTTACCTAATTCTTCGTCCTGGACGATGGGCTCATTCCGCTCCCGATTCCTCGTATTACTACGCTCGGCACGTTTGTCAAACCAGACTGTCTGACCATTCCCGAACTCGATGCGTAGCAATTCGTTCTTTCTGACCACAAAATTAGCTGCATTCGCTTCCAGGCTGATCTTGTACAATACCTTATCGATACCTACTTCGACCACTTTTCCTTCGATGGTGGAACCGTTTTTCCGGACCAGGACATCCTGTGCATGAGCGGCCGTGAAGAAAAGCGATAGTAAAAATGTGAGGGTAAAAATCTTGCTCATAGTGTTGCTGCGTTGATGAACGATGATCAAATTTAAGTGAATAGTGACTATTTTTGCGAAGTATTCTCACTGAACGTTTAAAAACATACTTCTGTTATACACCTGGCCAGACAGGCCGATTCATATTATGCAGGCTGCGTTTAAAATGGATGATCATCACGCAGCCATTAAAAAGACCAAATGACATTTCAGGATTTAAAACTCATAGAGCCGATTAAGAGGGCTCTCCAAGAAGAAGGATACACCACTCCCACTCCCATCCAGGCCAAAGCTATTCCGGTTATTTTAGAAAATAAAGATTTGCTGGGCTGCGCGCAAACGGGTACCGGCAAAACTGCCGCCTTTGCGATTCCGATGCTGCAATTACTGCACGAAAACCCGGTCGGGAAGTTTGAAAGAAGCCGTATCCGTGCATTGATTCTGACCCCTACCCGCGAGCTGGCGATCCAGATCGGCGAGAGCTTCGCTGCGTACGGGCGTCACACCCGCGTGAGGCATACCGTTATTTTCGGTGGTGTAGGCCAGAAACCGCAAACCGACGCTTTGGCAAGGGGCGTGGACGTGCTCATCGCTACGCCGGGCCGTCTGCTGGATTTGATTAACCAGGGGTTCATTAAACTGAACCAACTGGAATTTTTCGTGCTCGACGAAGCCGACCGCATGCTCGATATGGGCTTTGTGCACGACGTGAAAAAGGTGATCAAATTGCTACCGAACAAGCGCCAGTCGCTATTTTTCTCGGCCACCATGCCTCCGGCGATCGTGACTCTGGCAGGTACTATTTTGAGAAACCCGGTGAAAGTGGAAGTTACCCCGGTATCTTCAACGGCCGATACCATTCGCCAATCGGTGTTTTTTGTAGATAAATCAGACAAAAACTCGCTGCTGCTGCATATTCTGAAAGATGAATCGATTGCTACGGCATTGGTATTTACCCGCACTAAACACGGGGCCGACAAGGTGGTGAAAGTATTGCGCAAAGCAGGTGTTACTTCCGAAGCCATTCACGGTAACAAGTCGCAGACGGCCCGCCAGAATGCATTGAAGAATTTCAAAAGCCAGACTACGCGCGTCCTCGTAGCCACCGACATCGCCGCGCGCGGTATCGATGTGGACGACCTCACACACGTAATCAACTACGAAATCCCGAACATTCCCGAAACCTACGTTCACCGTATCGGTCGTACCGGCCGCGCGGGAGCGAAAGGCATTGCGATGTCGTTCTGCGACAAAGAAGAGAAGCCATATCTCAAAGATATTCATAAGCTGATCGCTAAAAATATCCCGGTTGTGAACGACCATCCTTACGCGGTGAGCAGGTAATTGGCAGTATGCTGAAAAAAACTTACTCGGACATTGACCTTCCTCAGGCACTCGCATTGACCAAAGGCCCGGATGCCGTGCTGGTGGACGTGCGTGAAAACTGGGAGTTTGAGGAATTCAACGAAGGAGGAATCAATATTCCACTAGCTGAAATCCGGGAAAAGCGTCCGCTCGTGGCGCCCTACCAGACGATCGTCGTCATTTGCACGAATGGCGTCCGCAGCAAAGTCGCCGCGATGGATTACTGCCGCGTCCCGGAGTGGGGCGGCAAGCAGATATTTCATGTGAGGGGCGGTATTATCGAGTCGGAATAACGGAGTTGGAAGCTTAAAGTTTAAAATAGAAGGCAAAGTAAAAAGTAAAGCCTTGCAAATCATCGACTTGCAAGGCTTTACTTTTTACTTCAAACTCTAAACTTCCAAAGTTCCTTCAAAGACGCGCACTGCGGGACCGATCAGATAAACGTCTTTAAACTGGCCTTCGCCGGCATCCTGGTATTCCACCGCCAGCGTTCCGCCGATCGTTTCTACCTGTACCGGGCCTTGCCAGCCTTCGCGTAGGTGCGCGGACAATGCGCAGGCGGTCACACCCGTTCCGCAGGAGAAAGTTTCGTCTTCCACGCCTCGCTCGTAAGTACGCACGCTCAGGTGGTTGTCTTCGATTACCTCTACGAAATTCACATTGGTACCTCCTTTGGGGCCGTACACGGAACCGTAACGGATCTCGCTGCCGATATTCACCACATCGGCTTCGTGGATGTCGTCCACGTACGTTACGTAATGCGGCGAGCCAGTGTTCATGAAATCGTATTCCTCATATTGCTCCACACCATTCACGTTCGACATTTTGAGGCGGATGGTATCACCCGAAACAGTCGCTTCATGCTCACCGTCGACCGCTATGAATTTGGTACTGTCCTTGAAAAGCCCCAGGTCGCTGGCGAAACGCACCACACAACGGCCGCCGTTGCCGCACATGCTGCCTTCGCCGCCATCGGCATTGAAATACACCATGCGAAAATCGTAACCTTCCGCATTTTGAAGCAGGATAAGGCCGTCCGAGCCGACGCCGAACCGGCGGTGGCAAATCGACGCGATCAGTTCTTTGGAAACCGGGAATTGCAGGTCGCGGTCGTCGATCATGACGAAGTCGTTGCCGGTACCCTGGTATTTATAAAATGGGATAGTCATAATGTTATGCTTTAAGCTGTAAGCCATAGGCTTGTAAGCTATTTTGTATTCGGAAAATTGTATGCCCGGGAATTATAGCCTATGGCTTAAAGCTTATAGCCTTTTCCAAAAAACAAAACCCCGCAAGAAAAATTCGCTTGCAGGGTTTTAAAATTTCGTTCCCGAAGGTCCTTTGGATTACTTCGTGGTTTTAAGCTCTTTAATACGAGCTGCTTTGCCCTGACGGCCACGCAAGAAGAACAGACGTGAACGACGTACCTTACCACGACGAATAAGCTCGATTTTCGCGATGCTTGGTGAAAGGATTGGGAAAACACGCTCAACACCGATACCGTTTGAAATTTTACGTACTGTAAAAGTTTCGCCAGCTCCGTTTACGTTACGACGCTGCATAACGGTACCCTGGAACTGCTGGATACGCTCTTTGTTACCTTCACGGATTTTCACGTGAACGTTGATCGTGTCGCCTGATTTGAAATCAGGATACTCGGATTTACGATTTTCAATCGTAGCTTCTACGAGTTTAATAAGTTCGCTCATGACGAGTGATTTTATGGATTTAAAATGATAGCTTGCTCCCAGCGGACGGGGTGACGCCCCTTCATTCAAAACAGCTTTTGAGAAAACGAGTGCAAAGCTAGCATTATTTGTCCGTAACAAAAAGCTTTTCGCGTGATTATCATGAAGATTTTCAATATAGAACAGATCCGGGCGATGGACGCCTATACGATCGCACACGAACCCATCGCCTCCATTGATTTGATGGAGCGCGCGTCACAGGCATTTGTACGGTGGTTTTGTAATCAATATGTCAATACCCGCCCTATCGCCGTCTTTTGCGGCAAGGGAAACAACGGCGGCGACGGCCTGGCGATAGCCCGCATTCTGAGCGGCTGCGGCTACGATGTGCAGGTTTTCATCGTGGAATACACCCTGAATGCGACTGACGATTTTCGCCAAAACTACTCCCGGCTTGGCAGCCACCTCACACCGCGCCGCATTCATTCAGAAAATGACCTTCCACAATTGGGAAATAAAGTCGTTTGCATTGATGCCTTGCTGGGCTCAGGCCTGTCGCGCCCCGTTGAAGGTTTATTAAGCATTGTCATTCAGTATTTAAATGAATTGCCCAACAGGCTCGTGTCCGTCGATATTGCCAGCGGGCTCTACACCGACCAGCCCAATAACCCCAACGATGTAGTCGTCAAACCGAAATACACCGTTACGTTTCAGTTGCCGAAACTGGCATTTTTGCTTCCTCAGAATGCCGAATACGTCGGCGAATGGCATGTAGTCGATATTGGTCTCAGCTCCCGGTACATGGCTGAAACGAGCACACCATATTATTTCACCGACAAATTTGAAGCTGAAAAGCGCATTAAACTCCGTCAGAAATTTTCACACAAAGGCACTTTTGGACATGCCGTGATCGTCGCCGGAAGTTATGGCAAAATGGGGGCCGCGGTTCTTTCGGGAAAAGCCTGCCTGCGCTCGGGTGTGGGGCTGCTCACTATGCACGTGCCCACGTGCGGGTACGAGATCACGCAAATCTCCGTTCCGGAGGCTATGACGACCGTCGATGAAGCAGAAAAATACATTAGCAAGCTGCCGGATCTCGCTTCGGCGACGGCTATCGGCATCGGCCCGGGCATCGGCCAGGAGCCGGCGACGGTGAAAGCATTGGAAAAAGTACTGGAACAATCCAAAGTACCGGTCATTATCGATGCCGATGCATTGAATATCCTCTCCACAAACCGGCATTTACTTTACAAGCTGCCTGAAAACACGATCCTAACCCCTCATCCAAAGGAATTTCAGCGGCTTGCCGGCGAAAGCGGCAACGAATATGAGCGGCTGGAAAAAGCGCAGGCATTTGCTGCCAAATACAAAGCGATTATCTGCTTGAAAGGCGCCAACACCGCTGTTGTTCTTCCCAATGGTGAAGTCCATTTCAACTCAACCGGCAATCCCGGCATGGCCACCGGCGGTACCGGCGATGTACTGACGGGCATCATCACCAGCCTCCTCGCCCAAAAATACGACCCCGCCGACGCCGCCATTCTGGGCGTGTACCAGCACGGCCTCGCCGGCGACCGCGCCGCCGAAGCCCGCGGCCAAACGGCGCTGATCGCCTCGGACGTGATAGAGCACCTGGGTTGGTAACTCGTTTGATTTGAGTTAAATTTGATTAATCAAACAGCTAAAATCATGGAGTATCTCGAAAGAATCACGATCGATCCCGGCATCTGTCATGGCAAACCTTGCATCAGAGGAATGCGCTGGCCTGTTGAAGTGATTATAGATATGCTCGGCTCAGGTATGTCGATTTCGGAGATTCTCGAAGATCATCCGGAACTTGAAAAAGAAGATATTTTGGCTAGCTTAAACTATGCCAAAATGCTGGTATCCGGTCGCACCATCAATGAAGCTGCATAATGAACTTCCTTTGCGATGTTCATATCCCTATTAAACTGGCGAAGTTTCTCCAAGCCAGAGGTCACTCAGCAAAGCATGTAAACCAACTTCCTGCCAAATGGCATACCGGTGATTCCGAGATTTGCGAAATAGCGGATAGGAACGAATGTATTGTTATTACCAAGGATGAAGACTTCCGAGCATCATTCCTGCTCCGTCGAACGCCCCGAAAACTAATCCGCATTAGCCTTGGGAACATTTCAAATGCTGCATTGATCGAACTATTTTCGGAGCATCTTGCATTAATTGAAGGCGTTGACCAGAACCAGTCCTTCTACCTCGAACTGGGCAAAGTCAACACTCTCTACACATTTTAACTCAAAATCTGATAAACCAAAAACGCCGATCCGTACGCCAATACCATCAGGTAAGCCAGTTGGATCAGCGGCCATTTCCAGCCGTGGGTTTCGCGGTAGACGACTGCGATCGTGCTCATACACATCATCGCGAATACGTAGAACATGAGGAGCGAGTAGCAGACCGCCGGCGTAAACATTTGTCCGCCGGTTTCAGGATTTTTTTCCTGAACAAGGCGCTGCTTAACGGTAAGGACGTCCTCTGTATCGCCGCTGATGCTGTAAATCGTGGCCATCGTACCGACGAATACTTCGCGTGCGGCAAACGATGCCAATAATGCAATCCCGATTTTCCAGTCATAACCCAGGGGTCTGATCACCGGCTCGATGAAACGGCCGAACTGGCCCGCATAGGAGCTTTCCAGGCGGGCAGACGCAACCGCTGCGTCGATTTCTTCCTGTGGCGCGGTGGCCATGGAGGCTACTACCTGCTGCTCGGCCAAATTCATGCTGTCCCCCGGGCCGTAGGACGCCAGTACCCAAAGGATAATAGAGATCGCCATAATGACTTTACCAGCTTCCAGTACAAACGATTTCACGCTTTCGTACATCATAAACCCGACATGCCCCCAGCGCGGCAGCTTGTAGGATGGCATTTCGAGCATAAAATAGCTCGGCTCCCTTCTTGGAATAAACAAAGAGAGAAACCACGCTGAGCCCAAAGCGCCAAGCAAACCCAGCAGATAAAGCCCGAACAAGGCAATTCCCTGCATGTTGAATATGCCCAGTACCTTCGTTTCCGGCACTACCAATGCAATTAATATCGTAAAAATCGGAAGACGGGCAGAGCAGCTCATCAATGGTGTCACCATGATCGTGAGCAAGCGCTCATACCGGCTGCTGATGCTGCGGGTGGTCATGATAGCGGGAACGGCGCAGGCTACACCCGAAATGAGCGGCACCACGCTGCGGCCATTAAGCCCGAAACGACGCATGAGCTTGTCCATGATCACCATAACACGGGCCATATAACCCGATTCTTCGAGGATGGCAACCAATGCAAAAAGGATCGCGATTTGGGGGATAAATATGATAATACCACCGATACCGGCCATGATACCGTCGGTAATGAGGTCGTTCAGCACACCTGCGGGTAATGTGCCTTTTACCCATTCGATAGCAGCGGCGGTACCCGCGTCGATCATATCCATCGGATAGGATGCCCAGGCAAAAATGGCCTGGAATACGACCAGCAACACCAATGCAAACGTGACATACCCCCAAACCCGGTGCAGCAAAATGCTATCCAGCTTGCGCGTCCAGTAAGGCTGCTCGGTGGCGCCGTCGGACTTAACCGCTTTGGAAACGATGGGTTTGATTTTCTCGTAGCGGGCGATGGTTTCGTTCGCGAGGAAATTATTTTCGTCGAAACCGTATTTCTCGATCAACGCGTCGAGCTTGGCTCTTACCGGCTGTTCAAGGAAGGAGAAATTGTCGTGCTGGCAAACATATTGGAGCGCCACATAGTCATTTTCCAGCTGATGAATTTCCTTCACCTCATTGATCAGCCCTATTTCACTTTCTTTCGGCTCGTAGAAATATCGCAGCGCAGGCTTTTCTGTGCGCTCCACAACCTGCTTCACCGCCTCTTTCAATCCCTTCATACCTTCGCCTGTACGCGCATTAATGCGCACGACAGGTACATTGAGCTGCATCGCGAGCTGCACCGCATTCACGGCCAGGTTCATGCTCTCGGCAACGTCCAGCATATTCAATGCGAGCACGGTAGGAATACCGAGGTCGTTGATTTCGGTAAAAAGCAACAGGTTCCGTTGCAAATTGGAGGCGTCGGCTACGATCACCACCACGTCCGGGAAGTCGGGGTGTTTGGGGTTGGCAAGAATGTCCATTACCACCGCCTCGTCCCGTGATTTAGGGTAAATACTATATGTACCCGGCAAATCGACGAGCGTTACGAGGGCGTCGTCGTGCCCATTATCCCCTGCAATGCGGAATGTCCCGGATTTCTTTTCGACCGTCACCCCCGGAAAGTTGCCCGTTTTCTGGCGCATTCCGGTGAGTGCATTAAATAGCGTAGACTTGCCGGCATTCGGGTTACCTACCAGCGCAACTTTAATATTTCCCTGTTTCAATGGAGAGGCTGTATGCGGAACGCAATCTTTACTCTAATTCAATCACTGCGGCTTCGTTCAAACGCAAAGACAGGCTGTAATTCCCGCCGACGTTGATGCAGATCGGGTCACCGAAAGGCGCAATCGCATCCAGACGCACCTCACAGCCCGGCAAACAGCCCATTTCGAGCAGTTTGAGGGACATTGCACGGTCTGCGAATGATTTGATTATGCCTTTTTCACCCTTTTTGAGGTGGGAAACGGTACGAGCCGACATACGTTCCTTATTTAGATTCATTTTATTTAAAGTACAAATAAAGCACTCTCAGACGGTAAATCAAACTTTACTTCTTTTAATGTGCCTACCGTTCGCCAAATCATTCAAAATCCTGAACGTTTTATTATTTCCCTCGGGCTTTGTGTCGTACTTTTGCAGCGCGAAACGAAGTACCGGAAGCCGGAAAAAGCGACGCTGGTTACATTATAACAGCAAACAGAAAGCCGGACGCTGCGAGCCGATGGCCCACACCAATCACCTTGAACGAGATTAAGACCCTGATCTGGAAAGAAGTAACACTCGAATGGCGCCAGAAATACGCGTTGAGCGGGATGTTGCTGTATGTGGTCAGTACGGTGTTTGTCTGCTACCTCAGTTTCAACCTCCGCAGAAATCAGCTGACACCGATCGTCTGGAACACATTATTCTGGATTATTTTGCTTTTCACAGCGGTCAATGCCATTGCCAAAAGTTTTTCACAGGAACGCCACGGGCGCCTGCTCTATTATTACAACCTGTGCAGCCCTCAGGCTATTATCATTTCCAAAATTATCTATAACTCGCTGGTAATGGCGGTATTATCGGTACTTGGGTTTGTATTTTATGCATTTGTGATGGGCAACCCGATCCAGGATAACGGCCTGTTTTCGATCTGCATCCTACTGGCATCCACCGGTTTTGCTTCCGTTCTCACACTCATAGCGGGCATAGCTTCCAAGGCCGACAACAGCGCTACGCTCATGGCCGTGCTCAGTTTCCCGATCATCCTGCCGATGCTTTTAATGACGATCCGTTTGGCCAAAAATGCCATGGATGGTCTCGACTGGTCGGTCAGCGCCGATGAAATCACCACACTATTATCGATCGATCTGATAGTAATTACGCTCTCTTACCTGCTTTTTCCTTATTTATGGAGAAGCTGAAAAACAGCAGGTTACAGGGCATAACTTTTAAAGTACTAGTTTAAAATGAGAAAGATCTGGTGGAAAATCCTCTGTGTCGTGATCATCTTCTACGTGATCATCATGGGATTTATCGGTCCCGTTCCACGCCTTGCCATTATCAATGAAAGTATCCGCAACACCTACTTCCACGTAGCTTTATGGCTCGCCATGACTACGCTGCTTCTGCTGTCGATGGTATTTTCAATCCGCTACTTAATGAAGGGTAGCATTAAAGACGACGATATTGCCAGCGAGGTAGCAAAAGCCGCTATTTTCTTTGGGATATTAGGCTGCTTAACCGGTTCGGTGTGGGCCAACTACACCTGGGGCGATCCCTGGCCGAACGACCCGAAACTGAACGGCGCAGCAGTAGGCATCCTCATTTACCTCGCCTACCTCTTGCTCAGAAGCTCCTTTGAGGACGAGCAGCGCCGTGCCCGGATTTCTTCGGTTTACAACATTTTTGCATTCGCCGTTTTCATCCCGATCATTTACATTCTGCCCCGCCTGACCGACTCTTTGCACCCGGGCAGCGGCGGCAACAGCACGTTCGGGTCTTATGATTTCGACAACAATATCCGCAAGGTATTTTACCCGGCAGTGATTGGCTATATCCTGCTCGGATTGTGGATTGCTGAACTTCGGATCCGCATCAAGCAGATCAATCGCGTGCGGGAGGAAGCACTCATCGAATCGGGCAAGCTGTAAGCATTTTGGCCCGAATTAGGTTTTTTACAAACGTTTC
This sequence comes from Dyadobacter sp. SRI_021, assembly GCF_057586235.1. NCBI lineage: Bacteria > Pseudomonadati > Bacteroidota > Cytophagia > Cytophagales > Spirosomataceae > Dyadobacter > Dyadobacter sp. SRI_021. Next base: position 560,562 of record NZ_JBYCZM010000005.1, read on the forward strand.
AAAGTAAATTTTCGTTAAGGTTTAGTCCATCATATATACAATGAAAAGAATTTCCCTCATCCTCCTGACATTGCTGGCGGTTTCCGGCAATTTGTTCGCGCAGGCGGGCGACACTTCCGTTGAAATGGCCGACAGGCTCCGCGCCGACGGTAAAATATGGGTCGTGGTGGCGGTAGTTGCCGTTGTTTTCGCAGGATTGGCGATCAACCTGTTCCGTATTGATTCCAAGTTGAAAAAGATTGAAAAAGACCTCAATATCAAGTAAGCCCCTATGAAAAAGATACAGATATTCGGATTGGTGATCATCGCGGTTGCAATTGGTATTATCGTTTCAACTGCCGGTGATGCAAGTACTTACGTCGATTTCACGAAAGCCAAAGAAATGGCTGCGGATGGCGACAACGAGAGCATTCACGTTGTAGGCAAACTCAAAAAAGACGCGGCAGGACAGATCCTGGAAATGGAATACCGGCCGGAAATCGACCCTAATCTGTTCGTTTTCACATTGGTCGACAACAACAATGTGGAGCAAAAGGTGGTCTACAAAAACACCAAACCGCAGGATTTCGATAAATCCGAGCAGGTCGTAGTAGTAGGAAAAATGCAGGACGGCTCGTTTTCGGCCGAAAAAATCCTCATGAAATGCCCGTCGAAATACGAGAACGGTAAAATGGAAACCACGGAACATACTGCAAAACAATCATGATTCACAGTACGATCGGAAGTGCAGGACACCTGCTGGTTATAGTCGCGTTTGTAACGGCCATTCTGGCGACGTTCGCTTATTTTAAAGCGGGCATTGCGGGCGGTACCGTAGAGGAGACGCAAACCTGGAAAAAGTTTGCACGCGGCGTCTTCTGGGTCCATCTGGCGGCCGTGATCGGGGTGGTGTTCTCGCTCTACTGGATCATCGGTAACCATTATTTTGAATACCATTACGCCTGGAAAAACTCGTCGCTTTCCCTGCCGACCGGCTACACCATTTCCAGCTTCTGGCAGGACCAGGAAGGTAGCTTCCTCCTCTGGATATTCTGGAACGTGGTACTCGGAGCGACGTTAATCTTCACCAACCGCTCGTGGGAAGCGCCGGTAATGACCGTTTTCGCGTTGGTACAAGCATTCCTTACCTCGATGATCCTGGGTGTGGTAATCCCGGGCCTCGACCTTAAAATCGGTTCTACGCCGTTTCTTTTGCTGAAAGAGGTAATGCCCGACCTGCCTGTTTACAAAATGGACCCGAATTTCATCCCGAAAGACGGTAATGGCCTCAACCCACTGTTGCAAAACTACTGGATGGTGATCCACCCTCCTACCCTGTTCCTCGGCTTTGCGAGCACGCTTATTCCGTTCTCGTTCGCAATTGCGGGTCTTTGGAGCAAAAGAATCAATGAATGGATCCGCCCTGCATTGCCATGGTCGTTGTTTTCGGCACTGGTACTGGGGGTAGGTATATTAATGGGTGCTTACTGGGCTTACGAAACGCTCAATTTTGGTAGCTACTGGAACTGGGATCCCGTTGAAAACTCTTCTATTGTGCCCTGGCTCGTGCTCGTGGCGGCGGTACACGTGATGATTATCGCGAGACGGAATGCGACTGCATTGAAAACGTCCTTCATTCTTACGATCGCGACATTCATTCTTGTTCTTTACTCGACATTCATGACCCGCAGCGGGGTATTGGGTAATGCTTCGGTGCACTCGTTTACCGATCTTGGCCTTTCAGGTCAGCTGCTGATTTACCTTTTCACCTTCATGATCGTGTCGATCGGCTTGCTGGTCGCGCGCTGGAAATCATTGCCGAGCGACGAAGAAGAGGTGTCTACCTACTCGCAGGAATTCTGGATTTTCATTGGCGCTACGGTGCTTTGCCTTTCCGGCTTCCAGATCATCGCCACAACGTCTATTCCGGTTTACAACAAAATCGCCGAGGCATTCGGTACCGTACTGAACATGGCGCTGCCCGCCGACCAGGTGGCGCATTACAACAAGTTCCAACTCTGGTTCTTCGCATTGATCATCGTTCTCACCGGCGTAGGCCAATATTTCTGGTGGAAAAAAACCGGCAAAGGCAAGTTGCAGGCATTGTACAATCCGCTATTAGTGGCATTGCTGATCAGCGCGGCGGTGATCACTTACAAGCAAGTTCGCGATATTCAATACATTGCATTGCTCACGACTTCGATTTTCGCGATCATTGCCAATGGCAATATCCTGTTAAACATTATCCGTGGTAACTACAACCTCTCCGGAGGTGCTATCACACACATCGGCGTAGCACTGATGCTGATCGGTATTTTGTTTTCGTCGGCTTACACCAAAGTCGTTTCAATCAACAACTCCGGCCTGATGATTTCCCGCAGTGAGGAATTTACTGCTAACGACAACAAGGAGAACAAAGAAAACATCACCCTTTGGCTCAACAAACCTGAGAAAATGGGCGATTACATGCTTACCTGGCGTGACGTGCGCGTGGAACCGCGCCACATTCCGGGTTACATACCGAAGAGCTGGGTCGATATCGTAGAAGGTGATTACCACGCCGTGGCATTGCGCGACATCGAGGTAAACGGCCAGAAATACAACAAAAAGGGCGATACCCTCGAAATTTTCCCTGAAAACTTCTATTACGAAATCGAATACCGCGAGCCTTCGGGCAAGATATTCACGCTCTTTCCACGTGTGCAGATCAACCCGCGCATGGGTGGTATCGTTTCTTCGCCGGATATTCAGCGTAAAGTCGATAAGGATTTGTACACCTACGTTTCCATGGTGACTAACCCAACCGCCGAGCCGGTTTGGAGCCAGAGCGAGAACTTTACCATCAACCTTCGCGACACATTCTTCGTAAACGACTACGTAGCCATTCTGGATAATGTAGTCCGCACCGAAGAGGTAGAAGGCATCAAACTCGGCCCAGGCGATGCAGCTGTGAAGGCGATCATCCGCGTACTGGATAAAGACAAGGAGTTTGTGGTAACCCCATCGTTCGTGATCCGCGATCGCATGGTAGCACGCAAGCCGGAGGTAAGCGATGAGCTCGGCATGCGCATTCAATTTAACGAAATCAACCCGCAGACAGGCCAGTTTACATTTGGTGTAAATACTACCCAGCGTGATTTTATCGTCATGAAAGCGACCGAAAAGCCGTTGATCAATATCCTGTGGCTCGGTACATTCGTGCTGGTCATCGGCTTTGTAATGGCTACTATCCGCCGGTTCAGGGATTTTGTCAAAATGCGGAACAAGGAAACTGCTGCTACGGAGCCTAAGGCCAAAGTAAAGCCGAAGGTACAAACCGCGTAAGCGATTCATTTGAAATACATTACAAAGCAGCCCGGACTTTAACAACCGGGCCGCTTTTCTTTTGAATACCAGAAACTAAGTAAATCTGCCTCTCGCTAAAGGTTTGTTTGAGCTGCGTATATAGGTAAGTAATTTGAGGTACTCAATCGACCTCATTACATCATGGACAAGCCGCAACAATCCTCCCGGCGCGAATTTCTGCGCCAATCCGCCCTGCTTGCAGGTGCCTCAATTCTCTCCACACGCTCTTTCGGAAGCATCTACATTGGCAAGCAAGCCCGCGTGATCGTGATCGGCGCCGGGTTCGCCGGGCTGGCCGCCGCCTATGCCCTCAAACAAAAGAATGTGGATGTGACCGTCCTCGAATCGCGTAACCGCATTGGTGGCAGGGTATTCTCCCATACCATTGATCCGAAAGAAAACCTCGTCGTAGAACTCGGCGCCGAATGGGTAGGCAACTCGCACGAGCGCGTTCGTGCATTGTGCGACCAGTTCAAAATACCGTTGCTCAACAACCAGTTCGATACCCACCTCATTTACCAGAACCAATATTATAAAGCCAACGCCTGGGATTTCACGGATAACTGGAAGGCCAAAATGAAGACGCTGCTCGAAGGCTACAAAAAGCTGGACGAAAAGCAGAAAATCGAGCTCGACAGTATCGATTGGTGGCGTTATCTCGTGAACAATGGCTGCGAAGGTAAGGACCTCGTCTTCCGGGAACTGCTCGACAGTACCGATTTCGGTGAGAGCATCCGGCACGTGTCGGCCTACATCGCATTGGCCACATTTGCAGAGAGCAGCGAAAAGAATGAGATGGATTTGAAAATGCAGGGTGGCAATGCCATGCTAGCGAAGAAGTTTGCGGAAGGGATTGGAAATGATCGCATTCTGACCGGCCACGCCGTGAAACGCATCGAACAGAAAGATACCGTGAAGGTAACCTGCGAAAACGGCAAGACTTTCGAGGCCGACAAGCTTATCTGCGCGATTCCGACATTTGCTATCCGGAACATTCAGTGGGAACCGGGATTACCGGCTGAAAAGGTACAGGCGATTAACGAGCTGCAATATGCCCGCATCAACAAGAACGCCATTCTATTCAAAAAGCGCTTCTGGAAAGATGAGAGCTTCGACCTCATTACCGACCAGACGCCGCATTACTTTTACCACGCTTCCAAAAATCAGCCATCCCAAAAAGGTGTGCTGATCTCCTACACGATCGGAGAAAAGGCCGAACTGATCGCTGCACAAAACGACGCGTGGCGGAAACAAATGCTGGCGCAAACGCTTAGTCCCTATTTTCCCAAAGCGAAAAAACTCATCGAATCACAAGCCAATTATTACTGGGGAACCGACAAGATTTCGCAAGGTGCATACGCCATGTACGGCCCGAACCAGTGGTACACCACCCGCCCTGCCTTGCAGAAGCCTTTCCTGCACACCTCTTTCGCCGGCGAACACCTCGCCGACTGGCAGGGGTTCATGGAAGGCGCGGTAGTCACCGGCGAAATGGCGGCGGCGGAAATCATCGCGGTTTAGAACCGCAATCCCAACCTGGTAAAGAAGAACGCCCCGTTGCTGCCCATTTGCACAGGGTCCCAGGCTCCGCCCGATTCCGTCAGTGCGGGCTGGAATTTGTCGGGGTACACGTTCAGGATATTGCTGCCGCCGATGGAGAGCGATATGTTTTTGGTGAATTTGTAATTCAATGTAAGGTCTGTCTGGATTTTGGGGCTGTATGTATCAATCATATAGTCCCAATTCGCCAGCTTGATTTCACCGAAACGGATAAACCGCAACATCGCGCTGAACTTGCTCACGGAGTAGTCGAATGTAAGGTTGATCTTCGAAGGCGGCGCCGATGCGAGTACGAAATGGCGTTCGCGGTCGTCGAAGTAGATATCCTCTTTGCCCGCCAGCTTAGGCACGGTATTCACCGGCCCCAGTTCCATCCAGTTGAAGTTGGCAGCCACGGTTGTGCTGAGCCTTCCGGCTCCCATCGCCGCAGAATGTGCCACAATGACGTCCAGCCCCTTGGTAGTGGTGTATTCCAATGCATTGGTAAAGAATTGTGCCTTCCCTACCCGCAAAGCTTTCAGCAGATCACCGATGTCCTCATCGTCGTCGCTGAACTGGCCGGTAAGCACCACACGGTCTTTGACTTTCACATAATAACCGTCCACAGTCACCGAAAGCCCCGCCGCTGGTGTGAAGGTGATCCCCAGGCTGCCGTTCAGGGACGTCTCCTGTTTCAACCGGGGAATACCCAATGCCTGGGTTACGGCACTATTATTGTTGGCAAGCAGTACTTCGACAGCCTGGCCGTTCATGAAATTGGTAAATGTCGAATTGAAATACTTCTGGGCCAGCGACGGTGCGCGAAAGCCGGTACTCACCGACCCGCGCAGTGAAAAAGCCTCGGTAACTTTGTAACGCAAGCCCAGCTTACCATTTAAAGTACTCCCAAAATCACTGTAATGCTCAAAGCGACCGGCAACATCCATGAGGAACTGTTTGGTAACATCCGCTTCCAAATCTACATATGCCCCTACATTGGAACGGCTGTGGTTGGTCACATCCGCCGGGCTGTAACCGGGGAAGCCTTGCGAGCCACCTGCGAACTCGGGGTCATAGTTACGATAGGAAGCCTCCTCGCCTGCAAAGATCTTGTAGCGTTCCTTCCTGAATTCCGCCCCGAATGCAATATTCAAGCCCTGCATCACGGTTTTATAATACCTGCTGACATTCAGATTGACCACATTTTGCCCGAGTTGAAAACCACCCGCGTCGAACGAAGTCTGCGAACGCTCTCCCAGCGACCTGTTCAGTGAATTTTTCACGCCAAAATGAAACTTGTTGAAGCCATAGGTATTACTTAAATCGATATCCCACGATTTCCAGACCCCACGTATGCCCGCAGCCACGGAGCGGTCTTTAATTTCGCTCGTAATGATCGGATCAAAGCCGTTCGGGTAAATGGAAGGGATATTCCGGTCGTCGTCCGCAAAACGCGTCCACGCGTACGCATCGCCCTTGCGCTCGTTGATACCTCCGAAGCTGTAAACCTGGAAATTGCTGCCCACCGGTATTTTCGCATTGTAGTACACCGAGGCATTGCGGATTTCCGGGTCGCCATACTGCCGCCGCGCAAGGTCCGACTCGCTGGTCACGGTATTGGCACGGTTGGTGTGGTCGCGGGAATTGTAATCGGCCGTCACGTTAAGGAATCCCTTTTTCGCAATTTTCACACCGTAGTTTGCATTGATATTGTAATTCAAACCGTCGAACTTCTTATCATCAAACCGGTACTTAGCCTTGAACATGCCCGCATTCGCATTCACAGCCAGTTGATTAGTCGTTTCTTTCAACACAATATTGATGACCCCCGCAATCGCATCTGAGCCGTATTGCGCGGCGGCACCGTCGCGCAGTATCTCGATACGCTCAATGGCCGCGGCCGGGATCGCATTCAGGTCGGTGCCGGTGTTGCCCCTCCCACGCGAGCCGAAGAGGTTCACCAGTGCGGACTGATGCCGCCGCTTACCGTTAATGAGCACCAATGTCTGGTCCGGACCAAGCCCACGCAGTGAAGCGGGGTCGACATGATCGGCGCCGTCGGAGCCCGTCTGGCGGTTAGAGTTAAAAGAAGGCGCGGCGAATTGTAAAAGCTGGTTCACATCGAGCTGCCCTTGCTTGGTGGTTACTTCGCGGATGTCGATCACATCCACAGGCGCAGGCGTGTCGGTCGAAGAGCGGTTCAGGTTCCGGGAACCGACCACCGTCACCTGGTTCAGTACCGTGGCGTCAGCCAGCGCAAAGTCCTGGGTGGCGGCGCCGTCCAATTCCCTTTCCATTTTGTTGTAACCTACATAGGTTACCACGAGTGTCGCATTGTTATAGCCTACTGTAAGGCTGTATGCGCCGGTTCCGTCGGTGACGGTTCCATTTCCGGTACCTTTTTCCAGCACAGAAGCGCCAATCAGCGGCTCACCCTTTTCGTCGGTAACCTTCCCGGTTACTTTCAGGCCCTGCGCATAACAATAACAGGAGAGGAACACGAAAAGCCATGTTTGGTAGATTCGTTTCATAATATCGAGATAAGGTGCTATTATTACCAATAATGCAATTTTTAGCCTTAAAACAAATATCATTCAGAATAAAATTTTTCAAAAACCCAATTCTACCAAATTTACCTAAACTACCAGTTACATAAATACAAAATGTAATATTTCCGGGCAAAAGCTTTTTTGAAGTTCCTGCGTTTCAAGGAGCTTGATGCGTATCTTTGCCGGTAAATTGTATTCCCCTATTCTGATTTCCTATGGTATCCGAACTGATCAAATCGGCATTAGGCCGTCTCCGTATCATTGCATTTCTTGAAGGCATTTCTTTTATCGTACTCCTGGGCGTCGCGATGCCCCTTAAATATTTTGCGGGAATTCCACAGGCTGTGCGCATTGTAGGCATGGCGCACGGAGTACTCTTTATCCTCTTTGTGCTCCTGCTCATCCAGGTTGCCACTGAAAAAAGCTGGTCTTTCAAAAAATCGGCCTTATCGTTCCTTTCTTCGCTGGTACCATTCGGGACTTTCTATGCAGATTCCCGCTGGTTCAAAAACTGAGTATTCATGAACCTTTTATATTCCTAAACATCCCTTGACCAAGTGCTACGTACCTTTATCCTAACCCCTTTCATTTTCTGTTTCATCATTTTTCAAAGCATTGCCCAGAAACCGAACGAAAACTACCAGTATCACATCCATTCCGCCACTTCACCCGTCAAAGTCGACGGGGTAGCGGACGATCCCGCGTGGTCGGCAGCCGAAACTGCCAAGGACTTTTTCATGATCACGCCGATGGACACCAGCTTTTCCAAGGCCCTTACGGACGTGAAACTGTGTTATGACAAACACAACCTGTACATCCTGGTCATCAACTACAAGCCGGTCAATGGCTCGCTGATCGTCGAATCGCTCAAACGTGATTTTGCATTCGGAAAGAACGATAACTTCCTGCTTTTCATGGACACCTTCGATGACAAGACCAATGGCTTTTCATTCGGTGCCAATGCAGCAGGAGCGCCGTGGGACGGCCAGCAGGGCGACGGCGGTACCGTCGACCTCAGTTGGGACAACAAGTGGGTAAGCGCGGTGAAGAACGAAGACGATAAATGGGTCTGGGAAGCAGCCATCCCGTTTAAAAGTATCCGTTACAAGCCGGGTATTACGCGCTGGGGAATCAATTTCAGTCGCCAGGACCTGACAATCTCCGAAAAATCGTCGTGGGCGCCCGTTCCGCGTCAATTTCCGTCGGCCTCGCTCGCGTATACGGGCGTGCTCGTGTGGGACACGCCTCCGCCCACGCCTGGCCCGAACATTTCGGTGATCCCATACGCAGCCATGCGTATGACGAAGGACTACCAGAACGATCTTCCTACCAAATATAAGCCCACGATCGGGGGTGATGTAAAAATCGGGCTTACCCCGTCCCTCAACCTCGACTTGACCGTCAACCCGGACTTCTCGCAGGTAGATGTGGACGTGCAGCAAACCAACCTCGACCGTTTCGAGCTCTTCTTCCCCGAGCGCCGGCAGTTCTTCCTCGAAAACGCCGACCTTTTCGCGAATTTCGGGTACGCTACCATTCGGCCGTTCTTTTCGCGGCGCATCGGTTTGGGTGTACCCATTCAGTTTGGCGCCAGAATGAGCGGCAAAATCAATAAAAACTGGCGTATCGGCGTGCTGGATGTGCAAACCGGCGCTAACGATACGTTGACGCCGCATAACAACTACGCTGTGTTTGCATTGCAACGGCAGTTGCTGGCACGTTCCAATGTGCGTTTCATATTCGTGAACAAGGACGCGACGAATTACACACTGGAAAGGCATTCGGCCACCAACCGTTACAACCGGAACATCGGTGCGGAGTTTAACCTGGCGAGCGCCAAAAACCTCTGGACCGGGAAAGTAATGTTCCTTAAATCATTCACACCTGGTAAATCCTCCGACGACTTCACGCACGCGGCCGACCTGAAATTCACGAAAGCGAATTTAATATGGCAATGGCAGCATGAGTATGTGGGTAAGAATTACAATGCGGAAGTAGGCTATGTACCCAATGCCGTACGAATGGGTTATTACAAGATCAGCCCCAATGTAGCCTATCTGTTTTTCATTAAACACAACAAAATCATCAGCCACGGGCCCAAGCTCGTAAGCAATGTTTACTGGGACAAGAAGTTTGACGTCAGCGACAAGGAATTCATTTTGTCCTACAACATTAACTTCATCAACCGGGCAACGGTGGCCCTATGGGGTTCCAGCAACTACGTGCGCCTGCTGCGACCGTTCGATCCCACCAATCTGGGCGGCTCCACCCTCGCTACCGGTACCGAGCATAACTGGAAAGCCGTTGGTTTTGACATCGTTTCGGGGCCGCAAAACCGCTTTACCTACCTTGCATCGGGTATTTTGGGCGGTTACTACCAAAATGGCAAACGCAACAACCTCAAAGCTGAACTCGGTTACCGCGTGCAGCCTTACGTAGCTATTACCATGGCAGGCAACTACAACGATATCCGGCTTCCGGAACCGTGGAAACGCACGCAGCTTTGGCTCGTAGGCCCGCGGGTAGACGTGACGTTTACGAACAGCCTCTTTTTCACGACATTCATGCAATACAACAATCAGGCCGACAACATCAACCTGAATGCTCGTCTGCAATGGCGCTACAAGCCGGCCTCCGACCTTTTTATCGTGTATACCGACAACTATCTGCCTGAGAATTTCAGGGTCAAGAACCGCGCAATTGTATTGAAATTCACCTACTGGTGGAATCTCTAATAAAACACTTCGATATTCTTGCTTTTAAGCTGGCTCAACTGATCGCTGTATTTACGTTCGGCGTCCTGTCCTAAAAACGGGTTGCCGCGTAAATGCAGCTTATCGAGCTTGCGGATCTGCAAAAGCTGTATGGGAAACTCCGGAAAGTTATTGGCTGAGAGATCCAGCTCCTGCAAACTGGTAAATGCTGTGAGTTGCGACGGGAATGTCGTCAGCCAGTTGTACCCCAAATCCACAATACGCAACTTCTTCATGCGCGTAATACGTTCGGGAAGTTTGCTAAGGTGATTATGATGGGCGTATATGGTATGCACGCTTTTCAGTTTATCCATGCGCTTCGGCAATGCCGTAAGCTGATTATGCGATACAGCAAAATGCGTCAGGCGTTTCAGGTTTGCGACCGACTTTGGCAGGGTTTCCAGTTTATTATAATACAAATCCAGCACTTCCAGGCCGCGCATTTTGCCGATCCCTTTGGGTAATGCGATGAGTTCAGCTTTGTAAAAATTGAGATCTTTGACTTGTCTCAGCCTTCTGAAGCTGGCGTTCGTCAATCCGGTCATCCGGTTATTGCCGAGCCAGAGGGTTTCGAGCTTTTTGCAGTTCCGGGCGGCCCGTGGAATATCGGTAACGAGGTTCATTTGCAGGTTGAGGAGTGCCAGCGATTTATTTTTACTAATGGCAATGCTGTTATCTCGTAATATATTTCTGCTCAGGTCGAGGTGCCGTAGCTTGGGCAGACGCGCCATGTCGAGGTTGACGGTTTCAAGGTCGTTATCGCCCAGAAACAGCTCTTCCAGGTTGGGGAAGCGGTATATTACCTCAGGAATGCTTGTAAGTAAATTCTGCCCAAGCGCCAGCGTCTTCACTTTTAATGTGTCTTTCGTCGCTATTGCATCGGCCAGGCCATGCACCACACTGTCCTTTTTAACCTGCGGTTCCGCGGGGGGCCGGGTATAGAAACTAACGAAGACAGTGATGGCCGTTTTAGTGCCGATAGTCCTGCGCGAGACAAAATCGGTGAGATAAGGGGTGAGCTGCTCGGAAACGGCCGCCGCGAGTGAGTCGGCTACGGAGGCATCCTCCTGTTTCTTCCCGTCCGCTGTCCGAAAGCCCCGCGTAACGCTCAAAACGAGGTAATCGATCTTACCCTCCGCATTCAGGTAAAGCGTGTTCCAGGCCATGTATTCCTTGTATCTATCCGTTCGAACGATTTTCTCGTAGATGTTCTCGAATACCGTCCTCACACTGTGCGGAGTTTGATTCACCGGGCCTTCATTATTCTGATATTCCCGATTTAATTTCTGTGCAAGCTCTTTGGTGACATCTTTCTGCAACAGAACCACAGGCTGGGCCAACAACCCAAGGCTGACGGCAAGAAGAAAAGTAGTAAGGAATATTTTCATGACAGACAGCATTAAGTGAGTACACAAACATAACTAAAAAGATAGTTATATTATTATACTTACTTATATATTTTCTGTCAGAAGTAATTTTGAATGGTTGAATGATTGAATGATTGAATTAAAAAAGGTCAAGTATAGTCAAGCGTGGTCAGGTATTGTTTTTGACAACTCACGACTATTTCTGACTCAATGACGATTTATTCGGTCATTCAGTCATTCAATCATTCAATCATTATTATTTACTCCGCTCAATGGTGTATTGCACCAACTGTTCGAGCGAGCGGCGGTGTGGTGAATCGGCGAATTCGTTCAACAGGGCGAGCGCTTCTTTTACATACCTTTCCATCACCTCTTGCGCGTAACGCAATCCGCCCGATTCTTTCACGAATGCGATTACCTCGCTCACTTTATTGGGCTTGTGACTTTCGTTGCGAATAATATTGATAATGCGGCGCTTTTCGAGCCAGGACGCATGGTTGAGTGCGTAAATGAGCGGGAGCGTCATTTTTTTCTCCTTGATATCGATCCCCAACGGCTTGCCGATCTCATCCTCGCCGTAGTCAAAAAGATCGTCCTTGATCTGGAATGCCATGCCAACTTTCTCCCCAAATGCGTGCATCTTTTCCACTACCTCCTTTGCAGCCCCGACCGAGCTCGCCCCGACGGCGCAGCATGAAGCGATCAGCGATGCTGTTTTCTGCCGGATGATTTCGTAGTAAACCTCTTCATTAATATCCAGTCTGCGGGCCTTTTCGATTTGCAGCAGCTCGCCTTCGCTGAGCTCGCGGACGGCGGTAGAAACTATTTTCAGGATTTTGAATTCTTCGTGATCCACCGAAAGCAACAACCCGCGTGACAGCAGGTAATCGCCCACCAGTACGGCAATCTTGTTTTTCCACAATGCATTCACCGAGAAGAATCCACGACGGTAGTTCGAATCGTCCACAACGTCGTCGTGTACAAGGGTAGCCGTATGCAGCAGCTCGATCATCGCGCCGCCTCGGTAAGTCGATTCGGCAATATCACCACAAACTCCAGCGGACAGGAACACGAACATCGGGCGCAGCTGCTTGCCTTTCCGCCTCACGATGTAGTTCATGATCTGATCCAAAAGCATTACTTCGCTTTTCATAAACTGGCGAAACTTCTGCTCGAAAGCTTTCATTTCATCCGCAATAGGAGCCTGGATATCCTTTATTGAAAGGGTCATATTCATGTACGAGGGCTAAAAGGTCCCTCCTGATAATAAAAGGACGCGAACAGGGGCATGAGTTTGTGAAAATGTTCGTTTAACCCTCTGAACTCTGATCTTCAAATTTGGAATAAAATCTTCTGTTTACATCAATTTTAAATCGAAAATGTTTAGAATTGGACAAAGGCCTGGGCATCAAAAACGGCCGACTGCCGACTGCCGACAGCCGAAGTACAAACTAAACCACGTAAACCAGTCCATATGAAAGCACTCGTTCTCGGCGGAGGGTCCATGAAAGGAGCATTTCAGGTAGGCGTCATCCAGGCCATCCTGGAAAACGGCTTCGAGCCTGAAATGGTCTACGGAATTTCAGTAGGCTCGCTGAATGCTACATTCCTGGCGAATGAAACCGGCAAGCAAATGGCCGAAAATAAGAAGATAGATTGGCCACTGGCAGGCCGCAAGCTGCTCGAATTCTGGATCAAGAATATCACCCAGCCACAGGACATTTCCACCTTGCGCTCCCGGGTAATGCTGGGGATGAACACGCTTATGAGCCGTTTCGATGGCATCGTGGATCCGTCGCCGCTCCACCAGCTTGTCCGTAAGCACCTCAACGACGATTACCTTCGTGATACACCCATTAAAGTGAAAGCCGGGGCCGTGAATATCGAAACCGGGGAAATGAAATATGTCTCCACGCAGGACCCGCATTACGTGGATTTTGTGTACGCCAGCTCTTCGATACCGATGCTGATGCCCGCCGTCGAAATCAACGGCCAGCTTTATCTCGACGGCGGCTTGCGCGAGGTCGCACCCATACGCGAGGCCATCGAGGACGGTGCGACGGAGATCATCCTGATCGGTTGCCATTCCCCCCTGCTCTACCAGCCGGAGGGCATCAACACGCGTAACCTGATCACGTTGATCGAGCGTGTACGCGACATTACCGTGAACCAGATCGTGAACAACAATATCCAATGGGCCGAGTCGTATGTCGACCGCTCGAACCTGCGGGGCAAGCCCATGAAACTAACGGTGGTAAGGCCGCTGACCCCGCTCTTTCTCGATTTACAGCATTTCAATTCGGAAGACATTTCCCGGCTGATCATCGAGGGCTATCGTGCAGGTGTGGAATCAATTTTGAAAGCCGAAAAAGGCGGCGACTCCGCTATCACCGACCCCGCCATTAACGGCTCCGCCATTCGCGACGCCTCTAAGCACGGACCACGCCATACCGAATCAAATAATGTGACATAAACAATGAAGAAACCAATCCGGCTAGCCCTTGCAGCACTGCTACTGGCTGCCCTTTCACACACTGTCCAGGCCCAAACCGGCGACTGCCAGTTCAAGGATGCCGAAGCACTGAAAAGCTATCTGAAACCCGGCAAACGCACCACGCCTTTAATCATGGCACATCAGGGTGGTACCGAAGACGGTTATCCCGGCAATAGCATGGCCACCTTCGAGCGGACGTACTCCAAAGTGCCTTGCGTGCTCCTGGAAATTGATGTCCGCGCAACCGCCGATAGCTTGCTGGTGATCTTACACGACGACGACCTGGCATTAAAAACCAACGGAAAAGGTTTGTTGAGTAAAAAGAAGTGGAAAGAAGTCAGCAAACTGAGGTTAAAAGATCCCTATGGTTCCATAACGGAGCACCCCATACCCACATTTCAGGAGGTGCTGAACTGGTCGGCAGGCAAGAATTTCGTACTGATTGTTGACAAAAAGCCCGAAACGAGCATTACGCAAACCATCAAAATGCTTCAAGGAACCGGGAACCTTTATAAATCCGTATTGATCTGCTACTCATTAAAAGAAGCACAAGTGGCCCATCGGCTGGCCCCTCAACTTATGCTGGCGGTTGGATTCAATAGCCCGGAACATATTGACGCCGTCGAGCAATCGGGATTACCATTGGAACAGCTTGTAGCGCTCACACCCCGCGAATTGCAGGAAAGCTCCTTTTACCAGCGCATTCACGATCTGAACGTTACCTCTTCGCTTGGGACCAACGGCAATATCGATACGCTTCAAGTCGCCGAATCAAGGCCATTGTACCAAAAGCTCCGGGATTCAGGCGGCCCGGACATTATCTGCACCGATAATCCGATTTTGGTGCAGAGCATTTTTTATAAGAAAGATTGAGGATTGAAGGGAGGAAGAGCAAGATGTCAGTCTGAGCGGAGTCGAAGACAGTCCGTATGGCAAGTCTTCGACTCCGCTCAGACTGACATTCAACAAAAAACGAGCCCGCATTGCTGCGGGCTCGTTGCTATCAGAAGGCTTGCTATTCTTAGTTGAAGATATAACGGATACCCAACTGCGCCTGCCAAACGTCGTTGATCGTTCTTGACTTCACAAATGCGTCACGCAAAAGGACTGTCTCGCCATTCACTACCTGCGTACCCATGCGGTAGGCAGGAACACCCTGCGCATTTACGCTTGCAAAGTTGAGCGGGTTAGATTGTGTACTGTTTGAAGAAGCGGTTACCTGGTTGGCTACACCCCACTTGTTATTGATCATATTACCTACGTTGAAAATATCGGCACGCAGGCGAATGATATTTTTCTTATCCTTCTTGCCCACTTTCACATAGAAATCCTGCTCCACAGTAAGGTCGAAACGGGTCAGCCATGGATAAGCACCACCGTTACGCTCCGCGTATTTACCTTTTCTTTCTTTCAGATAAGGATGGTTGTCGATGTATTTCTGGAATGCTTCTGCCTGCTCCTCTGGCGAGAACGTGTATGTTTTGCCGTTTGCAGTGGTAGTCAAAGTAGAGAAAGTAATGTCGGTTGCTTTGTTTGGAACAAAGATCAGGTCGTTGTTCTGACCATCGCCGTTCATATCGGTAGAGCTGATGTAAGAGATTTTAGTACCGCTTGAAGATACGCCACCCAATGTTACCATCGTAGCACCACCGAATTTACCGCCATATTCTTTGCGGTAAGAAACATAACCTACAAAGCGGTGACGAACGTCGTTGCCTGAATAAGCGAGATCGAGGTAGTTCAAGCCATTTACTCCCGGCACGTTACCTTCCACTGTTGAAGATACCGAAGCGATGTCCTTAGCCATACCGTAAGTATAACCCACCATTCCACCGAAGCCGCGTGTAGCAGGTTTTTCGAGTTTACCCGTCAAAGAGTAAGAATATCCCTTGTTGGTGTTGGTCAGCACGTAAGTGTTCGAAACCTGGCTTGAAATCATACGCGCTGCCGTTGCCGCACTGCCGCTAAGACCAGAAGCCGGGAAACGATCGCGGGTATCAGGACCTGCAAACTGAGCATTCGGCGCTTTCAGGTTCACGTCAATGTAACGAAGTGAATTGTAGTTTTTATTGAAAATACCTTCCACGGTCGCTACGACGCCCCAGCCTAGTTGCTGGTCGATACCAATGTTGCTTTTCCAGATTTGCGGGAATTTCAGGTCTTCATCCGATGCATTCACCTGGTAGCCTTTAAGTGGTGTTGTAGTGTTCGTCGGATTGTAGCGCGATGGATCGAGTGTGAAAGGATATGCGGTAGTATTGTTTCCTACAATCGTTGCAGAGTTCACCCCATTATTACCCAACTGGTTCGAAATCAACACATAAGGAATACGGGAAAGGAACAAACCGGTTCCACCGCGGACCTGTGTGGTACGGTCGCCTTTTACGTCCCAGTTGAAGCCTACCCGTGGCGAAAGGTAAATGCGTGATTTTGGAACATTACCTGTATTCACATTGTAAGGGTCACCATTCGGCGATCTGAATACAATGGTATCCACTACAGCATTGTAATACTGTTTGGAAGTGTTAGGCATATTGATGTAGTCCGCGCGAAGGCCGGCAGTCAGCTTGAAGTTTGGCGTGACCTGGAACTCATCCTGCGCATACAAGCTGATCGTTTGCGTTTTGAATGTCTGCCATGGAGCAGCGCCGCCTGGAAGCAATGAGTAGCGGTAGTTGAAACGAACTACGGTGTCAGGAGCGGTCGTCAGGTTAGGATTAGCCAGGTATGCATTCGCTGCATTCTTGAAATCCTGGATAGATTTGAATACCCAAACACCATTTGAAGTCGGGAAAAACAAGTTGTTCGACTTGAAGTGCTCGTATGACGCGCCTACTGTGAATGTATGCTTTCCTGCGAAATAAGTCAGGTTGTCTGTAATGTTGAAAGTCGCGTAATCCAGACGGTTGTTAGGTGTAAATGGATCCGAACCGATAGTGGTGTAAGTCGATCCGTCTTTCTGGATTTCGATCGTCGGGAAGATCGGTGCTTTGTATTTACGGTCTTCGATTTGCTTGTTGAAGGTACCGATCAGGTTGTTGGCAAATTTACCGCCGAAGTTCGAGTTCAACTCCGCTACGAATGAACGGGTGTTGTCCTGGATAATATAGCCGGTGTTTTGCGGGGAAATCGCCGAAAGCGAGTTTGTCCGGTTACCGAAACCTGCCGTGTTGGAGCTGTTCGACTGGCTGATCAGCACGTCCGAATCCGAATCGTGGTGCGAGTAACGCAATGTCAGCTTGTGCTTGTCGCTGATGTTATAATCGATGCGACCGAGGAATTTCTTGCTTTTGTTCTCATTATTAAAGCCGTCCAATGCACCCACATTGTAGTTGAACTTCTCTTGCATAAAAGAAGCCAGGTCCTGCATATCCGCCAATGTGGTGCGGGAAACGTTTCCACCCGATTGGCCGCGGTTCAGAACGAAGTCCAAAGCAGGGCTTGAACGTTTTACAAACTCGCCATTTACGAAGAAGAACAATTTGTTCTTGATAATCGGACCGCCCAGACGGAAACCGGTTGTTTTTTCGTTGAATTCGGCAACCTTGAATTCAGTACCGTCGATTTTCTTTCCTGCCAGGCTCTTGTTCTTAAAGAAGTGGAAAACCGAACCCGAGAATTCGTTAGTACCTGAACGAGTTACAGCATTGATACCCGCACCCGCGAAGCCCGACTGGCGTACGTCATAAGGAGCGATGTTGATCTGTACCTCTTCGATTGCGTCCAGGGAGATCGCCGTTGAACCCGTACGACCACCTGCCTGCGCTTCGTTACCGAGACCGAAACCGTTGTTGAACACGGAACCGTCGATGGTGAAGTTGTTATAGCGGCTGTCCTGCCCGCCGAATGAGCGGCCATTGCTGTAAGCATTGTACTTGGTGATGTCGTTCAGCGTACGTCCGAGCGTAGGCAGGCTCGTAATGAGGCCTTTGTTGAAAGTAGTGGCGGCACCGGTACGGTCGGAGCTGAAAATGTCGCTTCCCGCACCGGTAACAATCACTTCTGCAAGGTCTGTGCTGCCATCTTTCAGTTCGAAGTTGACGTTGGCAGCGGTACCGAGGTTAGCGAAAATGTTTTCCTGAGATTGTTCATTAAATCCTACAAAAGAAACGGTCACTTTATAAGGACCTCCCACGCGCACCGCGGGGATCGTGTAAAGCCCTTGCTCGTTAGTTACCGAGCCATATTTTGTTCCTGACGGTTCGTGGACCGCTACGACCGTGGCGCCTGGGAGCACCTCGCCTTTGCCGTCTGCAACACGTCCCGTAATCGCTGATGAAGTAACCTGGGCTTGTGCTGTCGGCCCCAATAGAGAGAATAGAAATGCGGTAACCGCGAGGCACACCGCCCGGAAGAGTAAACTTTTCCCGTTCATAAATTTGGTGATTTGGTTTGTAAGAATACTAGCGGATTCATTCAAGGAGGATGAATAATTGATGCAAAATAATAGCTTTTTATATTCACAAACAAAAGGCTAAATCCTACTAAAATGCAATACTAGTCTTCATAACTCTCTGATCTATTGAAATAATGCAGATTCCTGCACCAATACTTCAATATTTTTCATTTTATCAAATCATTAACAAATCCGGAGAAGGGCCAAAGGCTTTTGAAGAGCGGATTGGAGACAGAAAAAAGATTTTTTATCTAGGAAACCAGCAATTATTGTACCATGAGATAACCCGCGTTTAACAAATTGTTAAATTTTAGAAAGGCCGGATTTTTTTTTCCATACCGGAATTCCTTGCAACCTTTGTATGATTATGGCTGTCGGCCTTCGGCCTTCGGCTTTCAGCTTTCGGCTGTTTGCCTGTTGAAATAAATAGCTGACAGCCGAAAGCCGACAGCCGAAGTACTACATTGAACTAAACTATGCAACTCAATTTCAAACAAATAGGTGAAACGGGCAAACCTCTGATCATCCTCCATGGCGTTTTCGGTTTTCTCGACAACTGGCTTACCATTGGAAAAACGCTTTCAGAACAAGGTTACCGCGTTTACCTCGTCGACCAGCGCAATCACGGACGCTCCCCGCACGAAGGCCCGCTCAACTTTCCGACGCTTGCGGCTGATTTAAAGGAGTTTCTCGACCAGCAAAATATCGAATCTCCGATCCTGATCGGGCATTCGATGGGTGGAAAAACGGTAATGGAATATGCAGTGACCTATCCCGGGACATTCGATGCCCTGGTGGTCGTCGACATCGGGCCCAAAGCCTACCCCATTCACCATACCAAGATCCTGAAAGGCCTGAATGCGATACCGATTGATGAGATCGAAAGCCGCAACCAGGCCGATGAAATACTGAGTGAATACGAGCCGCTACTGGGCGTGCGGCAGTTTTTGCTGAAAAACCTTTACAGAAAGGACGAGGGCGGGTTCGCATGGCGCTTCAACTTGCCGTTGCTCACGACCGACATGGCCAATGTCGGCGCACAAATTAAATCCAATGCGCCGGTAGAGACACCGACGCTATTTATGCGGGGAAGCAATTCCAATTATATTCTGGATGAAGATCTGGAAGGTATCCTCGACCTGTTTCCCAATGCACAACTGAAAACGATCGAGGGCGCAGGGCACTGGGTGCAGGCTGAGCAGCCGAAAGCGTTTGTCAGCACCTTGCTGGAATTTCTAAATAGCGCTATCTGACGTATTTCATCCTGGGCGAGTTGCACGTGCCTATAATAAGCTGATCATCACTGATCGATATTTCCCAGGTGGGGCAGGTAATGCAGTTCAGCAGTTCGCATTGGGGATTATTGGGCAACGCGGTTGCGGGTTTCACATCGAGGAGGGTACCATTGATAATCATCGTGGCGGGTGCGCAGCATCGGGGCGTTCCGTTGGCGTTGAGCACCACACCGTCAGCACGAAATATCAACGAATCAGATTTGGCAGCTTCAATCGGCTCCCAGGTACTTTTATTATCGAGTGAAGATCTTTCCACTTCGATAGAATGCCAAATGCCTGACACCGTCGTGAAAGCGGAATTAGGCGAAAGGTCATTGAAGCTATCCTTTTTACAAGACAATAACCACACCAGGACCAGGGGTATGTATAATAGTCTTTTCATACTTATTAAATAATTTTATTTACTCCGTAGATTCACAATCAGGACTTTTGGTTGGAAAGGATTGAAAAATTGAGACACCTATGAACGATTCCGGGATTTCCCTGTACTTAATCCCCACAATACTGGCGGAAGGCACCCAAAACGACGCGCTCGCTCCCCAGGTCAGGGATGCCGTGCAGCATCTGGATGTTTTCTTCGTGGAAAATATCCGCACTGCCCGGCGCTTCATCAGCAGCCTGAAACTTGGCAAAGTAATCGACGAGCTGACATTCATCGAATTGAACAAGGATACGCCCGAAACGGAAACCGTTGCATCACTGCGAACCCTTTCAAAAAGCGCCGGTGTTATATCGGAAGCGGGTTGCCCGGGCGTAGCCGACCCCGGTGCAGTGGCAGTCCGCATTGCGCACGAGTTGGGGATACGAGTAGTGCCGCTGGTTGGGCCGTCGTCCATTCTGCTGGCTTTGATGGCTTCCGGGATGAGCGGGCAATCGTTCGCATTTCACGGTTACCTACCCATTGATAAAGTGCAACGCAAGAAGGCATTGCAAACTCTTGAAAGAAACGCAAGGCAATTTCAGCAGACGCAGATATTCATGGAAACCCCTTTCCGTAACAACCAGCTGCTGGAAGCGGTGATCGAAGCTTGCTCGCCCGACCTGGCATTATGCATCGCCGCCAACGTCACCGCACCGGACGAGCTGATCAAGACCATGTCCGTCAGGAAATGGAAGGCACAAAAGCCTGATCTGCATAAAATTCCAGCTATTTTCCTCATCGGATAGGCTTTTGGTGAACACTCTTTTAATTTTGCCAGTTACAACGCAGAAAGATTTTCCCGGGTCTTTCGTTCTTTTTGCAAACTGTTATTCATCTTGAAAAAATATATTCTGATAGCCATCCTGGCCGTAGCCGGACTCTGGGGTTGTAATGAAGACAGCCTAGATGCGAACATTACCGTCGATTCCAATTTCCAGTCAGGAACGGCAGGGGAAAATGGCTGGACGGCCGAATATGCAGGATATGCATCAACCGCCGACTCTTCCCAACTGGATACGGTAGCTGCTACGGCGCTGCTCCCAAGGGGCCTCGACACTACGCAATATGGTTTCCGGATCCTGTCGAGGTATTCGAAAGGCAATATGTTCAGTTATATCAAAAAGCGTGTAACGGGTTTTAAACCTAACAAGCCTTATGAAATGACACTTCAAGTCGACCTGGCAACCAAGTATACCGCAAGCGCCATTGTCGACAAGGTGACGTTCAAATCGGGGGTATCCACAAATGAGCCTGTGACTAAGAAACTGACTTCCGGTATATACGCGTTCAATCTGGACAAAGGTACTGGCACACAAGTGGGCAAGGATGTGCTGCTCAGCGGGAGCATTGCAAGTACTAACCCCGACACCCGGTATTATACATTATTAAGGTATTCCAATGACGGGCAGCCCGTTACTGTAACCACCAACAACCAGGGCGAGCTATGGTTTTATGCGGGAACCGATTCGGATTACAAGGATACCACCATATTTTACTTCGACCGCATTATAGCACGGTTCAAAGAACTGTAAAGTGTTTTGTAAATTCGCGCCCATTCATTAACCCACATATCCCTACCGGAATGGTACAGGTACAGACATTTGTCTTCAATCCGTTTTCTGAAAATACCTATCTCCTATACGACGAAACAGGCGAGGCGATCATCGTCGATCCGGGCTGCTACGACCGATCGGAAGTAAATGAGCTCACGGATTTTGTGCAACAACACGGTCTGAAACCCGTGCAGATCGTGAACACCCACGCGCATATCGACCATGTGTTGGGCATCGCAGCGCTCAAAAGAAAGTATGGCATCCCATTTGTGCTACATAAGCTGGATGAGCCGCTTTTGAAGGCAGTCAAGACTTATGCTTCCAATTATGGTTTTTCAGCATTTGAAGAGCCGGAGATCGACGGTTTTATCAAGGAGGGCGAAACCATTGAATTTGGCAATACATCCCTGAAAATCATATTCGTACCCGGCCACGCGCCTGGCCACGTCGCGTTGGTGAACGATGCCGGAAAATTCGTCATCGGCGGCGATGTGCTGTTCCGCATGAGTATCGGACGTACCGACCTTCCTGGCGGCGACCATGCTACACTGCTGCGGAGTATCCGGGAGCAAATGTTTACATTACCCGACAATTATACCGTGTACGCCGGCCATATGGAGCCCACCACCATTGGTTTTGAGAAAAGAAACAATCCCTTCTTCAAATAGCGCCTATGATCCGTCGCAACATCCCCAATGCCCTCACCTGCGGCAATTTGCTTTGCGGCTGCATTGGCGTGGTGGAAGCATTCCACAACAACCTGCTGCTTTCCTGCGTACTCATTGGCGTCGCATTGATATTCGACTTTCTGGACGGTTTTATCGCCCGTTTATTGAGAGTCACCTCCCCTATCGGCCGCGACCTCGACTCGCTGGCCGACGTAGTTACATTCGGTGTACTACCGTCGATTATTATGTATCAGCTGCTCATGCAGAGCATTCCCGACTTGTTCGGTATCTGGAAGGCCTATGCCGCATTCATCATCGCGATTTTCTCGGCGATCCGCCTGGCGAAGTTCAACAATGATCCACGCCAGTCCGATTCCTTCATAGGAGTGCCCACGCCTGCCAATGCGATGCTCATCGCTTCTTTGCCTTTGATTGTCCATACAGAGAGCGAGATGTGGAAGAACATCATTATCAATACGAATAACCTGCTCATATTAAGTGCGGTAATGTCGTACGCGCTGGTTATGGAACTTCCGCTGATAGCGCTCAAATTCAAAAATTTCGGATGGCAGGGCAATGAGGCACGTTTCATTTTGATCGGCGCCACCGTGATGCTGCTGGCTACGTTAAAATTCCTCGCTATCCCGGCGATACTGGTCGTCTACGTGCTTCTTTCGATAGCCGCTAACGTCAGGAAAAAGCAGGCGTGAATTGGTACCGAAGACTTTTTTTTGCATTTTTGCGGTCTTTACCGGCAACGTATGTTGCTTATTATTATCATTTTAGCATTAAATACCGTTCTTATCTACCTTTAACCCTCGGTAGTTTTGAACCATCCCCAATAGCATGGCATTCTCCCGCATTACAGGTTTAGGCTTTTACGTTCCCGACAATATCATCACCAACGATGACCTTACCCAATGGATGGAAACTTCCGATGAATGGATCCGCGAGCGGACGGGCATTCAGGAGCGTCGGTATTTCGAATACGGGAAAGATACCAATTACAGCATGGCAGCCGCAGCGTCCCGACAGGCGTTGGACAGGGCCGGACTTACGCCGAATGACATAGATGTGATCGTGTACGCTACTATCACTCCCGATTACTTTTTCCCGGGCTCCGCGTTTCTGATGCAGCGCGAACTGGGTATGGACGGAAAGCCGGTGATCGATATCCGCGAACAATGCTCGGGATTTGTGTATGCACTTTCTATTGCCGATCAATTCATCAAATCGGGGATGTACAAAACAGCATTGGTGGTCGGTTCGGAAATTCAGTCGTCGTGGATCGACAAGAGCACGGCGGGGCGTAATACAGCGGTTATTTTTGGGGACGGAGCCGGAGCTGCGGTGGTTTCCGCCACGGATGATCCCCAACATTGTATATTATCTACACACCTGCATGCCGACGGCCGGTTTGCTGAAGAGCTCTTTGTGAAAGATCCAGGCAGCAGCCGAGAAGGTCGTCCGGTGAGCCCGGAGGTGATCGAAGCAGGCGGGCATAATGTATATATGAATGGTAATGCCGTTTTCAAACATGCGATCGTACGTTTTGGCGAGGTGATCCAGGAGGCTTTGGAGGCTAATGGCTATACGGCCGGCGATATTGATCTACTGGTTCCGCACCAGGCGAATATCCGGATCAGCGATTACGTTCGCCAGCAACTTGGGCTCGCCGAATCACAGGTTATCAATAACTTACAACGTTACGGGAACACCACGGCTGCCTCTATTCCCATTGCTTTAACGGAAGCATGGGAAACCGGCAAAGTGAAAGAAGGCGACCTGATTTGCCTTGCAGCATTCGGGAGTGGATTTACATGGGCGTCGGCGCTGATCAGATGGTAAGGTACCCGGCTAGAATTGTCCGGTCGACAGCATTACCAAAGTGCACCCCTCTATTGGTATGATATTTTTATCGATTAAAATATCCTTAAATTCAGGATTCTCTGTACCAGGGTTGAAGATAACGCGTTTAGGATTTAGAGAAACGATGTAATCGTAGTATTCAGGTTGGTGGCTCGGATTGATATACAATGTGACGGTATCTACGTCTTTCCAGTCAGTTTTGTCTGTGTTGATTTCCTCTCCTAATGCAAAACCTTTCCTGCGTCCGATGAGTAAAATGGGATGACCATAGTGCCTGAGTTTCTGTGCCGCCAGGTAAGCGTATCTGGAAGGATTGGAAGTCGCTCCTATGATGAGTGTACGTTTCATGCCAAAATCAATTTAATAAACAAATAATGGCTGCAAAGCGGTATCCGCAACAGCCACACACACTTTTGAAACACCAAAAGATCGTTCCCGATTCCCGGTAAGGGGCCGGAAGGCATGATCAACCATACAACGTTAAGAAACTATAATAATAGCTTTTATCAAAATGAATGAATCAAATGTAAGCCGGAGCTTCTGGAATGAAAAGTGGGCAAAAATTATATTCGACGAGATCGAGAACGCTCCCCATTACGAAGTATCCAACTATGGCAGGTTGAAAAGTTTCCAGAACAACCCAAAGGAAGGCGTTGTAATTAAGGGATCTGTCATTCAGGGATATAGATCATTGAATATCCGCGTAGCGGGTGGCAAGACCATCAACCGCTATGTACACAAACTTGTTGCCGAGCATTTCGTGGAAAAACCGGACGCCGATCATAACTTCGTGATCCATCTGGACTTCGATAAGCAGAATAACCATTACGAGAACCTGAAATGGGTTACAAAAGCGGAAATGATCGACCATAACCGTGAGAACCCCGCATTCATCAACCGGGTGATCCCCCGCCGTACCAAAAATTACAAGCTGACGGAAAGCAAGGTGCGGATTATCAAGAAGCTTTTGAAAAACGATAATAACCGCTTAAAAATGATCGCAAAACAATTTGGAATTACGCATACCCAGCTCAATCGCATCCGGTCAGGCGAGAACTGGAAGCATGTAACCGTTGAAGATTGATCAAAGCACTTATTTGAGTTTTTCAGCGGCGGAAACCGTATAACCGCTGCCGTTCGCCCCCTCTTCAAAGTCCACCGACACGCCGATCACGTACATTAGATGGCGCTTGTCTATCAATACCTTAATTCCCTCGATAAGGTATGTCTGGTCATGCTCTGTGGCTGTGTCGAACCCAAGCAGAAAAGATCCGCTGCACGCACCCCCTCTTAACCCTACCCGGAGCCCATAAGTGTCGGGGATTTTGTTGGCTTCCAATGTCGATCTGATTTCCAGCCTTGCTGCTTCGGTCAATTGAATCGGGTTATCCATTCCTGCTCGTTGTTCTTGATTGCGATAAATCAGTTAACGCAAACTGACGCTGTTCCATTCGCGTTTTGAAATAAATATCCGCCAAATGCGGCTAATCCTTTAATTTTGTGCCTCATTTTGGCACAAAATTACAATTTCACACCATGGAATATATTTGGATATTGACAATTCTGGTACTCGGGGGCGTCGTGACATTCGGCATGTACCTCACCATTACGACCGTCGCTAACAAGATATTTGAGAAACAGCGGTGGGATATCCGGAGCAAAAACATCGAAATCACATTGCCCCTGCGCTTGCAGGCGTACGAGCGAATGTGCCTGTTTCTGGAACGTATTACCCCTAATAACTTGTTGCTTCGATTGGTGCCTTCGGCGACAAGCGCGCTGGAACTGCAACAGATCATCCTGCACGAGATCCGGGAGGAATACAATCACAATGTGGCGCAGCAGCTCTATGTGAGTACCCATGCCTGGGAGCAAATCGTGAATGCGATGAATGAAACTGTGGCAATTGTGAATCAGGCTGCGGCAGAAGTCAGCGCTGAATCCCCCGCAGCCGACCTTGCCAAAAAAGTTTTTTCGCACGTGATCGAGAAAGAAGCTCAACCCTCGACGCACGCGTTGAAGGTTTTGAAGGAGGAGATCCGAAACGTTTTTTAGAACGGCAGTCGGCTACTCAGGATCCAAAAATATACATTAACTAACAGTGCTGACGGCTGATTTCCGACAGCCGATTGCCATTCAATTACAATGCTGACGGCCGATTGCCGACAGCCGATAGCCATTAAAAATGCTTTACCCCAATACATTAGAACAAAAACTGGGATTCGATAAGCTGAGAGAACGATTGAAGGAGCTTTGTATCAGCTCTTTGGGTCAGAGCTATGTCGAAAAAATCCGGTTTTCTGAAAATTTCGGCATGGTCGAGAAGCTCGTGAGCCAAACCGCCGAAATGCAGCGCATTCTCGAACTGGGTGAGAATTTTCCTTCCCAGAACTACATTGACGCGACGCCTTATTTAAAGCGCGCTTCTATTGAAGGAATGCTGCTCACGCAGCCCGAGTTTTCGGACCTGAAAGTCTCATTGCTGACGATCCGCCTCTGCCTGCGCTTTTTCGAAAGCCAGGAGGCAGATGCATTTCCTATTTTGGGGGAATATGCCAAAACGATCAAAGTTGAAAAGGCCGTTACCGACGCTATCGACCGCATTATCGATGATCGCGGGCAAATCCGTGATTCGGCTTCGCCTGAACTCGCACGCATTCGCAAGCGACTGATCTCCGAACAGGCTGGTATCCGTAAAAAGCTCGATACCATTTTGAAATCGGCCAGGAGCAATGGATGGATTGGTGATGATGTCTCATTGACTGTCCGTAATGGCCGTATGGTAATTCCCGTGGCTGCCGAGCACAAACGGAAGCTACGCGGGTTTATTCACGACGAATCTGCGACAGGCCAGACCGTGTTCATTGAACCAACGGATGTTTTTGAATCCAATAATGAAATCCGCGAGCTCGAATATGAAGAGCGCCGGGAGATCAACCGCATTCTGCTCGAACTGACGGCCTATATTCGCCCGTTCGTACCTGATCTGCAAAAGGCCTACGGTTTCCTGGGGCTGATGGATTTCCTGCGTGCCAAAGCAAGATTAGCGGGTGAAATAGGGGCCATTAACCCGCCGTTTGAAAACCGCCAGTTCATCGACTGGCGCGAGGCGCGGCACCCTCTGCTGCATTTGTCGTTCCAAAAGCAAGGGAAAAAAGTAATCCCTCTCAACATCGAATTGCAGGAAAAACAGCGCATTCTGATCGTTTCCGGGCCTAATGCGGGTGGTAAGTCCGTCGCATTGAAAACCGTCGGGCTGATTCAGTATATGTTCCAATGCGGATTGCTGGTACCAATGCTCGAAGGCTCATCCATGGGCTTCTTCCAAAATATCTTCATCGATATCGGCGACGAACAATCATTGGAAAACGACTTAAGTACTTATAGCTCGCATTTGACCAACATGCGGCATTTTTTGTCGATGGCGAACAAAAGGACGTTGTTCCTGATCGACGAGTTCGGTACCGGAACGGAACCCGGTCTCGGCGGGGCCATCGCGGAAGCCATTCTCGAAAACCTGACCAAATCGGGCGCTTTCGGAATGATCAATACGCATTACACTAATTTGAAAGTGCTTGCGGATAAAACCGAGGGACTGGTAAATGGAGCCATGCGCTTTGATGGTGAGCATCTGGAACCGCTCTATCAGCTCGAAATCGGCCGTCCTGGCAGTTCGTTTGCATTTGAAATCGCCTCCAAAATCGGATTACCGAAGGCGGTGGTGGCCCGTGCGAAAGAGAAGTTAGGTACGCAGCAGGTAAACTTTGAAAAACTGTTGAAAGAACTCGATATCGAACGGCGCGTATTTGCGGAGAAAAACATTGAAATAGGGATTAAGGAGCGTAAACTGACGAAGCAGGTCGCTGATTATACTGCATTGAAGGAGAAGCTCGAAAACAACGAGAAGAAGATCGTCAATGAGGCCAAGCAGAAGGCAAAAAACCTGCTTTCGGACGCCAATCAGCTGATTGAAAACACCATCAGAGAAATAAAAGAGAATAAGGCTGAAAAGGAAAAGACCAAAACAGCACGGACAACGCTTGAAAATTTTGGCAAAAACAACCTGAAACTGGCGGAGGTAACCGAAGCGCAGCCCATAGAAGAAGAATACGAACCGGAAGGCGGCGACATTACGCCAGGCAGCTACGTGCGTATCAGCGGGCAAACGGCCATCGGGGAGGTACTTTCGATCAAAGGCAAGGACGCTGAAATTCGCATCGGCGACCTGAAATCGAATGTGAAACTGAACCGCCTCGAAAAAGTCTCACGCAAGGCTTACCGGGCCGCTACCGGTGAAAAAGGGCTGAAAACGACTTCCAAAGGCGTGGATATGAACGAGCGGATGCTCAATTTCAGTTTTAACCTCGATATGCGCGGCAAACGCGGTGAGGAAGCGCTGGGATTGGTCGATCAGTTTATGGACAATGCCATCATGCTCGGCTATGATGAGCTACGCATTGTGCATGGCAAGGGTGATGGCATCCTGCGTACGCTCGTGCGCAACCACCTGCGCGGTTACAAGCAGGTAGCGGGTATGTACGACGAGCACGCAGACCGCGGCGGTGCGGGCGTGACGATCGTGAAGCTCAGATAATGTCTTCTGAAATACCACTAATGCAAAACGGGCGCCTTATAAGCGCCCGTTTTGCATTGATATATCAGCCAAATCAGTGAACTGCTGCCGAAGAAGTGGTTACCGTTTTACGTCCTTTCATCCAGAAATACAGGATACCGAACGCGACGATCAGCACCGCCGGGAACATCACCATCGTGCTTAATGTGGCCTGGCCCGCCGCCAGTTCCATTTCATCACCGCTAAGGCCCTGCGCGATCTTTTCAGCCTTGGCATCGTCCAGCCATTTACCGATCACCGGTTGCCAGATAGCTGTCGAGAACATTCCGATACCACCGACAATCGACATCCCTAACGCGCCGCTCAAAGGCACGTTTTGCGCCACGAAACCAATCATGGTCGGCCAGAACAACGCCACACCCATTGCGAAGATCACAGCTGCCGCATAAGCCGCAGGACCAGTGACTGTGCTGAACAAGTAAATACCCGCTGCTGCGAGGATTGATGAGCCCCACAGGATACCGGTTTGGCCAATTGCAGCCACAATCGGGTGTGCGAAGAAACGTGTGATCGCCATCAAACCTGTCACCAATGCGAGGATCAGCATCGGGCTTGCACCGCTTTTGCTCATGATCAAGCCTGTCCATTGTTGTGGACCGAATTCACTGATTGCAGTGAAGGCCATACAAACGAAGATGAAGAGGAACAATGGTGTGAACATCGCCTTCACGTTTTCACCGAGTGAAGTTACACCGTCCACGTGTGGTTTAGGGAATGTTTGTCCCCAGAAAAGAAATGCATAGATCACAGTCGGGATAAGGATCACCCAGATCTGCGCCTGCCAGCCGAGGTTGGCGTCAGTCATGAATTTCGAGATCAACGAACCGACTACGATACCACCGGGGAACCACATATGGAAGCGGTTGAGCATTTTGCTCATCTGCAAACCTTCGTAAGAATCAGCGATCATAGGGTTACAAGCAGCTTCGGTACAGCCATTACCTACTCCGATCAGGAACGTGGAGATCAGAAGACCGGTGTAACCGCCCGAGTAAATCGTCATGATAATACCAATCGCGTGACAAACGAACGCAACCTGCATGATCGTTTTCGGACCGATGGTGTGATACACGAGCCCTCCGATGATCATCGCGAGCGGGAACCCGAAGAACCACATCGAGTTGATAAAGCCCAGTTGTTCGGCCGTGAGGTTGAACTCGGTGCCCAGCTGGGGCAGAATCCCTGCACGGATACTGAATGAGAATGCAGTGGTTATGAGCGCAAAACAACTTGCATTGAAGAGCCTGCCGCTGTTAACTGATTGGGACATGTGACTAAATGGGTTTGATTATTTGAATTAGATGATTGATTTCGGGATACTATTTTTATTCAAAGATTTCACAAAAAAAACAAACTCCGGGGAATTCTACTGCATTTCGCTATTCCTTAGCAATGTTTTTTATGTCTTAAATTTATATTTGTAGGAAGTAAGAGTCTTTCCAAAGGCACTTTCTTATCTGTATAATTATTACAAAAACCTTAAACCAACTGGAATGTCAAGAAAGATCAGAATGGGCATGGTAGGCGGCTCCCTGGATGCATTTATTGGTGGGGTCCATCGCCGTGCAGCGATCATGGATGGAGAAATTGAGCTGGTTTGCGGAGTTTTCAGCTCCGATCCTGCCAAATCTAAGGAAACCGGAAAAGCGCTATATCTGCCTGAAAACAGGGTTTATAACGACTTTGAGGAGATGATCCTGAAAGAAAAGCAACTGCCGGAAGGGGAACGCATGGATTTTGTTTCCATTGTTACACCCAACCATATGCACGCTGCACCTACGAAGCTTGCGCTGGAAAATGGCTTCCACGTCGTATGTGATAAACCGATTACACTCAATACCGAAGAAGCAGAAGAGATAGTGGCTGTGGTTGAAAAAACCGGTCTGGTCTTCTGCCTCACGCATAACTACACCGGATACCCTATGGTAAAGGAGGCGCGCCAGATGATCGCCTCGGGCGCCATTGGAGAAGTCAGGAAGGTAATTGTGGAATATCCGCAGGGCTGGTTGGCCACACTGGTGGAAGTTACCGGCAACAAACAGGCTGCATGGCGTACCGATCCGAAGCGCTCGGGAGCTGCGGGAGGCCTGGGCGATATCGGTACCCACGCCGAAAACCTGGCCGAATACATCACCGGACTCAAAATAACCCAAGTTTGTGCCGACCTTACAATATTTGTGGAAGGCCGTTTGCTGGATGATGATGCCAATATTCTACTTCGCTTCAACAACGGCGCCAAAGGCATTCTACAAAACAGCCAGATCGCCAACGGTGAGGAAAATGACCTCAACATCCGTGTGTACGGCGAAACCGGCGGCCTGCAATGGAAGCAAATGGAGCCTAATACGCTGATTCACAAAACCAATCAGGGCACACGCATCATCCGTACGGGCGTGGGCACCCTGTCCAAAGCCGCGCAGGTGCACACCCGCATCCCGGCCGGTCACCCCGAGGGCTATTTCGAGGCCTTCGCCAATCTCTACCGCAACTTCGCCATTCATGTAAGGGCCTACTGGGAAGGCAAAAAGGCCGATCCGGTGTACGACTTCCCTACTGCACAGGATGGGCTTAGAGGTATGAAGTTCATCGACGCCGTCATTGCTTCGAACAAGACGGAGACGAAATGGACCGATTTCTGATCCTGAATACTCAATCAATTACTGTACATCTCAATTTAACCCGCGAGAGCGGACTGTTTTTCACCAATCATTCCATACCCATTTATGAACAAAATCAAAGTTGGCGTTGTCGGAACAGGCTTCATTGGCCCCGCACACATTGAAGCACTGAGACGTCTTCCTAATGTAGAAGTTGCCGCACTTTGCGAAGTGACCGCAGAACTGGCCAAGGAAAAAGCTGACGCGCTTGGCATTGCACGTTTCTACACGTTCGATGAACTGTTGAAACAGGATGACATTCAGGCTGTCCACATTTGTACGCCTAACTTCCTGCACTACTCACAGTCGAAAGCGGCATTGCTCGCCGGAAAACACGTGATTTGTGAAAAACCATTGGCAAAAGACCTCGCAGAAGCGGAAGAACTCGTAGAACTGGCTGCAAAAACAGGTCTCGTGAATGCCGTTCACTTCAACCTGCGTTACTACCCGCTGGCACGCCAGATGAAATCGATGCGCGAAAAAGGTGAACTGGGTGAGATTTATTCATTCATCGGTTCATATCTGCAAGACTGGCTGTTCTACAACACCGACTATAACTGGCGCCTCGAACCAGACAAATCCGGCGATTCACGCGCCATCGCCGACATCGGCTCCCACCTGATGGACATTCTCGAATACATTACTGGCCTCAAAACCGTTGCCGTGCTGGCCGATTTCAACACCGTTCACAAAACCCGCAAGAAGCCTTTGAAAGCCGTTGAGACTTACTCGGGTAAATTGCTGCAACCGGAAGATTACGCCGATGTGCCTATCAATACCGAAGACCACGCGAATGTATTGCTTCGTTTCGACAATGGAAACAAAGGGGTCATCACCGTTTCGCAGGTTTCGGCAGGTCGTAAAAACCGCATGTCACTGGAAATCTCCGGTTCTAAAAAGACATTCAGCTGGTGCTCTGAGTCCCCGAACGAAATGTGGATTGGCAACCGCGACAAAGCGAATGAAATCCTTATGCGCGACCCATCGCTCGTGAACGAGGACGTACGCTCAACGATTACCTTCCCAGGCGGCCACAACGAAGGCTTTCCGGATACCTCAAAACAAATGTTCAAGGAAGTTTACGCGGCAATCGCAGCCGGCAAACAGCCTGAAAACCCAACATTCCCAACGTTTGCGGATGGGTATCGGGAGTTGCTGATTTGCGAGAGAATTTTGGAAAGCAATAAGAAAGAGGCTTGGGTTAAAATCTAATTTTGAATGATTGAATGACTGAATGATTGAATGGGCGTCTGCGCTTTTTTGCTAGCACACTATGAATATGGCTGATGATAAAAAGGATTTTGTTTCTCAGTTGCAGGGGCGCACTAAGCAATTTGTATTGAGGAGCATTAGAGTCTTTAAAGCATTGCCACCGACAGAGGAGGCACGGGTTGTTGGAAAGCAGTTTCTACGATCAGCGTCGTCTATCGGAGCCAATTATCGAGCTGTGTGTAGGGCAAGAAGTCAGAATGAGTTCTTCGCGAAGATGAGCATAACGGTTGAAGAAGCGGATGAATCACTCTTCTGGATGGAGATAATGTCCGAAGCAGGTATTCTCCCCTCAGAAAAGCTGAAAGCTCTGATGGACGAAGCAGAAGAACTCATCAAGATCCTCTCCAAGGCCCGCAAAAACGCCAAATAACTACCCACAGTCATTCAATCATTTTTCATTCAGTCATTCAATCATTCAGTCATTCAATCATTTAAAACATGAAAACAATAAAAGGCCCCGGTATCTTCCTCGCCCAATTCCTTGGCGACGAAGCTCCGTTCAACTCACTGGATACCATTGCCGACTACATGGCCGGGCTAGGCTACAAGGGCCTCCAACTTCCTACCTGGGACCCGCGCGTGATCGACGTGAAGCAAGCTGCGGAATCGCAGACTTACGCCGACGAGCTGAAAGGCAAGCTCGCTGACAAAGGACTACAAATCACCGAATTGGCTTCGCACATTATCGGCCAGCTGGTAGCTTCGCACCCGGTTTATGACGATCTGTTCGATGGTTTCGCCGTACCGGAAGTTCGCAAGAACCCAAAAGCACGAGCGGAATGGGCTGTTGAGCATTTGAAACTAGTGGCGCAAGCCAGCCGCAGATTAGGGCTGAAGGCCTCCGCGACCTTCTCTGGAGCATTGGCATGGCCTTTCCTTTACCCCTGGCCTCAGCGCCCGGCGGGTTTGGTAGAAACCGCATTCAAAGAACTGGCTGCCCGCTGGAAGCCTATTCTGGACGTGTATGACGAAAACGGTGTGGACGTTGCGT
The DNA here is from genome assembly GCF_057586235.1 of Dyadobacter sp. SRI_021. Lineage (NCBI taxonomy): Bacteria > Pseudomonadati > Bacteroidota > Cytophagia > Cytophagales > Spirosomataceae > Dyadobacter > Dyadobacter sp. SRI_021. The sequence goes on from NZ_JBYCZM010000005.1 coordinate 594,343, forward strand.
ACGAATTGCACCCAGGCGAGGACTTGTTCGACGGTACTACCTTCGAAATGTTTGTAGACTACCTCGGCGGCCATACCCGTGCAAATATCAACTATGACCCGAGCCACTTTGTGTTGCAGCAGTTGGATTACCTCCAATTCATCGATCTTTACCATGATCGCATTAAAGCATTCCACGTAAAAGATGCGGAATTCAACCCTAGCGGGAAGCAGGGTGTTTACAGCGGCTTTGCAGGCTGGGCTGATCGCGCCGGACGTTTCCGTTCGCTCGGAGATGGCCAAGTGGATTTCGGTGGAATCTTCTCCAAACTGTCGCAATATGATTACGACAGCTGGGCGGTCCTGGAATGGGAATGCTGCATTAAGTCGCCCGTACAAGGCGCGGCGGAAGGCGCACCGTTCATCGAAAGCCATATCATCGAAGTGACTACAAAAGCATTTGATGATTTTGCAGGAACCGGTGCAGACGAGGCATTTAACCGCAAGGTGCTCGGTTTATAATTGTCGATCTTACAAGTATATTGAAAACCTATCTTCCTTATGGAAGGTAGGTTTTTTCTACGTTAACCAATACCAACCAATCTAATGAATGAATCCCCTTTTCGAAAAGTTTTAAAACGTTTCAGGGTTGCCGGCGTGACGGCCCTGGCATGTTGCGGTCTGGTGGCTACGGCCCAGACGGTGACGCCGGAAAAGCGTGTGCTGGTATTCTCCAAAACCGCCGGCTTCCGGCACTCTTCTATCCCCGCAGGGAAAACAGCCATTTTAAAACTAGGTAAAGAAACTGGCTTTGCGGTAGACACTACTGAAAATGCGGCTGTTTTTACCAATAAAAATCTGCAAAAATACAGCGCAGTCATATTCCTGAACACCACCGGTAATGTACTGAACGACAAGCAGCAGGATGCATTTGAGCGCTACATCCAGGCGGGCGGCGGCTACGTGGGTATTCACGCGGCAACCGATACCGAATACGATTGGCGATGGTACAACAAACTCGCAGGCGCACAATTCCTGAGCCACCCAGGCAACCCGAATGTGCAGGAAGGCGAAGCGTTTGTAGTGAATGATCAGCACCCTTCGATGGATGGTTTTCCAAAAAAGTGGAAGATCAAGGACGAATTTTACGATTTCAAAAACTTTAATGAGAAAGTGAACGTCCTTGTGAAGATCGATGAAAAGACTTACAAGGATGGCAAAATGGGCGACAACCACCCGATGTCGTGGTACCACGAGTTCGATGGGGGCCGTGCATTTTACACGAACTTCGGGCATGAAGATGCTACTTATACCAATCCAGTTTTTGTAAAACACCTGACCGGCGGGCTCAACTGGGCCATGGCGTCGAAGCTGGATTATTCCAAATCCCGCCCGGAAGAAAACCGCTTTACTAAAAAAGTATTGGCTTCCAAGCTCGACGAGCCGACCGAACTCGTCGTTCTCGATGACCAACGTGTACTTTTCACCGAAAGAAAGGGAAAGGTTAAACTCTACAATCCCAAAACCGGGAAGATTAAACTCGTGGGTGAAGTACCCGTTTATACCAAACAGGAATACGGGTTAATGGGCCTGAATATTGACCCTAACTTCAAAACCAACAAGCTGGTATACATGTACTATTCTCCCCCATCGTCGGAAAAAGATACCGCGCAGCATTTGTCGAGGTTCAAATATGACGATGTGAAGGACACGGTGCTGCTCAGTACGGAAGAAGTGCTTCTGACTGTACCAGTAAAACGCACAGACTGCTGCCATACTGGCGGTTCTATCGCCTGGGATGCGAAAGGTAACCTCTATCTGTCCACCGGCGACGATGTAAACCCGTTCCAATCCAATGGATATGGGCCTATTGATGAACGCCCGGGACGTGAAGGATGGGATGGCCAGCACACTTCTTCCAATACGAACTCATTGAGAGGAAAAGTATTGCGTATCAAACCCCGCTACGGCGACCGTCGTGCGAATATGCCGGGCGGTACCAACCTGTACGACATTCCCGAAGGCAACCTTTTCCCTCCCGGAACAGATAAGACCCGTCCGGAGATTTACGTAATGGGTACCCGCAACCCTTATCGTATTTCAGTGGATCAGCACACAGGCTATTTGTACTGGGGAGATGTAGGTCCCGACGCGTCTAACGACGATCCCAAGCGCGGACCGAGAGGTTATGACGAGGTGAACCAGGCCAGAAAGGCAGGTTATTTCGGTTATCCGCTGTTTATCGCTAACAACAGGCCGTATATCGATTTCAACTTCGCCGACAGCACTTCCGGCAAGCCGTTCGATCCTTTGAAACCGATCAATAACTCGCCGCATAACACCGGTTTACAGGAATTGCCGCCTGCTCAGCCTGCGTTCATTTATTACCCATATGCCGATTCACCGGAATTTGGGGCGATTGTTGGCAAAGGAGGGCGTAATGCTATGGCTGGCCCGGTATATTATGCTGCTGATTATGAGGATAGCAAGGTTAAATTCCCTTCCTATTACAATGGCAAATTCTTCGCCTACGATTGGATCCGCGATTACATTAACATCGTGACCATGAACGAGAAGGGCGATCTGCAAAGCATCGAGCGTTTCATGCCGGGCACCAAGTTCAGCCACCCGATCGACATGCAGTTTGCGAAAGACGGTTCATTGTATACTTTGGAATACGGCCCCAACTGGTTCGCACAGAACGACGAAGCCAGCCTGTCACACATTACCTTCAATGCAGGTAACCGCGTGCCGGTGGCTGTCGCTAGCGCTACTAATACCACCGGAGCTACTCCTTTGAAAGTAAATTTCTCTTCCAAAGGCTCGCTGGATTATGACGGCGATCCGATTAAATATGAATGGTCATTTGGCAAAGGTCTGCCAAAAAGCACACTGGCTAACCCAAGCTTCACGTACGCTAAGGCAGGTGAATACACCGCAACTTTGAAAGTGACCGACAATGCGGGCAACTCCAACACCTCGGACGTGGTCGTACGCGTGGGCAATGCTATTCCAAAAGTGGATGTGACTATCAAAGGCAATAAGACATTTTACTGGAACGATAAGCCCGTAAACTATGAAGTTTCAGTTTCAGATAAGGAAGACGGCAGCCTGGCCAACAAAAAGATTCCGGAAGACGAGGTAACGCTGACCATCAACTACCTCGAAGGTTTCGACAAAACGCAACTCGCACAAGGCCACCAGGCAAACAGCGGCTTCGAAACCGGTAGGCGAATGATCGAACTAAGCGATTGTAAAGCCTGCCACTCGATTGATAAAAAGTCAATCGGCCCCGCTTACCGCGAGGTCGCGAAAAAGTACGCCAGAGAGCGCAATTCTTTGAAAACGCTTACAGACAAGGTTTTGAAGGGCGGTAGCGGCGTGTGGGGCGAGCAGGCAATGCCCGGCCACCCGCAACACAAGCCAGAGGAAATCGAGGAAATGGTGAAATATATTCTGGACCTCAATAATCAAAAAGCTGTTGACAAAAAGCCGTTGAAGAGCTCTTATATAACCGAGGCTAAGAAAAAGCAGGGTTCATACATCTTCACAGCCAGCTATACCGACAAAGGTAACGGCAACATGGGTCCATTGACAGGCTCGAAAACCGTAGCATTGCGCCCCGCGACCCTAATGGCAAACATGGCCGACACCACCAAAAACACCTTCAAATACAAAGGTGACAATGGCAATGAAATGGTGATCGGCATGAAAGATGGCGGTTTCATCGCTTTTGATGATATCGACTTGAGCGAAATTTCAAAATTGGCTGTTGCGGTTGGAAGTAATGCGGCTCGCTCTGCCGGAGGAACGCTGGAAGTCCGCCTCGATGGCGTTGCGGGAACCAAAATCGGTGAAGGTAAAGTAGATAAGTCGGAAACGATCAGCATTCCGGTGAAAGTGCCAGCCGATGGCAAACTGCACAATGTCTATTTTGTATTTAAAAATGCAGAAGCGGGTAGCAAACCCTTGTTCTCGATTGAATCGGTGCGATTCGAGAATGCTGCATTGTAAAACTGATTTTCAGTAGAAATGGTAAAAGCGGGTTTCCTCTCGGGAGCCCGCTTTTGCTTTTAATGCAATTATAGTGTCTTATTTCTGAACCACCATTTTCTTCACGCCATTGCTCTTTCCATCCGTTACCAGATCATAAAGAAAAACGCCATTCTGAAAATCTCCTGCCGAAATCGTCAGCTGGCCTTCACCCCGCTCCTTCACCGGATAGGAATTCACTTTCATACCGTTTACTGCATACACATCCACTCTTGCCTCCTTCACCGAGTGCGGAATAAAGTATTTGATCGCTGAACTTCCGGAAAATCCGTTCGGCACATTTTGTTCGAGAACTACGCCATTCGCATTCGGCTCCATTCGCGCTGCACTACCATTCAGAGGTTTCGCGGTATTAGAAGCCACGATCCGCTCCAACTGTTCGAGCCGCTTCGACAAATCGGTCACCTGTGCATTCATTTCTTTCAGTTCGACATCTTTTTGCTCGATTACCTGCTGCTGCTCTTTCACGGAATTGATCAGAATGTAGGTTACAGCATTCGCGTCGTAATCCAGGTATTCCGTTTTATTTCCTAATGAATCCTGATAAGCAAATGTTCCGATGGTATATGGGGCAATTTTTTGCATTTCCTGGGCGATGACGCCTACGAACTTCTTGTCGCCGGTTTCAATTCCGGCCTGCCCGTTGTATTGGAACCAGACGGGACGGATTTGTTTCAACAAATCGAGGCCGTCTGTGAAGTTGGAAATGCTCTTTTTGAGACGGCTATCGGAGGCTACGATCCAATCCGGCGATCCGGCTTTGGCAGCGGCGTCGGTGCTGAGGTGGAGTTGGAAGGACGGTGCAGAATAGCCTATACCTACTTTGGCGCTATTGCCTAGTACAACACTGTTGCTAGCCGTCACCAACGCATTCGCCCCTATCGCCGTGGCATTGGTAAGTGTGGCATTTCCCCCGCTCTGATAGCCCAAATAAGTATTGTTGCTTCCAGTAGTATTGAAAATTCCTGCTTGATAACCAAAAAAAGAATTACTGTTTCCGATAGTAGTTCCATATCCGGCTTTACGCCCAAAAAAAGCGTTGCCAGTACCGCTTGTCGCATTAAAGCCCGCATGTGTTCCGATAAAGGTATTATAAGAACCTAGCTTGACCTTAAATCCGGTTCCCTTTCCAAAAAATGCGTTCTCATTTCCTGTATTTTCAGGTCCTGCATTGTAACCAACAATCGTATTGTCATCGCCTTGATGACCAGCATAAAGTCCCATGTACGTGTTCCAATTTCCATATATGTTCCCATCGCCAGCTCCGAATCCTATAAAAGTGTTGGAATGCCCTTTCGTATTTTGCCCAGCGGTGTATCCGATAAATGTATTTATTTGCCCTGTGGAGTTCTCACCAGCCCGCGCGCCGATCATTGTGTTATAGTTAGAATTCGTCACTTTCCCCGCGTTAAATCCAACGTAGGTATTCTGATAGCCAATAGTTCCATCCCTCCCTGCCTCATGGCCTATGTAAGTATTTTCTTTCCCCACATTCATTTTTCCGGCATCGACGCCAAAGAAAGCATGGCCTACTCCTTGCGTCCCTGCACCTTGCCCGTAATGAGTACCTTGCGCTTGTACTTGTGAAAGCGTGTGAATCCCAAGTAACAATACTCCTGCCGTTCTGTACCATTTTTTCATGATCAATAATGTTTTAAATGATTGAGGATTTACCTCGATTGATTTTGTAACTAGTACAAAACTGGCTGGAAGCTCCGGGAGAACGGAAAAGCAATGACGCAGCGGATACTCAGGGTTAGTTATCGGAGGTCTGTGCATCAGGCATGCCCCGTTATTCGATCATACTATTGTTCATTAGGAAACAAAAAGAGAGCTTCGTTACCAAAGCCCTCTTGATTCTGCTAATCATATCTCCTATTCTACTACCATCTTCTTTGCCCCCAAACTCTTACCATCCATAATCAGGTCATAGACGTGCACCCCGCTCCGGTATTTATCTGCTGAAATCACCAATTCACCTGCCCCACGCTCTAATATCGTATGAGAGCTCACTTTTACTCCCGCCACTGTGTAAATATCGATTACGGCTGTGTTTACAGATTGCGGAATGAAATACTTAATGGAAGTCTTATTCGAAAAGCCGTTGGGAACATTTTGCTCCAAACTGCCAGCCTCTTTTCCAGCGCTGTTGAAACCCCCTGGCGTAGCGCTCACTAAGCGCTCCAACCTTTCAAGCCGACTTTCCAGATTCTGTATTTGGGCTTCCTTATCCTCGATAATGCGCTGCTGCTCCTTCACGGAGTTGATTAGAATATAAGTAACCGCATTGGCATCATAATCCAGGTATTCTGTTTTGTTGCCCAGCGAATCTTGGTATACAAATGTACCAACCGTGTAAGGCGCTATTTTCTGCATTTCCTGCGCGATGATGCCTACGAACTTCGTATCGCCGGTTTCAATGCCCGCTTTGCCATTGTACTGAAACCACACGGGTTTGATTTGTTTTAATTGATTCAAGCCATCTGTAAACTCCGTTACATTCCTCTTAAGTCTTGAATCTGACACTACCGACCAAGCCGAGGACCCTGCCTTAGCTGCAATGCTTTTGCTTAGTTGTAGTTGATAGAACGGGGCAGAATAGCCGATACCGACATTGGCATTATTTCCCAAAACCAGGCAATGACTGCCCGTGACCATTGCTGATGCTCCGACGGCAGTCGCATTTACCAAACCGGCATTACCTCCCGCGGCATAACCCAAATAAGTGTTCTTTTCGCCGTTTGTATTACTTAGGCCTGCCCCATGGCCGAGGAAAGTATTAAAGTTTCCGGTTTCATTGCTGGTCCCGGCCTTGGCTCCCATAAAGACGTTGTAGCTTCCAGCTTCATTCATCAATCCGCTTTCATTCCCCAAAAAGCAATTTTGTGTGCCTTTTGATTTCTGGCCAGCCCAGCGTCCAATGCCTACATTAAGACTACCGGACGTGAACATTCCTGCTTGATAACCCATGTAGATGTTGCCATCCCCATTAGTATGATTCTGCCCAGCGGAGCTTCCAATAAAGATATTCGAAGAACTGTTCTCAGCCTTTTCACCGCTAAAACTCCCCAAATAAACATTCCCAAAGTCCGTAACGCCCTTCGTTCCCGATCCATAGCCGATGTAAGTATTGTATAACCCATTAGCTCCATTTGATTTACCGGCGTAGGTGCCGATGAATACGTGTCCTCCCCCAACTGTACCAACCCCTTCTCCAAAGTGTGTTTGAGCATTTGCATAAGGCAAGTAGAGGGCTCCTGCGAACAACGTAATTACCATTTTGTAACTGTTTTTCATAATCGTGCATGTTTAAATTGAATGAAATGGTCTTCAAATCGCTTTTTGACAGCACAAGTTTGAAAGGGAAATTTTGAATTAAGAATTGGTTGTACCAGCGGAACAATGACGTTACTTAGCGGATTTAGAGCATTTTTTGCCTTGAATTAATTACAAAGTACCCATGATAAATTGACAAAATACTTTGGTTTAAACCCTAATTATCTGGAAGTCAAAAAGCTTTTCTAATTGGCAAACCCCTCAATCCCCAATCCAAACAATGCAAAGTCATACTTCACAGGATCATTGGGATCAAGAAGCCGCAGCGATGCAGTAAGCTCGGTGGCAGTCTGCCAGTCGGTAACAGGGCGTTTGATGAGACCCAGGATGCGCGCTACGCGGTCGACGTGGACATCGCAGGGGCAAACGAGTTGCGCAGGGCGGATGGTGTTCCAAATGCCAAAGTCGACGCCGTGGCTGTCCTTACGTACCATCCAGCGCAAGAACATGTTCAGGCGCTTGCATGAGGATTTCCGGGCTGGCGTAGCAATGTGCTTGCGTGTACGTGCGGGGAAGATTTCGGAGTTCGAAAACAGGTCGTGGAAGCCAATTAGCGCGTTTTCGATCGTAATGTCGGTCGGCTTCAAATGACTGCTGAATGCGTACTCCAGTGAGTCGTGGATTTTGTAGTACTCCTGAAAAAAATGCAGGAAATAGAGGGTATCGGTAGCGTTGAAAGTACGGTGTTTGAAATGCAGGAACGGTTTCAGGTCGTTCTCGTGATGATTGCGCACGAAGTCGTAGGGCGCATTGTCCATTAATGCGGCCAGTTCCAGGCATTTGTTGATAATGGTTTTGCGCTGGCCCCAGGCAAGTACTGCCGCCCAGAAACCCATGATTTCAATGTCCTGCTTTGCCGAAAACCTGTGCGGGATACTGATCGGGTCGAAGGCAATGAAATCGGATTTGTTGTATTGCGCTACCTTTTTATCGAGCAGCTCGGCAACATACTCAGGCGGATATGCGGTGGAATCAATGTCTGGCATGACTACCTCCGAACAGGTAGGCCAGCACGCGTGAGATACCTGAAAAAATCATTACAATACCCGAAAAAAGGAATGTGAATACGGCGATAAACGGGTACAGAAGCGTAAACATAACACTCCAAACCTTGTACCCGGGCGTGTTTTTGAGCGCTTCCCGTTCTTCTTCTCTTTTAGAACGAAACTGTGGTGCGTGTTTCATAATATGTCTCCGTAGTTATTCAAGGTAACTCACTACGGCCCTGAATCGTTTGCTATTGGGGGAAACTTTTTCAAATGCGCGTGACGACAGTTTGATCACGATGTCGTCGTTTACGCTGGTGTCGGGAATGCGGCCGATAATGCGGACGATGATTTTCTCCTGGTTGTATTCATTCAAAACCTCCACCAGCGAGCCGATCGGCGCGGTACGGTGCAAGCCCAGGAATTTGCTGGTACTTTCGTCCGTTTCAATCACTTCTGCAAGGCCCGATTCCGACTTTTTCTTGCTTTTCACCACTTTCGGCGGAGCTACTTCCTCCACGGGCTTCACCACTTTTTCCGGAACCGCCGTTTTGGCTTTCACAGAATCTTTCACAACCGTTGTTGCCACTTTCGCAGGCGGTGCTGCCACCGGTGCAGCCGCTTTTTCTATTCCTTTCTCGCTTACAATCAGTTCTTGGCCATCTTTAAGGTTATCGTCTGTCAAATTGTTCCATTTACGCAGATCAGCCATCAGCACGCCGTATTTCACAGCCACACGATACAATGTCTGGCCGGGTTCTACTTTGTGAATGCCATTGGCGGGAAGTGCTGCGGCCGAAGATGCCGACGGCGCAGAAGTACTGGTAGCTACCGAAGGTATATCAGCAACAGGCTTGGTTTCCTTCACCTCCGCTTTCACTAATTCCTTTTTGTCTTCTTTCTTTTCGTCTTTTTTGGCCTCTTTCTTGGTGACCTTAGGCGTGTAAGGCACCCTGATCGTCTGCCCCGATTGGATTTGGTCGCTCATGCCTGGATTGGCTTCGCGCAAGGCGTGAATGGTGGTTCCGTATTGCCGCACGACGGCGAACATCGTCTGGCCCTGGTTAACCTTATGTATAATGAAGATCTTCCCTCCTACCTTTTCAACCCCCACAGAGTCAACAGCATTCAATCCCTCAGCCCGGGCACTTGTCAAACCTGTCATCAATCCCGCCAAAAGGGCCAGGCAAAAAATATATTTCATTTATTATGAAAGCGTTAAACTCGAAAACTCGTTGCTATTTTTTAGATAAACCAGTGTGGACGCTTTCAGCATCATTGTCGAGCGGCCTATTCCTTCCCGCTCTTCCGATAGTTTCTCGTGTAAGACCTGCTGCTTCTGATCGGTCACTATGAGGAGGTATTGCACTGTTTTATCTTGCTCGTAAATATAATAAGAAAAGATTATATAGGGTCTTTTCTCCAAATAATCAATGGCTGCGGAGTTGTGACCGCCGGTTGCGTTGCTAATAAATTGCGCGAGCCGCCCGAAGTATGTATTCCCTTCGATGTAACGAACGGGTTCGGTTAAAATTATTTCGTACGCCGGTTCCGGCAGTTCCGTATTTAATGGTAGCAGCTCGCCCGTAGCGGCATTGCAATGCAGATGTTTAAATAAATCGCCCTGCTTGGTAGCCACTTCCAGCAAGCCGTTTCCTGCATTACTGACCAGTAAGTGGTTAGGTAAAATCCATGACAACAATCCGGTTTCCGCATTCACGGCAAGGAGGTCCGTCGGTTCGGGAATCTCGGGATAGCGGTAATTGTGTAAAAAAATATGGCCATCGGAAAAAGCCATCAGGGACGTCCACCAATCCGTACCTTCCACCTGCCGCTGCCATTTTACGGCGAAGTTATGGATATCGATCACTGCAAACGAGACTTCACGTCTTTCAGGGTTACGTAACTCGATGGCCCACAGAGAACTACCTGGATCGGCATCGGGCATTACCCGCCAGATGTTTTCCGAAAACCGGAACGAAAAAAGATTTTGCAATTTTTTACCTTTATTTTGAATTCCAATTTAACTGATAACGACCTCGTGCGCATTCTAGGAATAATACCCGCCCGCTACGCTTCTACCCGGTTCCCTGCCAAAGCTTTGGTGGATATCGGAGGGAAAAGCATGATCCAGCGGGTCTACGAACAAGCTTCCAAAGCTACTCAACTCGATCAGGTTATCGTAGCCACGGACGATGAAAGGATACTGAACCACGTCAGCGAATTCGGCGGAACTGCGGTAATGACCTCACAGGACCATCAAAGCGGCACCGACCGCTGCTTTGAAGCACTGAGCAAAACAGACGGCCAATACGATTACGTCGTCAACATCCAGGGCGACGAACCTTTTATCAGCCCGGAGCCGATTGATCACCTCGCCTCCGTCCTGAATGGTGAAACCGAGCTGGCCACGTTGGTGAAGGTGATCGACAATGACGACATTCTCTTTAACGTGAATGTGCCAAAGGCGGTTCTGAATAAGCGAGATGAAGTGATGTATTTCAGCCGACAAACGATCCCTTACCTGCGTAATGCGCAGAGCCAGGAGGAGTTTCTGAAATCCCATGTTTTTTATAAACACATTGGCATTTACGCATACAGAACCGATGTTCTGGCCGAGATTACCAAACTTCCCGTTTCCTCGCTGGAAAAAGCCGAGGCCCTTGAACAATTGCGCTGGCTCGAAAACGGTTACGCGATCAAGGCGGTAGTCACATCAGATGATTCGCATGGCGTGGACACACCCGATGACCTCGACCGGGTCACCCGAAAATTTTTGTCTTAACAAGCCTTTGTGGAATACATTTTTTACAAGGAAGGTTAACGTATAAGGATTAGCCGTATATTTCTTAAAAAACGTTAAAACCGTTTTACGTATACGACCAGCTTCTTCCGATGCGTTAGCCTTTTATTGTTTTAAACTAATTACCATTTGAAAAAAGAGCCTTATGCAATATAACATCCTTTGGGCCGATGACGAAATAGATCTTCTCAAACCACATATCATGTTCCTCACCAATAAAGGTTACAACGTTACGCCCGTAAACAGCGGCGCGGATGCGCTGGACCGTATTGAGAATGACCGGTTTGACATAGTCTTCCTCGACGAAATGATGCCGGGCATGACCGGTCTCGAAACGCTCGCGCAGATTAAGCAACAGCAGCCGAACCTGCCGGTAGTGATGATCACGAAGAGCGAAGAGGAACACATTATGGAGGATGCCATCGGTTCCAAAATCGATGATTACCTCATCAAGCCACTGAATCCCAACCAGATATTACTTTCGGTTAAGAAAATTCTGGACAACAAACGTCTGGTGACCGAAAAGACTACTCTCAGCTATCAGCAGGAATTTCGCAGCCTGGCCATGCAATACCAGGACCGCATTGGGCACGAGGAATGGGCGGATATTTACAAGAAACTCATTTACTGGGAGCTGGAACTTGAAAGCTCCGACGACCAGGGAATGGCCGAAGTTTTCAGCATGCAGAAAAGCGAGGCGAATGCCAATTTCTGCAAATTCATTGAGGATGAGTACGAAGAGTGGCTCAACGACCCGCGTTCGGATAAGCCGATCCTCTCGCATCAGTTGATGAAACAAAAGGTATTCCCGCATTTGAAAGGATCGAGCGAGCCGGTATTTTTCCTCCTGATCGACAACTTCCGCTATGACCAATGGAAAATGATCCAGCCGATTTTGCAGGAGTATTTCAATATCGAGGAGGAATCGTCGTATTACTCCATTTTGCCAACCACGACAGGTTACGCACGTAACGCGATCTTCTCCGGCCTCATGCCCAGCGAAATGGAGCGTAAGCACCCGCAATGGTGGGTAAGTGACGAAAACACCCCGGAAGGCGAGGAAGGCCTGAACAACCACGAGCAGGATTTTCTTCAAAAACAACTGGAAATGAACCATTTGAATATCAAATTTTCATATTCCAAAATCCTGAACACCAACCAGGGCAAAGCACTGGTAGATACATTCAACAATCTGCTGACCAACCAGCTGAATGTGATTGTCTACAACTTTGTGGATATGCTTTCCCACGCGCGCACGGATGTGCAGATGATCAAGGAGCTCGCGCCCGACGAAGCGGCTTACCGCTCGATTACCCGCTCCTGGTTCCAGCATTCGCCACTGTTGGATTTCATTCGTAAAGTAGCCGAGAAGAAAGGCCGGCTGATCCTTACCACCGACCACGGTATGATCCGTGTGCAGAAACCCGTGAAAATCATCGGCTACCGCGAAACGAATACGAACCTCCGTTACAAACACGGCAAAAATCTCGGCTTCGACGACAATCATTTGATGGTATGCCGCAAGCCGGAGCGCATTTTCCTACCCAAACCGCACGTTTCGACGTCGTACGTCTTTACCAAAGAAGATTATTTCTTCGCGTATCCGAATAACTACAACCAATACGTAAACCTTTACCGTGACACTTTCCAGCACGGCGGCGTATCTCTCGAAGAGATGATCATACCGATCATCGATATGAAGGCAAAATAGGAGTTTAAATATGCAAAAAGGGCGTCTGAGTGGATCAGACGCCCTTTTTGCATATTTAATATCTTATTCGCTTACTGTAACCCCGCCATTCTCGCATTTGATCACGCGGGCGGGGAAGCGCTTGAGAAAATCGTGGTTGTGTGTTGCCATTAGTATCGCGGTTCCCGCATTGTTGATCGTGCGGAAAACCTGCATGATCTGGTCGCCTACCTCCGGGTCAAGATTACCGGTTGGCTCATCGGCGATCAGGATTTGGGGCTCGTTGAGCATCGCACGGGCAATTACCACGCGCTGCTGCTCACCGCCCGATAGCTGGTGGGGCATTCTTTTCTGTGCCGTCCCCAAACCTACCTGCATGAGTACTTCGGCAATGCGTTTGGATATTTTGCCTTTGTCTTCCCAGCCCGTCGCGCGCAGCACGAACGAAAGGTTATCCTCGACAGAGCGGTCGGAAAGCAATTGAAAATCCTGAAAAACAATGCCTATGCGGCGGCGAAGGAAAGGAATATCGGCCCTTTTGATATTGTGAAGCTCATACCCGGCCACTTTGGCAGAACCGGTATGCAGCCATAAATCGGCGTATAGTGTTTTCAAAAGCGAACTCTTACCACTACCGGTGCGACCGATGAGGTAAACAAATTCACCTTTATTGATCTCGAAATGAACGTCGTTCAAAACAGGCCTCTCACCCTGATAAATATCTGCCCTTTCCAGTTTGATTATTGGCTCCGTCGAATCGGTGGTCATATGATTGTGCTAAATGAAAAATGTGGAGCGGGATGCTCGAAATGAATAGTGTGGTGTATTCGGCCGTGTCACGCTGAGCGGAGTCGAAGCGTCGAGGCGTCTCCGCCCTTATCCTTCGACTTCGCTCAGGATGACTTAAACGTCCATCAATTACGAATTTCCCTTTTTGTAGTCAGAAAGGAATTTCTCAAGACCGATATCGGTCAATGGGTGTTTCAGCAATGCTTCGATAGCGCTCAACGGGCCGGTCATAACATCAGCACCAACTTCCGCGCACTGGATGATGTGCATTGGGTGACGAACTGAGGCTGCCAGCACTTGCGTATCGAAACCGTAATTTCTGTAAATAGTCAGGATTTGCTCGATAAGGCCGATACCGTCTGTTGAGATGTCGTCCAGGCGGCCTACGAACGGAGAAACGTAAGTTGCACCGGCTTTCGCAGCTACGAGCGCCTGGCCGGGAGAGAAGATCAGCGTACAGTTGGTACGGATGCCTTTTCCTGAAAAATATTTCAAAGCTTTGATACCTTCTTTGATCATCGGAATTTTCACGACGATTTTCTCGTCGATCTCAACCAGCTCTTCGCCTTCGCGAACCATTCCTTCGAAATCAACCGAGATCACTTCCGCGCTTACATCACCATCCACGATATCGCAGATAGCCTTATAGTGACGCATTATATTATCCTTACCTGTAATTCCTTCTTTCGCCATCAAAGATGGGTTGGTGGTAACACCGTCTAATACACCAAGCGCCTGCGCTTCCCGAATTTCGTTCAGGTTCGCAGTATCAATGAAAAATTTCATATTGAAAATTTATTGGTTAGAATATTCCACAAAAGTAGAAAACCCTGAACAAAACCAAAAAGAAAGAAAGACGGAATAACCTGAGGCGAAGAAATAAAAAAAGGCAAACCGAGAATCTCACCGCATCGACCACCTACCCTTGCTTCCGTCAGGACCTGGGGGATTCGGAAGGAGCTGGTAGTTCCGATTTGCCGGGTGCAAAGATAAGGACATTTTATTCACAAAAAGAAAACATTCGTGTAACGTTTCCGCTTACTTTTGTGCGAATCAACTAGAAATGAACCAGTATGCCTCGATTATTTTTTTTATTTTTTCTGATTTTCCTCTACTCCTGCTCCCCATCTTCCGAAGCATTTTTCCAAAAAGGCAAAGAGCTCATGCAACAGGGCAAGACGCGCGAAGCCATTGAGTTCATCAACAAAGCGATTGAAAAAAATACCGCCAATGCCGACGCGTTCAATCTTCGCGGTGTGGCCTACTACGAGCTGAAAGAGAACGACAATGCATTATTGGACTTCGCCCAGGCCATTAAACTGCAACCCGGCTCTTACCGCCCCTATTTCAACCGCGCATTGCTCTATACGGACGAAAACAAACTCGATTCCGCATTTGCTGACTACAACAAATCGGCCGAACTCGCACCCGATACCGCCGACATTTTCCTCAACCGCGGCCAATTACTCGTGCTCATGGACAAAACGCCGGACGCTATTAAGGACTTCGAAAAAGCAACCCAACTCGACGCCAATAACAAACAAGCCTGGTACAACCTCGGCAATACCTACTACCGGACGCAGGATTTCAAAAAAGCGACATTGGCATTTCGCCAAACGGTGAAACTCGACGGACAATACGGAAAGGCATTTTACGGCCTGGGCCTCGCACAGTACAACGATGGCGAAAAAGACTTGGGATGCACCAGCCTGAAACAGGCTATGAACCTGGGATATAGCGATGCCGCGAACGCACTGGCGCAATTTTGTCAGTAAAAGATATGTTAAAAAGATAGCACCGACGGTTAATATGTGAGCGGTGACGCCTTTTTAACATAGTCTTTCATTTTCTTATTTCTTAACCCACTTTGTCATGAGACTTTTAAAGATATTTTTCGGGATCCTTTTCGTGATCTTCGCCTATTTGCAGCTCAATGACCCGGATTCCGGCACCTGGATTGCGATTTACAGCTTCGCGGCCCTCGCCTGCTTCATGAGCATCCGGGAGCTTTGGCCTTCATGGGTGTTTTATGTACTTGCAGCAGGTTACCTGGTTGGAGCAATCCTGCAATGGCCGCCAGAATTCGAGGGCATTTTCTTTGGTGAAACTGCTATGAGAAGCCTCAACATCGAGCTCGCACGCGAGTCGCTCGGATTAGGCATTTGTGCAGTGGTGATGGCCGTTATCGGCAAATGGGGCTGATCAATCCCTGACCCATTCGATTTCCTTCAAACCAAATTCCAATTCTTCCGGCTCGGTAGCTAATTTAACCCGCAACTTCCCAAGTTCGGTCACATTGGTTACCGAGCCATTTGTTATATTCCCTTTGTACAGGAACCTCACATCTTGCTGATAACCATACAAATGACTCAGATATTCAGCGCGGATCGCATCGTGCTGGTTTCCTGACCTCAACCGGACATAATAGGCATCCAGGCATTTGAGCAGCTTGTGAAATTCCTCTGTTAACACAAATGTCGACCCGGTTTCACAGAAAAGTGAGGTGGCATGGCTATTCCCGAATTGCGACTGATTGATATTGACGCCGATACCTACAATCGAATGCGCATATCGCATTCCCTGAAGCGAGTTTTCAATCAATACGCCGCAGGATTTCCGGTTGTTCATGTAAATGTCATTGGGCCATTTGACTTTGGTGTCGGGCACGTAGCTGCCCAGGTATGCGCGTATTCCCAGTGCCGTGATCTGGCTAATCAGAAATTGGTCCTGAATACGCAGAAAAGTGGGTTTGAGTATGACAGAAAATGTAAGATTTTCGCCCGCATTAGCATTCCAGACGGTCCCGCGCTGGCCTCTTCCCTTCACCTGATTATCGGTAATGACAACCGTTCCTTCCTCAAACAGCCCCGCATATACTATTTCAGCCGCTATGTCGTTGGTGGAATGACAAGTTGGCAGATATATAACTTTTTTACCAATTATTAGCGTGTCCTGTGTAGAGTTGTACAATTTTTTTGTTTTACTTTAGGGTTTTAGAAAAGGAAACAACAACGCATGAAAGAACGCAAAAATAAAGAACTATCCTCAAAAGATCTCACCGAACTGGTTGTGAAGGGCATGACAGAAAAGAAGGGTTTGGACATTGCCATATTAGACCTCAGAAAAGTAAAAAATTCAATAACTGACTTTTTCGTGATTTGCTCGGGGAACTCCGACACTCAAATAGATGCTTTGGCCAACTCGGTCGAAGAAGAAGTTTATAAAATATCCAAAACAGAACCCTGGCAAAAAGAAGGAAAGGCGAATGGAGAATGGATTTTGATTGATTATGTCGACGTGGTCGCGCATATTTTCAACAAAGAACGCCGCAAACATTACGATCTGGAAGAACTTTGGGGAGATGCAGAGGTGACATACCTGGAAGACTCCATGGTATAAAGGCCCGCCGGGCGAACATAAGGCCTGCCGGGATTGTTGTTTAATATATTTCCTCTTAATTAAAACGAACGAATGTCTGAAAACGATAACAAAAGGGGGCCACTCAACCCTAAAAGTCCTCAGAAGGGATATCAAGGTTGGATAATAGCCGCTCTGATCGCTACTATACTCGGAATCACGTACCTTAACCGCACATCGACAATCCGCGAAACCACTCAGAAGCGTTTCGAAAAAATGATGGCTGACAAGGAAGTGGAGCGTGTCACCATTGTGAATGACAAATCAGTGGAAGTTACGCTCAAACCCGAGGCGCTCAAACTCGACAAATACAGGGTTGTTGCAAAGGAAAATAACTATTTCGGCGGGGAAAGTGCTTCCCATTACCAGTTTCAGGTAACATCGGCGGAGACCTTCAAGAAGGATTTCGACAAGATGCAGGAAGGCGTGCCTGACGACGACAAGGTACCCTTTGTGGTAGACACCCGCAACGATTGGACCAGCTTCCTCGGAACTTGGGGCTTTTTCATTGTCATGATCCTGGTGATGTACTTCATCCTCGGCAGAATGTCGGGTGGTGTAGGTCCAGGTGGTCAGATCTTTAATATCGGCCGCTCCCGCGCGACGCTTTTTGATGCGGAAAACAAGGTTAAAATCACATTTAACGATGTAGCCGGCCTCGATGAAGCGAAAGAAGAGATCAAGGAAATTGTAGAATATCTCCAAAGCCCGGACAAATTCAAGAAACTGGGTGCTAAAATCCCCAAAGGCGCATTGCTCGTGGGCCCTCCGGGAACCGGTAAAACATTGCTGGCGAAGGCTGTTGCGGGTGAAGCGGGCGTGCCATTCTTCTCGCTTTCAGGCTCCGATTTCGTAGAAATGTTCGTGGGTGTGGGAGCAGCGCGTGTGCGTGACTTGTTCAAGCAAGCGAAAGAAAAAGCGCCTTGTATCATCTTTATCGATGAGATTGACGCCGTAGGTCGTTCACGTGGCCGTGGTGCGATGCCCGGTTCCAACGACGAACGGGAGAATACCCTGAACTCCCTGCTCGTGGAAATGGACGGTTTCGCAACCGACTCCGGTATTATCATCGTAGCAGCTACCAACCGCCCCGATGTCCTCGACCCTGCGTTGCTGCGTCCAGGACGTTTCGACCGCCAGATTTCGGTTGACAAACCAGACGTGATCGGTCGTGAGGCGATTTTCAAAGTGCATTTGAAGCCATTGAAACTAGCTACCGACGTTAATATCCAGAAACTTTCGTCCCAAACTCCTGGCTTTGCCGGTGCTGAAATCGCGAACGTTTGTAACGAAGCCGCATTGATCGCCGCCCGCCGCAACCGGGAGGAAGTAACGATGCAGGATTTCCAGGATGCTATGGACCGCGTAATCGGTGGTTTGGAAAAGAAAAACAAACTGATTTCACCGGAAGAAAAGCAAATCGTGGCATACCACGAGGCGGGCCACGCCGTAGCGGGGTGGTTCCTCGAACACGCCGATCCTTTGGTGAAAGTGTCGATCGTACCGCGTGGTGTGGCGGCATTGGGTTACGCACAGTATCTCCCGCGCGAGCAGTATCTGTACCGTACCGAGCAGCTGTTCGATGAAATGTGTATGACATTGGGCGGTCGTGCTGCGGAAGATGTAGTGTTCGGAAAGATCTCTACCGGCGCATTGAGCGATCTGGAACGCGTCACAAAAGTAGCGTATAGCATGGTAACCATGTACGGTATGAACGAGCGCATCGGTAACATTTCGTTCTACGATTCTAAACAAACTGATTACGCATTCACCAAACCTTACTCCGAATCCACGTCACAGGCAATTGATGAAGAAGTAAGAAAACTGGTGGACGAGGCGTACCAGTTTGTAAAAAATTTGTTGGTCGAAAAACGGGATGCATTGGAAGTACTGGCGAAAGAGCTTCTTGAAAAAGAAATCCTGTTCCAGGCCGACCTCGAAAAGCTGATCGGCAAACGTCCTTACGAAAAGGAAACAAGCTACCAGGCTTATATCAACCGCCGTTCGAACGAGGAAGCTGCGATCCACGAAGAAGTGGTAAAACAGACGCTCGAAAAAGACCGTAAAGAAGAAGAAATGGCGGAAGCTGAAAAAAGCGCCGATAATGAATAGGCACTTTTAAGTGAATAAAAACCAGATAGCCGGACAATTCAACCTGTCCGGCTATTATTTTTACAACATATAGTAATAAACCGTTTGACCCTAAACCTTCAAAGCATATGGCTTTTGAAATCTTCAAACAGCAGTTCGGCGACCTTACCGAATACGTGATCCATGAAACAACCACTGAGAACCGCTGCGTAGTCGTTCCGGAACTGGGCGGCATTGTCCGTCAGCTTTCGTTACGGAAAGGCCTCACGCTTTTTTCGGTACTGAAAACACCTCCTACCCCGTCGGCATTGGTAGCCGATACCAAAAGCGCCAGCGAGCTGCTGTTTCCATTCGCGAGCCGCATTCCGGCAGGGAAATACAAGTTTTTGGGCAAAGAATACCAGCTGCACAAGAATGAGGACGGAGGCCTGAACGCCATTCACGGGCTTGTGCGTAAAAAACACTTCCACCTCGATGAACAAGTCATTCACGAGGATTACGCGTCCATTCAGCTATCTTACACCATCGATAATGCGGAAGGTTACCCATTCCAGGTGCATTTTTCTGTCCGCTACACATTACATGCGGATGGCCGTTTCGAGCTGAAATATGAGGCAAAAAACAATGGGCAGTCACCTTGCCCGGCGATGTTTGGCTGGCACCCTTACTGGATGCTGGGCAACGAGGATGTCGAAGCCTGGAAGATTAATATTCCTTCGAAACGCCTGGTAACTTTTAATGAAAGCCTGATTCCCGTCGGTACTGAGCCGTTCGACATGGCCATGCCTGCATTGCTGCACCGGAAGGAATTCGATAATTGCTTCATCGTAGACTCCGTTGGCGGACGCGCGGTTACCGAGTTGATTTCGAAGAATCAGAATGTGACCCTGCGTATCGAGCAGGAGACCGGGGAAGGGAAGTTCAACTACCTGGTCGTGTACACGCCTCCTGCACGGGACTGCGTGGCTATCGAGGCGCTCACAGCGAATGTAGACGCATTTAATACCGGCGAAGGTCTAAATATCCTGGCGCCCGGACACAGCGTTGACGGCACGATCACGGTCAGCCTCATCTGACGGTCCGCTACGGTACCAGCTGATCTTGTGCCACAAAAGTCTCCAATGGGTCAAATACCCCAAATGTGCCGCGACAATGGAAAGTTTATCCGACCATTTGTCGCGGTACTTTATATTATACAGAAAAATACGCCAGGTTTTAGTCTTCAACGACGGCCGCTCATTCTCCCAATGGGTCAATATATCCTTTAAAAAGCGCTCCGAAGGGTAATATTTCACCGGGCTCGCATATTTGACATAATCCCTGCCACTGAGATACCCGGCCACGCCCAGCGATTCCAGCAACAGTTTATGGAAGCCCTTTGCTTTGGTGATCTTATTAATGTATGGCCAATCCATCGAATCCGCCGATTTATCGAGCAGTCTTTGCAAGTCCGCCATGTATTTCAGCTTGTCCCATTGCTCGACGCCACCGTGGTGGATCACCATCATGATCAGCTGGATTTCCATTCCGGGAACCAGTACAGGTTTCCCCATCATATTGAACGCTACCAGGTTCCCGGCCAATTCATCCCATGTAAAATTGTAGCAATAGCGTGGATAGGTACAATTCCATTGTATTTCCAATGACTGCAATACGTGCTCTGCTATGGGCGTCAGCGGAAGTTGGTAATCGGTATTCAGGTAATCTTCGACAACAGCCTTCTCTTTCAGCAAATAATGGCGGTACTTATCTGCGGCGAAGCCTTCGTTGAGAAGAATATCCAGACTTTTGGAAACATCTTCTCTACCAATAAAATAATCGATGTCACCAAATTCCCGCAAGACAGGCTTTTCATAAAGCATCCAGGCCCACAATGCTCCTTTCATTGGGAAAGCGTGTACCCCGTCATCAATCAGTCGATTATACAACCGGACGCAAATCCCGAGGAAAGCCATATTGGTCACTGCCTGCCCGAGCGTGAATTCCCGCAGCATTCTGAGAACACTATCGGGAAGCGTCAACGCCTTCGCCTGCACATATTCAAATGCCAGCGGCCGGATCTGATGCCAGCTCACAAGGGCCGAAAATCTTTGCGGATCAAAAGGTTTGTCTTCGACTTCGAATGACTGATGCCCCGACGGCAATACCGCCGCCTCGATCAGATATGCGAGTTCACGGGAAACTTTGGGCCGTTGCATCCTATTCCGCAATTAATTGTTCACGGATACTCGCTTCCACCCACTTTTCCAAGTTATCAAACCCCTCAGGTCTCCTTTTACGAAGCAGCTCGGCTGACCGGGCACATTGAATGCTTTGAAAAAAGTGTTTTTTGAGATTATCGCCACTCATAAGCTCTGTTGCCAGCGGAAAGTTGCGTAGCAATTCGCCGGGTATTTCAGCCAGATTCATTTGTTGAACAGCGGGCTTATTTCTGGCTTTGTGCAGGAAGAATACCTTTTTTAACGGAACTGGTTGCGCCGGAAAGCGATCCCGGGGATGATAAGCAAATTTCTTAACGCCCTCACTGACGGGTTCGAGGTCGGATTCGGCATATTGCAAACCACTGACTGTCTTTTCCCAGATTTTGAGCTGTGGATAGGCTGGGACAATTAACGGCTTTCCGGTTTCATCAAATGTAATGGCGGTGAGATCGTCACTCAGCAACCTGCAACCAGCTTTAATAAACGCCGCTGCCGTACTCGACTTCCCGGCGCCGGGCATACCTATGAAACACCAGGCGTCATCGCCTACCTCAACCGCACTGGCGTGAAGTAAAAAATACCCTTTTTGAAACAAAATAAGTCCTAATGCTTCACTCACGGTAAACAGGCTGATCAAATTAGGCTCCGAAGCCACAGGAGAAACAAGCAGTTCATGGCCGCCGGAAGCCTTGAAAGATGCTACACCAGCCCAATCCAGAAACAGCGCCTGCTGTTCATCCTGGCCGAAAAATGCCCTGATACCCCGTCTGTAAATGGTCGTTGGCCGCATGGAAGGGAGTTCCACGGCACCCTGGCGGATATAAACATCTGCAATTGAATGCGGGTTACCTTCGGCCAGTTCGGGCAGGGAAATTTCTGAATGGATATGGAGCCCGAAGGCGGTGTAATGGTGCATGTGTGTAAAGTACAAATTAAATCATTCCCAAACCCAGAACCGTTTGTAGGAAACAGTGTCGGGCCAACGCCCGATGATAATGTTGCCGTTTTGCTCTACCCAGGCATGTGCCTCAAACCGCTTGGCGGGGTTGATCTCAATTCCTATTTCCAGGGTCAATGCCGGTGAATTACGAAGCAGGTACTTGGCGGCAAGGGCACGCGGTAGGCACAAAAATTCAAATGGCAGCAGGTTCGCCGCTGTATCCACCGCCCAAACAGTCTGTTCCATAGTTTCCCGTGTGGTTTCCTGAACCCGGCTCGGGCGACTGAGCCTGTGGTACCATTTTCTGAATAGCGGAAAAGGAAGTAAAAGAAGTCCGGCCTTGATCCACACCAGACACCATACAGCCCGCAGGAATATCCATTTCTCCCGCCCGGACAAGCTCCGCCATTTCCCTATCAGCTTACCGATCTTACCCAAAATCTATTTGATTATTTCAACCAGTCTCTCGGATATCAAATCCTTCAACAACCCGTCGATGTCGCGCTTGGCAGTGTCTACATCGACGTCATACTCGCTGATGACCACATCACACAACGCTTCGATCGTCTGCGGCCCTTTCTCTAATGTATCCCAGATCAATACCCCCACTTCATCCAGACCATAATAAGCTCCTTTGCTGTGGTTGAGAATGACTGTTTCCCCTGCAACTTTGGACGATATCTGTTCTGATGTAAGCTGGTATTTCATTCTGAAAAATTAAATCTGAAAGTATAATGTGCAACCGAATTGTACAAAGTTAGGCATTTTAATCACTCAATCTCAAACTTTATTCCCTGCGCCAACGGCAATGCGGTGCCGTAATTGATCGTATTAGTTTGACGTCGCATATAAGCCTTCCAGGCATCAGAACCCGATTCACGCCCGCCGCCGGTCTCTTTTTCACCGCCAAACGCGCCCCCGATCTCCGCACCGGATGTACCGATATTTACGTTGGCAATGCCGCAGTCGGAGCCTCCGAATGACAGGAAACGCTCGGCATCACGCAGGTCGTTGGTAAAAATCGCGGAAGAAAGTCCCTGCGGCACATCGTTTTGCAACGCGATGGCTTCGTCGGCATCGCTATAACGGATCAGGTACAGGATCGGCGCGAATGTTTCGTGCTGGACGATCTCCCAATGGTTTTCGACCTCCGCAATACACGGCGAAACATAACAACCCGACGCATACTGATCTCCTCCCGGTACGCCCGGCGCTACCACAAATGAGCCTCCCGCCTGTTTGATCTGTTCTACGGCATGCTGATATTGTGCTACGGCCTGCTTGTCGATCAAAGGTCCCACGTGAATACCCGGATCCAGCGGGTTGCCGATTTTCAACTGGCCATATGCCTTTGCCAAACGGTTCTTTACTTCCTCAAATATCGAGTCATGCACAATTAACCGGCGCGTCGATGTACATCGCTGGCCCGCTGTACCGACCGCCCCAAAAACAATCGCCGGGATCGCAACCTTCAAATCGGCCGTGGGAGTTACGATAATCGCGTTATTCCCGCCCAGTTCGAGCAGGGATTTCCCCAATCGCCTCGCCACCGCCTCTCCTACCGAGCGGCCCATCGGGATGCTGCCGGTAGCCGATACCAGCGCGATCCGCGGATCGTTCGAGAGCCATTCCCCCACTTCGCGTCCGCCGGAAACAATGCATGACACGCCTTCCGGCACCTCGTTGTCTTTCAGGACGCCCCGTATAATGTGCTGGCAGGCGATGGCTGTCAGCGGCGTTTTTTCCGAAGGCTTCCACACGCATACATTCCCACATACCCAGGCGACCATCGAATTCCATGACCACACGGCCACCGGAAAATTGAATGCCGAAATGATCCCGACCACACCCAATGGATGCCATTGCTCGTACATGCGGTGCTGCGGGCGCTCGCTATGCATGGTAAGGCCGTAAAGTTGGCGGGAAAGACCGGTAGCAAAGTCGCAGATATCAATCATCTCCTGGACCTCCCCCAGCCCCTCCTGTAAGCTTTTCCCCATTTCGTAGCTGACAAGCGTGCCCAATTCCTGTTTGTATTCACGAAGCTTCACACCCATTTGCCGCACAATTTCGCCGCGTTTGGGGGCCGGTATACTTCGCCAGGTTTTGAATGCTAGCGAGGCTGTTTCCACCGCGCGGTCGTAATCCTCACGCGAGGCTTGCTTTACCGCTCCTATTTTGCGGCCATCCACCGGAGAAAAAGATTCCAGCAACGCACCGCCGCCTTCCCAGCTCAGCTGTCCGGTAGTTACGCCGTGGTTAATGCCCTCGATGCCTAGTTTTTCAAGAATTAAATCGATCCCTTTCATACTTTTTCAGCCTATATTCTTAAAAAACTGTCCATTCATTGTCTTGAAAAAATCATCGAGCACAATGTCTTCCTGCCGGATAAACCCGGTTCCGGGCAGTACGCCATCAGCCACCATTTCCACCACCGACGCAATGGAGGCTGCCGTGGTCCAGGAAATGGCCCGCCAATGCTGGCCGTCAATCTGAATAGGATGATAAGCCTGATAAAATTCTTCTCTTTCGAGGTGATTGCCTTTCCAGCCCTCCACCACGGCATACACATACACTACGTCCTGCTGCACGGGGGGTTTAGCCTCAGTCAGGATTTCCTCCACCAATGCGCGTTTATCTTTCAGGCACAGTTCGTATAACACGAAACGCATCAGATTGCAATGCCCCGGGTAACGAATAGTCTTGTAGTTCAAAGTATCCACCTTCCCTTCCAGGGTCTCACACATAGTGGCGAGGCCCCCCGAAGTACTGAATGCTTCGAATTCCTGGCCTTCGATATTGATCATTTCAATACCTTCGAGCGATGGCACCATCTTACGGACCCCGTTGTGGATGACCTCGGCGTCGTTCAGATATTCGTTCACCACGCCCGCGGGCGACCACGTGAAGGAGTATCCCATCTGCCCGTTCGGATAGCGTGGTAATGCGCCTACGCGAAGCTCGATATCCCGGATTTTGGTAAAACGCCTGGCCAGGTCCATTCCTACAATGCCGATAAAGCCTGGTGCAAGGCCGCATTGGGGTGCAAGCACGCTACGACTATCTTTGGCCATTTCACGGATGGCTGCAGTGGTAGGGACGTCTTCGGTGAGGTCGAAATAATGGATGCCCGCCTTGTGCGCACGTTGCGCGATGGGTAGGTTAAGGTTGTAAGGCATACAGGACACCACCGCGTCGAAACCGGCCAATACCTTATCCAGAAATGCGCCGTCGTTCACATCACCGGCCATGACATCGAAAGGCAATTGCACTGCGGGCTCGGTCTTGTCGACCCCGGTAACCTGAAAGCGTTTACTCAGCAAAGTCGCTACCAGCGAGCCTACTTTTCCTAATCCGATCACAAGTACTCTTTGCATGTATAGTTTAAAATGGTTTTAGTTGAAATTTTTGAAGCTATTTTGAAAGATAGAAAAAGAAATTGCAGTTTTTAAAACTTGCATGTCATTTTTGTAGGACAAATCAGCCATTATGACAATCACCATTGTGGGCGGCGGCGCTTCGGGTTTCATGGCAGCAATTACGGCAGCGGAGACGTTTCCGGACGCCTGCATTACCATTCTTGAAAAAAGCAGGACAGTCCTTAACAAGGTCCGTATTTCCGGTGGCGGAAGGTGCAATGTGACGCACCGGCCCCACGAGCTGCGCCATTTCATCAAAAATTACCCGCGAGGCGAAAAGTTACTTCGCAAGCTCTTGCCTCATTTCGATGCAGATGCCACTGTGGCGTGGTTTGAGAAAAGGGGTGTTCATCTCAAAACCGAAGCCGACGGGCGCATGTTTCCCACTTCCGATTCGTCGCATACCATTATCGAATGCCTCATTAAAACAGCCCGTAACCTGAATATAGAGATCAGGACGAGCGTGCATGTAGATTCCTTTGAGAAAACGGGGGACGCATTCCAGTTGAAGCTTGTCAACGGAGAACCCATTCTAACCGATCGGCTGTTGATCGCAACCGGGGGTTATCCGAGAGCAGAAAGTTTCGACTGGCTGGAAGAACACCGGCACGTGATCGTACCACCGCTGCCTTCATTGTTTACATTTAATACGCCTGATAACTACCTGCTACCGCTAGCTGGTGTAGCCGTAAAAGATGCATGGGTCAAAATATCAGGCACCAAACATGAATGGCGCGGGCCGTTGCTAATCACGCACTGGGGTTTCAGCGGGCCGGCAGTGCTGAAACTCTCGGCCTGGGGCGCGCGCGACCTTGCCGAAAAAAATTACCATTTTACCTGTCGCATCAACTGGCTACCGGAAATGAAGGAACAGGAGGTCCGCGACTTTTTACTCGCCGAAAAAAACAATACTGCCAAACAGCAGATCGCCTCGCACGCCCGATTCGGCTTACCTTCGCGGCTTTGGAAAGCATTTACCGAAAAAGCGGAAATCCCCGACACATTGCGCTGGGGAGATGCGAGCCATAAAGTACTGAACCGAATGACCGAGCTACTCACCAACAGCCAATATGAAGTGAAGGGCAAAACCACATTTAAAGAGGAATTCGTCACCTGCGGTGGCATTGCATTGGCAGATATCGACCCGGAAACATTACAAAGCCGTTCCCTACCCGGCCTCTTCTTTGCCGGGGAAGTGATGGACGTCGACGGCATTACCGGTGGTTTCAACTTCCAGAATGCCTGGACGACCGGTTATATTGTGGGAAAAAATATTGGTCTTTAATCCCCCGCCATGGTGTCGAAATAGGCCCTTACCTTTTTCGCCCGGTCGAGACCGATCAGATCTGTGAGCGTTTCGATTGAACTCTCGCGTATAGCACGCACGGAGCCGAAATGCTTCAAAAGCTTCGTAGCCGTCACCTTCCCGACGCCCACAACGCCTTCCAGCTCGCTTACCAGGCTCGCTTTGCTGCGCTTATCGCGGTGGAACGTGATTGCAAACCGGTGTGCTTCGTCGCGGATCTGCTGGATCAGTTTCAGCGATTCGGACCGTTTATCGATATATAACGGAAGCGGGTCTTCCGGGAAATAAATTTCTTCCAGTCTTTTGGCAATACCAATAATAGGCACCTGCCCGTAAATGCCCAGGCTTTTCAATGCATCACAGGCTGCACCCAACTGCCCCTTGCCACCATCTATCACGATCAGGTCGGGCAATGGCTGTTCTTCCGCGATCAGTCGGAGATAGCGGCGGCTCACGATCTCGTTCATCGAAGCAAAGTCGTTCGGCCCTATTACAGTTTTGATATTGAAATGGCGGTAATCCTTTTTTGACGGCTTTCCATCCTTGAAACACACCATCGACGCCACCGGATTGGTACCCTGAATATTTGAGTTGTCAAAACACTCGATATGCCTCGGAAGCGTTTTGATCTGCAAATCAGCTTTGAGACGGATCAGTACCCGGTCCTTTTTGGAGGTGGTAGCAGACGCTTCCACTTCGCGGCGCTCGGTCCTCTCCCTTCTGAAATACATCACATTTTTCATGGACATATCCAGCAGCTTCTTCTTGTCGCCGATTTGCGGAACGGTCACTTCGAGCCGCATGTCGAGATCCGGTTTCAGATTTGAAACCAATTCCTTCGCCTCCGAACCGTACGTCGACCGCATTTCCACAATCATCATCGAAAGGATTTCCATATCGCTTTCGTCGAGCTTTTTCTTCACTTCCAGCGTCTGTGTCGCCACCATGTAACCCTCTTTTATTTTCATAAAATTGAGGTACGCGGCTTCCTCGTCAGACACGATTGTGAGCACATCGATATTACCAATACGAGGGTTGATCACCGTAGCCTTGCTCTGGAAGTTAGACAAATGCTCAATTTTCGTCTTCCACGCATGCGCTTTTTCAAACGCCATTTGCTCCGCGGCTTCGAGCATTTTCTCCTTGAAATACTGCTGCGGCGATGACAAATTACCTTTCAATATATTATGTACCTGCTCAATCTCCGCATTGTATTCATCTTCGGCTTGCAGACCTTCGCACGGCCCTTTGCAGTTGCCAATATGGTATTCCAGGCAAACCTTGAATTTTTTGGCCTCGATATTCGACTTCGTCAGTGGCAGCTGGCACGAGCGGATCTGGTATAATGCCTTGAACATGTCGAGCAGCGTGTGCATCGAGCGTAAATTGGCAAACGGGCCATAAAAGGTACCTTTGGTACGGTCCATATTCCGCGTCGGGAATACCCGTGGGAATGGCTCGTCGGTAACGCAAATGAACGGATAAGTCTTATCGTCTTTAAGCAGAATGTTGAATTTGGGCTGCAATTGCTTGATCAGCTGGTTTTCCAGCAACAGTGCATCCCATTCGCTCAAAACGATGGTAAATTCGATCCGGCGGATCTGGCTCACGAGCCGTTTGGTCTTACGGTCGTGTTGGTTGTTTTTCAAAAAATAGCTCGAAACCCGGTTTCGCAGGCTTTTCGCTTTTCCTACATATATCACCTCACCAGTTTCGTCGAAATACCGGTACACACCGGGATCGAGAGGAATTTTGGCGAGTTCTTCTTTATAATTGAATTCAGACATTGATTGAGATTTAGGACTAAACGGCGCCCCTGTTGAAGAAAAACAACCGCATCAATTGAAAAGTTGCGTCGCTCACAAGCTGGAATGCTTCACTTTGTGCGGCATTCAAATCCATAGGCCTGTTCAAAACGGAAACGGCGTAGGTAATACCCACGGCCCGGGCCTGTTCCGGCGTAATCTGCAAAGTGCCGCAAACAACGGCGAGCGGCACATGATGGCTCGTGCAAAGTCCGGCCAACCCTTTTACTACTTTCCCAGCCAGCGTTTGCTCATCCACTTTTCCTTCCCCTGTGATCACCAAATCCGCATTGGCAACGAGCGAAGCAATATTGCACTGCTCCATCACAATGCTGATACCGTCTTTCAGCTCAGCATTCAAAAACCACATGCACCCCGCGCCAAGGCCTCCCGCTGCACCTGCGCCCGGTACGAGGCTCACGTCCCGCCTGAATGCACGCGTGGCTACCTGTGTAAGGTTCTCCAGTCCCTTGTCCAGCTGCACCACCATTTCCGGGTCAGCACCCTTCTGCGGGCCGTATACAAATGCGGCACCTTCCTTGCCAAACAACGGGTTGGTCACATCACAAGCCACTACCACCGAAACCAACGCAAGCCGGGGATCCGCATTATGCGTATCGATCGACGCGATTTTCGCAAGCGATTCGCCGTTTGGCAGCAATGTATGCCCCTCCGCATCTTTGAATGCGTAACCAAGTGCCTCCGCCATCCCGATGCCTCCGTCGGTAGTAGCGCTCCCGCCGATTCCGAGAATGATCTTTTTCACACCGCGGTCCAATGCATCGACAATGAGCTGCCCCGTTCCAAATGTGCTCGTCCGAAGCGGGTTGCGTTCTTCTCTTTTCAGCAGTCCGAGGCCCGAAGCGGCAGCCATTTCGATAAATGCGACCTGATGATCCTGCGAAAGTCCGTAAGTGGCTTTGATTGGCCGGTTCAGCGGATCCATCACGGTTACCGTCACTTCGAATCCACTGGCTTGTTGCGTCAATATCTTCGAAGTCCCTTCTCCTCCGTCGGCTAACGGTATCGCCGTTACTTTCGCGTTGGGATATGCCTTTACAATGCCATTGATAACGGCATCGCAAACTTCCGCAGCTTCCAGCGAACCGCGAAACTTGTCAGGGGCAACTAGGATATTCACGGGCAGGGATTTAATAGGATCAGAACAGAACGCCTTCGTCGTCAGATCGTGACGGCGGAATGTAAGTATCGGTACTGTCGGTCGCTACCCCACCGCATTCACGGACGTAATTTTCGGGTTTGTTGAATGGCATCTTACGATATTGTACCAATGTAGGATCAGCATATACCTTTTGCATAAACAATCCCCAGGCCGGCATCGCAATGCGGCCGCCCTGCCCGTAAGCAATGGTACGGAAGTGGATGCTTCGATCTTCGCCGCCTACCCAGATGCCCGATACGAGGTTTTGCGTCATGCCCATAAACCAACCGTCCGAATAATTCGAAGTAGTACCGGTTTTGGCTGCGATCTCATTCCCTTCGGTAACGCCGTACTGCCGCAACCGGCCGGCAGTCCCTCCCGGATCCTCGACCGCACCACGCATCAGATACAACATATTATAAGCCATGTTGGCACTGATCTCCTGGTTCTGCTTCTGGAAAAATTCCTGCAATACATTGCCGTAACGATCTTCAATGCGCAGGATCGTCATCGGTTCCGTTCTGTGGCCGCCGTTTGCAAATGCGCAATAGGCGCCTACCATTTCATATACCGAAACATCACTGATGCCCAGACAGAGCGAAGGTACCTCCTGTAATTTGGAGGTAATCCCTAACTTATGCGCATATTCCACCACCGCCTTCGGCTTTACCATTTTCATCAGGTAGGCACTCACGGTATTCACCGATTTTCCCAATGCCTGTCGCAGCGACAGCGATTGATAAGAGTACTTGTTATTGGAGTTCTTGGGCGACCATCCCCCAGGTACACCGTCGGAAAGCCCGAAATAAACCGGCTGATCGGTCACATGGTCACATGGCGTGAGAAAGTTCTTATCCAATGCCGAAACATATACAAACGGCTTGAAAGTAGACCCCGGCTGCCGCGACCCCTGCTTTACGTGGTCATATTTGAAGTATTTGAAATTAATACCTCCTACCCACGCCTTCACGTGCCCGTTACGCGGGTCCATGGACATCATACCTGCACGCAGGAAGCGTTTGTAATAAGCAATGGAATCGAGCGGGCTCATGGTCACTTCTTTCTCTCCGTTCCAGGTAAAAACCTTCATTTTGTAAGGCTTCTTCATGATCCTCCATGCTTCCTCTTCGCCCAGGTCTCTTTTCAGCGATATGAAATGCGGGGAGCGCTTTGCTGCGGTGGTAATGAAGCCGGGGATTTCCTTGCCGTTATCGAAGGTCCATGGGTTACGGCCTTTCCAGTGCTCATCAAACAGCTTTTGCTGAACTTTCATGTGCTCAGTCAATGCTGCTTCCTGGTAGCGCTGCATGCGCGAGTCGATGGTCGTATAAATGCGCAGCCCGCTTGTATAAAGATCGAGATCCGTATCGTGTTCCTCGTTGTAGAGCTTCACCCAGCTTTTGAGGTACCCGCGCATCGACTCGCGGAAGTAGGGTGCCAAGCCGGTATTATGACTATCGACCGTAAAATTCAGCCCCAGAGACTTTTCTTTATATTTCTCAAAATCCTCTTCGCGGATGTAATCATATTTATACATCTGAGCCAGAACTGTATTTCTTCTGTTCAATGCATTAGTCGGGAAGCGCAGCGGGTTAAACAACGTCGGGTTTTGCAACATCCCCACGAGCAATGCAGCTTCGGTGACGTTCAGGTCCCAGGGCTCCTTATCGAAATAAGTTTTGGAAGCTACTTTAATACCATAAGTATTGTTACCAAAAGAAACCGTATTGAGGTACATCTGCATGATTTCCTGCTTGGTATACTTTCTCTCCAATACCACTGCCAGGACCCATTCCTTTGTTTTGGCTATGACAATACGGACTACCGGTATTTTACCGAGCAGCCCCTCATATTCTTCCGAACGGGTATTGAAAAGGTTTTTGGCGACTTGCTGCGTGAGCGTACTGCCGCCCCCGGAGCTGGAACTTCCCGAGACGACGCCTTTGAATACCCTTAACAAACTCCGTGGATCGATACCCGAGTGGTTAACAAAACGGGCATCCTCGGTAGCTACAAGTGCATCGATAAGATTAGGGGATATTTGTGCGATATCGATGGGCGTCCTGTTTTCGAAGAAATATTTACCCAACGATTTGCCGTCCTCGCTGATGAGCTCCGATGCCAGTTCGCTTTTAGGGTTTTCGAGTGTTTTCAGGTCCGGCATGCCACCGAACAACCACAAAAAATTAAAACTGACGGCAACGATGTAGAATATGATCAGACCCAGTCCCAGGCCAACTATCCGCCAGAGACGAACAATGGTGCGCCGATACTTTCCGGGTTGCAATTCAATCATAGATGTGGGGTGATAGGTTACTGGAAAAGGCAAATATACAATTTCAGCCTATTATCTCTTGCCCATGGAGAGGGAATTGAATTCCTGCATTTCTTTCAGACGGGGCAGGTAAATGCTGGTAGGATACAGCCGCATGAACTCGGTAATAGCTTGCGCGTAGGCTTCCTTACCTCTCACTTTACCGATCAAAAATACGCGCAGCAATGCGAACTTGTCCTCCATGGAACTGCCTTTGTAGGACGGCAGGTTTTTCTCGATATCTTCCAGCGCTTTCGTGTAATTACCATCTGCGTAGAGCTTGTACATGGCTTCGTACTCCTTCGTCGCATTGCCGGAAGTGCCTCCGGTATCGGTCGTTTTATTGACGAGGCGGGCATAAGTCGATGTAGGATATTCGCTTAACAACTTCGATTTCCAGGATTCTTTCTGAGCGGCATTATCCTCATTGCTCAGAAAAAGCAGGTAATAGATTTCGTCTTTATATTGCGTTTTAGGATACTCCGCCAGCACCCGCTCGAACGCCGCAATAGCTCGATTGGATTCTTTAAGATCAAATCGATAGATCTTGCCCAGATTGTAGAGCGCATCCTCCTTTTTCTTTTGCGAAGCTGCAAATGCCGTATCCGACAACGGAACGTCCTTTTTCAACATTGCATGTATCTGGTCCCACTGCGGCGTGCCTTTTTTCAATCCGGTACTTTCCGGCGCTGCCTGCGCAACAGCGGTGCTATCCGTACCGCCCGCACTATTGTTGCCTGCAAGCGTACGCAGAGGACGGCTGCTCCGGCGCCAGTCGTCTTCCAGCGGGCGGTTACCCCAGGTCCTTTTAAAGTCGATCTTGCCCTTGTTGACCAATGCAGGGTCGAACAGCTCGAAGCGACGTTCTCCGCCCGCGACCAACGGATTTCCTCCGCCTTGCTGCAGACTCGCGTTCTGTGCCGCGATTTGCGCTTTTCTTGCCTTTTCCTCCTCTTCGAGGCGCTTCTTCTCTCTCGCTTCGATGATCTGGTCAATCTTATTATCCAATTGTGCGGGGTTCATTTTAGCCAGCCTCTGGAGGCTGTCCTCGACCGAAACAATGGTGTATTGCGTCACAAAATTGTCGAGTGCACGTTTCCTGTCGGCCACGAGGCGGTATTCAGGCGCCTCCTGCGGCAGAATGGCCAACGCACTGTCGTAATAGGCCTTGGACATTTCAAAATTTTCGAGCGCTTCGTATTCTATCCTCGCCAGTTGCAGATAAGTGTAGGCTTTTTGCTGCATATTTCCTTTGGACGCCGCTGCCGCTTTCTGCAAATAGCTTACCGCTTCCGGGATCTGCTTTTTGTGTTCAGCCAGTAAACCCATCGTGAAATACACATGGTCTTTCAGGTCGTCATTTTTCCGATCACGGAGCATTTTATCAAAACCTACATTGGTAAGGTCACGCTTCGGATCCAGCACCACCTCGTTTTGCAGGGAATTCATATTGGAATAAAAGCCGAGGTCGTAGTTTGGCTTGTTCCTGTTTACACTTTTATAATGCCGGTTAGCCAATGCATACTGTCCAAGACGGTCGTACATCTGAGCTGCTGCGAAATGAATGCGGGCCGTTTCCGTTGATTTCTTTAAAAGCGGGAATGTCTCTTCCAGGATCGCAACGGAAGTCAGGTATTCGCCGTTTTGCTGATGCAAATAAGCTTTGGTGAGGTAAAAATCACGTTGAGATACTTTGCTCAGTGGCTGTTGGCTTAAATATTCGGCCACACCCAGCGCATTGGAGTAATCCTTATGCTCTATATAGGCCCGCATCAGCAGGATCAGGGCATTATTTTTGTCGTTCTCGTCGCGTCCGTTAGCATATACGTAGCGCAATGCTTCCAGGCCATCCGCCCATTGCCCAAGATACAACCGCGATTTGCCCAAAAGTATATAGCTGTTGTCGATCCATTTACTGTTCTGATGCTTCTCAGCTACAATTGAGGCTTTTTTAATCGCATCCTGCAACTTTGGCTTTACCGGCTGGGCGAGAATCGAGTCCATCGGAAGCAGTATCGGGAGCAGCTGGTTATAGTTTTCTTTATACGCCTTCTTCATTTCAAACTCCGCTTCTGCCATATCCTGCTCCGCCATAAAATAGGCATTATAACGCGCTGCTACGTTGTGAAAAGTGATGGCACCGGGCCGCGAGCTATACTGAGAACAGGCAGCCGCAACGATAATCATGACAAGTAGCGGTAATGTGCGTCGGATATGGGAGGTAAAACGGTCGATCACGAAATTGACTTTATGGGGTGTTCGTCTTTCTGTCAGGTTGCAAACCTAAAACGGTATTTTCAATAAAACCGTATCGAAGATAATGCCATTTGCAAAATTTGAAGCAATTTTACCTTTATATTCTACCATGATGGAAGATCCGAAAAAGACCGTGGACAAAAGCACGTCGACACGCTTCCTGAAATACTCGGGAATGGCGACGCAAATGCTGGGCACTATCCTGGCATTCACCTGGGGCGGCTACAAGCTCGACGAGTGGCAGCAAAATAAGGTACCAGTGTGGACGCTCGTGCTCTCGCTTGTCTCCATTGCCGCCTCGCTCTACCTTTTGATAAGAAGTTTTACCAAACGATAATTGCTCCTCCCCGACGCACGCGTATGCTACGTACCCTGATCGCTACTATTTCGCTCGGAATTGTATTTTTCCTTGCTCAAAGATTCCACGCCGATTCTTTCCTGCATCCCTATATTTGGTACATTCTCATATTCTTTTTCGGGCTCGCATTTCTCGTCCACCGGCTCATGGAGTTCGGAATGCGGAACAAGCGTGAGAAATTTGTCACATTTTACATTTCCAGCATTGTTGCGAGGATCATTCTGAGCATCATTTTCATCGGCTTGTTTTTGTATAATGGGCTAACTGATTCATTCCTATTCGTTATCAACTTTTTTGCACTCTATTTATTTTATACATGCTTTGAAATATATGGTTTGTATCGTAACTTGCGCCGCGATTGACAAAGCATAGTATTTCAAGCATTTATGTATACCCATCTGAGACGGTTTTTTACTATCGCCCTTATAGCGGCAACATGCGTTTTTAACCTCCCGGCCCGTGCCGACGAACCTACTCAGCACGAGACTGACAAGGTCGCTCAGGCTGTGAACGAGGAAGAGCATAAAATTGAACATAAGCTTGAAGAGCACGAAGAGGAGTTCAAGATCGGCGAGATGATCATGCACCACATTGCCGACTCTCACGAGTGGGAGTTCTCTCACGGCGTATCGATCCCACTTCCTGTAATTCTCTATTCGGAAGACCGCGGCTTGGAGGTTTTCCTATCGTCTAAGTTCCACAACGAACACCACGAATACAACGGTTACCACCTGGTACATGGTGAATCCGAACAAATCGTGCCTGTTGACGAATCCCGTAAAATCTACGACTTTTCGATCACCAAGAACGTCGCTTCGATGCTATTAAGCGCGGTGATCCTGATCCTCGTTTTCACAAGCGTTGCAGGCTGGTACAAAAACAGCAAGGGCAAAGCGCCGAAAGGTTTCGCATCTGCGATGGAGGTAATCATCCTTTTCATTCGCGACGAAGTGGTAAAGCCAAACGTAGGACCGAAATACGAAAAATACCTACCATATTTGCTCACGTTGTTCTTCTTCATTCTGATCAACAACATCATGGGTCTGCTTCCTGGGTCGGCTAACCTTACCGGTAACATCGCCGTAACCATGACATTGGCAGTGCTGACATTCATTATCGTTCACCTGAACGCGAATGGCAACTACTACAAACACCTTTTGAGCCCTCCGGGAGTACCTGCTCCACTGTTGCTCATTATGATCCCGGTTGAGATCGTAGGGGTGTTCATGAAGCCGTTCTCTTTGATGGTCCGGTTGTTTGCCAACATCACAGCAGGTCACATTATCCTGTTGAGCTTGTTCGGGCTGATCTTTATTTTCCAAAGCTTCGTGATCGCCCCGGTAATCTCTCTGTTCGCATTGTTCCTGAACTTCATCGAGATTATGGTAGCGTTCATCCAGGCGTTCATCTTCACACTATTATCGTCTATGTACATCGGAAGCGCCATTGAAGAGCATGGCCACGCCGACCA
The DNA here is from genome assembly GCF_057586235.1 of Dyadobacter sp. SRI_021. NCBI lineage: Bacteria > Pseudomonadati > Bacteroidota > Cytophagia > Cytophagales > Spirosomataceae > Dyadobacter > Dyadobacter sp. SRI_021. The sequence continues at coordinate 630,718 of NZ_JBYCZM010000005.1, forward strand.
CGGACACTGATTCGAATCTCTTTTTTATTAATTTATATTTTAAACAAACAAATTATGTTCGCTCAAATTTTGCTTCAAGCTGCTGAACAAGGTGGTGCAGGTCTTGCAGTTTTCGGTGCTGCTATCGGCGCAGGTCTTGCTGCTATCGGTGCGGGTCTTGGTATTGGTAAAATCGGTGGTAGCGCTGTTGAAGGTATCGCCCGTCAACCAGAAGCTGCTGGTGCCATCCAAACTGCTATGTTGATCATCGCGGCTCTGATCGAAGCGGTAGCGCTTTTCGCAGCGGTAATCTGTCTGCTTATCTCTTTCAAGCTTTAACAGAGCTTCCCGAAAGGGGAACATTGCCCCGGCGCGCTAGGCCTGGACGCGATGCCAAAACATTCTCGTGGGAGCATTAGGCTTCCACGAAATTTTAATAATAAGAAGAGAGAAGATTTAGATCGTTCTTACACTCAAAAACTCATTTAACTATGTCATTGCTTACTCCAAACCCAGGCCTTATTTTCTGGATGCTGGTAGTATTTTTGCTGGTAGTGTTTATCCTGTCCAAATTCGCATGGAAACCTATCCTCAAAGGTTTGAAAGACCGTGAAAACGAAATTCAGGGCGCGCTGGACCTCGCAGAAAAAACACGTGCTGAAATGGCACAATTGAAGTCGGACAACGAGAAACTGATCGCAGAAGCAAACGCAATCCGTGACCAGATCCTTCGTGACGCAAAAGACGCTGCCGACAGAACCATTGCGGAGTCGAAAGACAAAGCGGCTGTTGAAGCACAAAAAATCATCGAAAGCGCACGCGAAACGATCCGCAACGAACAAGCGGTAGCCGTGAGCAAAATCAAGAAAGAAGTGGCTACGCTTTCATTGGAAATCGCTGAAAAAGTATTGCACCGTGAATTGGAAGACAAAGGAGCTCAGGAAAAACTGATCGCCGACCTTGCTTCATCTGCGCGTCTTAACTAACCAGCATTTAAAATCTCATTCCGATGTCAGTAAGTATTGTAGCATCCAGATATGCAAAATCGCTGATCGAGCTCGCAAAAGAACAAAACGTTCTGGACACGGTTTATCAGGATATGCTGCTGTTCAAAGAAACAGCGGACCAGAACCGCGGCCTGATGCTTGCATTGAAAAGCCCGGTGGTGCGTCACGAGAAGAAATCAGGGATTTTGAAAGGCCTTTTCAAAGAGCGCGTAAGCCCGGTTTCATTCGCGATATTCGATATTATCACCAAGAAAAACCGGGAGGCTATCCTCGACGAAATCGCGGTGGAATTCATTAAAGCCTATAATGTTTACAAGGGAATTGAAAAAGCGACGGTGGTAACCCCTACCCCGCTCACCGACGAACTTCGTAAGCAATTCACCGATATTGTTGCCAAAGCAACCGGAAAAACGGTTCAACTTGCCGAGAAAGTAGATAATGCTCTGATCGGCGGGTATGTGTTGACAGTGGGCGACCGCCAGATCGACGCTTCGCTGCGCAGCCGTTTGAACGAACTTAAATTACAGTTAGTAAACTGAAATTTTTATCTGCATAATTTGGAAGACCCGGCTGCTATGCGGCCGGGTCTTTTTTTATGCTATACTTTCATTTTCACTACATTCTTGTAGCTCGTCTCAATGGCTTGTACCGGCGGTACTTTCGCTACGTCCTGCTCCACGAAGAAATGCGTCATGCCTGCCAGTTTACGGTTCGCAAATATTTTAGCGAAATCGATGGAGCCGGTTCCTACCTCTGCAAATGAGCCGTCCTTCTTGTCGATATCTTTCACGTGCCACAATGGGAAACGGCCCGGATATTTCTTAAACAATGCCACAGGATCCATACCTGCTTTTACGGCCCAGTACAAATCCAGTTCGAGCTTCACGAGTTTCGGATCGGTTTTGCCAGCGATGTAATCGTAAGGCAACTCACCACCGATTTTCTTGAATTCGAAATCGTGGTTATGATAACCGAACTGCAGGCCTGCCTTCTTGGCTACTTCGCCTGATTTGTTGAACAAATCGACATAGCTTTTATACTGATCGATCGTCTTGCGCTCGGACTCGGTCAGGTAGGCGCAGTTTACATACTGCTGGCCCAGTTCTGCCGCATCGTCGACCGCTTTTTGCCAGCTGTTACTCAATGTGCCTTTGGCTGTTTTGTTCTCCACACCGGCGCCGTAATGGCCGCTTACGGGGTTCAAGCCCAGGTCGCCGAGGATCTTCTTGAACTCTTTGGGCGTTTTACCGAAGAATTTACCGTCTGAATAGCCGTAAAGTTCCACTTCCTTATAACCGATCGCCGAGACCTTTTTCAGCGTGCCCAGGAGGTCTTTCGATATTTCGTTACGAAGCGTGTACAATTGCAAACCGATTGGCGAAGGGGCTTTCACGTCCAGGCTCAATTTGGAGAGCATGGGGGTAGCCAGCATGAATGCACCGGCTTTCAGGAACGATTTCCGGGAAATCTTTTCGTTGTAATCCATTGGTTAAGATTCGAAAAATTAAAAAATAAAACTACGGGGTAATATCAACGGCGCCGGAGGCGGAAAGCTTGCGCTTCGTATCGTCGTCCAGTTTCCACTCTTGCGTGAAATAGTTATCGATCAGCAGGTTGGCGGATGAATCTTTAAAAAAAATAATGTCTTTAAATTCCGGAAGCTTACGATGCATCACCGATACGAATGGGAAACCCTCGTCTTTCACCCCGGTCCACCAGGGCAACCCCGAACTCACAGCTACATAATGGCCTTCCATTGGCAGTATATAAAACAGCCCATGCGCTGTGTCGCCTTTCTTTAAATGCACCGGGAGCATATCAGCGTGTTTTGCGATCAACGCGTTCGTTTCCTTCGTACCAAACAGTATGAGGTTGGCGCTTTCGATATCGCTTGGGCGCACTTCTTTATCAGCCAGCACGCGCGGGAAGAACATGATTCGCCCCAAAAACTCACCCCGGTACTGCGACCAGCTCGCAGCCTGCGTAGCAATGTCTACGCGTTTTTTCAACTCTTCGGGTGAAGGATTATCCGCCGTCCCGTACACATACACATGACGCGAAGCAAATGCGGCATATATCGGCCCCTCAGCACCTTTTTTCTTGCCTGTGTAAATGGACATGATCGTCGCACCCTCCACAGCCCATTTGCCACTCGCCGGCTCGCGGAACAAGGTTACCACACTGTCTGTCTTCGTATTCACATTCGAGCCATCGATTTTCAATGCCAATGCAGCGCCCGGTTTGAATTTGGAGTGGCCTTTGAGATTTAAGGTAAACTTTTCAAGATTTTGCGTTTTGATGTCCAATGTATTCTCCTTCGTAAACTTCGCATCAATCTCTGCCAGCTTTCCGACAGCCATTCGGTTCAACGTTACCCAAAACGCCTTATCATATTTGTATTGCTTACTCACAAACCGCACGCGATCCGGGTGTGGGTTACGTTTATAGTCGTCGAACCACTGGAAAATGTATTCATTGTCATAGGCATTCACCCAGCTGTCGTGCTTTACATCCACAAACTCCTTATAACTTACTTCCGTGCCCAGGTCCTGCAAAGTCGATACCCATTTCTGCGTTCCTGCTACGGGTACCACCGGATCCGCATCGCCATGGAAGAAATGGATAGGAAAGTTGGTCGCATTAGGCGCGAGGTCGAATGTGCCCGCGGGCGGCGCGGGGCACACGGGCGCAATAGCCGCCCATATATCCGGGCGCGTAAGACCGATCCAGAGCGTACCGCCGCCGCCCATCGACAGGCCAGTCAGATAAGTGCGGTCTTCATCGATTTTAAAGCGCTTTTTCACATCTGCCAGCACGTCGTAAACATCCTGTTCAGGAATTCCCTGATAACCGGCCGTTCCGCGTGCGTAGGGTGATGCCACAATGTATTCGACATTCTCCCATTTCGGGAAGTAGCGCGTGGCTTCCACGTCGGTTTCACCTTCTGCATTGCTTTTCCCAAACACGCGGCGCAATGCCAGGCGATGATTGGACCCGGCGCCGTGCAACATGATCACGAGCGGATACTTTTTGTTTTCGTCGAAATTTGCAGGGAGATAAAGGCCGTAGGGCTGCTCGGTATCGTCGGCGTCGGAGAAAAATGTGAGGACCTGAGGGCCAGAAGGTAATTTTTGTGCAGAAACGTCGGCATTAATGGCTGCAAGACTGAGCGTTAGGCCCAGCACAGCGTTTTTCCAGTTAGGTCCCATTAGTTATACGAATTTTCGATGGCTAAATATAAATAAAACAATTATGAATTGGGGGAATTCACCCACGCGCATGAAAGTCGTTTTAATTAGAGACCAATCTATTAAACGACATGGCAGTAGTAGAATTCCCCCAGCTCATAGCCCGAGGTTGTGGCCTGGATGTACACAAAGATACAGTAGTTGCTTCAATCAAAGGGACTGGAATCCAGGAAGAAACCCGGACCTTCGCCACCTTCACCAGAGATCTGGAAGATTTGGCGCATTGGCTTGAAGGCCATCAGATTACCCACATAGCTATGGAGAGTACGGGAGTTTATTGGCGACCGGTATATTATGTTTTGGAAGGCCGCTTCGAGATCATCCTGGTCAATGCCCGTCATATCAAGAATGTCCCCGGCCACAAAACCGATAAAAAGGATTCGGAATGGATCGCTAAACTGCTTTTAAGTGGGCTTCTCAGACATAGTTTTGTTCCCGAAGGCTGGGTGCGAGAATTAAGAACATTGCTGCGGCACCGTAAAAAACTGGTCAATGAGCGCAGCAGGGAAAAGAACCGGTTACAAAATATCTTAGAGTCGGACCGCCGATGCGGATGCCAACATCAAGCTGGGTAGCGTAGTCAGCGACGTTTTTTCTAAAACCGGTCAGGGGATTATAGATTTGTTATTGGACGGCGTTACCGATCCTGTTGTGTTATCAAACCAGGCCAGAGGTTCGCTGGTAAACAAAAAGCAGGTTTTACAACAGGCCCTTTACGGTCGGTTCTGTGAACGTCACCGCTTTATGTTGAAGTTGCTCACAGAGACGATGGACGCCTTGGACAAGCTAATCGACCAACTCGACCAGCAGATTGAACTTTGTCTGGCCGGTAAGCAGGATGAGCTCGCATTATTGCAAACCATTCCAGGTGTATCCAGGCAATCTGCCATTGGCATCGTTTCAGAAATCGGTCTGGATATGTCCCAATTTACTTCCGACAAACACCTTGCCTCCTGGGCCGGCGTCTGCCCCGGTAACAACGAAAGTGCAGGGAAAATAAGGTCGGCAAGAACAACGCATGGCAATACCTACTTGAAAACAACATTAATCGAAGCGTCCTGGGCGGCAAGCCATACGATGAATACCTACCTGTCATTCAAGTACCACAAACTCACCCAGAGACGGGGAAAGAAGAAAGCGGCAATGGCGATTGCACACCACATACTGACAGCATCATACCATATCCTCCGGGATAAATTACCTTACAAGGAACCAGCGCTGAGAGCGGAAATCCTAATTGAAAGAAGGAAAGCGGAAATCCAGCGGCTGGAAAACCGGGTAAGAAAATTGAAAATATTAGCGTCCCAATAGAAAGGTCGAGGCTTTTTTTGGTGGACTATACCCCGTAAATAAAACTGATAACAGACGCTAAGCACCCACAGCTGTTGCCAAGAGCACGTAGAAAAAATTTTTCTCTAAAAGGAAAATCGCTTAGATCGATCTGTGATCATGGGATTGCTGTGTGTATACGGGTTCACATGAGACTTTCAGAAAAAAAGGCAGGTCTTCCGACCTGCCTTTTAAGCTACTTGTGCTTTCGGAGCATTACAAATCTAGTTTGCGAGCTCTTCTTCCTTCTTGCGAACACTAATAACGAGTTGTTCACTCTTCTCTTCATGATCGGCTACCAGTACATCGCCTTCGCGCAGGTCGCCTTTCAGTATTTCTTCCGCTACGGGATCTTCCAGGTATTTCTGGATTGCCCGGTTCAAAGGACGAGCCCCGTATTGTGGATCGTAACCTTTATCGGACAGGAAGTCTTTCGCAGCGATAGTCAATTCGATTTCGTAGCCCAGACCTTTCACACGGCTGAACAGTTTGCCCAATGAAATGTCGATAATGCGGTGCAAATCTTCGCGTTGCAGCGAGTTGAACACGATCACATCGTCGAGACGGTTCAGGAACTCCGGAGAAAATGCTTTACGCAATGCGCTCTGGATGGTACCTTTCATAATGTCATCCTGGTTCTCGGCTCTTGCTTTGGTAGAGAAACCGATTCCTGTTCCGAAATCTTTCAAATCACGCGCCCCGATATTCGAAGTCATGATGATGATCGTGTTACGGAAATCGACTCTTCTGCCCAAACCGTCCGTCAGAATACCGTCGTCGAGTACTTGCAGCAGGATATTGAACACATCCGGGTGCGCTTTTTCGATCTCGTCGAGCAATACGACGCTGTATGGTTTGCGGCGGATCTTCTCGGTTAGCTGGCCACCTTCTTCGTACCCCACATATCCCGGAGGCGCTCCTACCAGACGCGATACGCTGAATTTCTCCATGTATTCGCTCATATCGATACGCACCAGCGAGTCATCTTTGTCAAACAGGTAAGTCGACAATACTTTCGCGAGCTCGGTTTTACCTACACCGGTTGGTCCAAGGAAAATGAATGAACCGATTGGTTTCTTAGGATCTTTCAAGCCCACACGTGTACGCTGAATCGCTTTCACGAGTTTCTCGATCGGCGGGTCCTGGCCGATCACTTTCGATTTCAGTTCGTCGGCCATATTTAGCAATTTCTTGCCTTCGTCCATCGATACGTTCGTCACAGGAATACCCGTCATCATCGCCACTACCTCAGCCACATTCTGTTCTGTGACGGTATAGCGTTTCTGCTTGGTTTCTTCTTCCCATGCCAGTTTAGCTCTTTCCAGCTGATCGATCAGTTTTTTCTCACGATCTCTCAATTGAGCAGCTTCTTCGTATTTCTGACTTTTTACTACCCGGTTTTTCTCCTGTTTGATATTCTCGATTTGCTCTTCAAGCATCAAAATATCCTCAGGAACCGTGATGTTGCTGATATGCACACGAGCACCTACTTCATCGAGCACGTCGATGGCCTTGTCCGGCAGGAAGCGATCGGTAATATATCTTTCCGACAGTTTCACCGCCGTGCTAATCGCCTCAGGCGTGTAGTTTACGTGGTGGTGATCTTCGTATTTGTCCTTGATGTTGGTCAGGATCTGGATCGTTTCTTCGATCGAAGTCGCGTCCACCATTACCATCTGGAAACGACGAGCTAATGCGCCGTCTTTCTCGATGTACTGGCGGTACTCGTCCAGCGTGGTAGCTCCGATACATTGGATTTCCCCGCGTGACAACGCCGGCTTGAACATGTTCGAAGCGTCCAGCGAGCCTGATGCACCGCCTGCGCCCACAATCGTGTGAAGCTCATCGATGAATAGGATCACATCCGGTGATTTTTCCAGCTCGTTCATGACCGCCTTCATTCTTTCTTCAAACTGGCCGCGGTATTTGGTACCAGCCACAAGCGAAGCAAGGTCAAGCGTCACGACGCGCTTGCCGAAAAGCACACGGGATACTTTTTTCTGAACAATCCGCAATGCGAGGCCCTCTGCGATGGCTGTTTTACCAACACCAGGCTCGCCGATCAGGATCGGGTTATTCTTTTTACGGCGGCTGAGGATCTGCGCCACACGCTCGATCTCTTTCTCACGTCCCACGATTGGGTCGAGCTTGCCTACTTCCGCCATTTTGGTTAAATCCCTTCCAAAGTTATCCAGGACAGGTGTACGGGACTTTTCAGCACCTTTGGATTCTTTACCGGAAGAAGAGCCACTACCACCTCCAAACATTCCGCCTCTGGCTTCATCATCCCCGTCTTCGGTCTCCGGCCCCATATGAGGTCTGGATCCGGATGATTGATATTCTAACATTTCCTTGATGACTTCGTAGTTAACATTGAACTTATGCAATATCTGGGTACCTACATTGTCTTCGTCACGCAATATCGAAAGAAGCAAATGCTCGGTGCCGATGAGCGTGCTTTTGAAAATCTTAGCTTCCAGATATGTAATCTTCAACACCTTCTCCGACTGCCTCGTCAGAGGGATATTTTGTAAATTTTTAACGTTGTTTGTGGCTGCACCTTTGGTTGCCTGCTCGATCGTCTGGCGGACGTCGTCCAGCGACACCCCGAGTTTTTTAAGCAACCCTATGGCTACACCATCACCCTCACGGATCATTCCTAATAACAAGTGTTCTGCACCAATGTAATCGTGACCCAGGCGGAGGGCTTCTTCCCGGCTCATTGAGATTACCTCTTTCACTCTATTCGAAAATTTTGCTTCCATTGTGTAGCAATAAAAAGTGTTTATGTATTCTAAACGCTACTTGATCTCCGTTTGTTCAAAGTAGCTTTTATTGAGACTTACAGGATCTTAACAAAACACTTTTTGCTTCCGGCCCCATATTAAACAGTAAATCAACAATACTTAAATTCCCCACAAAATCATTCCCGAAGGTCTGGTAATAAGGCGCAGGGTGGTAATATTTATGCAAATCAGGCTGTTTTCGGTTGTTAATGAGTGAAATAGCGTTTACAACCGCATTTTCATCCATTTTAACTCCTGACAAATTGTACTGAATGTCCTTTTTTACACCAGTCAATCTAAGACAAATTGTCAACAATTCATAGTTCAGATCGACGAGATATGCCAGCTTCCTTTCGTAAACACGCTTGAACTCGTGGGCGTAATACTCGTAAAAAGGAGACTTTCCGTAGGCTGACTGCAGGCAACCCAGATGGCGCCGTGTCCAATCCTGGTTATAGTCGATCAAAATATCTTTCGTGGAGCTCGCTGCCTTATATCCTTTCACAGGAATCGTCAGCGTATCTATTTTATTGGTAGTGAGTACATTGCAGCGATTTCTGTAAGTCTGCTTCACATACCTCTCCTCAACGTCAATGTAGACCCGGTCGTACTGTAATATACAAGTAAAATACTCTAAACAAGGCAGATACTGCAATTCAATCCGTACTTCCGTGGACTGATCCTCTTTAACTAAAAAATCCGACACTATCAAATATGGTAAAGGCTTATGATATTATCAAAAAATTTATAATAATTATTTTGCACAGTCAACAATGTTCAACAGCAACTTAAATCATTACAATTTTTGATCTCAAAGGAAGATACTTACGTCACCCAGGCCTTCCCGAATGATCTCAAAATCATCGCCATCCGCCTTCACAATGGTAGACGCCACGTTACCCCCGTACCCCCCATCGACCACCATATCTACCTGGTGCTGGAACTTCTCGAAAATCAGTTCGGGATCGGTCGAATACTCGATGATCTCGTCGTCGTCTCGGATGGAAGTCGTCACGATCGGGTTCCCTAACTCCTTTACTATCAAACGGGGAATAAGGTTGTCTGGCACCCTTATTCCGACCGTTTTTTTATTCGTATTCAAAAGCTTAGGGACATTGCTCGTCGCTTCGAGGATGAATGTGTACGGCCCGGGGAGCACCCTTTTCATGGTTTTGAAGGCAGTATTGCCCACTTTCGCAAAGTCGGAAATGTGGCTCAGGTCGTAGCAGATAAATGAAAAGTCGTTTTTCTGTGGCTTGATGCCTTTGATACGCGCTATTTTCTCGACTGCGCGGGTGTTGTAAATATCGCAGCCGAGTCCGTACACCGTATCGGTCGGGTAAATCACCAAACCTCCGTCACGAAGACAGTCCACTACCTGACGGATTCGACGCTCGTCAGGGTTTTGGGGATAAATTTTAACAAACTCAGCAGGCATAAGGGAAATTTTTACTTTTTGACCTAACAAAATCAAAATGCAAATCCTTCCTGCGGCGTCATTTTTTTTAAATTTTCGATGTAGAATCTGTAAGCGAAATTCACCGGCAAATGCAGCCTGCACATTAGTACGATCAGCTCTGTCTGCAAGCCCGGGTTCTCAATATAGTTCAATAACCGGCGAAAACGTACAGCGAGTTCAAACTCTTGCGCGTACAGACATTTACGGATAAATGTACGTATGCGCGCGGCTAAAAGATCGAACTCTTTCTGGTCGCGGTTCAGATCATATGCTTTGTTGCAAACCGCATAGTACGACTGCAGCATTCCACTTCCTTTTTTGTAAACACCAGTTGAAAGCGAAGTTTTGAGCACCCGCTTTTTGGTCAGGATTTCGTCGAGGTAGAAGTATTTAAAACGGACCGATGACCGCACCCAGAAATCGAAGTCCTCAAATGCCAGCGTTTCGTCATAGCCACCCAGGAGCTGCAATGTGGCTGTCCGCATCATCATCGTGGGCGTGCAAATGAAATACCGTTCCAGAATATTCTTGTAAACATCGCCCGACGGCACCTTGCAGGCCGCCTTCCCCCGGTTATCGGTTTCATAATGGTAATGCAGCTGCTGCCCGGACTTTCCGATGTACCGTGCGTTGGTAAACACGACGGCATAGTCCTCTGAAAGCGCTTCGAAAGTTTCCACCTGTTTTTCGATCCGGTCGGCGATCATTACGTCGTCCCCGGAGAGATCAATCACATATTTGCCTTGCGCGATGGTTAAGCCCTGGTTGAATGCCCTGCAAAGGCCCAGGTTATGGCGATTGCGGATTACCTGAAAGGCGGGCGCCTTCCCTTTGAAACTTTCGATCACACCCAGCGTATTGTCTTTGCTTGCATTGTCGATGACGATCAGCTGAATGTACGGATAAGTCTGGTAGAAAACGGAAGTCAAAGCTTCCTCAATGTACTTCTCCTGATTATAGGTCGTCAGGATAACTGTAACGAGTGGTTTTTCCAAGTTTGTCATGTCGTGCGCTCCAAGCGGTCCCTTCATTTACGGTGTGTATTCGGAGGGGATAAGGGCACCGCACCACAAAATTACCAACAACAAACCGGAGATGCCGATAATGTTATTATCCGGCAAATCACCGCTTTACCACGCGCTTGGAAGTCAGCCGACCGCGCGCCCGGTTAATACTCGCATTGATTTCAAAACCCAGAATAATCACAAATGCAAGCAGGTAAATCCAAATCATCAGCGCGATCATGGTGCCAATCGAACCATAGAGCTTGTTGTAGGAGCTGAAACGTGAAAGATAGAAGGAAAATCCATAGGTAGCCGCGAGGATAAGAACGGACGCAATCACCGAACCTGCGTTCACGAACGTAAACTGGCGCCCGTGCGAGGGCGCGAACCGGTAGATAATCGAAATCGTCAGCATCAGCGAGCCAAAGCTGATCAAATAACGCAGAATATTAAGCAAGGCAATGAGCCAGTTATCACGGATAATGTGCCAGTCGCCTATGATGTTCATCACGGCATCTCCCACGATCAGCAAAACCACCGAAAGAAAAAGCACCGCGATAAGCAGTAGCGTAAGCATCATAGCAATGGCACGAATGGCAAGAAAGCCGCGCGTTTCTGTATCATCATACACCATATCGAACGCCCGCATGAGCGACATCATGCCATTGGTGGAGGCGATCATCGCAAAGATGAAACCGAGCGAGAGTACACCGGACCGCGGCCGGCTCACAATGTCCAGGATCGTCTGATCAGCGGCTTCAAACGTGCCACGCGGCATATTGTCGCGAAGCAATGCGAAAATCATTTGATCAAAGTTCTTGATCGGGATGTAGGGAATGAGCGTAAAGAGGAAGATTATTCCCGGAAATGCAGCCAATGTGAGGCTATAAGCCACCGCCGAAGCACGCTGATCGATCTCGTGCTTCCTATTGCTGTTGATCAGGTTCAGGAGAATATCATACAACGACACTGTTCCCCGGAAGAGCGTCGTTTGCTGCAACCAGGTAATAATGCGCTTGATGTGGCGGTTTATCAGCAGTTTTTCAAGCATAACCGGCCGCGTGTTATCCCTTTGGTTCAAAATAGGGTTTCAGTTTTTCCAGCAGTTTATCGGGCGCCGGGCATAGTTTGCCGGTGTCCATTCGCTGGAAAACCAATGTGGTATCCCCGGTATTGAGCAAAACACGTTCCTGATTGCGGATTTCATAGGCGAACCGAATACGCACACCGGGCAATTCCTCAATTTTAACCAGAATATTCAGCTCGTCGTCATAGCGGGCTGGTTTCAGGTATTTGTAATGGCATTCATAAACCGGCATCATCACACCCGAATCTTCCATCGCCTTATAATGGAAATCCAGGCTGCGCAATGCCTCTACCCTGCCGATCTCATAATACCGGGCGTAATTTCCGTAATACACATATCCCATCTGGTCGGTGTCGGCGTACCGCACCCTGATGCCCTTAACTTCGTGAACAAACATCCTACTTCATGATTTTCAACCGGTTCAACTCAGCCTGATAAAGACGCGCATTGTTGAGGTGGTCAGCGTAATTCGTGGCAAAAGCGTGGTACCCCGAGAGGTCGGCCTTGGCACACATATAAGTGTAATCGTGCTTTTCGTAATTCAGAACCGCATCCAGCGAATTGAAATCCGCAACGCGGATCGGGCCCGGAGGCAGGCCCGTATTAATGTAGGTATTGTAAGGCGATTTGATCATCAACTGCTGATTGAGAATCCGCTTGATCGCAAAATCCTGCAATGCAAATTTGATGGTAGGATCAGCTTGTAATGGCATGTTGGCATGCAGACGATTGATATACAACCCAGCCACGCGCGCCCGCTCGTCTACTTTGCGCGCCTGCTCTTCCTCCACAATGGAAGCCAGAATCGAAACCTGAACGGGTGTCAATCCAATTTCTTTGGCTTTCGCGATCTTCTCGTCGGTCCAGAACTTCTTGTATTCGCTGTGCATACGATCGAGGAACTTCTCAGTACCGGTAGTCCAGTATATTTCGTAAGTGTTAGGCAGGAACATCGAAACGATCGTCAGGGTATCGAGGCCATATTTATTGCAAACCGCCGGGTCGTTCAGTGCTTTGCGGAAGTTGTCCTCTCCAAACTCGAACCGGGAACCGATGCGTTTGATCAAATCTTCTTTCAGACGGATATTGTTGAATGTCAGCTTCACCGCATCCTGGCTCCCTGACGAGAGTTTTTTGATTACCTCATAGTTGTTGCTCTCCGGCTTGATCACGTACCGGCCAGGCTTCACTTTCTCGGTGTATTTCAAAAATTTAGCCAGAAACTGGAAAGAAATATGGTCATTAATTACCTCATGACGATTCAATGAGTCCAGCACCGTTTTGTAAGTAGCATTTTGAGGGACGAGCAACACGAAGCTCGATTTTTTATCGACCTGCAAATTCGGCGTCCGGAAGATCTGCCAGAAATAGAAAGAGAAGGTGGTGACGAGGATCGCGATTGTAATGAACAACCCTATTCTAAAATTGCGCGACATATGTTTTAGCTGTCGGCCTTCGGCAGTCGGCCGTCGGCTTTTGTTTTTTCTTGTTTACAAATTGATTTCAAATGGTATGCCGAAGCGCTTCGCCAGCTCATCAAGTGACAAAACTACCGGTTCGAGCAGTTTGATACCGTTCACACTACGTTCAGCTTCCATTTCTCTTTCCGGATCACCGGGAATAAGCACCTTTTCGCCATCGACGGCCCGCGCATTACGGAATGCACCGATCCAATTGTCCATATCCGCTTTAAACTCGTCAGCCGGACGAAATCCGTCCACACGCATTGCGCCGAGAAAATGCCCGGTACCAAGCCCGACGCTCTGCTGCACGCCCATGAAACCTGCAGTAGCGAACGGCGGCACCCACGGCCCAAAGTTAGCACCTGAAAGCACTCCGGAAAAAATATCCACTATCGCACCCAGTCCGTAACCTTTGTGGCTGCCATGCTCGCGGTCGGAACCTAGCGGAAGCAAACCACCGCCGCTTTTTACGGCATTGGAATCGGTGGTAGGGTTACCATCCGCGTCCTGAGCCCAGCCTAGCGGCGCCGGAAGGCCTTTTCTTTGTAATATTTCAAATTTGCCGTAAGCCACGGCTGTCGACGCGAAGTCTGCCACAAAGGCAGGTTCTGTCAATGCGGGCACTGCTACCGCAATGGGATTTGTACCTAATAACTTATCCAATGAAAAGGTTGGAGTAACGAGCGGTGCCGCATTCGTCATGGTCCAGCCGATCATATCCTTTTGTAATGCAAGCATGGCGTGATAGCCCGCAATGCCGAAATGGTTTGAGTTTCTAACAGACACCCAACCGGAGCCCACTTTCTCTGCCTTTTCCATTGCAATTTCCATCGCTTGCGGCGCTACTACCAATCCCAATCCGCGATCCCCGTCCACCACAGCCGTGCTGGGAGTTTCATAAGCGATGGTGACATTTGGTTTCGGGTTCAAACGCCCGTGGTCGTAAAGTCTTACATACCCTGCCAAACGGGCGATCCCATGGGAATCCACGCCGCGCAAGTCCGCGCTGACCAATACTTCGGAGGCCAGCCGGGCCTCGTCCTGGGGACATCCTATTGCCAGAAAAACCTGCTCGGTAAAATGTTTTAAATAACTGGCCTGATACATATACGTCAAATAATGAACTTCTTGCTAATTTTGCCCTACCGCCAACCAGCGCACCTTGCGTGCCGCAACTAGCCGTTCGCAACTAGCCGTTCGCAACTAGCCGCCCGCAACTGGTCGTCCACGCCCGGCGTGCAAATATGGAAATTAAAAACGCATTCCTCAAACGCATCATCAGCTACTTCATCCGGGGGCTTGTGCTGGTGGCGCCACTCTACGCGACCGTCCTCATTATCTGGTCGGGCGTCGAATATCTTGACAATATCCTCCCCATTGAAATCCCGATCTCAAACCAGCAGATGGTATACCTGCCAGGCCTGGGCGTGCTGATCATCATTTTCGGCATTATCCTGCTCGGTTTCCTGTTCTCCACGATCGTCCCGCAGTCGTTTTTCAAGTTCACCGAAAGCATTATGCGCCGCATTCCGCTGGTGAGTTTGATATACTACTCTATCAAGGACCTCATTCTTGCATTTGTAGGAGATAAAAAGAAGTTCAACCAGCCTGTGCTGGTGACGATGTATAGGGATACTGATATTAAAAAGATCGGTTTCATCACCCAAACCGACCTCAGCCACCTCAAAATCGCTGACCATGTGGCGGTATACATGCCGCTCTCCTACTCGCTTTCAGGCGAACTTTTTATTGTGCCCACCGAGCATGTAACGCCCGTTGACGCCAAAGCGACGGATGTGATGAAGATGCTTGTATCCGGTGGTGTATCTGTAAAGGTTTCAAAGGAAGAAACGGCTGAGGACGATTAGTTTAACCCGTTTTTAATGAGCAACAATGCAACAGTTGTGCCCGTTTAAGAGAATGATTCCCTATATTTGAACCATTCTTTTAGTACTATGAGACAACTCCTTCCCATTGTCGTTTTGCTGTTCCTGGGGAATATCAAAGCATGGTCGCAAGACCATTATGACCCTAAAAAAACCCTTTCCAGTGAAGAACTCTTTCTGAAACAGGGCAGCAGCAGCCGGGTAATCGCCACGCCGGGACAAAAATATCTGGTACTCGACGCTTCACCTGTCATCGGCGGCTTTCACCGATACCGGTTCTTTCCGGGAGACAATATCAAATTCCGGATGAAGAACGAAACCATCCGCTTCAACGAAACGATCGCTTCGGTAGACGATTCCGCTTTCACGATCGGCGTAGTGAACGAGGCCGTGGGCCGGATGGACTATCAGCGCATATTGCTCGAAGACATTCGCCTGTTGAAGGTTTCCCGGAGAATACCCTTCGTTTCACAGGCCGCCCCATTGCTTCCGCTGGCCGGTTTGATCTTTATCGGAGCCGATTTCTTCAACAAAGGCGTCGACAACAAACGCTATACAACCGACACCTCCACGCTCGTCATCGGCGGTTCGCTCATGGCTGCGGGGTATATTTGTTATAAATTCACGTTCGCTTCCCTGAAAATCAATTCCAGGAATAAGCTGAAAGTGCTTGAAACCTATTAATTGCGAAACACCATATCTGAAAAGTGAAATCCATTCTCGTTCATCCCCCCCAACAACCCATACGTGCTGAAATACAGCTTGCCGCATCCAAAAGTGAATGTAACCGCGCTCTGATCATCAATGCGCTCACCGGTTTCCAGTCCGAGCTCACCAACATTTCCGAAGCCCGCGACTCGCAAACCATGCTCCGCCTGCTCAATTCAAACGACGCCGTGGCGGACGTGATCGACGCAGGTACCACCATGCGCTTTCTGACGGCCTATTTTTCGGTTACAGGCCAAAAGAAAACCATGACCGGCACGCCACGTATGTGCGAGCGCCCGATCGGGATACTGGTGGATGCGCTGCGCAAGCTCGGGGCGGATATTACGTATGAAAAAGTGGAAGGCTACCCGCCGCTACAATTGAATGGTTTCAATTACTCGGGAAACAATGAACTGACCATGCGCGGCGACGTGAGCAGCCAATACATTTCGGCATTGCTGATGATCGCGCCGCAATTACCTGCCGGTTTGAAAATCAAACTCGAAGGCGAGGTAGGTTCAAGACCGTACATTGAAATGACTTTGAACCAAATGGCGCATTTCGGTATCGAATACATCGCCGACTGGGAACATAATACCCTGACTATCCCGCCATTCAAATACCAGCCCAAACCTTATGCAATCGAATCCGACTGGTCGGGTGCGAGCTACTGGTACAGCATTGTGGCATTAGCTGAAGATGCGGAAGTGGAATTGCTGGGATTGAAGAAAAACTCGCTGCAAGGCGATAGCGCCATTGTCGACATTATGCGCCACCTGGGTGTGGAAAGCGTGTTCACCGACCGCGGTGTGCTTTTGACCAAAATTCCCGCGAAAGCATCGCTGGGCTGGGATTTCACCAACTGTCCTGACTTGGCCCAGACCGTAGCCGTCGTGTGCGCGATCAAAAAGATACGTCTGTCGCTAACCGGCGTAGAAAGCCTTAAAATCAAAGAAACCGACCGCATTTTTGCATTACAGCAAGAACTTAAAAAGCTGGGCGCAGAACTGAATGAGGTTGAAAAAGACTATTTATACGAGGTAACGACCCTTTCCGACATCCCAACCGATCCGGTACCGTCCATTCACACCTACGACGACCACCGTATGGCAATGGCGTTCGCGCCCGTAGGCATGGTGAGCGAAATCCTTATCGAGGAACCGGGCGTGGTCGTAAAGTCCTACCCCGGTTACTGGAAAGACCTCGCAAAGGTTACCACCTGGGAAGAAGTTTAGAATTTTACCATTTGGAATTGTTTATGGAAACTGTCTGGTCGTTCCTGGCATCGGTGCCTGTCTGGCTTTATATTATCCTGGCCATCGCCATTATTATCGCCCTCAGGGATGTGTTACAGAAAAGGCATACCATTCAGCATAACTTTCCATTGGTAGGGCATTTCCGGTATATGATCGAGACGATCGGGCCGGAGCTGCGCCAATATATTGTAGCCAACAACCGGGAGGAGCTGCCGTTCAATCGCAGGCAGCGCTCCTGGATTTATGCTTCTTCTAAAAAAGAAAACAACTACCAGGGTTTCGGCACCGACCAGAATATGCAGGAAGCGGGTTATGTGCTCATTAAGCCCGCCATGCTTCCTTTCCGTGTGGATTCCACCCACAGCCACCACGTCAAAAACGGCAACGATCCGCACCATTACACCATTCCGAGTGCCAAAGTCATTGGCGCGTACCACCAACGCAAGCGCCCGTACCGCCCGCGTTCGGTTGTGAACGTGAGCGCTATGAGCTACGGCTCGCTTTCTGCCCGTGCGATTGAATCTTTAAATAAAGGTTCTTTCAAATTCGGCAACTACCATAATACCGGCGAAGGCGGACTTTCCCCTTATCACAAATATGGCGCGGATGTGGTTTTCAATATGGGGACCTCGTATTTCGGCGTGCGCGACGATGACGGTAACTTTGTAATGGAGAAGCTCGTGAAGCTGATGCAGAACAACCCGAGTGTGCGGATGATCGAGCTGAAACTATCGCAAGGCGCCAAGCCGGGCAAGGGTGGCGTGCTGCCGGCAAGCAAAATCACGGCCGAAATCGCTGAAATCCGCGGGGTACCGATCGGAAAGGACGTTGTTTCGCCTCCCTACCACAGCGCATTCTCGAATGTGCGTGAAATGATCGACTTCATCGAAGCGATGGCCGCTCAAACCGGCTTACCCGTCGGTATTAAATCCGCCGTGGGCAAAACGGAAATGTGGGAAGAGCTGGCCGACCTTATGGTCGAAACTGGTAAAGGACCCGACTTCATTACCATCGATGGCGGCGAAGGAGGTACCGGAGCAGCACCTCCGTCATTTGCAGACCACGTGTCGCTGCCGCTCGTGTTCGCATTCAGCACGGTTTACAAAATTTTCCAGAAACATAACCTGAACGATAAGATCACCTTCATCGCCTCGGGCAAACTTGGCTTGCCTGCGCAAGCCGTAATGGCATTCGCTATGGGGGCCGATATTATCAATGTGGCGCGCGAGGCCATGCTTTCCATCGGCTGCATTCAGGCGCAGAGCTGCCATACCAACCGCTGTCCTACCGGCATTGCTACCAACAACAAATGGTTGGAATCGGGCATCGACCCGGCATTGAAAAGCGAGCGGTTCAACAACTACATGAAAACCCTGGCGAAGGAGATCATCGAAATCACCCACGCTTCGGGCTACGAGCATCCCTGCCAGTTCGGGATGGCCGATATCGACATTTCGATGGGCGATAACAACCGCACCATTACATTGGCCGATAATTATGGTTATCTCAAAACCGTCGTACCTTTCCCCGGCATCAAAGCATTGCTCGAATGCGACCACCTCGGCGGTCGCGATATACCGGGCGAAAAAGTAGCCTAGCCACAGGATAACCGCCACAATTTTGCCTTTGGAGAAGTATATGGAAACAGGAGCGGCGAACGTTGCTTTCAAAAAAACGCGTCCATGAAAAAAACTTTACTGCTTACCGCATTCTCATTACTGCTTGCCCAAGCCACTGCTTTCGCTCAGAGCAATCCGAGATATCTCGTGCTATTTAAGGACAAAGCCAATAGCACCTATTCCGTCGATAAGCCAACTGAATTTCTATCCCAAAGATCCGTCGATCGCCGTAAAAAACAGAACATCGCCATTACTGCAAACGATCTTCCCGTCAATCCAGGCTACCTGACGGCCATCCGGCAAACAGGGGCGAAGGTCATTTACCCTACCCGCTGGTTCAATGGTGCATTGGTGGAAGCTTCCGACGCGCAGCTTACGCAAATCAAGGCGTTGGCATTCTACAAAGGTATTGAGCTGAACCTGCCCGTTGCCAATATTACTTCCAAATCACCCGGCATTGCCCGTACCGCAGCAACGCACCAAAAACTAGGTACAACCGCCGATATCGATTACGGCAAAATGAATACGCAGCTTGCCCTCATGGAAGTGGCTGACATGCACAAAAAAGGTTTCCAGGGTGAAAACATGCTTATTGCTATTCTCGACAACGGCTTTGCCAAGGGTGACGAAGTGCCTTATTTTAAACAGGTGCGCGATGAAAACCGCATTATCGACACCCATGATTTCGTGGCCCGCGACGGCAATATCTATAACGACGGCTTCCATGGGCTGAGTGTGATGTCGACCATCGCAGGTTACCTGCCCGGCACATTGGTAGGAACCGCCTTTAAAGCCTCTTTTGCATTGTATGTGACAGAAAACAATGCAGGCGAATCTCCTTACGAAGAAATCACCTGGCTTATGGCGGCCGAGCGTGCCGACAGCCTCGGCGTGGACGTGATCAATTCTTCGCTCGGCTACACGACATTCGAGGACGAGTTCGACTCCCCCGCCTACAACCACACCTATAAGGATATGGACGGTAAAACGACGATCGTGAGCCGCGCCGCACGTTACGCCACGCGCAAGGGTATCCTGGTTGTGAATTCGGCAGGTAATGATGGAAACAACAGTTGGCATTACATAGGTGCACCCGCCGATGTGGATTCGGTACTGACCGTCGGGGCGACGAACGCCGATCGCAGCTACGCCTCGTTAAGTTCGACAGGGCCCAATTCCGCAGGCGTTCAGAAACCCGACGTTTCGGCCGTCGGCGCCGGCGCCACTATCGGAGACCTGACAGGCGGCGCCTCCAGCGGTTACGGCACTTCATTTTCAGCTCCGCAAATTGCCGGTGTCGCCGCGATTTTCTGGCAGGCATTTCCAAACCTGACAGCGCAGCAGGTTATTTATGTATTAAAGAAATCGGGGCACCTGGCCGCAACACCAAACAATATGCTGGGTTATGGCGTCCCCAACCTGATTAAAGCACAAGAAATCGCCCAAAACGAATTTTTCCCGCTAGGTACCGAAAGCGAGCTTCTGAGCTCCGTCATTCTTTCACCCAATCCGGCACAGGATGAAGTGACGCTGACCATTCCGCAAACGTTGATCGGTAAAACGGCGAATGTGAGCGTGTATGCAGCAAGCGGAGCAACCATGCTTGCAGCCGCCACGCGCCTGACCGGCAAACACACCATTGCCACCGCCCGGTTCGCATCCGGCCTCTACCTGGTCCGGCTCAAAGTCGACAACCAGGAAAGAACATTGAAATTTATAAAGCGCTAGTCTTCCTTACCATCCGCATAATCGACTCGGAGTCGTTGGAATGCTGTACTTGTGAAACAGGTACCCATTGCACGTCTTTGGATTCGCTATTCAATACTATTTCCTGCCCTGCGGCTGCCTTGAATGCGAAACGGATATCGTAGTGGTAATGCTCCGGGACGTCTTTATTGGCAGGAATTAAATGCACATCGACGTCGAAAATCCCGTCTTTCAATGCTTGGAGGTCGGTGATACCGGTTTCTTCCATTACCTCTTTCATAGCCACCTCCCTTACATCGGGGTCGCCGTCACAATGGCCTCCGGGCTGGAACCAGCGGTCGAGCTTGCGGTGGTGCATCAGCAACACCGCATCCTTTCCCGGCGAAAGCACCCAGCCGGAAGCCGTAATGTGCCCGATCAGCAGACTGCGGTCGAAACATTCGGGATGTTGTTTCACAAAATCAACCGTATCACTGTGCATTTCAGCCTCTAAGCCCGGCTCCGGTTCGTACGATGCAAGCAATGCGAGCAAACTGTCCCTGTTCATTTAGACTATCTGGGTTTTTCGTTCTAATTTCACCACAAGTTTAACAACTGAAAGCAATAAACCACCTTATTCAAAAATGAAAAAGTATCTATTATCCATGTCCCTCGCTGCCCTCATGGCGACCAGCGTAATGGCGCAGCGTGTGCCTGCCCCCAGCCCCGCAGCCACAGTAATGCAAACCGTAGGTGTAACCGATTTCACTGTCAAATATTCGCGTCCGTTCATTAAAGGCCGCAAAGTATTCGCCGATGGCTCTGCGCTTGCTCCGTATGATCAGATCTGGCGCACAGGTGCCAACATGGCGACGACCTTCGAATCCAGCACCGAGTTTACATTCGGCGACAAGAAGGTACCTGCGGGGAAATATGCATTGTTTTCAATCCCTAATGGTACAGCCTGGACGGTTATTCTGAATAAAAACTATGAGCAGGGCGGTACCGACAACTATAAAGAATCGGAGGACGTTGCACGTATCATGGTCGTGCCTACCTCAAATGAATACAACGAAGCATTCAAAATCGAAATCGAGCCGGTAACCGACAGCACGGCGTTCCTGAACCTGTCGTGGTCATCTGTAAATATCCCTGTTCCCCTAGCTGTAAATACCGAGTCTCTGACCATGACTGCGCTGAACAAAGCCGTAGCAGAGAAGCCTGAAGACGTAGCCACGTTGCAGAGTACCGCCGCTTATATGCTTTCAAAAGGCAAAGATTTGCAGGTTGCACTGTCACTAGCCGATAAAGCGATTGGTTTGAAAGAATCATTCGGTGCGTTGTGGACCAAAGCGCAGATTTTGAACAAACTGGGCAAGACCACCGAGGCAATTCCCGTAGCGCAAAAAGCATTGACGGTGGGCGCAGCCGCTCCGGATGGCGCTTACAACTTCTACAAGCCGCAAGTTGAAAAAGCGATCGCCGAAATGCAGGCCAAGGCCGCGCCCGTGAAAGAAGCTGTTTCCACGGTTAAAAAGAAGAAGAAATAATATGTCATGTCACGCTGAGCGCAGTCGAAGCGCGGTATAGTGCCTCGCTTCGAATGCGCTCAGCGTGACATTTAACTACATCTGACACTCCATTTTCTATCATCTGAAAAAGCGGGGGACGCTCCATCCATTGCGTACCGCCAGGATGCGTAGCACGATGATTACAAGTGCCGAAACGATGAATGTCGTGTTCCGCTCTATGCCCAGCCCATCGAGGATCAGGTACACGCACGCGCCGGTAAAACAAGCCGTAGCGTAGACTTCCTTCCGGTAAATGATCGGGATTTCGTTTGTCATCATGTCGCGGATCACCCCACCCATAGTGGCGGTGAAGACGCCCATAATCACGGCTATCTCCGGCCGTACGCCCAAATGCAAGGCTTTTTCAGTCCCTACCAAGGTAAACAGCGCAATCCCGAAAGTATCGAACAAGAACAGCGTTTTCCTGAGCCTGAGCAGGAATTTGTAAAAAATGAATGTGACGAGAATGCCCAGCATAATGGCGTGGATGATCGTGATATCGCTGATCCACACCAGCGGGTAACTGTCCAGCAGCACGTCGCGCAGGGTACCACCGCCGATGGAAGAAATAAAGGCTGTGAAGCTCGCACCAAACCAATCCTGGTGCTTCTGATCCTTCACAGCCAATGCGCCGGAAATCGCGAATGCGAATGTTCCGACGATCTCTAATATGTATTGAATGCTCATTCCGCGACGACTATTACACCGCTACCGGGGCCTTGATACCCGGCCACGGGTTGTAGTTCCGCAGTTCGAAATCCTCGAAACGGAAATCCAGCACATTCTTCACTTCCGGATTCAGTATCATTTGAGGCAGTTCGCGCGGTTCGCGGCTCAGCTGCGTTTCTACCTGTTCCAAATGGTTGAGGTAAATGTGCGTATCGCCGCCGGTCCACACGAAATCGCCCAGGTCGAGGTCACATTCGCGGGCGATCATCATCGTAAGCAATGCATAGCTCGCGATGTTGAATGGCACGCCGAGGAACACATCCGCGCTGCGCTGGTACAACTGACACGAGAGCTTGCCTTTCGTTTCACCGGCCTCGGTATCGGGCGGCGCCACGTAAAACTGGAACAATGCATGGCACGGATGCAGCTTCATTTGCGGCAACTCGGCCGGGTTCCAGGCCGAAACGATAATGCGCCGTGAGTCGGGCGAGTTTTTGAGTTGTTTCAATACCTCCTGCAACTGGTCCACTGATTTCCCGTTCGGACCTTCCCAGCTCCGCCATTGCTTGCCGTAAACTGGGCCGAGATCGCCGTTTTCGTCGGCCCACTCGTCCCATATCGACACGCCGTGCTCTTTCAGGTAACCGATATTGGTATCGCCCTGTAAAAACCACAACAGCTCGTGGATGATCGATTTGGTATGCACCTTCTTGGTCGTCACCAGCGGAAAACCTTTTTTAAGGTCAAAACGCATCTGGTAGCCGAACACGCTGATCGTGCCCGTGCCGGTCCGGTCGGTTTTTCTAACGCCCTCTTTCAGAATATGGCGCAGCAGGTCGTGGTATTGTTGCATGTTTATTTAAGCTGAGGCGATTTCAACGTCATAAGTAATGGTCGCCAGCGCTTCCAGCTGAGCGGTTGCGGAGCAATATTTCTCCATCGAAAGTCCGATCGCACGCTGGATCTTGGCCTCATCGAGGTTAACGCCCGCGAATTTGAATGTCAAATGGATTTTCCGGAACGGTTTGCGCTGGGTATCTGGCTCCTGCTCGCGATCGCCATCGGCTACAATGCGAAAATCGGTGATTTCCTGACGCTGCTTTTTGAGGATCAGCACCACGTCGATAGCGCTGCAACTCGCGAGCCCCATCAGCAATAACTCCATCGGCCTCACGCCGAGGTTCTGGCCGCCGATTTCAGGCGAGCCGTCGGTATGTACTTTTACTTCGGAGGAACCGGTGCCTTCGAAATGGAAGGCGTCATCTACGCGGACTAGTTCTACTTTCATAATGTTTGCCTGCTGTTTCGCTGGCTGTCGTTAATTAATCAATATGGCGCGAAGCTCCTGCCTCGTGCCGACTATTCGGAGGCCTCTGGCCGACATGCCCACCGGCACGTATAATCTCTAAAGCTTTTAACCGGGGTCAAAGTTCAAATATACTCGATCGGTCTTGAAAGGGCTAAGCCAGCGTGTAATTTCACGAAGAATAGCCTTATATTCGGGTGCAGAAATCCAGCCTGCCGTCGGCAATGCGGCAAGCCCTGGCATAAGTATTTTGGCAAGACCAACTCAACAAAACACCGAAAACCATGTGGCAGGAAGAAGATAACAAACTCAAAAAGAGCTTTTCATTCAAGGATTTCCGGGCGGCTTTCGCCTTTATGAACAAAGTGGCCGATGTTGTCAACGAAATGGACCATCATCCCTACTGGACGAATATGTACAACAAGGTCCATATTGAACTGAATACCCACGATGCCGGTGACACCGTAACCGAAAAAGACCACAAGCTTGCTGCGGCGATCGACCGGATTTATAACGCATGAAACTTTACATAGTACCCACGCCGATCGGCAACCTCGAAGACATTACATTAAGGGCTATCAACGTACTGAAAAGCGTTGACGCGGTCCTGGCCGAAGATACCCGTACATCCGGGAACCTGCTCAAACACCTGGGCATTTCGAAGCCTTTACAAAGCTATCACATTCATAACGAACACCAGACCGTCGCTCGCGTCGTGGAGCGTATCCGCAAGGGCGAGACGCTTGCGCTCGTATCCGACGCCGGTACACCCGCCGTTTCAGACCCGGGCTTCCTGCTCGTGCGCGCTTGCATCCGTGAGGGCCTGCCTGTGGAATGCCTGCCCGGGCCTACCGCATTCGTGCCGGCGCTGGTTAATTCCGGCCTGCCAAGCGACCGGTTTACGTTCGAGGGTTTCCTTCCTCATAAAAAAGGAAGGCAAACCCGGCTGCAAAACCTAGCCAATGAAGAGCGCACAATGATTTTCTACGAATCGCCCCACCGGCTCGTAAAAGCATTGCAGCAGTTTGCCGAGCATTTCGGTACCGACAGGCAGGTTTGTGTTTCGAGGGAATTAAGTAAAATGTTTGAAGAAAACGTGCGCGGGACCGTAACAGAGGTCATCGCGCATTTTGGCGACAAACCGGTAAAAGGCGAAATCGTGATTGTAGTGGCTGGCAAAGCCGATGAAAAGAGAAAATCGAACGACGAAGATGAGGATTAAAAATTTAAGATTAGCCCTATTAATCTGCCTTGTCTGGCTTGCCATGCCGGTTGTCTCCCGGGCGCAGTTTGGCATTTTGAGTCCTTCGGCCAAAATCAGCCTGGTTACGGTGGCCCCGGGCCAGGAGCTCTACTCCGGCTTCGGGCATAGTGTGCTTTGGGTATACGACCCTATGACGGGCGTCGACCGCGCATTCAACTATGGTACATTCAGTTTTCAGGAAGGTAATTTTTATATCAAATTCCTGAGGGGAACATTGCCTTACAGCCTTTCTGTTTCGCCGCTCTCCTATCAGATCGCACATTATCAGGAAGAAAACCGCTCCATTTCAGAGCAGGTGTTAAATCTCTCAATTCCCCAAAAACAAAGGCTTTATAACTTTCTCGAAAACAATTACCTGCCCGAGAATCGCGAGTATCAGTACAAGTTCTTTTACGACAACTGCGCCACCCGCATGACTGTCGCATTGAAGGCAGCCGTGGGCGATAGCCTGATTTACAACGGCTATACCAAAGAAAAACGGAGCTTCCGCCAGTGGATCGATCTGTACGCATTCAAACAAAATCCCTGGGCTGATTTCGGGATGGATCTGGCCATTGGTGCCCCTTCGGACGAAATCGCGACACCCGAGCAAGCCACTTTCCTGCCCGATAATCTAGCCGCAGCTTTTGCGGATGCGAAGGTGAAAACCGCTACCGGCACGGCACCATTGGTTTCGGAAACACGGGAGATTTTCAAAGCAGCGCCATTCCCGCCCCCTGGCCCACTTACGCCTACCGTCGTTTTCTGGTCGCTCGCAATCCTGACGCTCGCATTTACCTATTGGCAAATCCGCACCGAGCGGGTCAATTTTGTGTTCGACAAAGTGCTTTTCGGCATTGCGGGCCTTGCTGGATGGATTCTTTTATTGCTTTGGTTCGGGACAAACCACGGTGTTACCAGCTGGAATTACGATGTGTTATGGGCATTTCCACTGTGGATGCCGCTCATTTTTTCGCTTTCAAAAAAGCATAAACCGGGGTGGTTTCAATTTCTGTTGATTTTTTATGCATTCCTCTTACTTTGCGCAACGGGTAACCTCGCAAAGCA
This sequence comes from Dyadobacter sp. SRI_021, assembly GCF_057586235.1. Lineage (NCBI taxonomy): Bacteria > Pseudomonadati > Bacteroidota > Cytophagia > Cytophagales > Spirosomataceae > Dyadobacter > Dyadobacter sp. SRI_021. The sequence goes on from NZ_JBYCZM010000005.1 coordinate 657,092, forward strand.
TAATCTGGTGTTAATTCCCATCCTGGCGATGCTGATCATCAGGGTTTATTATATTAACAATTCACTCTCTAAAATTCCTCAAAAGGAAATTGCGTATGGATCTGGAGTTGCTGACACAAAAAACCATTGAAATAGTAAGGCAGGCGTCCTCATTTATTCAGCAGGAAGCTGCCCTTTTTTCTCGTGACAAAATCGAGTACAAAGACCTCAACAACCTCGTTTCCTATGTCGACAAGGAGGCAGAAAAGCTACTTGTGGCCGGTTTGAAAGAAGTTCTGCCGGAAGCCAGTTTCATTACCGAGGAAGGCACTACGGGCCTGGAACCTGACCCGGACGCATTGAACTGGATCATCGACCCGCTCGACGGCACCACCAACTTCATCCACGGCATTCCCGTGTATTGCGTGAGCGTGGGCCTCGCACGCGGAAAGGAACTGCTGATCGGTGTAATCCACGAACCGGGCCTGAACGAGATGTTCTATGGCTGGCAAGGTGGAGGCGCATGGCTCAACGGAAAAAGCCTCAAAATATCGACCGTGCCGCAACTGGCCGATGCGCTCATCGCGACCGGCTTCCCCTACTACCGATTCGAGAAACAAAAACGCTACATGTACATTCTCGAATTGCTCATGCAAAGAACGCACGGCATCCGCAGAATGGGTGCGGCGGCGGTAGATCTGGCCTATGTCGCAGCTGGCCGTTTCGATGGCTTTTACGAATACAACCTGAACTCCTGGGACATGGCCGCAGGAACGCTGCTCATTAAGGAAGCAGGTGGCATTGTAACGGATTTCAGTGGTGGCGACAACTACCTTTTCGGAGGAGACATCATCGCAGCCGCGCCCGGCGCCCATCCGGAACTCGTTCAAGTCATCAGCGAAAATTTCTGAACGATCAAAAGTCAGGAAGTCAAGAATTGTCATTTATAGTCATTTGTAGTCATGATTAGTATTCAAATTGAAACCCAAACCCGACTATAAATGACTACCTCTGACCATAAATGACTACACTGACTATAAATACCCTACCAATCATTCACTCATCGCACCGGCGACCCGGTCATAATTAATACCGCACCATGGACTTACACGAACTTAAATACCCCATCGGCGAATTTCAATCACAGGAAAGCTACACACCTTCCGAGATCAAATCCAATATTCAGATTATCAGCGCATTGCCTTCTAAGTTTATCAACCTACTGGGCAATTGGGACGATCATCGCCTGGATACCCCCTACCGCCCCGACGGCTGGACCGTGCGCCAGTTGATCCACCACGTGGCCGATAGCCATATCAATGCCTACACCCGCTGCAGGCTGGCATTGACGGAGGACAATCCGACGATCAAACCCTATGAGGAACACTTGTGGGCCGAGCTGCCGGATGCCAAAACAGCGCAGGTCGAATTATCGCTGCAACTGCTGCGTTACGTACATTTGCGTTGGGTACTGCTCCTGAATTCGCTGGATGAAAACGACCTGGCCCGGACCTATTTCCATCCAGGTTCGCAAAAGTCGTTCCGCCTTGACGAGGTGATTGCAAACTACGCGTGGCACAGCGAGCATCATTATCAGCATGCATTCAGGCTGGCACAGCGGAACAATTGGCCGTGATTTTAGGTTAACAAACTATGGAGCAGCAAATCATTATTTGGGCATTATTCCTGATCGCGGCGGGCTACATGAGCTGGCGGATCTGGAAGTCATTCGACCGGCGCAACAGCGGCGGTTGTGCCAAAGGTTGTGGCTGCGCTGCCGATAAAGTGAGTTCGGTTAAAATCAAATAGATTCTCGTTCAGAGAAAATGCAAAAGGCCCCGATCGGGGCCTTTTGACTTATATGTACATCCAAATCTTACAACGCACCTGACTTGATCTCGTCCACAACCGCAGGATCGAGCAATGTGGAGGTATCTCCCAGGTTACTCACGTCTCCTTCCGAAATCTTTCTCAGGATCCGGCGCATGATCTTGCCTGAACGCGTTTTAGGCAAACCTGATACGAATTGTACCTTATCCGGCTTCGCGATCGGGCCGATAATGCGGGAAACAGTGGCAGAAATGTCTTTACGGAACATTTCGGGATCCTCAGGCGTATGCTCGGTGATTACATAGGCATAAATACCCTGACCTTTGATGTCATGCGGGTAACCCACTACCGCCGATTCTACTACGCCCAAGTGCATATTGATCGCATTTTCCACCTCCGCGGTTCCGATACGGTGGCCGGAAACGTTCAGTACGTCGTCGACACGGCCGGTAATGCGGTAATAGCCATCCTCATCACGCAAACAGCCGTCGCCGGTGAAGTACTTTCCCGGATAAGTAGAAAAGTAGGTCTGGCGGCAACGCTCGTGATCGCCGTACGTAGTGCGGATAATACCCGGCCACGGGAATTTGATACAAAGATTGCCGCTCACACCGTTCCCTTCGATTTCATTGCCGCTTTCATCCACCAATACCGGTTGGATACCCGGCAATGGCAATGTCGCGAATGTCGGTTTCTCGGGTGTGACGCCAGCCAGCGGGGAGATCATAATACCGCCGTTTTCAGTCTGCCACCAGGTGTCGACCAGCGGGCAGTGATCGCCACCGATATTGGTTTTGTACCAGTGCCATGCTTCTTCGTTGATAGGCTCCCCTACCGAACCCAGTTTTTTCAATGAAGAGAAATCATGTCCTTTTACATAGTCCAGCCCAAAGCCCATCAGCGAGCGGATCGCCGTCGGCGCAGTGTAAAGGATATTCACTTTATGTCTTTCAACGATTTTCCAGAAACGGCTTGCATCCGGGTAAGTAGGAACTCCTTCGAATACCACAGAAGTAGCGCCATAGCAAAGCGGGCCGTACACGATGTAGCTGTGACCGGTGATCCAGCCGATGTCGGCAGTACAGAAATGCACCTCTCCGGGCTCATACTGGAATACATTCGCAAAGGTGTAGGTCGCGTAAACCATGTAACCGCCACAGGTGTGCACTACCCCTTTGGGCTTGCCCGTCGAACCCGACGTGTAGAGAATGAACAGCATATCCTCGGCATCCATCGGTTCAGCAGGACACACGGAGTTTACCTGTTTTACCTCGTCTTCCCACCACAGGTCGCGGCCTTTCAGCATATGCACCGGGGTGCGGGTACGGGTTAGCACGATCACCTTTTTCACAGTCGAGCACTGCACCAATGCCTCATCGACGGTATCTTTCATCGGGATCACTTTGGATCCACGGAAAGCGCCGTCGGAAGTGATCACCATCGAACATTCGGCGTCATTAATGCGGTCGGCGATGGATTTCGCAGAAAAACCACCGAAAACCACCGAATGCACTGCACCGATACGTGCACAAGCGAGCACGGCAATCGCCAGCTCAGGTACCATCGGCAAGTATATACAAACGCGGTCGCCCTTCTTCACGCCGTGCTTTTTGAGCACGTTGGCGAAACGGCAAACCTGTTCAAACAAAACATGGTAAGTTAATGTCACCGCCTGATCTTCGGGATTGTTAGGCTCCCAGATAATCGCAGGCTGATCGCCTCGTTCGGCCAGGTGACGGTCGAGAGCGTTCTCAGTGATGTTCATCACACCGCCTTCGAACCATTTTGTACGCGCTTCCTGAAAGTCCCAGCTAAGCACTTTCTTCCACGGTTTACGCCATTGAAATTGTTGGGCTACTTCCGCCCAGAAACCTTCGGGATCGTCTACACTTTGTTGGTAAGCAACCTTGTACTCTTCAAAGGTCTTAATTCTCATGATAAATAAAGGTTTTAACAGGAAATTTAGGATTTGGCTGTGAAGTTATAATTTTCATTTGGTTAGTCCTACTTGCATAGAAACAGTATTAAGGATACTTGAAGGCCATTTTATTGATAATCAACCGATAACGAAAGACCAGTAATTGTTATCATTCTAATAATATTTCAAAATCGCTCCTCCGGACGCGGCTGTTACCGCCGCTGGGTAAAAAGATGTACTTTCGGGCTACGAATTAATTGAACAAATGAGCAACTGGCAAGAAATGGCTGCGGAAAGCAGTGCACACAATGGATTAACGGAAGCAGAGATCGCATTTATCCGCGAACATTTGTACGACAATCCGGGCGAGCTGATCCTGAAAGCCAGCAAGTTCAGGGGATTGGACGTGAAGAAGCTCGCGGGCCAGATTCAGTCGCGGCAGAAGGCGTTGAAAAAACTGCCGGAATGGTCGGCCAATGAAAACCTGATATTTCCGCCCGCCCTATCGGTGGAACAATGCTCATCGGAAGCCACGGCGCATTACAAGGCCGGTATTGTTTCCGGAAAAACGCTGATCGACATCACCGGCGGCATGGGTATCGACTGCTACTACATGAGTCGCAGCTTTGCCCAAACTCATTATTTCGAGCAACAACTCCAAGTCGCATCCACGGCCGAGTACAACTTCACACAGCTGGGCGCCACACGCATACATGTACACGCCGGGGAATCCCTGACCGCATTACGGAACGGTCTCACCGCCGACTGGCTCTACGCCGACCCCGCCCGCCGCGATGCCAACAAGGAAAAAGTAGTGCGCCTGGCCGATTGCACGCCCGACGTGGCCGGAAATGCAGCGGTGCTATTAAATGCAGCCCCCAACATTTTAATCAAAACCTCCCCGTTGCTTGATATCGACCTGGCTTCGAAAGAACTTCAAAAGCTGAAAGAAGTTCATGTGATGGGTTACGAGCAAGAATGCAAGGAGCTACTCTTTATCCTCGACCGCGAAATGCGGGAGCCTGATTTCAAAATCAAAGTCCGTATTATCGACGCAGCAGGCCAACCCATTCACGAGCTCGATTTCGACCGGGAAGAAGAGCGGAATGCATTAGTGGATTATTCCAGGCCGTCGGGCTATTTATATGAACCGCACGCGGCAGTGTTGAAAGCGGGGGCATTCAAAACGCTTTGTGCGCGGTTCAATGTTCGGAAACTGGCCATGCACAGCCAGCTGTATACTTCGGAAGATTATGGCACCGCGTTCCCCGGCCGTTGTTTCAGGATCGTGGCCGTTTGCAAGCCCGATATCCGGGAGATTTTACAGCACATTCCAGGCGATAAAGCGAACATCACCACCCGCAATTTTCCCGCCAAACCCGAAGAATTAAGGAAGAAATGGAAAATCAAAGATGGCGGCGACCATTACCTGTTCGCCACCACCCTTGCCGATCAATCGAAAGTCGTGATCGTTTGTGTGAAACCTATTTGAGGTAGGTCTCTTCGTATATTTTTTCGTTGTAGCCCAGCGTCAGCGCTTTGCCGTTTTCGTCTTCGATTACCGGGCGCTTAATGGCCGTCGGGTTTGATGACAACAGTTTTGCCGCAGATTTCGCGTCGGTCACTTTCGCTTTTTCTTCTTCGCTAAGCTCTTTCCAGGTCGTCGAAGCCTTGTTCAGGACCTTATCCCACGGAAATTCGCTGAACCAGCTGCTTACTTTCTCGGGACTGATTCCGTCTTTTCTGTAATCGTAAAACTGATACGCCACCTTGTTTTTGTCGAGCCAGGTGCGGGCTTTCTTAATGGTATCGCAATTCGGGATTCCGTAAAGGGTCAACATAAAAATTTACTCTGAAAATAACTGGATTAAACTTCGGTAGCTTCGGCTTCCTCCACAACTTTGTCTGAATTGTGCATTTTCTCATCATCGAGCTCGCCTTCCCAACGGGCAATAACAGCGGTTGCCAGACAGTTACCCGTCACATTCACCGAAGTACGTGCCATATCCATCAGTTCATCGATCCCCATGATGAGCAATACAGGCCATTCGGGCATACCAAAGTTAGCGATCGCGCCCAACAATATCACCAAAGTAGCCCGGGGGATACCGGCCACGCCTTTACTGGTAAGCATTAATAGCAATACCATTGTGAATTGCTGCCCGATCGACATTTCGGTGCCGGTCGCTTGCGCCACGAACACCGTCGCGAGCGCGAGGTACAAGGTTGAACCATCAAGGTTAAAGCTGTAACCCGTTGGCATCACGAACGATACGATCTGGCGCGGGACACCGAATTTCTCCATTTTCTCCATCGCCTTCGGCAATGCCGATTCCGAACTGGTTGTTGCAAATGCAATAGATACCGGCTCGAAAATAGCTTTCGCGAATTTGATCACCGGGATTTTCGCGATCATCGCCACCGGTACGAATACCACCAGGATGAACACGATCAATGCACAATACAATGTAGCAAGGAGCAACGCCAGGTTTTTCAAAACATCGATTCCCATGTGGCCAACCGTTTCGGCAATGGCCGCTCCCACCCCGATCGGCGCGAAGTACATGATGATTTTGGTAAACTTAAACATCACCTCCGCCAGCAGCTCCACGCCATGCACAAATTTCTCTTTCTTCGCAGAAGGCAGCAATGCGAGGCTAATGCCAAAAAGCACACTGAAAACGACGATTTGCAGCACTTCACCATGGTAAATGGACTTGGCAATGTTCTCCGGGAACGAATGAAGTACGATTTCCTGCCAGGTTTGCTGGTTTACTTTGGGTAATGTCGCGTTCAGGCTTTCAGGCGGTACAATACCCACACCCGGTTTGAACCAGTTGGCAAACACGAGCCCGATGATCAATGCGAATGTGGTGACGACCTCGAAATACAACAGCGATTTCCAGCCCATACGGCCCACCTGTTTCAGATCGGAATGGCCGGCAATACCGGTTACGAGCGTGGCGAAAAGCAGCGGCGCGATGACCGTTTTGATCATTTGAAGGAATATCTGCCGCAGGAAGTGCAGCTCGGTACCCATCTTCGGGAAATCGTAACCGATCTCCGTTCCTACGAGCATCGAGATCAGGATCGAGGTAGTGAGGTTCTTTTTCAGGATCGCATACACGATCAGGCCCGCCAGCGCAAGCCAGCGCAGGCCGATGAGCACACTATCAGATAACGGCAGGAGACCGTAAGCACTTAAAACGGAGGCTATCGCGGCAATGGTAACCAGCACGATATTGATAATGGTAATCTTGCTCTTCATAAAGGGAATTTGGTATCCTAGATTAGTTTGTAACGGTAAACTTATAAAAAATCAAATTAATGATTGTCAACGCAACCAATGCATTTTAGCCAAAACGCAGAATTTAATTTATGTTTTGAACAATAAGAGTGAATGTTTGTACTAAACAGAAGAGAAAAAATAAAATAACCAATCGTTTACTTCAAAACCATAAACCTATTGGACAAATGCAAAATATACTGAGAATCGCCCATACGGGACAGGCTGATAGCGGCTAATCAGCATACAATTTGGCACAAAATTTGAAACCTCCAAGATTACCCCCGCATTAAATCTCTCCTGCAACGCATTGGGACACCGCCTCAGATACAGTAGAGACCCTGCCGCGGCCAAAAGATGACAAAAATCCTTGATTCAGGTCACTAAAATCGATATGTTAGGACAATCCATACCCAAAACATAACCCAACCCGACATGAGAAGTATCCTGATTGCCATTGATTTTTCGGAGAATGCCGAGCGTGCATTGGCCGCAGCAAAACTGATTGCCGAAAAAGAAGCGACCGAATTGCTGGTCCTGCACGCCTATCAGCCTTATATAGCCGACGTAAACGTAACACCCGGTAACGTGATGCCGGGCGTCGGTGGTGCCGATTTTCTGGCAATGACCTCTGAGCTGGAAGGAGAGTTTCATAAACGGCTTGATGAATATGTCGCAAATCTCGTTACAGAAGGCTACAATGCGAAGGCAATATGGACGCTCGGAAGCGTGCAGTCGGCCATTGAAGAGGCAATTAACGATCATGTACCGGATATGATCGTGATCGGGCGGACAGGTACCGGCGGCTTCCTCGATAAGCTGATCGGCAGTTCGGCAACGCATATTGCGCTCAACTCGCCTTGTCCGGTGCTGGTAGTACCTCCTCAAACGGAGCCTACGAAATTCAAGAAAGTGGTTTATGCCACCCAGTTCGAATACGAGGAAAACAATATCCTCCGCGAAGTGTTCGTGCTGATGAACCACCTCGGTGCCGACCTTACCTTACTGAAAATCAACTCCGACACACAACCGGACATTCAGCCTGACAACCAGTATATTGCCGAAATCAAATCGCATTTCACGATCCGCGAAGGCCAGATTGTGATCCGGGAAGCGAAGCACGTGCTCGACGGTATTGAAGCGTATTGCGATGAAGTACGGGCCGATCTGCTGATCATGTCTACCCGCGAGCGATCATTTATTGAAGAATATCTGATCAATCCAAGCATTACACGCAAGCTCGTTGTGGATACACACGTACCTTTGCTGGTGTTTCACCTCAAATAGCAAATTGGTTTGAACGGCACAGAGCACGAAAAACCTGCCGGAACCGGCCCCCATAACACCCGGAACGGCGGTAGAAAATCCAGAAAGTACCGTAAGCGTGGCCTGCTCACTTCGCCGGGCACGCTTACCTATATCGGTCCGGATATTGGTCTGAAGACCAAAATCCGCAGGATCAGGTACAGCGAGCACATGTATAAGGAAGAGACCGTGAAATCGCTTGATGAATGCAGGTCTGCCGAAAATGGTGAAAATTTTACGACCTGGCTGAATATCGACGGCATTCACGAAATCCCGCTTATCGAGAAACTGGGGAAATTATACCATTTGCACCCGCTGCTGCTCGAAGACGTCGTGAATACCGAGCACAAGCCCAAGCTGGAATTGTACGACACCGGGCATTTGTTCCTGACCTTGAAAATGCTGCACGTCGATTCCGAATCACCGATCAGCATTTCCTCCGAGCACGTAAGTTTTGTGTTAGGTAAAAATTTCGTACTGTCGTTTCAGGAAGAGCTCACCTCCGACATATTTACGACCGTCGAAAACCGGCTGGAAGCGTCCGTCGGCAAAACCCGCCGAAACGGGCCCGATTACCTGCTGTTTGCATTGATGGACGTGGTAGTCGACAACTATTTTATCGTGCTGGAAAAACTCGGGGATGCCCTCGACGCTACTGAAGACCAGGTGATCCGGGGCGTGCAGGAGCTTTCGCTCAAAGATATGTACGCATTAAAACGCGAGCTTACCCTTGCCCGCAGGCAGATATGGCCTCTCCGTGATATGGTGAACCAGCTCATCCGGGAGGATAATATGCAGATCAGCAAGGAGGCAATCCCCTATTACCGTGACCTTTACGACCACATCATGCAGGTACTCGACACCATCGATTCCTACCGGGAACTCGTGGCGAGTTTGGTGGACGTCCATTTATCTACAATCAGCAACCGCATGAACCAGGTCATGAAAACGCTCACCATTTTTTCGGCTGTTTTCATGCCGCTAACGTTTATTGTGGGCGTTTACGGGATGAATTTCGAGTTTATGCCAGAACTGAAAGATCCCAATGGCTACTACTATGTATGGGGATTGATGGTCGCCGTCACGATAGGGATGATATTTTATTTCAAAACTAAAAAATGGATGTAGATTGATACCTTTGTGCTCTGATTAACGAGCATTGGAATGAGTCTTACCGTCAATACATCCCCCATTGTAACCACACAAGCCCAGTACATCCTGACCGACAGCCGTCAGGTTTCTTTCCCAGGCCAGAGTATCTTTTTTGCCATTAAAGGTGAGCGCCACGATGGCCACCGCTTCCTGCCCGAGCTCTATGCCGCGGGTGTGCGGGAGTTTGTGGTGGAAGAAGCGGCATTTACCGGCGAGCTGCGAGAAACCGCTGCCACATGGGATGACGCGCAAATCTGGGTGGTAGCATCGAGCATCCGTGCATTGCAGCAACTGGTGGCTTCCAAAAGAAAGCAATTCGACATTCCGGTGGTGGGCATTGCGGGAAGTAATGGCAAGACGATCGTCAAAGAATGGCTCGTGCAGCTGCTGTCGCCAGGCCGGAGCATTGTCGCCAGCCCCAAGAGCTACAATTCGCAGATCGGCGTGCCGCTTTCGGTATGGAACCTGAGCAAAGAGCATTCGCTGGCGATCTTTGAGGCGGGTATTTCCAAAGCGCATGAAATGGAGTATTTGCAGCCGGTCATGCAGCCCACGATCGGCATTTTCACCAATATCGGCCCTGCACACGACGACGGTTTCCGAAGCCGCAAACAGAAGATTACCGAAAAGCTGCGCCTTTTTACTAAGGTCAAAAAGCTTATTTACAGAAAAGACTATCATGAGATCGACGAGGAAATCAGCCTGATCCTGAAACCGGTGAATGCATTCCTTGAAACGCTGAGCTGGGGAAGCAACTATTCAGGCTCGCACGTGCAGGTGACATACACTCCGCAAAAAGACAAAACCGTAATTTCCCTTACCGGGAAGCTCGGCAGTCATACTTTCGAGACCGGTTTCCGCGACGACGCTTCGCTCGAAAACCTGACGCATTGCATTGTTTTCCTGCTCGATTTCGGACTTGAACCAGCAGTGATCCAGGAGAGAATACTGTTGCTCAAACCGGTTTCCATGCGTTTGGAGCTCAAAGAGGGTATTAACCACTCCTATATTATCGACGACGCCTATAATAACGACTTGCAAGGTCTGTCGATGGCATTGAACTTTCTAGCACAGCAAGAGCAGCGAAACCGCAAGACTGTTATCCTCTCGGATGTGCTCCAAACCGGCCAGACGCCTACTGAACTGTACAAGATGGTTTCACGCCTGCTGAGCGAGAAAAGCATCGACCGCCTGATCGGCATCGGCAGGCAGATCAGCAGCCAGGCGTCGTTGTTCGATATTCCCGAGCAGGAGTTTTACGACGATACCGATACTTTCCTTAAAACATTTGCTTTCCACACCCTCGCGGACACGCTCGTGCTCGTAAAGGGCGCGCGACCTTTTTCGTTTGAGAAAATCGTGCACCGCATTCAGCAAAAAGCGCATGGTACCGTGCTCGAAATCAACCTCGATGCATTGGTACACAACCTGAACTACTACCGCGCAAAAGCCGGACAGGGCACCAAAGTCATGGCCATGGTGAAGGCATTCGCCTACGGTAGCGGCAGTTCGGAAGTAGCCGCATTGCTGCAATACCACCGCGTAGATTACCTCGGCGTAGCCTACACCGACGAAGGTGTGATGCTGCGCCAAAGCGGTATTACATTACCTATTATGGTCATGAATGCGACGCTGCCTACTTTCGACTTGCTGTGGCAGTACAAACTGGAACCGGAAATTTACAGCCGCCGCATCCTCACCGACTGGCTCGAATACATTTCCAGAAAAAGTGAGCCGGCCAATACGCCATCGGTGCATTTGAAACTCGATACGGGCATGCACCGCCTCGGTTTCGTGAAGGATGATTATGAATGGCTGGTAGCTCAGCTTCGCGCGAACCCTGCATTGAAGGTAGCGAGCATTTTCACCCATTTGGTTGGCGCCGATGAAGGTGTGCACAATGAGTTTTCGAGAAAGCAATATGCGCAGTTCATCGAAGGTGCGGAGCTGATCGAGCAGACTTTGGGCTACAAAACCATTAAACACATCCTGAACTCGGCCGGAATCGTCCGTTTCCCCGAATACCACCTCGATATGGTGCGGCTGGGCATCGGATTATATGGCGTGGAAGCTACCGGGCAAGACCAGCGCTCGCTGCAATCGGTGGGCACGTTGAAAACCATTGTCTCACAGGTTAAATACCTCACTTCGGGCGAAACGGTGGGATACAGCCGCAAAGGTGTTGTCGACCACGATTCGGCCATTGCCACACTGGCGATCGGCTATGCCGACGGTTACGACCGCGGCCTGGGCAATGGCGTAGGTAAAGTATGGGTAAATGGCACATTGTGCCCTACGATCGGCAATGTGTGCATGGACATGACCATGATCGACGTCACGCATGCCCAGGTAGAAGAAGGGGATGAAGTGATTGTTTTCGGCAAGGAAGTTCCTATTACAGAACTAGCGAAAACCATCCACACCATCCCCTATGAGATCCTGACGGGTATTGGGGACCGCGTCAAGCGTGTATTTTTCAAAGAATAAAACCTTACTGGCCGGCTTCGGCTTGCTGCGCTACTTCAGCATCTGCACCGTCAGATTCGGGAGTAGCGCTTTTTTCTTTCTCCTTGTTTTCGACCCGGAGATCCTCTTCCTCGAACAAATGCGTAGCCATTACCTGATCCAGCGTAACATCATAGAATGCCTGATGCACGTTCAACGGTTCGCTGCCTTCTTCAATCTCGCATTTCATGTAATTGCCGTCCTCTTGCAGTTCGTAGGCATTCACGTTGTCTTTCAGACTGTAATACAAAATATGGATCGCTTCCTGGCGCACACGCGGGTCGACGAGCTTGAAAAGCGACTCGATGCGTTTGTCGAAGCTGCGCACCATCGCATCCGCGCTGCCTCCATACACCAGCGGGTTACCGTTCTGATGGAAGTAGAAAATACGGGAATGTTCCAAAAAGTCACCTACCAGCGAGCGGACGGTGATATTTTCACTTAATCCCTTCCGCTGCGGCCGCAGGCAGCACATGCCGCGGACGATCAGCTTAATGGGTACACCTGCCTCGGAAGCCTTATACAGCTCATAAATGGTGTCGCGGTCTTCGAGGGAATTTATTTTAATACAAATACCACTCTTTAACCCCGCTTTTGCATTCTCCGCTTCCTGCTGGATGAGCTCGATCAGCTTCGCACGCATGTAGCGTGGGGCGGTGATCAGGTTTTGATATTCCGACGGGATCGAATGCCCGGTAATGACATTGAAGAACTCCGAAATGTCGTGAGTATATTCCTCATTGGACGTCAAAAGCCCGGTATCCGTGTACAAACGGGAGGTATCCTCGTTATAGTTACCGCTCGACAAATGCGCGTAACGCAATACCCGGTTGCCCTCGTTGCGAACAATAAGCAGCAGTTTGGTGTGAGTTTTAAGCAAACCAATACCGTAAATCACGAAACAACCCGCCTTTTGCAGACGCTGCGCTTCCTTGATATTGTTTTCTTCGTCAAATCGCGCCTTCACCTCGAACAGCACCGCTACGTGCTTGCCATTTTCGGCTGCGTGCAGGAGCGCTTCCGTCACGCGTGAGTTCTTAGCGAGGCGGTAAATCGTCAGTTTAATGGACAACACCTTCGGGTCTTCCGCCGCTTGTTCCAGCAGCTGCAATACCGGCTCGAAGTTGTTGTAAGGATGGTGCAGCAGGATATCCCGCTCCCGCATTACCTCGAAAATATCAGGAATACGCTCACGTTCGAGCCCCAGCGGCGGCACAGGCGGGCGGGTCGGCGGAATCTGGTCTTTGAATTCCGGGTGCCGGATAATACCCCAGAGCGCGGTGTAGTCGATCAGGGCATCGGTCATGAACACGTTATGATCGTCGATCTCCCAACGCTTTTTGATAAGGTTCAGCAGGTCCGGGTTCACATCAGGCTCGATCGAAACCTGCACTACCCTTCCTAAACGGCGGCTTTTGATTTTTTGCTTGATTTCGTCGATAAAATCTGCCTCTATATCATCACTTTCTTCCAGGGTAAAGTCCCCGTTGCGGATAATGCGGAACAGGTTCGCCGATACGATATCGACATTCCTGTACAACTTGTTGATATGCGCCTTGGCAATATTTTCAATAGGCAGGAATAACAGCTCGTCCTCTCGCTCGATTACATAGAAACGCGGCAAGTTGGGCGGAAGCTGCACAAATGAGAGTTTTCTGTCTTCTTCGGAAGTGGTGCCTTTCACCTGCGTGATCACACCCAGGATAAGTACTTTCGCGAGCAGGACAGGGAACGCGTGTGTATAATCGAAGAGCATCGGCGTCAGCATGGGGTACACCGTACGATCGAAGTACTCTTCTACGGCAATGTGCTCATCGCGGGTAACCTCATCCATCCCGATAATGCGGAAACCATGGCTCGCAAAAAGCGGCATCAGCTGGTTCTTGTAGCATTCGTTCTGCCGGCGCACAAAGTCATGTACTTCCCTCATCAATACCTTGCGGAAAGGGATCTCGCGCAAACCCGAGTAATCGAGGCGCTCCTTGCCGAAATCGAGGTAATTGTAAAGGCTACCTACTCGTATCGTAAAAAATTCATCGAGGTTGGACGACGTAATAGCGAGGAATTTGAGTCGGTCGAACAGGTTACGTTCATCGTTGGTCGCCTGATCGAGCACACGGTCATTGAATTTCATCCAGCTGAGGTCCCTGCTGATCAGGTCGCTTTGCTGCATTTGGGTATTGGCTTTTTCCGACGAACTGACTGCCTTGGCGTCCTCTGCCGCCGCCGGTTCCTTCGGACTTTTGAACAATGCGAACAAATTAGTCAGCTTACTTCGTTTTTCATTGCTATATATATTGTCGGATGAGCCAGACATAACGTTATGCTATTAAAAAGGTGTATCAGGATGGCAATAAAAATTCAACGAATCTAAACAATCTATTGTTTTCGGTCCGATGAAGTTTGTGTTAAATTTTCGTTCCAAAAAGAAACGGATGGCCGTGTTTCACAGCCATCCGTTCCAATATTGCGGTTTAAGCTAATGACTACACGTCGACGCGGGCATATTTCGCGTTTTTCTCGATGAAATCGCGGCGGGGAGCTACCTCGTCGCCCATCAGCATCGAGAACAGGTGATCCGCTTCGGCAGCTGATTCCACAGAAACCTGTTTCAAACTTCTGCGCTCAGGGTTCATCGTCGTTTCCCACAGCTGCTCGGCATTCATTTCACCAAGACCTTTATAACGCTGTACGTTCACCGAATCTTCCTTACCGCCACCAATCTCACGTACCGCCTCTTCGCGTTGTTGTTCGGTCCAGCAGTAACGCTCTTCCTTGCCTTTTTTCACGAGGTACAATGGCGGCTGAGCGATGTAGATATAACCATTATCGATCAGGATCTTCATATAGCGGAAGAAGAACGTCAGGATCAGCGTACGGATGTGGCTACCATCGATATCGGCATCGGTCATGATGACGATCTTGTGGTAACGCAGCTTGTCGATATTCAATGCACGCTCGTCGCCGTCTTTCCCTATCTGCACACCCATGGCAGTGAACATGTTCTTGATCTCTTCGTTTTCGTAGATCTTGTATTCTTGTGCTTTTTCCACGTTCAGGATCTTACCACGTAATGGCAGGATCGCCTGGAATGCACGGTTACGGCCTTGCTTGGCAGTTCCACCCGCAGAGTCCCCTTCCACGAGGTATAGTTCGCAGACATTCGGGTCGGTTTCGGAACAGTCGGAAAGCTTTCCGGGCAAGCCGGTTCCGGTGAGTACGTTCTTGCGCTGCACCATTTCGCGTGCTTTTTTCGCTGCGATACGGGCTTTGGCGGCAAGGATCACCTTGTCGATGATCACGCGGGCTTCTTTCGGGTGCTCTTCGAGGTAGCTTTCGAGCATTTCGGCCACTACCTGGCTCACCGCGCCGGTTACTTCGCTATTGCCCAGTTTGGTTTTGGTCTGACCTTCGAATTGCGGTTCGGCCACTTTAATGGAAATAACGGCAGTAAGTCCTTCACGGAAGTCGTCCCCGCTGATCTCCACTTTTTCCTTCGCCAGGATACCTGACTTTTCAGCGTAGTTTTTCAAAGTACGCGTCAATGCGGCACGGAAACCGGATACGTGGGTACCACCTTCGATCGTGTTGATGTTGTTCACATACGAGAACACGTTCTCGCTATACGACGTGTTGTACATCATCGCCACTTCTACGGGAATAGCTCCCTTGTCGCTTTCCATGTGGATCGGCTCGGGGATCAAAGGCTGGCGGGTAGCATCCAGGTAGGTCACGAATTCGTTCAAACCTACTTCGGAGTAAAACTCTTCGCCGCGGAATTTGCCGTTTTCGTCCTCTTCACGTTTATCTTCCAGCGTAATGCGGATACCCTTGTTCAGATAAGAGAGCTCGCGCAAGCGGGTTGCGATGGTTTCGTATTTGTATTCCGTTACGGAGAATATCGTAGCATCGGGCAGGAAGTGGATAATCGTTCCGGTATCCTCAGCTTCACCGATCACACGGGTCGGGTAAAGCGGCTTACCTTCGCTGAACTCCTGCTCGAATATTTTGCCCTCCCGGTGTACTTCCGCGCGCAGGTGCGTGGAAAGCGCGTTCACGCAGGATACCCCTACCCCGTGCAAACCACCCGAAACCTTATAAGTGTCTTTATCGAATTTACCACCGGCGTGCAATACCGTCAATACCACCTCCAAAGCAGACTTTTTCTCCTTGGGGTGCATTCCGGTGGGGATACCGCGACCGTTATCTTTTACAGTGATTGAGTTATTGGGCTCTACGGTGACGTTGATCGTATCACAATAACCCGCCATCGCCTCGTCGATAGAGTTATCGACAACCTCCCAAATCAAATGGTGAACTCCTTTGAAGCCAGTGTCACCGATATACATGGCCGGTCGTTTACGAACGGCCTCTAAACCTTCAAGAACCTGGATATTTTCAGCCGAATAGCTGTTTACTTCTAGCACTGCTTCGTTTGACATATAGTTTGTTTTACACTTGGATAAAAAGAACCATTATCTGGCTTTTTAAGCACGTAAAGATACGAATTTTTTATGGTTTTACCTAGCAAAACGTATGGCAAACCTGCCATCCGACGCGCCCTTCGAACCGAACACCGGCTGGCGGGCGAGAGACGCAGAAATATGATATTTCTATGTTGGGGAATAACAGCGTAAGCCTGTCAATACCTATTCTCCAGTGTCTCAGCCGGATGAACATCCGGCCCTCCGGAATTAGCGCAGCGAGTACCCGTCGCCGGTGCAGATGAGGTTCCTGTCGAGACGGTAAAAAGTCTTCCTGCCATCCCCGGATACGTCCAGGATGCCGAGCTCGTAGGTTCCGGGGCCGAGATCGTTCTCGCGCAGCATGGTATTGAAACCGCTCTTATAGTAGTGCCCCTTTGTGATGATGTTCTTGCGTGCCTCTATTTTGGGATTTGCACTGATCAGGTAAGTCGAGTCCGTAGCAGTGCTTTTTATCGCCAGGAACCGGTCGTCCCAAAAATGCTTCCGTTGTGGTGAAACATTGCTGGATACAAAATAGTGGGTCAGTTCTTCTACTCTTTCCCGTGCTACCCGATGGACTTTCCAGGTCTCAAGGTACAGCTCATTATCCTTTACCGCCCCCTTTTTAGCAAACATTGCATCCAGTTCTTTTTTTTCTATCACCGGTTCGGGAAGCCGGAAGAACCCTTTTTCATATCCGGGAATCAAATAAAAACTTCCATAATTGACAATGGATTTCTCGACGGAGAACATACTCCGGTTGTTTTGCCAATTGTAAACATCTGCGAGTAGCGCAGTTCTCTGTCGCGCTACGTTCCCAGTGAACCGGTAGTAACAATAAGCCCAATAAAAAACACTGAAACCGAGAACGGTCGCAAAAACCCATTTTGTGCGCAACCAATTGGTATAAAACAACAGGAGAATATAAAAAACAGCCGTAGAAAGAGCCGCATACATCTGGAAGCGGCTGGCAAGTGTGCTACCCGCCCAGGACCGGAATAGCGCAACAACCATGCTTGAGATAAAAATGAATGCAAAAAACGAAAGCAATTCGATTGTACCGGGTTTGACCGGCATGGACTTCTTAAAATAAACACTGGCTACACGGATCGTAACCAGTACCATACACACGATGATCAGGAAACCCCAGATCGCCGAGAACAGCTCCGGCATCGCCCACAGCGACATCGAAGCACCCACAAAGCCGAAAAGCGATGAGAAGAACTGCAATCCGTTTTTAGGCAGATTCACCGCCTGGCCGGACTCATAACCCGACATATAGATCCAGAGACAAGCAAACATGAAAACGCCTGTCAGAATCGCGTTACGGAAGTCTTTGTGACATAGATAAAAGAAAATGATCGCAGGAAAGCTCAGAATCCCGTTACCATGTGTAAAAGTCGCCAGAAAACAGCACAGAATAGCCCCATAAAAGGCAGGTTTTGTCCCCCGGGAAACAAGCAGGATGGCAGCGGCAAGAAAGGCTGTCAGGAAAGGGTGCTGCAAACTTGTAAGTGCCCAGTTCGAAACCTCATAGTACATGGGTTGGAAGAGCACAAGCGGAACGGGAATAAAATAATAGAGCGGCAACCCTGCTTTACGAAAGTTGACGTAAAGAAAATAGCAAATGTAAGTCACGGCTAATGTCCCAAGAGCAATGTAAAACCGGAAATGCAAATGCCCTGTAAGTTCATAATCAATTAAAGAAATGAATCTTGGAACCGCCGCTTTATGGTCATTGAAAGTGCGGAACATTTCCTCAATCACTTTGCTGAAACTCGTATTGTCGCCTGTAATTGCTTCAATGAACTGAATAAACAAAAAATCGTCCTGATAGGGAAAATCGACCGAAAAATGGAGATTATAAAGAAAAAATAACAGAATAACTGTGAGGATGGCGACAATTGATAAAAATCGAAGCATAGTAAAGCCGTAACGTGTGTTATATGATAGATTCGGATGAGTTATAAGCAAATCTAAATCTTTATCGCCTCGATTCGTAAGATAGTTTGCTTTTCTTAGTAACCGAAAATCGACGAATAAATTGCGATAAAAACAGAGAGAGCGGAGAAAAAATCTCCGCTCTCAAAAAGTATAGCAATTATCGTACCAGCCGCATTACTTCTCCATCGGATGATCCTT
This sequence comes from Dyadobacter sp. SRI_021, assembly GCF_057586235.1. Taxonomy (NCBI): domain Bacteria; kingdom Pseudomonadati; phylum Bacteroidota; class Cytophagia; order Cytophagales; family Spirosomataceae; genus Dyadobacter; species Dyadobacter sp. SRI_021. The sequence goes on from NZ_JBYCZM010000005.1 coordinate 675,675, forward strand.
CAAAAGTTGTTCAGGTGAATAAAAGTCTTTTTTAGCTTCAGTAGCAGCGCGTACCTGCTTCACTTTTTCGGGAGAGATAGCCGGCCCTTTGTTTCCAAATGAATTGCGGACATAGGTTAACACCGCCGCTACTTCATCGTCTTTCAGCAACCCTGCGAAAGGTGTCATAGGAACCTGGCCAGGGTACTTTTTGCCATTCACTTCAATCGGCCCGAGCAGCCCCTTCAATGCGATCTTGATCAATCGTTCGTCGCTTCCGGTAACCCATGGGCCCGAAAGTGGTGGGAAACCGGATGCTTCGAGGCCCTTACCGTCTGGTTGGTGACAAGTGCCGCAATAACCCTCTTTTGCGTAAATCTGTCGTCCCTGGTTGAACAGGACCAGGTCATTCCCTTTCAGACTGGTAGTAGCCACATTCTTCTTTTCCTGTTTCACATTTTCGCCTTTGAGGTGTGCCTCCGCAGCTTCCTGTGCGTGGATCATCCAGTCGTCGAGCGGCTTTTTCCTAGCCTCAGCCAGAATCGGCAGGCCTTTTTCTTTACCGATCCACGACGCTGCTACGATGCCCATCAGGCGTACACGGCTGTTCTCGTCACGGACCGCTTGCATAAGCAAATCCGCCTGGTCGGGTACCTGGTGGCCCGTGTAGCGCACCACCTGCACGGCTGCTGCGCGGGCATGATAGTCTTTTGCTTTCAATACCTGCTTCAAAAGCTTCTGATCCACTTTGTCCAGACCCCAGCTTACCCACAGAGCTTCCAGCAAATGATGCTCGTAACGCGGGTCCTTTTTGTCCAGGTTAGCCACCCAGGTATTCAGTTTGGCCAAAACCTGAGAAGCATCACGGCCGCGCAGCTCACGACGGGTGCGGTAGCGTGTCCGGTATTCGGGTAATTTGAGGTTATCGAGCAATTCTTCAATGCTTGCTCCGTCCACTTTCGCAGGCGTTACCAGCGGGCGTGAGGGATACGTAATGCGGTAAATACGGCCGTGCGAGTGGTCACGCAACGGGTCACGTGCATTGTGCTGCATATGCCCGATGAGGATATTATGCCAGTCGATCACATATAATGAGCCATCCGGAGCAAACTCCATATCCACCGGACGGAAGTTGCGGTCTTCACTCACGACGAGGTCCTGACGATGGTGGCTCTTATAGCCGGTGCCGTCGTCGGTCAGCGTGTGCTCTTTGGTTCCCAGGAAACCAATGGTATTGTTGATCAGAAAATCACCCTGAATATCATCCGGAAAATGCCGGCTCGATACAAATTCCAGACCGGACGTCGGGCGTACGCGATGCTTGTCTTCCACCAGCTGCACCGATTTGTGGGTAGCTTCACCGTAACGCGGCAAAACGCTGCCAGGGAGCATCCAGCGCACATCGGGGCTCGATGTCTCTGCAAAAAACGGCTGGCCCCAATCATCAAATGCGATACCCCATGGGTTCGGGATCGAAAGCTGGGCCGTACGTTCCAGTTTTTTCAACTGAGGAGCATAACGGTAAAAACCGCCGTTGGTAGCACGCACCGGGCCATACGACGTTTCCACGTTGGTATGCAGAAATACCCCTTCACCGGAATAAATAGCGCCGGACGGATCCACCGTAAATGCGTGGCTGTTATGGTGGGTATCGTGGTCGTCGAAGCCGCTCAATAGAATCTCTTCTTTATCTGCCTTGCCATCGCCATTCGTATCGGTCAGCAATTTCAGGTTGGTACCCTGCGAAACGTACACACCTTCTTTAGCAATTTCAAAACCCAACGGCAAATGCAGGCCATCTGCAAAAACGCTTTGCTTGTCGGCCTTTCCGTCGTTATCGGTGTCTTCAAAAATAATGATCTTGTCGTTCGGCTTCGAGTCGCCCGGCTTGTAATGCGGATAACTCGGCATTGTCGCTACCCAGAGGCGTCCTTTGTTGTCGAAAGACATCTGCATTGGTTTTGCCAGATCGGGGAATTCCTGCTCGGAGGCAAAAAGCTCAATTTTATAGCCAGCAGGCACTTTCAGTTTCGCTAATGCATCATTGCCGTACAGATACGTAAGGCTACCATTTTTATCTGGATTGAAATTAGTTTTTACCTGCGGCAATGTGCGGGTATTTTTGTCAGCCGCGGCCAGATCCATCTTCTCCCCCTTCGAAGCTGCCAGCCATATCGCCTGGTCACGAATATCGGTCAACTGGCGGATCTTCTCGATCTCCGCGGGATAGTTATCCGGACCAAAAGGATTGTAACGACGGCCATAGACGTGTACCCCGTTCGGGATTTTGAAATCGTTATGCCACATCCAGTTCTTTTCGTTGACAGCCGCATGTACCAACTCCCTGTTTTTAGCTTTTTCCGGGGCCTTTCCGAAAATTTTGTCTACCAGTAGGACGCCCAGTTTTTTATAACCTTCCGCATTCAATTGCGATCCGTCGATCGTCAGGTCTTCTTTCGTTTCGGCATACCACTTTTGAGATGGGGTGAAGGCGTCGACAAAGAGTACTTTGTTCTGATCAGCTACTTCTTTCATCGCTTTGGTGTACAACAGGAGATTTTCATTCTCCTTCTTGCCGTTCGGCAGGTCATACTTAGCCGAAAGGTCTTCAAAAGCGATCGGTGAAACGATTACCAGCTGCGGCGCAGAAGTACCGTTGTATTTCTGCTGTAATGTCCATTTGATGAACGCATCGAGTTCCGCCTTGTAGTTAGCCAGACCTGCCTTACCTTCAAACGACTCATTGTAACCGAAAAAAGAAACAATTACATCGGTTTTCAAGCGAGTGAGCCATTGATCGGGCGTTTCGAAATGTCCTTCGCTTTCGGAAGGATTGGCCAGCTCTGTCTGGAACTTCTCGGCTCCCGGGAACGCCCACGGCGTATTGCGGCTTGCATGCGGGCGGAAGCCGGGCGTGTCACCACCATCGCACATGTTACGGATAATAAGGTTCTCGTCCGGATAACGCATATACAACTCCGTTTCGAAGTTGTCGTAATTCATCATCCTGGAACCCAGATTATTACCGATTAGTGAAATATGCGTCCCCTTGCCGATTTTCACCGGCGCTGGCTGGTTCAGCTGGAACGCGCTGAATGCAATAACTGCCAGTCCAAAGGCAATGAGCGAAGAATAAACGCTGATTTTTTTGGGTTTAGACATTTGAAAACGTTTTAGGTTGGGTTTTGAGGTAGCGTTATGTAAAACTATTTGGCCTCTCGGTAAGGCACCTGAATATCCATTTTGCCCTTCCATTCCTTCGGGATTTTCAGCCCCAACTCATAATGGATCGCATTGATAACAAGTCGCTGGAAAGGTTCCAGCCGGAAATCTTCGGGGTGGCCAAGGGTCGTCATGAACACTTTTCCGCCGAATGAGTTGGTACCTGTCCAGGCCACGGGGTTCTCGATTGCCTCCTTATCGGGGTTCACCGATTTACCCATCAGCAGCCAGGTAGAGCCTTTGGTAGGATAATCAGGCAGCACGCGGTACAGCCACGAGCGGACATGAAACGGGCCCTTCACGCCGGTCAGGATCGGATTTTTGGCTTGCTCGGGAATGACTGTGACATCGGTACTGCTGTTATGGCCGTAATGCGTGTGCTTCGCCGCGCCGCCCCATCCCGGAGGCGCATTCAATGCAAACTCCCCGAAAGCATTCCATTTTTCGCTTTCATGCCCTTTGGGAAAATTGAATGCGTGCGTCGTGGTGCGAAAGCCCATTACCGGCTTACCGGTTTTCAGATATGCTTCAATTAATGCCAGCTGGTCGGGCGGTAACTGACGCCAGCGCAGGTAGAAAACCGCCAGATCCGCGTCCTTCAATGCTTCCAGACCGGGGATATTTTTCTCACTATTGTGATCAGGATAGGCTTTGAGAACGATGGTACGCATGCCGTAGTTTTTTTCGAGTTCCGCGGCAACAATCGGTAATGTTTCTTCGCCGCTGTACTCATGATCACCCGTTACGAAAACAACAAGGGGTTTCTTTTTAGAGGATTGCGCGGACGCTACGTGCACACCGGCCACCACTGCAAATGCCGCAAAAATGAAGCACATGCAGAACTGTTTCAATTTCATGATGAATGGATTAAGGTTCAAGCTTTGTGAGTAAAGGGGTATATGAGGAAGACTGTTTAATGCAATTTTTCCCCTAGTTAATTATAAACGAAATATAATGCATCCTGTGTTATCCTGTTTTGGGAGTATCGGCGGGGTGTTAGGTATAATTAACGAATAGATTCTATTTGCACAAATGCTGTTTCAATTCTTCTTTCAGTGCATACTAATACCTCAATTTATGCGCAACAATATCCTTCTCCGTAATTCGCGGCCAGGTATTGCGCGGCGGATCATAGTCGCCTCCGATCACCGTGATCTGAATCCTGTCCCCAGGTTGTAACGCTGCTTTTAACCGGTCCACATGCACGTCGTCAACGCTATTAAGCCCACTTATTGTAATGTTGAGTTCCTCTTCGGGACTATCTTTCCGACGCGTGGCATCTAAAATACAGATTATGATGTAGTTATCTACACCCAAACCGACCCGGATTGGC
>NZ_JBYCZM010000006.1:0-550200 GCF_057586235.1 Dyadobacter sp. SRI_021
CTGATTCATTCCAGATCAAAGCATTCGGTAACCTATTCGGTAACCTGCTTTGCTTGCTAAATTAGGTTACCGAATGGACATGTTTGACAGAGGCGATTTTGACCAAGGTTTCTCAAACATCAATGTTTTTCTAACCTTAAACTGTGAGGATGATGAATTTCAAACAGAACCTGACTGTACTCTTCTGGCTGTACAGACAAAAAGCGAAAGCAGACGGCAAAGCTCCTATTTATGCCAGAATCACAATCGACGGTAAGTACACCGAAATCTCAACAGGCAAGAAAGTAAACCCCGCATCCTGGGACTTGGAAGTCAAGCAGGTCACTGGCTCAGGACTGGAAGTAAAGCTGGCGAACCAGAAACTAGCTCAGTTGCAAACAGACGTCGAACGGATTTTCAACGGCCTTCAGACCCAGTTCCCTGAGGTGACCCCGGCGATGGTCAAGAATGTTTACCTGGGCAAACCTGCTATCGAGCAGCCTAAGCTGGCCAAGCCTGCTGCCAAGAACGAGCAAACCCTGCTGGAAGTCTTCGATGAGTTCATCGCAAAATTCGAGAAGCGGGTTGAACGAAAGAATGCTTCGTTTGAGACCTTGAAGCACTGGCGCAGCACCAAGAAGAAGGTGGCCGGTTTCATCAAATATCAGTTCGATCGCGAGGACATTCACTTTTCCTCTCTTTCGGAAACCTTTGCGGAAGACCTCTGTGATTATTTGACATTAAACGTTGCGAAACCGCTGGCTGAGGTAACTGCGCGCAAGGAAGTGAAATGGGTGCGTCAGATCGTCAAAATTGGTGTTAAAAAGAAATACATCTCTTCCAATCCGATGGAAGGTTTTAAGTGCTCTGGCGGCGATGTCGAGGTAATCCCGCTGGAATTTTGGCAAGTCAATGGCGTTCTTGTGCGGTCGGACCTACAAAACCGGCCGTACCAACGGAATGTCTCGGTCACTGCCAGAAACTAAGATAAGCTTTAACACGCTACTGGTCACTTGCACGGGACATAAATTATCCCATAAATTGCGAATCTCCTGTTATTAATAAACCCGATGGCTTACTCCTTCATCTACCTAATGCTTCCGATTGAGACGGTAACATCCTAAACTAGACTGAGTGAAAAAATCCCCACAATTTATCGTAAGATCTGAAAGGATGTAAGCTCGGCGATCTGAGTCTAACTTGCTTTGCTGACTGGCAATGCTTGTTTCCAATTTAGGCGTTTTCCATCCGATTCTGTTTCGACTTTCGTTTTGGCAAATAAATGGAACTGTGGAATCATGATTCTTAAGCACACTGCGGTAGCAATTTATATAGCGACAATCGTAGAGGTATAAAGATGGTTGTATCAACACACAAACCGTATTACGATTGCAGGGGTTTGGTCGCTTTAATAAATATTTGGGAAGTAATGGCGTCGGTTTCTGAATATTTTTGAAGATACGCAATCGCCTTTTTTCGGTATTTTTTCTGTACCGCTGGACTTTCCCAGGTTTTTAGAATTTCGACCTTGAATCCTGCTTGTTCATGTAAACGGACCCATTCAGACATCCTGAGTCTGTTTACATATATTGACCGGTTCCAGGTCATTTTTTTAAACAATTCTTGGCTGTATTGAAGATTATTGAACGTGTCAGGATTGTTTTCGTCAAGTACTAAATGGTCTCTTAGATCAATGTGGTGCAGCGCAACACCGCCAGGTCTTAATAATCTAAAAGTCTCATCAACAGTTACCTTTGGATAACGAAGATGCTCATACACTGTGTGACTCCAGATCAGATCGAATGTTCGCGCATCGAGTGGAATTGTACCGCCATCATAAATAATGTAGTCAATTCCTGTTTTTGCTATTATCTGATCATCTAAATATTTGATTATATCTGCAATTACTGCGCGCGTAGCCCCTTTTTGCAATGCCAATTCCATGAGTTGGTAGGTATGTCCCGGCCCCAACTCGAGAATTGAGCAACCTTTGACATCAGTAACACTATTATAGTCATTGAAGGTGGACTGCAGCGCTTCACTGTTTTGCCCATTTAGGCCAGTTGTATGGTTAATCAGGGAAGATATCTTTTGTACAAAAGGGAATTGAATCAGATGGTTCTTAAGGATTTCGGACAGAATGTGGACGTTTTTCATGCGTTCGAAGTATTGTTTTTTTCAAATAGAAATACCGTGTCGTAGGGAGCTATCTATTATATTTTACCAAATATATGATTCTGACCCTGATAAAAGATGCTTTTTCGCTTTTTTCATCAGGTTTTCTATTTTACGATAACGAGGAACGCAGATATTTTCTGCACTGATGCCCGCTTCGTGACTGCGGTTCCTAACGCTATGGGATGCTGCAATCGTTGAATGGGTGTTCAATCCGTTCAACGATTCACCAGCTGTACTACTAAGCTATACGTTATTTATTTTTGTAATGCATCGAAGCAATACGTCGTTGACTACATGATAATCGATCCTCGTGCTGTTGCGAAGCACAAACCATCATTATCATCATTATACACTTAGGTACTTTCAAAGTCCATGGATCTCCTGCCTCGCCTGATGCGTTTGGCAGAGTACTTTTAAAGGCATATTGTTTGTCAATACCGGATCAGACTTGAACTGCAAATCCAAGTTTCTGTTATTCATAACCGATTTCAAAAGCATTACATCATCGCCGTTTTCAGCTTTCGAGCAATAGATTCGAATTCGGTCGAATAATTGTCCTTTGTAAAAAGGTATTCTATTTACCTTGAACAGTGAAAGCATATTGGCTTGGAATGTATGCAAGCATGGTTTCCACCTGCAATTGCATATGAATTTGGATCGCCGTGATAATGTTCCAGAGTAGATTGGGTATTCGTCAAAATACCGCTTGATGATTACGCGTCGCGTCCCATTAGATCACACGAGCCGTCGTCCTGTTCCGATAACGACTATAGGCGTCCGACCAACCGTGAACTGCGTGCCACGATAAGACCGGCTATTGTCCACCTTCAAGTCAGTGAAATGCGTAGCTGGTAGAGTGACTGGCGTGGGAGGGGCTGCAAAGTCCATCAATGCGTATCTCGGCAAGCCGGAACAGCAATTGCCGGACGCACGGGTAGCAATGGGGAGTGACGATGTACGCAAAATTTGAGTAGCCTCGTAGGGGTTATTGACCGGTATGTTGTTTCTATTGAAAGGTTCGTATATCACAGATGGATGGCGAGTGTAAAACGGAGACAGTAACAATGTAGAACAATGCAAGATTTATTATTTGGCTTTATATCAAGATACGTTTCATTAACAGAGGACGAGAAGAGCGCAGTCCTTTCTTTGGCTATATTCCACTCATTAAAAAAAGGCACAATTTTACTCAGAGAAGGAGAAAAATCTGATGATGGGTACTTTGTTCTTAAAGGCTGTATCCGGACGTACTACATAATAGACGGAGAGGAGAGGACCACCGCTTTCTACACAGAAATGGAAGCATTGACGCCGCATTGTGTGGTCAATAAAGCGCCGTCAGAATATTACATATCTTGTGTGAACGACACCATTCTGCTAGTTTCAAACCCTGATATAGAAAACGAAATATTTAGCAAGTTTCCGAAGTTTGAAACCCTTTGCAGAATATTGGCAGAGGAATTTTTGGCGAAGCAACAAATTAGTTTTGATGAGTTTAAGACATCTTCGCCCGAACAGCGATATTTGAATCTGTTACAAAAAAGGCCAGACCTGATTCAACGCGTTCCCCAACACCAGCTGGCGAGTTACCTTGGGATAAAACCACAATCATTGAGCAGGCTACGGGCAAGGATAGTAGAAAAAAATAATGATTAAGAGTCATTTTCTCTCAGCGCCTGACATTGAGGACGGCCCTGGTCATCATCCGTTTGCCTGGAACGTCCCCGCAAAGCCAACATTAGCGAATTCACAAAACCCCTCCATTAGACTATTACGTTGGCCCTGTGGCGATGCGAATCCATACTTCTCAGACTGTCTGCCGGCTCAATTCAGCAGGTAACTCAGGTTCAAATTCGTATCTTCTTCTTCAATGTCCAGTACGGATTCATTTCTTAACTTAAGTGAACGTATTTAGGCGACGTGCCAAGCTACCTTTGCAGTATCATACAATAATAAGAGTAAACATGCAAAAGAAAATTTTACGTTCCGCCTTGATTTTAACGATAGCAGGTAGTCTGCAAGTTGAAGCTCAATACTCCCGACAAGACACTACTTACCGAAGGTACTTTATGGGCAGTACTTTATTTATGATTGCTAATCTGATACCTGACAACAATCCGCCTGAAATGATCTATCTGAACTTAGGTTATCGGATTACAGGAAGGGATGTTATTTCTCTTGAATTTAAAACCTGGAAGTATGCCTGGCCAATCGGTATCCCCTTCGGAAAATCATATGAAGCAGAAGGAGAAGGATTTCCAGGTTATATTCGCGAACGCGGAGTTTCACTTAATTACCAAAGATTTCTGTGGAAAGGCCTTTTTGCCCAGGTTGATGTGATGCCTGCTTTTCAGACTTTTGTAAATGACAACGGCAAGAAGATAGATAAGGGCTTTCAAATATTTAACACTTACTCTGTTGGTTATCACATTAAACTTTTCAAGGACAGGCTTTTTATACAACCATCAATAGCTATTACCCACCGCCCATATCAATCAAAAATGCCCGATTCGTTTAAACAAGTTGACGACAGATGGTCCAGATTCTTCTTCGGGCAGCCGGGCTTGCATTTTGGGTTTAATTTTTAAGTACGGTGATTAGATAAACGATACACCAGGGCGACGTCAATAAAAAAGAGGGCTTGCTCAGCAAACCCTCTTTTTTTCTATTAAGCAATCTCAATAAGCCTTGGAGCTTTATGTTTTGCTTGTTCCTGTTTAGGTATGGTCAGATGAAGCAGGCCATTCTCATATCTGGCTGCTATGTGCTCGACGTCGACCACGTCTCTTGGAAGGACAAAGCTTCTCTGGAAAGATTGGTAGCTGAACTCCCTGCGACTGTATCCCTCATGGTCGGACTCTTGCTTCTGTTCTTTCTGAGAGCTGATGGTGAGTGTGTTACCATCCAGCTCGACCTTGAAGTCATTTTTGTCCATTCCGGGAGCGGCCATTTCAACCTCGAAATTGTCGCCTGTCTCGCGGATGTTTACCGAAGGCACTGTCGTGCTGGTGGCCGAGTAATTATTGTTACCCCAGTTAAAAAGTTCGCGGCCAAAGAAATCGTCGAACAGCGCCGGGAATGTTGCGGGCAGTAGCCCGTTCCTTTTGATGAGTGACATAATTAACCTCCTTTTTAAAAAGTTGAACAATGAGTAATGAACTTTCGGCCGGCCGTTATCGCCTGCCTGACCACACTGGTTCAAACTGCGTTCCAATCTGGATTTGCCGGAAATTTTTTCAGGGTCCTGACATCTCTTCTGACAGATTTACACTGCAGAAAACTGACAAATCTGGCAGGAGGTGAAATTTTATTGAACAGATTTTTGAAAAATTCACTCATTTTTTATTTTCGCGGCAATTAGAGTGCGTAGGCCGATCGAGGCTTTGCAACCATTCTTTAATAAATGAAACTTAGTGATAACTTTTGTTTGTTAGATTATGTCTCTTTTTTGTCCATTCTTAAAAAAGTACAACACTTATTCCATCTGCGGTTTACTTTTCACAGCCGCCCTTTCGGTAAGTTCACAGGCACAGCCTTCGGGTAAACCAAACGGAAGCTCTTCTTTTCAGACCAACTTGTTTAATCTGGAAGCCAGTGCGAACGAGCCATTCCGGTATTCGGCAACGCTGAAAAACGGGTCGGGTCAGGCGAAGATTTATGCGTTGGATGCGAAAATACCCACCGGCTGGCTGGTATCCTTCCGCACTTTGGGCAGTCCTGTCACCTCGATCCATCTCGAACCGGGTGCGACGCAGGAAGTATCTGTCGAATTCACTGCAAATCCTTATTCCAAGCCGGGGAAATATGCCATTCCGGTAACGGCTGTTTCGCCGGTCGACACGCTTAAGCTCAATCTTGAAGCGGTTCTCAAAGGTGCCTACAAGATTGAATTGACAACCCCTTCCGGACGGCTTAGTGAAAATGTCACCGAAGGCAGCGTGGAGCAGATCGTGTGCACAATCAAGAACACGGGTACCCTGCCGCTTGCCGATGTGGAACTGACAGCCCAGACACCACCCAAATGGCAGGTTACCTTTGAGCCGGCGAAAGTCGAGCGTATAGACCCATCCGGTTCTATCGAAGTAACGGCCAAGGTGCATGTTCCGGACAAAACGATTGCCGGGGATTACGTTTCCACGTTTACGGCCAAAACCCCGAATGCCAACGCTGACGCTGCTTTCCGGATCACCGTCAAAACGTCCTTACTATCCGGCTGGCTCGGAATTCTCGTTATTTTACTTGCCATCGGTTTGATATTCAGGTTAATCAGAAAATACGGTAGACGATAAACAGTATGGAAAATCCTGTCATTGATTTGAAGGGGTTGACTAAATGTTACGGTTCTCTGAAGGCAGTCGATGATCTGAACCTGAAAATCGAAAAGGGGGAAATATTCGGTTTGTTAGGCCCGAACGGAGCAGGGAAGACTACAACCATTCTGATGATGCTCGGGCTTACCGAACCGACATCGGGCAAAGCGCTGGTGTGCGGAATCGATGCCACGACCCATCCCATTCAGGTAAAGCGCAAGGTAGGTTACATGCCCGACAGCGTTGGTTTTTACGAAAGCATGACAGCCCTTGAAAACCTGATATATACCGGGAAACTAAACGGCGTCCCTGGAAATGAGGCACACCGACGCGCGCTGGATCTGATGGAACTGGTCGGCCTGGGCGATTCGGCATCTAAAAGAACGTCTGTATTTTCCCGCGGTATGAAGCAAAGGCTCGGTCTCGCGGAAGTTTTAATCAAGCGGCCGGAAGTAATCATCCTCGACGAACCCACGCTCGGCATCGACCCCGCTGGCGTTAAAGAGTTCCTTGGGCTGATACGCCAACTGAGCAGGGAACAGGGATTGACCGTCTTATTATCTTCCCACCATTTGCACCAGGTGCAAATGGTTTGTGACCGCGTCGGGATTTTCGCTGCGGGTAAAATGCAAATGGAGGGAAATATTGACGAGCTTTCACAGAGCCTTTTTGCCGAAGATTCCTACTCGGTGAGTGTCATAGTGAGAGAACCTTTACCAGCCTCCTGGGAATATAGTGATGAACTGCGAAACATTCCGGACGTGCGAGAGTTGCACATTACCGAAAAGGTCGTGCAGATCGCATGCGCTTCGGATGTTACGCCCGATATTGTCCGTTTCTTTGTCGCCAGGGGGCTTGACGTAATGGGTGTCCACAAGAGGGAATTCGGACTTGATGAAATTTATCAAAAATACTTTGATAGTAATTTAATCGAAAACAATGCCAATGAAAAGTCTCGCAGTTTTTTCAAAAGGTACGTTAATAAAAAGTGAACCCGCAGCTGATCCGTCGACCGCATTTCGGGTGGTGGTTGATAAAGAAGTGGCGGACCACATCCGAAGCTGGCGGCTTATCCTGTTGCTGGCTTTGCTGGTGCTCACATTTTTGGGGGCGTTATATGTCTCAATGAGCAATATCAGGAGCGCAGTTTCAAATATGCAGGACCCGGATAGCACGTTTCTCTACCTGAAACTGCTTACCACCACAGACGGCACAATGCCTCCGTTTCATGTATTCCTGAATTTTCTCGGTCCATTGCTCGGCATAGCGCTGGGCTTTGATGCGATCAATTCCGAACAGAATAACGGCACGTTGATCCGCCTGATGGCTCAGCCCGTATACCGCGACAATTTGATCCTGGCAAAATTTGTGAGTGCATTAATCATTGTAGGCACCCTGTTTTTTACCCTTGTCTTGCTTATGATCGGAGCAGGCTTGTCGATTACAGGGGTATGGATCGAGCCGGCCGAAGTGCTCCGAATTTTCACTTTCGCCGTCCTGGCTGTGGTTTATGTCGGGTTTTGGCTGAGTTTGTCGATCCTGTTTTCCATTGCGTTCAAACAAACGGCCACTTCCGCGCTCGCAGCGATCGGCGTGTGGCTATTTTTTACTGTATTCTATCAGATTGTTGTCAATTTGGTAATCGGGGCGCTTATTCCCAAGCAAACCATCCTGAGCGAGACGGATCTGGTAGGGTATAATGAAATGGTGCTGAATATACTCCGCCTGGCACCAAGCCAGTTGTTTTCCGATGCGACGACCACCCTGCTGATGCCATCGGTGCGAAGCCTGGGTCCGATGACAATGGAGCAAATGGCGGGCGCTATTCCTGCACCACTTCCGTTTACCGAAAGCCTGATGGTGGTCTGGCCCCAATTGTCGGGATTGTTAGCCGCGACTTTTCTCTGCTTTGCATATTCTTATTATCTGTTTATGCGAAGAGAGATCAGAAGTTAAAGGGCGGTATGGCATGGTAGGGCATATTACCGGTTCCGGCTCAATAATTTCCCTGTTATGAACTCATCAAAAAACTGCGTCCGATAGGCGTCACCAATCGGGATTTCGTGCTTATCAATAAAGGCAGTGTTGTTATCAAAAGAGGTTACCTGGCTCATATTGATAATGTATGACTTGCTTACGCGCGCAAATGTATTTTTGGGTAATTGATCATAGATGGTTTTAATGTTCATTGCGGTGATGACTTTTTGCGATACGGTTTGTAACACGACATAATCTTTTAAACCTTCGATGAAAAGAATATCACTAAATCGTATCTTGAAGATGCGTCTTTCCGCTTTTACAAAGAAATAGTCGTCGGTTATTTGTTGAATGCTATTGATTACTGCGGAACTCGATTTCAATAGGTCGAGGTAATTGGCTGCTTTATGAACTGCCTTCTGAAAACGCTCGATTTTAATTGGCTTGATCAGATAATCCACGGCGTCAACTTCATAGCTATCCAAAGCATATTCCGCGTATGCCGTTGTGAAAATGATCAATGTCAATGGAGGTACGGATTTCGCAAAATCGATACCGTTCATTCCCGGCATCTGAATGTCCAGGAACAGCAGATCGACCGTTTCTTCGGATAGATACCTGGCGGCTGCATGGGCACTGTTGTAGCTTCCGACGAGCTGTATTTCCGGTGTTTTACTTACCAGCGACGCAATGCCTTCTCGTGCCAAGGGTTCATCATCAACGATGATACATCTCATAACTTTATGGTTAAGCTTAGCGAATACGTTTGTGCCGAATCCTCTGTTTTCAGTATATGCTTATCCGGGTAAAGCAAAGAAAGCCTGCGTTTGACATTGGTCAGTCCAAGCCCACCGGAACCTGGTGAGGGCGCCGTCCATGGAGGTTTTGAATTGACGCATTTGAAGCTTAACGCATTTTCCTGGATACTAAAATAGATTTGAATCCAGGACCCGTTGTCGGCATCCTGACTGTGTTTTACCGCATTCTCAACGAAGGTAATAAACAGCAACGGGGCTACCTGAATACCGGAGAGTTGCCCTTCCTTGGAAAGAATAAATTGAAAATTATCCCGTCTTATCTTTTCCATGTTAAGAAGGTCATGGATAAAGCGTATCTCGGAGGTTAGCAGCACCTTTGGCCTTGCGCTGTCATATAGCTGGTATCTCAAAAAATCGCTGAGTTTCTCTAATACCTGCGACGCCTTTTCCGGATCTTTTTGCGTGAGAACATTGACATTATTGAGCATATTGAACAGGAAATGGGGGTTGATCTGATTTTTTAACTGTTCCAATTCAGCAGATTTTGTCAGATGTTCCAATTCGCTGATTCGTTGGGAATCTATCAACCAGCGCTGAAATAGTTTGATAGCCGTGCAGGCCGCAACCCATACCAGCGATATGAAGATATATTTTGCCACTCCCCAATAAGGCGTTGTCGAAAAGCTGCTTGCCTCATCGTTGAAGAACACCAGGGGATATGCCAATGCTATAAACAATGCTATTGCCGCTGCAAATTGGCCAGGCTTGCTTTTGAAAAGAAAATGCGGGACCAGCAAATACATATTGGCGTAAAGAAGGGACATGAAAAAAATGAAGAAGCGCAATTTTATCAGGTTGTGGGGTGTATTGTTGCTGCTCGGCTCCATGCTTAATACAAAGGTGCCCAGCATCAATATCAGTACCAGATGCCTGTATAGCCGGTATCTCCGTGCAATCAGAAGCTCCATATATTTGTCCGGAGCTGAGAGCTTATTGGCTGATTCCATTATGTTGTCTGCATTTCACAACTCCAAGATAACGCTCCCGATTCTGTTCAAATCCTGAATTATACAAACCGCTTGCTTTATTATACAAACATAACTTCCATACTTCTATTGCCCGAACACAGATTAGTGTTCTATAATGCCCGGCAGCTTTGGTATAAAAGTTAGCCCGCTTTCTATAATTCACAAAAGCGCCATAGGTACGAAAAAGTAGTTTTGTTCGACTTTAATTCAACGTGATGAACAAAATACTTACAGTTAGTCTGGTGCTCTTTGCCAGCCTAAGCAGCGTCGCCCAGAAAATGCATACGATCAGTGGTACCGTGACCGACAAAGCGACCGGCGAGTTTCTGATTGGCGCCACTGTCAGCATCGAGGGTACCCAGCAGGGGACGGTAACGAATGAATACGGCTTCTTTTCCATTTCCCTTCCCGCGGCCTCCTACATTATCACTGCAGGTTATATGGGGTATGCACGATATTCCGAAAGGGTGCTGCTTGATAGGGACTATAAATTAAAAGTGACGTTAACAGCCGAAGCGAACACATTACAGGAAGTACGCATTAGTGATAAAGCCAAAAACGAGGCAGTGACATCGCCTCAGATGGGAAGAGAAAATTTGAATGTTAAACAACTGGCTTCGCTACCGGTATTATTCGGCGAAAAGGATGTCATGAAAATCGTCCAGCTGTTGCCCGGAGTGAAGGCAGCCGGCGAGGGCAGCACCGGTTTTTATGTAAGAGGCGGTGCTGCCGACCAGAACCTTGTCCTGCTGGACGAGGCCATCGTCTATAACCCGTCACATCTTTTGAGCTTTTTCTCCGTCTTCAATTCGGATGCGATCAAGAGCCTTACCCTATACAAAGGCAACCAGCCGGCGCAGTATGGAGGGCGCTTGTCATCGGTCATGGACGTGAAAATGAATGACGGAAATGATCAGTCGTACCACGCAAGCGGAGGAGTGGGCCTGATTGCCGCCCGGTTGAATGTGGAAGGGCCGATCGTAAAGGGTAAGGGATCATTTTTAGTAAGTGCGCGGCGTACCTATGCCGATGCATTCCTCGGTCTCTCGGGCGATTCCGCCGTTCGGAATAACCGCCTGTATTTCTATGATCTGAACGCCAAACTGAATTACAAATTTACCGACAGAGACAGGATCTATGCCTCCGGCTACTATGGCAAAGACGTGCTGTCATTCGGGGACGTTCTGGGCATCGACTGGGGCAATGCTACGCTAACCCTGCGATGGAACCATATTTTTAATTCAAAACTATTCTCAAACACCTCCCTTATTTACAGCGATTACCGCTACAAAGTCCATGTCAATACCGCAGGTGTTAACGGTAATATGTTGTCGTCCATCAAAGACTGGAACTTCAAGGAGGGATTGGACTACTATATAAACACCAACAATTCCCTGCATTTTGGCTTTAATTCCATTCACCATACCATCACGCCCGGAATTATCACCGCCAGCCCCGCCGTATCGGACACAGCTAATTCGCGGACGTGGGAAAATGCGGTTTACATCAGCGACAGTTGGAAGGCAACAAGGAGACTTAACATAGATGTCGGGGGGCGGTTAAGTGCCTTTGTGGTCCTCGGAGGTGATTCCAGGTTCTATACGCTCGATGACAACCGGCAAATCGTTGATACACTTCGATTCCCGTCGAATCATATCTTTAAGACCTATGTGAATTTCGAACCCCGGATATCTGCCAGTTACCAGTTGGGAAACTCGTCATCTATCAAAGCTGCATATGCAAGAAACGCACAGTACCTGCACCTGTATTCCAATTTCATTACGAGCAATCCTATCGACAAATGGGT
This sequence comes from Dyadobacter sp. SRI_021, assembly GCF_057586235.1. Classification (NCBI taxonomy): domain Bacteria; kingdom Pseudomonadati; phylum Bacteroidota; class Cytophagia; order Cytophagales; family Spirosomataceae; genus Dyadobacter; species Dyadobacter sp. SRI_021. The sequence continues at coordinate 12,038 of NZ_JBYCZM010000006.1, forward strand.
AGCGACCAATAACATTATCAAACCGACGGTCGCCGACCAGGTGTCGCTCGGGTTCTTCCGGAATCTAAGGGAAAATGCTTTTGAAGCGAGCGTGGAGACTTACTACAAAGCCATACATAATGTGGCCGATTACAAGGACAATGCCCAGATTTTGAACAGCAACGAGCCGATTGAACCACAACTATTATTTGGAAAGGGACGTGCCTACGGTGTTGAATTCAGTGTGAAAAAGAATGAAGGCAGGTTAACAGGCTGGCTGTCTTATACATTATCACGAACAGAGCTTCGAATCGACGGCGTAAACAATAACACTTGGTATCCTGCCACCCAGGACCGCACCCACGACCTGTCCATTGTGGGAATGTATAAATTATCGAAGAAATGGACCGTATCGGCCGATTTTGTTTACTACACCGGCAACGCTGCTACCTTCCCGAGTGGCAAATATGAAGTCGACGATCAGGCGATACCTTATTATACCGGGCGAAACCAATACAGAAGACCTGCATACCACAGACTGGACCTGGGCGCTATCGTCAAATTAAGGGAGCGTAAGCGATTTTCTTCGGAACTTGCTTTGAGCATTTATAACGCCTATGGGAGGCAAAACCCTTATGTGATCACCTTCCAGACTGACCCGGACAATCCGGCCAAGACCCAGGCACTCCAGACCTCGTTGTTCCGATGGGTGCCTTCTATTTCCTACAATTTCAAATTTTAGTATCATGAAAACATCGGTTTGGATGTTCGCATTTTGCGTGACCGCATTTTATTCCTGTCAAAAAGTGATCGATGTCGAACTAAATCCGTCGTCTCCCAAATATGTCATTACGGGCAATATCACTGACCAGCCCGGGCCGTATGAGGTAAGAATAACGAGCTCCATCAATTTTGACCAGGATAACCATTTCCCGACCGTAAGCGGCGCCAAAGTCTACATCACGGATCAGACGACATCATTCACGGATACGCTGGCGGAGGTAAGCCCGGGCAGATACCGGACGCACGCCTGGACGGGCGCACCCGGGCATACGTACAAGCTGGTGGTGAAGCTGGATGGCGAAATGTTTTCCTCCGTGTCTACGATGCCGACACCTTTGGCACTCGACAGCCTGTACACAAAATCAGCCACATTCGGTGATGGAACCGACATTGTGGCTTTGTACGACGATCCCGTCGGGCTGGGAAATTTTTATCATCTCGTGCTGACCATTCAGGATAGTCTCTCGCAGGAAATATACCTGCATAACGACAAAATCAACAATGGGTCAAGGGTGAGCCATGTTTTAAATAACGACATAGATATCAAGCCTGGCGATACGATTACCGTGAACCTGCAATGCATTGACACTGCAGTGTATGACTTCTATTACTCCCTGGATCAAGCGCTGAAACAAAATTCGGCTGTGATTTCCAACCCCAAAACAAATATAGTGGGCGGCGCGATGGGCTATTTTTGCGCGCATACTGTTAGGACAAGGAGCTTTGTGTTTAAGTAAATATTGTTTGTATAATTTTTGGGATGATGAACGGCAATGAAGCTGTTCATAAATCTCCGGTTCCAGATAACGAGGCTTGTCCCTGATCCGCGGCTATGGTAGGTGATGGTTCATCGCCTCCGGCGAAATACGGTGGATCGCAACGCCTTTGGAATGCACGGCTGTCAACAACAGCCGCTGATTTTTCGGGCCCCGAAGCAGCTTGCTGGAACGGGCATCGCCTGGGAGCAGCAGGCCGCTTTTCGCCGGATTCTGCGGAGAAAATGCGCCTTTGCCGTTTCCAAGCAGTAAAAGACCCATAGATGCATCCTGCCTGCCCATGTTAACCTCGTTGGGATAAAAATTGCCCGACAGGATCACGTCCAGGTTATGGTCCGCATTCACGTCTGTCACCACAATCCCGAATACGGGCGCTATTTGCGCCTCTACGGGCAATGCATTTACTTCGAAACGCCCATTCCCCTTGTTCTCAACGTACGCGGTTTGCAGAAACGTTGCTTTTGCCGAATAGGCGCCTTCCTTCTCGTCTGCGCTTAATAAATCGTCAAAGGTGGCTTTGGCATAATCGATGTAATGCGGGTATTTCCTGCGGAACTGGATAACCTGCTGGTTCAGCGCATCACGAGGAACGCTGGGGTAGGAGACTCCCTGGATAAAATAACCCATCAATGGGTCGAATGTACCATCGTTGTTAAAATCCTTTGCCACCAATGTCACCGGCTCGCGCTCCGACGCCCGGTAAAATGTGTTGGTACCCTCATTACCCGCAATGAAATCAATATCGCCGTCATGATCGAAATCTCCTGCTGCGAGACTGTTCCACCAGCCGGAATAGGGCAATAGGGATGTTTTGATGGATTCGGTTTCGCGGAATTTGGTTTTGTGGTTTTTGAATATTCGTATCGGCATCCATTCCCCGGCGATTACCAGATCGTCCAGGCCGTCGTTGTCCGCATCGGCCCATATCGCGGCGCACACCATTCCTGCCGAGAGCAAATCGGGACAATAGGATGCGGTAACATCCGTAAATGCCGGTTTCCCGTTGCGTGAATCGTTCCGGAGCAGGTAGCTGCGCACTGGCAACGGGTATTTGCCCGGGACCATCCGCCCGCCTATAAACAGATCTGCGTCGCCATCTTTATCAAAGTCATTGGCAACCACACAGGAACCGCTTAGCGAAATGGCGGGGAAATTTCCGGCGGGTGCAAGTTTGAAATTGCCGCGGCCGTCATTTAAATACAACTGCACCTGGTAGAATGCATGATCCGTTTCGGGCCTTTCGCTGCCGCCATTGACCACAATCAAATCCTGGTCTGTGTCACCGTCCGCGTCAAAAAATGTTGCCGATATATTTTCATGCAGCGAATCCTGGGCGATTTCGCGTTTGGTAAATGCGCCCGATGCCTGTTGAAAATAAATGCAGGGTTTTCCCTTCTGATAACTTGCCCCGGCGAAAAAATCGTCCAGACCGTCCTGATTTGCATCGCCGGTCGCGATGGCGAACCCGCTTTTGGAGAGCATTTTGTGGAGTGCCGCCGTCTGCTTGAAGTCGATGTAGGTCGATTTGTTGTGCACGAAGTCGATCCCCGATTCATCGGTAACATCCGTGAAAAGTGGTTCAGGGGCGTTGGGAGCTGTTGGAATTACGGTTTTGGCATCTTTGCGCCTGAGCTCCAAATGCCGGTTAGCAGCAACCTTGTAAAGCTTTTGGGACATCCCTCCCGGCCAGGTTACCAGCAGGCTATCGACTAATCCGCTATTTCCCAGGCCGAAATGCAGCCCGGTACCGACGGAGGAAATAAAGCCGCGCACGACATACATTTCAGCGTACTGAGCTTGTTTCCCCTGCCATATTGTAACATTGCAGCCGATCCCGGCCAGGTTTCCCTGATCGCCTTTGAAGGTGATAGAAAGAAAGTGGGTGCGCTCTTGCTCGCGGCTTTGATTTTGATATATGAATGGTTCCGAATCAATATTGTTGACTACAAGATCCAGATCGCCGTCACCGTCCAGATCGGCGTAGGCAGCGCCGTTTGAATACGACAATTCGTCGAGCCCCCATTCTTTCGATGTATTTTGAAAAGTTAGGTTTCCTCCATTTTTATAGGCATAGTTGCGGATTTTTACTTCGGGAACCTTCTGAATCAGTTCCAGCGCATTTTGCTGCTTGAAATCGTTGGTACCGAAGTTTGAAAAATCTTCTTTGAACTGGATAAAATCGCGGTCGGTCACATCGCGCCGGTAACCGTTTGTGATGAAAATATCCTTTAAACCGTCATTGTCGTAGTCGGCGATAAGCGGCGCCCAGCTCCAATCTGTTTTGGAAATACCCGCCAGTAGCCCTATTTCGGAGAACCGGGGTGTGACGGGAACATTTCCGCTTTTGTCACGAAGCGGGCCCAGGTTCAGTTGCAGCATATTTCGCATGTATTGCAATTGATAACCGTACTGCTCCGAAATGCTCATTTCCTTCCGGTCATAATCCTGGCCGGCCAGCATTTTTTTCTGTCTCAGATTGTCTTCGGGCAGCATGTCGAGCTGGAATATGTCGGGATACGTATCGTTATTGATGTCGGCGATGTCTACGCCCATGCCGAACAGGCTGGTGTGGGCGGTGGCTTCCTTGATCATATTGTTAAAAAGCGGTTTTGCGCCTTTCCCGGTGTTGAGGTAGAGCATATCGCTGCTGATGAAGTCGTTGGAGCAATAAATGTCCGGGTAACCGTCCTTGTTCATATCGCTCACAGCCAGGCCCAGTCCAAGGCCCTCGTATTTCACACCGGCTTCTTTGGAAATGTCGGTGTATTTGGGCAGCCCGTTCTCCTGCCGACCTTCATTAATGTAAAATTTACCGGTGCTGGGATAGGAGCCGTCGTGGTAAATCTTGCGGATAAAATTCGGATTTTGCAGGTCCGGAGCAGTGTTCATCATGTAGGCGTCCAGGTCGCCGTCCAGGTCCGCATCGAAAAAGGCGGTTTGGGTAGTGAATGCACGGGTATTCAACCCATATGCTTTCGCGAGCTCTTTAAACGTCGGCACGCCGTCGGCTCCGTTGCCTTGATTAACAAAAAGCAGGTTTTCAGAATCCGGCATTTTCATATGACTTGCCACGCTGATGTAAATGTCGAGCAGCCCATCCTGGTTGATATCGACCATGGAAATGCCGCTGCACCAACGGGTAGTGGTGACGCCGGCCTTTTTGGTAACGTCTTCGAACGCCCATTTTTGGGAGACGGTATCGATTCTGCCTAAATACAGCCTGCTGCTGACCTGGTTGCCGCCGAAGAAAATATCGGGTTTCCCGTCCTGGTTCACATCTCCGATCCCGACGCCGCCCCCGTTGTAAAAATTAGTGAAAGTGAACGGATTGATGGAGTCATTAGGTGTAAGCCGGTTGACAAAGTTGACCCGCGTTTCATCCGGTGTATGCAGCCGGAACAAGGTGTCGCTTTTGTTTTCGCAGGAAATGAATGTGCTGATGATTAATGTAGATAGCAAACAGACGACACCGGTAGTAAACCGGTGCCGTCCTGCCTTTGCTTCTTTATTTCCAGGATCAATAACCCGGGTTCTGATCTTTGGCGTCAATCTTTGCATTGTTATCTACTTCCTGTTGAGGGATAGGCAGTAATTCATGTTTTTTAGCCTGGAAATAGGCGATAGGCTCGGTTTTGAGCTTGCCGTTTTTACGCCATCTCAGGATATCGCGGTTGCGGATCTGCTCGCCGCTCAGCTCTACGCGGCGTTCGTGCATGATGGCGGCAAACACCTGGTCTTTGGTGGTAACCGGATATTTCGCGGTAGGGTAGGCCGGCATTGAAACGCTTTTCCGTGCACGCGTCATGTTCAGGTATTTGACGGCCTGTGGAATATTGCCCAGCTCGTTTTCCACTTCCGCCAGGGAAAGTATGGTTTCCGCAAACCGCATGATCCGCTGATTGATTCCGCCGGTCAGGAACGACTCGTTCATTTTGTACATCAGCGAATATTTCTGCCAGCTTATCTTTTGGGTAACGCCATCCACGACCGATGAGCTGCCGTTCTGTTGGCCGTCGGTCAGCGTCGACGCCCCGTTATTGTACTTTTCCCCCGTGAAATAAAACGAGTCCTGATACCGGGGATCGGTCTTGGCGTCACCTTTGGTGGTTTTTTCGAATTCATTGAGCAAGCCATTTGAAGGGATTACGTTACGCCAGCCGATCGCCGAATATTCCTGCGTGCGCACGGTCTCGGTTCCGGCCGTAGCGCCGTTTCCGTCTCCGTCCCAGTTGTAAACTCCGCCGGACGGATAGAAGTTGACTTCGAAAATGGACTCCTTATTGAATTCGGTTTCTTCCAGGTAGTTATCGTTGTAGTTGTCGACCAACGCGTACAGATTGGAATCATACACTTTCAATAATTCTGTTTTGGCATTTGCGTAATCGCCTTGCTGCATGAAAACCCGTGCCAAGAGCATTTGTGCAGCGCCCTTGGTCACTCTTCCCTGGTTTGCGGCATTGTAGGTGGCCGGGAGCTGGTCCTGGATTTCTTTCAGTTCGGCAACTACGTAGGCATATACCTCGGCCTCAGGGGATCTTGGGAGGCTTCCGTCGACGGTTAAGACGTAGTTTTTATACAAAGGCACGCCGCCCCACATGCTCACGAGCTCGTAATAGGCATACGCACGCAGGAAGCGGGCTTCGGCAAGCAGGCGGGCCTTGTCGGCAGCCGGAATATCGGCCACCGCGGTGGAGTTGTCCACTACCGAGTTGGCACGGTGGATCAGCCGGTAATAGGCCAGCCACACGGTGCCCATAACCGAGTTACCGCTGTCATGCGTGCCGAGGAGCAACTGGTTGCGGGGCGTTTCCAGCTGCCCACCGCCTGCGGCCATATCGTCGCTCCGGAGATCGTGCAGAAAGAACCATTCGCGCGCTACCAGGTTGTTGGCTTTGAGCATGGAATACACGCTGGTCACGCCGCTGGTCAGTTCGGCGCCGTTTTTATAGTAATTCTCGACGGTAACACCGTTGGGATTGGTCTTTTCCAGCACATCCTGGTTACAGGAAAGGACCATGCCCAGTAAAAGTGTTGACGCCAATATGATATTTCTTTTCATTGCAATGCTTTTTCAAATGTGATTAGAAACCAAAACTCAATCCTACCTGTAATGTCCTGGGCTGCGGGTACATGCCGTAGTCAATTCCATTGATCAGCTGTGTGCCCGTCGCCGTGGACGAACCGTTGGCGCCGATTTCCGGATCCAGGCCCGAATACTTGGTGAATGTGAGCAAGTTGGTTGCCGAAACATACACACGGGCTTTGGTAATGGTGTTCCGGGTCAGCGCGGAAAGTCCTTTGGAAGGGATCGTATACCCGATGCTGAAGTTCTTGATCCGCATATAAGAGCCGTTCTCCACAAACCGGTCGCTTGTTTTGCTATTGTTGTTAGGGTCGCCGCTCACGGCGCGGGGAACATCGGTGTCTGTATTGGTCGGGGTCCACGCATTCAGCACATCGGTTCCAGCATTGAACAGGCGCAGCATACCTTGCTCGATCACCTTGGTACCATTGTAAATCTTGTTGCCCTGAACACCCTGCAAATACAGCGTTACATCGAAACCCTTGTAGCTGCCGCCGAAGTTACCGCCATAGCTGAATTTTGGAATAAAACTACCCAGGTACTCGCGGTCGTTGCCGTCGATAATGCCGTCGCCATTCAGGTCTTTGAAGCGGATATCGCCGGGTGCCGCGGCAGGCTGATACTTGGTCTGGTCGTTGCCGTCAATGGCATTGGCCTGGTCAATCTCGGCCTGGCTTTGGAAAATACCATCGACTTTCCATCCATAGAACGACTGGATCGGGTGCCCGGCTTCTGTTTTGGTAATGTCGAAACCGCCGAAGTCGTCATTTTTTCCCGAGAATATGGATGCGTTTTCTGTGGCCAGACTTATCACCTTATTTCGGGTAATATCCAGATTTACAGAAGCATTCCATTTGAAGTCACCTTCGTTTTTATTGAAACCCAATTGAAATTCATATCCCCAGTTCTTCATCTTTCCGATGTTGGACAATGGCGAGGACGAGTAACCCAGCGAATTCGGAATAGGTACTTCCAGCAAAAGCCCGTCGGTATTGCGGTTGTAGCGTTCAGCGGTAAATGTGAGGCTGTTGTTGAACAAAGCCAGGTCGATACCGAGGTTGGTCATGGCGGTGCTTTCCCATTTCAGCTGGGTGTTGCCCAGGGCGCTGAAATAGGAGCCTAAAAGTTTGCTACCTCCGAAAACATAATTGGAATTGTCCGCCTGCACCAGCGATTGCCAGGCGTAACTCCCGATTCCATTGAAACCGGTCTCGCCGTAGCTGGCGCGGATTTTAAGTTCTGAAATTTCGGGAACGTTTTTCAAAAACTCTTCTTCGCTGAGGCGCCATCCCAGGGACACGGAAGGAAATGTACCCCATTTGTTACCCGGCGCAAAGCGCGAGGAACCATCCCGGCGAACCGATCCGCTAAGCAGGTACTTGCCGTCATACTCATAGTTCAACCGGCCGACGTACGAAATGAGCGCGCTTTCGTCCAGCGAGCTATTCGCATTCGGATTGGAAATGCCCTGCATCTGGTCTATGTCATTGTTAGGCCTGTAACCCGAGCCGTTGAGCGTGTTGGTACGGAATGTCTGCTTGTCGACGATCGCAGTGACGTTCAGCATATGCTTGCCGAATGTTTTGTCAAAGGTCAGCTGATTGGTAATCACCGGCGAGTAGTAGGCGGTGCGTCCGTTCCGGATCTCGTATTGGGTACGGGACTTGTAGCCGTCGTTGTAGATCGGGAATTGATCGTTGGACAGCGCGCTCACCACATCGGCCCCGAAACTGAAACGGTATTTGAGGAAACTGGTCAGGTTCAGTTCCGCGAACAACGAGCCGAGCACTTTAATGCGCTGGCTGCGCGAGACGTCCATCTGGGTGATCCGCAGCGGGTTATCCGGGTCGCTTCCGTCGGCAGCGGTCGGAGAGCTGTATCCTCCCAGTTTGGTAGGGTCCTTGACGGGCCAATACGGCAGGTTCCGGATGGCCTGCATGACCAGCGTGCGCCCTCCGCCAAAGCCTTGCTCTCCGCGGCTTTTGTCGTAAGAAAAAGTCAGTGTCTGGCCGATCTTCAGGAATTTAGTGATCTGATGGTCGGAGTTGATCCGGAAATTGGCCCGTTTGTAATTCGTTCCTACCAGAATGCCTTCCTGATCGAAATAGCCCGCGGACGTAAAGAAGCGGGATACACTGTTACCCCCGCTTACCGAAAGCTGGTGCTGCTGCACGGGCGCATTTCTGAAAAGGACATCCTGCCAGTCGGTGTGCGTCTGGGCAAACGTCTGGGTGGCTCCTTCGTAAATAGGTTTATTCAGATCGGAAAGCCGGCCCGGCATGGCGATACCGGCATTGCCCAGCAAAGCAGTCGCATATTGAATGTATTGGTCGGTATTGAGCAGGTCCAGCTTTTTCCAAGCCGACTGCGTGCCGAAATAGCTATCCACATTCACATGCAGCTTGCCGTCCTGCGATCCTTTTTTGGTGGTAATGATGATGACCCCGTTGGAGGCGCGCGAACCATAAATCGCCGCCGAACTGGCATCTTTGAGTACTTCCATGGATTCAATATCCTTAGGGTCCAGGTTATTGAGGTCGCCGGAAGGGATTCCGTCGATCACATAGAGCGGTCCGGAAGCATAGTTGATCGAACCTATCCCGCGGATCCGGACGATCGGCGTCTGGCCAGGGCTACCGTTGTTCACTACGCGTACGCCCGGTACGCGGCCTTGCAGCGCCTGTTCGGCGCTCACCACGGGAAGGGCTGTAAGTTCTTTGGGAGAAACCGAAGATACCGCGCCGGTCAGCGACGATTTCTTTTGGGAGCCGTACCCGATCACGACCATTTCTTCCAGTGCCTGGTTTTCGGTCGCGAGCTTTACATCAATGCGGGTCTTTGTCCCGACCTCGATCTCCTGTTTACCAAATCCGATAAAACTGAATACCAATACGCTGCTCTCCGAGGGTACATTGATTGTGAAATCACCTTTCGCATCGGTGCTGGTGCCGACGCTGGATCCTTTCACGGTCACGTTCACACCCGGGAGCGCGTCCCCGTCTTCTGAGGTTACCCGGCCGGTTACCTGTTTGTCAGCAACTTTCGCCAGCACGAGGTTCGCCGAGAGAATTGCCATCAATATCATTAATAACCATTGTCTGGGCCTTTTCAAATGAAATTCTAGTAGAAGGTCTTTCATATGCGTGATAGATATGGACTAAAATGACAAAAACTTGTACCAATCAAAGTTTGAGTAAATTTCAGGAAATGTCAACGTCACACTTAACCGCCACGGCGTCATAGCCGCTGAATTGAACATTTGTTTCCTTCATTCTAACATTTTTACCCTTGGAAAGACAAGAAATTTCGGCGGGCCTGTATGTATTCTGACGGAAGTACACCGAATTTGGCCTTGAAGGATTTGGTGAAGTAATTGGGTGCGGCAAACCCGGTGGCATAGGAAATCTGCGCAATGTTCATATCGCTTTTTTCGAGCAGGAGTGCCGCCTTTTCCAGCTTGATCGCCTTGATAAATTCGATGGGCGTTTGTCCGGTGATTTCGAGTAGCTTGCTGTATAACGTGCCACGGCTCATTCCCAGTTGTTTACTTAGTTTTTCGACGCTGAGCTGGGAGCTGTTATTGATGTTTTCATCAATGTATGCCAGAATGTTCTTGATCAGTTTTTCGTTGCCCGACACAATTTGGGGCTCAGGCCGGGTGACGTCAATCTGCCTGGTATATGTGTTTTTTAAAAGCCGGTTGAGCAGTAGCAGGTTGTTGATTTTGGCATTTAAAATATCAAAATTAAAAGGCTTGGTCAGATAGTCGTTTGCCCCGGAATTCAATCCGCGCAGCTCGTGTTCCTCACCCGCCGAAGCCGTCAAAAGAATGATCGGAATATGGGCCGTGCGTTTATCGGATTTGATCTTCCGGCTCAGCTCGATACCATCCATTTCGGGCATGGCAATATCGCTGATGATGATCTGCGGATGTTGGGCGAGTGCTCTTTGCCATCCCACCGACCCGGTCGAAGCTTCGATTACCCGGTAGTGGTATTCAAGGTTACTTTTGAGATAATGCCGGAACTCGTCGTTATCCTCTATGACCAGAATTTCAGCAGGCAGCTCGGCTGCGGGCAAAGGCACGGCGCGCGCGCCGGAGACCACGGCACGCTCCGGTTGGTCATCACGGGAAATTACAGTAACTGCCGGTTCTGAGCTCACATTAGCGGCCAGAGTCCCGCAGGGGAGCATTACCGTAAAGGTGCTTCCCTTCCCGGGCGCGCTGTCCAGATGAATCGAGCCGTTGTGCATCTGGACGAATTCCCTGACAATAGAAAGACCAATGCCGCTTCCCTGATTAAGGATCGAAGCAGCAGTATCATGCTGAAAAAAGCGCTCAAAGATTTTTCCGTGCTTATCGGCCGGGATGCCGACGCCCGTATCCGACACTTTAATATGCAGCCGTTGCCCCGCGTTTTCCGTCTGCGAGAGCGAGAGCGTTACTTTTCCGCCCCTTCGGGTGTATTTAAATGCATTTGATAACAGGTTCAGGATAATGCGTTCGATTTTGTTGGCATCGAAATCCATGTATAGGGTGCTTACCTGGCTTTCGAAAACATACTCAATGCCTTTTGTCTGGGCTAGATACCTGAAAGACTCCGAAATATCATGAATGAAGGAGACGATCTCGCCCTGCATGGCTTCGAGCTTCGATTCGTGTTCCTGAAGGTTTTTGAAATCAAGCAGCTGGTCGACCAGGTTGAGCAGCCGCCTGGCATTGCGCTTGATGCCCTGCAAATGCGGCGTGTTTTCGGCAAGCGCCGCCCGGTTGAGCAACTGGTCCAGTGGTGCCAAAATGAGGGAAATAGGGGTTCTGAACTCGTGGCTGAGATTGGTCAGGAACTTGATTTTCATTTCATCGAGCTCCCGCTTTCGCTCGATTTCCCTTTCAAACTGTTCCTGTCTGAATTTGTTTTCAAGCTTTTGGATACCTCTGCGCCTGATCACGAACATTAAGCCGATAAAACTCAGCAAATAGAAAATGTAAGCGTAAACGGTCATGTAGAAGGGCGGTTCCACCACGATTTCGACGGCAGCTCCCCGGCTGTTCCAGTTCCCGTTGCGATTTTTTGCCTGTACCTCAAATCGGTAGGTTCCCGGAGAAAGGTTGGTGTAGCCGGCAGTCTGGGAAACACCTGCATCATGCCATTCGCTGTCGAAACCGTCCAGCCGATAGCGGTACACGGTTTGCGACGGATCGGAATAATTCAGCGCCGAGTAGGCGAGGGTAAAGTTTTGTTTGTATGCCAGATGTATGGATTGGGCGACCGAAATATGCTCGCTAAGCGTCGTGGAATCCGCAGGAGTGATGGATTTGTTGCCCACCCTGAGCTCTTTCAAAATTACGGGTATCGGGTTGCTGTTCTGCCTGAGTGAACGGGTATCCAGGTAATTAAACCCTTGTATGCCGCCGAAAAACAACAGGTTGTCCCGTGTTCTGATACCGGCGCCCAGGATAAAAGTATTGTTCTGCAAACCATTGTGCGGAGAGTAGTTGGTGAACTTTTTAGTGGTTTGATCGAGGTAGCTCACTCCCTGATCCGTACTTACCCAGATACGTCCCTGCGGATCTTCGAGGATTTTATTGATCACCCCACTGGCAAGTCCTGCTTTTTGGTCAAAGACCGTAAAGCTGCGCGTTTTGGCATCGAACCGGGCCAACCCTTCGCCACCGGTACCGACCCAGATAACACCTTTGCTATCCTGATAAAGCGAAAGCGCATTGTTTCCCGGCAGCGTGCTGTTGAGCTTATCGTATTGGACAGACTTTTTCAAAACCGGATCGAATATGGCTACGCCGGTCCCGTGCGAGGCGATCCAGATGTTGCCGTTTTTGTCTTGCAGAATATCCCTGATGTAGCCATTCAGGGGAATCATACGTTTTGCGATTGGGATGCTGACATCGAAATGGCGTTCAAATCGCTGTTTTTCAGGGTCGAAAACATTAATACCTCCGCCGTTGGTCCCTATCCAGAGTTTGCCCTGCGTGTCGGTCAGCAGCGAAAAAACGTCGTCATTGTTTAGCGATGAAGGATCCGCACCTTGAGTAAATTGACGATATTTCCCGGTGCGGGTATCCAATGCGAAAAGCCCGTCGTGGAAACTGCCGATCCATAGTTTGTCACCGGATAGTTCCAGCGCCATGATCGCCAATCCTGAGCATCCTGGTTTATTTTGGGGAAGGACCGGAATTTTGGTAAACAGCTTTGTCTTCCGGTGATAAAGGTTTAAACCTCCGCCGTCGGTCCCCACGAAAAGATCGCCGTTTGCTTTCTCAGCAAATGAGGTTACAAATGAAGCGCTTAGCCCGTGAGGATCGTAAGGGTTTGATCGTTTCAGCGCGAAAGTGGTAAGGTTTTTGTCAAACTTATTGACGCCTCCCTTGTAAGTACCCAGCCAAAAAATCCCCTGTTTGTCGATGAGGATGCTTCGTATCGACTTGTTGGTCAGGCTGAAAGATGCGCGGGCGTCGGGCGCATAGCGGGTGACTTTTCCGGTTTTGATATCCATCAGGTTCAGGCCGCCATCCGTGCAGACCCAGAGCATCTCACGGTTTTCTGCCGCCACAGCGTAAATCATGTCGCTGCTGATGGAATGTGGGTCGTTTGCCTGGTATTTAAAGCTTTGAAGCAGAGCACCGTCGGGTGAAAATTTGTACAAGCCGTTAAATGTGCCTACCCAGACATTGCCGGCTTTGTCGCCATTAATTGTCTTTACCTGATTGGCATTGGAGGAGGGCGCATTCTCTCCGTAGGCAATGCGAGTGAAGTGGTTGGTTTTGAAGTCAAACCGGAACAGGCCGGTCTCTGTTCCTATCCACATATGCTCTTGCGGATCTTCGAAGAAACTCTGCACCAATCCGTTTCGAAGTTGATCAGGAACGCCGGCGCGCTGGCTTAGCCGGGTTGTCTTGAACGTTGCCGGGTCCACGAGCACAAGCCCTGCAGTGGTAGCCACCCATAACTGGCCCGTGTGATCGCTCGTAATCGCCGTGACGCTTTCGTTGCCGATAACACGGACAAAGGCATCCTTCCGGCGGTCGTACAAATGCAGGGAACCTTGTATCGTGCCGATCCAGACGCGGCCAGCTTTGTCTTCGTGGAGCGAGGAAATGTCGTTGGACGCCAGGCTTGAAGGATTTGACCTGTCATGCCTGTAAATGGTAAAGTCAGTTCCATCGTATTTATTCAGACCGTCGTCGGTGCCGAACCATAGCAAACCATAGCGATCCTTTAAAATCGTATGAACGGTATTGGACGAGAGTCCGTCTAGGGATGTGATCGCGGTAAAGTTCAGCTGTAAATCGTTCCCGCCGGCGTTGCAAGCAGGGGGCAGCACAAACAGCAGGCCAATCCAGGTGATCATCAAAAATTTCAGGGACACTGACATGATATGGTTTTGTAGTTCATTTTTCATTTCTCACCCCTTATTAAACATTTGTGGCATTAGTTTTAACAAAAATACTCATGATAAACACCTGGGGTTATCTACATTTGCTCATCAATAAATTAAATATAATGTTGGAAAAATGATGAGTCGGTTATGCCGATATAGAAGCAGTATGTGCGAGAAATATATTGTCAATTTGACAAATAATGCATGAAAACTTTCTTTGACACTATTTTCAAATTAGTTAAATAGTTGGTATTCAATATAAATAAAAAACGGTTACAACATTTATGACTATGCTAAAACCTTTACCGCTTATGGCGGGATTGCTTATGCTGGCTACCGCCTCTCTTGCACAAAACGAGCCCATGGAAATGCCTACGGGATACGATGCAGTGCGCCAGGGCGTGATGGCAGGGAAAATAGATACGCTGCAATACGAATCCAGGACGGTGGGCAATCGCAGGAAAGCGCTGATCTACACGCCGCCCGGGTTCTCAAAAAAGAAAAAATATCCTGTACTGTACCTGTTGCACGGCATTGGGGGAGACGAAAAAGAATGGCTGAAAGGCGGTAACCCGCAACTGATCCTGGACAATCTGTATGCAGAAAAGAAGATCGAGCCGATGATCGTGGTCATGCCTAATGGCCGGGCTATGAAAGACGACCGCGCAACGGGAAACATCATGGCACCCGATAAGGTGGCCGCTTTTTCGACATTCGAAAAGGACTTGCTGACCGATTTGATCCCATTCATCGAGAAGAAATATCCGGTGCTTACCGACAGGGAGAACCGCGCGATTGCAGGGCTGTCGATGGGCGGCGGGCAGTCGCTTAATTTCGGGCTGGGTAACCTGGACAAGTTCGCCTGGGTAGGAGGGTTTTCGTCTGCGCCAAACACGAAAAGGCCGGAAGAACTGATGCCGGATCCCCAGAATGCCAAAGGCAAACTGAAATTGCTCTGGCTTTCCTGCGGCGATGACGACCGGCTGATCACTTTCAGCAAGCGCACACACGATTACCTCTTCGAGCACGATGTCCCGCACGTGTATTACATCGAACCGGGCGTCCACGATTTCAAGGTTTGGAAAAATGGCCTGTACATGTTTTCACAGTTTTTGTTTAAACCCGTCAATGTCCAGTCGCTGCCGAAGTACACTATCCTCGGCACACCGGCGTCAACAAACGTCAGATCGGCCAAATATCCTCAGATCCTGCCAGACAACCGGGTAGTGTTCCGCACCAAAGCGCCCAATGCCCAGAAAGTGCAGGTGGACCTGGGTAAGAAATACGATATGCTCAAAGACACCGCCGGCTTTTGGTCGGTGACCACGGATTCGATTGGAGAAGGCTTTCATTATTATTCATTGCTTATTGATGATGTGGCATTGGCCGATCCGGCCAGCGAGACTTTTTACGGAATGGGCAGGATGGCCAGCGGCATCGAAATACCTTTTCGGAAAGGTGGCTATTATGCCCTGAAAGAAGTGCCCCATGGCACTGTGCAGATCCAGCGTTACTTGTCGAAAGCCAGCAATACCTGGCGGGAAATGTACGTATATACGCCGCCGGGCTATGACGCTTCGACTCAAAAGTATCCCGTGCTGTATCTGCTGCATGGGGGCGGGGAAGATCAGCGGGGGTGGGCTACCCAGGGCAAGACCAACCTGATTCTGGATAACCTGATCTCGGAGGGCAAGGCAAAACCAATGCTGATCGTGATGATGGATGGTAATTCGGGAATCCCGCTTGGCCCGGGCAGCCTTGGAACCGCTGGCGACGGTTTTCTGAAAGCCTTCGAGAATGAGTTAAAGCTGGGCGCGATACCTTTTGTGGAAAGCACTTACCGGGTCGAGGCTAATGCCGCGAACCGCGCACTGGCCGGCCTTTCTATGGGTGGGATTCAGACACTTTACGCCGGTATCAAAAATACGGACATGTTTTCGTCGCTTGGCGTGTTCAGCTCGGGCTGGTTTGCGAATAATAATGCATTGTCGGGCCCGCATTACGAGTTTGCCAAAACCAATGCGGCCACTATCAATAACAACCTGAAAAACTTCTGGATTTCGATGGGTGGGCCGGAGGATATTGCCTTCAAGAACTGCAAGATTATGCTTGCCAAATATGACGAGCTCGGCATTAAATACCAATACAGTGAATATCCCGGCGGGCACACGTGGCCGGTATGGAGGCACGACCTGTTCGGATTCGCCCAACTGCTTTTTAAATAGTATCAATACACGCGCTCTGCGCACAAGATAACCTGGGAACCCAATCATGCATTGGGTTCTTTTAGATGTGGTAGTTAACTTTGGCCGAAGGATTCACTTTGGCCAATTTCGTTTAATTAAGTATTCAAAAAGCTGAATACGCGGAACCGCCTTAGGGATTTGAATGACAAACCTTAATCTGAATTTTGGTGGTGAAAAGACAACGTCCGTGGAAGAGCAGCGTGTTGGTGATGGCGCTTCTCCTAATTCATGCCTCATTTCAATTATTTGCGCAGCAGCGCCGGTTTGTTCATATCGATGCCCGCCAGGGCCTTTCCCACGCTCATGTCAAGGCCATTTACCGCGATAAAAGCGGTTTCCTCTGGATTGGCACGGAATCCGGCCTTAACCGGTTTGACGGTTACGCGATCAAGGTTTTTCGGAATGATGCGTCAGACCCTGCATCGCTGTTTGACGACGACATTGCGGCGTTATTTGAAATGCCGTCTGGCAAAATGGGCGTCATCACCAGCCTCGGCCCCTGCGTCTACGACCCCGCAACGGAAACTTTTTCGCGGCCCCTGCAAGGATTTCAGCCTTATTCAATCCGTAAACCGGCTAAGCTGAGAGTCGTCGTGCCGGATCGTAAGGGTAATTACTGGTTTCTCGTTGAGGACGACGGAATTATTTGCTATAACGAAAAAAGTAAAAGGATCTTTTCGGTCAGGCATTCGGGCGGTGATACGACTTCCATTGCCAGCAACGATGTCACGTCCATGGTGCAGGGTAGCGATGGCACTTATTGGCTGGCGCATTCGAATGGAATGGTGGAAAATATAGTCCTCGAAAAGCAGGTCGTTCGGGTAATCAAAAGACATAATTTCTTTTACGATCGCAGGCGGAGCAAAAATGATAAGCTGCAATGCCTCCTGATCGCAGACCGGGATGGGGACGTCTGGGCGTTTCCCACTAACTTTGATTTGGGTATAGCATATCTTGACAAGCGGCTGGGAACGATTAACTATCTGGGCAAGACCTTCGGAAATCCGCGTCTCAGTTCGGATTTGATTACCGGTGTGACAGAGGACGATAGGGGCAATATCTGGATCTCCAATGGCCAAAACGGCATCGACGTGCTGGACAAAAAGACGCGATCGGTAACCAATATGCGGTATGCTTCGGAGAATGCGAATGGACTAAGCCATAATGCAATCACTGCCATGCTGAAAGATTCCGACGGACTGATCTGGGTAGGGACCTACAAAGCCGGAGTCGATTATTTTCATGAGAATATCCGTGTGTTTCCCCTGGTTAACCGGCGAACGAAGCCCTACGGCCTGCCTTTTGAAGATATCAATGCGTTTGTCGAGGACCGTAAAGGTAATCTCTGGCTGGGAGCCAATGGAGGGGGACTGATCTATTTTGAAAGGAATACAGGGAAATTCACCACTTACCGCCACGATCCGGGTAATCCGAGGTCATTGAGCAGCGATGTGATCGTCAGTTTGTGCCTGGATCATAAAAATCAATTGTGGATAGGCACTTTTCTGGGTGGGTTAAACCGCTTTGACGGGCGCCAATTTATCCGGTATCAACATGATCCCGCCAGGGCTGAAAGCCTTCCGGGAAGGAGCGTATGGGAGCTATTCGAAGATTCGCAGCGACGACTTTGGATCGGTACCCTCGACAGTGGCCTGTGCCTGTACGATCAAGCAAGAAAAAACTTCACCCGGTATCGGCATCCCGACCAGCGGGCGCTTTACTCTACTTATGTTCCCACCATTTTTGAGGATTCCAAAGGAAACATGTGGTTCGGGACTTCAACGGGGATCGACGTATTGAAAAAGACATCGGGTGCATTGGTGCATTTTGAAAGAGAGGAAGGAAACCCGGCTTCTATTATCAGTAACGACATCTTTGGCATACTGGAAGATGCCAGAGGGCGGATTTGGATAGGTTCCCGGGGAGGGCTCAGTTTGTGGGTGCCGGGGTCCAATCGTTTTGTGAACTATGGCGAAAAGCACGGGCTCCCACACAATGCAATCCTGTCGATGGCCGAGGATAAAGAGGGCCGGCTCTGGCTGGGTACGCCCAATGGCTTGTCATGTGCGACGATTACTCCCGGCAAGGAGCGTTTGCAGGTGAGTTTCCGGAACTACTCGGAAATGGACGGGCTGCAAGGGAGGCAATTTACGGAAGACGCTGCATTCAGGACACGTGTCGGAGAGCTGATCTTCGGCGGAGCCAACGGGTTCAATATATTCAGGCCCGCTGATTTGGCAGAGAATAAAATGGTGCCGCGGTTGGTGTT
Organism: Dyadobacter sp. SRI_021; assembly: GCF_057586235.1. Lineage (NCBI taxonomy): Bacteria > Pseudomonadati > Bacteroidota > Cytophagia > Cytophagales > Spirosomataceae > Dyadobacter > Dyadobacter sp. SRI_021. Next base: position 30,572 of record NZ_JBYCZM010000006.1, read on the forward strand.
TACTGATTTTCAGCTATTCAACCGCAGTGTCCGCCCCGGACCCCTGACCGGAAGGAAGCCGGTACTATCTTCGTCGGTCACGACAAATCCTTCCGTCGTATTGCAGGCGAGCGACAATGTCTTTTCCATCGAATTTGCCGCACTAAACTTCATCCAGCCCGCCGGGAGCCGATACAAGTATAAATTGGAAGGCTTTAATGACGACTGGCTCGTAACAGATGCAAACAACAGGAAAGTCACTTTTACCAACCTCGACGCCGGCGACTACGTTTTTCGTGTGATCGCATCCAACAACGACGGATTGTGGAATCAGGAAGGGATATCGCTCCGCATCAAAGTCCTGCCTCCATTCTGGCGATCGCCGATTGCCTATGTCTTGTATGCGATAGCGATTGCTTTGCTGTTGCTCGCGGCATTAAAGCTCATACAGGAAAGGGAACGTATGAAATTTGCCATCGTGCAGACGCGCGAGGAGGCAAGGCGCTCGCAGGAGCTGGATATGTTGAAGACAAAGTTCTTTACCAATGTGAGTCACGAGTTGCGTACCCCGCTGTCCCTGATACTTGCGCCCGCTGAAAAGCTCACCGAGAAAGCTGTCGACGGCCAGGACCGCAAACAGCTGGATCTGATTCTGCGAAATGCGCGGCGGTTGCTGAACATGGTCAATCAGCTGCTGGATTTCAGAAAGCTGGAAGTAAATGAAATCCGGTTTCACCCCACGGAAGGGGACGTGATCAGATTCGTCAAGAACACCGTCTATTCGTTCTCTGATCTTTCGGAGAAAAAAGATATCCGGCTTCTGTTTGCCTCCAATGTCTCCGGGCTGGAAACGTCGTTCGATCATGACAAGCTCGAAAAGATTTTATTCAACCTGCTATCGAATGCGATCAAATTTACTTTGGGTCCCGGTGAGGTATCGGTGAACGTAGATGTCCGGGATACAGGCGATGACTATTTCGTTGAGATCCGGGTGAAAGATACAGGCATAGGAATACCGCCCGAAAAACAAGAGCTGATTTTTGAGCGCTTCTTTCAGAGTGATTTGCCGAATTCGATTATCAACCAGGGAAGCGGTATCGGGTTGGCCATCACCAGGGAATTCGTCCGGATTCACGGCGGGTCTGTCGGGGTGGAGAGCGAAGTCGGGGAGGGAAGTTGTTTTGTGGTGAAACTGCCTTTGAAGAAACGTAGCGAAGTAATCACTGCCGGACTGACTAACATATCGGGCGAAGCGACAGCACCTCCGGAAAAAGACGAGGAAAAATACGAAGCGGAAGGAAAACCACGCATCCTGATTGTGGAAGACAATGAAGATTTTCGTTTCTACCTCAAAGACAATTTGAAACAATTTTATTCGGTCATCGAAGCATCGACCGGTAAGGAGGGCTGGGAAAAAGTGCTTGAACATCGTCCGGCCCTGATTGTTTCGGATATTATGATGCCTGACCTGAACGGGCTCGACCTTTGCAGGATGGTCAAATCGGATGAACAGATCTCACAGACCCCGGTGATTCTGCTCACTGCCCGATCGGACGATGAGCAATTTCTCGAAGGCTTCCAGGCCGGTGCAGATGACTATATTACCAAACCATTCAATTTTCAGGTGCTGGAATCAAGAATCCGGAACCTGATTTCGTCGCGGGAAAAACTCCGCAGTCTTTTGGTCACCCGCAATGGGGTCAAAGCCAGCGAAATCAATGTAACGCCGCTGGATCAGCAATTTCTTCATGAAATGATTCAGGCGATCGAGCGGCATATCTCCAATCCGGAATTTACGGTAGTCGACCTTGCCCGGGAACTGGGCGTGAGCCGTTCGCAATTGTTTAAAAGAGTTCAGACGGTTACCGGCAAATCTCCTCTGGAAGTAATCCGGGAGATCAGGTTGCAGCACGCGGCCCAGTTGCTGGAAAAAAGCCAGCTTTCCATCTCTGAAATTGCCTACCAGGTCGGATTCAACAATCCTAAGTATTTCGCCCGCTATTTCAGGGAAGTTTATCATGTATTGCCTTCGGAGTATTCATGCGGCAAACGGGAAGCGGGTCGCAGCTAGGCCCGGGATTTTGAATTATTTCCCGGTTTTTTGGTCTTTAAATACCATTCTGGACTTTTTATACCCTTTATTCGGACTAATCGATACCCTTTAGTACTTAGGCTGCACTCTACCTTTGGTGCAAATAATTCCTTCTATTGTTACAGTTCGACGTAGTATGCCCGGGCGCTCCGGACTGTGATCTTTAGGTCTATTTGCAAAACATATGGTGTAATTACTTAAGGCTAATCGAATGATGAGGAAAATTTACAGGTGCTTATGTGTTACTGTGCTTATTTTGTTTTCGTGTATCGCGGCCCATGCGCAGCGACGGCAGGTGTCGGGAATCGTCAAAAGTGAAACCGGTACCCCGATGCCGGGCGTGACTGTCCTGCTGAAAGGAACCACGATGGGCGTATCAACGGATACGGAGGGGAAGTTTTCCATTCAGGCGATGCCCGAGGATGTTCTTAAAATTTCCTTCATCGGCTATCTGTCCGAGCAAATTCCGGTAGGAAACAAGACTTCCTTCGATATTACGATCCAGCCTGATATCGCCACGCTTTCCGAAGTCGTGGTGATCGGTTATGGTGAATCCAAAAGAAAAGACGTCACCGGCTCCATATCCTCTGTTACCGGAGCTGAAATTCGCAAAACGAACCCGGTGACCTTTGATCAGGCATTACAGGGAAAAGTGGCGGGTATGGTGGTCCAGCAAACATCCGGCCAACCGGGCGGAGGCGTTTCCGTACAGATCCGGGGAATATCATCGTTCGGCTCCGGGGGACCATTATATGTGATAGATGGCGTAATTATAGGCTCTACCGCTTCCATGGGCGCTGGAACTAACCCGCTGGCGGCAATTAATCCATCGGAAATCGAGTCGGTGGACGTGCTGAAAGATGCGTCTGCTACGGCGATTTACGGTTCGCAAGCGACCAATGGCGTGGTAATCATCACCACAAAGCGAGGGGTAGTAGCTCCTCCGCGCATTTCTTACGATGTCTACACAGGCTTTCAACAATTGCCGAGGCGGATTCCTACCATGAATTTACGGGAGTACGCAACCTTCATCAATGAACGAAATACCGGCTTGGGCTGGGGATTCGATACCCGGCCCGAGTTTGCCAATCCTCAATACCTGGGCAAAGGTACCGACTGGCAAAAGGAGCTGTTCAGAAACGCGCCGATGACTAACCACACCATCACCGTCAATGGAGGCGATGTCAAGACCCAATACCTGCTGTCGGGCTCGTATTTCAAACAGGACGGTATTGCGTTGGGCTCGGATTTCAGAAGAATTTCTGTCAGGTTGAATCTGGACAACAAGACGACCAACTGGCTGAAAATCGGTACGAGCCTGCAACTTGCGAACATACGCGAGAATGTAAATTCCACCAGCTCGAACGTCATCAATTCGGCGCTCAGCCAAACGCCCGACATTCCCGTCACCAATGCTGACGGCAGTTGGGGTGGTGCGTATAACCCTAACGGTTGGGTGAACAGCACCGTGAACCCGTATGCGGTGGCGAGCATCAACAAAGATCAGGTAAACCGAAATCAGCTGTTTGGAAATGCCTACGCGGAAATCGCTTTTAGCAAATCGCTGACGCTGCGAAACGAGGTTACGGGAAGTTTCTCTATGGCAACAGAGGATAAATTCAACCCAAGCTACACCATGGGGCTTGTGAAGAACAACAGCAACAGTGCTTCCTACAATTACAGCCAGAGCATTTACACCACTATCAGAAATTACCTCACTTATGCGCATACGTTCGACGACCGGTATAATACCAATGTAATGGTGGGACACGAGGCTCAATTGAGCAAAGGCGAAAACGTGGGTGCGGGGCGTAATAATTTCCCGTCCAACAACGTGCAGGTGATCAACAGCGGTGACCCTACTTCGGCTACCAATTCCGGTTCGAAAACGCAGAATGCCCAAGAATCCTACTTCGGTCGGTTGAATTTCGGGCTGTTTGATAAATACCTTATAACCGGTAACGTCCGTGCCGACGGTTCTTCAAGATTTGCGGCCGGAAACCGGTGGGTAACCACTTATTCGGGAGCGTTGGCCTGGAAAATTCAGAATGAAGGCTTTTTGAAAAATATCAAAGACATCAATGAATTGAAGCTTCGGGTAGGCTATGGCTTGACCAATAACCAGAACGTCAGGGACTTCGCCTATACATCTACGTTAGCGACGGTGGCCACCGGTTTGTCGGGGATATCCCAGCTCACCGAGAACATCGGAAACCCGTACGTGGAATGGGAGAAAACTAAATACGCCAATGTGGGTCTCGACGCTGCATTGCTATCCTGGCGGCTTAATTTTTCCGTTGACTTGTACAACCGAAAAACGGATGGCCTTTTAATGCAGATTCCGTTGCCATTTTACTCGGGGACGGCAGTGGGCTGGTCGCCAGGTGCATTGGATGCTCCATATGTGAATGTAGGTACGATCAGCAACAAGGGATTCGATTTCAAAATCAGCTCGACCAACATTCAGGGCAAAGCGCTTACCTGGAAAACCGATCTGACCGTTTCCAGGAACGTCAATAAGGTGTTGAGGCTGAATACCGATGGCGCCTCGCTTGTGGGATGGCCATATAGCCAGACGATCGTCGGCAATTCGATCGGTGAGTTTTACGGGTACAAGGTAGACGGCGTTTTTGCCAAGAAAGAGGACTTCGAGACGCATGCGCTCCCTACCAAGAACGGGGCACCCCTGCCCGTTGGCGCAGCGGGAGGTAGTATCTGGTATGGCGACCTTAAATTCAAGGATGTCAATGGAGACGGGGTGATCGACGAGCGGGACCAGGCCTACCTCGGATCACCGATCCCGAAGCTGCAATTCGGGCTTAATAACTCGATCTCGTATAAGAAGTTTGACCTGAACATCTTCCTGACCGGTAACTACGGCAATAAGGTGTTTAACCAAATGCGCATGACCGGCGAATATCCCGGAACCAGTTTCGGCTACCTCAAAGCGCTGAACAACTACGCCAAACTCGCGCTGATTGACCCCAGTAAACCGGAGACCGATATCAATAATGTTTATGTGACCAACCCCGATACGGATATTCCCGGCATCAGAAATGACAACACGAACGGCAACAACAGGGCTTCCGACAAATATGTAGAAGACGGGTCGTTCATCCGGTTCAAGACTATTTCACTCGGCTATACGCTTCCCGAAAACCTGTTGGAAAAGGCGCACATTCACGCCCTCCGTGTTTATGTAAATGTGTCGAATGCCTTCCTGATCACCAAGTACAAGGGAATGGACCCGGAAATAGGTTCCTGGAATCCGCTCAATGCAGGATATGACAATGGTTTCTATCCGCAACCGCGCGTGTTCACGGTAGGCGCAAGTTTGCAGCTGACGAAATAGCGTGCCGATTCTTCCTAATGATTTGAATCTTAAAATATCAAGCAATGAAAATAAAGAATAAACTGGCGACAGCGTTGCTTTTCGCCGGCGCGTGCATGGCTGGCTGCAGTGAAAGCTTTCTGGATCGTCCGCCTTTATCGCAAATCAGTGCCGATAACTTTTATCAGACTACCAATGACCTGCGGCTGGCGACGGCTGCTCTTTACGGAGGTAAACCGTGGGCGGAGTGGAATTATACTTGTTACCTGCCGATCGGCGAAGTTTTGAGCGGTAATATGGCCGTTAATTACTGGGGGGATGCAGTGCAGCTGCACACTTTTTCTGTCAGTGGAAGCAATGAAATCATGATTGCGAGCTGGAAAGCGATGTACAAGATCATCGCACATTGCAATGTTACCATCAAAGCCATTCAGGAAAAAGCGCCTGCTTCCATTCCTGAAAAAGACCGGAATGCAGCGATTGCCGAAGCGAAATTTTTGCGTGCATACGCCTACTATAACCTGGCCCTGCAATGGCGGGACGTTCCCATTATAGAAGATAATACCAAGCTGATCAATTCTCCATTGGTGTACCGCAATACGGTTGAGGATGTTTATCGGTTTGCGGCAAATGACCTGCTTTTTGCTGCGAAACATCTCCCGGCAAAAGATGCCGGAAGGGTATCGACCTGGTCGGCACAAGGCATGCTGGCCAAAGTATACCTGACCTGGGCGGGGCTGGACGCAAAGGGCAACGGTCCGCGAAACCAGGCGCTGTTGGACAGTGCCAAATTACATGCGGGCAATGTTTGCAAGCAAAGCGGCCTATCGCTGCTGCCCAATTATGCGGACCTTTTCAAAACGCAGTTTAACGATAATCAGGAATCCTTATTTGCTTTGCAATGGGCGGCGGGGGCAGGGTGGCTGGAAGGAAACATGCTGCAAATCTATTCGCCAGGGGGAGCAGAGATTTCAGCTGCGGGCCAAGCTGGTTGGTTTGCAATATCGCCCACTTACGATTTGTATAAGCAATACCAGGGAGGAGACTCACTCAGAAGGAAGGCTACTTTCATGCTCAAAGGCGATTATTATCCCGAGCTGAATGCGGCAGGAGGAGGTTATAAATTTAACGGTAACACCGGTTTGAAAAAGCACATTATCGGCACAAGGGTAGACAACAGTGCCCCAACGATGACATTGACGTCGTCTACCGAGCACAATGCATTGTTAAGGCTCGCGGAGGTGTACCTGATTTACGCGGAAGCCGTAATGGGTAATAATACCTCTACGACCAATGCCGACGCGCTGCTCTATTTCAATAAAGTGCGCACAAGGGCAGGTCTTGCCCCGGTAACATCCCTGGACGCCGAGACGCTGTTCAGAGAAAGAAGGGTCGAATTAGCCGCAGAAGGGCATTTTTGGGAAGATCTGGTCAGGCTTTCTTATTACAACGAACCCAAGGCCATCAAAAAGCTCAACGAACAGGAGCGGATCCTGTTTACCTATGATGACAAGGGTGTTGTGACAAAAGGTGATGCGCTCGGAGCCATTACGCCGGCCAATACGACCACATTCAAATTCCCGATCCCTTCGCCGGAAGTGACGGCTAACCCTAAGCTGCTGGAAGCTCCCGTGCCTTACTCGTTTTAAAAATTCAGAGAAATGAAAAAGACTTTATATAAGAGAATATGTTTGACGCTGTTTTACTGCATGGCGGCGGTTTCGCTGCTGCTGTCTGCCTGTGAAAAGGACGAGCTGTCTCCACCTGTTATCACTGAAATACGCAATTATGCGGCGTCTCCGGCCGATACTGTGGTTCAAACACTGCAGGCCGCCCAATGGGTAGTTGTCCTGGGGCAAAACCTGGGAGATGTTTCGCAGGTCTATTTCGGAAGTATTCCGGCGACGATCAACCACACGTTATTGACCGACAGGAGCATTGTAGTGCAGGTACCTTCGATTCCATTCGATTCTGTGGCACGGGAAAAGGTGAATGTCGTTACTGTGGTGAACGGCAGCGGCTCGGCTTCTTTTACCATTAACATCACCGGAGCGCCGTTGATCTCGCACATAAGAAACTACGCTACGGCGCCCAAGGATACGATCATCAATACCATTATTCCTGGCCAAACGATCAATATTGTCGGGTATAACCTCAAAAACGCCACCAAAATAGCATTTCAGGGTCTGGGCGCTAACTTGGCGGGAGTTACTTACACCGATTCAAGTGTGATCGTGAAAGTCCCCAACAATTTTACCGGAGCCGATCCCTTGCTGGCGAACAAAATTACTTATGGCACAGCGATCGACACAATCGATTATTCGATCCAGATTTTTGACCCTGCCATTCTGGAGTACTATCAAGACCCTGTGTTCAAGCTGCTTACCGGCGGAATTGGTAAGGAAAAGACCTGGGTACTTGACCTGGATGCGAAAGGTGTTTCAACCAAATTCAAAGGTCCGTTGTACTTCTCGGGCGTCGATTATGGCTGGGATAATCAATGCGGCAAAGCAGGAGGGGATTGCTGGCTGTACGATCCGAATTATGAAAGCTGGATGGGTGCTGCGCAGGATTACGGCACCATGACAATAGGTCTGAAAAGCGGAACAGCGGAGCCCGTGGTGAAGGTGAGCCAGAAAGGGATAACCAAAAGCGGGATTTTCTCGGGCAGCTACTTTTTTGATGTTAAGACAAAGACCATGTCGTTCATAAATGTAGTGCCGCTTAATATGGGCAGGGACCAGGTCTGGTCGAAGGCATATGTCATCAGTCTCAAAGAGGACAGGATGCAGCTTGGGTTCAAGGACCCGGTTAAATCGGAACTGGCCATTTACAACTACGTCCGGAAGTGATATCAAGCTGCTGCCGGTTAACATCGGCATGACGCTTCCCCCATAAACTGGAAAAACAAACCAATCAGAAGAAATTTAAAATGGTAAAAACAATACTTTGTCAGGCAAAAAAGAGCGTGGCAGGAGCATTACTTTGCAGCATTTCGGTGACGGCTTTTGCCCAGAATGTGACTATTTCAGTGAATGCAACGCAGGACAAACGCCTGATTTCCCCCAACATATACGGGAAGAATGACTTCCTTGACAAATCAGATCAATTCTACAAAGACGCGGGACTGCGCTTTGCGCGCATGAACGGAGGAAATAATGCATCCGCCTACAACTGGCGCGCAAAACTGGCAGTCCATCCCGACTGGTACAACAACGTATATCCGGCTGACTGGGATGCAATGGCCCAAAAGGTTAATAACAACTTTTCCAACATGCAGGGGATGTTTGCTTTCCAGTTATTAGGCAGAGCTGCGTCCAATAACAGCAACAACTTCAATGATTGGGAATATAATCAGGCGCAGTATTGGTCGGGGGTGGGCCAGAACCTGGCCGGCGGAGGGCAAGTGAACCCGGCCGGTGGGACCCAGGCGCTGGTCGATGGGAATATTGATCTGTTCAGCAAGCCCTGGCCGGCCGACTCTTCGGTGGCGATCCTGGACCATTGGTTTGGAGCCAATGGCTTAGGACTCGACAAAAACCGGTTCCGGTATTGGAGTATGGATAATGAGGTGGATATCTGGAACGGTACGCATGACTGGGCCATGCCTACCTTGATATCGGCCTCTGCCTTTATGGATCGCTTCATTGAATTGGCAAAGAAGGCCAAAGCGATCGATCCCAATGTGAAGATCTGTGGTCCTGTGACCACTTCGGAATGGCAATGGTACCGATGGTCCAATGAAAGTATTGTAGTCGACGGCAGGTATTATCCCTGGCTGGAATATTTCATCAAACGCCTCGGCGACGAATATAAAGCGACCGGTATCAAACTGGTAGATGTGCTGGATATTCACAATTACCCGTGGTACAATGGGGATGATGCGGCAGCATTGCAGGGGCACCGGATCTATTACGATGAAACCTACGATTACCCGGGTTCAAATGGTATCAAGACCATGAATGGCGGATGGGATACCTCCATTACAAAACAATATATTTTCAAGCGAATCGACGGCTGGCTGACCGAGCATTTCGGTGCAAACCACGGCGTCACCACCGGCGTAAGCGAATGGGGAACTATGTCCGGCAGCAACCCTAGCCTGGAATCTGTCATTTACGCTTCCCATCTGGGAACATTTGCAAACCACGGCGTCGAATTGTTTGCACCATGGAACTGGTCGGTGGGCATGTGGGAAACGCTGCACCTGTTTAGCCGCAATGCGAAAAAATACAGCGTAGCCAGTACTTCTTCTCTCGAAAACACGGTTTCAGCCTATTCTTCGGTCACAGAAAACGCCGACTCCCTGACAGTAATGCTTGTCAATCGCGATATGAATGCACCCCGCACGGTTACCATCAATCTGAACAACTTTACTGTTGCCAATGGAAATTACAAAACCCTGCAATTAGCATCGTTGCCGGCGACGGAGACATTTGTGTCTGACACTCAGAACGCCTTGCAGGAGGGCACGGCATCCGTGAATTCAAACTCCTTGACTATAACCGTTCCTGCGCTGTCAACAACGGCTATTCTGCTGGCAAACCAGGCTTCGCTGCCGGTAAACCTGATCAGCTTCTCGGGAAAGGCTTCTTCCGAGGGCAATGTGCTGCTGTGGAGCACAGTAGGAGAGGTGAATAATGAAGGGTTTGAGATCGAAAGAGCCGCGGATGGAATGACGTTCGAAAAAATCGGTTTTGTAGCAGGTAGAGGTACCGCGTCGGCCAGGATCGATTACCAGTTTGTGGATCAACAGCCGCTTGCGAATGCTTACTACCGGTTGAAACAGTTGGATTCCGACCATAGCTATACGCTTTCAAAAAGCATCAATCTGAAAAATGAATCCGGAATCAGGCTGATCGTTTACCCCAATCCGGTCAAAGGAAAATTGCACTTCGATGTCCCGCCTGCAAAAAGGAGGTTGGTCGTCCGGAATATGGCCGGAGTAGTCGTGGACGACCAAGCCGATTTTTCAGCGACCAGTTATGAAACTTCTCATTTGCCAAAGGGGCTATACCTGATCACGCTCGGGGCCTACACATTCAAGGTAGCGATAGAATGAGCAAATGGATGGACACAATTAAATGACCCGATTAACCATAATAGTTATAGTTAAATGAAAAGTACAACCAACAGACGTGTTGCATTAAAAAGTGTTGTTGCCGGAGCTTTGGGCTTACCGCTATCGATGACGAAGGTCATGGCAGCGTCCCAAAAAGCCCTTGGCCCGAAACTCAATGGAAAAATCAATCATTCGGTTTGCCGCTGGTGCTACGGCAAGATTCCTTTGGAAACGCTGGCAGTCGAAGCGAAGAAAATCGGGCTAACCTCCATAGAACTTTGCGGACAGGAAGAATGGCCCATTTTGAAACAACACGGTCTTACGTGCGCGCTTCCGTGGGGAGAAGGCCTCACCAGGAGCCTGGACAGGGGCTTTAACGATCCTAAAAATCATGACGAACTCATTAAGGGGTTTACAGACCTCATTCCCAAAGTTCAGGCCGCCGGTTACAAGCAGGTCATTTGCTTTTCCGGTAACCGCAGGGGCATGAGCGATGCGGACGGTATGATAAACTGTGCCGTGGCATTGCGCAAATTGATGCCGCTTGCTGAAAAACATAACGTTACGCTGGTGATGGAGCTACTCAATAGCAAAGTGGACCATAAGGATTACATGTGTGACCGCACCGAATGGGGCGCGGCGTTATGTGAAATGGTGGGTTCAGAGAAATTCAAATTGCTTTATGACATTTACCATATGCAAATCATGGATGGCGACGTCATCGCCACCATCCGGAAATACCACCGATACATCGCCCATTATCACACCGGTGGCGTTCCGGGCAGACGGGAAATCGACGAAACGCAAGAGCTCAACTATCCGGCTATCATGAAAGCCATTGCCGATACGGGTTATACAGGCTTCGTTGGTCAGGAGTTTATGCCCAGCCGCAACGATGATCTTGCATCCCTGAAACAGGGTGTTACTATCTGTGATATTGCCTGATACGCTCCGGTCAATTTTGTTTATTGGTCTACAAATAATCCCCGTTCTTCTCAAATTTTTGCGATGGACACAATAATATTATTGGTTTGGGGATTATTTTAATGACTCATGAAAGTAACTCGCGTCGCCGTTGCCATGCATGCCCTGGTCTGGGTTTTGTTGCTGGTAATCCCTTATGTACCAACCGACCAGGTTTTCAATACGCTTGACCCTACGGCAGACCGGAAGTATCTGCTCCTATGTCTGGCGCTGAGCTCGCTGCTACTGGCGATATTTTACATCAATTACTTTTTGTTAATACCGAGGTATTTGCTCGCCAAGCGGTATTGGGCCTATTTCAGTGCGCTTACGGGCGCGATCCTGACGGCGGGAGCTGCATTTTGGGGCATCCTGTATTTTGCGGATTTTAATTCCGTCCTGGTGTTGCATAGCAACCCGGTTGTAGAAAAAATCCTTCCGGTCATTATCGTGAATGCGTTGTTACTGTGGTCTTTATCCATTGTATCTTCCATTCTTTGGACGATCTACAACAGGTTGAGGCAGGCCGAAAGCGAAAAACTCTCCGCCCAGATCGCTTCCCTTAAATCGCAGATCAACCCTCATTTCCTTTTTAATACACTGAACAACATCTACGCCATCGCGATAGACACCTCGCCCCGAGCGGCAGATATGATCGATAAATTATCTGAAATGATGCGTTATACCACTAAGGATACGCAGCAGGATTTTGTATTGCTGGACGATGAGATCAGTTACATTAGCAACTATATTGAATTGCAGAAATTGCGCCTGGTCAGAAGCGTAAAGCTCGATTATGATTGCCCGGCGGATATTCCTGCTCTCAGGATCGCGCCGATGCTGTTGATTCCGTTTGTTGAAAATGCTTTCAAGCATGGCGTCAACTCGGAGCAAAAAAGCCGTATCAGGATAGAAATCAAAGTAAGTAATACAGAGCTTCAATTGAGCGTGGTCAACAATAAGGTGGACATCCAGCGGGATATTTCAGAACGGAGCGGGTTAGGGATCGAGAATACCCGGCACCGCTTGAACTTGATTTACCCGTCCAGGTATTTGCTGACGATCCATGACGCGGAAAAGGAGTTTAGTGTTTCCCTGCACATCGACCTACAATGATAACAGCCATTGCCATAGATGACGAGCCCCTCGCCCTGAACGTGATCAGGTCGCTGTGTGACAAACATGAGAACATCCATTTGCAGAAAACCTTCACGCAGCCCAGCGAGGCACTGCGCTACCTGAATAAATTTCCGGTAGACCTGCTATTCTGCGACATACAGATGCCTTCGATGACGGGGATAAGTCTGGTGAAATCGCTCAGGCAGAATACGATGGTGATTTTTACCACTGCGTTCAGCGAATATGCCGTAACCAGTTATGAATTGAACGCGATCGACTACCTGTTGAAGCCGATCAATCAAAAACGGTTCTCGCAGGCCGTTGCCAGGGCAATGGATTATTTCGATTATATCTATAAAAAGAATGAAGGCGCGGAAAAGAACCTGTTTGTCCGTTCCGATTTTTGTTTAGTGAAGGTGCCGCTAGCCGATATTGTTTATATAGAAGGACTGGCGGATTATTTGAAAATACATACCACCGGCAGAAAGCCGATCGTCGCACGCATGCCGATGAAGGACATAATCGAGAAGCTCGGTGCCCGTGACTTTGTACGGGTGCATCGGAGCTACATCCTGCCATTTTCCAGAATTGAAGCCGTCCGCGGTACCGTGATTTATATGGCGGGGCAGGAGTTTCCTATCGGACGTACTTATGCGGAGGAGTTTTTCAGCCGCTATGCCTGCGAGGAATAGCCTGTCGGTGCGTTTATCGCATAAATCCAACCCTTCTTCTCATTAATTTTTGCAGGCCTTTTGGAGATCACACATTTGTATCGCAGTCGGTTCGCGGCGCAAAAACGATCAAAAAAATGTTTGTATTCATGAAGTGTAAGAAAGTGTTTTTAACAAGTCTCTTGCTACTATTTGGTCCGGCCTTACTGATGGCGCAATCCAAATACACGGTAAGCGGGACAGTCAAACAGAAATCTTCCGGCGAAACGCTGATAGGCGTAACGGTGGTAGTGGCCGAACAGCCTGCCATGGGGGTAATCACCAACGAGTACGGTTTCTATTCGATATCCCTTCCGAAAGGGCGGTACACTTTGCGGTTCTCCTATGTGGGCTACCAGCAGCAAACGGTGGCTGTTGATCTGGAAGCCAACGCGAAAGTCAATGTAGACCTGTCCGATGATATCAGCTTGCAGGAGGTGGTGGTGACCTCCAAAAGGGACGATGATAATCTCACGCAGGCAGTGATGGGGACCGAGACGCTTAATATGAAGACGGCTGCCAAGATCCCGGTCGTATTCGGTGAAAAAGATCTGGTAAAAACCATTCAGCTGATGCCAGGCGTGAAATCCAACGGAGAAGGATCGAATGGGTTTTCGGTTCGGGGCGGTGCGACCGATCAGAACCTGATCCTGCTCGACGAGGCGCCCGTGTACAATGCATCCCATTTGCTGGGTATTTTCAGCACATTCAACAGCGATGCGATCAAGGACGCAACGATCATCAAAGGCAACAGCCCGGCGCAGTTCGGGGGGCGGCTTTCCTCGGTACTGGATGTGAAAATGAAGGAGGGTAATAATAGAAACTACCAGATAAGCGGAGGGATCGGCTTGATAAGCAGTCGGTTAACCATTGAAGGGCCCATTCAAAAGAGCAAGTCGTCGTTTATCGTCTCCGGCAGGCGCACTTATGCGGACGTGTTTGCCAGGCTCTCCTCGGACCTGAAAGACACGAAGCTGTATTTTTATGATCTGAACATGAAGGCCAACCTGGAAATCAATGACAAAAATAAGGTTTTCTTTTCAGGCTACTTTGGTAAAGATGTGCTGGGGATTTCGACGTTGTTTTCAAGTAAATGGGGAAATTCAACCGGTACTTTAAGATGGAACAGCGTGCTTGGCAGCAAGTTGTTTTCGAATACCTCATTCATTTACAGCAATTATGATTTTAATGTGGGTTTCAAAAGCGACGGCGCTGAAACCAACTTTAACTCGCATATTAAAGACCTGAACCTCAAACAGGACTTCACCTACTTCGCCAATGTGAAGAACAACATTCGCTTTGGTTTTAATATCATACACCATACCATTACACCTACCAGGGCGGGGGGAACCGACATTGTCAGCACCAAGAAAGATCGCAAGGGATTAGAGAATGCCGTGTACGTATCCAATTCATACAAAGCCACCGAACAACTGACCCTGGATTACGGCCTCAGGTTCTCTTTTTACAATGTGCTCGGAGGGGATACGTATAACATATACCGTAACAACGAGCTGGTCAGGTCGGTTGAGCTCGCGAAAGGGAAAGTGGGCAAGACCTATACCAATTGGGAGCCCAGGTTTTCCGCCAATTACCGGTTGAATGAGTTTTCCAGTGTGAAGGCGGGCTATGCGCGCAACACGCAGAGCCTGCATCTAATGAGCAATTCCACCGGCGGCAGCCCAACGGATCAATGGATAGGAAACAGCTACAACATCAAACCTGGGATTGCCGACCAGTTCAGCATTGGTTACAGCAGGAATTTTGAGGACAATGCTTACGAGCTCAACGCGGAGACCTATTATAAGTCTATGAAAGACCAGATTGACTACCGCGACGGCGCTGACATCAACACGGTTCCCGACATCGAAAGTGAACTGCTGTTCGGAAAGGGTAGGGCTTATGGCCTGGAAATATTGCTCAAAAAGAAAACCGGCAAGCTGACAGGCTGGATCGGTTACACCCTCTCGAAAACCGAACGGCAGATCAACGGAATCAACAACGGCGCATGGTACAATGCGAAGCATGACCGAACGCACGATTTGTCGGTGGTAGGTATTTATGAGCTATCGGCCAAGTGGACGCTGTCGGGGACATTCATTTATAACACCGGCAATGCAGTCACATTCCCGACCGGTAAATATGTGCTCAACGACCAGGTTATCTACCAATACAGCAGCCGTAATGCGGACCGTATGCCTGCTACCCACCGCCTGGATCTGAGCGCCACCTACGAGCGGCCATCTTATAGAAGATTTCAGGGGTCGTGGAGTTTTGGATTATACAACGTGTACGGGCGCAAAAATCCCTACATGATGACATTCAAGGAAAACAAAGTCAATCCTGAGAAAATCGACGCGGTTCAGACATCGCTATTTCAATGGGTTCCCAACATTAGTTATAATTTCAAATTTTAACACATGAAAAATATTCTCAGGACCACCGCCGCTGCTTTGCTTCTGACAAGTTGCGAGAAAGTAGTAGAGCTGGATTACAAGGGTAACCAGTCCCGGATTGTGATTGAAGCCAATATCACCAACCAACAAGGTCCTCATACCGTAAAAATCCGCAAGTCAATTGCGCTGACTGAAACCGGCGCTTATCCGACAATCGATAATGCGTTGGTAATCATCAGCGATAATGCAGGAAATTCCGACACTCTCAGCCCGCAGGGGAACGGCACTTATTATACCAAAACTTTAAAGGGGGTAGAGGGCAGGACTTACACGATGACCGTCGCCGCTGAAAACCAAACCTTCACAGCGCAAAGCACCATGCCGGCGCGGGTTCCATTTGACGGAATAAAAATAGAAGAGGTCGTGTTCGGCGGAGAAACCGAGTTCAACATTATTCCCGAATATGTAGACCCGGCTGAAAGAGGAAATAATTATCGGTTCGAGTTATTGGCGAATGACAAGTTGATGAACCAGCATTTCATTCAGAACGATGAGGTAAAGAACGGTGTAAAGAACACCGCGCGTCTCGAACTGAGCGATGACGAAGATCTGAAATTGAAACGCGGGGATTTGATCACACTGAAAATGCAATGTGTTGATGCCAGGGTGGCACTTTACTACAAGACCCTTGCACTGATCGCGGATAGTGGTCCAGGTGGCGGTATCACGCCCAACAATCCGCCAAGCAATATTTCCAACGGTGCACTAGGCATCTTCTCTGCTCACACAGCGGAAATAAAAAGTATTACCGTACCCTAGGACATCGAAGCGGCAAGATCTTTCGTGGAGATGGATGTTTGAACAGTGATGTGAGGTTAACAAAACTGCCGGTACTGAGAAATACTCCCTGCGGATTGCGGGGATGTATTTTGCTTCAATGAATATATCCGAAACATGGCGCTTATGAAGTTACTAGTTGAAAAGATTGGCGGTGAGGCCAGTAAGCTGTCAACTAACCAGGAGGTGATCCTGGAATTTATCCCTATGAGAGCTTTCAGAATGAAATCCGGAAAAATACTCCGCCATTGGGAGGTTATCCACTAACCAATCACGTTGCTTACCGCATTTTGCCGGCTGGGTTCTATTTCACGGTTACCATCCGCGGTAGTTTTGTGTTATTCATGACGAATGCTGAAAGCATGGGTTAAGGCGCATGTAATTTACTCGCTCCGCAACGATTTGATGGGATCTAGCAATGCGGTGGCTATCGTTTTGCTTCCAATCGAAACGAGCACCATCAGGAGCATCGTAACAGCAGGGCCTGCAAAGATGTAAAACGTGAGTTGGGTGCGAGTGGCATAATTGTCGAGCCATGCGTTGGCCAGAAAGTAAGTGAGCGGCAATCCAATCGTGGTGGCAAGGAGTATGAGCTTCAAAAAGTCTTTGGATAGCAGAACGACAAGGTTGCCCGTGGTTGCACCGATTACTTTCCTTATGCCAATCTCTTTTGTCCGTTTGGAAGCGGTGAATGTAGCCAGGCCAAATAGTCCCAGACAGGAAATTACAACGGCGATGATGGCAAGAAAACCAAAAACCTGGCGGAACCGGTCCTCAGTTTTGTACTGCTTGTCATATTCACTGTCCAGAAAGAAGTAAGTGAAGGGCGAATAGGGGAAGTTGGCTTCATAAGCCCGCTTCAGGGCAGCCAATTGGTCGCTTGGGTTGCCACCAGCAAACTTAACGCTGGCATAGTGGTCAAACTGCGGCGAATACAAGTGGATAATGGGAATATGGGGCACCTTCGGAGAATCGTAGTGATAGTTGGCTACTACGCCCCTGATCGTAGCCCGGTTTCCCCATAGATCGACCCGCTTGCCGATGGCTTCCTGCGGGGTTCTGATCTCCCATAGCCTGAGCGTTTCCATATTGACGATCAGTTGCCTGTCGGTCGTGTCCGGGAAACCCAGCCTGGTCGACCCGTCGAAATTTTTGCCAGCCAGCAGCCGGATGTCCATCTGATCGATAAATGCCGTATCGATGGCCGTAATATGGAAATTATAATACGTTTTTTTGATGGCGCCTGAAAGGTTGACGCCCGTTGTTGTTCCCATCCCCGCCGTTCCCATTCCCGGCACCGTACCCGAAAACGAAACCGCTTTCACTTGCGACTGTTCGAGCAGCATTTGCCGGAAAGCATTGTAATCGTTCTGTCTATCGACTCCCGCGGGTGCCTTCACAACCAGCGTGCGGTCCATGTTGAGCCCCAGTTTCTGCTCCCGCAGGTATTTCACCTGCCGGTAGACGACCACCGTCTGTACCAGCAAAATCAATGTCACGACAAACTGAAAAACGACCAGCGACTTACGCAGAAAAGCACCTTTGACAGAAGTCGAGAAATTACCTTTCAGCACCTTTACAGGCTCGAACGACGCGAGCACAATGGATGGATAAAATGCTGACAGTGTCACACTAAACAGGAGGAATGCTCCCGCACTTTTCCAGAAAAATACATCACCAAGCATGTGGAAATCTTTCGGCAGCCCGGTCATATTTATAAAGGCTGGTTCGAGAATTGCTACCATGCTGACGGCCAATACTCCGGCAAGCAGGTTGATGAAAACAGTTTCGACCAATACCTGCATCCTGATTTGGCGCTGGTTGGACCCAACGGCCTTTCTGACGCCGATTTCCCGGGCTCTGTCCAGTGCCTTCGCCGTGGTCAGGTTCACGTAATTGACCAGAGCGCCCAGCAGCACGAGCACTGCCACTCCCAGCAGCATGTACACCGCGTGCGGATCGCCGTTGGTTTCGGTTTCAAATGTTTTATGAGAGTAAAGGTGTATGTCGCTGATTTTCTGCGCGATCACCCGTTCGTTCTGGAATCGCTTTTCCTGCGAGAAACGATCGTTGAATTTTTCCAGCGATTTGACAAATCTTTCATGGGTTGTACCATCTGCGATTTGCAGGTAAGTGTAAGCGTTGTTGTTGTTCCAGTTATTTTCATCCTCGCCAAAGTCTGACAGCATCGTTGGGTAAGATATTACCATATCGAATTTCAAATGCGTATTAGCGGGGGAATCCGGGACTACTCCCGCTATTTCGAATAATACGTAGCCGTCTGATTTGGGAATTTTGATCGTTTTTCCGACGACGTCCAAGGTATTAAAATAGGTTAGCGCCATGGTTTTTGTCAGGATCGCTTCCCTTGGCTTGCCGAAAACGCCGCTTGCCTTACCGCGGAGCAGTGGATAGTTGAACATCCGAAAAAAAGAAGAATCGACCGCATACACATTGTCGAGCTGGTAATACCGGTCGCCAATCTGCACCGTGGAAAGACGGTTGCGTAACGGATAGGCCCGTGCGTAACTTTGCACCTCGCTCATTTCCCGCAATGCTTTGGCTGCAATCGGCGGATATGTTTCCGCATCCTGGGCATTGACGGTGCCGCCATTCAGGTAATCCATGGACAGCCGAACGACCCGGTCGGCCAGCGGATTGGCATTCTCGTAGCTTAATTCAAACCGCACATGTTGCGTGATCAGCAACGCTACCGCCAAGCCGGTAGCCAACCCAAATATGTTGATGAGCGAAAAGGTACCGTTCTTCCGAAGATTCCGCCAGGCAATAATGGTATAGTTCAGGAGCATAGGATGATAGTTTCAGTCGTAATGATTGACCTGCCTGGGTCACCGACAGTTTCAAAGTCTGTGGTAAAACAACTATACCTAAGCAGAAAGTCCTCAAATAGCGTGCTGGAACCCTTTTTGAATTTTATGCGTGTTCGAAATCGGACATGAGAGTTCGCTATTGAGCGCTGATCGTCGATTCAAGCCCATGGAGCATTCTGCTTTGCGCTAAGCTCCCAAGTTGTCTTGAATCTTCGCAGAGCGGGCTGTACCCGTACTGCGAAGATCCGGGCTATTGGTGCGTTACCCGCAGAAGTTTTGCGTTGATCGCCACGACAATCGTGGATGCGCTCATCAGCACGGCCCCCATTGCAGGGCTTAGCATGAAGGATGGGTATAGCACACCGGCAGCCAAAGGAATGGCAATCACGTTGTAGCCGATTGCCCAGGCCAGGTTCTGCACCATTTTTCTGTAAGTGGCCCTTCCGAAGGTGATCATCTGAACGACGTCCATCGGGTCGCTGTCAACCAGGATAATGTCGGCTGTTTCAGCTGCGACGTCGGTCCCCGAGCCCACTGCTATACCTACATCCGCCTGGGCAAGGGCTGGCGCATCATTGACGCCATCGCCGGTCATGGCAACTATCTCTCCCTTGCGTTGAAATTCCTTGACTTTGTCTTGCTTCTCGTGGGGCAGCACATTCGCCAGGTAGCCGTCCATATTCAATTTTTGGCTGACCGCCTCCGCAATTTTCTGATTGTCTCCGGTTAGAAGAAAGGATTTGATATTCATCTTTTTAAGCTCCGCGATGGCTTGCGCGGCGGTCTCCCGAATGCTGTCGGCGAAAGTAATCAAGCCAATCAG
Organism: Dyadobacter sp. SRI_021; assembly: GCF_057586235.1. Lineage (NCBI taxonomy): Bacteria > Pseudomonadati > Bacteroidota > Cytophagia > Cytophagales > Spirosomataceae > Dyadobacter > Dyadobacter sp. SRI_021. Next base: position 50,715 of record NZ_JBYCZM010000006.1, read on the forward strand.
GTCTCCATCAATCAGAATGAAGTTCACCGTATCCGTGGCCTGGTCGACTTCTTCGGGAATGGCGGGCATGGGCTTATTCTCCTGCTTGAAATAGTTGGGCCCTGCGGCGATCACCTTTTTACCATTCACTACGCCAGTTACACCAATGCCTTGCATGTAGGTAAAATCGGTAGATTTCCAGAGTTCCAGGTTCTTTTGTTTTAACCCCCTGATAACCCCATGAGCAATGTGGTGCTCGGAGTTCTGCTGTATTGCGGCGGCATACTGCAGGATTTCGTCGGGTGAAACCTTATTGCCGACGGGGATAATCTGCTGTATTTCATGTGAGCCTTTAGTAAGCGTGCCGGTTTTATCGAAAATGATCGTGGTGAGCTTGCGGGCATTCTCAAATGCGGTACGGTTCCTGATTAACAGGCCATGCGTTGCCGAAAGCGTCGTTGATATCGCAATGACCAGCGGAATGGCCACGCCTAATGCGTGCGGGCAGGAAGTTACCATGACGGTGACCATCCTTTCCAGGGCGAATGCCAGATCCTGCCCGCCCGTATACCAAATGATGAAGGTAACCACGCCCACCGTGATGGAAATCAGTGTCAGCCAACCGGCCACTTTATCGGCCAGGTTCTGGGTATTCGATTTGGCACCCTGGGCAGTCTTAACCATGTTGATGACCTTATTGAGATAGCTGTCATCGCCCGCTCCTGTTACCTGGATTTTTAAAACCCCATCACCATTAATTGCACCGCCGATTACCTTGTCGTCCTTCTGCTTCTGAACAGGAACACTCTCGCCGGTGAGCATGCTTTCGTTCACGTAGGAACTGCCTTCGAAAACAAATCCATCCGCTGCGACTTTTTCACCCGGTTTAACCAGTAAAATATCCCCTTTGCGAAGGTCCTTTAACGCAATATCAGTTACCTGATTATCCTTCTCAACGTGAACTACCGATGGAAGCAGTGCCACCAGGGATTCCAGGGCCTGTGAGGCGGCCATCTGCGATTTCATTTCCAGCCAATGGCCAACAAGCATGATGTCGATCAGCGTGGCAAGCTCCCAGAAAAAGTCCATCCCTTCGAGCCCGAACACGACGGCTACGCTGTAAACATAAGCGGTAGTAATGGCTACGGCAACGAGCGTCATCATGCCCGGACTTTTGCTTTTCAATTCGCCTGCCAGGCCGGTAAGAAATGGCCACCCGCCATAAAAATAGATAATGGTGCTCAGCGCCATCAATACATACTGATCGCCGGAAAACTGCCAGTGAAAGCCTGCCCACTCCTGGATCATATGGGATAACAAGAGTATGGGTACGGTAATGATCAGGCAAATCCAGAACCGTTTCAGAAAGTCTGCCGTATGGTGGCCCGCATGCTTATCATGTCCGCCATGCCCGTCGTCGTGCCTTGCGTGATCGTGATGCGCGTGAGAGGAGGCCTTCATTGAGTGCGCGTGCTCCTGCTTGTTGTCGGGGCGGTTACTGTGGTGGTGATGTTCCATGCCATTGCATTTAAATCCTATCTATACAAGGATGTAGGCCATGCAAGTACCAATATTATCAGCAGGTTATTCTACATAATTTCTAACATCCTTTACATAATTATTGGATTGGCTGATAAGGGGAGGGAAGTCAGTCATGTGATTGCATTTGCCGCTCCCCTTAGCCACCACGTAGTTACTAATTCTCGCGCTAATCACTGATCAAGGAATGCGCCTTAACTAGCTTTCAGTTCTAAACTCGCAATGGTAGTTAACTCGACGCGGGCCTGTTTAGGCAAACCGGCCACGGCGATGCATGTGCGGGTGGGATAGCGGTCGGTGAAATAGGTTTGATACACGGCGTTCAACTGATCGAAATACCTCATGTCGGTCAAGTATACCGTAACACTGACAATGTGGTTGAATGTCAGCCCGTACTCGTTCAGTATGGTCTCGATATTTGTAAACACCTGCCTGGTCTCATCCTCGAACGAGGAAGTTACCAGCTGTCCGCCGGCAGAGCCGATCTGACCCGAAATGAACAAGAACCCGTTGGATACCAAAGCTTTTGAAATCGGTACTGCCGGTGCAGAAGCCTTTTCGATTGTACTCATGTGATAGATTGTTATGGATATGAATGGAGTTTATTTCGCCTTACTTAAAGCTGTACAAATAAGGAGCCATATGTGCCTTCCCGGAAAAATGCTTCTCGTGGCGGGTTAATACGTCTGCTGCGAGCATCTTTCGCTGAAAAGTGGTCCTCCGGAGTTTGGTGCCCAAAATGGCTTCGTATACATTTTGAAGTTCATTCATGGTGAATTTCCTGGGAAGCAGGTTTCCGCCCACTAATTTTCTGTCCAGATTGTCCCGCAAGGTCCGGATGGCTTTTTCAACAATATGCCGATGATCCAGGATGAGCTCTGGAAGCTCATTCACCGGGTACCACTCACAGGAATCGGAAAGCGCGTCGGGTCTTGGCGTCACGTCTTCGTAATTGATCAACGCGTAGTATGCCACCGAAATAAACCGGTCCAGCATCCATTGGTATCCGTCATCGGGTGAAATACCGTTGGCTTCGAGCAAGGTACGCATGACTTCAGGGTCAAAACGGCTGAAATCGCCGAATGTATAAAACTGTTCGAGGTAGATGTCTGTCAGCCCCGTCCGTTCATTCAAACCGCGAAGTACAGCGTCATTCAGGTTTTCCTGCAATTGTACAAACCCGCCCGGCAATGCAAACAGACCTGTGTTGTGATACTCCATAATCAGGATTTTTAGGTCACCTTCTGAAAATCCAAAGATCACGGAATCGTAGGCAATATGGGGTAAATAGGCCGTATTGGGCATTTTTGAATATTTTCTTCAAAAATAGTTAGCACTTCTGATAATTACCAATTACTATTGTCACAAACTGAGACAATAAGAATGAAAACTTTCTTCTTCCTGGCGGCACTTCTGTTGTGCTGCGTGAGTAACACCGGCCTGTTCGCACAGGGCAACAATGGATTTGCCGTGCAGGCAAAAGTTGAAAATGGTACTATTGAAGGCCTGTACGACACCAAAACCGGCCTGCAATATTATCTGGGAGTTCCCTTTGCCAAACCGCCGGTGGGCGAGCTGCGATGGAAGGCCCCCCAGGCGCTCAGCAACTGGACGGGCGTAAAGCAAACGAAGGCTTTCGGACCCCGTGCCATACAAGCTCCCGTATTCGGCGACATGGGTTTCCGCTCGAACGGGATCAGCGAAGACTGCTTGTACCTGAATGTATGGACCCCTGCTAAACGCAACACAACCGGACTTCCCGTTTTGGTCTATTTCTACGGCGGCGGATTCGTTGCCGGGGATGGCTCCGAGCCTCGTTATGACGGCGCAGCCATGGCCAGGAAGGGAATCGTTGTGGTTACGGTCAACTATCGATTAGGATTATTCGGGTTCTTTGCCCACCCGGAATTGAGTAAAGAGGCATCTTACAAAGCATCGGGGAATTATGGCTTGCTGGATCAGGCTTTTGCATTGAAATGGGTGAACAAAAACATCGCAGCATTTGGCGGGGACCCTAAGAAGGTGACCATTGCCGGCGAGTCGGCCGGGTCGGTTTCCGTGAGCGCCCAAATGGCTTCGCCGCTGTCGAAGAACCTGATAGCCGGAGCAATTGGTGAAAGCGGCTCAGGGATGGGCGCATTATCGGCGGTACCATTGGCCGAGGCTGAAAAAATCGGGGCCGATTTTGCTCAAAAGGCCGGATACACCTCCCTGGCCCAACTCAGGGCAGCCAGTACCCGCGAGCTGTACGAGGCATACACGGAATCCAAACGTTTTGGCTTTCCTTCCGTGATCGATGGCTATTTTCTTCCAAAGGCTATGCTTGAAATTTTCAAAGCCAAAGAGCAGGCGCAAGTTCCCTTACTGGTGGGCTGGAACTCTGCCGAGATTCCGGGAACTGCTTTTACACAAGGCCCTATCAATGAAGAGAATTTGGTCAAGAAGGTAAAAGAGGCTTATCCGAATGACTGGGAAGAGGTGTTGAAAGTGTATCCGCACAGCAATGCAAAAGAAGTTGAATGGGCTGCTACAAATCTGGCTTCCGATCGGTTCATCGTTTACAGCACCTGGAAGTGGTTTGATGTACATCGGAAAAACAGCAATCAGCCCGTGTACCGTTACCTGTACAGTAAACTGCGCCCGCCTTTGATCGACAAAAACCTGACGCCCGGTCTGGCCGGCGGCGTCCAGCAGGGCGGCAATAAAATGCCAGAACCCATTGGTGCACCGCATGCCTGCGAGATCGAATATTGTATGGGGAACCTGGACCTGGTTAAAGACTACGCCTGGACACCGGATGATTACAAAGTATCGGAAACGATGCTGAATTACTTCGCCAACTTTATCATCAAAGGAAATCCAAATGGCGATAAACTTCCAGAATGGCAGGCGTCACAGCCTAACGATGCGACGCCGCCGGTAATGATTCTGAATACGGAATCGAAAGCGGTAAAATACGATGATGCCCGGTATCTGTTCCTGGATCGAAATAACAAGAGTAATTAGGCGAAAGAGCTGTTTACCGGAGGGCATCTATCTGTCGTCGGAATACGTAGCGTTGATCGGCAGATAGTAAGCCTCCGAGCGGTCTCTTACAAGGGCATAGTCATACGGGGGATCGGCGAGCGTCTGATAAGTAACCGGATTCTGTATCGATACCATCGTTGGTTGGCCCTGCAACTGGCCATCCAGCGTTGAGTACGTCAGTCGCGAAAATACCAGACTTGTTTCACCAATGGCCATATTGAGTTGCGGAGCAGGATAATACCGGTTTGGCCAGAGCACACTGGGATCGTCCGGTTCACCTCCCGCCACCGACTCACTGATCCAGTAGCCTGCCGGCGTTGCAAATGCAGGACGGGCAATCCGTTTTACGTGCAGCCTGATTTTGTATACGAGTGTTGCGGTAGTCGTGCCTGTACGGTCGTAAGAAAAAGCCGTTGTGGTGAGCAGGTGTACATTGTGATTGCCGGGTGTCAGTGCGGCATAAACGTCGGTATTGGAACTGCCCCTCATAACATCGATCTGAACGATCTCAAATTCGCAAGGATAGAGCCTCGGCGTTCCGTTTATGCGCAAACAATCAGGTTGTTCGGGCCCTCCCGGGTTAGAATGGTCCGTACAGGACAGGGCGACTACCATTAATAAGATGGAGAGGCCGGCAAGGGTTTTTTGTAAAGTCATTTCACGGATGTTAAAGTGGTGAGTGTATTATGTTGAAATTCAGTGTATTGTTGGCTGTAATTTAAACAAAATAATAACACTCATATCGTTTCCACCTCTTGCATAATCGTCTTCGCAGCCAGGTCAGCCGCGAGCAAGACGATCTGCTCTGGAGTTCCCTCGAATACCTTTCGGATAGCGATCGACCGCTCTTTGATCAGAATATGAATAAAAATGGTCCCGACAGGCTTTTGGGGTGTTTCACTTCCACCTGGTGTTGTAAGCCCGGTCACCGCCACCTGAACATCGGAACTGATCAAGTCGCGCAGGCGGAAGGCAAGCTCTCTGGTTACCTCTTCGGATTCAGGGGTAAACTGCTGAATCAGGCCGGGATCAATTCCTAAAACACATTCTTTCACTTGTGCATCGTAGCAAACAAGCCCGCCTTTCAGCATTCCGCCCGAATCCGGGCACAACGAAAATTCGGAAGCAAGACGTCCGGCAGTCGCGCTTTCAGCGAAAGCAATGGTTAGTCCACGGTCTTTTAACGTTTTACCGCAATCGAGTATAAGCTTCGAGGGCATAAATGACGATCGTTAAGTTGGTCGAATGCCTGGCTTGGTTTTAGTGCAGGCAAATTGTCAAACATAAAAAATGTGCCATTATCCATTGCAAAATAGTATCGCCTGGAAGGTTGATGGTTCGTTCAGCGATGTGTTTGTAAATGCGGAGTCTATGTCTTTGTTTAATTTAAGATGTTATAAATCAGTTAGATAATATGGATGGAAAGCTCTCTGAGAGTCTCAGTCTAAAGGGAAAAACTGCCCTGATCACAGGATCCAGTCAGGGAATCGGCGAGGGTATAGCACTGGCTTTCGCTGAGTACGGCGCTGATGTAATTCTACATTACCGCGAGGATCGGGATCAGGTGGAAGACGTGCTGGCTGAGATTGGAAAGTTCGGGGTAAAAAGCGCGGTAGCCCGTGCTGATTTCTCCAAAACGGGAAGTGTCGCATCCATCGAAAAGCAGCTGGGCAAAAAAGTGAAACCGGATATCCTGGTCATCAATGCGTCCATGCAGATTGCAAAACCCTGGGAGCAGATCACGCAGCGCGACTTCGATATCCAGATGAATGTCAATGTGAAATCGACGATGCTGCTGATACAGCGGTTTTCGCCTTCGATGATCCAAAAGGGTTGGGGACGCATTATCACGATCGGGAGTGTCCAGCAAGTAAAGCCGCATCCCGCTATGCTGGTGTATGCGGCCAGCAAAGCTGCCGTGCTCAATATGGTCCAGAACCTGGCCATGCAGCTGGCCGACAAGGGAGTGACGGTCAACAACCTCGCGCCCGGCGTGATTGACACACCCCGTATTCAGGAGCCGGTGCCCAAGGTTGAAGAACGCATCACGAAAAGGCAGGAAACGCCGCTGGGAACAGTAGGAGAGCCTCTCGACTGTGCCGCGATGGCCGTCCTTTTAGCCTCGGACGCAGGGAAGTTCATTACCGGCCAGAATATTTTCGTCGACGGCGGAATGAGCTTGTGACGCAAACCGCTAAAAAAGCTGGGCAGCCCCATTGTTGGCCAGGACGATACGGATAATGTCCTGACCGAAATCGGAGGCCCTGGCTTGTCCGAAATTTTTGATTTGTGATAACTGGGTCAATGTATGGGGCATTTTGTCGGCTACCTGTGCCAGCACGGAATCCGATACAATCGTGTACGGCTGCGTGTTTCGTTGTTCGGCGAAATGGGCCCGCCATTCAACGAGTTTGTCGAAGAGTGCTTCATTGATGGGCTGCTTCTTGCGACTGGCGGCAGATTTTGTTTCCCCCACGCCAGATTGATATTGGCTTAGCGCCCTTTCGGCCGTCAGAACCAGTTCATCCAGGCTTTGAGCCTCTGATAATCTTAGAAAGATGCCCGCTTTCAGCGCGAGGCAATACCTTAGTCGCGCCGCGGATAGATGAAAATCCGGATCCGGTGCGCGCTGATCCCATTGGGAAAGCAGATGGTTTACTTCCCGCTCCGTTTCGCCGAGTTTGGAAAAGAAATAACCAGTGGCTTTGGTTAACCTTTCGGGCAGCGCTTCGGAACTCGGCTTCTCTGTCGAATTCAGGAGAGCCAGTAGTTCTTGCCTGCGAAAACGGATACCGACCCTGATCAGATCCGTATTAATCAGCCTGGATATTGTATTAGTCTCCTGTCCGGCAGGCCCACTGTCACGACCATTTTCCCTGATAAATCCTAATACCTGTTCCCAGTATTCTGCGAGCATTGTGAAGTCAAACAGATCGAGCACCGCCTCCCGCAGGCTATCGTGCCGCTGAGCGGCCAGGCGGGAATCGTCGCAGGCATTAATCGAGGCGTTTTGCATGAAGGTTTTCACAGCAGGGGCCACCATTACACTCGCCGCGCTGACGGGTTGGAGTAATACCAGGCCTTCCAGCGATCGGCACCGGCTTAGAGCAACATACACCTGTCCGGGTGCAAATGCGGTACGTACGTCGACAACCAGCTTGTCAAAGGTCAGACCCTGACTTTTATGAATGGTTACCGCCCAGGACAATCTCAAAGGCAGCTGCGTAAATGTTCCCGCAGTCGATTCACTGATTTTACCTTCGGTCTCAGACAAGGCGTATTTCACATTCTGCCAGATTTCAGGGACTACGACAAAGTCAGAGCCGTCGTCCAAAAAGGTGACGTGCACACGCCCGTTCCCGATATGCGTGACCCGCGCCGCGCGCCCGTTGTAATATTGTTTCTTTCCCGAGCTGTCGTTTTTGACAAACATCACATAAGCCCCTTCTTTAAGGACAAGCTCCTTTTCCGCCGGATACGCCTCCGCAGGAAAGTCGGCCGAAATAGTGGCGCTGAAAACGTGTTCTGGGCTTTGCAATGCGTCGAGGCGCTGCTGGTTGATCTCTTTGACCTTGTTGTTGTGGGTGGAAAGGGTAACGTAGTCGGATAGGTCAAAGTCCGGCTGGGGAATATACCGTTCGTTTAGCGCGGACAGCGTGTTTTCAGTAACCTTACCATCCCTGACATTGTTGAGGATGTCGATAAAAACCGGGTCGCTCTGACGGTAAACACGGGATAACTCAAAGGTGAGAAAGCCGGACGCGCTCCACACGAGGCTGTCGAAGAAATAAGGGCTTCTATAAAGAGGACTTAACATCTCCCAGTCGTTGTTCGCCACGGGCGGCAACTGGTAAGGATCGCCGATCATCAGCAGCTGAACGCCGCCGAAAGGCCTCGCGGAGGCCCTCACGACCCGGAGTAGTGCGTCGAGGTAGTCGAGCGTGTCCGCCCGCACCATACTAATCTCATCGATGATCAGCAGCTGCATTCGCCGAAGCATTTTTTCTTTCTCCGGATTTACAGATCGGATGGCCGGCTGAGCGGCAGTCTTCCCGCGAATGCCGGGCATTAAAGGACCCAGCGGAACCTGGAAAAATGAATGGATGGTAACGCCGCCCGCATTAATGGCTGCCACGGCCGTCGGGGCAACGACGACCATCTCTTTGGCTAGGTTGAGGCGGATATGTTGCAGAAAGGTTGTTTTACCTGTGCCCGCCCTTCCGGTCAGAAAAATAGGCTTGTCGGTCTGCGTCAGGTAATTCTGGATGGTTTGATGATGAAGATCGAGTTGCATGCTGGTTTTTTACCGCAAATTAACCGGAATCCAGAATGCATTTGAATCGTCGTCCTATTTTATTAGCTGCCAGTCTTAAAGGGAAGCGTAGCCATGTTCCTTTGTCGGCTGTATTTTTTCCGAGTGCATCAGGAGGTCATCGGTCATTTTGACCATCTGCTTCCTATGCTGGTGGATAATTTGGGTGTTGATATTGGAATCTTCGGCCAGATCGAGCAGTATACCATATTCAGCAATGATCTGCCGGTGGGCAGTCGCAATGCTTTCGAGGGTTGCATGAATGTCCCGCCCGGTGGCGGCGGTGATGCTTCTCGCACTATCGGGACGAAACCTGTCGCCCATGCAGCACCGAAGGCCGTCATAGAAGTTAGCCATCTCCTTTTTCAACAGTGAGCAAATCATGTAATCCCGGCTTAACAACGTTCTGAGTTGAAACGGAATCTCCTCGCGCATCGCAGCTGTCAGTACCAGTTGCTGGGTTTTATAAAGACGCCAGATCTTTACAACCTGTTTCACAATCTCTTTCACGTTTTCCATGATCAGTTGATGTTTACATGAATAAGTAATATCTGTCTGACTCACCACTGAGGGGACGGAATAAGTAATGGTTGATTGAATGTATCTACAATCCGCCGGGATTCCAAGATTCTATATCCAATAATCGTGCCTTTATTAGAATTATTCTATTAATTTATTTAACATTTTGAACTTTATTTCAAGGATTATTCCAATTTCAAATCGTCAGGCCGAACCCCGTCGACAGGAATCGACGGTAGTGTTTCAAACACCGCTTTCCATCGGATGCGCTGCATTGTTTGTAACCGAAATCCTTCGTACTCAATGAACTCCGGTTACTACTCTATGAATCCCTGATTTTACTCTATGAACGAGCGTTTTTCTGGATAAGTGTCTTATTTTCTGTTGTTTAAAGTCCGATTGGGTTGATCTGTCGCTGTTCTGTGCCTATCCGTCGAATCCGTTTTGGGAGGCGAAACCGGGTGCTTAACATTGTATCGGAAGCCGGCAGCAATGACGCTGCCGACAAACGTTAAACAATCATATTTAAACATAGGTAACCATGAAAACGCTCATCGCATCCCTCTTCCTCACAGCTTCTCTCGCCTTCTCTTCCTTAGGTTATGCGCAATCGGAAACGGCGGTTTCCAACCCTACCGCCGAAGAAGTTGAAACCCGGTTTTGGGTCGTAACCACAGCCAATGGAAAAATCGAAGTGAATGTCATTAAAGCTGAAAGAGAGGTATCCGTAAATGTCCTGGATCAATTCGGGCATACATTGGCATCTAAGGTTATTGACAAAGACGATGTCGCCACCCGCACCAAATTTGATCTGAGCCAGCTGCCGGACGGTTCTTACAAGGTGGTCCTGATCGACGGAAAACACAAGGAGGTGAAAAACATCGAGTTGAATACCCGGTCGGTAGAGGCTCAGCGGGTTGTTTCCCTGGGATAATACACCAGGTAAAAGCTCCATATCCCGCCCTCCCGACCCGGTATTGCGCGTGTCCCCGGAGGGCGGGAGTGAGTTTTTGAAGGAGATATCAATAGTTTAGAGTTAGTCCGAGCCCGAATCCCATGTCACTGTCGTAATGCGCGGTGGCACCGATGTTCCGGGTAAAAATGTACCGGAGGGCCGCCATGTATTCTTTATCGGTATTGACCATCAGGTTCATTCGCAGACGGCGCGAGACGGGTATGTCCATTCTTTCCAGTTGAAAGCGGACATTGCCGTCGGTGAAAATCTCTGCCTGAGCCGTCACCAGCATCGGCAGCACATAGTTTACACCGGCGCTGAACAGCGCTCTCCGGTCTTTGGTATTCCGCTGACCGAACAGGTTGCTCTCCACTTCGTCCATTCCCATTTTGCGGTACCGCCAGTCGAAGCCAATAAAGGGCATTAGCCACTGCATTCTGCCGATATACCGGCCCAGGTGCGTTTCCACCTCGTAGCCATGGTGGTCGTTATAGCCCAGCCGCCATTCCGAACCAATGCTCCAGCGTGTGTTTTGTACCATCGCCTGGCCGTCGTTCCCGTTGGTGGCAAAGTCGTTTTCTGCCATGAAGTGAAACATCCGGTCGTCGGCGAACAGTTTACGTTGCGCTAGTTTCGGGTTCGGTATTTCGGGATTGGCAGGCGAATTTTCGTAGGAAAAGATCCCGCCCATTCCGCTCATCATGTGATACAGAATATGGCAGTGGAAAAACCAGTCCCCGCTTTCGGTAGCGGCAAATTCCAGGGTGTCGGTTTCCATGGGCATGATGTCGATCACATTTTTCAACGGTGCATTGGCTCCCTGGCCGTTGAGCACCCTGAAATCGTGCCCGTGAAGGTGCATCGGGTGCCGCATCATGGAATTGTTGTAGATGATCATCCGGATGTTCTCGCCCTTTCTGATCAGGATCTTGTCCCGTTCCGAAACCACCTTGTTGTCCATGCTCCATACGTAACGGTTCATGTTCCCGGTAAGCGTGAAGCGCAGCTCTTTCACTGGCGCATCTTTGGGGATCGAAGTTGGCTCCGGTGATTTGAGCATGGCGTAGTTCAACGTGGTGATCGACGACAATGCATTACTGTTATACATATTGACATGATTGGCGTGACCATCGCCGCCATTCATATCCGATTTGTTCGTGGGCATAGCATCGGTGCCGGCCTTCTTCTTCCTGCTTTTCTGAGGGCCTGTGATTTCCGGGTACATGACCACATTCATATCCATCTGGTTCAGGCTCATTTTCATGCCCATGTCGTCCAGGTTACCGTCCATTTTCATCATCCCGTTCATCATTTTCATCCCTTCGAAATATTTGAGCCGGGGCAATGGCGACGCCAGTTGTCTTACACCTTCCCCCAGATACAACGAGGCCGATTTGGTACGGTCTTCCGAGGTAGCCAAAAATTCGTAGGCGACCGGCGCGGCACCCGGTTTGACATCCGGAATGGTAACAATCACGTCGTACGTTTCCGAAACGGCAATGATCAGCCTGTCTACTTCCACGGGCTCGACATCGTTGCCGTCCGTAGCGACCACGGTCATTTTTCCGCCCGCGTACGTGAGCCAGAAATAGGTAGAAGCCCCTCCGTTGGAAATTCTGAGACGAACCTTGTCGCCGGGTTTGAACTGGGAAAGCTGGCTTTCATTCTTTCCATTGATCAAAAAACGGTCGTAATACACGTCACTGACGTCCATCGCTGTCATCCGTTTCCATTCATTTCCTATTTTGGTTTTGAAATAACCCTGCGCGATCGCCTCCGAGTAGCTCTGCGTCGCGCCCTTTTTAATGGCAAACCAGTCGCTGGCATTGTGCAGCATCCGGTGTACATTCTTCGGGTTCATGTCCGTCCATTCGCTGAGGATAATAGGCACGGTCGGTATGGCGGGTTCTTGTTTTTTGTTAAGGATCATCGAGCCGTACATGCCGATCTGCTCCTGCAATTCGGTATGGCTGTGGTACCAGTGCGTTCCGTTCTGGATAATGGCAAAGCGGTATAAATGTGTCGTATGCGGCTTGATGGGCATTTGCGTGAGGTTAGGTACGCCGTCGTATTGGTTGGGAAGGAACAACCCGTGCCAATGGAGCGAGGTTTCTTCATCAAGCTCGTTGTGTACGTAGATTTCTGCGGTGTCGCCTTCCGTAAATGTCAGGGTAGGCATGGGGATTTGTCCATTCACCGCGATGGCTCTTTTGGGTGTACCTGTGAAATTGACGATAGTATCTTGTACATATAAGTCGTATCGTACGATCTTCTGAGCGAACAGTCTGTGGGAAAAAACAGAGAGGAAAGCCGCCCATAATATAACAGGCGTTATCCACGGGATTTTTTGAAAATCCTTCATAAAAGGTGCGTTGATTAAGGAAGAGAATGCTGTCCCGCAAGCGTCGGTGTACAACGCTTGCCGGGACAACCTTCGACTATTTGAGCGTTTCGGTGGTTTTGCCGCAATTCAGCATCTGGGCACCATAGTAAGGATTTTTGATAGCGGGTATCTGGCTGAGCCAGTTCGCCCCTTTCCCTTCTTTGGCCATCGGGCAATGCTGGTAGTACACCGGCTCCGCAGGTTTCGCCGCCTTGATAACCTTGTACATGTTCTCCGAAAGCGATGAGAAATGGTCTCTCTGGTGGCCCACATCTTTGGTCTCAGAAATGTGGTCCGCATCGAAATCCAGGTCTTTCATCACTTTCATCCACACATTGTGCTGCTCATGGCCGAGCTCGTTCATCTTCACTTCCTTGATCGCTTTAACCAGGCTGGCCGCCTTCAAAGAGGCTGCATTGCCGTCCGAAGCTACCAATGCGTCTTTGATCCCATAGTAGGCTTCCAGCACCGGTTTCAGCGGATCGGCTTCGGTGGGTTGGGCTGCGGCATTACCCATTGCATGGTGTTCGTGTGCAGCTGGTTTTACATCAGCGGGTTCGCTTTTACCTGTGCGTTCGTACCGGCAGCATGCTTCCAGTTCGGCATAAGCCTTGTCAGGCGCGAGGTAAGTCTGATTATCGAAACCGGCCAATGCGATCTTTTTCAGGATGGCGTCCAGTGAAGTCTTTTTGCTGTCGTAGGTAATCGAGGCAACCTTCGTTTCCTTGTTCCAGCTCGCTTCGGAAATGTTCTTTTCAAATGCGGCGGATTCAATAAGCGCTTCGCATAACGCACACGAACCGTTCACTTTTACATTTTCAGTCACTGCGTTTTTGATCGCTGCCTGTGATAGTATGGCGGATAGCAATAACACCACTGCCATCCATATTTTTATTGATTTCATCGGAATAAGTTTAAGCTGTTACAAAGTTTTAAAGACCCCGGGAAAGCAGGTGAGCATTCCCGGACAGGCATACCTGTGGCAGGCACTCCTGTGGCAAGCATACCTGTGGCTGTGAGGAGCCTAACAGCTTATATTGGGAGGCATCCAAAGCGCGAGATAGACGGGCTTTGGAATAGCCTGCCGGAAAAACCAGGAGACGTTATTGTTCACTCCATGAAAAGGCTTTTCGAAGAGATCGACGGACTGGGCCTTTATTGCAAAAGCCGTAGCCGGGTGTGCACAGTCGCAGCCCGACTCGCCACAGTGATGCATGCATTGTTTGCAATGACCCGATTGATGATGGGTGTGGCAGCTGTTGCGGCGAGGTTGTGTGTGCCTGATCTCTTTTTTAACGAAGGCGTGTTTGCTACCGCATGCGTAACCCGGCCGGCCCGAAACGAGCAGGCAGAAGATCGTGAGCACCAGTAATATGCAACCTTTCATGAGCAGGACAGACAGCTTTCAACGCTGCAAAGATCACCGTTTGTCTGCCAAATTTTCTACATAATTTTTCTCGTGTTTTACATAGTTATGGGATCCGGAAGTGTCTGGAGCCCCACTGTCAATGATTGTTATCGTAGACAAAAACCAACGGTAGCATTCATTTTTAATAAAAACCATGGCAATACTTCCTCGTCCGTCGTCCTCGGTCTTAAATGAGGGACGATTCGTTGTCACGATGTCAAAGCGCTCGAACCTATGGACCACACTCGATTTTGTCAACCCAAACCGGGAAATGATATTGCCGGTAAATCTTTCACTCATTCAAAACTTACAACGCATTCACATAGCCGGAAGGACTTACGCCGAATTGTTTCTGGAAATCGCGTGAGAAGTTGGTCGGTACGCTGTACCCCACCATGTCCGCCACCTCGTTGATCTTGTAATTCTTCTCCGCCAGCAGCTCAGCTGCTTTTTTGAGGCGCGAAAGATTGATCAGTTCGTTGGGCGTCATGTCGGAAATCCCCTTGATCTTCCGGTAGAGCGTAGGGCGGCTCATATTCATTTTGGAAGAAAGCATATCCACGTCCAGGTCGCTGTCGGCGATGTGGGCTGTGATAATGGCATTGAGCTGTTCAAGGAAATCCTTGTCCGCGCGCGAGAATGCAATACCCTTAATGTGCGTAAGCGGCGAGCGGGCGAAGTAGTCCTTGATAATGTCGCGGTTTTGCAACAGGTTACTGATTTGCGCCGACAAATGATCGAGCGAGAACGGTTTTTCGATATAGGCATCCGCACCCACTTCCAGTCCTTCGATTTTCGAGCTGATCGAGTTTTTGGCGGTTAACAGGATAATCGGAATGTGGCTGAAACGGACGTCGTTTTTCATTTCGCGGCATAATGCAATGCCGTCCATCACAGGCATCATAATGTCGCTGATCACCAGGTGGATATTTTCTTCCTGCAAGAGATCAATAGCCTGCCGCCCGTCGGCGGCCCTGAAAATGTTGTATTCCAGCGCCAGTTCACGACCCAGATACCCCAGGATTTCGGTATTGTCCTCTACCAGCAACACATTCGGTTTGTTGGGGTTCGCTTGCCCGGTTGTCTGAGCGTTTTCGACCTCCGCAGGCCCTTCGGTGTCCTTGTTCAAATCCAGTTCATAATCCTGGTGAATGGGGATCGAAAGCAGGAAAGTGTTCTGGTCGAGCTCGGAGCGTTTCAGTTCGAGCGTTCCCTTGTGCAGTTCTGCGAGGGAGCGCGCGAGCGGGAGGCCGATGCCCGTTCCTTGTTCCTTGCTGTTGCCCTGGGCGCGGTAGAACGGTTCAAAAATGCGGTCGCGGTCGTCATAGCCGATTAATGGGCCATCGTTAGTGAACTCGATGTGAAATAGCAGGTCGTCGCTGTTGAACGGCGAAAGCTTCACTTTGACGCTGCTTTCAGCATATTTGATGGCATTATTCAAGAGATTACTCGTGATCTTCTTACAAGCCTCTTCGTCCACAAACGCCTGCAAGGTAATGCGCGGCAGTTCGAGCTTGTATTGCAGCTGCTTTTGCTCGGCGGCCGGACGGAACGTGGAGAAAACGTCGCTCAGCAGGTCGTTAATGTCGGTTTTGGTAAAATTAAGGCTATAATTATTGGCCTCGGCCTTGCGGAAGTCGAGGAGCTGGTTGGTCAGATCAATCAGTCGGGAGGTGTTTTTATCAATCATATTCAAGCTCTCAATCATTTCGGGATCCGATTTCCTGCTCGCCAGCAGCTTGTCGAGCGGCATTTTGATCAGTGTCAGCGGCGTGCGTATCTCATGCGCCACATTGGTGAAAAAGTCGATCTTGGCATTATAAATCTCCCGCTCTTTCCCCATTTCGATCGTCTCGATCTGTCGCCGGCTTTTCTCATGGAGGGCGAGAAAATAGTAACGGAAAATCACCACAATAATACTCACTACCACCGCTACATAAAACAGCCAGGCCCAGCCGGTGGCCCAAACAGGCGGCAGAATGGTGATGCGCAGCCTGGTTTCGCGGTTGTTCCAAAGACCGTCGTTGTTGGCCCCGCGGATTTTTAAGGTATAATCGCCCGGCGGCAGTTTCGCAAAATGGATGCGCCGGTTACCATGGAACGGCACCCATTCTTTGGCCAGGCCTTCGAGCTGGTACTGGTAGGAGTTCTGTTCGGGAATGACATAACTCAGCACCGCCACATCGAAACTCAGGCTGGAACTCTGGTAAGGCAGGGTAAGCTCGTCGGCGTACATGATCGACTGTTTCAACGGCGCGTCCTCCTGCCTGATATCGACATCACGGTTATTGACCTGCAACCGGGTAATATAAACTGGCGGTACAAACGCATTCCGCAGCAATTCGGAGGGCTTGAAGCCCACCATACCCGCCACAGTGCCGAAATACAGCGTGCCGTCCGTGTCCTTGTACGAGGAGTTGTAGTTAAACTGGTCGGTAGGAAGGCCGTTGCCCATGTGGAAGTTGGTGAAACGGTCGGTGCGGCCGTCGAGTTTCGCGAGCCCGCGCGACGTGGTGATCCAGAAATTACCCGCATTGTCTTCCAGGATACGGAAAACCTGGTTATCGGGTAGGCCGTCGGTCTTGCGGTAGTTCCGGAATTGGCCCGTTTGAGGATTATAGCGTGAAAGGCCGTGCTCGGTGCAGAGCCAGATGCTCTTGTCGGAGCTTTGGTAAATGCTGTTGACGTAATTGTCGGGCAGGCCGCCGGGGCGGTTGGTACTATATTCTAAATGCCCCTTTTTCTGTGTTTTCGGATTGAAATACCGGACTCCGCCGCCGTAGCTTGCCGCCCAGATTGTCCCCTCATCGTCCTCGTGAATACTCTGGACTTGCCCATTGAAGAACGGCAGCCGTGTGAAATCGTCGGTGTCACGGTTGTATTGGCAAAGGCCCCCCCACGTGCCGACAAGAATATCGCCGGAGCGGGTTTTATAGATGGTTACAATAAAATTGCTGCTCAGCGATCTGGGGCTGGATGTCAGGTTATAATGCCGGACGACCCGCTCAGTGCGCAAGTCCATCACATCGAGGCCGTGCTCGTAGGTGCCTATCCAAAGCTCGTCGCCGTCGACGACCATTCCGTGCAGGTTGCGATAAGAAATACTTCCCGACCGGCCGTCGGACAGGAATGCTTTAAAATGGCCTGTCCGGGTGTCGAGGCGGTTGAGACCCGCATCCTCGGTACCGATCCACAAATAGCCGTTTTTGTCCCTGGTAATCTCGTGTACAATGCTGCCGCTGATGCTGTTACCGGGTTTCGGGAAAAACTTGCGGAAGTTGTTGAACTGGGTCGAGTAGTAATTGATGCCGCCAAACTGCGTCGTAATCCATATCCCTCCCTCGCGGTCGCGCAGGATGGAGTTGACGATATTGTCGGTAATGGAGTAGCGGTTGAATTGCTCACGCACAATGTGCTGTGAGCGGCCCGAGATCAGGTCCAGAATGTAAAGCCCCGATTCGGAGCCCAGCCAGAACTCGCGGTCGTTTTTCTGAAAAATGGTGTGCACTTGAACGTCTCCCTCCGGCAAATGGGCGGCTGTGAGGTTACGGACCTGTTTTTTGGCAAAATTTAGCAGCAGCACCTTCTTCATCGTCCCGATCAGCAGTGCCGTATCGCCCACTGCGTGCACGGTAGTGGAACCGTAAATGTCTTTGACACCCGACATCTCTCCCAGGTCGAACACCTCGAAACGGCCGGTATCCTGCTGGTAATGCCGCACCACGCCATTGTTGCACGCCACCCACACCTCCCCGGCGGGCGATACATGCAGCGAAACCGGCTGGTCGTTGCCGAGGCTGATGCGCGCCACGCGACCCGTTCGGACATGATAGCGGTATAATGTGCGGTCGGAGATGATCCAGATGTTGCCATTGCGGTCGCCGCGGATTTCGAGCACTTCGCCGGCAGGGATCAGTTTGAACGGATCGAAGCGGTCGGCGACGGGATCGTATCGGTACACGCCCCGGTGCGTGCCTACCCACAGTTTCTCGGAGGTATCTTCGTATAATGCAAAAATGGAATTGCTGCCGATGCTCAGCGAATCGCCGGCAATACTCTGGAAAACCCGGAAATTATGGCCGTCGAAGCGGTTGAGGCCGTTGCGGCTCGCAAACCACATAAAGCCTTTTTTATCCTGCACCATCTTGCCTACGGCATTCCCCGAAAGGCCGTCGGAAACCTGGTAATTCCTGAAATAGAACGGGATATCCTGCGCAATAGCCTGTGTGGCAACAGAGAGGAAAAGCAGGATGGAAACAAGTATTCTCACCAATTTAAGCTACATAAAAAAACACGACCCGACACAACCATTATGTAAAGATATCCACTAAAATCTTAGTTAAATCATAAAAACCAGGGGTGAGACATTTTGATTCAAAATTGAGACAAAACGATCATCCCGTTATCTGGTAAACCCTGAACTTCGCAGCAGTCTTAATTAATCCAATATTATAGTTAAAAAGTAACAACGCTGCGGAGCCTTTCACCTAACTATCCTTCATGAAAAAGAAATTATACAAATCTACCGGCCAGGGCAGACGCCTGTTGCCGGTCGGGCATTCCCTGGCACGGGCAGCTGCCTGGCTGGGCTGTCTGCTGCTGATACTTTCGGCCTGGCAAGCCAGCGCGCAAAATGCCGTGCAAATTTCGGGTAAAATTTTGGATTCCAGGGACGTGTTGCCAGGGGTAGCGATTCTTGAAAAAGGAACCAATAACGGGACCGTCTCGGAGCCCGATGGAACATTTAAGCTGCAAGTGAGTAATGCCAATGCCACGCTGGTGATTTCCAATGTGGGCTATGTAACCCAGGAAATACCCCTGGCCGGCAAAACTTACCTGGAAGTTAATCTGGCGGAAGACCAGAAAACCCTGAACGAAGTGGTCGTGATCGGCTACGGCTCATTGAATAAAAAAGAGGTTTCCAGCGCCATTACGCACCTTTCGGGCAAGGACCTGCTTCGGGTGGGTGGTAACAATCCGCTGATGGCCATCCAGGGCAAAGTAGCAGGACTTTCGGTGACCAACACGGCTGCCGCCGATCCAAACTCTTCGCCCAACATTCAGTTGCGCGGGGCATCGTCGCGCAGCGCGGGCCTTGGGCCACTATTTGTGATTAACGGTGTGCCGGGCGGTAATATCGACAACATTAACCAGAATGAGATCGAGTCGATCGACGTCCTGAAAGGTGGAGCCGCGTCGGCCATTTACGGTACGCGGGGCAGCAACGGGGTGATCGTGATCACAACCAAAAAGGGCTCGGAAACCTCGCGTATATTTTATGACGGTTACACGACATTCGATTGGGCCACCAACCAGCTGGAAGTGCTTTCGAAAGACGATTTCCTCGCACACAAGCGCGGGGTCGACTTCGGCGGTAACACCAACTGGATGAACGAGGTGAAGCGCAATCCGTCCTTTTCGCATAAGCATACGCTCCAATTTTCGGGAGGTAACGGCAAAACCAACTATTTCACTTCCCTCGATTACCGCGATGCGAACGGTCTTGACTTGCGTTCGAGCAAGCGGGAATATGGCGGAAGGATCAATATCAACCACAAGACGGCCAATAACCTCGTCGAACTGGCATTTACCGCTGCGCCGCGCTATACTAAAAACAGCGATGCCGATTACAGCGGTTTTAATTACGCACTGACCCTGAACCCGACGCTCTCTGTGCGCGACTCAGCCGGCAAGTATGCCTATCTGACATCCGGATTTTTTGCCAACAACCCGGTTGAAGTCGCGAAGGGCGTCAAATCGGACCGGGAGTACAAGCTCCTGGATATGAATGGGTCAGCGAAGATCAATATCCTCGAAAACCTGAATACGGTGGTGACGATCGGTGAAGTGAACTCTTCGATGCGAAGGTATTTATTTACGCCTTCGACGCTGACGACCGTTATCAATGGCAGCAAACGCAATACAGGCGAGCAGATTTTGGAGGAAAACGACCAGAAAAGCTTCGAGTGGATCGGTAACTATTACCTGGACCTGAACAAGCATTCCGTGAAACTGCTCGGAGGATACTCGTTTCAGTATTTCACATCGTCGGGTTTCAATGCGAAAAACGAGAATTTTCCTTCCAATGTATTGACCTATAATAATCTGGGCAGCGGTTTGTGGAACTTGCAGCAGGGGATCAACAATGTGGGCTCTTACAAAAACACTTCTAAACTGATCGCGTTCTTCGGTCGTTTGAACTACGATTTCGACCAGAAATATTACCTGTCGGCCAGCTTGCGCCGCGAGGGTTCCTCAAAATTCGGTTTTTCCAACAAATGGGGCTACTTCCCGGCAGCTTCCGTGGCCTGGCGTGCGACCCAGGAGAGTTTCCTGAAAGACATTCCCTGGCTGAACGAGCTGAAAGTGCGTGCGGATTACGGCGAGACGGGTAACCAGGATTTCGGTAATTATCTTTCGCTTGATACCTACGGCGGCTATGGGTATTACCTATACAATGGCATCAACTACCAGGTGTGGGGCCCGAGCCAGAACACCAACTACGATTTGCGGTGGGAAAAGGCGGCTAACTTCAATGCCGGTCTGGATTTTGAGCTTTTCGGCAGCAAGATTTCCGGTAGCCTGAACTATTATATCCGTACCAACCGCGATTTGTTAGGTAATTACAATGTATCCAACCCGCCGAACATTCAGGGACAGACTTTTGCGAACGTGGGTACCATGCGTAACACCGGCATAGAGTTGCAATTGAATGCCTCGGTACTTCATAAAGGTGATTTCTCTTACGATCTGGGTTTCACAGGCGCTTATAACAACAACAAGTTCGTTTCATTTTCCAATGCGCTTTTCAAAGGGCAGAAATATGTGGATGTAGTTGGCATGCCGGCTCCGGGTAGCCCGGGTACATTGCAGCGCTTGCAGGAAGATACCCGCATCGGCAGCTTCTATGCGCTCAAATCGGCCGGAGTGAACGAGCAGGGCGCATTGCTGGTGTACAACAAAAAGGGGGAAGTAATACCGGGTAACCAGGCGACGAATGACGACAAGCAGTTTGTTGGAAACGGGCTGCCGAAGTTTACAATGGGTCTTTCCAACAGTTTCAAATACAAAAAATGGGACCTGAGCGTGTTCCTGCGCGGTGCGTTCGGCTATAAGTTGTTCAATACCTATGCATTTTACCTGGGAACGCCTGCGACACAGGAGAATGCCAATGTGCTGAAATCAGCTTATGACGGCAGCAAGTACTCGAAACTGACAAGCCCTTCGACCTATTCGACGCTGTCGGATTACTTCCTGGAACCAGGCGGTTTCCTGAAAGTGGATAACGTGACGCTAAGCTATACCCAACCGGTTCAGACGAAATTCCTGCAATCGGTGCGCATTTACGCGACTACCCGTAACCTGGCGACTTTCACGAAGTTCACCGGCGGCGATCCCGACCTGATCAACGTGAACGGCCTGTACCCTGGTGTGAATAAAAACCCGGATAACAACGGTACGCTCGATTACTACCCGTCGACCACCCAATTGTTGCTGGGCGTTCAGCTTACCTTCTAACATTTTGAAATACAATGAAAAGCATTAATATATTGAAAAGCACATCCAGAATCGGTGCTGGCATGCTGTTACTGGCTACGGTGGGCTGTACAAATTTGGACGAGGAACTTTACGACAGGATCACCTCCGATAACTTCCTTCAAACGCGTGAAGACGTGACCCGCGACTTCCTGCGTGCATTCGAACACAGCTATTGGAGCATCCAGGGTGGTAACACGTTTATGTTGCAGGAAAACAGCTCCGATGAGATTATGACTCCCAACCGTCAGGGCGACTGGTTCGACGGCGGGCAGTTCCAGCGCGTGCATTATCATACCTGGACGCCTAATGACGGCTTCACGGCAGATCCGTGGAATGCATTGTACGGCGGCGTGACCCTGGCGACCAACTCCCTGGAAGATTTGCAGGGAATCAAAGACCCTTCCAAATTCGACATGACCCAGGCGGAGCTCGATGGCATGATCGCCGAGTTGCGCACGCTCCGCGCGTGGTTGAACATTCGCCTGCTCGATTTCTATCGGAACATCGTGATCGTGACGAAGGTGAAAGGCGAAACCACCGGCGGACCGCAGGTGACTCCCCAGGAGGCATTCGCATTCATCGAGCAGGAGCTGAAAGAGTCGCTGCCGAAACTGCCGACCGTACAAAGTCTTGGAGCGAATGCGGTAGGTCGCTGGACACAGGGCGGGGCGGTATCTTTGCTGGTGCGGCTGTATCTCAATTCGAAAGTGTACACGGGTACCGACCGTTTTGCCGACTGCGCGAAGCTCTGCCAGGAAATGATCGACGGTAAATATGGTACTTATGCCCTCGAATCGCGCTGGGACGCACCATTCGATTATAACAATGCGACTTCCAAAGAAACGGTATTCGGTTTTCCGGGTAGTTTCGGGCTTACGCATTGGCAATATGATGGCGGAATGTATTTCTGGATGCTGCCCAACCTAGCGCCGAGTTATTTCGGATTCACTGATTTTGGAAATGCCAATCCTAAATATGCCATGCAGCCCGGCCTCGACGTCGATGGAAAGGAATATCCGCATGCATTGGGCAAGCCATTCGTGAAGTTCCAGAAGTACCCGGATGATGTTCGCTTGAAAAAGTACAAAAACCTGGGCAACAGCAAGCGCGAGGGAATGTTCCTGCATGGCTACCTGACCTATACCAATTCGGCCGGCAAGCCCGACACCGTCCGCGGTTTCAAAGGACCATACGCATTGTATTTTCGTGACCAGGTAGGAAAGTTCCTCGATGCGAAACCGGGCACTCCGATCGCCGACAAGACGTCGAACATGAACAATGCGGATAACAACTCGGGTATTTTTCCGGTAAAATATCCGTTCTATCCGAGCGACGATGCAAACAAGATTTCGTCGGCCTATGCAGAGATCCGTTTCGCAGAAATCTACTATTCACTGGCAGAATGTAAATACCGGGCAGGTGACAAAGCAGGTGCCGCCGCATTGCTGAATGCTGTCCGCAAACGCAACTATCCGGCTGGTTCACCAAGCTTATACAAAGCCGATGGCAGCCAACTTACCGACCAGGAAATGCTTGATGAATGGGGTCGCGAATTCCTCGTAGAAGGCCGTCGCCGCACGGATATGATCCGCTGGGGCGTGTTCAACAAAGGTACCTGGTGGGACAAAACCCCGGACACGGACAACCACACCGAAATTTTCCCGATCGGACAAACGGTACTGAACTCGTCGCCACAACTCAAACAAAATCCCGGCTATTAATCAATCGATTGGTGATTAATTCGCGCTTGATATCCAATCGATTCCCGTCGACTTAAGTCGACGGCTAGAAATTATACGATTGAATTTTAATCAATTCCCGTCGATTTGAATCGACGGATAAGAATAGACGATCAGAAATTTTAATCAATTCCCGTCGACTTGAGTCGACGGATAAGAAAGACGATCAGAAATATGAATCAATTCCCGTCGATTTGAATCGACGGATAAGAATAGACGATCAGAAATATGAATCAATTCCCGTCGATTTGAATCGACGGATAAGAATAGACGATCAGAAATATGAATCAATTCCCGTCGATTTGAATCGACGTCTATGAATAGACGATCAGAAATATGAATCAATTCCCATCGATTTGAATCGACGGATAAGATTGATGATCAGATACTAACTAAAACCGATGACAGAACACCGTTATAAGGGGCGACAGGGCTAATCCTGCGCCCCGAACGGTGGATGCGCCTCCCAAGGGCGCATTTTTTATTTTTCTTGGATTTAAATCGAAACTTTGTAATATTTATTCGGAGTGATTCAGGACCTATTATGACGCTTACTTGTTACATCAGAGGGATTTTTATTTGCTTGATGGTGTTCCTGGAACCGCTGCATTCCGCCTGGGCACAGGTTAGCAAGATTCGCGAGCTGCAAATGAGCCTTCCCGCTATTCGCGATAGTTCTGGTTACGTCGATGTCGTCAACCGGATTTCCCTGCTTTTCTACGAACAAAATGCGGACAGTACGCTCCACTATGCATTGAAAGCAAGGCAAATAGCATATCGGAACGATTACAAAAGAGGACGGGCGGATGCCACCAATAACCTGGGGGTGGTATTCGATATCAAGGGGAACATCCCGCTTGCTTTGCGCTATTATAATGATGCGTATAATCAGTATGTTGCCCTGCACGATTCATCGAACATCGTGCAGACGCTTATGAATATCGGTTCGGTATACAATATCAGCGGGCGGCATGATAAGGCGCAGGCCAACTATAACCGTGCAATGGCGCTCGGCGACCGCATTGAGCACGATTCCATCACGGCGTTGGTGATTTACAACTACATGCTGCTGTACCCACAGAAATTCAGCAGTACACGCCGGCGGGCGCTCATAGACCGGGCGTACAGGATCGCTGAAAAGTACCGCGATGTCCGGCTCGAACTGGCAATCGACCAACTGAGGGCTTCGGAGCTCATCGATACCGGCCAGCGTGAAAAAGGGCTGGCATTTTTAGAAGAGACTCTCAACAAGGCCCTGGCATTGGAGCTGAACTACCTCAGTATGGACCTTTTGCTCGATCTCGGCGACCATTACATAACGGAAGACCGAACCCGGGCCGTTCAGTTTTATAACCAGGCACTCGAACTGGCAGAGCAGAAAAATTACCGCATGTACGCGCGTGATGCGTGCAAGCGGCTGTACGACTACTATGCGGGCAGGAAAGAGAATGCCCAGGCATTTGTTTACAGTCAGAAACTATTGAAGCTGTTCGAAGAGCAGGCCGAGATCGACCGGGTTTCGGGGATAGATTACATTGAATATGCTGTCAAAGACCAGCAGTTGGCCTCGGCGGAGATGAAATCCAGATACAATGCGCAAATGCTCACGCTGGCCGTGGCGGTGTGTGTGCTAACATTACTTAGTATTGTCGTGCTCTGGCGGAACTGGAAGCTGAGCAAAAAGACCAATCGCGTGCTGACTATGCAGTTCCGGCAACTGGAATCGACCACCGACGCTTTGGAGCAAAGCAATCAGAACTACGCGCGGCTGATCAAGATCCTGGCGCACGACCTGCGCAACCCGATAGGGGGCATCAATGCATTGTGCTCGCTGCTGCAAGATGAGGGGACGACAGCTGAGGAGGCACAACAATATGTAGCGCTGATCCGTGAGTCGAGCACCACTTGCCTGCACATGATCAGCGATTTACTTCAAACGGATTTTGATTTCAAGGAAACCGAGTTGCATAAAAAGCCGGTCGACTTGCCGGTTTTTCTGGATCACGCAGTGACCTTGCTGACATTCCGCGCAGCCGAAAAGAATCAGCGGCTCATTCTCGACGGCCCATCTCAGGCAGTCGTGAATGCCGACCCGGACAAGCTGCTGCGGGTTTTGAATAATCTCATTGTGAATGCTATTAAATTTAGTCCGGAGGGTGAGACGATCCGGGTCAAAGTGGTGCAGTCGGGTGAGGGCATTACGATTTCCGTGGAGGATCACGGGTTGGGCATCCCCAAAGAGGCCATTCCCAACCTTTTCGACCCCTTCACCGCTTCCAGGCGCCCTGGTACGGCCGGGGAGCAGGCTTTTGGTTTGGGTTTGTATATCTCCAAACAGATCGTGGAGGCGCACGGCGGCAAGCTTTGGTTCAAAACCGAGGAGGGGAGTGGCACTACCTTCTACATTTTCCTGCCCGGAGAGAATGTCGATTCACTCTCTTCGGCGTGATCGAAACTTGTTCAGGCGTTGTGTGATATTATCAGGGATCTCTACCTTGGGCTGTGTATCTTATCGTCGTACCGTTTTTTCAAGGTAGCAAGGGATTTATGGTAGCCTGCTTTGTCAAAGAATGCTTCGGGGCGGTACGGGTCTGTCGGCTTGTGTTTCTCGTGGAGGGAAAACTGGCTAGCATGGGATGATAGCCAGATATCGAACTGCTCGTTTTTCATAGCGGCCAGTGTCTTGGCGTAATCCTTGCCCACTTCGGGATATCCAGGCATGCCGGAGAGCTTTGTTTCATCCAGGATACTCGGCATATTGGCGATCAGCACTTTAGTCGTCAGCTCCGCCCGTCATACCTTTTTAACAAACTGATAATAAATGCATAAACTCCGCAAAAAGTGAATGGTTGTTCTTTGTGCTACTATTTCACTTAATCAGTTTATGTTCACCATGAAGCCTTTATTTACTTATTCCGCATTGGCCGGTCTGCTTGCGCTCGGTGCCTGCCAGGACCACCGTGATCCCAACAGCCCGGAAATTACCCTGCAAAACCGCTCGGTAACGCCCGTGCTCGCCAAGTTGCTTCCGGGCGCTACTTCCGGACGCGTTGCGGCAAGCAATGTGAAGCTTTTCTCACTCCTGAGCAGCGACGACCAGCTCGAACAATCGCCAGCCTACGTTTTCGGTGGATCGGCCGATGGTGCGGGCCTTTTCCAGAACCCGGATGGCAATTACACGATCCTGGTGAATAATGAAGACAACTTCTCTGTTTCCCGCATCACGCTCGACAAAGGTTTCAAACCTGTAAAAGGGGAGTATGTGCTGAATTCCGACGGTGGAACGTGGCGTTTGTGCTCGGCCACTTTGGTAACACCTGTCGAGCATGGCTTCGGTCCTGTTTTCCTGACCTCGGGTGAAAGCGGCCAGGAGTCACGCACGCACGCGCTCAACGTGGATGCAAACGTAAGCCAGGCGAATATCTCCCGCGAAGTGGCCGGGCTTGGTCGTTGGAGCGCCGAAAACGCTGTCCCGCTTCCGAAGACTGCCTATCCGGGCAAAACCGTGATCGTGATCGGTGACGACGATTCGGATGTGAACGGCGGCCAGGTGGCGATGTATTTGTCGAACACCGTGGGCGATCTCGATAACGGTTCGCTTTACATGCTGAAACGCGCTGACAACAATCAGAGAGAAATGGATATGAAGCCGGGCTCAACTTATGATGTGGAGTTTGTGAAAATCGATAACCACAAAACTTTGACCGGTGCGCAGATCAACGGAAAAGTGAATGAACTGAAAGCCATCAAATTCGGCCGTGTGGAAGACGTGGATTACCGCAAGGGTGGAGCTGCGCAAGGCCGCGAAGTAATTTTTGCCGTAACCGGCCAGGAAGATAAAGGTGTGAATGCGGACTATTCACGCTCGAAATACGGCCGCATTTATCGCGTGACACTCGACGTGAACGACCCGCTCAAAGGTAAGCTGGAAGTATTGCTCGACGGCGACGACCGCAACGGCATTGCCAAGACGTTCCAGAACCCGGATAACGTTTGCGCGACTTTCGACTACGTGTATATCATGGAAGACCCGAACGGTTACGGCGATGAAAAACACGATGGGTACGTATACCAATTCAATCTCAATACGAAACAATTGACCCCTGTTCTTGAAATCGATCACCGTCGCACGGAGGCTGATGCGGCTAAATACAACGTGGGAGGTCCTTCTGCATTCGGTTCGTGGGAAAGTAGCGGGATGATCGACGTATCGGATGTTACCGGCCGTCCGAACACATTCATGCTCGGCATTCAGGCGCACACATGGCGCGGTGATAAATATAAAGGCGTTGACGGCGGCTCGATCCGTAAATCGGAGAACCAGGCCAGCCAGCTGATCCTCATTGAAGGTCTGCCTCGTTAATTACATAGTTTTCAGACTCCTGGCCGGAATTTTCGGGTCAGGAGTTTTCCTTTTGAATTGATACCCACTCCTGCAACATGCTGAAATTCGAGCGTAACCCCAATTCATTTATTTACCGCCACAGGAGGCTGCTCTTTTCGATAGCCCTGATCATCGTCATCCCGCTGATCGTATGCCTGATCTGGTGGCTGATGGGCCCGATGTCGAAACAAACGCCCGCGAAAGAAGTGAAGAAGGCTTTCATGCAAAATATCACGGACCTTGACAGCGCGGTAAGCCGCTTGCAGGCCGATATCCGTGCAAAGGAGCCGGCCGCCATTCAGAAATCCTTCAAATGCGCCCGTATTGCCTACAAGCGCGTCGAGTTCATCTCAGCCTATTACAGTCCCGAAACGACCCGCGCCCTCAACGGACCCAATATCCCCGAAGTGGACGACGACCTGCGCGTGAATGAGCCGCAGGGTTTTCAGGTTTTGGAAGAAATGGTGTTTCCTGAAGTCGCTGAGGGTGCTTACCCCGACATGCTCCATACCGCCGACGTCATCCGTGCGAATGTAAACCGGCTTCGGAAGATCTCGGAAACCAATGACCTTACCGACAGCCATATATTAGACGCTATGCGCCTGGAAGTTTTCCGGGTTGTGTCGATGGGCATTACCGGCTTCGATTCGCCCGTTGCCTTCCATTCGCTACCCGAAGTAGCCTCAGCGCTTGAAAGTGTGCGGGAGCAACTGGTACATTACACTGCGGACACTAAGAACAAGGCATTGCGGGGGCAGCTCGATAGTACCATTCATGCGGCCATCAGCTATGTCCGCAAGTCGCCGGATTTCAATGCATTCGACAGACTGGTTTTTATCCGGGAATATGCCAACCCGCTCAGCGGCCGGTTGCTCGATGCACAGAAGGCGCTGGGTATCCCGGTTTTTAATGAAAAAAGACTGCTATCCCCATCCGCGCGTACGCTCACGGATTCGGGGGTGTTCAATGCCAATTACTTCATCAACTTCGAGGAACAGGCCATGACTGCCCAACGCATTGCATTAGGCAAAATGCTGTTTTTCAGTCCCGTATTATCCAGTAGCTCGGGCCGCACTTGCGCTACCTGCCATCAGCCCGATAAAGCTTTTACCGATGGCGAACCCAGGAGTTTTGCGGTCGGTTTCAACGGCTCGCGGATTAGCCGCAATGCGCCTACTTTACTGAATGCCTCCTTCCAGGCGGCACAGTTCGCCGACTCCCGCGTGACTTTCCTCGAAGACCAGGCGAGCGACGTTATCCGCAATCCGGATGAAATGCATGGTTCGCTACCCGACGCCGCGGCGGCTTTGCGCAAGCAGAACCAGCCGCGCAAGCTCTTCGAAGAAGCTTATACCGACGGTGTAACGGAAAGTAATCTTAAAAACGCGATCGCCAGCTACATCCGCTCGTTGTCGTCGCTCGATTCGCCACTCGATCGCCACTTCCGCGGTTCCAAAAGCACATTGACCGCCGAGGAAAAAGCCGGGTTTAACCTCTTTATGGGGAAAGCCAAATGTGCTACCTGCCATTTCTTCCCGCTTTTCAATGGAACTGTGCCGCCCGCTTACCTCGAAACGGAGAGTGAGGTACTCGGCACGCCTGCCACCGCAGAAGGCAAAAACGTCGATCCCGACGTTGGCAAATATGTCCTTACCAAGCGTGAACCACATCGTTACGCTTTCAAAACGCCTACCGTCCGGCATGTAGCGCTCACCGCACCTTACATGCATAATGGCGTTTTCAGGACATTGGAAGAAGTGGTGGATTTCTATGATCGGGGCGGGGGGAACGGGTTGGGCTTTAATCTCGAAAACCAGACATTGCCGTTTGATAAACTCAATTTAACGGATGCCGAGAAGAAAGCGCTGGTCGCGTTTATGAAGATTTTGTAAAATGCAAATCCATTACTGACAATAGGTTGTCATTCTGGCCTGGTTTATTTGAAGTAAATTAATATTCACTTCAAACAACAACCCTATGAACACGATCATCAGCAATGGGACCCCAATTAGTTACAAT
Organism: Dyadobacter sp. SRI_021; assembly: GCF_057586235.1. Taxonomy (NCBI): domain Bacteria; kingdom Pseudomonadati; phylum Bacteroidota; class Cytophagia; order Cytophagales; family Spirosomataceae; genus Dyadobacter; species Dyadobacter sp. SRI_021. Next base: position 80,518 of record NZ_JBYCZM010000006.1, read on the forward strand.
GTGTACGGCAGCGGCCCCGCGACGCTGCTTTTCGTCCACGGCTCGTTCATCGACCAGAGCTACTGGAAAGAACAGGTATCCTTTTTCAAAGAGAAATACCAAGTGGTGACGATGGACCTGGCCGGTCACGGCGGGTCGGGAACGAACCGGGAGGAATGGACGCTCCAAAGCATGGCCGACGACGTGATTAATCTCATCAAAGCGTTGAATCTCGAAGAGGTGATCCTGGTCGGGCATTCACTCGGTGCGAACCTGAGCCTGATGGCAGCGGCCGCTTACCCAGGGCCGATTATCGGTTTTATCGCCGTCGACAATTTTAAAAATCTCGCCACGCCGCTTCCCGCGGAATACGACAGCCAGGTTGAAGCGATTATTGAAAGTTCCAAAACTGCCTATGCCGACACCAATGAGCAATATGCCCGGATGGTGCTCGTCACTCCCGAAACTCCCTTATGGATTACCGAAAAAGTTGTGACCGCGTTTCGCGATTCCTATAAGCCGATGGGTCAGCAGACTTTACCGCAATTTTTTATGATGGACCGGATCGAGCGGGCGGCCTTGCCGTTGCTGAAACCCAAAATGAACCTGATCAACGTCAACTACATGCCTACCAATGTGGAGGCTTTGGAAAAAAATGCGGTGAACGGCTATACATTAATCGAAATTGCCGGTACCTGCCATTACCCGATGCTCGAATCACCGAAAGCTCTGAATGAGGCTTTAGACGAGGTGATCGACAGTGTACTGGAAGCGAAGATCACGGCGTAACGCCCGTCAGCCGGGCGTATTCGCCTTCGAGCGTGCGTATTTCGGCGGGTGACTTGGAAAGATCGATTGCCCGGCGATAATGTACCGCGGCCTGTTTCGCGGAAATGGGGGCATAGAGGTAGCCGAGCAAGGAATGGTAGTAAGTGTTGTTTTCCAACCCGAGCTTTTGCGCCTCTTCTAACCCGGCCTGGTGGCCATATACTTTGGCATATGCAAATGTCCGGTTAAGCGCCGTCGCAGCTGAGTATTCGAGAACGACGAGCTGGTTGTACAAATGCAGGATATGCTCCCATTTCTGTGTCCCTGGCGGGGTGGTGTGCCAATAGGCGATGCCGGCCTCGATGTGGTATTTGGAAACCGCATTGCCCGAGCATGCATTGACGAGGTAGTAATGGCCGCGGTCGATCAGCTCTTTGTCCCACATACGCTCGTCTTGTGCCTCGAATAGGATGGTATGGCCGTGATCGTTCAGCCGTGCTTCGAACCTGGAACTTTGATAGCACATCAGCGCCAGCAAGGCTTCTACCTGGCGCGAGTTGGTGAGCGGGTTTTCGGCGAGCATGTGCGTAAGGCGCATGGCCTCCGCGCATAGGTCTCTGCGTATGAGAATGTTGCCCGATTTGGAAAAATAGCCCTCATTGAACAACAGGTAGAGGGTACGCAGCACTACATCGAGCCGCGCCTGTACTTCGGCGGGCAGCAGCGGGCCTGTCTGGAACCGGTCGTTCCGCAGGTTGGCCCGTGCCCGCAGGAGGCGCTTCTTGATGGTCTCGGGCTTGGAAAGGAACGCGTCGGCGATTTCGGCAATGCTGAAACCGCAGAGGATTTGCAATGCGAGGCTGATCTGGCTTTCGGGCGAATTGGCCGGGTTACAAACCGCGAATATCATGGCAAGCTGACTATCGGCGATCGTTTCGGCCGTAAAGTCGAATGTGGGTTCCGATTGGTCCGCGCCGCGCAGGAGAGCAGGGAAGACCTGCGTTTCAAACACCCGGGTATGTTTGAGATAATCCTTTGTTTTGTTTTTGGCAACCGTGTATAGCCAGGCGGTCGGGTTTTCGGGTGTGCCTTGCAGTGGCCAGGTTTCGCTGGCTTTCAGGAAAGTTTCGCTGACGATATCTTCCGCGATTTCAATGTGTTTTAATCCAAAATGACGGCACAGTACGGCCGTCATTTTGGTATATTCTCTTCTGAAAAGGCCGGACAATATTTCAGGGTTTTCAGCCATTGAGGAATGCTATTTGCGCTGTAAGATCTCCCTCACCTCAATATTGCCCCCGATTTTGAATATCGGATTGGCCTTCGCAAGTTCCACGGCCTCGTCGATCGTCTCGGTTCTGACGATCACATAGCCGCTCACAAACTCCTTGATTTCGGTAAACGGGCCGTCGGTAACCACATTATCGGCGTATACCGTTTTGGCGCTTTCATTGGATAGCGTGTTACCCTTGTCGGCCAGTTTGTTCTGCGCGGCAATGCCGGCCAGCCAGTTCATGCGTTCCTGTATCTGCTCGGGCGTGGGGCGGAAATCGGCCTGAATGTCGAGCCGGAAGATTAATGCGAATTCTTTCATGATGGATATTGGTTTGATTTCCCCTGTGACGACCGGGCCGTCGTAACGGGGACATGCGATCTGAAATAAACCGGATTGTAACAAAAACACAAGCCGGTCGTCTATGCATTGTCAAGTGTAAGCAACGGCTTCACATCCAAAAACAAAAGAGCAGGCGTTTTGTCTGCTCTTTTTTAGTATTTCCAAAAGTTGGGATTCACAGCTTGTAGCGGGTGATGAAGGTGTTCCGTTCTTTGTTGTCGCCAGTTACAGTTATCTTATTGAAAGTGGATTCATCATAAAACCAACCAGCGACATAAACATATCCAGAGTTGGTGACGCAGATTTTATTCACCCTGTCTTCCGTCCTACCGCCGTCCCTGACCAGGAATTGGCTGGCGCGAGTAAGTCCTCCGGGCTCGACTTCGGCGAGAATGATATCTGTACCGCCACCACCTGCTACGGAAGTAGCGTCTGTCATTGGAAACCGACCTGTTAGGCCGGAGAACGAGCCAGCGATTACAATGTTGCCTTTTGGAGTTCGGGCGATTCCACCATGGTAGTCTCTTCCTCCGTCTGCAAAGCCGTTACGCGCTATTTGGGCTTTGCCGCCAACACTCCATTTAGCAAGATAAACATTTTCGTCCCCGGAACTTATCAGATTTTCGAATTCGCGTATGTTGCCGCTGTGCATCCCGGTTACAAAAATATTTTCATATGTCTTGTCCAATTCAATATCATAAGCGAAGTCGACATTGCTTGAACCCGCACGACTTGCCCATAAAAAGTTTTTAGCAATCAGACCCCATTTTGCAACAAAAACATCGACACTGTCAACGCTCGACAGTTCTTTATTTGTATCGCCAAATTTAATCGTTTGCAGGAACGCCCCAGCAATGTAAGCGTTTCCATCATAATCGACTGTAATGGTTTCCGGGGCCTGTATATTAGGCCCATGAATCATATAAGGGTCTTCAAATTCACCATCACGGGCACCCAGAATGATCAAGAAGCCATCCCGTCCATTGGGAGCCTTTTGCGTTTTCCCGTTGAAGTCGATATTACCGTTTAAGTTATCGCCTTCTACGGTACCAGTCATGTATATTTTCGGACCTTCGCCAGCCTGAAAAAAAGCGAGTGACCGTCCCTGGTCGTTCAAAGGCCCTCCGAATGTTTTGAACCAATCTGTCTGTCCTGTTACACCGTTTAGCTTCGCTACAAATCCGTCGAAGCCACTACCTTTTGGAGCTATACCTGCACGTGCAAGTCGTCCACTAATGAACCCAGTTACATATACATTATTGCTGCTATCTAACGCTATCGCATTGGCATGGTCTTCACCGTCGCTTCCGTCAGTGTACAACCATTGGCATTGACCAGAGCTGTTATATTTTGCAACAAAGAAATCGTCAGAGCCGGATATCGAATTGAGCGTCTTTCCGTTTCCGAAGTCGATTCTACCTCTGCCGGTACCGGAAACGTAAATGTTCCCCTTTGAGTCAGATAAGATGTCAGTTGGGAAATTGTACCCCCCGGTCAAACTGAACGTTTCGATTGGCGCCGCTTCGTCTATTTTTACTGTTTGAGTAAACCCGCTGCTGCCTCCCTCCACACCTTTCACAATCAATTTTACCTGGTAACTTTTTGCGGATGTAAATTCGTGTGTCACAGGGTTGCCGCTTTGCAAATCACTGCCGTCGCCAAAATCCCAATAAACGTTCTCCGCTTTTTCCGACTCGCTCGTAAATTCAATAGTACACGGCGCCTTACAACCACTCGCAGGTGTGAACGTGAACCGGGAAACCGGTCTTTGAGGCGTTTCAATATGGCATGCGATAGCAATCGACGTCAGCAGAATATAGTAAAAAAATCTCTTCATAGGTGAAACATCCGTAGGGAAGGAGCTATAAAGTTACTGCATTTTTGCGAGCAATTCTGCCGCTTGTTTGTTATTAGGGTTCTCGGCGTCTGCCGCGACTTTTTTCAGTTGCTCCACACAGTTTTTAAGGTCGTTCTGTTGCAGGTAGGCCAGTGCAATGTACCACTCGGCGGTACCTTTTACTTGCGGGAACCGGCTGGTTTCCAATAGTTCCAGCTCTTGCAAGGCCAGCGCAGCATTGTTCGCGCCCAGGAAGCGGACGCCTTGGTGCACGTGGGCGGTGTCGGACTGCCACTGCCTGAATGCCGACGGGCTTAGGCCCAGTTTTTCCTTCGAGAAAGGGCTTTCGAGCGTCGGTTTTTCATTGAAATATTCGGCAAAAAAGTCACGTTTGGCTGTATTGGCCGGAGTTGGTTGTGGCTTTTTCGATTTCGGAGTAGTAGTTTTTACGGATTCCGGCTTTGCCGCAGGCGGTGCCGGCCGTAGGGTGTCGGGAGCAGCCGGTTTTTCAGCGACAGGCGTGTCGGAGGCGATCGGAGTACTTTCAGGTTGGGAATTGAAATACCAGAGCAGCCCGGCAACTACGAAAATGCTCGCGACCGCTGCAACGTACGGCCAGCGCCTTGCAAAACGGCTTTCCGGTAATAGTGGTACGATTTTGCCCTTCTTCTGATCGTCCTGTTCTGCTTGATTGGCAAGCATGCCTTCGCGCTGCAGCTCGGCGTGAATGTCGCGGAAAAGGTTTCTGTATTCGTTGGCTTTCAGTCCATTGCGAATGCGGCGCTGCATGGCTACTTCGTGGGCCAGGGCCCCGTCTGCCTGCATTCTTTTTTCAAAGTCCGCGCGCGCCTCGGGCGTGCCTTCGCCGTTGAGGTACTGGTGGATTTCATGAAAAGCTTCTTCCGACAATTCCATGTGTGTTAAATTGAGATTCGCTGCTAAATTTTACAGGTTGATACGTGCGCTCTGTCGATTCTTATCACTACAAATGAAATTTTTCTCTCAGGTATTTCGCACAGCGGAACCGCTTCTGGGTGGCCGATGCTTCCGTTATGCCCAGTTCGCAGGCAATATCCCGCAGCGAACGGTCCTCGACATAGAACCAGCGCAGCACCTTTCGGCAGTCTTCGGCAAGCAGGTGAAAAGCGCGGTCGAGTTTCGTGAAAATCCAGCTGCGTTCGTCTTCGTCATAATCCGGCGAGGCGGTGTCTGCGAGATCGTGTTCGAATGCATTCCGGTCATCGTCCTGTCGTGCCATGCTCTCGAGCGTTACCTCGCCGCGGCGGGAAGCCAGGCTAAGGCTCTTTTTCCATTGATTGATGTAAATGCTCTGAAAGTAGGTCGTAATGCGCGTTCCTTCCTGATACACAAAACTGCGGTCCCGGATTTTACTCACAAAGATAGCCAGGCATTCCTGCAAAAGATCTTCTGCTACTACCTGGTCGCTGCCCCGTTTCAATGCATAGGGAATGCATTGACGGTAGGTTTGAAGGTACAGGCACGAGAATGCTTCGCGTTTTTCAAGAAGGAGTTCTTCGTAAAATAACAGGTCAGAATCACGGTATCGTTTGCAGGAATCTCGGGGTGCCATTCATCTTGATATTTCCACAAGAAAACAAAAAAGAGCCGGTTCGGGAAATCCGGCCTGAAACAAATTAAAAAAAGTTGCCATACGGTGATAAGGTTTCCGATCCTGCGGAGATAAATAGTTGACCCAGAAAACAAGGGCCGGTCCATCACTCGGGGATAGCGATCGGCCGGATTTTTCAGGGTTGTGGGTTATTACAATGGGAGAGCGCCGGACGAATTCGACGGGCGCTCTTTTTCAGTTTTAAAGTTTCTTCCTGCGCGGCTGTGTGGTGATGGGAATTGTACGCTGGACGATTTTTTCCCTTTCCGTACTTCCTGCAGTGAGCGCGGCCACACTGTTAAGATCGTCGAGGACGAATGTGAAGCCGTTTTGCGAGTGCGTTTTTTCAATGGGCTTGAACTTCCCTTCGGTTGCATATGCGAAAAGGATTTCGAACCCGAACGGTGCCGCGCATTCGAATTGTTCCGGCATATAAACCCATTTGCCGACTGCGTCGCCCGTAATCATGAAATCGCTGTTCCGAAGTTGAACGATGTTTTTGGCGGCATCCTGGTAAATCATCCTTACCGTGCACGGCTTGTTGGCCCGCACTTTTAGTGTCATTATATCGCCCTCCCGGTACGATTGCGGCCCGTATCCTTTGTCGGTACTCACTTCGAGGAACAATTCATCGTCTTTGGCAGCGGACTGATCGTCATTACCGGCGGCCGCGATCGCCTGTACTTGCGTAGCGTCCTGCAACAGATGCCCGGCAGGCTCTATTTTTGCATTTGGAATGTTGGTCAGTAATATTTCGGAAGAAAGCACAAAGCCTGAGGCATGGTCGAGCGCGTCAAAAAGCTGCACCCCGATTTTCAAAAAGTTGCCTGATTTATCGTACCGGCCTTTCAGTTTGATGAGCGATCCGGGAGCCGTTTGGTCTGTTAGGTTAGTCTGGATATGGGTGCTCATTCGCCCCAGCGAGGCTTTCAGGGTGCCGGTGAGTTGTTTGGAAAAATCGTTCGACACGCCCAGCCCTTCAAAGGTGATTTCTTCAATAAATAGCTGCCAGAGCCCTTTTTCGGGTAAAGAGCGGATGATTTGCCCGGCCAGTTTGTCGACAACCTCCGGCAGGGTAACCAGTTCGAGCGGGTTGCGCTGGTCGGTAAGGGAAATTGGGGTTTTACTTTTTGCTTTCAGATCGGTATCTATGAAACCGATCTTGGCTTCTGTTACCTGGTTGCCATTCATTTTAAGAAACACACCAGCCCGGCAGGGTACATTTTCCAGTTGCAGGCGCTTCCGTTCTTGGTAGTGGCCGAAAAGCGATTTTTTACCATAAAACAGCACGAGGTAACCTTCCGGAACCGACTTGAATTCGGCTTCCCCCCATTCAAAATGCAAGGAAAGCCCGCCTTTTTGGTAACCGATGAAAGCGATTCGTTTGTATTCTTCAAAATCAATCGTTTGGGTGCCCTTATGGCCGGGGATCAGATCGTTTTCAAAGCGCGCGTCGCGTCGCAGGCTCGCATACATGCGATCGCTGGCTTCGTCCCGTTCCTCACGGTCGACTATATAGGGATTGGTAAGCTGGCCGAACGCTGATTCGAAGTCTTTCAGCACCTGTTTGACGCGCTCCGCCGATTTGGTCTGGTAATAGGGGCTCAATGCCTGCCCGAAGGAGCAATGCAATGGAAAAATAGCGATCAGGACAAGCAGCAGCCGTTTCATGGCGGTTTTATAATGGGGCCAGCAATGCTAGTGGGCGTGATGGAGGATCACTTCGCGGGTAAGCAGGCTGTTTTCCATGGGTATTTGCTGCCTGTTGGTCAACTCCATCACACGAATGCGCACCGTCCGGAAAATGTCTTCCAGACGTAGCCCCGGCACGTCGAGCGCTTTCAGAAGTTCGGAGGTGTACGGGCTGTTTTTACCTTCACCATCGAGTGCGGTGTAGCCGGGTTTGGTCGAAAACGTGATGAGCGTTCCCGGGGGGGCGCTCATACCCGCGAGGCCCTTGCCACCCGAGCTGCGCGTCCAGCTGCGGCTCAACGGATTATCGCGGCAGGCGTCGAGGATCATGATGTTCGTCCGCTGTGAGTTTTCGTCGGCCGATGCCATCTGGTCGAGAATGTCGTCTGCCGAAACAGCCAGCACCTTCAACTCGGTTTCGGTTTGCGGGCTGATGTCGACGGGCAGCAGGTAATTTTTACCCGCGATCTGCATTCCGTGGCCTGCATAGTAGAACAGGGCAACTTCCAGGTCCTGGTTCTGCACGCTGCTGCCGAACTGCGCCACGGCTGCCCGTAGCTCGCCCTGGCTGGCGTCGATCCGTTCGATCACGTCGAACCCCAGGCCGGTCAGCTTCTGTGTGATCGCCCGGGCATCGTTTTCAGGATTTTGCAGCCGGGAACCGGCCTGGTAACCCGAGTTGCCCACCACCAGCGCGATGCGTTTTTTCGCCTTTTCATACACGATCGACCAGGTTTCGGAATAGCCGGTGCCGGAGCTGTTATCTGCCAGCAATCTTACGGTGTTCTTCCCTTCATTCAATACGATCTGCGGGGTGACCAGCGTACCGCCCACGCAACCTTCCTCGCGCGCCGCCGCTACTTTGAACGACCGCGTCACTACCGGATTGGCCGTGCCATTCACTTCCACGCGAATATTTTCTGCCGCATTCAGCACACATCCATTCAGCCTTACGTCCGGCTTGTCACTATGCGCCGGGTTTGCCAGCCATTTTATTTCCGGCTTGCCTCCCGGATCGAGCGCATTGAAAACATCCCTGCTGCCATTTTGGTAAACGATCTCGGTAATATCGGCTATGGGCAATGAATTGAGGCTTTTGCTGCTGGCGGACCGGTATTTCACTACATCGGGATACACTTCCCGGATTTCCACCACCTTTTTCTCCCGGGATTTCAGATAGATCGTGTCCGTCGGGGCGCTGCCTTCCATAGCCAGTGCCGGCTTGGAAATGAATGCCGTACAGGCCAGTATGAGGAATGTGAAAAGATGCTTCATAACATTGTAAAGGGTATCACGGACGAAGCCTAAAAAGAAAGTGCGACGCTAACACCTGCTGCCTTATGCGTTGGCTTGTAAAATGGCTGAAAAGATAATTCTGTCTTTCTTCTAAGGATCTCTGTGCGTGTATTTTTTGCCAGATTCAGGTTTTTAAGGCCTATTAATTCAAATACAATACCTCCTGCGAGTGCCGCGGCTCCCGCGTAAATGCCCGGCGAGGCGAATGCGCGGAAGCCCTCTTTTTTTTGCAAGTCGCCTACGGGCGGTGCGGAACCGTAGTTCGTTTGGTACCACGAAACGTAGGCGTCGTTCGTCTGTTGTATGTCGCTTTTATACGAACTGTAATCAATGCCCAATTTGATAAACGTAGCTGCACCCGCAACTACGGCGGCTGTGCCGACGGCCAGGTAGATGTTACGGCGTTTTTTATATTTCAATGCATTAGCTTCCAAAAGTTGCAGCTCCGCAGCCGGCTCGTTCTTTGCATGCTCCCGGGCTAGTTTCAGCGGCTCTTCCTTTTGTCCGGCGCCGGCATTTTCATATTCTATTTTCGAAACGTCCGAATGGAAAATAAAATAATCGGGGCCATTCGGGTTATTGAATCGCTTATAACGAACATATTTTGAATCGGTACCCAGCACTTTCGCATGGATTTCCTTCCCGTCTTTCCGGATGATTTTATCCTGGGCCTGGGCCGCTATTGAAAAGACGATTCCCAATGCCAATATCAATGCGGACACGACAATCCCTTTCCAAAAAGAAACGATTTTGCCGGGCCGGTTAGAGAAATACTTGTTCAAAACGCTGATGACTGGGGTTATAATCGGATTTAAAAATAAGTAATTGAAATCAAATCGGGTTTAAATATTATCCAATAAACATCAGCCGACGGATAGGAGGGATTATTGATGCACGATTTTCACCAGAATAGGCACCACACTTCCCTTTCGCCGGCCTTTTACCTCGTAGGCCACTTTTTCCGGTTCGTAAGCGATTTCGGCTGGTGTGATAAACGCTTCGCCTAATGCCGCATAGGCTTTCTGAATAATTGTCCCCGGCGCATTTTTAACCTTTGCCGCGAGCTCTTCCAGATTCAATTCGTTTTGGGAAATAAATACCATGAAATAATCCTCGCCGGTAACTTCGTCGAGCGTGAATGACGCATGCAGCGAGGGCATTATCACAGTGCTATTGGCAGGTACGACGGCGCTGGTTATCAGTTCGTCGGAATTGTACGGAAAAATGGCCGATACGCGGTTTTCCTCGTCCGAGCCGAGGATGTAGACGTACGATTGTTTGGTATTGTTGATCACCATTTTGAAGCGCGTTCCGGATGGATAAGGCTTGCTCATGGTGTAGGTAAGCATTTCGGTTTTGCCGGCAGGTATTTCGGGCGTTACCTGTGCGCCCTTGCTTCGCGTCGATTGTACGGCCATGGTTTCATTTCCGAGCATAAAATCGACATTCCCTTTGAGCGTTATGGCCTGAGGAAGTGGCTTCGCCGTCGGCTCAGTGTAAATTTGATAGGCATTTTTGGCAAAACGGGCGAGATCGGCGTAGCGGGCCCAGGTGTAGCCGTTGCTCCCCCAGCTTTTTCCCCAACTGTTGGCGATCAGGAACGAGCCCTCATTAATGTGGTCATCGTAGCCTACCACGGCCATCGAATGGCCTCCTACGGCATTATCGGGTGTTTCACCGGCGGCGGCCCGCCAGTTCCCGGTGGCTTCGTCGATAAATGACGGAGGTATGAGCATTCCGATGAGTACCGCATTCCGGCCTTCCACCAACGCCGATTTAATGGCGTTAATACGCTGTTCGACTGTGCTTTCTCCGTCCTTCGGGCTGAATAGCGTGGCATAGTCGGCGATTTTGTAGTTGGCTGCTTTTTCGTCGCATTGCTCGTATTTGCTCCCGCAGGTACCCGGGGCGCAGCTCAGAAATGCCGAGCCCTTCGTTTTCATCACTTCCAGGGCGTCTTCGAGGAAAACGCCTTCGGCGCACGCGGTGTCCTGGCCCGGTTTGAGCTGCCCGTAGAGCCATCCGGGGGAGAATGCGATGGCGGCAATTTTGGCCGGTTGGCTGCCGATACCCATTTTGCCGGCTTCCATCGCCGTGCGCATATAATATGCCGCCGACCAGCCCACGCATGTGCCGTCCATGCCCTGGTCACCGATTTCGGGTAGGAGCTCCCGGATGTGAAACGATTCCGGCAGAGCGCCTTTCAGCAAAATATCGGGCGATTTGCGGGGAAGCCGCAGGTATCTGGAATCGTCCATTTTCAAACCCATGCCGCGCCGTTGCGCCTGCGATTCCGGGGACCGAAGGACAGTGAAGCATACAAATGCGGACAAGGTGGCTATTTTGATTATAAACCTCATTCGGGTTGTGGTAATGGTATTGGTGGCCTAAAAGCCCGGGATCGGGACGGTGTCTTTAACCGTGATATCGCCGAAGAATATTTTCAGGTCTTCCTTGCCCGTCTGCGCATATACGGCCATACTCTGCGCCGTAACGCGGATATCCTTGCGGTCGCGGCTGCCGTAAACGAGGTTGCCCAGCTTGTCCATTCCTTTGAACTGCTGGTAGTACGTGGCGAGGGCGCGGTAATCGCCGCTGGCCGCCTTCTCAAATTTGGAAACGACCGCTGCGTCGTAGGATGTTATTTCCACCTTGTCGAACTTCACATGCATCAGGTTTTTGAAATAGATTGGCACCGGTACCGACGATACAATACCATTCCTGCGCGACACCTGCACATGCGGCGCACGCCTTTTGCCGTTCACCAGGTGATCTTTTTCAAACAGGCCAACGGCCAGCTCCACCGCTTGTTCGCGTTGTTCGATGGAGTTATTCTTATCGGCAATGAGGGCAATATATAGTTGCAGGTCGTTCACGCGCTGTTCCGTCAACTGCCGAAACTCCGCCAGCCTTTTTTTGTCCATTTCGGTCTGAGCAAACAGCTGCCCGATGCCGAGAATGAGAAAGCAGGATGAGATAAGATGTTTAAGCATATATTTTAAGCTAATGACTTACCGTTTTTTACGGATTTCCTGTAATGTTACCACGTCGTAGGTGCACCCATTCCCGAGCGACGAAAGCCGCTCTACGAAATTGAATTCATCGATGAGCGGAGCGGTGTTGACGATCCTTTTCAAAAACAGGTCGATAGGCTGCGTATCCACCGGCTTCTCAGGGTCGTCCAGGTAAATGCTCACCTGCGCCGACGGCCCGAAAAAGCCTTTTTGGCCAAGTATACTAAGCTTGCTGCGGTCGTTGAAACTGAGTTTCTCGTCCGCCAGCACATTCAGGAATTTGTTGATCTCCGTAAAACTGGCTTGTGGGCAGGGCAGCTTCGTCGCAGGCAAAGTGCTTATCCACTGCGAGTGGTGCTTCAACGAATCGGGTAGGCTTTTCAGGCTTGCCTGCAAGCGGTTTTCGGCATCGGTAAGGAGCGTTTCCCACGACACATGCGCGTTATGCCCCTCCGCGTAGGCGAGCGCCTGCATCCAGGTATTGCTGTAAAAACTGCCATCGTGCGGGTGTGCCGTAGCTTGTTCGCCTTTCATGGCGCTGCTGATGAGCAGGTCGCCGTTGGCATCCAGGAACAGCGCGCGGGCGATTTTGGTATCCTCGGTCACCCTGATTCCCCTTACCACGGGTTTTGCCGTCCGCGGGCGCGTACCTGCGAGGAGTTTGTTGCAGCAGTCGCCTAATGTGAGGCAAAAGCGCGGCTTCTTTTCTTTCAGCAGCCGGTGAACGGTTTCCAGTTCGAGGTTTTCATCCTTGAGATAAAGAATAGGAAATTTACTCTTTTCGGCATTGATTCCATGGCCGGTATAATAGAAGAAAATGATGTCTTCCGGTTTGCATTGTATTTTGGAAATAGCCTCCTGAATGCCGCCTTTTCCAAATTTATCCTGATGACAAATCAGCTCCTGGTAATTGTATTCGATTTTTTTTGAAATGTTCCGTAGTGTACCCGACATTTCTACAAGGTCTTTTTCGCAACTCGCGCCTAATGAAGGATCTTTGGTATCAGCGACCAGTACTGCGTAAAATGATTGAGCCCGACATAATTGGCTCATAAATACGGTAATAGTCAGTAACCATCTGCAACAAATACGGATTGTGGGAAAAGAAATCATTGCGCCGGATTTTGGGACAGATCTTTCACGGAGGACTTAAACTTCATCGGGAATATTGCTTCAAACTAATTTGAAGTCGACAAATAAACATGGATTTGCTTAAAGTAAGCGAAACCCGGCAACTATTTTTTAGCAGCTGTGTGAATCTAAATGGAATATTATCGAACGGTTTGGGTTGATTGGAAACAATGAATGTAGCTTATTGAACAAACCTGTTTTCTAGCCTTTTTCCGGACCCGAACTGGCCCAGATCAGTTCCGGCCTATCTTTTATTTTTCTGCCCCTGTACATTCTGATAAACCTCCGCTGTTCTTCCAAACCACTGGCTTTTGCCCAGCGTAATGCCGCTTTGTTGGGAACGGGAATGTCTATAAAAATTGGCAGCCCACGAAAATGATGCAGCATAGCATCACAGATCTGCCGGCCGGCTTCGGGCGTGGACGCGACTGCCGGACCGAGCTGGACCGCGTTGCGCCCCTTGCGGGAGCCCGCATAGGCGAGGTCGTCTTCGAACATGGAATAGTAAAATATATTGGATTGGAGCAGCGAACGCAGGAATGCCTCCCGATGAGTGCCTGTTATCCGGAAATCGAGGTCGAGAATAGGAGGAGCCGACGTCTCCGGCGTCCATGGCATGGCCTCATCGCCCAGTCGCTCGTGCATTTTGGAAATGCCTTTCATGCGTACCACTTCATATTCTTCCTGAAAACCCAGTTTTTCATACAATCCCTTGCCGAAAAACGTGGCATCCAGTCGCAGTGTTTCAACATTCAGGCCATCCAAATGTGCTATCGCGCGTTCCATGAGCTGTCGACCAATGCCTCGGTTTCGCATGGAGGCATCTACCAGCACCATCGCAATCCAGGCAACTGATCCGCTAAGCTGGCCGGCAGTCCGGTCGTCCAAAATGCAGGTGGTAACGGTTCCGGCTGCGGTTCTACCGGCTTGTTCGGCGAGGAAACAGCCTTCCGGGTGTAGCATGAGCGCGCGGTGCCAGTCGGCTTCGAGCTGGTTCCAGCCCGCCTGCTGCACCAGCTGCATGCCGAATGGAACGTCGGTAAGGAGCATTTGTCGGATGGTAATCGGATTTTCCAATGGTTTAAAGTTTACGTATATAGGTATGCGGTGGTTTCGCTGCATCGAACGGATGGAACGGGTATACTTTCCGTTACCCGTTGATCTTCAATATCGTAATGCGCTTTTTGGTGATATTTAATTAAAATCTAATCACTTTCAGCGGGCGTTCCAAATCCCGCCCATCATCTTTGCATTACTCCTGACTCTTCTTTTTGACGCAAACCTGACCGGAATATGTATGAAGACGAAGAAAACGATACTTATTATCGAGGACGACCTGCGGATTGCGCAGAACATTTACAGGGTTTTACAATCGGAAGACTTCGACGCCGAGATTGCCCGTGACGGGCTTGCGGGTAAAAAAATGGCCCTGGAAGGGCGTTATGACCTGATATTGCTGGATATTAACCTGCCCGGAATGAATGGTTTTGAGGTTTGCAGACTGATCAGGCAGTTCAAGCCGGTGATGCCCGTCATTATGCTCACAGCTTACGGCGAGGTGGAGGACAAGGTCGAAGGGTTGGGGCGTGGCGCGACGGACTATATTGTTAAGCCATTTGATTTCAGGGAGTTGATTGCACGGGTGAATGCTGCATTGCGCCTTTCGGCTGTCGGGAAATCGGGTGAGGGCAAGCGGGTACTAGGCATCGCCGATTTACAGCTGAATGTGGATACCAAGGTGGTGACGCGTGCCGGGAAATTTATCGGGCTGACTGCCAAGGAGTTTGCCTTGCTCGAATATTTTCTCCTTCATCCGGGGACGATCATTTCGAAGATGGATCTGGCGAAGAATATCTGGCATTTGACTTTCGATCCGGGGACCAATTTTGTGGAGGTATATATCAATTACTTGCGCAAAAAGATCGACAAAGGCTATGACGTGAAGCTGATCCAGACCAGGCCGGGATTGGGCTATATATTGATGGCCGAATGAGTTGTCGGGCTGCGGTTAGATGGTTGGTTTTATGTAAAATGTGCCTTGGATGCGTCTAAACGCTGTTTTTAATTTTCTTCTAATTTACTTTTAAGGATTTTCTAAATGCAAAAATGGTGGCCGGAAGGTACCGTTTCCCAATCTTTGCATTGTCAAAAACAAGAGTTATGCGATTTTACCTGATCGGGTTACTGGCTTGTGCGAGCTTTGCTGCACAGGCCCAGGATACCCTCAAAGTGACCGTCCGGCAGGTGGACAGTCTCTTTTTAAAAAACAACCTGACCCTGCTCGCCGAACGCTACCAGATCGACATCGCCAAGGCGGCTGAAATACAGGACAAACTTTGGGATAACCCAAATCTGAACGTGGAGCTGAGCGCTTACAATCCTTCGCGGGGCTGGCTGGATGTGGGCAAGGGCGGGCAGAAGTTTGTCAGCCTGCAACAGGTCATTACCCGCGCCGGCAAGCGTACGAAACAAGTGGCGCTGGATATGGAAACGACGCGCAAAACGGAACTGGAATTTTTTGACCTGGCCCGGACGCTGAAATTCGATCTCCGGCAGCTCTTTTTCGAAACCCATTTCCTTCGCCAGACATTGCAATTGATGGAGAATCAAATCGCTATGCTGGCGACGACCGTGGACGCATTTGATAAGGAATATGGCCGTAACAATGTGTCACTCAAAGAGGTGGTGCGCTTGAAGGCGCTGCTTTTCCAATTGAGAAACAACAGGGCGGATATTCTTTTTGAATTGGCCGAAAACCAGCGCGATATGCGGATTTACTGCAATACGGAAGCCTACGTGGTACCCGTAGTCGATAGCCTGGAAATGGCGCGGTACCATATTCAGGCACAGACGCCGGACCAGCTGCGGGAACTTGCATTAACGCGCCGCACCGATCTGAAAGTGGCCGAATCGTCGGTAAAACGGGCGGAATTGAATTATAACCTGCAAAGAGCGTTGGCGAAACCGAATGTGCAGCTAGGCGCGGTGTACGACCAGGCGAGTAATTACCAGAACCACTATTTCGGTGTCTCGGCTTCGATGGACCTGCCGTTTTTTAACCGTAACCAGGGGAATATCCGGGCCGCGAAAAGCGGGATCGGTTATTTCAAAACCCAGGAAACTGCGAAAAGGAACAGCATTGCCAACGAGGTGAATGCGGCCTGGAACAAAGTGATCGTGGCGGAAAACACCTACCGAAGCGTGGAGGAACGCTTTACCGATCAGTTCTCGCAGCTCAACCGCGGCATTTACGACAACTTTCAGAAAAGAAATATAACCCTCCTCGAATTCATTGATTTCATCGAAACCTACAACGAGAGCGTCCGGGAGTTCAACCGGCTGCAATCCGACCGTATTAAAGTGTATGAAGAGCTGAACTTTGTCGTAGGAGAGGAATTATTCGCCTTTTAAACCATCAAAAACATCATGCAAAAAATAGCTATCGCCATTCTGGGCGGAATGGTGGCCTTATTGGCTGTGTCCTGCCGGAAGCAAACCAGCCCGCAGGAAGAGTCCAGGGCATTCATACTGTCGGACTCGATGATGCGGCAGATCGTGCTCGATACCGTGAGAACGGAAACTGTGCGCAACGAGCTGACGCTGGTAGGGAAAGTCGTGCCGGACGAAAACCGGGTGATCCGGGTGTTTCCGCTGGTAGGAGGGAATGTGGAGGATGTGAAAGTGGAGCTCGGCGATCACGTGCGCAAAGGGCAGGAACTGGCCATGATCCGCTCGGGCGAAGTGGCCGACCTGGAACGGCAAATGATCGAAGCACAGTCCGATTTACTGGTCGCGAAGAAAAACCTGTCATCGACCGAAGATCTTTTCGAAAGCAAACTCGTACCTGAGCGCGAGGTGATTACAGCCCGGCAGATGGTCGACAAATCGCAGGCGGAGCTGGATCGGGTGAAGGCCGTATTTGCGATATATGGTATTTCAAAATCAGCTAGTTATGTAGTGCGCTCGCCGATCGACGGGTTTATCGTAGACAAAAATGTGAACCGCGGCACGCAACTCCGCTCCGACAATTCGGAAAGCCTCTTTACCGTAGGCCAGATTTCTGACGTGTGGGTGATGGCCAATGTCAACGAGAGCGATATTCCCAAAATCCGGCTGGGTATGCCGGCCGACATCAAGACGATCAGTTTTCCCGATGAAGTTTTCAAAGGCAAAGTCGATAAAATTTACAATGTCCTTGATCCCGAAACGCGGGCAATGAAGATCCGCATTCAGCTTTCGAACGCCGGTTATCGGCTGAAACCCGAAATGCACGCCACCGTAAGCCTCAATTTCGAGGAAAATACCCGGATGCAGTCGATACCGTCCAGGGCGGTGATTTTTGACAGGAGCAAAAACTGGGTACTCGTTTTCACAAGCAAAAGCAAAATCGAGGCGCGGCCCGTGGAGGTTTTCCGTAACCTTTCCAAGCGCGCGTACATCAGCAGTGGCCTGGCAGATGGAGAGGTTGTTGTGTCTAAGAATCAGTTGCTTATCTATAATGCGTTAAATCAATAATTGAATGATTGAATGACCGAATGATTGAATGACCGAATGAATGAATAGTCAGGGATTGTCAAGAATAGTAAGGTGTTGCCAGATATGGCCCAATAGTGAGTCAGAAAACATTTACCTGAGAACATAACTTACCCATTTACCCATTCATTCAATCATTCCTCGTTCCACGGCGGCTCATTCAATCATTCAGTCATTCAATCATTCAAAATTGAATCATGAACAAATTCATCAGGGGAATCGTCGGGTTTTCCCTCCGGAACCGCTTTTTCATATTTTTCCTGACGGGGCTGCTCGTTGTGGCGGGCATAGCGAGCTATCGTGCGACCCCACTGGAAGCTTTTCCGGACATTACCAATACGCAGATCATCATCGTTTCGCAGTGGAACGGGCGCAGTGCCGAGGAGATCGAACGGTTTGTGACGCAGCCGATCGAGATCGCGATGAACTCGGTTCAGAAGAAAGCCAATGTGCGGAGCGTGACGATGTTCGGGTTGTCGGTGATCAAAATCATATTCGACGACGGGGTCGAGGATTTCTTTGCCAGGCAACAGGTGAATAACCAGCTCCGGACGGTGTCGTTACCTGACGGCGTCGATCCCGAAGTCCAGCCGCCATACGGGCCCACGGGTGAGATTTTCAGGTATACGCTCGAAAGTAAAGATCGCGACAGCCGCGAGCTGCTCACATTGCAGAACTGGGTGATCGACCGCCAGTTACGCAGCGTGTCGGGTGTCGCCGATGTGGTGGCATTTGGCGGGAGAGAGAAGATTTACGAGGTGCAGGTGAACCCTACTGCGTTGGCGAAATACAATATTACGCCGGCCGATGTGTATGAGGCCGTTACGAAGAGCAATATCAACGTGGGCGGGGATGTGATCGAAAAAAACGGTCAGGCGTACGTCGTGCGCGGGATCGGACTGCTGGAATCGACGCAGGATATCGAGAACATTATCGTTGAATATGTGAAGGATTACCCCGTGTTGGTGAAGCATGTGGCGGACGTGAAGGAATCGGATTTGCCGCGGGTGGGGCAGGTAGGACTGGACGGTAAGGACGATGTCGTAGAAGGCATTGTGGTACAGCGGAAAGGCGAGAACCCAAGCGAAGTGCTGGCGCGCATCAAGGAGAAAATCGCGGAGCTGAACACCAAGATACTACCGCCGGATGTGAAGATGGTTACCTTCTACGATCGTGATAATCTGATCGAATTCTGCGCCGATACGGTAAAGCATAACCTGGTAGAGGGTATTGTATTTGTGACCGTCATCGTCTTCTTGTTCATGGCCGACTGGCGTACGACCGTCATCGTGTCGATCATCATCCCACTCGCATTGCTTTTTGCATTCATGTGTTTGTATTTGAAAGGCATGTCGGCCAACCTGCTATCGATGGGGGCGATCGATTTCGGGATTATCATCGACGGGGCTGTGGTCATGGTCGAGGGCGTGTTCGTTGCGCTCGATCATATGGCGAACAAGCGGGGTATGGACCGTTTCAACCGGTTGTCGAAATTGGGTTTGATCAAAAAGACGGGCGGTGAGCTGGGTAAGGCTATTTTCTTCTCTAAACTCATCATTATCACCGCATTGATCCCTATTTTCAGTTTTCAGAAAGTAGAGGGTAAAATGTTCAGTCCACTGGCTTACACGCTGGGTTTTGCCTTGCTGGGTGCATTGTTTTATACACTCACGCTGGTGCCTGTGCTCTGCTCGTTTTTGCTGAACAAGAATGTGCGGGAAAAGAATAACCCGGTTGTGAATTTCTTTGATAAGACGGTTTCGAAGGGCTTTGAAGGGTGTTACGGACATAAAAAGGTCAGCATGATCGTGGCGACGACATTCCTGGGTGTATCGCTTTTCTCCGCCACCATGCTGGGGACCGAATTTTTGCCTCAATTGAATGAGGGTGCATTATGGGTGACGGCCGAGTTGCCGATGAGCATGTCGCTGCCCGAGAGTGTGAAAATGTCGCAAAAGATCCGTCGCGACCTGAAAACTTTCCCGGAAGTGAAGCAGGTACTGTCCCAGGTAGGCCGTTCCAACGACGGTACCGACCCCAACGGCTTCTATTTCTGTCAGTTTCAGGTGGATCTGGTGCCGCAGAAAGAATGGAAGCGGAAGATCAACGTCGAGCAGCTGACCGATGAAATGAACAAACTGCTGAGCAACTATCCCGGCGTTTTGTACAACTACTCACAGCCGATTGTCGACAACGTGGCCGAAGCGGTGGCAGGTTATAAGGCGAGCAACGGTATCAAGATATTCGGTTCCGATTTACAGGAGCTGGAAAAATACGCCAACGTTGCCATGGACGCCGTGCGGAATGTGGATGGTATCAAAGACCTCGGCCTGATCCGCAATATCGGTCAGCCGGAGATCAGCGTGATCCTGCATGACCACAAAATGGCGCAATACGGCGTAAGTACCGCCGACGCCCAGGCGGTGATCGAAATGGCGATCGGAGGTAAGACGGCCTCTATTTTGTATGAAGGCGAGCGTAAGTTCGATATCCGGCTGCGCTACAAAGAAGAGTACCGGGCCGATGAGCAAAGCATTCAGCAGCTGATGGTACCGACGCTCACCGGCAGCAAAATACCATTGAAGGAGATTGCCACAATCCGCAAAATCACCGGTCCGGCCTTCGTTTACAGGGATAACAACAAGCGGTTTATCGGTGTTAAATTTTCTGTCCGCGGCAGAGACCTAGGCGGAACCATCGCCGAGGCTCAGCAGCGCGTAAAGGAAAAGCTGACCGATTTGCCGAAAGGATATTCCGTGGAATGGGTGGGAGAATTCGAAAACCAGGTGCGCGCCACCGACCGGCTGGCGCAAGTGGTGCCCGTGAGCCTGGTGGGGATTTTCATTTTGCTGTTTATCATGTTCAGCAATGCCAAAGACGCAGGCCTCGTGCTCGCCAACGTGCCTTTCGCATTGGTAGGCGGTATCCTCGCGCTGCATGTTACGCATATGAACTTCGGAATTTCAGCCGGGGTAGGGTTCATTGCATTGTTTGGGTTATGCGTGCAAAACGGGGTGATATTGGTTTCGGTATTCAACAAAAACCTGGCGGCCCGGATGCCGTTGGAAGAAGCGGTGCGGCAGGGCGTGAAATCGAGGATCAGGCCGGTCGTGATGACGGCCCTGATGGCGGCGATAGGGTTGCTGCCGGCAGCGATGTCGACTGGTATCGGCTCCGAAACACAGAAGCCCCTGGCCATCGTCGTAATCGGCGGGCTTATCACAGCGACCGTTCTGACGCTGCTCGTTTTCCCGATTATTTACACGTTTTTCAACCGCAAAAAACAGGGCGGGACATCCCGGTATGCGGCTTCGTAATTGCGCGTTTTATTATGATTAATTGAAAATTTAACATGAGCTAGATCGTTCATTTTCAGAAATACATGGCCGGGCGGGAATAACTTTTGCGAGTTTGTTCCAACCAAACCTATGCGGTTTTGCATCACTTAGCGGATTTAAAAACCAAATAACAGCTCATGAAAAAGTTAGTTTTAATGCTCGGCCTGCCATTCCTGTTCCTTGCTTGCAACGACGATGACAGCGCCCCGGGACTGCCTTTAGAAATGGAGATTAACGACCAGTTCAATGGCGACAAGAAAGGATGGACAGCCGGTTTTGCCGATTATCCTGTGAAGATGGAAACAGACTGGAAACTCGAAGAGGGAATCGCCAACCTGCCCGCGCCGCTCGACACCCAGAAAAAGGGTTTCCGCATTTCGGGCAACAACCATAGCGACGACCTGTTTATGTATTTCAAAAAGAAAGTTACGGGACTAAAACCGAACCAGGAATACAATGCGGCTTTCACACTGGAATTTGCGTCTGACGCACCTTCAGAGGGCTGGATAGGTGTGGGCGGTGCCCCCAACGCCGTGAGCGTGGGCATCGGCGCAGTACCTGTCGAGCCGAAAACGACGGTCGACAACCTGGATCATTATCGGATGAACATCGATAAAATCCAGCAGAAAAACGACGGTAAGGATATGAAAATCATCGGTGATATCGGAAACGGAACCGATAAGGTAGGCTACAAGCTGCTGACGAAAACTGGTGAATTCAAAGGTAAAACCGACGCCAGCGGCAATCTGTGGCTCATTTTCGGAACCGATTCCGGGTTCGAGGCAACCACTACTTTATATTACACTTCCGTGAAAGTGAAACTGACGGAAACGACCACGAAATAGGATTCTTTTTATTTAAAGTTCAGCAAGGAGGCAAATACGCAAGTAGTTGCCTCCTTTTGCTTTGGGCGGTAACTTAGAAGATTATTGTTGTGTATGAGCACCGATATGAAAAGTTTGATGCCAAGGAACATTCAGAGTTGGTAATGCCAAATTAGCCAGCTGAATATTAGCCATGTGGACTGAAATGGCAGGTTTGGCAATGCACCCGGATCCGGGATTCGAAACTGGCGATCTATTTGAGCCAGGACTTCAATGCTTCGATAAATTGAGCTTGCTGGTCCACAAAGCAGGTGTGAGAGCAATTATCGAGGTAAACTAACCTTGACTTACCTGTAATGCGTGACAAACCGGCAATTTGTTCCTTTGAATAGAGTCCGTCCTGTTTTCCATAAATGGCGTATACCGGGACCTTCTGGTTTCTGAGTTTTTTCAAGACCGGCGTTACATCGATGTTTTTTCGCGTTTCATTCGTGCGCGCTTGGGCTACGGGTATGATCATATCCGCTTCGCCGTGTCTCCGCTCATCCACCCTCCCACGCTCGTATTGATCGTACCGCTGCTCGCTGTGCCGCAAATCACGCATTATGTGATCGACGGCTTCATCTGGAAAAGGGGGCAGCATTAGAGCTTCACGATTTTCTTTACGATATGTCCGTTGGTACCCGAATAGATAATCGTGTATTGACCCGGAGGCAGGCTTTTTACGTCCAGCCGCTTGCTCTTTCCGACGGTGACTTTAAGCTGCTCAAAGCCCCTCGGATCCAGGATGCGGATCAGCCCGCCTTCTTTCAGATCGATATTGAGTTCGCTGATAACCGGGTTCGGATACACATTCAAATGCATATTGTCGGGCAAGTTACCCACGCGGTCGGGAATTTCGGGGCGGCTCGCCACCAATTCGTTGTTATCGTCCGGAGTGAGGTTCATTTCGTCCATTTTCCATACCTGCAAACCTTTCGAGTAGGTGAAAGCCGTTGCGTACACACTCCCTTTGAAATGGAAGACTTCGTGAAATGTGGCGCCCTCGGATCCCTTAATGATTTCGGGAAAATGGTATAGCGAGTCGCGATCGATCCTGGCAAGCTCGAAACCCCTGGCTTTGGTGCTGAACGGCGTGTAATTTACATAGCCTAACGAGGGGAAATCATACCAGTCGGGCAGTTCATACATTTTGAGCGGCGCAGTGCCTTCCAGCGTATATACTGCGGGAGTCGTGTTATTGAATGGGTTGTAGGCCACAATAAGGTCCCCAGGTATCGTTTTGGTCACTTGAAGGCCGGCTGGGAAATCCAAACGCTTTTGTTTAGCTAAATCCCAGATAATCTGATGCCGGTTATTCCCATTATCGTCGAATACCAGCTGATCGCCCGCTGCAATGCCGGTAAAATCGATTGTCTGATCCTTGAAAAGCTCGGTGATCTTCCCGCGTTTCAGTTCATAAATGTACCATGAGCTCCCCGCATTACTTTTGACTTTGATTAAAATTCCTTGTGGAACCACGGTAGAGAATTCGATGTCCTCCGTGAATTTCTGACTGACAACGCGGTCGTTGTGGACGATCACTGCCTGCCTTTTACTCCAAAGTCCGATCGCATTGGAGGTCGAGGCATCGACAGGGTATATATCCGTGAATTCGCCGAGAAGCTCTCCCGTACTGGCCTTGTAAATTTTTACATCCGGCCCGCTCATCGTTCCGGCAATGAGGCAGTCGCCTCGGCGGACCAGGTAGTTCGCCGGCCCGGTGAAAAGGCGGTTGATCTTGTCAGAGCCCATTTCGGTGTAGCAAATGTCACTCAGGTAACCGGCGCTATTGCGGAGCATGTAGTAAATCCGGGTGTCACATATCTGATGGTTCATTGCGTCGGCACCACCCTTGTTGAGTTCGATCAGTTTCAGATCGCCGTTGTCGAATTTGTAAACCGTGCTATAACCAATCCCGTTTTTGACCGACGAATGGATCATAAAAAGATCATTGGAAGTGGCGTGGAACTCCCGTTGCGCGTATTGCGAATCATCGATTTCCCAAACCTTTTCCAGGTCGGTGATCAGACTTACCTCCTTACCCGCCACATTGAGCTCAAAAACGGCCAGCCGGTTGTTGGTAATGACCTTGGTTACGGAAGACCAGCTGTCGGTCGGATAGTGGTACAACTCGCCGGTGCCGGCGGGGGTACCGTTTGTTTTAAATATCCTGATTCCCCGCTGGCTCACCGCAGCAAACACGATCTGGTTTCCAATCCTGATCGAGTCCCTGACCATGGTCCAGGGGATTACAGTACCGTCGTACGACAACAATTCGGAGGTCGTTTTGCCGTCGCTTAACCACAGTTTTCCCTTGCCTTGGTCATCATTGGTCCAGAATAGCAGTTTATTGTTGAGGACAGTTCTGAAAGCAAGCCCATTTTCCCTGTAAACAGGCCGGCGCTTCATCAGCGGTAAGCGTAGCGAACTACCGGAAACATACACATTGTCCGAGAGTTCATATTCCGTATTTCCTACTTTTACTTTCTGAACCTGATAGGGGAGCTGCTCAATGGAAATGGTTTTGTTTTCAGCAATATTGTAAATGCATTTATTATTGCCGGAACGGATTTCAAATACATCGCGTGACTGCGAAGCAAGTTTTACATGGCGTGCCGTAACCTCACCAGGAAGACGTGGCGACATGCGTTTGATATTCTTTTTAAAATCGAATACCCCCAGGTATGCCGAGTGGACGCTTTCGTACCCAAAAAGCGTAGTGAAGGTAAGCTGATCCCCTTCTAAAATAAAATTGGTATGAAATGGGCCTTCACTGAACCCCGTCGGTGTGTCAGCATATAACATGCTGGTTTTTATATCAGCTATTGTTTCCCAATTCTGCCCCTCGATGACTTTGAATATTTTCAGTGTAATGTCTTTACCGGAATAAATGGCGTCGTCAATCAAAAAAAGTGCTCCGGCTTTATCTCTCAGCATCGTTGGCGCAGCGCCCCGGTTCCATGGGTATATTTTGGCAGTTTCAGCCCGGTTCGATGCAGCTACTACCAGTTTCTTTTCAATATAGCCCGCATCGACTGCTATGTATTCGTAGCCGCTTTGCGCCTCTATAATGATGTCGTTCAAGGGCGGGCCGGGCTCACTGGCCAGGGTGTGTAATCCGCTGTCTTGTACTTTTAATGTCCATTTTTCGGATGTCAAATCGTATGAGCCATAATAGAGATTCCCGGCCGCGTACTTGAAAGCTGTGGCCTCATCACGCAGAAAATCGGTTTTCCCATTCGTATCGAGCCAGGCAAAAACATACCGTTGGGTGTGTGCGTTTCGGAACGTAACGAGCAGTTTTCCCGACACAATATTCAAATTCAGGGTGCTGTCGGAATGCAGCAGCTTTTGTGTACCGGCGGGAGAGCCATCGGTTTTCCAGATCTCATACCCATTCACAACGAAATAAACAAAATCCCCATATTTGCTAAAATCGTAAGGATAAGTGCTTTGATACCCGGGTGTAATATCTTTCAACAGCTTCGTATTGGACTTTGCTCCTTCCGAAACCCAAAGTTCATTACCAGTAGCAGGGGCAAAAGACGAAAAAATCAACTTGTTGCCGATCTGTAATTGATAAACCGGATTAAATGCTTGCTTGTCTTCGGTATTGTTGAAATTGGTAATCTGCCTTTGTGCGATACAGCAGCCAGCACTTAATAGCAGGAAATGCAGAAAGTAGAAGTATTTTTTCATAGCTGATCGTCGATGGATTTAATATTCAGGTAAACAATTCCTTTAAAAGATGTTTTCGCTGCTTACTGATAATGGCCTGGTAATTGCCCTCCATTAGCAAATATCCGCCTTCTTCCTTTCTGAAAGATACAATCCTGTTTTTATTAATCAAATAGGATTGGTGGGTCCGTACAAATCCATAAGGTTCAAGAATATTTTCATATTCAGAAATAGACTTGCTGACGGTTATATTTTTGTTTCCGGTTAAATAAAAAGTAGTGTAACTATTGTCCGATTTACAAAAGATAATGTCATCAATCAATACGTAATGAATTTCATTGGCCTCGGCTAATGCGATCTTTTTTTGTCGTTGGGAAGGCAGGTTTTCAAATGACTGGATCAGCATCGAAATCTGTGCGCTTTGGTCACGTTCTTTCTTTTTGTCGGTCGCTTTTCTGACGGCATCCGCGAGTTCCAGGTGATCAAGCGGTTTGAGCAGGTAATCGGTGGCCGAAAATTTAATGGCCTGGATGCCGTACAAGTCGTAGGCTGTTGTGAAAATAATGCTGCCCTGGAAATGGTTAAGCCGTTTTAGCAGGTCGAAACCCGTCTCATTTTGCAAACGGATATCCAGGAAAAGAATATCCGTTTGGTCTCTGGCAAGAAAATCGTACGCGTCACTTACGTTGTGCGCGTAGCCCGCGAGCTCCACCTGCGGACAATGCATTTCCAGCGCGAGGCGCAGGTTATGCACGGCCTGGATTTCGTCGTCGAGGATAAAGCAGCGGATGGGGTTCATGAGAGCCATTTTAGAAGTCTGATTTCCGTGGTGGTCCCGGCACCCGGGCTCGATTGGGTTTGAAGGACAATGCGCATGGCCGGTAACTTTTCGTTAATCAGCGCGATTCGTTTGCCGGTTAAGGAAAGGCCATGCCCCTGCAATTTTACCGACGGGTCGTATCCGATGCCGTTGTCGGCAATGGTGACCAAAAGGTCGGCGGCATCACAGCGGACGGTAATCGTCAGTGTGGGGTTGCGTACACTTTCAGCCAGTCCATGCCGGATGCTGTTTTCGATAATGGGCTGCAATAAAAGTGGCGGGAAATCGATCGAGGAGAACTCATTCCCGCACTCGTTCCGGAAGGTGTACGTAAATGTTTTTCGTTTTTGTTCCAATGCGATATATTTTTCCTCGATACTGATCTCCTCGGCGAGCGAAACGAGCTCTTTCCGGCCGCTGTCCATGATCGTACGCATGAAGGTTGCTACCTCGGTAATATATTGATTGGCGGCCTCCGGGTTATTCTGCCGGATCAGCGATTGCACGGCGTTCAGCGAGTTAAAAAGGAAATGCGGGTTCAGCTGGCCGCTGAGCAATTGGAGTTGGTTCTCGATTTCGTTTTTCTTGCGGTCGAGGCGTGCGAGTTGCCTTTTGTGGCGTTGTTTTTGGATGAAAATGGCTAGTAGTGCGAGGACGATTACGCTCAATATCAGTAACGCTACGTTGATCCAGCCCGGGCGCCCCGGTAATGGCTTTACGTCGATCGTCACCTGGTTAATGCTTTCCGGCTGGTGCCTGTATCGGAGGAACACGTTCAGGGTTTTGCCTGGCTCGGGTTTGTCGAGGTAAATGTAGGAGTATCCCTGGCTAAACTTGATATCGTCCTGGCCGCCCAGTCTTTGCCAGTTTTCCGGCTTTCCGATTGCATACTCGATCGCGCTGTTGCGGGGTCTTTTACCAAAAAAGTAGTATTGGTCATGATTTGAAAACCGTAGAAATGCCGAATGCCCGCCGTCCATTTCGAAATGGTTGGCCTGGGGGCCTTGTTCAGTCCGTACTTTGTTGATTTCCGTGTTCAGAATATCCTGGAAGTTCTTTTCGGAGGGAAACTCTACGAAATTAAAATAATCAGGTACACTTCGCACGCGGGTAATGGAGAAATGGTGCACGCTTGCCAACGTGTTCTTGTTCCGGAAAGCAACGCTGAGCGAATCGCCAAGCCGCAGCTCGAACCTTCCGGCGTGATAATGCTCGGCCGGCGTCGTTTCAACCTCGCTGATTTCATGGCGGAAATCGGCAGTTACGTGGCCGATGTAAAAATCGGGGTCGTTTTTGAGCGACATCACATCCGTCCAATCGGTTCTCAGTTCCCCGTTAACGGCCGTTCTGAATTGCAGGTCTTTGAAATCGATATAAGGAATTTGCTCTCCTTTCTGCGTCAGTACTTTGCCAAACGGATAGAAGTCGAGCGAGAAACGGCCCATAGAAACGAAGAATTTCGACGGGTCAACGGTCGATAGCTCCCTCGTTAATGAAGCGTCGGTGTAGAGAAACTGGTTGTCATAGTTCGGGGTAAGGAATGAAATTTCATGCGCATTGGCGGTAATGTTGCCCGCCATGGTGACAATACAGGAGTCGCATACAATACCATCATGGATTTCCTTGATGGCGAGCATGTTGTTCGCAACATATTGCCCGTGCGCAATGGTCACGGAAATGAGGAAGAGCAGAAGCGAGGTTAGGTTTTTCATGTTTGCGAAATGGTCTGGTTTGCCGCAAATACGCAGCCACACCCGACAGTAACCCGGCCAAAACTGAATATGGCGCATTTTGATTTGAATTCGGCACATTATCAGGCAAAACTGATTTCAAATGCCTAAATTTGTAACCATGAGGTTCGCACCAACACTCTGACACTCCTTCCCGTGCAGCCGTTGCACCGTCCCCGTTTTCGGGGAGCAGGATTTTATTATCCCGATTTTTCAATCCTTAATTATTGAAATTCCATGGAAGGAGTACTGAATACTCAGCAAATAAATCAATTCATAAACCAGGGCTTTATTCGCCTAGATCATGCATTTTCCGTCGAAATAGCCGCGCAGGCAAGGGATATTTTGTGGAATGACCTCGGTGTGGACCGGAACGATCCGTCGAGCTGGACGAGGCCGGTGATCTGGCTCGGGATGTACCCGCAGGAGCCATTCGTCACGTCGGCGAATACGCCGGTTTTGCACGCGGCCTTCGATCAATTGGTAGGCAAAGGCAAGTGGCTGCCTTGCGGCAGCATGGGCACATTTCCCGTAAGATTCCCCTCCGACGAAGATCCCGGCGACACGGGTTGGCATGTGGATGCCAGCTTCCCTGGCAACGATCCGGCCAACTTTCTGGATTGGCGTGTAAATATTCATTCAAAAGGGCGCGGACTGCTGATGCTTTTCCTATACTCGGACGTTAGCGAGCACGATGCGCCTACGCGTATACGTGCGGGCTCGCATGCCGATGTTGCGCGCATGCTCGCGCACGAGGGCGAGGCCGGACTTTCATTTATGGAACTCGCGGGCAAGCTCGATGCGATGCCGGAACGAGAGGTCGTATGGGCGACCGGTAAGGCAGGTACTGTTTATCTGTGCCATCCGTTCATCGTCCACGCCGCGCAGGCGCACCACGGTACAGAGCCGAAATTCATGGCCCAACCGCCGTTGCTGCTGCGGGAAGATTTGTCAGTGGATGGCAGTTCGCTGGTCGAGCGGGCTATTAGGGCAGCGCTTGTGCAAATCTCCTGATTTGCACGCATTATTCGGAGGCCTCTGGCCGGTCCGTATCGCAAGTCGCGGTACGGACCGGCCAGAGGCCTGCAAATATATTGTCACGAAGGTGGACCTTCGCGCCATTTCTACCACTCCGCGGCGCTCCCGTCGTCGTGCGACCAGAGCGGGTTTTTCCAGTTATGGCCGATCGCAGCCATTTTCCGGACCTGCTCTTCGTCTATTTCGATGCCCAGGCCGGGGCCGGATGGGATATTGACGAAGCCGTCGTTGTAATCAAATACCGTTCTGTCGCTGAGGTAATCCATCAGGTCGCTGCCCTGGTTATAGTGGATGCCCAGGCTTTGCTCCTGTATGAACGCATTGTGGGCGGTGGCGTCCACCTGCAAACACGCAGCTAGTGCAATAGGGCCCAGCGGGCAATGCGGTGCCGCGGCTACGTCGAAGGCTTCGGCCATCGAAAGTATCTTTTTGCATTCGGTGATGCCGCCTGCGTGGGAGAGGTCGGGCTGGATAATGTCTACATATCCATCCATGAGCAGGTTTTTAAAATCCCAGCGGCTGAACATCCGCTCGCCGGTTGCGATGGGAATGGAGGTATGTGCAGCGATTTCGCGCAATGCCTCATTGTTCTCGGACAATACCGGCTCCTCGATGAACATCGGCCGGAAGGGCTCTAATTCTTTGGCGAGTACCTTCGCCATGGGCTTGTGCAGCCGCCCGTGGAAATCTACGCCGATTTCGAGCCCGTAGCCGAGTGCCTCGCGGATGGATGCCACCCTTTTGATAGCCAGATCGATCTTCTCGAAAGAATCGATATACTGCATTTCATTGGTCGCATTCATTTTAATGGCCTTGAAACCGCGGTCGAAGCATTCTTTCGCCGCTCCGGCGACTTCATCCGGCCTGTCGCCGCCTATCCAGGAATATACCTTGATCTTGTCGCGGCATTTGCCTCCAAGCAACTGGTAGACGGGTGCGTTGAAGAACTTGCCTTTGATATCCCACAACGCCTGGTCAATACCTGCAATAGCGCTCATCAGGATGGGGCCGCCGCGGTAAAAACCACCCCGGTACATCGTATTCCAGTGTCCTTCGATATCGAGCGGATCTTTGCCGATAAGTGCTTCCATCAATTCGTGCACGGCGGCAGCGACCGTCGCCGCTTTGCCCTCGATCACTGGCTCGCCCCATCCGATAACGCCTTCATCGGTTTCAATTTTCAAAAACAACCATCTGGGAGGTACCTGGAACAGCTCGTAACTTCTGATTTTCATTCTATTTTTCTTTTACATTGTATAACCCTGCTAATTGGCTATAAATGTAAGGGAGGCGTTTCTATATTTCGGCAATTTGAGCTGCTGTTTCATGTTTTTAAATGTCTCCATGGGCCCTTCGGCCGCGAATGCATTCACCGCCCAGGCCGGCAGATAGCCGCCCGGATCGGTATGCAGCATGTATTCGATACGCACCTTGCCTGCCAGTGGGGTAAGCAGCCACCGGCCCTTAGAATCACTCACTCTTACCACATTTTTCTTTCTGAGGACCATTCCGGCTACCACAGGGCCATCGATCGTAACGGCCTTGGTAACAGGATCCTGCCGCACCATGAGGTGTGCCACAAAATCACGGTTATCCAGCGGCCATGGCAGGCTTATTTCGGAATGGTAATACAAATCGGTGGGGGAGATCCGCTTGACGAGTGTGCACGACTTGGTTTTATAGACCCATTGCGTCCCGGCCTCCACGTCCAGCAGCAGCGACACCATCTGCGCAAGCGACGCGTCCACCACGCAATCGACCTTAATGGCCTTGATCTTCGATTCAGGGACGGCGGAAGAATAAATACGGATTTGCTCCTCTTCAGCGATTTTCTTCCATTTGACCTGGGCGGACGCGAAAGAGGGAATTCCGATGATAACGAGTAATAGGATAAATTTCTGCATTTGTTGAATGAAGTATGGATCGGCTGTCCGCATTTGTTTTCAGCATGACAACCCAATCTCAACAACCCCTACCACAAGCATTAAATTCCTGTTAACGCATTAAATAAACGCCGATGCGGACTAATCGTGAGCATCTGCTAACGCGAGGGAAATAAAGTCGGCTATTCCACGACAATCAATTTCTGCGGAAATTTTATGCCCTTCATCTCTATTTGGTACTTTCCGGGTTTGAGTTCCCGGTCAATGGGGGAATATAACGTGATAGCGATCCGATTCGGCTCCCCGCTACGGCAGCCCGTGAGGCAGGCGCCATCGGCATACACCCGGGCACCACTTTTACCATCCTCGCCCTTGAAAGAAATTTGATCGATACGGTGATTATTGTAGAGGTTTTGGACCGGTAAACTCATTTTTAAGACGCCGGTTTTCAATGAGAAGGTCGTTTCTTCATAAACGTCCTGCGGCGCGAGCGGACCCGTGGCAACAATGTTTAACCGGTAGACAGCGGTTTTTGTTTTGTTACCGATTCGGAAGAAAACATCCTGGGTCGGCTTAATACAAGAGCAAAATGCCGAAATGTCGATCGTTCCGTCCGGAAGCAGGCCAACAGGCTCCGCGCCTTTCGTGAGTTTCAAAACGGGCTTCAAACCGCCTTCAAGTACCGCCGGCATTCGAACGGTGATCACCGAGTTAGCGGCGTCGAAGGTTACGTTTTCATCGGGCAAGCCTTCGAATGAAATGCGTTGAATAGCCGGCATGTCACTTACGGGGCCAGACGAATCTTTGCAACCGGACAGCAAGCTGCCGGTAATAAGTGTAGTCAACAGGATGTATTTCATGGCGTTAGCTGGTTGTTTCTTGTGAATATACAAAAAAAGCTAACAATGGTTACATCAGGTCAAATCCCATTCTTTTCTCGGTTTGCGGGATAGCAACCGGTTCGCCTCCTTGTCGCCGGAGAACTTTTCTTTCTTTGCATTCCAGGTCAGTTCGCGTTTCAGGCGGTAGGAAATCAGCCCTAAATGCATCGGGATCGTCATCTCGCGTGCGTAGGCGAGGTTGGACTCGGGCTGCTTGCGAGATTTCACACAATCAATGAAGTTCTGCTGGTGCCCCGGAGAGCGCGGGTTAGTAATCGGGACCGACGCGATGTCGGTCATTTTCTCGCCGTTGATCGTTAGCTCCCGCGTGTTGTAATCGCAGATGAGCGTCCCTTTATCGCCTTCGAAGAACGCGCCGATGCCGCGGTCGGCGGCGCCGGGGACATCTGGTGGGTTGGACGACCAATATACTTTCAAACCGTCGAATTCATAATCTACATCCAGCGTTTTCGGCGCGTCGGCGATGCCTGCGTATGCGGTACCCCGTGCGTTGATTTTCCTTAAACCCGTCGGATGGATCGCCGAATACATCACATCGGCGATATGGCACCAGAAATCTGCAAACTCGCCGCCAGAGTAATCGAGGAAATAGCGGTAGGTGAAGTGGCACTTCTCGGGGATGTATTCGGTAAATGGCGCCGGGCCGAGCCACATATCCCAGTTCAAAGTTTTAGGGACCGGCTGTACAGTCGGCGAGCCTAATTCTTTGGTGCTCGGTTTTTTCCAGAGCCGCACCGTATGCACCTTACCGATCGACCCCGACTGGATCAGCTCCACAACCCGGTGGAAATTGTCACCCGCATGGATCTGATTGCCCATCTGGAACACGCGATTGTGCTTTTCGAGCTGTCTGAGCATCATTTTACCTTCTTTCAGACAATAAGAAAGCGGTTTTTCGCCATACACATCCTTCCCGGCCTGAAACGCCAGCGTCGCGATCTGCGCATGCCAGTGGTCGGGTGTAGCCACGGTAATGGCGTCGATATCCTTTCTTTCGAGAATGCGGCGAAAATCGCCGTAAGTATCGACCTTGATGCCTGGTTTCATCGTTTCCAACCGTTGTTTCGTCTCGCCCAAATGCAGCTCATCCACATCACAAAGCGCGACGATTTCTGCGTCGGGCAGGTTGGCAAACCATTTCATATGGTTATTCCCCATCCCGCCCAGACCGATATGCGCTATACGCACGCGGTCGCTCGGCGCGGCACGCGTGATCAAATTGGGTAAAACCGTGAGGCCGAACGTCGTAAGTCCGGCTGTTTTAAGGAAGTCGCGGCGGTTGGTGGATTGCGTCATGACGGCTGGTTTAGGAAGTTGGTGGTAACAAAAGGAGCGGGTAGGGGAATGTTACTGATTTTTTGTGGGCGGGAGAATGGAGGAAGGGGCGGCCCGCGTAGAAGGAAGGGGAGGAAGGAGGAAGGAGGAAAGGGAGATAGCGAGGAAACGGACATGGGGAGAATGGGAGGAAGATGGGTAAAGCCCAAGTCCCGTTAGGGACGTAATATTGGTAGAGGATAAATATATAAACCCATTTCGGGAGTGCCGTAGGTCCGAAACAACAAGGAAATGCGCGAAATTCAGGCGCTTGATAATTCGTTGGTTGCCGTTCGTGCATCGCCCGGTTTGATTTCTTGGAATAGTTAAGGCATGTTTCAAATTTGCGAATTCCAAA
The DNA here is from genome assembly GCF_057586235.1 of Dyadobacter sp. SRI_021. Lineage (NCBI taxonomy): Bacteria > Pseudomonadati > Bacteroidota > Cytophagia > Cytophagales > Spirosomataceae > Dyadobacter > Dyadobacter sp. SRI_021. The sequence goes on from NZ_JBYCZM010000006.1 coordinate 113,940, forward strand.
AAGCATAGTATTTAAAGAAATTCAGAAACTGCCTTGTTATGGTGAGGGTCAGCGAAAGCCCCCTAAACGTCACTATGAACGTTTGGACACCTAAGACAAGGCATTACACTTCCATCAATCATATTATGAATGCTTCAATCAAAAGCGTCGAGTCAGACGATTCCATTTGCCTCGCCTATGGCCGGGGCGTCAAAGAACTATTAAGCCAAAGCACCGCGTCCGAATGGATCGAGGACCTTTGGATCATTTACAGCGACCACATGGCATTTCAAAAGGAGGCGGGGTGCAATCCGCGTATCGGGGAGATTTTTCTGTCGTTTCGGGAGCTGGTGTTTTTCTTTCAGAAGTTGGAGATTGGGGGTAGGGAGTAAAGGGCGGCCCGCGTAGGGAGTAGGGAGGAAGGGTGTTTTCCAAGTTGTTGCGTACCTACGGCACTCCTGAGTCGGGTTGTGATTTAGCATTCTACCAATGTTGCGTCCCTAGCGGGACTTGTGTCTTTATGGAAAAGCATCAGCCGGCGCGTGGCCTTTATGCGTTGCGCTAATCCCGTTAGGGGTGCAATATTAGTAGTTGATAGAAAGTGATTACAACGTTTTAAGCGCCGTACGCACGTAACAACAATTACTGTGTTTAATAAAACATGCATTCTCAATGGAAAGAAAGTTAAAGCTTCGTAAACAAAAACCACAAAAAACGCTTTCGAAAAAAGCATCAGAAATGAAAGCATTTCTAGCTAATAACCCAATTCCAAAAGAATTCCTAAAATAAGGAAAGAGTTGGCGCAGGTAGCAACGACAGGAGGCCCCCGCCGGGGCCTTTTTCATGTATTAATATGTGTTTCTACAACCAGGGGATGCCTCCGGCATCAGCGTCGGCCGTATTTGCCAGCAGAACCAAAGAATTCCGGCGCAGATTTTTCCCTTTCCTCCCTCCTCCCCAAAAAGCTACATCGAAAACGAAATCCCGGCAGCGCCTGCCCCGTCATACTTCTCTTTCACAAACCGGTACAAATACGGCGATTTGTTGGCGGCGCCTACCCGCTTTTCATCCAGGCGTTCGAGGATGTCGTAGCTCATAAGCAATTTCTGAAAATTCCGCCGGTCGAATTGCCTGTCGAGGATGGTTTCGTACAGGCGCTGGAGTTCCGGCATGGTGAACTTTTCGGGGAGTAGGTTATAGCCGATCGGGTGGTTGCGGGCGTGTTGGCGGAGGGCTTTCAGGGCACGTTCGATCATGTCGTTGTGGTCGAAAAGCAGGTTAGGGACCTCGGCGAGCGACCACCAGCGGCATTCATCGGTGAACCAGTCGGGCGTGGGCTGCACCTGGGCGAATTCTACGAGGGCATAATAGCCGATCGAAACGACCCGCCGGAAGATAATGCCGTCAAAAAAGCCCTTTCCGAATGTCGCTTCCAATTTTTCAAGCAGTTCTTTTTCGGGGTGGTAAGTGTATCGGTTCACATTTCCGAATGTATGGAACTGTTGCAGGTACACATCATTCAAGCCTGTACGCTGGGTGAGAATGCGGTTCGCGGCGTCGTCGGCCGACTCGTCGAGCAGGATATGTCCGCCCGGCAAGCTCCATTCGTCGGTGCCCTTCCAGCGCAGCAGCAGCACTTTCAGCTCGCCTTCATGAAACCCGAACACGGTGCAGTCGAGCGAAACCTCCTTCAATGCCTTGTCAAAAAACTCCTTCAAATTGTGCTCCATCGGTAATAAGCTGGCAATGAGAAAAATTTTCAATGCGTAAATTTTACACAAAGAAAATTTTCTTTATCATTGTATCCATATTTTGGATTGATAAAATTCAATTTTTTATGAAAATAGTCACCGATTGTCAGCCTGAGCGGAGTCGAAGGCGTCTTGCATAGACGCCTTCGACTCCGCTCCTGACATAGGTTGACCCTTTTAACATAACAAACCTAACTAACAACAATTGCTTCATGAACAAAACCTCTACACTTTTCTCCCTGCTCTTATGCGCTACGCTCGCCCAAGCGCAGGTGCCGGAGGAAAACCGGTTCCGGAAGGTCGTCCTGACAGAGAACCTCAACGAGCCACTGGAACTGACAGTACTTCCCGATGAGCGCGTGCTATTTATCGAGCGGCACGGTACGGTGAAGTTGTACAACCCCGTGTCTAAAAAGACGACGGTGATCGCCACTATACCCGTCAGCACGAAGTATAGTGATGATTCCGAGGCCGAAGACGGCCTGTTGGGCGTGAACATCGACCCGAACTTTAACAAAAATCATTGGATTTACTTTTACTATTCGCCGGCCGGCAGCACGCCAGAGAACATTCTCGCGCGGTATGAGCTGAAAGGTAATGCGCTCGATCTTGCTTCTAAAAAGGTGATCCTGAGGATTCCCGTGCAGCGTGATAACTGCTGCCACACCGGCGGCTCGATCGACTGGGATGCTCAGGGCAACCTCTATCTCTCGACCGGCGACAACACCAGCCCTCGCGCGTCGGACGGGTATGCGCCTATCGACGAGCGGCCGGGCCGGAGCCCGTTCGACGCACAGAAATCGTCGTCGAATACGGCCGATTTGCGTGGAAAGATCATCCGCATTCACCCGGAGGCCGACGGAACCTACACGATCCCGGAGGGTAACCTCTTTCCGAAGAATGCCTCTGGCGCTTATGATCCCAAAACCAGGCCGGAGATTTACACGATGGGACACCGGAACCCGTACCGCATTTCGGTGGATCGGAAGAACGGCTATCTCTATTGGGGGGATGTCGGGCCGGACGCGGGCAAGGATTCGACCGGCCTGGGGCCTGCGGCGGAGGACGAGTTCGGGCAGGCGCGCAAGGCAGGAAACTACGGCTGGCCGTATTTCGTGGGCGATAACAAGGCTTATTGGGATTTCAATTTCGAAACGAAGCAGTCGGGTGAGCGATTCAACCCCGAAAAGCCGGTCAACAACTCCCCGAACAATACCGGATTGAAGGAGTTACCGCCCGCACAGAAGGCGCTGATCTGGTACACCGCCGCAGAGACGAAACGCTTTCCGTTACTTGGTTCGGGCGGGCGCAGTGCGATGGCCGGGCCGGTTTATTATGCCGATCAGTTCAAAAGTGCAAAGCGTGCATTTCCAGCCTATTACGATAAGAAATTGTTCATCTATGAGTGGATGCGCGACTGGGTTATGGCCGTAACGCTCAGTCCCAAGGGTGATTATGTAAAAATGGAGCGCTTCCTGCCCAACCTGAAACTGGAACATCCGATCGACATGGCGTTCGGACCGAATGGCGACTTGTATATCCTCGAATACGGACAGGGCTGGTTTATGGGTAATCCGGAGTCGAAACTGGTGCGGATCGAGTACAATGCCGGTAACCGCAAGCCGTCGGTGGTGGCGTCGGTCGATAAAAGAGCGGGTGCAGTGCCATTCCAGGTGCGGTTTTCATCGACAGGTACCGAGGATTTTGATAAAGATACTTTGCATTACCAATGGAAGATCACACCGGCAAGCGGCGGGGCACCGGTTGTTTTGAACGAGCCAAATCCCGCCTACACTTTTAAAAAGAAGGGTATTTACAAGGTTTTGCTCACAGTAACGGATTCCAAAGGGTTGAAAGATTCGCAGAGCCTGACCGTCCAGGCAGGTAATGAACCGCCCCAGGTTTCGCTGGAACTGACAGGGGGAAACAAGACATTTTTCTTTCCTGATAAACCTATTCATTACAAGGTGAATGTGTCGGATCGCGAGGATGGAAGTCTGGAGAAAAACACCATTGCTGCATCGAAAGTGAGGATTACTGCCGCTTACCAGGATGCAGAGGATAAGCAGGCGCCCGATCCGGGCGGCCATCAGGAGGCTCCGGTCACTTTTACGGCCGGGAAAACCCTGATCGAAAAAAGCGACTGCAAGGCCTGCCATTTCACGGACAAAAAGTCCATAGGTCCGGCATTTAAGGATGTTGCGGCTAAATACCGCGCCGACGCCAATGCGGTGGCCTCGCTTTCGGATAAGATCATCAAGGGAGGTGCGGGTGTTTGGGGCGAAACGGCCATGTCGGCACACCCGTCCATCGGCTTGCCGGAAGCCGGGCAGATGGTGAAGTATATTCTAAGCCTGGCTGATGAAAAACAGGCTGTGCAAACGCTTCAACCGGTAGGGGAGGTGATCGCCCAAATCCCCGACGGCGGCGATGCCGGCAAGGGTATTTACAAGTTCATAGCCAGCTACACCGACAAAGGGGCAAATGGAATGCCTGCCCAGACTACGGAGAAAACCCTCGTTTTGAAGAACCCGACGCTGCTTTTCGGCAATGCAGATGACGCGTCGAAGAATATCATGCGCTTCAAAATGGGCGAGAATAACCTGCTGATCGTCACGCAGCCCAATACCCACGCCATTTTCAAAGGGGTTGATCTGACCGACATTACCGCGCTCGATATGGTGGTGGCCGCGCCGAAGGACCAGCTGAACGCGCAAGGTGGCATTGTAGAGGTACACGATGGCTCGCCCGATGGTGCATTGCTGGGGAAAACCGAGTGGATACCACCCACTGATGACGCCAGTGCATTTACTTCCAAAACCCCGCCCAAGCCATTCCACGTACCTATTTCTCCTCAAAGTGGTGCCCGGGATTTGTATTTTGTTTTTAAGAACGACAATGCAAAGGGGGCTTTGTTTGTCCCGTTCTCGGTCACATTTATTTCAAAATGATTTTCCATATTAACTAATCTACTCATGAACAATTCACGTCGTCAATTTCTGGGCCAATTCGGGCTTGCTACCGCCGGGCTTGGCTTGGTTTCAATGGATACTTTAATCGGTGCGCCGGCCGCTGCCACGGCGGCCGCCAAATTCAGTTTTGACATATCGCTGGCTGAATTTTCGTTTGCGTCCGAGCTTTTCAGCGGCAAGATGACCAATATGGATTTCCCCGCCCGCGCGAAGAATGATTACGACATTACGATACTGGAATACGTTTCCGGGTTTTTCAATAACAAACACAAGGACCAGACTTACCTCAATGAGCTGAAAAAGCGCTGCGACGATCTGGGTATGAGAAACCACCTCATTATGGTCGATGGTGAGAACTTGACGGCTCTGGACGATGCGGCGCGTATGAAGGCGGTAGAGGCACATTACCCGTGGGTGGACGCGGCCAAGTTCCTCGGTTGCACGTCGATCCGGGTGAACCTGGGCGACGCCATGGCCATGATGTCGGGTAAAAAGGAGGAAGGTACGCCTGCGCAGCTCGCCACGGCCGCTGTGGACGGCTACGGCAAGCTGCTCGAATATGCCGGGAAAGCGGGTTTGAATGTGATCGTGGAGAACCACTTCGGTGTTTCTACCGATCCCGACTGGCTGGTGGGTATTATGAAACAGCTAAAAGCGCCGAACAAAGGCCTGTTGCCCGATTTCGGGAACTTCTGCGCAGAAAGGAGCAAGCCCGAGACGCTGGATATCAAGGGTTTTATGGCCACCAAATGTGTGAAAGAGCACGATAAATATGACGGTGTGCGTAAAATGATGCCCTATGCGAAAGGTATTAGTGCTAAAACCCACCAGTTCGATGCGAATGGCAATGACCCGGAGACGGATTTTATCAAAATCTTCAAAATCATCAAGGATTCCGGTTGGAACAACGGTATTGTAGGAATTGAATACGAAGGTGGGCTCATGCGCGATATGGGCGGGGACACCACGAAACCTACCAACGACGAAGGCATCAGGCAAACGAAAGCGCTGTTGGAGAAGGTGTTGGAGGAGTTGGGGTAGGGATTGTCCGGAATGGTTAGGTTTTGGTCAGGAGTTGTCACGTGTGGTCATGTGTAGTCAGGTGTAGTTATATGTGATCTGGCGTAGCTGGGTTTTGTCGGGTGTGGTCATGCGGGCCAGTTGGTGGCGATGGCCTTGATACCTTCCTGCATTTGTGGCTCGGATAGCGATGCATATCCGAGCCGGAAGCCATTTGCGAAGCCTTTGTAACAAAACGTGTCTGGCGAAATCAGTGCAATGCCTTTTTGCTTCAATATCGCCGCAAGTTGCACCAGGTCGACGGGTTTCTTTGGCGTGACCCAGAACGCCAGTCCGCCTTCCGGTTTGGTGAAATCTACTTTGTCAGCCAGACATTGCAGAAGCAGTTTCTCAAAACTATCCCTTTTGGATTTGTAAAGTGATGTAGTCCTCTTTAAATGCCTGCGGATTTTCCCTTCCTGAATTAATTGAAATACAGCTTGTTCCATCATATAGTCGCCCTGCACGTCGATGATTTTCCGGAGGTTGGCCACCTTGTCGATGACCGACACGCACGACGCAAGATACCCGATCCGCAACGCAGGCGCCACGATCTTGCTCATCGTGCCGATGTACACGTAGTTACGCGCTTGTTCGAGGCTGCTTACCGGCATTACTGGCCGGGGGCTGTAATGGAATTCGTGGTCATAATCGTCCTCGATGATCGTAAAACCGTGTTCGTTCGACAATGCAACGAGCTCCATCCGGCGCCTCAGGCTGAGCGTGACTGTCGTAGGAAACTGGTGGTGCGGGGTGATGTACACTGCCTTGATGCCAGGATATTGTTTCAGATAATCCCTGATTTCATCGATCACGATCCCGTGCGCGTCTACGTTCACGGGTAGCAGGTTTGCGCCCGCGTGCGCGAAAGCCTCCCAGGCCGGTTTATAGCCCGGATTTTCAATCAGCACATGGTCGCCGGGTTTCAGCAATGCATGTGCCGCGAGGAACATGGCCATCTGACTGCCGCGGGTGATGAATACCTGGTCTGCCGACAGCCGCATGCTCCTTTTGTAATTCAACATTTGCGCAATGGCCTTCCGGAACTCGGGATCGCCCGCCTCATGCCGGTAGCCCATCATTTGCCAACGCCCTTTGCGCGCGAAAATTTGCCGGTAAGCACGGGCCAGCTCGTCAATCGGTGCCAAAGCACTGTCAGGCAGGCCGTCATCGAATACAACCAAAGGCTTCACATCCAACTCCCTGACCATCCCTGACTTCCTGACCAATGACTTTTCCAAGGAAGTCGCCGGCTGCACATCCGCCACAAATATCCCGCGCCGCTCTTTCGACACCAGCCAGCCTTCCGCAGTGAGCACATCCAGCGCCTCCACGACTGTGTTGCGGTTCACATTCAGTTGTGCGGCAAGCTGGCGGCTCCCCGGTAAAATACTGCCTGCAACGAGCTTTCCGCTCTGAATGGCAGCAATTACTGCATCGGCAATCTGCATATACACGGCCTTTTCATCTCCGCGGTGGAGCGGTATGACGAGTTCCCAGGGTCTCAACATCTGGACTACTTGTTTTTGTGAATTCTGAACCAGTAAGCTGGTCCAAAGATACGGTTGTTTTGTATCGCAATCATGCAACAACATCCAAAATCTCTGAACCATGGAAACAAAAACGCAGCAATTCAGCTCCAAAGATTTTCACCGGACCTTCGCGCGTCCCGTATACGTGAAGCCCGAAAAACTCATTCACCGCAATGTGGAGCAAGCGGGCGAGCACAACCAGTTTTCGACTGAAAGAAAGCATCCTGTATTCTTCGTGGACCTGCCCACCAAAAATGTCAGCATGACCGTCGGCGGCCTGTTGCCCGGCCAGCTTACCAACCGCCATCGCCATACCTATGAAACGGTTTTGTACGTGCTGGAAGGAAAGGGTTATACCGAAGTCGAAGACGAACGCGTGGAATGGAAGGCTGGTGACGCGGTTTACATTCCGAGCTGGGCATGGCACCGTCACCAGAACCTGAGCGACACCGAACCTGCCCGCTACCTGGCCTGCGAGAATGCGCCGCAGCTTCAAAACCTGGGCGTAGCGCTCCGCGAGGAAGAAGGACGCGACCTTTAAGTGGTTTAATGTATTGATATTAAACATTTGAAATACAAACTATTATAAACTAATGAGTAAGTCAGAAACATTAAGGGGAATCATTGCCTATCCCATTACACCGTTCGACGCGGACGATAAGGTGGATATTGATTTGTTTAAAAAACTCACCGACAGGCTGGTAACATCCGGGTCGCATGCTGTTGCACCGCTGGGAAGCACTGGTGTGCTCCCGTACCTGAACGACGAGGAGAAAGAGGCCGTCGTAGAGGCAACCATAGCGGTAGTAGCGGGCCGGATACCGGTAGTGGCCGGCGTTTCCAATCTCACGACTGAACGGACGATTTACCATGCCCGTTTTGCCGAAACGGCCGGTGCAACGGCGGTGATGATCATCCCGATGAGCTACTGGAAACTGACGGACGACGAGATATTCGCGCATTACCGCAAAGTGGCCGAAGCCATTTCCATTCCGATCATGGTCTATAACAACCCGGCCACGGGCGGTATCGACATGTCGCCTGCATTGCTGAAACGCCTGCTCGAAATCCCGAATGTGACGATGATCAAGGAAAGCACCGGCGATGTGCAGCGAATGCATTACCTGCGTCGCGTGCTAGGCGAGGAAGTGGCTTTTTTCAACGGCTCCAATCCGCTGGCACTTGCCGCGTTCTCGGCGGGGGCAGTGGGCTGGTGCACCGCCGCGCCGAACCTGATCCCGGATCAGAATCTGGCTTTGTACAATGCGATTATAGCGAATGATCTTAATAATGCGCGGGAAATTTTCTACGGTCAGCAGGAGCTGCTGGAATTCATCACCTCGAAAGGTTTGCCAAGGACAATAGCCGCCGGGCTGGAAATGCTTGGCGTGGGAGCAGGCGGATTGCGGAATCCGCTGGCACCGCTCGGAGAGTCTGACGCTGCGAGACTGGAAGCATTGCTCGCGAAACTGGCACCGCTCGCGACGCAGCATTAGTCCGCCATTGGAATCTGTCTTGGGCGCTTTCTCACGAAAGCGCCCTTTGTTGTTGTAGCGGGGTACAGGTAATGAAATGTCCTCTGTATTATTGATCATGTCCAACCAATGTATGTATTTAAAGGTCTTTTGGTTACAAACAAAACCCATCCCATGAAAACACTTTACACCTTCTTATGCGTGGTTATTTTCACCGGACAAGTACATGGCCAGACAGGCAAGGTGGCAAAGCCGTGGAGGTTCGGCGTGTCGGCAGGAAGTCCGGTGGTCGGGAAGATATATGACAGCGGCAAAATGAAACCGGCTTCGGGGCTGGTGGTTGCTGCGGATCTCGGTTACTACTTTGAAGATCGCAAATCCGGCCCTTCGCTGCATTTTCAGCCAGGTTTTACCACTTTTAAAAAGACGGAAACCTACGGAAAGGAGGACGGCAGATACTTTATTGAATCGAAATGGAAATGGGAGGCGATCCACCTGCCGCTTTCCTTCCGTTATACTTTATCCACGGGTGCTGTCAGGCCGTTTGTAGAATTCGGGTTCAATTTCAGGTTCAGAACGGCGCTTTTCGTGCGGAGGGCCGGTACGATCTGCGGCGTTGTATCGTGTAATGCAGTCGGCGGCAGTGAAAGCATTCAAAATGTAGCGAATAAAGACAAAGCGGGTATTCTCGCAGGCGTGGGTGTGGAGATAGATGCGGGAAAATTCATTATCCCGCTCAGCCTGCAACTTGTCGACAGTTTCATAAAACCAAAAGTTTCCGGCGACCTGGGCCTTACCCGGGTTCCTTCCGATTTGAGAACCAAATTTGTACAAGTAACAGCGGGAGTCAGCATTCATTAAATTGCCTCTACAAACGCAATCACATGCCCGTCGGGATCGGCGATGTAAAACTCTTTTCCGTAAGGCATTTCCCGCAGCGGCTGGACGATTTCAATGTGCTTTTTCGAGATTTCTTCATATACCGCTTCCACATTATCGACCGAAAACAATAGATCGACGTCGTCGTTGTTGCGGTGTTCGGGTTTATCTGTCCACTGATAATCCGTTTTCAAATGAATAACGTTCCCATTCATTTCAATGCCCGCGTAGAAATCTTCATAGCGGAATGTCAGCGAGAAGCCCAGTTGCTCCACGTAAAATGTAATGGCGCGTTCGAGATTGCGTACCAAAAGCAAAGGGGTGATTTGGTTAATCTGGAATTCCATGGTGTTTTGCTTTTATATTCCAACGGGGATTTCCCGGTACCTGCATATCATTATCAACGGTGCATCGCTATGCGATTCCCTATTTCTGGCGTGGGAATTGCGCTGATGGTGTATTTTTACATTTTTTATTAAAAAAGTATAATCTACTCTGTTCTAATGCAATAAATATTTACATTTATGTGTCAATAGGTTACAACCAGACTGCATAGCCATGAAAAGACTTTCCCTCTCCGTCTTTTTGATTTTCTTCCTTCAGAACTTTGCACATGGGCAATCGGCTGATAGCTCCCCGCGATGGCATTTTGGTGTTATGGGTGGGCTCCACCTTGTAACTTATTCTCCAAACGATTCTTATAAGGCGATTAAAAGTCCAATGGCAGGTCTCGATATCGGCTACGACTTCCAAAACTCTCCCAGAGGCTGGTCATTGCGTTTGCAGCCTAACTTTACCACGATTAGAAATACCTCTAAGTCGGGGACATACGGCACAGGGTATTATATGGAATTTAAGTGGAGAACGCAGTATGCCGACCTCCCGATGCTCGTCCGCTACACGATTACGGATGGCAAGATCAGGCCGTTTGCAGAAATCGGGGCGAGCTGGAATGTATGGAGGCATTCATCCGTCGGAGGATCAGGGCTGGATTGCCGCGACGGCGGATGCTACCCTTTTGAAATAAAAAGAACCGACGCAAATTTCGAAGGAAACCGATTCAATGCATTAGCAGGTGCTGGCGTACAGATCGACATGGGTAAAGTAACCATCCAGATCACCGTTCGCGTCCTGGATAACTTAAAGAAAAGAGAAAGTATACTGGATCCGGGTACGGGCTCGGAATATAAGTTGCCGAAGGCGCGGACGGTACAGGTGACGGCCGGCGTGGCATTTTGAAGGCATCCATGGCGAAGCGAAGGAGCGAATGAATTTTGAATGATGGAATGGGATTAGTCAGAAAGTCATTCGTGGTTAGGAATTGATTAAATATTCAAAACAATACCTGACCACATCTGACAATACGTGACTATTTATTCACTCATTCAAAATTCATCCATTAATGCAACGCAACCCACCCGGATTCTTGTCCATGCAAGCGAATGTGACCACTATTAAATACCGCTGCCATGAAGACATTTGTTACCACTGCTTTTGCTATACTTTTGTTCCTGTGCGTGTGGACGGAGCGCCGGAGCACGGACGGTACTATCAACCCGATTATCGGCGATATTAGTTTCGAGAAAAAATATGGTACCGTACCGGATGAGCATACTGATGACCAGGTCCGCATTGCCGCGCACCTCGAATATGTGGAAATGGAGCTGAGAAAGCGGGACGTATCCAATTTGTCGCCCGAAATGCGCAGCAAGCGTGCACATCTTCTCGATTTGCTTCATAATTACCGCTCGGCGGGCCTGTTTCCCAAAAACTATAAGTATCCGGACAGAAAGCCCTGTTTCATCGATCAGGATGGTACCATTTGTGCGGTGGGTTACCTGATCGAGCAGACCGCCGGCAGAGTAGCAGCGGAAGACATCAACAGCAGATTCCAGTATGCGACGATATTTGAAATGAAAGATGAAAACGTCGATAACTGGATCGCAAAAAGCGGCCTTAGCAAGGAGGAATGTGCGATGATCCAGCCTACTTATACCCCGATTTCCGGTTACAAACCAGAAATAAAACCTGCATATGCAATCACATCTTCGGTGCTGATGGGTTTGAACGGTGCATCATCGGTGATCAATGCCGTTGAGGTAGGTAGAGGCAGTCGCACCAATGCTACGCCTGTGCTGGGGATCGTGGGTGGGGCTGGCCAGTTTGTCGCGGGTGCGATAGGTCTCAACCGTAAAAATCAGGTGGATTATGCCAGCGGCACATGGTATGCCGGTAAAACGCAGCGAAATGTATCGATGGTTAATATGGGCCTGGGGTCGTTGAGCATCGGAATGGGCATTTGGAACCTTGCCGTGAACAACCGGCCAATCTCGCGACGCTCCGCCTGGGATGTACGCAGCTTCCCGGATGCAAATGGCAAGTCGGGCTTAGCATTAAGTTTTACGCACAAGTTCTGAAATGCATTACTGCCATTTAGCCAGCAGCTCCTTGAAAGCATCCTTGTAAAGATCCCCAACCGGAATATCCACGCTGCCGATGTGCACGGCGCTTTTGCTGATGGAGTCCACTTTTCCTACGGCTACTATGAATGAGCGGTGTATGCGGATGAATTTTCCTAACGGTAACTTTTCCTCGATCGCTTTCAAACTGCTATGCGAAACCACCGGGCTGCCGTTAGCCTGGTGGATTTTGACATAATCCTTGAACGACTCGATGAAAAGAATGGCGTCGAAATCGATCCTTACCAGCTTGTAATCGGACTTTACGAATAAATAATTCTCACTCGAATCCAGTTCCGGCTCGTTCGAACCTTCCCTTAGGTTTTCAAAATACTTTTTGGCTTTCATGGCCGTCGCCAGAAACTGGTTATAGCCGAATGGTTTGAGCAGATAACCAAGGGCATCCACCTCGTACCCCTGCACGGCAAACTGGTTGTAGGCCGTCGTAAACACGATACGCGTTTTCGTATCCGGTGCCTGGCTGAGGACTTTGGCCAGTTCCATGCCCGTGAGCTCGGGCATCTGAATATCCAGGTAGACCAAATGGATATTTTCCTTCGTAATCACTTCGAGCGCATCCAGCGCATTGATATACCGGCCGTGCAAATGCAGAAATGGCGTTTGTTCCACAAATGAGCTCACAAGGCCCAATGCGAGCGGTTCATCGTCAACGGTAATGCAGTTCAGGGTCATGCCGGGTTTGGTTACGTCAGGTTGATGGTCAGGTCTACAGTATAGGTGTTCGCGCGTTCGTCGGTATGGATTTCCAGATGGTGCTTTTCGGGATACAAAAGGTCGAGGCGGCGGCGCGTATTGCTAAGGCCGATGCCGCCGCTTTCCGCTCCCGCTACATTTTGCACAGGAAAAATGTGGTTTTCTACATGAAGCGTCAACGCGCCGTTTGATAGTCCGGCATGGATCCTGATTTCGGATTCCTGCGAAGCATTGATCCCATGCTTGAATGCATTCTCAATGAAGGGCAGCAACAGCATCGGCGCAATGGGGTAGTCGGGCACAGGCTCATCGCGGGAGTATTGCACGTTGCTGCTGCTCTGCACGCGCAGTTTCATCAATTCGATATAGTCGTCGATAAAGGCGAACTCACGGCTGAGCGGGGCCACGTCCTGCTGCGTTTCGTAGAGCAGGTAGCGCATCATGCGCGAGAGCGTAAGCGTGGCCTCGCGCGATTCTTCGACGTTGGTGTACGACAGCGCGTATATATTATTGAGTGTATTGAAGAAGAAATGCGGGTTGATTTGCGCCTTCAACAATGCAAGCTCGGAGGTAATGTTCTGCTTCTCCACCGCGTCGCGCAGGCGTGCATCTGCCTGCCAGCGCTGGATCACGGCCATGCTGGTACTGACACCGATCACCAGAAGTGTCGTCATCAGCAGGATGGCGTCGATGATATGCCGGGGCTTGGGAGGGCCGCCGCGGTGCTTCGGGCGGGGCATAACGTGCTCCATATGCTTGCGAATTTCGAGTTGTTGATCGGCTATTTTGCTGGCGGCCAACATGAATATGGCCAACGCGATCACACATAGGATGAATACGAAGATCCTGTTTTTTAGCAGGTAATTCGGGACAAGGTAATAGGAGTTGAAGTAGAACAGCGCTACCAGCAGGGCAAAATTCAGGAATTGTTTTACCCAAAATACCGCAGGTAGGCTCACCCCCCACGATAGCGGCTGATTAAATACGAGTACAAAGCCGAACAAAGCCCATGCAAGCAAATGCATGGCAACCACTACGCCGCCTTTTGTGTTTTCTCTGGTCATTGACGTAAAAATAGCAGGCAAACCACTGTATTTAATAATGCCTCAACGGTGTTTCGACGTATCGTGGTTTTTGCCGGTTAAAGGGCCGCTCTTTGGCGACAGGCCGGTATACCTGCCGGAATGCCTTTTTCCCCAGCCGGTTTATCGGGTAAAAGAGCCCATTCAGCTACACTTTCGGGCTCTCCGTCCAGGCGGTTTTTATTCACGGGTTACATTAATTCTCTTTGTATTGGGGAGTCCGCCGACGCGCAGTCCGCCGACGCGCAGTCCGCCGACGCGCAGTCCGCGACGCGCAATCCGTGACGCGCAATCCGTGACGCGCAGTCCGTGACGCGCAGTTCGCAGACGCGCAGTTCCCGAAGCGACAGGTAGACCCGTTGAATGATCCATTGAAAAGTAAGAAACTATGCTCAAATTCCTGAATAAAATCATTTTCGATCCGAACGACTTCCGCTCGGTTATCGCGGCGTGCATTGCGGGGAACAGTCAGGCTCAGCATATTTTGTTTAAAAAGTATTTCGGTTATGCCAAAAGCATTTGCCTTCGGTATACCTATTCGTCGGAAGAAGCAGAGGAAGTGCTGAACGAGGGCTTTTTCAAGGTTTTCAATAATCTGGAACGGTATGATCCGGAGCAGCCTTTCAAGGCGTGGTTACGGACGGTGATGGTCAACAATGCGATCAGCTATTTCAGAAGGAATAAAAAGCACTATGCCACCCGGACGGCGTTCGACGAGATCCCCGAGCCGGGCGTTGCGGACGACGCGGTTTCCGAAATCACGGCAAGTGAAATCATGAAGCTCATTCACGAATTGAAACCCATCTACAAAACAGTCTTCCTGATGTACGCCGTCGACGGTTACAGCCATAAGGAGATTGCTACCATGCTGGAAATCAACGAGGCGACCGTGCGCTCGCAATACGCCCGCGCGAGAGCGCAGTTGCAGGAGGTGATCATCTTGCATTATCCCGAACTCGCCGGGCAGTACGCGGTACTGTCATTCTAAGTCCCATTATTTTCCCATCCAGACCTTGAAGTCGTGAGCGCGTTCGCGGCTTACGATCGTTTCCTTGTCGAGTGCCGGGTACAGCGTAAGCGCCAACCGGTGGTTGTAGTATGCCTGCATTTGGGCCACCGCCTGGTGCGTGACGATCAACGCGCGGTTGACGCGGAAAAAGTGGTTGGGATCGAGGAATTCGTCGAGCTCATCCATTTTATAATCCACTACAAACTTCTGCCCCAGGTGGTTTTTGAAAAATGTCAGGCCATTGTCAATGTAGAAGTAGGCAATTTCCGACGTTTCGATCGACAGCAGGCGTGCGCCTTGTTTGACCAGAAACCGCTTACGGTACTCAGGTACCGGAGATTGCAAATGCAGGCTCTTTAAAATAGCTTCCAGGTTGAGCTGCGACGAGGCTGCGGGAGTAGCTTTACCGGGAGCGACAAGGTCGTAAAACTTGCGGACCGCACGTTGGAGATCTTCCTGCTGCACGGGTTTCAGCAAATAATCGATACTGTTCACTTTGAATGCCTGCAACGCATATTCATCGTAGGAAGTGGTGAAAATGACTGTGCTCCGGATTTCGGCACGGTTGAATATCTCGAAACTCTGCCCGTCGGCAAGCTCGATATCCATAAAAATAATGTCCGGCTCCGGCTGGCCGCTCGCCCGGTTTTCAGTAATCCATTCGACGGTTGCAGCGATACTGGGCGTAATGCCGCGCACTTCGAACTCTGGAGCGGTTTCTTCCAGTAACTTGGTCAACTTGCGCACGGCCAGTTTTTCATCCTCAACTATTAAAATATTCATGCATTTGTGGTTTTCAGCGTGATCAACGGGAGGGTAACTTTGAAGAACTCCGCACCGTCGTCGATAACAGGCGTACGCTCGGAAAGCAGTTCGTATTTCGCCATAATGTTGGCCAGCCCAAGGCGCGTGGACTTTACCGGCGTTGATTTGATCAGTCGGTTGTTGCTGATTTCGAGCAGGTCGTCGCCCATCGAGCGAATCGACACCCGCAGCGGATTGGTTTCCAGGATACTATTGTGTTTGACGGCGTTTTCCAGCAGCAGTTGCAAGGTCAGCGGCGGTATTTTTTTATCCAAATCCTCATCATCGACTTCGATCACGAGGTCGAAACCGATATCGTACCGGGTGCGGAGCAAGTGGTAATAGGAGCTGATAAACCGTATTTCGGCCGAAAGTGTCGTCAGTTCATTTTGATTGGTTTGAAGCAAGTAGCGGTAAACTTTGGCCATTTCATCCACAAACTGCTCTGCCCGCCGGGGTTCGTCGGCGATCAGCGCGGATAGCGTATTGAGGCTGTTGAACAAAAAGTGCGGGTTAACCTGGCTTTTCAGGCTCTGCAACTGTCCCTGCATACCCGCGCGCCGGAGCGCTTCCTTATTGATTTGCAAGGTCTTCCATTTGTTTAATGAGTAATTGATTTCGTAAAGGCCCGTCAGCAGAAGCACCGCCACGAACTCGAAAATGTAGACATTGACCATCATCCGCGCATCCAGCTGCGCTTGGAACGGCCTGAAATGCATGATAAAAACCATGTAGGAAGTAACAAAAACAAACGTCAGTATCCAGAATGCAACAGCCGTGAGCGCGCTCCGTTTGACCGACGAATCGAACGACGGGTATTTTCGGGCAACGTATCGCGCTGCCCAGTCGTGCGGAACGAATGCGAGAATTGTCATCAGAAAGATCATCAGCGTGCCGCCTGCGAAGTTGTACAGACTGGCAAGGTAGGGTTCGCCGATGAGCAGATAGCTGATCGTCGGCACAAACCAGGGTACCAGCAATGCGAAAATCCACCTGCCGAATAGGCTCAGCCATATCTGCCGGCCGATTCTGTTGGAAATGAGGGTCGGGGTCATGTGAATATCAGGGGCAGGATGATCGCAAACTCGTGGTGGTCTTCTTTCAATTGAACTGCCCCGGCGCGGTTGAACAGGAACTTGTACCGGTTGATCAGCACGTGGATCCCCGGCGTATCGGGTGGGATCGTGAGCATTTTGGGCTGGCGGTTATGCCGAAATTCCAGCTGGCCGGTTTTGGTGGTGGCAATGCTGATGTGCAGCGGACGGGCTGAGGACACCATATTGTAATGAATAGCGTGATCGATCAAAATCTGAAACGTGAGCGGTACCATTTGCCCGTTGAAAAACACTTCGTTCAAGTCAAGCACAATGCTGATCCCGTTTTCGAACCGCGCTTCGAGAAGGTAAATGTAGGATTTGATAAAACGCAGCTCAGAATCGAGCGTCACCAGAATATCCTCTTTGTCGGGGCCGTTAGCGCTCAGTTGATAGCGATACACTTTCGACATTTCATCCACGAATTTTTCCGCAGTACCCGGCGCGTCGGTGATCAATACCGAGAGCGAATTAAGGCAGTTAAAAAGGAAATGAGGGTTGACCTGCTGTTTTACGGCTTCCAGCTCGGTTTGCAGCTGTTTTTCCTGCATTTGTTCCACTTCGTTCTGATTGGTCCGCCACTGCCTGAATGCATAGGCGAGCTCGGTCAGCCCAGCCCCGATAAGCGACCCGCTCAGGATAAAAAAGCTCACACGCAGCGCCCAGAAGAGGTCGAAACCTGGCCCGGAAAGCCCGATTTGATGGTATGCCGGCAATGCGACCCAGAAAAGCGCCACGTTCACCACGCCATAAACGGCGAACCACAAGGCGACGCGGTAAATGGACTGGTCTGTATCCGGAAACAGAGTGGTCACTCTTGGTGAAAGTGCCATATTGATCCGGTAGGCCACCCCTATAACAACGATGTTGATAATGCTGCCGGCCAAAAGCAGGCGCGAATCTGAAAAGTAGCGCTCTTGCCAGAGCCCAAGGCCGGCCAGTAAAGCCGCCCCGGTCAATACCAGCACCGAGGAGGTAACTCCGACGGGCCTTCGACCGATTTTTGTCATATAGCTTTCAGGGAGCATGCGCACGCATTTTCATTTCATGCAAAAATAGAGCGGGTACAAACCAATCGGAAATGGGGCGGGATTAACCGTCGTATTTATAGCCCAAATCGTCGCAAAACATTGTCTAATCTGATTTAAACAAGTAAAAGGCACTGTCAATTGAGTAAATGGCTGTTTCAGTTTACCCGCCGATTTAGCGTATTCATGAGGTAAATGTTACAATTCAACCGGGTCGGTGTTTTCTGCGGGCTCTTCTTATACCACTTTTGTATCGCAGCCAGACGAAACATCCGTTTGCTATAAAAGTCTATCAAAATTTTAGCCATGAAAGTAAATAACCAATCATCCGATCAATCCATGAAAAATCAAGCCGTCCTTTCACCCATGCAAAACCAATCTGTTCCGTCGGGCGGCGTTCCGTCGGGCGCTAGCGTTGAAATCAAGAACGTCCCAACGATTACTGTTTACAAGTTTGGGAAAGCGATCTCCGTTAAATCCAGCGATATTACTTGCCTGGAAGGTGTTGGTAATTACACGTTTGTATACACCCGGCATGAAAAGCATCTGGTTTCGAAGTGTCTGAAAGAAGTACAGGATGAGCTCAGCAGCGATTTCTTGCGTATTCACAAATCATACAGCATCAACGCCCGCCATATCGCATCCCGCTGGCCCGATTATATTCACCTGAGTTGCGGCAAGGTGATTCCCATCGCCCGCAGGCGCATCCGTGAAACGCACGAGATATTGGGAAGAATGGCGCTTTCGGCGTAGGGATTTTTAATTTATGCAGATAATTCGCCGTCAGGATTGATGAACATCACCAATCCTGACGGCTATTTTCTTAATAGGCCCATTTTACATAGGCGGAAGCCCACGTGAAACCGGCGCCGAATGCGGAGAAAATCAGGTTGTCGCCCTTTTTGAGCTGCTTTTCGTAGTCCCACAGGCAAAGCGGGATGGTAGCGGCCGTGGTATTTCCGTAGTGGGCGATATTCATCATCACTTTGTCCATTCCTACGCCCATGCGGTTGGCCGTGGCTTCGATAATCCGGCGGTTGGCCTGGTGCGGCACCAGCCACGCCACGTCGTCGTGGGTGAGATGGTTTCTTTCCATCATTTCCGCTGAAACGTCGGCCATATTCCGGACAGCCGATTTGAAAACCTGCTGGCCATCCTGGTGCAGGTAATGCATGCGGGCATCCACTGTTTCGTGGGTGGCAGGGAACCTGCTTCCGCCTCCGCGTTGCAGCAGGTTGTTGTAACCCACGCCATCGGCCCGGATCAGTGTGTCGATCACGCCGTAACCTTCGGAGTTTGGTTCGAGCAGCACCGCTCCGGCGCCGTCACCGAACAGAATACAGGTGCGGCGGTCGGTGTAGTCCATTACAGCCGACATTTTGTCGGTACCCACTACCACTACCTTTTTATATTTGCCGGTTTCAATGAATTGCGCACCGAGTTCGAGGCCGTAAACGAAGCCCGAGCAGGCGGCATTCACATCGAAACTACCGATGTTACGGATACCCAGCTGGTCGCAGATAAGGTTGGCGGTACTTGGGAAAACGAAATCAGGGGTAATGGTGGCGCAAATGAGGAGGTCTATTTCAGCGGGATCGGTGTTGGTTTTTTCGAGGAGGCCCTTCACGGCGCGGGCTCCCATGTGCGAGCTTCCGAGTCCGGGTTCTTTCAGGATGCGGCGTTCTTTAATGCCGGTCCTGCTCACAATCCATTCGTCGCTGGTATCAACGAGTGTCTCCAATTCGGCATTTGTGAGAATATAGTCGGGTACATATCCTTCGATGCCTGAAATGGAGGCTTTTACTTGTTTCATATACGATTCTAATACTGGTAAATTTCGCTGTTTGGGGATTCTTTTGCCCTAAACAACAAATATGCACCACAAAAGTGCGCATTTCTCCACCTTTCAGTGGATTTTTTGGGAAGTTAATTTGAAAAGGAAAATTCTACGGAACAATGCGTATTTCGACGCGACGGTTGAGCCTGCGGTTGGCTTCGCAATCATTCGGCGCGACGGGCAGTCCGCTGCCAAAGGCTCTTCCGCGAATGCGGCCCGTCTCGATACGCTTCGATAGCAGGAACTTTTTGACCTCGTCGACGCGGTCATAGGAAAGCAGGAGGTTTTTCCGCGGATCGCCCACGTCATCGGTGTGCCCTGAAAGCTCAATCCGCGGCACAGGGTTTCTGACAAGGTAGTCGGCCAGGATTTCCAGTTCCTGGTTGCTCTCCGGTAACATCGCCGGCTCGCTTTGGGTAAAAAGCAAAACAGTTTCGATTTCCTCTTTCAAATCTAGTTCTGACAAGACTACGGGCGCAGATTTGCAGGAATCGCTGTTCTCTATCGGTGTTAAATAAAAAATCTTCGTTGGGCGAAGTGTGCGGGCCGCTATGACTTCGGAGTGAGTTTCGTAACCGTTGGCATGGATCGAAATAACACCCATGTCCTTTGCGGACATCTTAAATTGATAGGCGCCATCCTCGTAAAGCGGGACAACAAGGTCCTCCGGACGTTGTCCTACCACCATAATCGTTGCCTCTATGGGGCGCAGGGTATATTTGTCGAGAACGCGTACGGATACGCGCGAGCGTTGCGGGATGATTTTTTGCTGGTTCGGGGCCGCATCGGCCTGTTGCTGTCCGTGCGCGGGAAAGGCCGCTGCAGCCGACATGAGTAGGATGATTGTAAAAGTTTTCATTCAAACTCCGGTTAGGTTGAACAATCGTATTTTACAAGCAGGAAACTGTTTTTATAAATATATGAAGGTTATTTATAGGTAATATAATATGTGACTGATTTTTTCAAGGGAGTACCTTGAAACTGGCGCGGGGAACGTACAGGGGAGCAGGGTTTACGCCATAGCCGTACACCGACAGTTTCGTTTGCGGCGGTTCGTGGGCCGACAGGTTCACTCTGCGGTTTCGAAATAGCTTTTCGAACTCATCTTTGATCAGGAAAGGCGCCTTCCAGGGTTCCAGCTTTATTTTCCTGCTGAAAAGCCTGGGCACTTCCTCCTTGACTTTCAGCGGCAACTTGTCGAGTTCAGGGTCGAATTGAATGCTGATCGTGTACCAAACAGCAATGGGCTTGCCATCCTTTTGGGCGGGCGTCCATTTGGGCATGATGCGTATGAGCCGCAGCGCTTCGTCGTCCAGTTCAATGCCGGGACTTTTGAGGATCCGTCCGCTGCTGACGTTGCCGTCTTCATCGATCAGGAACGAAACCTGTACAGGCCCTTGCACGCCCGATTGCAGCGCTTCCTGGGGGTATTTCAGATTATTGGCAAGAAATTTCGTCAATCCTTTGAAATACGGCCAGCGGTCGAGCCTGAGGGACGAGCCCGTTTCATTTCCCTGGTTTGTCTCTACCTCTTTCTTTGTCGGTTTTGCCGGGCCCTTCATGCGCATGGCCAATACCTGGGGTCGTGTTTTCAGTGCAATGAGATATTCCGTTGTCGATTTGACAATCGGGATTTGCCGTGGCTCGTAGTCGGGATGTTGAATAATGAGCGTACCATTCAACGGCGCATCGGCGATTTCGAAGCTACCTGTCAGATTGGTAACAGTGGCGCGCTCCGATCCGGCGATCAGGATCGCAGCGTTGACAACCGGTCGTGAGGATTCGTCGGTGATTTTGCCGGCGATCCGGGTGGTTTGAAAAAAAGCAGCCCGGATATCCAGGCTATCGGAAACCGGGTGCCCGGTCACAAGAGTACCCCAGGTTGCGGCAACGGAGAACATTGCGAGGGAGATGTATTGGGGAAACAGCGGTCGAGGTATTCTTTGCAGCATGAGTTTCCAGGTGTTTGAAATGGCCGATATGCACTCAACTATACCTTTTTTCCATAAACGATTGTATTTCAAATATAGGATACGCAAATAGCAGCAGAATGTGTAATTTTTTTGAAAAAAATTGGTGATTCGGGCGTCAGCCGGTGGGTCATCGGAATGGGTTTAATTTGGAAAAAGATTTTACATTCGGCCCATCAGTAATTAATCATCCTTCAACAACACTATTCACGCACGCTTTCTATGGAAAATCTGCAAGCGGACATCCTGTTTTACAATTCACCCGCCGGGAATGTTAAGGTCGAGGTTATTTTTAATGATGAGACATTCTGGCTGAACCAGAAGCGGTTGGCGGAGCTGTTTGGGGTGGAGGTAAATACCATCAACTATCATTTAAAGGAAATCTACAAATCCGGAGAACTGGAAGAGCAGGCAACTATTCGAAAAATTCGAATAGTTCAAAAGGAAGGCAACCGGGATGTGGCGCGTGAAGTCGATTTCTACAATTTGGATGCCGCCATTGCAGTAGGTTACCGTGTCAACAGCTTTCAGGCGACGCAGTTTCGTATCTGGGCAACCAGGACTTTAAAAGAGTTTATTATCAAAGGTTTTGTGCTCGATGATGAACGTCTGAAGCAAGGGAAAAGATTCGGGAAAGACTACTTCGACGAATTGCTCGACCGGATCCGTGAAATCAGGGCAAGCGAGCGGCGCTTCTATCTTAAAATCACCGATATTTTCGAACAATGCAGTATCGACTATGTGAAGGATTCGCCGGATACTCAAAAATTCTTCAAGATCGTTCAGAATAAGCTGCATTTCGCCATTTCCGGAAAAACAGCCGCGGCTATTATCGCTGAACGGGCAAACGCAGGAAAGCCCAATATGGGTTTGCAAACTTTCAAAAATGCACCTCATGGTAAGATTCAAAGAGCGGATATAGGGATAGCGAAAAACTATCTTATAGAAAAAGAGATAAAGGAATTGGAACGTATTGTTTCGATGTACCTGGATTATGCGGAAAATCAGGCGGCCAGGCAAATCCCGATGAAAATGGCTGACTGGGCGGGTAAGCTGGACGCTTTTTTGCAGTTTAATGAGTACGAAATCCTGAAAGACGCGGGTAAGGTCAGTCATGAAGTGGCCATTCGGCTCGCGGAAGAGCAATTCGAGAAATTTCGCGTGGAGCAGGATAGAAATTTCGAAAGTGATTTTGATAGGGAGCTGAAAAAATGGAAGTTGACGTAGCAATTCCAAGATTCAACTGACCATGGAGCATTACTACACAACCCTTTTTGAATACATCTCCGGCGTGATTACTTTGCCGGATGCCGATCAACAGTCGATACGCCTGTCGTTTAAACCGGTGTTCGTGCCGAGGGATACCATCATAGAGAAAGCAGGTGAAGTGCCTGCTTATCATAATTTTATTGTGTCCGGATTTATGCGGAATTTTCGTTCGGATGAGGATGGCAATGAGATCACTACGGATTTAAACGACGGCCCGCGGTTTTTTACATCCTACTTCCATTTCATGAACCGGACGGTTTCGAACGAGAACCTGCATTGCATTACGGATTGTGAACT
Source organism: Dyadobacter sp. SRI_021 (assembly GCF_057586235.1). Lineage (NCBI taxonomy): Bacteria > Pseudomonadati > Bacteroidota > Cytophagia > Cytophagales > Spirosomataceae > Dyadobacter > Dyadobacter sp. SRI_021. Next base: position 137,150 of record NZ_JBYCZM010000006.1, read on the forward strand.
GCTGCGGATCAGCCGGGATGATGTCGATGCCACTGCGGAACGCAGTTTTACCCAGAAGGACTATACGATCCGCATTTTGCAGGAACATTTGCAAAAGGACAAGGAACGGATTAGCGACATGGCTAATCTGACGGCAGAGGCGCGCTATGCGAAGTTTGTCAGGACGAACCCCCATATTATCCGGCATGTGCCTCTTAAATACATTGCTTCTTACCTCGGCATTACCCAGCGGCACCTGAGCCGGCTGCGCAGCGATAGCTCGTCCGATACTCCCACACAGAAATAGAACCGCTTATCCGCATTGGACATTTGTCTAACGACGCAGGAGATGACCGGCTTTAAGTTTGACCGAACTTAAATCTCCGACATCATGACCGAACAAATTTCCACTCCTTCCATTCAAGTTAAATACCGGGCGGAAAAGCTGCTCAATCTCGCTGCCACGACGTGGTTGATCACCACCACGATCGGCCAATGGGCATTCGGAGGCTACATCATCGCTTTTTATGGCAAAAGTACCGCCTTGGGCGACCTGGAAAAATGGAACCAGGTATTGCCGCACGGCTATGTAAAGGGCGATTGGACGGGCAACCTCGTTGTAGGGCTACATGTTTTGCTGGCCGCAGTGCTGGTATTGGGAGGGCCGTTGCAGCTACTTCCGGTAATCCGCCATAGCGCACCCATGTTTCACCGCTGGCTGGGGCGTCTATATGCTACGACGGCAGTCATCGTCGCCACGGGCGGTTTGGTAATGGTATGGACGAGAGGTGCTGTCGGCGATCTGGTGCAGCATGTCAGTATCAGCATTCAGACCATCTACATTATACTTTTTGCCTTGCTCGCGTGGCGATACGCACGTGCGGGGCGGTTCGATCTGCACCGTAAATGGGCATTGCGGCTGTTTATGGTTGTAAGCGGCGTGTGGTTTTTCAGGATTGGACTGATGTGCTGGCTCGTACTGAACGGTGGCCCGGTGGGTTTTGATCCTCGTACATTCAGTGGCCCTTTCCTCACCGCCCTTGCGGTATTGGTTTATGCGCTGCCGGTGCCGCTGGGAATCCTCGAATTGTATTTTTATGCACAAAAAGAGGCGAAACGCGGCATCACAACAGCCGTTGCGCTGCTGATATTCGTGATGACAGCTCTGATGGTTATCGGTATTTTCGGAGCGATCGCGGGTATGTGGTTACCGAGGATCGGGTAGGACTGTTCTCTATAATAATCCGGAATCTGTATCTGTTCATATTAAGCCTATTTTATGAGCTTTGCCGGAAATACAGTCACGTGTTTATGATGAACGAAGCCGTTAAATTGATTATCGCAGATAATGAAGCACATTTCGAGGAAGGGAAAAAGCTGTTCCGCGAATATGCCGCATCATTACCGATAGACCTCGCTTTCCAGCGTTTCGACGAAGAACTTGATACCGTGCAGCAGCAATACGGGCCGCCGTCGGGCGGACTGGTGCTTGCGTATGCGGGTGAGCGTGCGGTGGGCTGCGCGGGTGTGCGGAACAAGGGTGCGGGGATCGCTGAACTGAAACGGATGTACGTCCGGCCCGAGTTTCGCGGGCACCGATTGGGAAAGTTGCTGCTGGAACGTTCCGTTTCCATCGCAAAGGATTTGGGATACGAAAAACTCAGACTCGATACGCTCCCCAGCATGACAGGCGCGCTCCGGTTATACGAGTCGTTTGGGTTTGAGGTGATACCGGCTTATTATGTCAATCCGCATGCCGATGCCATCTATATGGAAAAGCTACTTTGAGGAAATTTAGCGATAGCGCCTCATGAGCAACGATAGTGGCCAGAAAAGGGCCGTAACGATCGCCTTGTTCCAATCCGGGCGTTTGGGATTTTCCCTGCATGCCTTCACACAGTACCAGGTCAGAATGAACAAAGAAATGAGCAGTGCGCCAGCCATAGTTTTGAAGGTTGATTAATAATGTGCTTTAAATTAAACTATTATCTATTGCTGACTAAAATATTTATACCTGCGGTAGACTGAGCCTTACGGATGGGCTTGATCCTGACATTTGTTTAAATTAGGGGAACATAGAAGCGTGTCATGCCATGCAAAACAGACTGTTGACTTTGCTGCTACTGAATGTCTGCATTCAATTGATGGCCGACGTGGCCAAGTGCCAGACGCCTGAAACAATATCCGATCTTGATGGAAATACCTATTCCGTCAAGATTATGCCGGACGGAAACCAATGGATGACGCAGGATTTGAATGTTCGGGTAGATAGTTCCTGGTGCTTTGCGGATGATCCGGCCAAGTGCAAGATGTACGGACGTCTATATACCTATGCCTCGGCAGCGCGAGCCTGTGAGATGCTGGGCAATGGGTGGCATCTGCCGTCGCGCAAGGATTGGGAGGTTTTGTCCGATCATTATGGAGGAGCCAGTAACAAGTCGAAGGACGGGGGTAAAACTGCTTTTAAGGCACTGCAAACGGGAGGGGGATCGGGTTTCAACGCCACATTGGGCGGCAACCGCGAGTTGACGGGAAGGAAATATGCCCGGTTGAATGCCCATGGATTCTATTGGACATCTACGGAAATAGATGCCGTGACGGCATGGAATTTCAATTTTGGTGCCGGAGGCAGAGCATTGCATTGCCAGGATGGAATGGAAAAACCCGAGGGGGCCTCGGTTCGTTGTATCCGGACATTGCCCAAGCGTTGATATCTGTCCGGATTCCCCCGCGATAATGTCCATTTTACACCGTCTTTGCTGAGAATGGAGGCTGTAAATTTGTGTTGTTCATCCACTTAAAATCACTTGATTATGTCAGCACAAGATTTCAGCGCAACGATCCTCGTGGATCAGACACCGGAAGCGGTTTTCGAAGCAGTAACCAATGTTCGCGGATGGTGGTCCGAAGAGATTGAGGGAAACACGGCGGCCCTGAACGACGAATTCAAATACCATTATGAAGATGTGCACCGCTGCCATGCCCGTTTGGTAGAAGTAGTTCCTGCCCAAAAGGTAGTGTGGCTCATCGTGGATAATTATTTCAAATTCACCGAAGATGAAAAGGAGTGGACCGGCACACATGTGGTCTTTGAGATTACCCGCGTCGGCAACCAGACGCAGCTGCGCATGACTCATCAGGGACTCGTACCGGAGTTCGAATGCTTCAACATCTGCCGCGACGCTTGGAGCTTCTATATCAAAGACAGCCTGTACAACCTGATTACCACTGGTACCGGGAAACCGAATGCCACCGGCAAACCCCAAACAGAGAACGAGAAGACGATTGTAGCTGCGGAATAACAGCTGGATTTTCAAAAGCAAACGGACCTTTACTGCTTAGGCTTTAGGTATTTTTCGAGAGTCTAATAAAGGCTCTGAGCTGAAAAATTTGCAAGCATATGCTACCTCAAGAAACGTAAGATATCCCTCGTAGTCGGAAGTTTTTAGTTGTTGAATTTGATATTTGGGAAGGGTCATAGTTATCGCCACCTATTAATAAGCCAATGTGGCCGAATTCGGTCAAGGCGTTGATAACCAATATTTAAATGATTTGGTGTTTATTCCAAATAGTAACGCAAACCGATTTTCAAACGGCAGATTAATTTTCCTACGGAGGCGCCAGTACCAAACTGGCGCCTTTTCTTCAGTACTTCCCGACAATCGTTTTAAGGCGGTTTCCCGTTGATGCGTCAGCCGCTTTAAAACGGATAATGCCGCATTCCGCCATCAACGACCACTGCCGCCCCGGTGATATAACGTGCACGAGGAGAGACGAGGAACACGGCCATGTCGGCCATATCCTGCGGAACACCAAAATCACCCATCGGGATTTCTTTTTCAGCAAATGCCTTACGCTCTTCGTCGGAAAAATAGGGGCGGATGTTGGCAGTGTCGATAAGCCCGGGTTGCAGTGTGTTGACGCGGATGTTGTACTGTCCCACCTGTGCCGCCAGTTGTTTCGACCAAACCGCCATGCTGGCCTTGGCAACGGCCGACACATTGATGCTGCGGAGCTCATAAGTGCTGGTCAGGTTCAGGATAGCACCCTGCCGGCGCCCGATCATATGCGGCAGTAGTTCCTGGGTGAGCTGCCGTGGCCTGTCGAAGTCGAGCGCCATCGAATCATTCCAGGGCTGTTCGGGGCCTGTAATGGCTACCGGGCGGCTTTGTCCGGCATTATTGATGAGAACATCTATCTCACCCAATGCAGCCCTGGCAGCCTGTGCGATGCGCTGCGGGCCATCCGATGCGATAAAATCCTGGGCAAAGATAACCGGCGTAATGCCCGTCTCTGCCGCTACTTCCTCCCTGAGGTTGTCCAACAGTTTCTCGTTCCGGGCGGTCGCAAATACACGCACGCCTTCTCTGGCCAGTTCCTTTACAATGGCCCGGCCGATTCCCTGGCTGGCGCCGGTTACTATGGCCGTTTTCCCTTTTAAATGCAAATCCATGACTGTATTTCGAATGTGTTAAAAACTGGTTGCAAACGTAGCTGGAAGCATCTAATTTTGGATGCTATACAACCAATTGTAGGGTACTAACAAAAGTGTAAGTAATGGCTGCCAGAAAACAGAATTCGACCTATACCAGCAATGAGAAGTACATTGTGGAATGTGACCTGACCTACGCCGTCAACAAGATCGGAGGAAGGTGGAAAATATTGATTATTAGTAAGCTGGAAAAGGGGAAGATGCGGTTTGGAGAGCTGAAAAAGGAATTTCCCTATATCACCGAGCGGATGCTGACCTTGCAGTTGCGCGCGCTCGAACAGGACGGATTGGTCAAACGCACGGTTTACGCCGAGGTGCCTCCGCGCGTGGAATACGAGCTTACTGAAATGGCAGCGGCATTCGGTCCGATCTTCGAGCAGCTCAGTGAATGGGGCGGAAAGCACCGGAAGTTGTTCAATTGAGCTTGCAGGCGTCGGCCAGTCGCATGAGCCCTTTACGGTCGGCAATATTCAGCTTTTCGAAAATACGTCGCCGGAACGTGTTCACGGACGTGTATTGAAGCTGCGTCTTTTCGATGTAGCCGTGCGCCCGTTAATCGTCCGTTTCGCAGAACGCCCCCGGCAAAACCGGAAGGGCGGAAGCAATGTGGCTTAAAGTCATTTTGCGAGATTGTCGGCCTCGATAATGGCATCGGCAAATGCCCGCGGCGCTTCCTGCGGCAGGTTGTGTCCTGCGCCTTTCACCACGTGATGCACATGTTTGCCGGTCGACTTGCGGGCGAACGCCGAGCCGTCGCCTGCGGGAACAACGCCGTCCGAATCGCCGTCGAGCGTTATTGTCGGAACGGAAATGGCAGGTCCGGCGAACAGTTTTTGTTCCATTTCGTCGTATTGCTTCTCGCCCGGCTCGATGCTCAGCCGCCAACGGTAGTTATGGATTACGATCGCCGCATAATCGGGGTTTTTGAACGATTCGGCTGAGCGGTCGTAGGTCGCCTGGTCGAAAGCCCATTTGGGTGAGATGTTTTTCCAGATCAGTTTATTGAAGTCGTACCAGTTGGCGGTGTAGCCTTTCTGGCCCCGGTCGGTAGCGAAATAGTACTGATACCACCAGCCCCATTCGGCAACGGGTGAAAGCGGCTGCTGGTTTTTTTCGAGATTGTTGATCAGATAACCATTGACGGACACCATCCCTTTCACGCGCTCGGGCCAGAGTGCAGCGATAATGTTCGCTGTACGTGCGCCCCAGTCGAAGCCGCCGAGGATGGCCCGTCTGATTTTGAGCGCGTCCATGAGGGCGATAATGTCCAGTGCTACGGCTGCTTGCTGTCCATTGCGGAAAGTTTTGTCGGACAGGAAACGGGTGGTCCCATGTCCGCGCAGATGCGGCACGATCACCCGGTAACCTGCATTGGCGAGCAATTCGGCGGTTTCGGCGTAGCTGTGAATGTCGTATGGCCAGCCATGCAGCAATATGACGGGCTGCCCGTTAACCGGGCCGGTTTCGGCATAGCCGATGTCCAACACGCCCGCTTCTATTTGTTTGATTTCTCCAAATGTATAGGTGGTGCTACCCGGTAACGGATGGGCTTTCGCATGGGCCATTGCTTTTGAAGGCAATATTTGTGCTGCGGCGAAAGTAAGTGCGGCAAGGCCCAGGAAGTTACGGCGGCTGTATTGACGGCTGATTTCCATTTTCTGAGATTTTTAAGATCGATGGTTTGAATACGATTTCCCGTTTGAATGTCTCAAAATTAGCCACACCTCTGCCCGGCAGGAATGGGAATCTGCCCGAACCGGACAAATACGCGGGCGGGCTGGACATTTCCCGTGGCGTATCCGAAATGGGCCCGTTCCCGACCACAGGTGTGGATTTGATCGGACAGACGCAATCGACCCAGACCGGATTCCGGATCAAAATGCGTGAGTTTGTGCGTCGCGGGCGGCAGGTCGAGCTGGCATAAGGATAACGGCTCTTTGAAATTCGCCGCTGGAAAATAGAGGAGAAGGTACTGAACGGCACGGTCTATGATGCCGCGGACCCGGCTATCGGTAAACCGGTGGTAGTGGAGCAGCGGAAATTCAATTCCGGCCGCGATTATGTGTGGCCGATCCCGCTGACAGAATTGAACGCCAACAAGAATATGCGGCAAAATTCGAACTGGTAGATGGCGGATACACAGCTTTGTGGAGTAAATGCTACGATCCGTTCAGCGGCGATTGCCTGGCATGAATCCTCGTTCTTGCCGGCGGATCAGTCCTGAAATTCGAGCAGTGCTTTCAACGCCTTGAAACACGCATAGGCGAGGTAAATAGGCACCAGCACCGGTAGCAAAACCGCCACTTTCAGGATGTCATCGTTGGAAAAATTTTTCATCGGAGAATTGTTAAGTACAACTTATTCTACAAATAGATAAAAGTTGTACCACAAAGATAAGTCAGAGAAATTTAACATCAGACAAAAAAAGCTGCTCACCGTTAAATGAGCAGCCTTTTTTACAAATAATGGATTTTTATCTATTCCACCATAGGGCCGTAGTGATATCGTCATTGCCCTGCGCCTTCACCGCATTCTGGTAATTGGCCAGATTTACACTTTGCTCTTTCGGCGGGTAATACAAGCGCTGCGGCACCCCTTCGCCGAACAACGGCTGGAATTTATAATCGGTGGTTTGGCCATCCACGGTACGCCGCCAGACGACGTCGCCGGGTTTCACCAGAAAGGTGGGATAGCCGGTGCGGCGGATTTCGGCCCAGGCTTCGTCGCCCTGCGTGTAAAGCGCCAGATATTTCTGGTTCAGTACATTGGCCTTGTCGGCCTTGGGAAGTGCGGCGAGATAGGTGGTGATATCAGCCTGTGCAATGCCCCATTTTTGCAGGGAAGCGGTCACGCCATTGATGTACTCCTGCTGGTCCCAGTTTTTATATTCCGAAATCAGGAATGCCACTTCGGCATATTCCTGTAAAACTTCTCCATAATTGGCCGCATTCACCACGGCGCCGGGAAGACTCACATCGGTGGCCGTAAGCAACCCGGCCGCTGCCACAGGAAGCCCGTATGGCTGACCTACATAGTCACCGGCTGCATTTTTAGAGGCGTACACCGGCAAGCGGGGATCTTGCACTTTTACGGTTCCCAGTTCGCCTTTCAGTACGTTGATGATCACGTGCGAAACGGCGAAATCCTTGCGGTTCGCAGTCACCGTTGCGCGGTAAAGGGGCGCTTCGTTCGGAGCAAGCGACTGGTATTTGAACACGGCATTATCCGCATTGGAAGTGAAAACACCTTTTGCCAGGGCGTCGTCGAAATGCGTTTTCGATTCGGCAGGCTGCTGCTTGCGGATGCGCGTCGCGATACGCAGGCGCAGGGAGTTCGCAAACTTGGCCCAAAGTTCGTTCTTGCCTTTGTAGATCACATCGTAAGCACCGAACGTCGTTGCGGTTTTATATTTGATCAGCGTGTCGCCGGCAGCTTTCAGCTCGTTGAGAATGTCGAGGTAAATCTTCTGCTGGCTCGCATAGGCCGGGCTCAGGTTCTCGGGTTCCTGCTGCAATGCCTGAAACTCGGGATCCTGGTTGCCGTACGATTGATAGGGAATATTGCCAAAAACATCCGTCAGGTTCTGGAACGCATACGCTTTCAGAATGCGCGCGATCGCGATCTGGTTGGCGTTGGTTCCCGCTGTTCCGGCGGTAGCGATGCTTTTGGTCGCCGGGTCGGTATTCAGCTTGATGATCTCGTTGAGGTTGTTCAATGCCTTGTATGCATTGCTCCAATAGGTATCCGAATACGAACGCGGAATGTCGTAGCGCGACTGGTCGCTGTAAATATTCTGACTGTAATATTGGGCAAAAAGCTGCGAGCCGCGCAGGGAGCTGTTCTCGTTGCGGATGTTGTCGATCACCTGTTTTTCGGCTGAGAGCAGGATAGTGGTTGTGGTCACGTTCTGCGGCCGGTTCGGGTCCTTGTTGATGTCCTCGAAATGGCTGTCGGAGCAGCTGGCCAGCAATGCGCCGATGCCGAGGGTTAGAATGCCTTTTTGATATATGAACTTTTGCATAATTTTCAGTTTGAGGTGGTTAGAACTTCACATTTACATTCAGACCATACGTGGCAGGCACTGGAATGTTACCGCCTTCGAGGCCCTGGATATTGCCGCCGCCGTTGGTAAACTCCGGGTCGATGTACTTGCTGGCAGTGTAAATATTGGCCAGGTTACGACCGTAAATCCCGAAGTAAACCTGTTTTACAGCCTTGCTGTTGAGCGCCAGGTTGTACCCGAATGTGATCTCGCGGAGTTTCACAAATGTCGCATCGAAGATCGTCTGCGGGGTAGGGCCGCTATATTCCCCACGAGCCCATGCCTGCGCCGTAATGCGGGTGTCGTTTTGTGTAGTGTTGGTCACCTGGTAGGTGCCGTCGGCATTGTAGGTAACGGTACCTTTCACACCATCTAGCACCACCCCGGTTTCGCGCACGTTGTTCGCAGCGGTTTTATCCAAAACACCGGCGTACATCGCCACTTTGTAGGTCTGTGAGAAAAACTTGCCGCCTACGCGTCCGTCGACGAGGAAGCCCAGGTTGAAGTTTTTGTATGTAAAGTTGTTCTGGAAACCGAAAAGGTATTTCGGCAACACGCTTCCCAGCGGGGTAAGCTGCTGCGCCCGCTCGTAGGTACCGTCGGCTTTGATCACCTTCTGGCCATCGGCCGCGTACACGAAGTCGTTACCGAGGATTTGTCCGTACGGCTGGCCCTCACGCGCCACGAGCGTAACGAGGCTGTTGGCGAGCTGGAACGTGTTGATGCCCGGAGCCAGTGCGATCACCTTGTTGCGGTTTCTCGACCAGTTGAGGCTCGAATTCCATTCGAAACCATTCGAGCGGACCGGGGTACCTGTGAGTGTTACTTCTATACCCTTGTTATTGATCTTACCCGCATTGATCACCTTCGAGTCATAGCCAAATGCCGACGACACCGGGATGTTGATGATCTGGTTGCGGCTTACATTGTCATAATAGGTAATGTCGAGGCCGACGCGGTTTTTCAATGCCTGGATATTCAAACCGGCTTCCCACGAGCTGGTAATCTCCGGTTTCAGCGCCTGGTTGTTCAGCTGTGCAGGCAGTTTGTAAGAAGGCAGCCCGTCAAACGATTGGCTCGCTTCATAGGCACGTTGCAGCTGGTAAGGATCGGTGTCGTTACCCACCTGCGCCCAGCCGAGGCGTACTTTGGCAAAATCCAGCCAGCTGATATCCTTCACGCCGTTCAGTTCACTGAGGATCAAACTGGTGGTGAGCGAAGGATATGCGAATGAGTTGCGGTTCAATGGCAGGGTAGAAGACCAGTCATTGCGCAGCGTTCCGTCGAGGAACAGGAGGCTCTTCCAGCCCAGTGAGAAGCTACCGAAAATGGAACTGATCTGCTTCCGATAAGCATTCGAATTCACCAGTACCGAGCTCGCATTCTTCAGGTTATAATATTCAGGAATGATTAATCCGCCTTGTGTAACGGCGTCGCTGATGCGGCGGCGCTGGCTCATAATGTTGCCACCAGCATTGACATTCAATGAAATATCACCCCAGCTCTTGGTCGCCGACGCGAGCAATTCGTAGTTGAACTCGCTGAAATTGTTGTTGTACTCCTGATACTGCGACTGCGTCCGCGAATACACGGCAATGCGGTCCTGATATTGGTACTGGTACACATCCGCATTCACTTTTCCGCTTAGTTTGAGCCAGCTGTTCACGTCGTAGACCACGCCTACGTTGCCGTAAAAACGATCACGGTTTTCTTCCAGATAACTCTGGTAAGCCGACCAGTACGGGTTATCGATAAACTTCGCCGCCTCGCCCGCCGGGGTATCCTGGTAGCCCGAGCGGTTCCAGAGGATCTGGCTGCCGTCGGCACGTTTGTAGTTTTTCAGCTTCTCGTAATCCACCTGTACTTGTCCCCACTGGAATGCTTCGAGGATGATATTCCGGTTGGTAGCACCCGTCCACGGCCTTCCGGTCGACTGGTTTTTGATATAATTGAAGTTATTGTAAAACTTGAATTTGCCCGCCGTCGTAGAGCCCGAGAAATTGATCGAGTTACGTTTCAGGGATGAATTCGGAACAGTACCTTTCACATTTTTATTGGTAAATGAAATGCGGTAGGTCGAGTTGGCATTACCGCCGCTCACGGCAAGACTGTTGGTGTTCGAAACGCCGGTTTCGAAGAAGGTATGCACGTCGTTTTTGGGGTAGGCCCACGGCTGTGGTTTCAGGTATTCGGCCGTGTTTTCGGGATCGAGGTTGTACCAATGCAGTACAGGCGTACCGTCCAGTTTCGGCCCCCAGCTTTCGTCCACCGCATATTCGGCGATGTTATATTCCGTGCCGTTGATGGTCGCTTTCTGGAAAGTGCTTGAAAAACCACCGCCGTACAACTGCTGGCGTTTCGGCAGGCGCACGATATTCTCAAACTCCACGCCTGTGGTCAGTGTGATATTCACCTTGCTGTTTTCCTTGCCCTTTTTGGTGGTAATCAAAATCACACCGTTTGCGGCGCGGGTACCATAAAGTGCCGCTGCGGATGGTCCTTTCAGTACGGAGATATTCTCGATGTCGTCGGGGTTCAGGTCCTGGATCATGTTACCGACGTCCTTGCCGCCGCTTCCCGCGCTGGTCGCTGCGCTGTTGAGGTCCGCATTGTCGATCGGCGTGCCGTCGATCACATACAATGGCTGGTTGTTACCCGAAATGGAGTTGATCCCGCGGAGCAACACGCGCGACGAGCCGCCCATGTTACCACCCGAGGTAACCACCTGCAAGCCGGCCACTTTTCCGGATAACGCGCTCAGGGCATTGGTAGGGCGCGTTTGTAATGCCTCACCTTTTACTTCCTGCACGGCATAGCCCAGCGCGCGCTTCTCGCGCGAAATGCCTAATGCAGTTACCACCACCTCGTTCAGGATTTTGGCGTCCTGTTTCAGGGCGATGGCGATTTTGTCGCTGGTACCCACCGGTAATTCCTGGGTAACGTAGCCGATAAATGAAATGACCAGCACGGGCGATTCGCCGTTGACATCAAGGCTGAAACCACCGTTGGCGTCGGTCAATGTACCTGTCGACGTTCCTTTTATGGTAACGGACGCCCCGGGCAGGCCGCTGGCGTCATTGGCGTCGGTGACAGTACCGGTAATAGTCCGCTGCTGCCCATGGGCGAGCCCGGTCGCCAATAAAGTCACCAGGATGAAGTAGATAAATCTCGTTTTCATGAATTGTATTTTGGTGAGGATTCGTTGATTTTGTTGTTTTGAAATTTTCTCCTGTTTTTGGCTAATGAATATTAAAATTGATTTTCTGTAAACTTGAATTAAGGAAATTAAATTCCGTAAAATCGATTAATATGAAGTTATTATAAAGTTTGTATTATTAAATATTTTGTAAATGTATTAAAAATGAATTAAAACGCCTATTACCTATCGGGATAATAGATTAAAATATTAGAAAGGGTAAAAGTTGGATTGTTCTTAGTTGAGCGGTTTTGGGCGGGATATGCTGTATCCGCTGACGGGTATTTGTTCCGGAACGCCTTCATTCCGTTGGAAATACGGGGTTTTCGTCGGCCGGGTAACATTTATTTAACACGAAAGATAATCCGCATAGTAGTCCGTTGCGGCAGTGGTAAAGTATCCTCTACATACCGCGACAGTCAACAGGATGTCAGTTTCAAGGGCTCAAATATTGATTGAAAAGCTGATCAGCAACCGTCTTTCGGCGGAAGAACTGTCTGAATTGCTCGCCGGCACCCACGATGAGGCTGTGCAGCAGGCCTATTCGGATGCGCTGGAAATGTACTTCAATCGGTTGCTCGCTGAGGAGTCGGACAAACGGCGTAACCTGCCGGACTAGAAGCGGTGTAAAACAACTGTATTTATTACCTACTCGCCTAATACTAATACTATGAAACCAAAGGCTACCCTGAAAACGGCGGCACGATGTATGTTGGCCGCAATCTGTCTATCTGTTCCGCCGGCCACGGATATGGTTGCCCGGGCGGAAGTTCCGGGCAAAAATGCACTCTTTCCTGTGGCCGACAGGATTAAAGGAAAAGTTACGTCGGCTGTCGACGGTTCGCCGATTCCCGGCGTGAACGTGCTCGTGAAGGGCACCCAGATCGGTACCACTACCGATGCAACGGGGGATTTTTCCCTTGATGTGGATTCAAAAAATGCAGTGCTTGTATTCTCCTATATCGGCTTCAATACCACCGAGGTGACAGTGGGCGGCAAGAGCGTGGTGGATGTGGTGTTGTCCGAAAACGTGGCCACTTTGCAGGAGGCCGTTGTTACGGCTTTGGGTATCAAGCGTGAAACCCGCTCATTGGGTTATAATGTGGGTAAGATAGAAGGCCGCGAGGTGGCTAACGTGGCGAACGAAAACGTGCTGACGTCGCTCTCCGGCCGTGTTTCGGGTGTTTCCATCAACCAGACCAGCGGTGTCGGTTCGTCGATCAGCATTGTAATCCGCGGTGCGGCTTCATTGAAAAACAACCAGCCCCTGTTCGTTGTCGATGGCGTGCCGCTGGCGAACAGCCTCGCGAACGTCAGCGAAAAAGGGAGCGGCAACAAGGTCGATTACGGTAACGCGATTTCCGATATTAACCCCGACGATATTGAAAGTATGTCGGTGCTGAAAGGCCCTAGCGCGGCAGCATTGTACGGCTCGCGCGCCGGTAACGGGGTGATCCTGATCACTACCAAGTCGGGTAAGAAAGGCAAGGGCCTGGGTGTTTCGTTCTCGACATCCAATGTGTTCGAAAAGCCTTACCGTTTCCTTGATTTGCATTACAAATATGCCAATGGAGAGCGTCCGTTCCAGTTGGACGAATCATCGGCCTATTGGGGCGGTCTGCCGCTGGACGCGGGTAACAAAGAAATACAGTGGAACTCACCTGTCGGTGCGGATGGCAAACAGATCCCGACCGAGCTGAAATCGTATAAGAATAACATGAAGAACTTCCTTCAAACGGGAATCACTTCTACCAATAACTTGACCGTTTCGGGTTCTACCGACAAGGCTACCTACCGGATTTCATACAATAATATGAGCAACCGCGGCCTGATCCCGAATTCGGACTTGTACCGCAATGCACTGAGCTCGGCATTGACGTTCGATATGTCGAAGAACCTGAAATTGAGTTCCAATCTCAATTTCGTTCGTTCGAACTCCAACAGTCGCCCGCAGACGTCGGAGCGCGACGGTAACCCATTGCAGGCGGTGTATTACTCGCCAAGCTACGATGTGCGCGACCTGAAAGGCGTTTGGAAGCCAGGCCGCGAGGAGATCGAGCAGCTTACGGTCGCGCCGGGTGAAACGGATAACCCCTATTTTCTTGCCAAACACCTCACGAACGCCTTCACACGTGACCGCCTGTATGGAAACCTGAAACTCGACTGGACCATCGCTCCCGGTTTGACGGCTTTCGTACGCTACTCGCATGACATGTACGATGAGGACCGTGAGACTAAAATTCCATGGAGCTATAAAAGCATGGCCAAAGGGGGATATTACCTCGAAAACGTAGGCCGCAACGAAGGTAATGCCGACTTCCTGGTTACGAAGACGATCAAGACCGGTGATTTTGATATCAGTCTCTCCGCGGGTGGTAACATCATGCGGCAAAAAGGGAACAGTTCCAACCTGGGAGGCCGTGATCTTTCCGTACCTGGTTTGTACAACATTTCCAATATCCCCGTTGCTAACCGCATCGTGGGGAACAGCAGCTACAAAAAGTCGATTTACAGTTTGTACGCGTTGGGGTCATTTGGTTTCAAAAACCAGCTTTACCTCGATTTGACCGCGCGCAACGACTGGTCGAGTACTTTGCCCAAATCGAACCGTTCGTATTTCTATCCTTCGGCATCGCTCAGCTGGCTGGCCAGCACGACTTTCAACATGCCATCCTATATTTCGATGCTGAAATTGCGTGGAGGCTGGGCGCAGGTGGGTAATGATACCGATCCATATCAGTTGTATAACAATTTAGGAACCGGGGCATGGGGTAACCTGGTTACCACCTACGTGGGTGGAACGCTGCTCAACCCGACGTTGCTGCCGGAGATCGCAACTTCGACTGAGGGAGGTGTGGACCTGAATATGTTCAACAATCGCCTGCGTTTTGACCTTACTTATTACGACCGCGCGAACACCAACCAGATTTTTACCGTTCCCACCTCTTTTGCTACTGGCTTTGAGAACAGGAATATCAACGCCGGAAAACTCGTGAGCCGCGGCTGGGAGATCGGAATCGGCGGTACGCCTATCAGTAACCTCAATGGCTGGACCCTCGATGTGAATGCGAATTTCAGCCGTAACCGGGTGACGGTGAAGAGATTACCGACCGGTTTTCAGTTTATAGAACAATGGGGTGAAAACGGCGCGGGCGCGTATACCTACGTGGGCGAGCAAATCGGTAATATTTATAGCCGCGGTTTCGCGACCGTTACCGATCCGAACTCACCTTACTACCGCTGGCCGATCATCGCGTATGATGGCGAGGGCGGTGATATGGACTGGCAATCGCTCGGTGGCCGTCAGAACAACGTGAAGGTTGGTAACTATAATCCCGATTTTATGGTGGGCGGTCAGGTTAACCTTTCTTATAAACGCTTCTCGCTCGGTTTGAGCCTCGACTGGCGCCAGGGCGGTGAATTTATGTCGTTCACCTACCGTTACGGCGAATCCGACTGGAAATCGCAGCGCCAGATCGACAACCTGATCCCGGGCAGCCTTTATTCGCCGGATCAGCTGGTTGCATTACTGAAATCGGATCCTGAAAAATACATCATCCCGCAAAACGGAAACTTTCCGCGGGTAGGAGGGCACACGGCCGCTACCGGTGGTTTCGGAGCTGACGGCGACGGTGCATTCATCCCCGGCGTTTGGGAAGATAAGGATGGCAATTACCACGAGTGGTTGGGCGGTGCCGGTACCAAATACATGCCGATTACAGCCATGTATCCCTGGAGTTTCAACCAGCAGGTAACCTTCGATGCGTCGTTCGTCAAATTGCGCGAAATCACATTGACTTACAAAATCCCGATGCTTTTCAATTCGATCCGCAATGCGAGTTTGTCGCTGTACACCCGGAACATCATGCTTTGGAATGCGGCCAAGATTGGTATCGATCCGGAGCGCGCATTCTGGGCCGACCCAAGCAAAGGCGGTTTCCGCCAGGGTATCGAGCGGCAGAACGTCATGCCATGGACGATCCCATTCGGTTTTAAGCTTAATTTCGATTTCTGATTCATTCCTGAAAATTCAAAGCGATGAAAATTTTTAAATATATCCCCAAAATCGTTTTCGTACTGGCCGTGCTGGTTGCTTCGTCCTGTAAGGAAAGCCTCACGGAGATCAACGAAAACCCGAACGGTGTTGACCCCAACACCGCCAATCCGAATTTGCTCATGCCGACGGTCATGTCGGGCGTGGGAACGCAATACCTGAAACTGGGTTACGGCCGTATCGCGGGGGTGGTCCAGCACACGCAGGAAGATGCCTGGAAAGACGGGTTCAATGACTATAACTGGACCGAGGAGGACGATGAATGGAAGGCGTGGTATGGTTTCCTGCGAAACAATAACCTGCTCTACAAACGCTCGGTCGAAATGGGTTTTACGTTTCACCAGGGCGTCGCGCTGACGATGAAAGCGTTCATTTTCGGGACCATCGCCGACCTGTGGGGCGATGCGCCTTATACCAACGCGCTGAAAGGCGACGCGGGTGAAATGCTGCCCGCATTCGACAGCCAGGAGGTGATTTACAAAGGCATTATCGAAGATTTGAAACAGGCTTCTTCCCTGTTCGCGACCGCCGATGTTTCTACTTATGCGCCGGGTTATGATGTGTATTACAATGGCGATAAGCTGAAATGGCAGAAGTTCGCCAACTCGCTGTTGCTGCGTTATTACATGAGGGTGTCGGCCAAGTTGCCCGATATTGCCAAAGCCGGTATCGAGCAGATTTACAGCTCAGGCATTTACCTCAAAGAAGCCTCCGACGACGCCGTGATGGACTACATCGGCACGGCTTCCGGGGATTCGTGGCCTACTGCCATTGCATTCGACGTAAGCCAGTCGAACTGGCGGAGAAGACGCCCGGCCGCCGCTTTGCTGAATACCATGGTGGCCAGCAATGACCCGCGCCTGAAAGTGTGGTTCCAGCCGGTGCATGTGCGCTGGGTGTCGGATCCTACATTGAAAACCGGTGTGGATGAGTTTATCCGTAAAGATGGTGTGATCCAAACCGGCGTAAAGTCGCTGACAGAGCAGGAATTGCGCGCGGAGATTTCGGCCGGACATAAGTTTACCCGCCATTTTAATCCTGCAACCTACAAGCCTGCACGTCCGGACCTTTTTAACGGGCCGCTCAACACCGGTGAATATGTGGGTATCCCGGCCGGTATGATCGATCCAACCTACTATAACGAAAACCCGACGACCGGTCAGCAGGTACAGAACCAGCACGCGTCGCAGCTGAGCTATGCGTATCAGGGTTCGAAAGGCGATTTGTTGAAAGCCCGCCTTGCATCGGCTGCCGAAAGCGCATTCATCCTCGCCGAAGCGGCGCAAAAAGGATGGGCCACGGGAGGTGCGGAAGTGCATTATAATAACGGCATCAAGCAATCGCTGCAAACCTGGGGTGTGGCTAATCAATACGATGCCTATGTGAAAACGGTGGCTTACAAAGGCACATTGGCCCAGATTATGGAGCAGAAATGGATCGCCAGCTGGACGGCGGCTACCGAAGCCTGGTTCGACTACCGCCGCACCGCGTTGCCTGCGCTGGTACCGGGTGTAGCACCGGTTTCCCGTGCATTGCCGCTCCGTTTCATTTACAGCAATAATGAGTTGAATAACAACGGCGACAATGTTCGCAGTGCGATTGAAAAGCTGGAAGAGACTAATTTCTCCGGTCCCCGCAAGAAAAACAGCCAGTGGTCGAAGCCGTGGCTGGTACAGGGAACGGGCAAGCCATGGTAGAATGAATTTCGGCCGTGGGGTGAAATTTTTCATCCCAGGTTTCCGGATGTTCGCCCCAATGCCAGGGGGATTTGCCCCATACCATCGAATTAATTGTGCTGAATTCACGGAGTTTGGCGTAATTGCCGGAGACAATGAATAATCCAGCACCCGTTTTTGAAAGCGGCCCTTTTCGGAGGGTCGCTTTCTTTTTTGCAAATTTGGGACTTAGTATCGTCCATTTGCATGTTTCCTATTGCCTTTCATCCTGTCTTCAAATATCCTGTTCCGGAAGGTCACCGCTTTCCGATGGATAAATATGAATTGCTGCCTTTGCAGCTCCTGCGCGAGGGTATCGCGGAAGAGTCCGATTTCTTCAGTCCCGAGCCTATCGATATGCCTCCCGTGTACGCCGTGCACGACCAGGCGTATGCCGCCCGCTTCGTGGCAGGCATGCTTAGCCGGCCCGAGATGCGCCGTATCGGATTTGAGCAGACGCCCCTGCTTGTGGAGCGGGAGCTGCGCATCGCCCGTGGAACCGTGGATGGCGCGCTCAGAGCATTTGATACGGGTATTGCATTCAATATTGCCGGTGGTACGCACCATGCTTCGCGCGATGCGGGCGAAGGTTTTTGCATGATTAATGACCAGGCGGTGGCTGCGCAATATCTGGTGGATCATGGGAAAGCTCGAAAAATACTGATCGCAGACCTCGATGTACATCAAGGTAACGGCACCGCCGACATTTTTACCAACGAGCCGCGTGTTTTTACATTCTCGATGCACGCGAAGAATAACTACCCATTTCGTAAGAAGAAGAGCGATCTCGATGTGGAACTGCCCGACCGCATGGAAGACAATGCTTACCTTACCCTGCTCCGCGGAACATTCCCAAATCTCGTAGAGCGTATTAAGCCTGATTTTATCTTCTACCAGGCCGGTGTCGACATCCTGGCAACCGACAAGCTTGGAAGGCTCTCGTGTACCATTGACGGCTGCCGCCAACGTGACGAAATTATCCTTCAAACCGCTCACCGGCTCGGTATACCGATCCAGTGCAGTATGGGCGGAGGCTACTCGCCCCAGATCAAAACGATCATCGAGGCGCACGCGAATACTTACAGGGTGGCGAAGCAATTGTAATTTGAAAAAGAAGTATACAGCAAGTTATAAATTCTTTATATAAAAATTAATTATATATATGAATTTAACTTCTTCTTTATGAAGCTATCCTGTCTTCGTTTTGTGCTGATTTTTTCTTTCTTGTGCGTTAGCTGTGCTCCGGGACTGGTCAACGGCCAGGACAATCGTTTGGTTAATCAGTTAAAAAGCCATGTCGTGGCGCTGGATTCGCTCGATCTTGCAGGCGAAAGTAATGTGCGCATTATGAGCAAGGCATTGCCCAGGGAATTTCAGATTTTGGGAATAGGAGAGCAGTCGCATGGCACTTCGGAGTTTTTTACAGCCCGGTTGCTGCTGATCAAGGCGCTGGCCGCGGACCCGGCGCTTACGAAAATCGCGCTGGAAGCGCCCATGGCCGAGGTCGAGCAATTGAATGACTACTTGCTGGAAGGTCGCGGCGACTTGGAAGCGATTTTGCGTTCGTTCAGGTTGTATGGATATGAATGTGCTGAGTTTGTGGACTTGATCGAAAGCGTGGGCAAAATGGGCAAAGCACGCGGGAAAGCCATTCGTTTCTTTGGATTTGATATGCAGAGCCCGTTTCAGTCGCTACAAAACCTGAGGGATTCCGGGGGAGCCAGCGACATTTCGGATTCGCTGAAGAGCCTCCTGCATTATTATGAATTGCTTAGTAATGAGGTTTATAATCACAGTATCAGTGCGACGGATTTTGCGGAGTTAAAAACACTGAGCGATCAGGTGCTGACTAAACTGGCAGAGAAGGCGCGGACCCATGAACTGGTCAGAAAAAGCATTCACAATTACCGGCAATTCCTGCTTTTGAACGATTCCAGGCATGCTCATGCGATGGACATACAGTCGGAAATAAGGGATTCATTGATGGCCGAAAACGTACTGGCGGAACTTGAACCAGGCAAAAAGATGGTCATTCTGGCACACAACGCGCATTTGCAGCGAACACCGAACATTTTTTCCAAAAGTATCGGTTCGTATTTGGCTCGGAAATTGGGACGTGCCTATCAATGTGTTGGGCTGACAACCGCTTATGGTTTCTACACGACATTTAACCCCAAGGCGGGCCATATTACCGATCAAAACAAAGTCTTTGCCGGCGACAGTACTACCTGGGAATACCATTTCTCGAAACTTCCTCAACCAGTCTTCTTTATGAACACAGCTGTTTTGAAGCAGCAGCTGAAAGGCATCCGTTGGCCAGGTCGATACAGACTGCTGGTCTACGGTTTGCCCGATAACCAGTTCTTTGACGGCTCTCTTCCCGATGATTTCGATTATATTCTTCACATCAGGCAAACATCCGGCAACCACAGTTTTTATCTAAAATAGCCTCCTTTTTAAATTGTATTTATTTGATATTTTAAACAAGCGTTCTCCTGGCGTTTGATTTGTAAATTATTGGGTCGGCCGTATGACGCGCCCTGCGCCTGCAAAAAATGGCGCCCTGGTTTCAACTAAAAATATACTTTAAAACCCGGTTCGGATGACCATCGCCACGGGGTCCTTGGAACGCTCCGGCCGGCCGTTCTTTTGCTTCCGATGCATGCAGCCTAAGAGCTTGGTTGAACCCAGGGGATAGTTATGCGGCTGATCTGCCAGGAACAATAAATAGTTCACGCTTTGTGTCGAATTTATGAGGTTTTTCTATTGAAAAACAAATAGTTACATGTTGTTTGAAATATTGAAAAAAGGGGTACATTCGATATTCTGAAGTAAATATTGACCCTTTCAATACTCCTCTATATGTGTTCGTTGAAGTATCGCTGCGCCCTCGTAGTAGTATTACTGGTGCAGCACCTAACTAACGTTACGGCCCAGGAAAATAGGGCTTACAACCTTTACCTCAAAAGTGGTACAATCACACCGGTATCTGTAACTGAACTTGTACGAAAGCGACCGGATAGCGCATTCCGGACCGCGGTCGGTGGTGAAGTAGAATTTGTAATAATCCAATTTTTTAAAATTCCTGAACGACCGGTGATCGATCGCCTTAAGGATGCAGGAATCACCCTGTTTGACTACATTCCGGAGAACGCCTACACGGCCCTCGTGCATGGCGAACCTGACCGGGATGCGTTGCAGGCGGCGGGGGTGAGGGCGATTCTCGAGTTGCAGCCTGAACAGAAGATCCAGCCGGCATTGCTGGGATCTAACCTGCCGTCTCATGCGGTGCGGGAGGAAGGGAAAGTGAATGTACGGATCAGCTATGTAAAAACCTGGAATCCCGACAGCATGCGGCAAGCGATCGATAAGCATGGGGCCCTGCTGCTCTCCGATGCTTTGAGTCCTTATCAGATCGTGGAAGTGCAGGTTCCCGTGGACAGACTGCTTGCATTGGCAGGCCAGCCATGGGTGCAATATATAGAAGCGGTGCCTCCGCCGGAGGAGCCGCTCAATGACAGGAGCGAAGCAGCGACGCGGGCGAACGTGCTTGCGTCGCTGTTGCCAGGCCAAAGGCAGCTTACCGGTGAAGGTGTGGTGATCGGGATAGGCGACAGCGGGTACCTGTTGGAGCATATCGACCTGGCCACGAAGGTTATCAGCTACAATCCCGAGAGCAGTTACTGGCATGGCGTTCACGTTGCGGGTACGGCTGCGGGCGGCGGCATTATGAACGAGCGGTACAAGGGATATGCCCCCGGAGCGTCGCTGATCAAACGCACCAATTCAGAGATATGGAAACAGGCATCGAATCTTGTCCGGGATTTCGGATTAATGATAACCAATAATTCGTACGGCGGAAGCGTATGCCCCGACTATGGTTCCTATACGTTCGATTCCTACATTCTCGACCGCCAGGCGTTCGATCTGCCCAGTTTACAACACGTATTTGCAGCCGGGAACAGCGGATTGGAAGCTCCATGCGAAGGCTTTGTGGCAGGTTTTGGCAATGTAATCGGAGGGAGTATTTCTTCTAAAAGTGTGATCAGCACCGGACGGACCGGCGCGAACAGCCTTATTAGCGCCAGTTCGAGTAAAGGTCCTACCAGGGATGGACGCATTAAGCCGGAGATCGTTGCTCCGGGGACCGGCATTGTTTCAACGCTTCCCGGAAACACTTATCAGGGAGGCTCGGGAACCAGCATGGCAGCGCCTGCGGTCACCGGAGGGCTGGCATTGTTGTACCAGCGGTACAGGCAGTTGAATGGCGGAAATAGCCCGAGGAATGCGCTTATGAAGGCGCTGCTGTGTAACGGGGCTACCGACAAGGGGCTGCCCGGGCCGGATTTTACCTATGGTTTTGGCATGATGAACTTGCTCCGATCGGTTTCGATGCTGGAAAAAGGGCAATACTTCAATGGCACGGTTGCCAACGGGGGAAAGAATGGCTATGAAATACCGGTGCCGGCCAATACGGCGCTGGTTAAAATCATGCTGTACTGGAACGACCCTGCCCCGGCGGTGCTCACCGGGAAAACGCTGGTCAATGACCTCGATTTGACGGTAGCCCGGTCGGGTGGTACTGAAATACAGCCCGCATTTCCCAGGGCGGCCAATCCGGCGGCGGCAGTTGAGCCGGGTGTGGATAGCGTTAATAATGTGGAGCAGATCGTTCTCGAAGCGCCCCTGGCGGGGACTTACGTTGTGAATGTGGCAGGCAAAAAGGTGCCTAGCGGCCCGCAGGAGTACTTCGTTGTTTACGACATTATCGAACCTTCCGCAGTGCTGACGTACCCTGCCGGGGGCGAGCGATTCACCAAAGGTGATGTGATTGATATCTACTGGGATAGCTATGGCAACGTCGGCAGCACATTTTCAGTAGCCTATTCGCTCAATGACGGTGCGTCGTGGACGAACCTGAACACCGCGGTACCGGCAGGTACCAGCCAGCTCAGTTGGACGGTACCTGACGCATTCACTACCACTGCCAAAGTCCGCATTACCCAAAACAGCACCGGAGTGGTTAAGGAAAGCGCAGTGTTTACGATTATGGACATTCCGGTAATTACCTTAGCTGCAAACCAATGCGAAAGCTACGCTGCCGTACAATGGACTGCGGTAAGCGGCGCCACCGATTACGAGGTCATGCGTTTGCAGGGGAGGGAAATGCGATCAGTGGCCACTACCAGCGAACCGAAATATGTGCTCAGCGGGCTCTCCCGTGATTCGACCTATTATATTTCTGTAAGGGCCCGCAAGAACGGCGTGCCTGGCCGAAGGGCGGTGGCGATCAGCCGGAAACCCGATTCCGGTACTTGCGAGGGCATTATTTCGGACGGCGACCTGGCTGTGGACGCAATCGTCTCGCCATCCGGGTCGGGCAGGTTGTTCACTTCCAACAGCCTTGGCGCATCCCAGTTGATAAAAATACGGCTCAGGAACTTCGACGATCTGCCCGTGACTCAACCGTTTCAGGTAGGTTATTCCGTGGGCAACGGGGCGGTACACTGGGAGACGGTGCATTCGGATGTCACTGCCAATGGTTACCTCGATTATACATTCATCGAAGCTTTCGACATGCGCAATGCGGGTTCATATCCGCTCACGGTGATGGTGAAGCTGGACGGCGACCAGGTTGCGAATAACGACCGGAAATCGGTATTGGTCCGTCAGCTTGCCAATACGCCGGTTAACCTGCCATTTTCTGATGATCTCGAATCGCTGCAAAGCGCCGAGGTGAATGTGAACACCATAGGCATTGCCGGAACCGACCGGTATGATTTTTCGCAAGAGCGTGACCTGGGCCGGCTACGGACTTTGGTCGATCCTGGTTTGGCCTATTCGGGCTCCAAGGCATTTACGGTAGACGCTAACAGCGGCAACAATTCGCAGTATCCGACCTACCTGGACGCAACGTATAACCTGGCGACTTACCATGCTGACAGCGACGAAATTCGCTTGTCGTTCCGGTACCGGCTCTATGCCACGACCTGGCCTGCGTGGCCGTTGCGTGTATTCGTCCGGGGGAAAGATACCGACCCCTGGATCGAGGCACTGGAGAGCAATACTGTTCCTTATTTTACCAAAAACAACAACTACTGGCTGATGTCCGTCGAAGTGAGCGATTTGCTGAAACGGAACGGGAAGGATTTCAGCGCCAGTTTCCAGGTGAGGTGGGAGCAAAGTTTCCGATACCCCGCGCAGACGGACGGTGCGACGATCGACGATATACGCCTCTATACCACCAACAGTGATATGGAGGTCGTGAAAGTTAGTGCGCTGGCGATCCCTTCCTGTGATGTCAACGGGTATCAGGAATATAGTATGCTGGTTAAAAATAATGGCGCCCAAGATGGCTTTCGGGTGCCTTTCGAAGTATTGATCAACGATCAGCTTGCTTATCAGGGAAATGTGCCGGTGGTGAGGGCGGGTACCGACACGCTTTTCGCCTTCAACTTTTCTTCTACGCTGTTCATGAATAGCGACCGCAATGTGAAGGTCAAAGTCAAAAAGGCGTTCGACAACAATGCAGGGAACGATGCGGCGGTTATAACTGCCAAAGCGGCCCAGGTGATTTCGCAATTCCCGTATCTTGAGGATTTTGAAAATGGTCAGGGCGGTTGGTATCTGACCGAATCGAACCCGCTGTGGGTGTTTGGTATGCCTGGTACCGGTAAGGTCACGACGGCTGCGAGCGGTAGCAATGCCTGGACGACCAACCTGGGTGGTGTGCGCTCGGGCGAGACCATATCCTATTTGTATTCGCCCTGTTTTGCGATGAGCGGCATGGCCCAGCCGTCGCTGAGTTTCAGTGTGTCGATCGACCTCGCCGCGTGTACAGGTAGTGCGTGCGACGTGGCATATGTGGAATACAATGTGAGTGGCAATACCTGGGTGCGCCTGGGGGCAATCAACAGCGGTACCAACTGGTACAATTCGCGGCAGGATGGTACGGACGTGTGGAACGTCCAGGACTATACCAGATGGCACGTGGCCACCACGCCGATTCCCAGTTATTTTCCCGGTGGCTATGTCCGTTTCCGCTTTGTAATTAAGAGCAAATCGGCAGGCGGGCGGGCTGGTATCGCGATTGACGATATCCATATTTATGATTCGCAGGCCACGGTGTATTTCAATGCGTTGCAGGAAACTTCGGAGGCATCCGCCAATGTGCAGGGCAATGAATGGGTGCCATTCAAGCTGAATAATTCACTGGTGGCGGCTATCAACCCGCACGGGCAGTCGCTGGGGCAGGTTTCGGTGAAGGTTTTTCAGGACAACGGGCCTATGCGGGTCGAAAACAAGCTGTACTACTTAGGCAGAAGTTTCACAATCTCGGCATCCCAGCCCGACTTTGCCCAACCCGTGGGCGTGCGGCTTTACATCACGGACGAGGAAAGTGAAAGGCTTATTTCGGCACCCGGAAAGGAAGGTATTGTGAAGCCGGCATCGGCTTACGAGCTGGCGGTAACCAAGTATTCGGGTAGCAATGAGGACGGTGATTTGACCAATGACGGTAGTGTCGCCTGGAATTTCTATCCTCGCAATGCGGTAAGGAAAGTGCCCTATGCACAGGGATACTATCTGGAATTTACGGTGAAGAGCTTCTCCGAATTCTGGTTCGCCAAGGATTTTATCGGGTTCGGGACGCCGCTGCCCGTGCGGCTTGCGAGCTTTTCGGCTAGGCCCGTCGAAAACAGCACGTATCTGGAATGGCGCACAGCCGAAGAGGAGAATGTAAGCCATTTTGAAATACAACGAAGCCCGGATGCCCGCACCTGGACTTCGCTGCCCATGAACACGCCGGCAATAGGCGAAAGCGGGCATCGCTACGAAACCATCGATGCCTCGCCATTGGCAGGAGTGGGTTACTACCGGCTGAAAATGATAGACTTAGACGGAACGTTTGCATATAGTCAGATTGTTTCGGTCGATTTTGCAGCTACCGGAAACTCTCCGGTGATGCTGTTTCCAAACCCGGTGGCCGACAAACTGTACATCCGGAGCGGTAACAGGCGGTTTTCGAGCGTTCAGCTGCATTCACTTTCAGGTATACGCCTCTACACTTCTGCTGAAAACCAGTCGGTAGTGGAGGTGGGGGCGCTGACTTCCGGCGTGCATTGGGTGACCATTCACTATGCCGACGGTTCCCAAAGCAGTCACAAGATTGTGATTTTGCATTGATGTAAATTAACAAAAATGTGACGATCGGTTACCTCAGATATCGGGCATATGGTTTATTTGCAAAAAAGACCATATCCTCTCATGAAAATCCAACTGATACCGATCGTCGCATGGCTTTTTGCGTTTTCCGCATCGGCCCAGCAAGTCAATACCACCGACCTCGACCGCCTTTTCGACTCTCTTACCGTACATGATCAGTCGATGGCGAGCGTGCTGCTGATGCACAAGGGGCAGAAAGTGTACGAACGGGCAATCGGTTACGCGGTGATCGACAGTACCCGCAGTGTCAAAGCAACGCCGCAAACCCGCTACCGCATCGGGTCGATTACGAAGACCTTCACCGCGACGATGATCATGCAGCTGGTAGAAGAGAAAAAGCTTACGCTGGATACGCATTTGGATAAATACTTTCCCGATATCCCGAATGCAAGCCAGATTACGATCGAAATGATGCTGCGCCACCGGAGCGGTATCCACAATTTTACGGATGACGAGGCTTACTGGAAACAGCAGACACAACCCAGGACACGTGCCGAAATGCTCGCTGTTTTTGCAAAGTATAAACCCGACTTCGTTCCCGACGCCGAGGCAAAGTACAGTAATAGTGGCTATATTCTCCTGGGATATATCATCGAAGACATCACTAAAAAGTCTTATGAAAAGAACCTCCAGGAGCGGATTCTCTCACGCATAGGCCTGAAAACCACGTCTTTTGGCGGAAAGATCGACCCGGCCCGCGGTGATGCTTATTCCTATTCGTTTTCAAAAAGCTGGGAAAAGCGGGAGGAAACCGATTTGAGCCAGCCGGCAGGTGCAGGTGCCATTGTTTCGACTCCGGGCGATGTATTAACGTTCATGAATGCGCTTTTTACCGGTAAACTGGTATCGCAACAGAGTCTGACCCAAATGACCAAGATCGTCGATATATTTGGAATAGGACTAGCGCCAATGCCTTTTTACCAGAAAAAGGGTACGGCCATACCGGTGGCCTGGACGGTTTCCGGACCATGGTGGCTTATTTCCCCGGTGATAGCCTGGCAGGAGCTGTTTTCTCGAACGGGGGCGATTATCCGCTGAATGACGTCCTGATCGCCATGTTCAGCGCCTACTATAAAGTACCGGTGGCTATCCCCGACTTTAATACCATGCAGATCAGTCCGGAAGAGGCTGAACGGTACCAGGGCGTTTACGAGAGCAAGCAAATCCCGTTAAAAGTGACGATCAGCCATAAGGATAACAAGCTGTTCCTCCAAGCGACCGGCCAACCTGCATTTCTGCTTACGCCCGTTAAAAAAGACGTATTTAAAATTGATGCTGTGGACCTAACGATGGAGTTCCGGCCGGAGCAAAAAGAAGCGACCATTACGCAGGCTGGGCAAGCCTTTCTGTTTACTAAGTGATGGTATGATAGGTATGTGAAATTTAGTATGTTAGCGGTTGCCAATGGGTGTATCTATTGGTGCAAGCCCTTTGCTATCAATCACTTGTCTATCCTATGTCTTCTACCAGCGAAACCACGAAAAAGGCGCTCCACGCTATGAGCGCCCTGCAAGACCTTGAACAGCTCCTGGACGAGATCAAAAATAAGCCGTTAAGTAAATCGCTGCCGGAAAGTTTACCCTCCGAAATACCCGTTTCGGTCGAAGGGATCAGGAAGCGGCTCGCATTTCTTTTGGAAAAAACAGGCCATGATTTTCCCTATCTGAGCGGGAAGCGGCAGTTTTCGGATGTTTCAAGACTGGAAGGAAATATCGAGAACTATATCGGGATGTCGATGGTGCCCACGGGCGTGATCGGCCCCGTGTCGGTGCTCGGCTCTATGGCGAAAGGCGACTTTTATATACCGCTGGCGACGAGTGAAGGCAGCTTGCTCGCATCGTACCACCGCGGTGCGCGGGCGTGTTACCTGGCGGGGGGCGCTACGTCGGTATGCCTGATCGACGGGGTGCAGCGGTCTCCGGTTTTCAAGTTCGATAACCTGGGCAATCTCGGCACTTTTTTGGTGTGGATTATCAGCCAGCTCGAAGAATTTCGTCGCATTACCGAGTCGGCCAGCCGCTATGCAAAGCTGATCGACATGAAATCCAATATTGAAGGCAACCACCTCATTCTCACATTCGAATATCACACGGGCGATGCATCCGGCCAGAACATGGTGACGATCTGCACGGACGCCATTTGCCGGTACATCATTCAGAATGCCCCGGTACAGCCGCAGTTCTGGTTTATCGAAAGCAATTTTTCAGGCGATAAAAAGGCGACTTCCCAGTCGTTCGCGAATGTTCGGGGCAAGAAAGTCACCGCCGAAATTACGCTCCCGCAAAAAATCGTACACGACGTACTGAAAACGAGTCCGGAAGCTATGGCGGAATACTGGCGGTCATCGACGATCGGCACCATTCAAAGCGGTTCGATCGGCGCGCAGGGGCATTACGCCAACGGCCTCACGGCATTGTTCATCGCCACAGGGCAGGATGTGGCCTGCGTTTCGGAGGCCTCGGTGGGCATTACACGCATGGAACTTACGGCTAACGGCGGCTTGTACGTGTCGGTTACGCTACCCAACCTCATCGTCGGGACAGTCGGTGGCGGCACAGGGTTGCCAACTCAAAAGGAGTGCCTCGAACTGATCGGCTGTGCTGGTGCCGGCAAGACCCGGAAATTTGCTGAAATATGCGGTGCCTTGGTGCTGGCGGGCGAAATATCCATTGCGGCCGCCCTTTCGGCGGGCCGGTTCACCGCAGCACACCAGAAATTTGGCCGCAAAAGATGAAGCTACCTGCCCAGGGAAATGCATTCAGCAATGCCCGGGAGAACAGCGCACCGTTCTTCCGCCGGTTTTATATTTATCAAAAGGAGCGGTTCCCGTTGCTTGGCCACGGGTTGCTCGTGGCGGCATTCAGCTTCTCCGCGATTTCCTATTCGCGGATATGCCGGGGCACGGAAGGGTTTGTGGATGTCCGGACATTTGCGGTGGGGGTTTTTACGACGATATCCCTTTTCCTGCTGGTCAGGATCTTCGACGAATTCAAAGATGCGGAAGACGACGCCCGCTTTCGTAAAGAACTGCCCGTTCCCCGCGGGCTTGTCACATTCCGCGAGCTGGCGCTCACGGGTGCCGTCGTCGTTGTGGCGCAAGTGCTGGTAAACCTGATTTTCTTTCCCAAAATGCTTTGGATATACGCGGTGGTAATCGGGTACCTTTTACTGATGGGGAGAGAATTTTTTGTAGCCGAATGGCTCAAAAAGCACCAGTTCTGGTACGTTACTTCGCATATGTTCATCATCCCGCTGATCGACATCTACGCCAGCGGTCTCGACTGGCTCCTGGCTGGCGTGAAGGCGCCCGAAGGCCTGTTTTTCTTTTTTGCAGTATCTTATATGAACGGCATTGTGCTGGAAGTGGGCCGCAAAATCCGCGCCCCGCAACAGGAGTCGGAGGGAGTGCTCACCTATACTTCGATGCTGGGCGTACCCAGGGCAATCGGATTATGGCTCGCAGCACTGGTGGTAACCCTTTTGCTGAGCATGGCCGCTTCGGTATTTGCCGGTTATGGCTATGTGGTGCTGGTGGTTTTAGGCGTTGTGTTCCTGGTTTGCGCATTGCCGGCAGTATGGTTCCGGAAGGCCAGGACTGCAAAACTTTCAAAAATGGTCGAATATGCATCGGCGCTCTGGACGATCGCGATGTACCTTACGCTGGGTGCCGGGCCGATGATCTCAAAACTGCTGTTCCATTGATGTATTTCGTTTCCGATACCGAACCTCACAAAGCAACCGGCGTCGCGATTGGCGGCAAGGCCGGAAACCTGTTTCGTTTGAAGGAACTCGGCTTGCCGGTACCGCACTTTGTGGTGATCCCGTGGGAGACATTGCGTGAGGATATTTCCGAATCCGGGCTTATTAGCAGCTTGCTGAGCGCCTTTGAAGGAACCCGCCATTTCGCCGTGCGCTCGTCGGCCGCCGGGGAAGATGGCACGGCGTTTTCGTTTGCGGGGCAGTTTGAAAGCTACTTATGCGTCACGCCCGGCGAATTGGCTGCGCGGATAGCGGATGTCCGGCAATCGGCGTTTTCGGAACGGGTAATGGCTTACCGGAAACATCACGGGCTTTCCGGTGCCGGTGGTGTGGCGGTGATTGTGCAGGAAATGGTCGATGCGGATGCGGCCGGCGTGGCATTTGGTGCTAACCCGCTCACAGGCAACCGGCAGCAGAAGGTAATCAACGCGGTTTCCGGCCTGGGCGACCGCCTGGTTTCGGGGGAAGTCAATGCCGACGAGTTTGTATTGGAGGGGGCTGAAATACGGTCTGTCCTCGCGGATGGAAAGCAGGCCGGACCGGCGCTTACCCATGAGCAGATTCACCGGCTCGGCCAGATACTCGATTCACTCGAAAAAGCGCTGGGGCATCCGCAGGACATTGAGTTCGCCGTCAGAAATGACCAGATCTATTTGCTTCAAACCAGGCCCATTACCACATTGAAGGCCAGGCCCGCGGGCAATTACATTCTTTGGGATAACAGTAATATCATTGAATCGTACCCCGGCGTAACCACGCCGCTGACATTCTCGTTTATCAGCAAATCCTATGAAGTGGCTTACAGGCTTTTCAGCGCTTATCTGGGTGTGAGTGAATTGGTTATCAGGAAAAATGAAAGAGTGTTTGCCAATACGCTCGGTTTTTTGAACGGCCGGGTTTACTATAACCTTAAAACCTGGTACCACATGCTGGCTATGCTGCCGGGGTACAGCATTAATGCGCGGTACATGGAGAAAATGATGGGGGTGAAAGAGCAGTTCGATATCCCGGAGTCCTACCGCTTGCCGAAAGGGAAGGCGTGGTGGAGCATTGTGAAAATGGCAGTACAAATGCTGTACCGTTTCAGGGCGCTGCCGCGGAAGCGACGGGAGTTTATGCAGCTCGTGGAGGGGACGATCAGCGAATACAAGGCCATCCCTTTCGCGGAGAAGAGTGCCGACGAGCTCATGCATTTGTACCTCGATTTCGAACGTAAGCTTTTGCTCGAATGGAAGGCCCCGTTGCTGAACGACTTTTTTGCCATGATCTGGTTCGGAATGCTCCAGAAACAATGCGGGCAGTTTGCAGGCGGCGGTAACCCCAACCTTCATAACGACCTGCTATGCGGGAGTAACGACATTATTTCCGTACAGCCCGTGCATCGAAGCATTGCCATCGCCGCGCGCATTGCTGCGGTTCCGGCGTTGAAGGATTTGTTTCTGACAAAAAATGAATATGCCATCCACGAAATGCTCGGAGCGGGCAGCGATCCGGAGTTCGTTGAGATAAAGGCCGATATCGACCGTTACATTGCCGATTTCGGCGAGCGCTGTGTAGGCGAGTTGAAACTCGAAACGATCTCATACGCCCAGGAGCCGGTCCGGTTCATTAAAGTGCTGAAATCCTACGTGGAAACGGGCATTACCGACGAGCAGTTTTCCGGCGAGCGGGAAGACACAATCCGTGCGAATGCGGAGCGGGAAATAGCCAGGCATTTGAAAGGTAAAGTCATGGGCCAGTGGAAAATGCGGCTCACGCTGCGCTACACGCGCGAGCTCGTCAGCGCCCGCGAGAACCTGCGCTACGAGCGTACGCGCGCATTCGGGATCGTGCGGGAGATTTTCACCTTTATTGGAAAGCGGTTTTATGCCGATGGCCTTCTCGTTAATGCGCGGGATATTTTTTACCTCACGAAAGAGGAGATTTTCAGCTATATCGAAGGCACGGCGGTGACGCAGGACATTAAGGCGCTGGTAGCATTGCGGCAGCAGGCATTTCAGCATTATCAGCAGCTGGGCCCGCTTTCGGAGCGGTTTGCTACCTATGGTGCGCCTTATAACGGCAACGATTTTTTCAATATCGACCGGGTCGAAAGGCCGGAGGGTGACTTGAAGGGCATTGGCTGCTCACCCGGTAGGGTAAGGGGGCGGGTAAGGGTAGTAGCCGACCCCGCGGAAGTGCCTTCACTGAATGGCGACATCCTCGTCACCACCAGCACCGACCCCGGCTGGGTGACCCTTTTCCCGGGTGCGTCGGGCATTATCGTTGAGCGGGGTAGCTTGCTGAGCCATTCGGCGATCGTTTCCCGTGAAATGGGCAAACCATGCATTGTGGGGGTAACGGGTCTGTTGAAAGGCCTCAAGACAGGCGATGAAATTGAAATGGATGGGAGTACGGGCATAATCAGGACTATTTCCCGATGACGAAAGCGGATTTAACAAAGAGGGTCAATTTTAATATGATCCGGTATGCCAACTGCTGGGAAGACGCGGATATTCTGCTGGCCGGCCTTTCGCCCGCGCCGGGAAGCAAGGTGCTTTCGATCGGTTCGGCGGGTGATAATAGTTTTTCTTTCCTCGTCACCGATCCCGAACTGGTCGCGGCCGTCGATATTAACCCTACCCAGCTTTTTCTGATCGAATTGAAGAAGGTTTGCATCCAAAACCTGGAATGGGAAGAGGCGCTGAGTTTTCTTGGTTTCAGGCAGTCGGAGGGCAGGTTGCAGTGTTTTCAGGCATTGAAAAGTCAGCTGAGCAGCGCCACCAGGGCCTATTGGGAGTCGAACCTGGCGCTGATCGCCAACGGCGTCATCCACCAGGGAAAGTTCGAACGGTACTTTCAGCTTTTCAGTGGGAAAATACTGCCCTGGATCCATTCCCAGCGTGTGGTAGAAGCACTTTTTAAACCAAAAACGGCAGAGGAGCAGGCGTATTTCTATCAAAACCAATGGAATACCTGGCGCTGGCGGCTGCTGTTCCGTATCTTTTTCAGCAGGTATGTGATGGGGAAATACGGGCGCGATCCCGAATTTCAGAAACAGGTCCAGGGTTCTGTTTCGAAGTTTATTTTTGAAAAAGCTGCGTCCCAGCTTGCCTCGGTGGCCGCGCAGGACAACTACATTTTGAGATACACCCTCACAGGCAGTTTTGACGGCCTCTTGCCGCATTACCTGCAAAAGGAGCATTACCCGAGGATACGCGCCAACATCGATCGGCTGCATATGAAGGAATGCTACGCACAGGGAGCCATTGCGCATTACGGGAAGTTTCATTGCATGAACCTCTCGGACATTTTTGAATATATGGATACCGGTTTGTTCGGGGAGACGGCCCGTGCGCTGATTGCCGGCAGCGAACAGGGCGGGCGGCTGGCATACTGGAACCTGATGGTACCACGCCGGATTTCGCAGATTTTACCCGAAAATGTCCGATACATACACACCGAATCCGAGCGCTTGACAGCTATGGATAAAGGCTTTTTTTACAACGGTTTCATCGTCGACCAGGTTATTCGATAATCCGCCGCATTATATAGCTATGAAAGAAATCATCCCTCCGCTTATTCTCGCCTGTTGTTTTCTCTTACTTTTTGGTGTGGCCGAACTACTGTACCATTTCGGAAAGTTGGGGGCCGAATGGACGCGCAAGATCGTACACATCGGGACTGGACTGCTCACATTACTTTTCCCTGTCGTGCTGGTCAGTCACTGGCAGGTTTTGTTCCTTTGTGCGAGTTTTCTGTTGATCCTGCTGGCTAGTCTGAAATTCGGCTGGCTGCCTTCCATCAACGCAATCGATCGTTTTTCGTACGGCAGCATCCTGTTTCCTGTCATTGTTTACCTGCTTTTTCTGGTATTTCAAATGGCGGACAGGGGCCTGATCGTTTTCTACCTGCCGATCCTGGTCCTTGCGATTTGCGACCCGGTGGCGGCGCTGGTCGGGAAACGGTTTCCGTTCGGGAAGTACCAGATAATGGGGAGCGGCAAATCGGCGGCTGGTTCGCTGGCATTTTTTGCAAGCGCGTTGCTGGTGACGGCCGTTACTGTTTCGGCATTCGATGGCGCACATTCCGGGATGCTGCTGATCCTGGTGGTTCCCTTGATGGCAACGATCGCCGAGGCGCTGGGTGTCAGGGGAATGGATAATTTTACTATTCCCGCAAGTGTGGTATCAACCCTTTGTCTGATATGATGATCACGATCACTGAAACTGGCCCCGGCAATCCGGATTTTCACTTGTTTACGGATTTGCCCGGGCGTATTTACCCGACGGGCAGCATTCGGCTCAAAACACCGGAAACGATTCCGACCGACTTTTTGAGAGCCTGTTTTTTGGTAAGGGACGGCGAAAATGTCGTTGCGAGAGCGAGTATTTACGACAATCCGCTGATGCGGTATGCCGGGCAGCATGCTTTTTCGGTCGGGAATTACGAATGCGCCGACCGGGATGAATATGCTTCGGCGTTGCTGGCGCATATTGTTTCCACTGTTAAAAGCTGGGGAGGTACCTTTTTAATAGGCCCTATGAATGGCAGCACCTGGGAGGGGTACCGCTTTCTGGCCGATCATACCAATCCATTGTTTTTTACGGAACCTCACCATCACTTGTACTACAACCGGCAATTCCAGGCGGCTGGTTTGGAACCGATCGCGCATTATTACAGCAATATCGACCGCGGTATGGAGCTGGATCACTCCGAATTAGTGGCCCGGGAGCGAGAATTGAAGGCGCAGGGAGTGACCATCAGACCGATAGACCTTTCGGACTTTGAAGCGGAAGTTAACCGGGTTTATGATTTTAACCTGCTGGCTTTCAAGACGAATTTTCTCTATACGCCCATCAGCAGGGAGGCCTTTTTGAAAAAGTATTTGCAAACAA
This sequence comes from Dyadobacter sp. SRI_021, assembly GCF_057586235.1. Taxonomy (NCBI): domain Bacteria; kingdom Pseudomonadati; phylum Bacteroidota; class Cytophagia; order Cytophagales; family Spirosomataceae; genus Dyadobacter; species Dyadobacter sp. SRI_021. Next base: position 171,487 of record NZ_JBYCZM010000006.1, read on the forward strand.
AGGTCTATATCAATCCCGAACTTACGCTAATGGCCGAGGATAAAATGGGTAACCTGGTCGGCTATTTTTTCTGCATTCATGATTTTTACAATACTCAAAATAAAACGCTGATCGTCAAAACCCTGGCCAGGCATCCGGCGCCGGAATGGAGGGGGCTGGGGCACGTGATCGGCAACTTAATTTATCACAAAGCCGTGGAACTAGGTTATACAAGTGCCATTCATTCGTTCATCTACGAGCAGGGCACTTCCACGAAATTGTCCACGCATTTCTCCGGTACCCATTACAGGAGCTACGTTTTGTATGGAAAACACCTTGCCTGACCGGTTCAACATCACCGACCTTTTTCACGAGGCCGCACGCGTCAATGCGGACAAGCCCGCGATTATTTATCGTGAAAAGCGTATTTCATTCGGGGCGCTGGAAACGGCGGTAACACAGACCGCCGCCCATTTTCTGCGCAAGGGTATCCGCAAGGGCGACCGCGTGCTGGTGTTCGTCCCCATGAGCGACGACTTATACCGGACCGTATTGGCACTATTCCGGATCGGGGCGGTGGCGGTGTTCCTCGACGAATGGGTGAGCGTGAAACGGCTCGTCGAATGCTGCCGGCTGGCGCAATGCGCCGCATTTATCGGGACGTTCAAGGGACGTGTCCTGGCCCGGCTTTTACCCGGTTTGCGGTCGATTCCGCTGCATTTGGGTTTGAAATACAATACGGATGGGACCGTTCTGCCGTTTCCTGAAACTAAGCGGGACGATGTTGCCCTCATTACATTTACAACCGGCAGTACTGGCACACCCAAAGCGGCCATCCGGACGCATGGCTTGCTTTTTGAACAGTTCCAGGCGCTGATCCCGCTCATCGATCCGGGCCCGGGGGATATTTGTATGCCGGTTTTGCCTATTGTTTTGCTCATTAACCTGGGCGCCGGCGTCACTTCGGTGATCGCTGATTTCAATCCACGGAAGCCGGATACCATGAAGCCCGAGCGCATCGCGGCGCAGGTTAGGGGGTTAGGCGTTACTACCATCATTGCTTCGCCGTTTTTTGTCAGGCAAATGTCGCGGTACCTGAAGGGTAGTGGACTGGTTTTAAATACCATACAAAAAATACTGACCGGCGGCGCGCCTGTATTCCCGGCGGAAGCCGTCCTTTACCGTGATGCGTTCCCACAGGCGCATATCGGCATTGTGTACGGTTCTACCGAAGCGGAACCGATGAGTATGATTACCGTCGATGAGCTGATTGCCTCCGAACTGGGCAGGGGGCTGAATGTAGGAAAAGTGGAGCCGGCGGCGACCATAAAAATCATCGCGATCAGCGACGATAACATTACTGCAACGAATGAAGAGGCACTTTCCGCACTCGAAGTCGCGTCAGGCGAGATCGGGGAGATCATCGTTTCGGGAAAGCATGTACTGCGGGATTACCTGAATAACCCGGAGGCATTGAAACGCAATAAAATTTTTACAGGAGATAAATGCTGGCATCGAACCGGTGATAGCGGCTTCCTGAATGGGAACCTCTTCCTGACCGGCAGGTGTACCTCGCTTATCCACACGTCGGATGGACTGCTGTCGACATTCTTGTTTGAGAATCAGTTTCAGACCATAAACGGTGTGGAAATGGGCACGGTGATGCAGTTGGATGGTCAGCTTACAGCAATAATCGAGCTGGGTGATAGCGCTCAACGGAATGCCGTTGCGGCAGCGATCAAGTCATTATCCGAGGCATTCGGGGAAATTGTTTTTGTTTCTAAAATTCCGCGGGACCCGCGGCACAACTCCAAAATTGATTACGAAAAGCTGAGGATTTTGCTGTCACGCGGAAATTAAAAAGCCGACCGGGAGTCACTCCCGGCCGGCTGTGTTCAAGGTGAATTGACGAATCAGGCCAGATCGAACCGGTCGAGATTCATTACTTTGTTCCATGCCGCCACGAAGTCTTTGACGAACTTATCGCCCGAGTCGGAACTGCCATACACTTCGGCAATCGCCCGGAGTTCGGCATGCGAGCCAAATACGAGGTCGGCACGGGTAGCAGTCCATTTGGGCTGGCCGCTGGCGCGGTCGGTTCCCAGGTAGGTTTCCCTATCCGGTCCCATCGCTTTCCAGGAAGTGTTCATATCCAGCAGGTTCACGAAGAAGTCGTTGGTGAGCACACCCGGACGCTGCGTGAATACACCGTTTTTGGAACCGTCGAAGTTCGTGTTCAATACCCGCAAACCTCCCAGGAGCACAGTCATTTCAGGAGCGGTAAGTGTGAGCAGCTGCGCTTTGTCCACCAGCAACTCTTCGGTCATCACGCTGGATTTCACACCACGGTAGTTGCGGAAACCGTCGGTGATCGGTTCCAGGTAGCCCACGGATTCGACGTCGGTCTGCTCCTGTGTCGCGTCCATCCGGCCGGGGATGAATGGAACGATAATAGCATGACCAGCGTCCTGCGCGGCTTTCTCTACGCCGGCTGCACCAGCCAATACAATCAGGTCGGCGAGTGAAATTTTCTTGCCGCTTGACTGCGTGCTGTTGAACGCCTGCTGAATGCTTTCCAGTATACCGAGTACTTTTTGCAGCTGTGCCGGGTTGTTCACTTTCCAGTCTTTCTGCGGAGCGAGACGGATACGCGCGCCGTTTGCACCGCCGCGCTTGTCGGAGCCACGGAACGTCGAAGCCGAAGCCCAGGCGGTCGAAACCAGTTCGGAAACGCTCAGGCCGGAGGCGAGGATGTTGGCTTTCAGACCGGCGATATCGCTGTCGTTTACCAGTTCGTGGTCAACCGCCGGGATCGGATCTTGCCAGATCAGCACTTCCGCTGGTACGTCCGGACCCAGATAGCGGGCACGTGGGCCCATGTCGCGGTGCGTGAGTTTGAACCACGCGCGGGCGAATGCATCCGCAAATGCGTCCGGATTTTCGAGGAAGTGTCGTGAGATCTTTTCGTAAACCGGGTCAAAACGCAGCGAGAGATCGGTGGTCAGCATCGTAGGACGGTGCTTTTTTGAACTGTCGTACGCATCGGGGATAATCTCGCCGGCGTCTTTGGCCACCCATTGATGTGCACCGCCGGGGCTTTTGGTCAGCTCCCATTCGAACGCAAACAGGTTTTCGAAGAAGTTGTTGCTCCATTTGGTAGGAGTGGTGGTCCAGATCACTTCCAAACCGCTGGTGATGGTGTCGGCGCCTCTTCCGGAACCGAAGCTGTTGCTCCAACCCAGGCCCTGATGTTCGAGGTCCGCACCTTCGGGCTCTGCTCCGACGTGATCGGAAGGGGCCGCACCATGCGTTTTACCGAAGCTGTGGCCGCCGGCAATCAATGCAACGGTTTCCTCATCGTTCATAGCCATCCGCCCGAATGTGTCGCGGATGTCATGTGCGGCAGCAATGGGGTCGGGGTTACCGTCCGGTCCTTCGGGGTTTACATAAATCAAGCCCATATGCGCCGCGCCGAGCGGTTCTTCCAGGTGGCGGGAATGGGTCCGGCCATTGGGATCCTCGTCGGTTGATACTACACCCTGCTCGTCGAGACCCGGCTTGCCGTGTGCATAGCGGCGATCGTTACCGAGCCAGGTCGTTTCCGATCCCCAATATACGTCTTCGTCGGCTTCCCACACATCCACACGCCCACCGGCGAAGCCGAATGTTTTAAAGCCCATCGATTCGAGTGCGATGTTCCCTGCTAGGATCATCAAATCGGCCCAGGAAATTTTGTTGCCATATTTTTGTTTGATAGGCCAAAGCAGACGACGGGCCTTGTCGAGGCTGACGTTATCCGGCCAGCTGTTCAACGGAGCAAAGCGCTGCTGGCCCGAACCACCACCGCCACGGCCGTCGAACACACGGTAGGTACCCGCGCTGTGCCACGCCATACGGATGAACAGGGGGCCATAATGCCCGAAGTCGGCCGGCCACCAATCCTGCGAATCCGTCATCAGTGCATGAAGGTCTGCTTTAACTGCTTCCAGATCGAGGCTTTTGAACGCTTCCGCGTAATCAAATTGTTCTCCCATCGGATTGGAGCGGGACGAATGCTGACGCAGAATGTTCAATTTCAACTGGTTTGGCCACCAGTCGCGGTTTCTGGTACCGCCGCCGCCTACATTGTGATTCAGTGTCCCATTGTGAAATGGACATTTGCTAATGTCGTTTGATCCGTTTTCCATTACGATAAGTTCATGTGTTAAACCATATTGCCTGCCTCTGGTATTTGTGCAGCGGGATAAAGGTATAATACTGAAATTGATTGTCAAAATTGATTAATTCTATAATTCAATAGTGAAAATCTATTTCGTCGCATTGTCAGCCTGTTGCGGTTGCGAAGGTTTGGCGGCTAACACATGAACTTTTCGAAAGCTGTTTCCGGAATGTTGGAGGGCGCTAAGAAGCGGGGAGGTAGCCGGCCGTCGCAATGTCTTCCAACAATCCCGGTGCACTCGGGTGCCAACCCAGCGCCTGGCGGGTTTTTTCGCTGGATGCGACGCAGCCGATGCCCGCAAAATGCTGGAACCAGGTAAAGTGGGCTGCCGCCGTATCACCGGTTTTGCTTACCACAGGCAGGCCCAGACCTGTACCGACCGCCTCTGCGATTTCCCTGAACGGAATACCGTGCTCGGCCACAGCGTGCAATACTTTCAACGCCGGACGTTGCTCCACAATCAGCCGGTACAGCACCGCGGCATCGTGCCGGTGCACGGCAGGCCATTGATTGCCGCCGTCCCCGATGTACGCCGATTCACCCTTTTCTTTGCTAATCTCGATGATCATAGGCACAAAACCGTGGTCGCCGGCGCCATGCACGCTCGGGGGCAGGCGCACCAGGTAAACATCCACGCCCTGGGCTGCTACGGCATTCGCGGCCTCGTCGGTAGCGGCGCGTGGGATTTCGTCAGACTTTGCATTCACAGCGTCGTCCTCGGTTACGGGCCGGTGGTAGCGCAAAAGGCCTATGCCCGTGGTGACCACGAGCGGCTTTCCCGAGCCAATCAATGCCTGGCCTAATGTCTCAATGACTTTCCTGTCGGCTTCGCAGTTTGCCTTGAATTGGGAAAAATCGTGGTTGAAAGCCGTGTGGATGATGGCATCGGATCCGGCCACACCACGGCGGAGTATTTCAGGATCGTTCACATCGCCCAGCAGCGGCGTAGCGCCGGTGGCAGCCAGTTGTCCTGCTGACTTCTCTGACCTGACGAGCCCCAGTACTTCATGGCCGTTTTTCAAAAGTTCGTCTACGATGGCGGAGCCCACAAATCCCGAGGCCCCTGTTACAAATACACGCATGTTGGTTTCAATTTTGTTTGATGCAAAATTGACAGGACGCTAATGGACAAGCAAGGTCATTTGACCATACTTTGAGCGTCGCGTTGCAGCTGCGCGTGGCGTATGCGTGTGAGGGTTTTCAGGGAAATGCCGAGGTAAGCGGCTATCATTCGGAGCGGCAGGCGTGCGAGGTAGTCGGGATGGGTATTGACAAAATCGGCATAGCGTTCTTCGGGAGTGCCGCTCAGAATAGTCAGGATACGATTGCGGTTGTTATAGATCGTACGGGAAATGAGCCGTTCCGAAAACGTTTTGAGTTCCGGGACGTCTCTCAGCAATTTGTCAAAGTCCGGTTTGGCCCAAAGCAATACTTCGCTCCGTTCCACCGCTTCTATATTCACCAGCGACGGGGCTTGCTTGTCGTAACTTTCGACATCGAGCGTCCAGGTGTGTTGGGGCGAAAAATGGAGGATATGCTCGTTGCCATCCGGCTTGATATGGTAAGTCCGGAGCAGCCCGCTGGCAATGAATACCTTGTGCCGGCATATTTCCCCGGCGGTGAGCAACGCCTCGTTTTTGTGCAGGCGGCGCAGGGTAGCCAGGCTGCTGATCTGCCTGATCGTCCCGGCGGGCAGGCCGGATTGGGAGGCCATGTAGTGTTCGAATTCGGTATGCATTTACCAAAGATAGAAAAAAGCAGCCCCGATTGGAGCATATATCGGGTTCCGTTCTTACCTTAGGCGCCAGAGCCACCGTTATTTCCGATAGCATTACTTGCGACATTTTCATTGAATTCAATGCGTAAAATAGCACTGATTACCGGGCCCACTTCGGGCATCGGCCGTTTTACCGCCCTCGAACTCGCACGAAAGGGTTATGATCTGATATTGGTAGCCCGTAACGAGGCGAAGGCCCGCGAGCTGCAACAGGAAATCGGACCTGGTGTGAGTACCGGCTTTGTCCAATGCGACCTTTCCAGCATTGCGTCCGTCAAACGGGCCGTGGATGAGATCCGGGACAATTATTCACAGATCGATTTGCTGATCAACAATGCCGGGCTCATCGTTCAGCATCGCGAAACGACCGACGACGGTATCGAAATGACTTTTGCCACCAATCACGTGGGACCTTTTGTGCTCACCACCGGCCTGATCGATTTGCTCAAGGCGGCTGAATCTGCGAAGGTCGTGAACGTCGCATCCGAGGCGCATTTCTTTGCATTCAGGTACCAGACTGCCAAGCTGGCCAATCCGCCGCATTACCACGACCTGGTGATTTATGGCCGCTCCAAGCTGGCCAATATCCTTTTTTCCAACGAGCTTTCGGAACGGCTGGCGCCATTTGGCATCACTTCCAATGCTGTGCATCCCGGAACGGTTTCGAGTAGTTTCGGCGGTGACGGCAACGGCGCTACCGCATGGTTTATGAAGGTTTTCAAGCCGTTTTTCCGCACTCCTGAACAAGCCGCTACGGGCATTGTACACGTGGCCACAGCACCGGAGCTGAACGACGTAACGGGGCAGTACTTCGCGGATGGAAAACCGGCCAGGTCTTCCCCCAAAGCGAAAAGCCGCGCACTCGCACGCGAGTTATGGGCGTTTTCCGAGGCTCTCACAGAGACGGTTTTGATATAATTCTATTAAATCCATAGATTTTAAATACTTTTTCAGTCAAATGCTTGGAAGTTAGGTGGCTGTTACATTAACTTTGCATGCAACCTTATCATCCAATCGAGCTGAGAACCACCCGAAGCTGTGTCCATTTCTTAACGACATCGCATATGCGTTCGATTAAAACTGCCCATAGTGCCCCTTTCTCCGGCCGTCGTGCCAATGTTGTACCGCTTGTTTCTTACGGAGCAGGCTGTTGTTGTTGCTAGCTGAGTCCCTGCATGCCGGAGCCTTCCGGTAAGCCTCGTTTTTCCCATTATCCATACGTCGCCCGCCAGCCGCGCGACACAGACTTTCTATGCAACATGAAGTTCACAGACAGCCATATTTATTACGAAATCCTCATCCTTTTCGCGGTGATCAGCCTTGCGGAAGCATTTACAGGTCTCTACAAAAGTGAAAAATGGTCTAAAAATGAGTGGTATATCAATTTTGCGGGACTTTTCCTGTCGAGCGTCATCACACGGCCGCTTAGTTTCCTGCTCTCGGCTTACGTGCTCAACTATTTTTTCGCCGACTACTATAATGTATTCGAAGCCGTGCCGCTGTGGGCGGGCGTGCTCATTACTGCATTACTCGAAGATTTCACGCAATACTGGTGGCATCGTGCCGCGCATACCTACACGTGGCTGTGGAAGGGCCACCGTGTGCATCATAGTGCGCCGGAAATGAGCGTGTTCCTCACCGGCCGCAACTCCTGGGTGTACCTGCTGCTCTTTCCCCCACGCATCGTTTCGACGGTCCTGATATTCCTCGGCTTCGGCCAGGCGTTCCTGATAGGGTATTTTTTCAAGGCGCTGATTGGTATCTCTGCGCACTCGAGCGTGCGCTGGGACAAGCCGCTTTACGCGATCAAATGGCTTCATCCGCTGATGTGGGTCCTCGAACGTACCATTTCGACCCCAGCGACGCACCACGCACACCACGCCGCCACCGACGCCGATGGCATCGGGGTGATCAACGGGAACTATGGCAACATGTTCTTTATCTGGGATATGCTGTTTGGTACGGCTAAGATCACCAGGCAGTTTTCGGAACACATCGGCCTCGAAGACTACCAGGAAGAGCCGTGGTACGTGCAATTGGGTTACCCGCTGTTCAAGTCGAGCGACCAGCGGAGTGAGCTGTCGAAGTGAATGGTCAGGTATGGTCAGGAATAGTCAGATGTTGTCAGATTTGACTTTGTTACATACACATTATTTTTAAACATGTATGTACAACAATTTCTGACCATCAATGACAATACCTGACTACATTTTGACTATTCGGTCATTTAAAATCAAATAAAGATAGAGGAACATTCTGCTAGTGCCTTTTGGGCATGTAATAACAGGGCTTTGGCACTATGCTGTTGCATCCCTCACGGGATTTTCGGGTCATCTGATCTATTTACATCTACCAATATTACATCGCTACGCGATTTGTTCGCTACACATCTTCGAAACTGACCACTTATGCCGAAAATTCTATTGATACTATTGCTGTTGGCGTCGTTCGCCGGCAACGCCCAGGTCGCGACATTCGATGTGGTGATGGCAGGTCACACCATCGGGTCGGTGAAAGTATTGCCGCAGGACGACGGCGCACGGCTGCGCAAGCGGATCGAGGCGGAGTTCAGCATACCGTTTTATTCCGGCAGTTTTGTCGCTGAAAACCAGTTTTCCGATGGCGCCCTGCATAGTTCACTGACCGAGCAGACCGTGAATGGGAAGCGGCGCGAACAGACCGTTACCACGCGGCTCGCCTCGCAGCATTACCGCTTCGATTTGTCCGAAAAAGCCGACCGTAACCGGAAATGGGAGGTCGTGGCGCCGATTGCACACACGATCACGGGCCTGTATTACCAGGAGCCGGCGCAGGTGCAGGCAGTATATTCCGAGAAGTTCGGGGCGATGTGCAAAGTTAGAAAGCTCGGAAACGGCAGTTACAGCGTGGAGCTGCCCAATGGGAAGGAGAGTGTTTACAGTTACGAGCACGGGCATTGTGTGCGGGTGGTGACGGAGCTGGCGGGCGTGAAGCTCAGCATCGTAAGGAAGCAGCGGCCTTTGTAGGTATTTTGAAGTAGATAGGTGCTCGTATATTCTATATCGTTCGCTGTACACCTATACATTGATTACTGCCAATCGGTCGCTTAACTAGGCCGGTCGAAAAATGCCCGCTGGTATAATGCCGGATTTTCGAATACGTCCCCGCGTGAAAATCGTTGACGGGCAGTTTAATTTCCTAGTTTTGTATATTAAATCTATAAAAATAATAGATTATTTTATCTCATGAAAAAGCTATCTTTTCTGATTATTCTCTTTTTGGCGTCGGTCGCGGCCGTGCAGGCGCAACATCCCGCGCCTCAAAACATTGTGAAACCCGATCCGCAGGCGTTGGCGCAGATCAAGGCCGGAAAGGCCTATCTCGTGGATGTGCGTACGCCCGAGGAGTTCGACGGCGGGCATTTGCAATACTCCCGAAATATCAATTTCAACGGTCCGGACTTTAAAGCGCAGATCGCCAAACTCGATAAAAACAAGCCGGTATACCTCTATTGCCGCTCCGGCAACCGTAGCGGGAAGGCGGCCGATACTCTTAAAACACTCGGTTTTCACTCTTATTACAACATCGGCGGTTTTGAGCAGTTGAAAGCCGACGGTTTCCCGGCCGAACAACTGCAAACCAGCGCATCCAGAAAGTAGTCCCGACATTGTTTACGCCTCCCCAAATACAAACAAAAGCCGGCCAATGGAACCTGATTGCCTGGCTTTTGCTTACATATATCACTTCAATATGTTACGCCACTGGTGGCTCCAACGCCACATCCCGCTCCATGGCGAGCAGGAATACCGTCGAGATAATCAGCCCGGCGCCGATATAGTCCATCAGAAGGAAGGGCACGCCAAGCCAGCTCACGGAAAGCAGCGCGGCGGAGAGCGGTTCGGCGGAGGTGAGGAGACTTGCTTTTTGGCTGCCGATCAGTTTTACGCCGGTGAGGTAGGCGTAAAAGGGAATGAGCGTGCCGAAAAGGATAACGAATGCGGTGTAGGCGTATGTGTGCATGTCCCAGATGCCGTCGGTGTGCCAGGGGGCGCGCACGAGCGAGATGCCGATGCCGCCGATGAGGAGGCCCCAGCCGATGATGGTGGTTTCGTGGTACCTTTTGAGCAGTGATTCCGGTTGGATGGTGTACATCGCCAGGCTTACGGCCGAGGCGAGGCCCCAGGCCAGCGCGGTACCCGAGATGGCGAGCTCGCCCGGTTTTCCGTGCGTTACGAGCAGGAATGTACCCAGCATGGCGACGGCGATGGCCACCAGGTTGAGCGGCCGCAATGGTCTTCTGAACTTAACCGCCAGGTAAACGGCGATGATAATAGGGCTGGTAAACTGTAATATAGTAGCGGTGGCCGCATTAGAATGTTTAATGGCCGCGAAATAGGTGTACTGGACGGTGAGCATGCCCAGAATACCGAAAGACAAAAGACGGATCGCATCGCGTTTGTCTTTCCAGGGGGCGAATGTATCCGCATTTTTTCGGGCCTTGCTGATGGCCACGAGGACTATCCCGGAAATGAGCATCCGGACCGACATCAGCCATTCGACGCTGATGTGCTGCTGTTGAAATAAAAACTGACTGAATGTGCCTGATACGCCCCACAAACTGGCGGCCATCAGCACCATAGCGATTCCCTTCCCCGCCCGATTACGCATTTGACTTTGCATAGAATTAAATTGTTGCGCAAAATTAATTTTGGTCAGGCGTAATTTTTCCTCGATTTTGGGGCCAAATTTGCAATTTTGTTTCGTTGCACTATCCTTATGATTACACTCGACTCATTCGACATTTCCATTCTGGCGATCCTGCAAGCCGATAACACCACGCCCCAGCGCGATATCGGGGAGCGGATCGGGCTGTCGGCGCCTGCCGTGCAGCGGCGTATCAAGCGACTTCGGGAAACGGGCGTGATCAGAGCGGACATTTCGGTGCTCGACCCCGAAAAACTGGGTCGGCCGATCACCATTCTTACGGAGGTGAGGATGGAAGTGGAGAAGGTGGAGATTATCAAACAGGCTAAGGCGATTTTCAGTAACGCCCCGCAGGTACAGCAATGCTATTACGTGACGGGCGATGTGGATTTTATCCTGATACTGGTCGTTTATAGCATGAAAGAATATGAAGAGCTGACCCAGCAATTGTTTTTCGGGAACAACAATGTTAAGAGCTTTAAAACGAGTATCGTACTGGATATTGTAAAAGCCGGGTTGAGTATTCCGATCAATAAGCCATAACTTTGGCGCGCGTCATCGACAAAATCGTATTAGCCATCATGTTTTCGATTAAGAATTTATTTTCCCGGTTCCGTGGCTCCCATGCCGATCAATCTGTTGAACCTCAGTATTATTTATCCGTTTGCTGCATTGTAAAAGATGAAAATGATTACCTGGCCGAATGGCTGGATTACCATCGGAAAATCGGGGTCGAGCATTTCTATATTTATGATAATGGCAGCAAGAGCCCTGTTCAGGATGCCATTGCCGCGCTTGGTTACAGCGAATGGGTGACGGTTACGCGTATTCCCGGGCAGAATATGCACGTGAAAGCTTACCAGCATTGCCTCGATAACTTCGGTTATAATTCGAGATGGATCGCATTCATTGATATGGACGAGTTTATCGTACCCAAAAATGAAAGTGCAAGCTTGCCCCGATTACTTGAAAAATATGAAAATTACGGCGGCCTTGGGCTGTCGTGGTTAATATTTGGTTCGAATAATCATATTGAAAAACCCGCCGGCAGCCAACTGGAAAATTTTACCCGGCGATCGGAGGTTTCTTTCCCGCCTAACCGCCATATTAAAAGTATTGTCCAGCCGCGTTTTGTGCAGTCGGCTTACAAATCGCATTGTTTTAAATTCAAGCCGGGATATTCCTGTGTGAATGAACATTTCGTGCCCATCGAAGAGGCACTGGCCGATGTAAGCGTGGATACGATCCAGCTGAATCATTACTATTGCCGGTCGTTGGAGGAATACCGGCAAAAGGTGGAGCGGGGCATCAGCGATACGAAGCGCAAACGCAAACTGGAAGAATTTCACAACCACGACAACGAATCCAATGTGGTGGAGGACAGGACGATTCTAAGGGTTTTAGAGAAGTTGAAATCATCCCAAAACAGCTGAATTTGTAAATAAAATCCCCGGAAACTATTCCCGGGATTTTATTTATGCCGATAATCACAGTTCTATTCCCTTGATGGCACGCCGCTGGTTTGCGTCGCCAGATTCCGGTAATTGCCGGTGGTGCCTGTGTGGTTTTTGGTGTTTTTAGGCGCAGAGCCGCTGCCTTCCTTCACGGTTACATCCGGTTCGGTGAGGTTTTTTCGGCGTATCGCAATAGCTTCTTTGGAAAACAGCATCGAATTGTTGTCTTCGCGGTCGGAATACCGGCCTACGTCGTTGGCGTTTTCATGGGTGGCGCCTCCGGGGCGGTTGCTGCCGTCGTTTTCGCTGCTTTTCTGAGCGACCTGGTCGGTAGGGTTGGGCTTACCCGATTGGTCGGTGCTTTTTTTCTCGCCTTCGGGTGTAGGTGTTTGCACGCCCTGCCCCGTAGCCTTCGTCGTTTTCGATTTGTCGGTGGAACTGCTGGTACTTTGTGCAAACGCTGCCGTCGTCGCGCAGAAGCATACCATGGCGGCGGTGATCATTATCTTTTTCATACTATTTATCCGTTAGTTGTTGATTTCCTACCCTGAATACAGCCAAAAATTGTGCCAACGATTTGTCGGAATGCGTGTGGATTTTCAATGTCCGACGATTGTCCGGTCAGGGCGTTTTATTGATAAATTTAACTTTGGACTTAACATCGGTGCGGAGCACACTTTGCTGGCGGAAGCGGCGAAGGTAGCGCTGGGCAATGCTGTCGAGGGCGGCGCTCCTTTGCCTGGTTTTCTTGCCAAAAAATGTCACAACCTTGGTCGGTTCGGTGATCGTTTGTCGGGTATCGGTATCTTTCCAGCGGCCGTTGGCGTCCCATTCGGTGTAGCCTTCCGGAAAGTAATTGCTAATGACGCTGTCGCTGAAATTCTTCCACTGCTGTTCGCTCACGGTCCCGCCGCCCGGAATGTCCCGGCCGAAGTAGAGGTCGCTGCGCTGGTAGCTCGCGCAGGAAGCGAGGCCCAGGCAGCCGAGGACTGCCCATTTTTGTATGCATGTAAAGTTGATCATCGTTCAGGTCGGTGAGAGCCAAAATTTCGTGTTGTAATTTAATGTACCCATATCCATGCAACAAGTTACTAACCCGGATTTTCTTACCTTTGGGGCTCTCCGGTCAGTGCATCCCGTTAGAATCATCCACTAAAATCCAATGGTCATGCAAAAAATCGTCCCGCATTTATGGTTTGATAAGGAAGCCGCAGAAGCGGCGGAGTTTTATGCGTCGGTGTTTCCGGAATCCCGGGTGATGAGCGTCACACGGATGGAAGATACGCCTTCCGGCGATGCCGATATGGTCATATTCGAGCTCTGGGGCCAGAAATTCATGGCCATCAGCGCCGGCCCGATTTTCAAACCCAATCCTTCCATTTCATTCATGGTCAATTTCGATCCGTTGCTGTTCGGCGGTTCGAAGGAGTCGGCACGCGCGAAAATTGACGAGGTCTGGAACAAATTGGCTGACGGCGGAAATGCATTGATGCCGATCGGCGAATACCCGTTTAGCGAGCGCTATGGCTGGGTGCAGGACAAGTACGGTGTTTCGTGGCAGCTCATCCTCACAAAAGCCGAGGGAGAGCCGAGGCCGCCGATCATCACCTCGCTGCTGTTTGTCGGCGACCAATGCGGCAGGGCTGAGGAAGCCATCAACTTCTATTGTTCTGTTTTCGAAAAATCCAAACTGGGCTCACTCCATCGCTATCCCGAAGGTCATGCACCGGACAAGCCGGGTACCGTCATGTTCGCGGATTTCAAGCTCGAAGATTCCTGGTTCACTGCTATGGATAGCGCCCATCAGCACAAATTTGGGTTTAATGAGGGGATTTCGCTGGTGGTGAATTGCGATGACCAGGAGGAGCTCGATTATTTTACCCAGAAACTATCGGCCGTGCCGGAGGCTGAACAATGCGGATGGATCAAGGATAAATTTGGTGTGTCGTGGCAAATTTCTCCCGTTGAACTCGAAGAAATGATGGTAAACGGCACCCGCGAGCAGGTCAACCGGGTAACCCAGGCATTCATGCCCATGAAAAGGCTCCAAATAGCGCCGCTGAAACGTGCATTTGAAGGAAAGTAAGTTCTTTTTGTTGTCACGCTCACACTGAGCGTGACAACAAAAAGCTATCTAACTTCCGGCAGGAACGATAAACTCGAATGATGGCGCGATGTTGTAGCCGGGTTTGCCCGGGAAGGGCGTGGCGCACAGTTTCTGGGCGGTCAGTTTGAGGTCGTACATGACGCCCACGGTATTGTCCAGCATTCCGGGTTGGCCGTTGAAAGTCGTGTGAAGCCCTGAAAGCAAAGAATAATAGCTCGTATTGAACTCGTTCATCCGGTTCCATTCCTCGCTGCCGACGGGCAGCATGCTGGTTTTGGTATTGGGAAATAATGGGAAAACACCGTCCGGCGAAAACGGAATGGCCGGCCCGGAGAACGAGTAGCCATTCGGCGCGGCGTCGTCTTTTACCAGTCTCTTTCCCTTGTAGAGTTCCTCAAAACGGTAGTAATGCGCGAGTTCATCTTCCTGGTCGAGCGGGGAGGTGGAAGTGCCTTCACCTTGCTCGATGATGATGTTAATCGCGTCGATCGCGTTTTGCTTGGTATAAATAGGAAAAAGCTCGTCGTCAGGAAAGAACGAGGAAGTGACTTGTTTGCTTTTGTCGCCCGGCAATTGATCCGGCGCCAGTTCTTCGATCTTCTGTTGAATGGCCTGGTAAAATTGCCCGATCGTGCTGTATGTGGGCATTTCAGCAAGACTAACCGATTTGAAAACAATTGGATTCTCAGGTTCTTCAATTTCCATAAACACATTTTTGACCACTTCCACCGAGTATTTTTCAAGCCCTACGATGAGCCCGTTACCAATGCCCATCGGCAATGGGCCTGGATATTCGGGTACAAAATCGGCGCTGTTGATTACCGGGCGGCCGCCAAGGGCGTTCAGGATATTCGCGGCGATGGTCATATGCAGCATTTCCTCGATCACAATCGAATGGATGATTTGCCGCTGTACGGCGTTGGTGCCCGGGTGCAGCGAGAACATCGCCGTGAGGTACGGCGGGATCGTCGAATGTTCGAGTTCAATGGCGTTTTGAACGAGCGGATAGAGTTCTTCCAGGTCATTGGCGCTCAATGCCTTCTCAATATATCTTGAATCTATTTGTAGCATGGTGAATGAATTTTAAACCGTAAATCACAGATTTTCAAACAAATCGTTGGTGGCGGAGAAGCCTGGGAACGACCCGTTTTTCGCTTTCACAGCTTCCCGGTAACGGATTTGTTTGTCGGTCAGCGCTGTGCCGGGTGCCACCGGATTGGCGGCCCCGGCCTCTCTGGCTTCGGATCTTACCACCGGTTTTGGAGCTATTTGCGGGTCGTTGAGCCAGTTGAGAATGGTATTGCGCTTCGTGGACGACAAGTCGCGCGTTACCGGCATGTGCATCGTGTCATTCATATCGCGCGAGAAAGCGAAAATCAGGATCTTCTTTTTCTCTGCGAGTGCCACAGGGTCGGCCAGGTTCACAACATATTTGCTCATAATCGGGTACAGGTTGCTGTACTGGATCATCATCTCCGAAATATCACCCCAAACCGGGTTCGCGATTTCCTCGAAATAGTCCCGCAGGTGCACCACGACCTGTTCCGTACCGAATGCCGGGTCGACGGTTGCGGTCTGGTAGGTGATGAAGTAGATCTGCCCGTCGATGTAAACCCTGGGGCTGTAAATGGCGTTGCCGGTGATCGGCATTTGTACTTTGCCATCCGGGCCGGTGGAGATCTGGCCGTTGAAAGAAAGCCCGTCTGTCGGGAAATTATTGCCGTAAACTTCGGAGATCGGGCTTTTCGGGCCTTTGGGGGTATCCGGGGTGGGAGGGTCTACCGTAACTGTGATGCCGGTGTCCGGGAGCGGTTTGCCCCATTGGTAGGCGTAAAAATCGATATTCACCGACTGACCGTCATCCAGGCGCTGGATGAAATTATCGGCCCGGGCTACGAGCCCGTCGATGGCCTCGCGTGCGATAATCGCAAACTGTTCCGGCCGGCTTGACGATGGTGTAATTAACAGCAACTGGCTGTTGCTCAGTGCTGAAATTGTCGCGTCCGGCAAATTGCTGAAAGAAACGATCCCGCCTGTCTGGTTAAGCCAATTCGGGTCGGACTGATAATCCAGTGCCCCGATTTCGATAAAATCATTTGGACTAATGTAAAAAGTGGGCGTCTGGGGGCTTGCTACGCCGGTTTGCGGCACTTTGCTGACGGCCAGGCGGAGATCTTGTTTGTAATTAATCGTGCCAATGGAATCGGCTACCGGAAAGCTCGCCCCAAAGTCGATGCTTACGCGATTGGGACCGGGTTCTACCAGGAAATTCGACGTGCTGAAAAAGGTACCGCGGGCGCTTGGCGTATAGTTGATACCGTACAACCTGCGCGCGGGCGCAAAAGTGAGCGGCTCGCCTTCGAAATAAGGGCCGATAGAACCGATGATCCTGCCCAGCGAAAAACGGCCGTCGTTATGGCTGTAATAATAGCCGAACGGGTTCATGTTAATGGCAAGAGTGTTGTTCTGCGTAGTCGCGCGCAATGTTTTCAGGAAAACTGACTGTTCCGCAAGGGGACCCCACTCGATGTTGGTAATCACCGAGGTCCAGGTTGCCCCCAACGGCTGTCCGTTGCTCTTACCGCCATCGAGCTGTCTCATTTGAAGATCGCGGAACGAGGTGGTGGTGATATCGCCTTTGAAAAGCAGGTCGCCATTGGCCGTGCAAATGCGGAGCTGGACGCACCATAATGCGGAGTACATCTGGGCATCCGGGTCGAGGTCTACCATTTTACCCGTGGGGCGCCCTTCGGCACCCGCTACGGCCTGGCCAATAATAATGTCGTCGGACTGCGAAGTCTGTGTGATGCCATCCGGCAGGAAAATCTGCTTTACCGTGCAGTTCTGAAAATCGAAAACTGCGCCTCCTTCCGGATTCCACCAGCCATTGGTCGCACCCTGGCCCGGGTCCTGGAAGTTGGGTTGGAAGGTGGCATTGTTGTAGTGGGCCGTGTCGTTGTTGACCGTGCTGACATCGGACAGGAAATCGCCCGTGAACACGAGCCTTGGCGCATGAAGATAAGACATGGTGTTTTAATTTATTGTGAGGATAAAATTCTTTAAGCGGCTGTATTCCAGATGATGAAATGTTGCAGCCATGCTCCGTTGTATTTTTTGTAGATCCAAAGCATCCTGCCGGTTTCCGAGGCTTTTTCACCGGTTTGTTTGTCGGTAGTAGTCTGTTGATAAATCGCCCATTCATAAGCAAGATCTCCGCGGACCTTGATATCCTGTGATTCGTAGGATATCTGAATGTAAAATGCATCGAACCACGCACGGAGGAATTCAACGCCGCCGGCTTTTGTATGGATAACCGGAGAACCGGGAGCAATGACGGTGATCTCATCAGCGAGGATGGCGGTCATCATTTCGAGGTTGCCGGTGTTTTCCGCTTCCTGGACGATCAGCCGCAGTTTTTCAATTTGTTGTCTGTCGTTGTCTATGTTCATGGAGATAAAGATTGTTTGGAAAAGGAAGTGGTTGGTGTATTATTATTTACTTACTAATTCTATTTGTTTGTAGAATTAGTTATTAAACGGTTCCAAGGGCGTGGTTCGGTAGTGCGTGCGGCTTTCAGATATTCTGTCCGTTTTGGTACGCCTGCCGTTCAAAAGCGGACATTTTTGTAAAGTCTTTTGATAAAAAGTAGGGCCTCAGCTTCATGGGAAGGTTTTACCAAGACAGGCACGCCATTAGTGGTGCGGGAATGAATCTAAAACTTCCGGCCCGGTCATGATCAAAAATCACATTACCATCGCTTTCAGGAGCTTTTTCAACAGCAAAGGCTATTCTTTCATCAATGTAACCGGGCTCGCCGTGGGAATGGCTTGCGCATTAATGGTCTTTCTGGTAGTACGGCACGAGACGAGCTACGACTTGTCGCAATCGAACCTGCACCGGATTTACCGGGTTGAAACCGAAAATATCAAGGAAAACCATACTTACCCTGGTACCTATACGGGCATGGCTAATGCGCTCCGCACAGACCTGCCCGAAGCCGAAGCCATCGCCCCGATTATGCAGAGAGACGGCAAGACGATGGCAGCTGGCGGCGCGACCGCCTACGGCCGTCGGAGCGCCGGGGAAAGGAGGTTCCGCGAATCGGTCGTATTTACGGATAATGCCCTCTTTCGAACGCTCGACTATACCTGGGTCGCAGGCAATCCCGCCCGCGCATTGTCGCAACCGAACGCGATCGTGCTCACGCGCGCTTACGCGGAAAAGTATTTCGGGACTGTCGATGTGCTCGGAAACACGATCCGAATGGATAATAAGCAGGACCTGACCGTCACCGGCGTCGTAGAGGACTACCCGGTTACCACGAGTTTCCCGTTCAACATGCTGGTGTCGTTCACAACGGTAAAGCAGATAGACCCCGGTTTCGAGGAGAATAAATGGAATGGTTGGAATGACAACTTTCAGGTATTTGTAGTGTTAAAAAAAGGCGTTGCCCCGGAGCAGCTCACCGGACGCTTCAAATCGGTAGTAGTGAAATACATGGGTAGGGAGGCGCTTCCCGACAAGCGTTTCAAGCTCAATCATCTGTCTGAGATCCATTACACGGGTAACCTCGGCGGCAGGAGCGCGAATGTGGGCTTGCTGAAAACACTCTCGGTTATAGGCGCGCTCGTTCTGTTGATTGCCTGCTTCAATTTCATTAACCTCAGCACAGCGCGTGCATTCAAGCGCGCGAAGGAGGTGGGCATACGCAAGGCGGTGGGCAGTAGCCGCAAATCGCTGATTTACCAATTCCTCACCGAAGCAGGTTTTGTTACACTTTTTGGTGGCGTATTGGCATTGATAATCAGCGTGTTGCTATTGCCGGTCCTGGTGGCGGCGCTTGCCATCCCATTGACACTGGACGATCTTTTTACAGGCTCCACAGCGCTGTTTGCGGGTTTTCTGTTGCTGTTAACTACTTTATTATCAGGGATTTATCCTGCTTTACGGTTGTCGGGCATGGCGCCGATCTGGGCGCTGAAAAGCCATGCGATAGTACCTGCCGGCCAGTGGTTTTCAATGCGGGAAGGGCTGGTAGTGGTGCAATTCGCTGTTTCGCTCGTGCTGATTTGCTGCGCGATGCTGATCGACCGGCAGCTGGATTTCTTTCGCAACGCGGACCTCGGTTTCAACAAATCGGCCATCATTACCGTAGGTTTGCCCGACAACAGGCCCGAAAAACTGCACACTTTTCGCGAACAGCTGATCCGTTCCGCGCAAATCAGGGACGTGAGCTTTTCATTCAACAGCGCCTCCGCCGAAAGCAACTGGATACAGGCGATGGAATACCGGCAGGGGCCGAAGGTGGTTCAGGTGAAAACCCAGATGAAAATGGGCGATTCACATTATTTTGATACTTACGGCATTCAAATGCTGGCCGGTGAGCCGCTGAAAGACAGCGATACCACCAGGAATTTCAGGGTTATTGTCAATGAAATATTTCTCGGCCGGATCGGCATCACCAATCCCCGGGCGGCAGTCGGGCAGAGGGTCTATTACGGCGATGGCAACGAGTTTGCCACAATCGCGGGTGTCGTCCGCAACTTCCATGTTAACTCGCTGCATCAGAAGATCGATCCGACCGTTTTTCAAGTCGTTCCTAATAATTTTTACCAGGCCGGCATCAAGTTACAAAGCGAAAATCCTACATCAACGTCTATTCAAACCGCATTGGCAGACATTGAAAAAGCCTGGACCAAGGCATTCCCCGACCAGGTCTTTGAATACAGTTTCCTGGACGAAACCCTTGCACAAGCCTATCAATCCGAAACCCGCACAGCCCGGCTTATAGAGGTCGCGACCATTTTGGCGGTATTGATAGCGAGTATGGGGCTGTTCGGTCTCGCAACCTTCACCGCCGAGCAGCGGATCAAGGAGATCGGCGTAAGAAAGGTGCTGGGAGCGTCCGTGAGCAGCATTGTGGCTTTACTTTCCCGGGACTTCCTGAAACCGGTTTTGCTGGCGATCATCATCGCTTCACCTGTTGCCTGGTACCTGATGGACCAATGGTTGCAGAATTTCGAGTTTAAAATCTCCGTATCCTGGTGGCTTTTCGTGGCGGCGGGCTCGCTCATGACCGCCATCGCGTTGGTTACCGTGAGTTTTCAGAGCCTGCGGGCGGCGATGCTCGATCCGGTGAGGAGTTTGCGGAGTGAATAGGGCTTACTCCGCAATCCTGATATTTTTCATCTTCACCGGCAGCCACACCTGCATTGGGCCGCGGCCACGGTTGGCCCAGGTATAATATGGAATCGCGGTGACGGTTTGCGGTTCCGACTTTACGCTCAGGCCATCGGGCGTGGGTTTTATAACTTGCAGGTTGGCCCGGATAGAGACGACGGGCTCGTTCAGGATCAGGCCTTTCTGGATGTTGAATGAAGGGTTTTCGGGAACGAGCAAGCTCCATACTTCACCTGCATTGTCGGCGCCTTCCACGCAGTACACCAGTGGGCCGCGTTGCAGGGCGATCCGGTCGGCATCGGCTTTCACTTCATTGCGCGCCTTGATTTGGCGTACTTCCATGGGCAGTCTCACTTCGATTTCGTCACCGTTTTGCCAGGTGCGGTCGATCACCGCATAACCCTTGTCCGTTTGATAATTGACAGGCTTGCCATTCAGCAGTATTTCGATTTTGCTGTTACCGGCGCCTGCAAAATTGTATAACCCGCCGGGAACGGTGGTTTCGGCTGCCCAACCGGGAATGCGGATATTCAGCGCATATTTTACTTTTTGTGCAGGCGTAACTTTGATTTTTACATTCCCGTCCCAGGGATAATTGGTGTCCATTTTGAGCGGGACAGCAGTTTTACCCATCTGGAAACTGGTATTGCTGCCTATAAAAAGGTTTACCCAAATCTTCCCATCTGATTTACCATAAATATAATCCCCGACGGACGCCACAAGCCGGGCAATGTTGGAAGGGCAGCAAGCCGTTCCAAACCAGGCGCTGCGCGCGTTGTTACCCATCGAAGAAAGCGGGTTTCCGTAAAAGAAAGTATCACCGCTCAGGCTCAGGCCGTCCAGCGCGCCATTGTACAGGCTGCGTTCGAGGACGTCGATGTATTTGGCTTCGCCGGTGAGCGCGTTCATGCGCTGGTTCCAGAACACCATGCCCACCGAGGCGCAGGTTTCGCTGTATGCGGAACCGTTCGGAAGATCGTAGTCGTCGGTGAATCCTTCGTTATGGCCGGAGGAGCCGATACCGCCCGTCAGGTACATATTGCGGTAAACGACGTCTTCCCACACGGCTGTCATGGCGTTCATATAGCCGGGGTCCTGCGTAACGGACGCTACGTCGGCTGCGCCTGTGTACTGGTACATCGCGCGTACGGCGTGGCCGGTGATTTCCTTCTGCTGCTTTACCGGCACATCGTCCTGGCAGTATTTGGGATCTTTCCATTCGTCCCAGATCTTGCCTTTGCCATATCCGTGGCCGCGCTGGTCAAGGAACCAGTCGGCGAGTTTCAGGTAGCGGTCTTCCTGGGTGAGGTGGTACATTTTCATCAGCGCCAGCTCGATTTCCTGGTGGCCGGATACCCACGGCCGGTTGGCCACGCGGAAGGTAGAATCAATATGGTCGGCGAAGCGGATAGCGACATCGAGCAGTTTGCGTTTGCCGGTGGTGTTGTAGTAAGCCACCGCTGCCTCCATCAAATGCCCGGCACAATAATCCTCGTGCTTTTCCATGTCGGTCCAGCGCTGTTTGAGGTCGGTTAATGTGTAATAGGTATTCAAATAGCCGTCCGGAAGTTGGGCGGCCGCGATTTTGTCGATCCATTCGTCCGCTTTGCGTTCCAATGCGGCGTCGGGGCGATTTTTGAGTGAATAGGCCATGGCTTCGATGGCTTTATACACATCGCTGTCGTCATAATAAATGCCTTCGTGCTTTTCCCCCTGCCGGCGTGCCGCCTTCTCGAAATTCCGGATGCGGCCCGATTTTTCCTCGGTTTGAATGATACAGGCATTCAATGTGGCCGTGGCTACCTTTTCCTGTTTGGGTTTCCAGAAATGGTCGGTAATGTTGACTTCGGAGAACCGCACGGGTTGAATGCGCTGCTGGGCTTGTACCTGGAATGGCGTCGCGTGCAGGCACGATGCGAGCGCGGCGGTAGCGTATATTTTGGAGATTAAATGCATTTCAAGGTTTGGTTTAATTCAAAATCCTGCTTTTCAGGACTCTACTTTTTCCGGTGCACCAAAGGAAACTGTGAGATCCGCAGATTGGTACAGCCGTAAGGGATGAGCACAATGTCCTCCTCTCTGTCTTCGGTTTCCAGTTGGTACGTCAAACTGTACGGAACCGGGCCGGCCATTTCATTATACAATCCCCAGGAAGGAATACGGCGTGCCCTGGTTTTGATCTGCAAAGGCGCATTCTCCGGGTTCCAGGGATAATTAGAAACCGGTTTCACCACCTCCCATTTGTATTGTTCTTCCAGTTTGTTGTCGGGCGTGAGGATCAATCCGTAGTTCCAGGGCGTGGTCGGCCGCAGTTCCGTATAGCTCGCACCGTAATCGATCGGGTCTTTGTCGTTTTTCACCAGTTTGGAAGTTTCGCCTATTTTCAATGCATAAGTAAGTGGCCCACGTTCCACGGAAATCGAGTTTTCAACCCAGGTATTTTTAAAGATATGCATGGGTAATGTCAGTTCCACCACGTCGCCCTTTTCCCATTCACGCGTGAGTTTCACGATCTGGTTGCCGTCTGGTTCGAGCCAGAGCTTGCCATTCACCTTGACTGCCCCCTTTTTGCACCACGCAGGAATGCGCATATGGAAGGGAAACACCGCTTTCGACGAAGGATTCACGGTGAATTTAATGGTTTCTTCGAAAGGGTAGGAGGTCTCCTCTTTCACGGCCACACTGATGCCGCCAGGCAGCTTGATGTTCGCCTCGCTGGCAGAATAAGTAAGTGCCGCGATACCTTTGTCAGCGGTGGCGTACCAGAGATTCTGGACAAACTTCGGCCATCCCTGATGCATATTGGAAGTACAACAAGGGTAGCCGGTGAGCAGGCCCATGCACACGTCGGTGCCGCCGTGGTTCACATCGAAATTACGCTGGTGGCGGGTCATCATTACCTGATTGGCTTGCTGGAAATACTGGCGCGTCATAAAATCGTCGGAAGCCTGCGTCGGCAAAGCATTGAACGCCACTTTTTCGAGCATATCGGCATAGCCTACATCGCCGGTGATTTCGAGAATGCTTTCGAGCGAGAACATCATTTCCACGGCCGAGCAAAGCTCTGAGCCTTGAGTAGGGTCGTTCCCGTGCAATGCTTCGTCGCCGCCGTACAGGCCGTGCGCCAGGCCGTTGAACTTGCGGAGATCGGCGAAGCCCTTTTTGGTGGCGTCGAGGTATTTCTGTTCAGGATGGTGCTGAAAATAGATTAGCGGCGCTTTGATACCTTGGGCGAGGTTGACACAGTGTATGCTGCCGCGCGTCGAAAGCATATCCGTGTTCAGAAATGCGTTGGTGTCGAAGGTCTGTGAATGGATAAGGTTACCGAGGTCGAGCAGGAACTTGTCGCCGGTAATATTATAAAGCCAATACACGACAGCCAGGTTATCCGCGCCGCGGTACCTCGCCCAGAATGTCCAGTTATCGAGCGGTTTTGAAGGGAGTTCTTTGAGCTGGTATTTGAAATAGTTGGTCATCAAAGTAATGACCCGCTGGTCGCCGGTAGCGGAATAGTATTGTTTTAAAATTTTCAATACCACCATCTTGGGCCACCAGTCGCGGCTGTTATCACGCTGTACGCCCGGCTCGTGACCGTAGTCTTTGGACGGACCGAAATAGCCGTCGGACTGCTGGCTGGCAATGGCCCATTCCACCCAGGGTTTGGTTTTGGCGATGAGCTCTTGGTCATCGAGGATGTAGGCGAGAGGGAGCAGTCCGTCGATCCAGTAGGGGCCGCGTTCCCACTGGTCGCCATCGCCGCCCAGCCAGCCGTTGCGTTTACCCATGACGAGCGGGTACAGTTCGTCGAGCTTACCGGTGGAGCCGTTCTTCTGGCGAACGAGCATTTCTTTGAGCCAGCCCTGCGGTTTAATGGCGCCTAGCGGCAGCTCGCTGTATGGGTTGGGCCTCAGCGGGGCTTTGGCCTGGGTGTAGGTGGCTTCTTTGGTGGGTTGGGCTGTGGTTTGCAGGGTTGCCAGCAGCACCGCGAACAATAGGAGTTTTTTCATTTTCGGTTTTAGTTGGAATACCACGAAGGCACGAATTGTACACGAATAGTCAGGTGTGGTCAGGGATTGGTTTTGGCTCTTAAATCTTTGGAAGTGGCTAGTGCGATGACGCGGCCGTTTTCGCCTACTGCGTTGTAAAAATGGTATACCACGCCGTTCCATTTGACGACCCAGGGCTTGTGGGCGTAGGTTTTGTCGTAGGGTTCTGTCGGGGAAATGAGGTCGGGGCCGGCCCAATCTGTCCAGTTTTGAAGGTCGTAGGAGCAGGCAAACCGTTCGAATGCACCCGGTTTCCAGAACGCCCCGAAATAGAACATCACATATACATCGCCGATTTTCGCGATCTGAGCGTCGCCGCAAATGCCGGTATGGCGTGTGATCAATGGCTTGTCGCCGAGGCGTTCCCAATTCGTCATGTCGTCGGAGACGGCCATGGCGATGCTTTCGAAGCCGTTACCCTTGTCGTCGCCTTTTTCGCCTTTGGCATTGTAGTACATCACAAACGGATGGCCTGTTTTGCGGGCCTTGTCGCGGATGACGAGGCTTTTGTAAATCGTTTTGTCGTCGTACCAGCGGGCGTCCTTGTCAATGGCCGAGAGTACGGGTTTTGGCAGGCGGCTTACCTCGTTCGGTTTGGTCAAGTCGGGGGAGGTAGCGATGCCGATGCCTAGCCGGCCGGCCTCGTAACCTTTTTCAGAGCCGCCGAGGTAGGAGAGCCAATAGTTGTTTGCGAACTTTTCGGCTTCGTAGCTGCCGCCCCATTCAGTATCAATCAGGGCCACATAGCCCGCTTTTTGCGTAGCGTCCCACGTGTTTTCGGTGAAAGACATAATCCTGCCCAGCGAAGTCCATTGCAGTAAGTTATCACTTTTGGAGAGCCAGGTTTCATAACCTTTGCCATCGAATATAATGTAAGTCATGTACCAGATGCCGCCCTTCCGGAACACGGTCGGGCTGTCGACCATCTTGTCTTTGTCGGGCTGGGGGATCACCACACCGTATTTGTAAGGGGTTTTTACTTCCTCAAAAATGTACTGCATTACTTGTTGCGGGACTTTGGTTTCGTCGCCAGACCGGCCATCGCCCGATTGGGCAACCGCTCCGCCGACCCAAACAAAGCCCGCCGTCAAAAACAATGCACAGCCGATCAGCACTTTCTTCATATCTGCTAGTTGTAATCCGGGTTCTGTTTCAATTTCGGGTTGGAGTTAATGGCGATCTGCGGGATGGGGAATACGGCCCTGAAAGCGCCGTTGGGTTTGTGCGACAGCCAGCTTTTGGTGGTATAAACCCCGAACCGGATCATATCGCGCCGGCGAAAGCCCTCCCAGGCAAACTCCCAGCCAAGCTCGTCGAGCATCCTGCCGTACTGTACCGCCTTGGCATCGCCGGGATCAACTACTTTGTAATTTTCAACATACCCATATTGGTAGGCACTGCCTTTTTGAAGGTCTGTGCCGGTCACCGTCGCTTTAGCGGGTTTGGCGGCGAACGCCCGTGCCCGTACCTGCGACACCAGCGTGGCCGCGTCGTTGGCCTTGCCCGTACGCAAGAGGCATTCGGCTTTCATCATGAGCACCTGCGCATACCGAAACACCGGGAAATCGTTGCCCAGGCTTCCCTGCGCCTGCATTTTTACTTCAAATTTATTCATCCGGTAACCTTCCGCCTCGCCGGTGTACAGTCCGTCCGGCAGCTCGTTGGTGAGCACGACATTCTTGCCGGCCTGATCGTACGAGCCTTTCAGCGGGGTAATTCCATCCGCGGCAAACTGCGGACCGATCATCCAGGTCGATTTCAGGCGTTGGTCGTCGGCATCGTACGTATTGATAAACTGGGGCACACCCTTCGCCGAGCCTGCACCCCAGGGCGTGGCCAGCATATTGACTTTGTTTTTCAGCGAAGCGTGCCACGAAAACATATGGGCGCTGAATCCGCCGGCCAGGTTTTCTTCAAACGGGATTGCAAACACGATCTCGGGCGAATTTTGGTTTTCGGTAACAAAAGGCGCTGCGAGACCCGTTTCTAACTGGTATTTACCAGAAGCGATCACGTCGTTGCACTGCAAGAGGCACTCCTCCCACTTGGTCTCTCCTGCATAAATGCCGGCGTTGAGGTACACGTTCGCGAGCAGCGTTTTGGCCGCCCATTTATTGAACCGCGCATACAGCAGCGTGTTACGGTCTTCGCTGAGTGTAGGGATTGATTCGGTTAATTCCTTGACAATGAATTGGTAAATGTCCTTTCTGGCTGTTTTTTCAAGCAACGCGTCGGAACGGTCGGTAATGAGCGGGGCATCGCCGAAGTTGTCGCAAATGAGCCAGTAGAAGAATGCCCGTACCGCCCGCATTTCGGAGATCAGCGCCTCTTTGGTAACGCCTGTTGGAATGGCGATTTTGTCGTTCGATAGCTGGTCGATGAGCCGGTTCGCATTGATCACCCCTGAGTAGAAGGTATTCCACATGTTGCTGATCTGCGGGTTTTCCGAATTCCACGTGTGCAGGTGCATACGCTTGTAAATCCCGCCATCGTCCCAGCCCGACGCGTTAGCAGGCATTACAATGCCATCGGCTGTCGACTCCTGCGCCATGTACCAGTGCGTGTGCGAGATCAGGCTGCGCATATTGGCGTACCCGATGCTCATAGCCTGGTAGGCGCTGGAATAGTTATAAGTATCTTCCGTTACTTCGGAGTAGATTTTTTCGGTCAGGTCGTTGTTGCAGCCGCTTGCAGCGATCATGAGCAAAAACGCAGTTCCTATATATTGTTTCAATGGTTTCATTGTCAATAGTCTTTTGAGGAATTTGAATAAAACTAGAATGTCAGCATGACCCCCGCGGTGAAGCTGGTTGTGGCGGGGTAGCGGTTCTTATCGTCGATGCCCGGTGCCATCCCGCTGATACCCACTTCCGGGTCGATCCCCTTGTAGCCGGTGATCGTGTAGAGGTTGGCGACTGCCAGGTAAATGCGGGCGTGGCGGAGGTATTTGTTCTTCAACCGGAGATTGTAGCCCGCAGTAATGTTATCGATCTTCCAGTAGTTGCCGTTTTCGATATAGTAGCTCACGTAGTTCAGCGACTGGTCGTCGGCTAGCGGACGTTTGCCGTAAATAGGGTCGTAGGCGTTGGCGCGGAGATTCCCGCGGGTAAGCATCACGGGTGCGCTCCAGAACATCTCGGTCATATTCAGAATCTGAAAGCCGAATGCACCGCGCATAGTGATGTTCAGGTCAAAGTTTTTGTACGTCAATGTGTTATTCCAATTCAAATAGCGCTTGGGTAAGCCATTTCCGATGATCTGCTTGTCGTCGGCCTGCTGCTGGGCGATGGGTTTGGGCTCACGGTTTTTGCCTTCGATGATCCAGTGGCCGGTTTCGTCGATGTCGATGGTTTTGAAACCCCAGAAATTACCAAGCGGCTGCCCTACCTGCACGCGGTGTGTGGCTTGCTGAATGGGCTCGCCGGTGTTGCCGGTATCGAAGTAGCCGCTGGCTAATGCAAACTTGTCGTCCGATAAGGAGAGGATCTTGTTGGCATTGGTAGAGAAATTGACGGACGTGACCCAGCGGAATGCCGTGGTTTGGAACGGGATCGCATTCACCTGGATTTCTACCCCCTTGTTTTCCATGGAAGCCGCATTGGCCGTGATGGTGCTGTACAAATAGGGCGGCGTAGGCACGGGGAAGTTGGCGATCAGGTCGCGGGTGGTGCGACGGTAGAGGTCGATCGAGCCTGACAGGCGCTCGTTCAGGAAACCGTAGTCGATACCGATGTTCACTTCTTCCTTGCGTTCCCAGCGAAGATCCGGGTTGGCATTGTTCGACGGGTTGATCGTCTGCACCCACTGGCCGTTGATCAGTACATTGGTATTGAAATTGATTTTATTCAAAGAAATATAAGAACTGCCCGGCTCGGTACCGGTCACACCATAACCTGCCCGGAGTTTCAGGTTCGAAACCGTATTGGCTTTTTCCAGAAATGCCTCTTTTTTTAGATTCCAGCCTAGCGAGAATGCCGGAAAACTGCCCCATTTGTGATTAGCCCCGAAGCGGGAGGAACCTTCATGACGGATACTCGCCGAGAGCAGGTATTTGTTCATGAAACTGTAATTGACCCTGAAAAAGTAGCTGATGAGCTTGTTCTCCGACTGCTCCGACAGTTCCGGAGCCTGCCCGCGACGTAATGCAAGCCCGGCGTTGATGTTGTTGTAGGAAAAATTGTCGGTCGGGAAATCCCAGTTCTGCATCCAGTAGTTCTCCGTATTGTAGCGCCGCCAGGTATGCCCCGCGAGGACGACGAAGTTGTGATCCCGGATGGACTTGTTATAGTTCGCCGTGAACTCGAACAGATCGTCCTGCGTGCGGGTGGTACCGCGTGAGGCAAAGCCGTTCCGGCCGTTGCGGCTGGTGGAATAATGGTTTTTGGTTTCATAATATCCCCGCGTGCTGTTGAACATATCCCGCGCAAGCAAAGCTTTGATTTCCAGTCCTTCCACCGGCGCGAGCGAAATGGTCCCGTATGTGCGCAGGTTGTTGTTGCGGTTCAGCCCATTCGTTTCCTCGATCAGCGCAACGGGGTTCATGTAATCTGTTTTGTCGGTGCGCTCGGTCCATTTGCCGTTTGCGTCCTTCAAAGGCTCGGTCGGGTTGAATGTGAGTGCATTGCGGTAAACGAGGCCGGAATACGGGCCGCCGTCGACGGAGAAGTATTTCTGCTGGTAACCGCTCAGGTTCGCATTGATTTTCAGCAGACCGTCGAACATCGAGTGGTTGACCTCGATGCGCGGAAACACCGTCGAATTGTCCGATTTCCTCATAATGCCGTTCAGCCGGCGGTATTCCATGCTCACGATATAGTTGGTGGTGCGCGAGCCGCCGCGGAGGCTGACATTATGTACCTGAGATAATGGCTTTTGGGTTACCTGGCTCAGCCAGTCGGTGCTATGGCCGTAGTCGATGGCGCCGGGTTTACCCTGGGCGGCCAGGGCGCGGTACTGATTTACATCCATGAAATCGAGCTTGCGAGTAAGTCTTTGTGTGGTGAAATAGGAGTTCACTTCCAAAGTCGGAGGGGTTTCGCCTTTCACCTTCCGGGTGGTGATCAGGATTACCCCGTTGGTGCCGCGGGTACCGTAGATAGCGGCGGCCGAGCCATCTTTCAGCACGTCGATGGATTCGATGTCTTCCGGCGCGACGGTGTTGAGCCCTCCCGGCACGCCGTCGATGAGCACGAGCGGGTCTGAACTCGCATTGATGGTGGCATTGCCCCGCAATGTGATCTGCGCAACGGCGGTAGGGTCACCACTGGGCGTAATGACGCTCAGCCCGGCTACCTTTCCGCGAATGAGCTGGGCTGCGTCCTGCACCGGGCCTTTTACGAAGTCCTCTGATTTGACACTCGCAACGGCGCTGGTGATTTGCTCGCGTTTCTGCGTTCCGTAACCTACTACCACCACTTCTGCGAGGCTTTTCAGGTCAGGGACCAGCGTAATGTCAATAGCGGAGCGACTGCCGACGATCACCTCCTGGTTCTGATAGCCGACATACGAGAATACCAGCGTTATTTCAGCCTTGGGATCGTCGCTGACGGCAATGTTGTATTTACCATTGGCATCGGTGGTGCTTCCTCGCGTAGTGCCTTTGATGAGCACGCTCACACCCGGGAGCGCTTCGCCGCCGTCTCCTTTCACGACGCCGGAAATGGTTCTGTCCGCCGCTTTCCGGGCCATTTCCAAAAGGGAGTGATTGCTTTGGAGCGACATTGTGAATGTCTGCTGTGTGGCAGACGGGGTTTCCTCCGGGGCAATCAGCTCGATTTGTTGCGCGCCGGGTTTGCCTTCTTCGGCGGTCGTGAGGATGAGGTAAGTTTGTTTGCTGACCTTTTTATAGCGCAGCCCGGCCGGCAGAATATTGCTGAGCTTGTTCTCGATCGTTTGTCCGGCCTGCACCTGGGCTGGTGATACGAATAGGCCCTCCAACAGCTTTTCTTCAAACAGGATATCGACTTTGTATTGCTTTTTAACTTGCATCAGGGCGTCCCGCAGCGCTATCCGGCTGCCCGGGATGATCGTGGGCGCTGTACTGCTTTTGGGCGGACGATTCTGGGCCATGAGCTGGGCTTTAATTGGGGCGCCATTCAACAGACATCCCGCCATTAAGGTTACCAGAACTTTAACGTGTAATAGTTTCGTCATGATTATGGATGATTAAGAAATTACAAATGGCTTGTGTCAAGTACGAAAGTCTCGCCGTGGTCGGCTCCGGCGGGCGAGTGGGTTACCCGTGCATTCAGGACATCGGAAAGGACTTTCAGGACATTGGTGGGGTCGCTTGCATTGAACGTACCGCCGATGGTTCGTCGGGCGAGTGTGGAATCGGCTACCACGACGTTCACGCCGAAGTGCTCGCTGATCTGGTACGCGATCTCCGAAACAGGGGTGTTTTCGAACATGAACAGGCGCTGTTTCCAGGCCTGATGCGCTGAGAGGCTCCCGCTGTGTTTGAGGGTAAGTGCACCTTGCAACGACATCGTGGCTACGTCCCCGGGTTTCATTAGCATCGGTTTGGGATTTGCCTCTTTCAGTGAACGCAATTGCACGCTGCCCTGGCTAAGTACCACTTTGGAGCCGCGTTCGCGGCTATATACGATGAATTCCGTTCCTAGTACCTTGACTTCCAGCTTGTCCGGTGTCCGGACGATGAACTTGCTGTGATCGACGGTATGCTTCACCGCAAATTCCGCCTCGCCTTTCAGGTTCACCTCGCGCGTGCCGCCGCCGAACCCGAAGCGGGGGACGCTAAGCACGGAATTAGCATTCAGCGTGACACGGCTGCTGTCGGGCAGGACCACCGTCCTAATCTCTCCGTAACCGGTTTCATATTGTTTGTAAAACCAGAAATCGGACAGCAGATAAGCGCCCATGATGAGCGCAGCGGAAGCAGCGGCAACCCATTTGAATACTAAGAGCCGACCTCTCAATACGTCCCGGTAGGTTCTCACCGACGTGTCGGCAGCGGCACTATCCGGCTGCGGAACACCCATATTGTTTTGAACGGTATACAATGAACGTTGATAGGCCTGCTCTACATCCGGTGTGAATTGCGGATTTTCGGTTTCCCATTCGTCGAGCCACTGAAAATACAGCTCGCGGTTGGCGGGGTTTTCCAGCCATTCCCCGATCAGAATGTTCTGCATACGGGTAGTTTTCCCTTCGAAGAAGTTCTGGATGACCTGTTTGGAGAGAAGTGTTTTTTTCATGCTTCGTTAAATTCTGTATGACATATATCCGAGGGCGTTAGACCGTCAGACGAACAGGAGTAAAATCTGGATCAGTGAGAGCAGCCCGTGATCCTGCAATGCTTTCCGCAGGATCGACAGCCCCTTGGTAATGTGTCCTTCGACGGTTTTGACTGAAATGCCGAGCTCTTCGGCGATGGTCGTATTGCGTTTCCCTTCAAAGCGGCTCATCAGGAACACCTTCTGGTTCTGAGGCGATAACGACCGGATTACCTGCTCGATTTTCAGTACCAGCTCCTGGTATTGCAGTTCTTGCTGGGGCGAACTGGCCGGTGTAGCGAGCGGGAGATCGGCCAGTCCATCGGTGACCGTTTCTTTCCCGAAATTCTTTCGCATATGATGAAATGCCGCATGCCGGACCGTCGTGAACAGGTAGGAACGGTAGGAGGTAGTCACTGCCGTATGCAGCTGCTTCAACCAAAACTGGCTGAATACCTCCACCACAAGATCCTCAGCGACGTCGCGGGCATAGACAAACCGCACCGCATGGCTGCAAAGCTGCTTATAGTAGCGCTTGAAAAGCAACTCGTACCCGCGAGCGGGATCGGTGATGAATGCCTGTTTGATAAACAATTCCGAATCGACAAAGTCCGCCGGGGGCTTCCGGATACCTGGAAAATCGAATCCCGGCCCCGTCGGCTCGCTTGCACCAGTCTTATTTTCTGCGGAATACTTCTGGTTCATACAAATCATGTAAGTAGGTTATTCATAAGAGTACTCTGCGCCGACGCTACCCTCGGTCATTTTGTGAAATTTTTATTTTTTTTGGGATTTTTTGCGACCTGAATGCGGTTTTGTCCGCCTCCCCGGGCCAGGCTGGCGACAATTTCTATCAACTGAGCCGCATTGTATTCTCCATTGACAATCAATTATATACCTCTACCAGCAGTCCGCTGATGAACGCCGAGTGTCCGTATTTGGACAACTTCTTGATATAAAAGCTTTTCAGCACGCCAGAACCGGCTTTCAACGTATTAGGCTTACTTTTTTTGATAAACGAAACAACACCTGACCACCCCTGACCATCTATCCCTAAACTGCTTCGGACCATGCTACGTAACTATCTGAAAATCGCGCTTCGCCAGCTGGCTAAAAACCGGGTGTATTCCTTCATTAATATCGGCGGGGTGGCTGCCGGTATGGCGGTGGCCATGCTCATCGGGCTTTGGGTTTACGACGAGCTTTCGTTCAATACCTATCACGAAAATTACGCGCGCATTGCACAGGTGCGTTCGCGGGAGTTCGGCGAGCATGGGGTAGGGATCAATTCGTCGGTGCAATATCCGTTGATGACCGAACTGAAGGCCAATTACAGGCCGTACTTCAAGCACATCATAGCAGCTTCCTGGGACGCAGGTGCCGTGCTGTCGGCAGGAGAAAGCAAGATTTCGCGTTCAGGGCTCTACATGGACCCGGAAGCGCCCGAAATGCTGACTTTGCAAATGGTATACGGTACCCGCGCGGGCCTGCGCGACCCGCATTCGATCATGCTCTCGAGATCGACTGCCCTCGCATTGTTCGGAGATATCGACCCGGTAAACCGGGCTGTTAAGATCAGCAACAAGCTGGATGCCAAGGTTACGGGCGTTTACGAAGATCTTCCTCAGAACACCCAGTTCAACCAGGTCAAATTTCTGGCACCATTTGTGCTTTGGGAGCTAGACAATCCGTGGATCAGGGAGCGTGCCATGACCGACTGGCAGAATCATTTCATGAAAATTTATGTCGAACTCCGTCCGGATGCCGACTTTGAGCTGGTTTCTGCGGATATTAAGAACGCCGAAATGAAGAACCTGGCAGGCTTTCCTGCCGAAGCTAAAAACAAGCCGGAAGTATTTCTGCTGCCTATGCGCGACTGGCATTTGCATAACTTCAAACGCGGCCAGCCTGATGAAGGTCCACTGCAAATGGTGTGGCTGATCAGCATTATCGGCGCATTCGTGCTATTGCTTGCCTGTATCAACTTCATGAACCTTTCCACCGCCCGATCGGAAAAACGGGCGAAGGAAGTTGGCATACGTAAGTCAATGGGCTCGGTACGGAAGCAGCTGATCAACCAGTTTTTCAGTGAATCGTTTGTCGTGGTGATTCTCGCATTCCTTCTGGCGCTTTGGGCGGTATCGCTGGCGCTTCCGTGGTTCAACGAGCTGGCGGCCAAGCAAATATCGATCCCGTGGACAAATGTAGGTTTCTGGGCGGTGAGCCTGGGCTTTATAGTGCTCACGGGTATGCTTGCGGGAGGCTACCCTGCATTGTACCTGTCGTCGTTCCAGCCTGTGAAGGTTCTGAAAGGAACATTTCGCGTCGGCCGTTTTGCATCGGTTCCGCGTAAAGTGCTAGTAGTAGTGCAGTTCACGGTTTCCGTCACGCTGGTGATCGGCACCATTATCGTATTCCGCCAGATCCAGTTTGCGAAAAACCGCCCTGCGGGGTACACGCGGGAAGGGCTGCTGATGGTAGAGATGAAGTCGGGGGATTTTTACGGCAAGCACGACTTGCTCAAAAACGAGCTGCGGAGTACCGGCGCCGTAACCGATATCGCCGAATCGATGGGGAAAGTTACCGAAGTGTGGTCCGGCAACGACGGGTTCGAATGGCGTGGAAAAAGCCCTGCTGCCAATGAAAGTTTCGGCACACTGATGGTCAGTTCCGAATATGGCCGCACTGTCGGCTGGAAGTTTGTGCAGGGCAGGGATTTTTCCGAAACGCTGGCGTCGGATTCGTCGGGAATGGTGATCAATGAAGCAGCAATGAAATACATGGGGCTGAAAGACCCGATCGGGGAGCCGGTAAGCTGGAAATTCCAGGACCGGCCTGTGATGCATTACCGTATCATCGGGGTAATCAGGGATGTGGTGATGGAATCGCCTTATGAGCCTACCGCGCCGACGATGTTCATGATCAGAGCGCATGGTGGCCCCAACTGGATGCATATCCGGATCAATCCCAACATGAGCGTCAGCGAAGCCCTGCCCCGCATTGAGTCCGTATTTAAAAAGCTGATCCCGCTCGCACCTTTCGAATACAAGTTTGCCGACGACGACTATGCATTGAAATTTGCAGCCGAGGAACGTGTCGGCAAGCTGGCCTATTTCTTTGCCGTCCTCGCCATTTTGATCTCCTGCCTCGGGCTTTTCGGCTTGTCGTCCTTCATTGCCGAGCAGCGCACCCGCGAGATCGGCGTCCGGAAAGTGCTGGGTGCATCGGTTTTCAATGTCTGGAAACTGCTCTCGAACGAGTTCATTATGCTTGTCACGATCGCATTTGGCCTGGCCTCGCCTGTGGCCTATTACCTGCTGGGTCACTGGCTGGAAAAATACACTTATCGTATTGAGCCTTCGTGGTGGATCTTCGCGGCTACCGGGCTCGGCGCAATGATTATCACCCTGTGTACCATTAGCTTTCAGAGCATCAAGG
The DNA here is from genome assembly GCF_057586235.1 of Dyadobacter sp. SRI_021. Lineage (NCBI taxonomy): Bacteria > Pseudomonadati > Bacteroidota > Cytophagia > Cytophagales > Spirosomataceae > Dyadobacter > Dyadobacter sp. SRI_021. The sequence continues at coordinate 206,605 of NZ_JBYCZM010000006.1, forward strand.
CGGCGTTGATCAGTCCGGTGGTGTCGTTGCGGGCAGAATAAATTTTTGTAACAGAGAGTAGACAAAAAGATTATTTAGATTTGAAGGAAAATAACTCTTTGCGTCTCCTCTTTCTGTATGTGTTTGCCCAAATTCCGCCACTTGACCTGGCTAATTGTCGCCTTGCTGTACGGTCACGCCCTTTTTGCTCAGAAAAATGCTAATTACAAGCTGTATTTGAGAAACGGGACATTTTCGCCTCCGGCTAATTTGTCGGGTGCGGCAGCCGGTGCAACGCTCCGCGAAAATGCATTACCCGCAATCGGAAAGCTGGTTATTATCCAATTCAACGACATACCCGGCGAAAAGGCTGTTGCACAGCTGAAAAATGCGGGCATCGAGCTGCTGGAATATGTTCCCGACAATGCATACACCACTGTAATCCGCCAGGCGCCGGATGCCGCATTGCTCGTTTCAGCCAATGCCCGGGCCATTATCGAACTCACGGCCGACAAGAAAATTCATGCGGCATTAACTGCCCCGACACTTCCTGCACACACCCTGAAAGTGCCCGGTAAAGTGGATGTTTCCATCAGTTACCCGCGTTCTATTTCCTTATCGGATGCCAGGCAGGATCTTCAAAAGCATAATTTCGAAATCATTTCTGAAACCCTGAGCCGATACCAGGTGCTCGAAGTTCGGCTGGATACGAATCGGCTGGAACAGCTCGCGGCCTTGCCGTGGGTGGAGTATATCGAGGCCATTATGCCACCATTAGAGCTGTTGAACGACAAAAGCGTGGCCGACAGCAGGGCAAATGTGTTGAACTCCACCCTTCCCGGCGGGCGTAAACTGGATGGGGAAGGCGTGACGATCGGAATTGGGGACACCGGTAACCTCGACGACCATGCGGATCTGACGGGCCGTGTAATCAGCACTACACCGACGGTAACCGACTGGCACGGACTGCATATTGCGGGGACAGCTGCCGGAGCAGGTATTGTCAATGAAAAATACCGCGGTTATGCACCCAAGGCAAAAATTGTGAAGCGGCTTCCTGGCGGGATTTGGTTCGAGGCTGCGGCCCATGTGCGCGATTTCGGGATGGTCGTCACCAATAGTGCTTATGGTATGGGAAATTATTGCTCGTGGTTCGGCGATTACTTCGAAAGCAGCAGTATTCTGGACAGGCAGGCAGGTGAACTCCCAAACTTGCTGCATGTTTTTGCCGGAGGGAACAGTGGGTTGGAAGCTTCATGTATCAGCGGATTACCGGTCGGATATGGAACTGTGCAAGGACTCGATGCAACTGCAAAAAATGTGATCACCGTTGGCAGGACGGGAGCAAACGGCATCATTTCTCCTGCTTCCAGCCGCGGGCCGACCTCGGATGGCCGGATCAAACCGGAGTTGGTCGCACCGGGGGGATCTATTTTCTCTTTGATACCGAATGACGCGTATCAGTCGGGTTCGGGTACGAGTATGGCTTCGCCGGCGGTGACTGGCGGGACAGCTCTGCTTTATCAGCGATATCGGCAACTCAATGGTCAAAACAATCCCAAGGGTGGGTTGGTCAAAGCTCTGTTATTGAATGGAGCAAGCGATTGGGGATTACCAGGACCGGATTATGTTCACGGTTTCGGGATGATGAACTTGCTTCGTTCGGTTATCATGATGGAAAAAGGAAACTATTTTACAGGTACCCTGGCCAATCAGGGAACTGCCGAGTTCCAGGTAAACGTGCCTGCCGGTACTTCTGTATTGAAAGTGATGTTGTATTGGCACGACCCCGCTTCGGCGGTGGTGGCTGGGGGCAGAAAGCTGGTCAATAACCTGGACCTTCACCTGGTACGGCCGGGCGGAGGCGTACAGCTCCCGCTAGTTCCGAATCCCGCAGCTCCGGCAAGTCCAGCCGTTGCATCGTCGGACAGCATTAACAACGCGGAGCAGGTCGCAATCGCCAACCCGGAAGCAGGTTCCTATACGGTTAAAGTCGCCGGCCATAATATCCCGACGGGTTCGCAGGAGTATTTCGTTGTGTACGATATCATTGAAAGGTCTACGGTACTTACCTATCCCGTCGGCGGAGAGCGATTCACAAAGGGAGATGCGGTCAACCTTTCTTGGGATAGCTACGAAAATCCCGCAAGTACCTATGCGCTTTCCTATTCACTCAACAACGGCGCTTCCTGGTCTTCGATCAATGCGGCTATTCCAGCCGGGACAACACGTTTCAGCTGGACAGTGCCCGACGCGTTTACGACGACGGCAAAAATCAGGCTGGTTCAAAACGAAACGGGCGCCATCCGCGAGAGCGGTGCGTTTTCCATTATGGCGCTGCCGGTCGTTACAATGCAGCTGGTACAATGCCCCGGTTACGCGGCACTTCAATGGACAAAGGTCAACGGTGCCACGGACTACGAAGTAATGCGCTTACAGGGTGCTGAAATGAAACCGGTCGACGTAACGACAGAACTGAAATACACGTTCAATTCACTATCCCGTGATTCAACATATTATTTTTCTGTTCGGCCACGGTTGAATGGGATTCCCGGCCGGAGAGCGGTCGCCATCAAGTACAAGCCTGACAGCGGCACCTGTGTGGGCAGTATTTCGGATAACGATATAAGTATCGACTCACTTGTATCGCCCAAAGCAGCCGGCAGAATGCTGACGTCAACCGCTTTTTCACCGACCCAGGCGATTACCATTGGCATCCGAAATTTCGATGACCAACCCGTAACAAAGCCTTTTCAGGTAGGGTATTCAATTGGTGGGGCCGGGGCGGCTGTTCATTGGGAGACGGTTACTTCCGGAATTCCTGCGCTGGGGTATCTTGCCTATACATTTACCAAAACGGCAGACATGCAAGCGATCGGGGCGTATGTGGTCAATGTTTTTGTAAAAATGGATGATGATCTTGCCCTGGGCAATAATCAGTTGGTCGTAGAGGCAAGGCATCTTCCCAATCCCGCCATTACGCTCCCTCACACGCAGGATTTTGAATCATTGCCGGTTTCAACCGTGCGTTCCGACAGATCCGGTTTAGACAATGCACCCGGGTACGATTTTTCATCGCAAAAAAGCATTGCCCGGTTGAGAACTTATATTGGTCCCGATGTTACCTACTCGGGAGACAAGGCATTGATCCTGGATACCGATTCCAGGAATAACGGTTTGTATTCAACGACGGTTATTGGCACGTATAATCTGGCAGATTACGCGGCACAGGGGAAAGAGGTACGCCTCGATTTCCGGTTTGCGGGAAGTATTTACTACTCCCCTAACGCCGACGAGGGCGTGTACATAAGAGGAAAGGACACCGATCCCTGGATTTTTGCTTTTGACTACCATTATATGTGGAATTTGCCGGTCGACAAAAATTTTTATCTGGGGACAGTCATGGTAACTGAACTGCTGAAAAGGAATTCCCAGGAGCTTTCAACCAGTTTTCAGGTTAAGTGGCACCAATATGTGGCCACCGGTTCTGAGTCGTGGCATTTGATAGATGACGTGAGGCTGTACACAACCCGCACAGATGTTGCCGTGACGCGGGTCGAGAGGCCGGAACTCCCCGTCTGCAGCAGCGATTACCGGGTCGGTGTAGAAGTGACCAATAAAGGTGCGCATGATCTGTATAATGTGCCGTTACAGGTAACTGTCGACGGAGTTGAATGGTATAACTTTCCCAAATTCTTGCTGAAAGCAGGTGAGAGTTCGCTGGTCATGTGCGATGTTCAATCCAGTATGAGTGCGGAAGGCGACCACGTCGTAGAGGCTCGGGCTACACAAATGTCTGACGTCAACCCAGCAGACAATGCGCTGCGAACTGTGCTGATCAGTGCCCCGGTTATAGCGGAATTTCCATATTTGGAAGACTTCGAGCATGGCCCTGGCGGCTGGCAAACGATCGACACAAAGCCTGTCTGGCAATTGGGAACACCTAATGCGGTTAAAATCAAAAATGCGGCAAGCGGTGTGACCGCGTGGGCGACCGACTTTGGCGGAGTGGATCCGCGCGACAGTGTAGCGTATCTTTATTCTCCCTGCTTCTTCGCGCGGTCTATTGAATGGGCTCGTTTGAGTTTCAGTTATGCTATAGACCCCGAGGTCTGCGAAAATGGGTTTTGTGATTTACTCGAAATTGAAATGTCCAACGGGAATGGCTGGCAGAAAGTATATGCGACAAGTTCGGTATATCCCGAAGATGGAAGTCGCTGGCGTGTAGGCTCCGCTTATCTGTCAAACTCCGGCGAGTACTTCCGACTGAGGTTTGTGATAAAAACCAGGAAGGGATTCGGTACCGAGGGGATTGCCATCGACGATATTCATATACATAGCGGATATAGTCCGGTTTATTACAACCCTTACGGCCAGGAAACGAGCGTATTGGACGAGGCCAGCGGAAACAAATGGATAGATATGGTGAACTTTGGCATTACCGCATCGATCAATCCGAATGGACAGAATTTGGGGAAGATCGTGATCAACACGTATGTCAATTATGGTGAAGCCCATCACGTTAACGGGCAATACTACCTGGGAAGAAATTTCAAATTCACCATGTCGCAACCGAGCTTCCCCGAGCCGGTGGGAGTGCGTCTGTATTTTGCGGATTCGGACATTGAACGATTGGTCAGCGCGCCGGACATAACGGGTGTGTTCAAACCCGGCTCCGCATTTGAATTGGGGATAACCAAGTACTCGGGCAGCAACGAAGACGGCGACCTGACGAATAATACCGGGAAAGGATGGGCGTATTATCGGCCATCGGACGTAAAAATAGTGCCGTATTACGATGGCTACTACGCAGAATTTCAAACCAAATCCTTCTCCGAATTCTGGCTGGCGAAGGGATTTCTGGGGCTTGGCGACCCAATGCCGGTTACCCTCACCACCTTCACCGCCAAGCCCCGCACGGATGCGGAGAACAAACAAACGGTCCTGGTAGAATGGCAAACGGCCCGCGAGGAGGCGTTCAGTCATTTCGAGGTCGAGGTGGCGAAGGACCAGGAAGGGCTTCTGGAGAACAGGTTTACAAAAGTCGGCGAGTTGCCTGGGCAGGGCGGAAATTCACGGTATGCATTTACGGATAATGCGCCCTTGGCGGAACGTACGAGTTATTACCGCCTGAAAATGGTCGATACGGATGGGAGCTTTGCGTATTCCAGCGTCCGTGCTGTCAATTTCGAAGGCGAAAAGTTATGGAAGGTATTTCCTAACCCGGCGGAGAAGCGGATTTTTGTGGAATTCGAGGAAAAAGCCGGAAAGGTGCTACATTTCAGTGTTTTCGATGTCGGAGGGCGGGTTGTTTTTACAGACAAAGCAGTGGCTGACGGACGTGCACAGCAAAAGGAAATAGGCCTTTCCACGCAAGCGACGGTGCCTGGCATTTATTTGCTTAAAGTCGTTTCAGAAGATCGCGAGCGGGTTTTTAAAATCATCAGGAAGTAAAAGTCAGTAGTTACCAGAAATCAAATCCTCGCTGGCGCGCGCTGGCGGGGATTTTTGGTTTTGGGAAGAAAATAATTTCCCTCGCCATTTGAAGTACTATTTGAAATAAAGTATCTTTGCAACTAAGATATTTAGAAACAAAGATAAATATGAGCCAGGAGCTGACTGAACGGGTGCGGAAGCTGAGCCAGCAATACGCATTCGACTCCATCCAGATGCACGAAGCCATTGGCCGGCAGGCCGGGCTGTCCGGTACCGATCACAAGTACCTGGGTTTCATCATGCAGAAAGGGCAGATGACAGCCGGTGAGCTTTCGCAGCTGACCGGCCTTACCACGGGCGCCGTAACGGGCCTGATCGACCGTTTTGAACAGAAAGACCTGGTCAGGAGGCGGTTTGGCGAGGGCGATCGCCGGAAGGTGATCGTCGAACCGAATAATGAAAAGATCATGGCGGTTTTCGAGCCGTTGTATAAGGAGTTCCGACAGCGGTCGGGTGAGCTGATCGCTTCTTTTTCAGAGGCGGAATTGAAGATTATAGAAAGCTACTTCTCGAAGGCGATTGAAGTGATGAATGACACGACCAGTAAATTCAATACTAAACAGCAGTGAACTATGGGGGCTTACATTCTTGGTATTGAAGAGATTGATAAAACGCAGATCGCGGTAGCGGGAGGAAAGGGCGCTAACCTGGGCGAGCTCGCTCGGATCGGCGAAATTCAAGTACCGGATGGTTTTTGCATTACGACCGACGCATTTGGCGAGGTGATCAGCGGTGTGGAAATCGGCAGCCTGCTGGAAAGGCTGGCCAACGTAAAGATGGGGGATACGCAGGCAATCATGGCACTGGGACGCGAAATCCGCGGTGTGATCGAAGCGGCAGCAATCCCGGGGAATGTCAGGGAGGAGGTCCTTCATCACCTCACAAAGCTTGGCGAAGGGGATGCCTATGCCGTGCGGTCGAGCGCGACTGAGGAGGACTTGCCGAATGCGTCGTTTGCCGGGCAGCAGGATACCTATCTCAATATCGTCGGAAGCGATGCCATTTTGCAGCACGTGAGCAAATGCTGGGCGTCGCTGTTTACCGACCGGGCGATCGCTTACCGGATCCAGAATGGCTTCGATCACCGCAAAGTGAGCCTGGCGGTGGTGGTTCAACGGATGGTTTTCCCACAGGCTTCGGGCATTCTGTTTACAGCGGACCCGGTGAGTTCAAACCGGAAGGTCGTTTCTATCGATGCCAGTTTCGGGATTGGCGAAGCACTGGTTTCCGGCCTCGTGAATGCGGATGTGTATAAAGTTCGCAGAGGCGAGATTATCGAAAAGAAGGTATCCGTCAAGAAAATGGCGATTTATGCATCTCAGGCAGGTGGTACGTACGAGAAGGAACTCGGACCGGAACAACAAAGGCTTCAAACGCTCACGGACGATCAGATTTTGCAGCTAGAACGCCTGGGCAGACGGATCGAAACACATTTCGGGAGCCCGCAGGATATTGAATGGTGCCTCGCCAATGGCACATTTCACATCGTACAAAGCCGGCCGATTACGACTTTGTACCCTATTCCCGAAGCGAACGACGGGCAAAACCATCTTTACGTATCGGTAGGCCATCAGCAAATGATGACCGACGCGATGAAGCCGCTGGGCTTGTCGACGTGGCAGTTGACGTCGCCCCGGAAAATGGCCGTTGCCGGGGGAAGAATTTTCGTGGATGTCGCGCAGGACCTGGTTTCGCCTATGGGCAGAAAAGTGGTGCTGGATGTGCTGGGCAAATCCGACCCGCTGGTGCGGAAAGCGGTGATGGAAATTCTGGAACGCGGGGATTTCCTGGACATTAATATGAATGAACCTCCCGTCGGCGAACCCGCTCAGGGGCCGCCGCCACACGATTTTTTTGCGCTTAACCACTACGATCCGTCCATTGTGCAGCAACTGATCGGTCGCAGCGAGGCATCGATAGCGGCATTAGAGGAAAACATCCGCACCCGGTCCAGGACAGAGCTGATCGATTTTATCCTGGACGATTTCCAGCAAAGGAAGAGCCAGGCCGATCCGGAGAGCTTTGGAGTGATCGTGACGGCGATGAATGCCGCCCTTTGGATTAATGAAAAAATGAGTGAGTGGCTAGGCGAGAAAAACGTGGCGGATACGCTTTCGCAATCGGTCCCCCATAATGTCACATCCGAAATGGGTCTGGCATTGCTGGATGTAGCCGACGCGATCAGGCCGTATCCGGAAGTAGTAAACTACCTACGGGATGTGAATGACGATCACTTCATGGACGGAATGCGGGAGCTGCATGGCGGCAGGGAGGCAATAGACGCGATCAATGCATTTCTGGTCAAATACGGCATGCGTTGCGCGGGCGAGATCGATATCACCAGGACCCGTTGGAGCGAAAATCCCTCCATTCTGGTTCCGCTGATCCTGAGTAATATCAGGAACCAGGAACCCGGCGCCGGCAAACGTAAATTCGAACAAGGCCAACAGGAGGCCGCCCGGAAAGAGGCGGAGCTGCTGAGCCGCCTGCGGGAATTGCCCGACGGTGAGCAAAAGGCAGAGGAGACCCAGCGGATGATCGGGTTGATGCGTAGCCTGGCGGGTTATCGCGAGTACCCCAAATATGCCATTGTAAACAGGTATTTCGTATACAAAAAGGCATTAATGCAGGAAGCTGCCCGGCTCGTGGACGCCCATGTACTCCGGGAGAAGGAGGATATTTATTATCTGGAATTCGAAGAAATACGCGGGGTGATCCTTTCGGGGAAAGCAGATTACGATATTATTGACCAGCGCAAAGAAGCCTACGCTCGCTTCGAAAAGCTCACGCCGCCGCGCGTGATGACCTCTGATGGCGAAGTCGTGACCGGAAAACATAGCCATGAGAACCTGCCGGAGGGCGCCATCGCAGGTCTGGGCGTGTCCGCGGGCGTGATCGAGGGGCGGGCACGCGTGGTACTGAAAATGGAAGATGCCGACCTGGAACCAGGTGATATCCTGGTCACCGCGTTTACGGACCCGAGCTGGACGCCGCTGTTTGTGGCTATCAAAGGACTGGTAACGGAAGTGGGCGGATTGATGACCCACGGGGCGGTGATCGCCCGGGAATATGGTCTGCCGGCTGTGGTGGGAGTCGATCATGCGACCCGGCTCATCACTGACGGGCAAAAAATACGTGTGCACGGGACGGAAGGATACATCGAGCTCCTTTAAGGTCACGTACACACGGGTTAAGCAGGAAATAATTGCTTAGTTTTTCAACCAGGCCTCATTCAGCGCCTTTTTCGACTCGTCGCCGAACCGGAAGCCGTCGCCGTCTTTGTAATTGAGTTTTACGGTACCTTTCAGTTCCACATCCTGGCCATTGCGGTTCACCTTAACGGTGATCGGACTGCCTTCGTCGAGGTCGTAGCCGAGGTAAACGAGGGCCATCAGGTTTTTGGGGTCAACGGGTATTCCGTTAAACTCCACGAAAATGTCGTTGTCCTGTATTCCCAGGCTTTTGTAGAACTCATTCTGGTTGTCGGCTGCGTGTGCGAGTACGTGGGTGCGCGAGGCGTCGGGCTTAATGTAAATGACGTCATCGCGCAGAAAAACGATCGGCTCGGGGAAGGGAATGGTCTGTTTTTTGAGACCTACCTTGCCGACGAAATCCTCATAACGGATTGGTTCGCCCATGACCACGTGTTTGTCCAGAAACGCACCTGCTTCCGGACCGGCTATCTGCGTGATGACCGGAATCAGTTCGGCATCGTCGAACGGCTTTTGAGAGCCATATTTTTGGGACAATTCACCCATGAGCCACAGCAGGCCGCGCTGGCCCTGGGTTTTCTCGCGGATCACGATATCGAGGCACATGGCGATGAGTGCGCCTTTTTCATAAACATTCGGGTATTGGGGTTTTAGTTTGGGATCCAGGATATTCCGGCTCATTTCGGTGAAAGAAAGGCTATCGGAATACGATTGGGACTGTTCTACTTTTTTAGCCATCAGATCATAAAAAGCATCCGCGCCGATGAGCCCCTGATTGACCTGGAAAAGGTTGGAGAAATACTCGGTAACACCTTCATAAAACCACAAATGCTGGCTCATTTTGGGTGCATTGAAGTCGAAATAGTGGATTTCCTTCGAATGCACTTTCAATGGAGCGATGGTATGAAAGAACTCATGGCTGATCACGTGGATCAGGTCTTTGCTTTTCATCGGCTCCCTGAAAACCGCCGTCGTCGAGGCATTATGTTCCAGCGCGCCTATGCCCTTGGCGTCGTTGGCGGCACCCGACGATACGTAGGTGAGCACGGCGTACTTCGGTGTGTCATTGATTTTTCCCAGGAATTTCTTCTGCGCGCGCATCATCTTTTCGAGATCGGGCTTCAAAGACGACGCCTGCGTTTTACCGCTTTGCGAGTAAATACCCAACAGCACCTCCATGCCGTCCACTTTGAAAGAAAAGGTATCCGGCGCGGCGTACATCACGGGATTATCGATCACGTCCGGGTAGCGCGGGACCTGGAACACATCTTTGCGAGCGTCATTGTCGGTGTCTACGAGCGCCGTGGTGCCGTAAAGCGTCCCAGGGTGTGAAACGGTAATCCGGTACGGGGTTTCGGTTTGTCCTGAAAAATAACCCACAAACCCCGCCATATTGAGGAGGAAATGCTTCCCGGCCTCGATATTGGTCCCGGCAGGCGAAAAAATGGTTTTATTGTTTTCGCCAAAAGGGTCACTTTCCACTTCCGTATCGAAGGTATCGCCAACGAGGTAGGAAATGCGGGCGAGTTTTTTGGCGGGTGAAATGCTGACGGTATTCGAGTCGGTACGGGTTACGCGCAGCGGTTTGCCTTTTTTATCGAAAGCCTGGAAATCCTGTACGTACCGGCCGTAGTCGGCAATGGCGTAGGTGCCGGGGATAATCTTGGGAAAATTGTAGGTAGCAACATCGCCGGTTTGCGCGGGCGGCGTGACGGTAACGCGCACACGATCGGCATCGACATTGACGAGGTCAATGCTTACTTCCACTGCTTTAGAACCGGAAGCGGGGCCGGGTTTGCTGCCTGCGCAGGAGTACAGAATGGCGGTGAGCAACAGCCCGGGCAAAAAATGTGATTTCATAGGGATTTTAATAGCGTTCAGTGAAACCGGTATCCGATTCCGAGGTTAAGGTAAATATTGTGCATCCCGAAAGCGATACTCCGGAAACCGGGCTCCATCAAGGGTGTTAATGCATAGTTCAGGTTCGCCGATGCAAAAAGGCCTGAATTAATGCGGTAGTCGGTACCGATTTCGATACCGGCATTGATCTTTCTCACATTCTCCGAAAAGTCGTACGAGGCGGCATCGATGTCCTCCCGCTCGCCTATGGGCGTCTCGTTACGTATGTACCCGTCGCGCGCGCCGCCGTCGAAGCGGTTATCCAGCAGCAGCGACACGAACCCGCCTGCTTTGAATGTGAATGAACTGTTGTTATGGAAGGTCAAATGCAATGGCAGCGTGAGGTAACTGTTCCTTACCCTGGTTTTGACGCGCCCGGAGAAATAGCCGGTAACCGACTCGTGTCCGTCGTTGCCCGCTTCGTTGAACGTGGTGTAGTAAGCCTTAACGCGCGCATCCGTCGTCATCCCTTTTTGCTCCCAGCGCAGGCCGGTAGCAAATCCGAAATGCGTCGAGAACCGGTAACCGAGCCCTGCTTCCAGACTGGGCTGGAAACCCGGCTTGTAGGATTCAATTTCCCGGATCGACGCCGGTATGCCCGCGGGCGCTGCTGCTCCGATGGAAAATCCCGCCCGGGCATTAAGCGAAAGCTTCTTCCCGTTCTGAGCGGTAGTTTCGAGCGCAATGGTCAGCAAAAGGAGCAACAAACGGAGACGTTTCATGATTTTGAAATATTATTGCGTAACGATCTTCACGTCGTCGATATACAATTTGCTGCCGACGGCTCCCTCAAAAACCGCGCCGTTTTTACTGGAAGAAAACACGATAGCAATTTTATAGGCAAATGCAGCCAGGTCATCGGGGTTAACTTCGGATTTATAGTTGAATGCGAGGTCGAAAGCCTGGTAACCGGTGCCCGATGTGGGTGTACCCGAAGCCAGCTGCGCAACAGCTGCCACGCTGGGATCGATGAGGATATTAGCGCCGTTGAGGAACGGTTTTTCCGCACTCGCTTTGAAAAGCACGGCATAAATGTCGCAAACGTCTTGCTGCTCCGGTGTAACGGGCTTACCTGTTTTATCAGTAACCGGCCCGCCCGAGACGTACTTATAGAAACCCGTCAGCCGCAGCGGCTTTTTGTTGAAAGGAACGCCGAAAATAGTGGCTTCCAGTGGAGCCGTCAGCGCTTTGGCAGCGTCGAAACTGCCCAGAAAGAGATTGCCCGGCGCAATGGGCATTCCCACCAGCGCACCCAACGCGCCGGTCGACCTGGTTTCAAGATAAGCGGCATACTGGCCTTTCGCAGCATCGGTACTACGTTGGGTAGGGTAGGCTTCGGGCCGCTTCTCCGGCGCGATCAGCGAAAAACCGCTGTTGCCCGAAGCCCAGATATTCTGGTGTTCGCCTTCGACCAGCTCATAGGGGACATAGTAGTTACCATCGGCGTTGACCGTCCAGTTTTCGAACGTGAAATAGTCCGGCGCGAGGTTTTGCAGGAGGCTCACCCGGTATTGCTTTTTCCACTGGCCATCCTGGGAGGTAACGGTGTAAGTCACAGGTTTGGAAAAATCCTGCGGCATACCGGAGGCAGGTTGTATGCTGGCGCCCTCCGTGATAGTAAACTGCGGTGCGACGGCTTTAATATTGAGCTTTGAAAAATTGACGAACGCGGTAACGCTGGTATTGGTAATGGACGGGGGCGATATCAGTACTGAATCAGGTAAAGTCATCACCAGAATGTCCGCTTCCATGTTTTCCGCTTCCGGTTTGATACACCCGGATACGGTCAGGAACGTGCCCAGCATGGCCAATAGTACTGTACTTTTCATACGCAATACTAAACAATTTTTTCGCTCAGGGGAATTTTATCACCGCCGGTATCGATCATTCGGTAAACTTGGCCACCAATTTCAATCGGGTTGCCTGGTCGATTCCGAGCTGGTTTTCGATGAATGGGTCGATCCCGCCATAAGTACTGTCGATGGCGTTGAAGGTAGCGTGGATGAAGCGCTCGTCGACGGTGGAAAGAACCTCGATAGCGTCCATATTCAGTTTTGGCTTGATAATCCGGCCCAGCTTTGCCTTGCCCAGCGTTTTTTCGGCCCGGTTGCGACGATAGTAGTTGGATAGCATATAATCATCGACGATCAGCTGCCGGTCGACATTCAAAATGGACAAAATCAGGGCTGAGACAATGCCCGTCCGGTCTTTCCCGGCCGAACAGTGGTAGAGTACGGGCTGGTCGGAGGAGGTTATGTCATTTAAGATCTTCCTAATTGTATCCACGTGCACGGTTATCGCGTCGGCGTAGAACCTGGCGGTCATGTCCTTTGCCTGCTGTTCGGTGATTTCGCCGTTGAGTACCCGTTTTTTTAATCCTTTGATCTCCCCGGCGTTATCTTCCACGACAGGAGTATGCCGGTAGCGCACATTGGATGGCAAATGATCTTCTTTTCCTTCGATTTCGTGGTCGGTGCGCAGGTCGTACACGCTGGCAATACGCAAGGCATTGAATTGATCGAATTGTTTCGATTCGAGTTTCGAAAGATTGTCGGAACGGTAGATCAGCCCTTTTCGAACGGTTTTGCCGTCCTTCGTTTTTAATCCGCCAAGATCTCTGAAATTAACGGTGTTTTCCAAACCCAGGTAGCGTTGGGCAACCGCAGCCGAGTCGCCGCCGTGGGTAAGGAGGTTGTGATATGCCGCCTTCCCGTCGTGTTCCGCAGGCACACTCACTTTGCAGGAAAGCATGAAACTACCGAGAGTTGCGTAAAGCCACCAGGCCCGGAATTGTGGTATTTTAATGAGGGTATTGCTGTATGGATGGGTGTTCATGACAGGTTGTTGATGTAAGAAGGCCCTTTATTTTGCTTGCTGCAATGGGGCCATGTAAAATGAGCAACAGAATACGCTGGAATTAGGTTTGGAAAAGCGGCCGGATTCCGCGCGTTTTTCTATTTTGCATGATCAAGAAACGCCGATTTTCATGCATAGTATTTTACCGTTTTTACTGGCGATGGTCGCGGCAGTTGTCCTGCTGGGTATGCTGGCCAACAAGCTGCGGGTTGCTTATCCCATATTACTGGTCGTGGCGGGGTTGCTGACCAGCCTTGTTCCGGGGCTGCCCGTGGTTAAAATCGATCCGGACCTGATCTTTTTCATCATGCTTCCGCCCCTGCTTTTTGAAGCGACGTGGTCAATTTCATTCAAGGAAATGAAAAAGTGGTGGCGGATCATCAGCTGCTTTGCCTTTCTGGTGGTTTTCTTCACCGCACTGTCCGTCGCCATCGTTACGAGCCATTTCATCCCTGGTTTTACGCTGGCGCTGGGCTTTCTGCTGGGCGGCATTGTCTCGCCGCCGGATGCGGTCAGCATCGGTGCCATTACCCGGTTTGTGAAGATCCCGACTTCGACTTCGGCCGTTCTGGAGGGCGAAAGCCTGCTGAACGACGCCTCCTCGCTTATTATTTTCCGTTTCGCATTGCTGGCGGTGGCTTCGGGGCAGTTCGTTTGGCAGGATGCGACGCTGAGCTTCTTCTGGATGGTGATCGGGGGTGTGGGCATCGGCCTGGCACTGGGTTGGTTTTTCGTGCAGGCGCACCGGCGCTTACCCACCGACGCGCCCTCGGACATTGCATTTACATTAATAGAACCCTATTTTCTTTACTGGATAGCCGAGCAGCTGCATAGCTCGGGTGTGCTGGCGGTGGTGAGCGGAGGGCTGTTTATGGCTAACCGGCGTCTGCAATTTTTGAGCAGTTCCAGCCGCATCCGCGGTTACAGCGTTTGGGAGAGCTTTGTGTTTATCCTGAATGGCATTGTGTTCCTGCTGATCGGCCTGGAACTGCCTGAAATTGTGGAGGGACTGAGGTCAAAAGGCATCCCATTGCAGACAGCCATCGGCTATGGCGCACTGGTAACGGCCGTGCTGGTAGTGGCGAGGTTGATCAGCTCTTATGCCGCGATGATTGCCACGATGATCTTCCGGCCCGGCGTGGTACCTCGCGCAAGCTCCCGGCGAAGGCAATGGCTCATTCCGATGTTCCTCGGGTGGACAGGTATGCGGGGCGTGGTATCGCTGGCTGCCGCGCTGTCGATACCGGTCATGCTGGCAGACGGAACCGAATTCCCTTACCGGAACCTGATACTGTTCATCACTTTCGTGGTAATCCTGCTCACATTACTGGTTCAGGGCCTCACCTTGCCGTACATCATCGAGCACGCCAACATTTTCGAACGTTTGGCCGTCGAATCGCCCGAGGACATGCGGAAGCGCCTGAAACAAGGCTTGCGCGAGCATACGTACGCATTCCTGCGGGGCAAGTACGAGCGCGACTTCGATGGCCATGACGGCATGCGGAAGCTTTTGCAGCATTGGGAGGAGAAGCTCAAAGCGTCCGACGACGACTGGATGAATCAAAAAACCAAAGTGATATTTCTCGAAATGCTAGAAACCCAGCGCCAATTTATCGTCGAGGCCAATAAGGACCCTGCCATGGATGAAGAAATCATCCGGGAGCAGCTTTTCCTGATTGACCTCGAAGAAGAACGGTTAAAAATGCAGTGATATATCCTCCGAATGCGTCATTCCGAACGCAGCGATTGGACCGGATTGGCCAGTGCCGCTTTCAGGGATTGGTAAATGACCGTCAGCCAGCAGATCAGCAGCGTAGCAACGCAGGAAGCGATAAAAATCCAGACGCTCATGTCCGCTTTGTAGGGGAAACTCTGCAACCAGCGGTTCATAGCAAAATAAGCCACCGGTATCGCGATCGGGAAGGAGAGCAGCACGAGCCGCGTAAAGTCCCGGGACAACAGCAGTACCACGCTGGAAACCGAGCCGCCAAGCACTTTCCGGACGCCTATTTCCTTCACGCGCTGCTCGGTCGTGAATGTGGCGAGGCCGAAGAGCCCGAGGCAGGCGATCAGGATGGTGAGGCCGGAAAATGCGGTGCAGATTTTCCCGCGCAGCTCGTCGGCATGGTAGGCATTCTCAAAATCCTGGTCGAGGAAACGGTACTCAAACAGCTTGTCGGGGTACGTTTGCTGCCATTTTTTTTCAATGTATGCCAAGGTTTCGGCGGTATTCCGGGTCTTGATTTTGATGTGAATCACACCATTGGCCCGGCGGTACACCATGATCATCGGTTCGATCGGGTTATAGAGCGACTGTTGGTGAAAATCACGCACTACACCTGCTACCTGGGTCGTCGGCGGCGGATTTTTGCCGTCGGCCGGTACGGTACCGAGCATAACCTTCTTGCCGATCGGGTCTTTCCAGTTCATCCGCTTCACGGCAGCCTCGTTGACGAGTACACTGTTAGCCGTATCAGCAGGCAGTTCGTCCGAAAAATTCCGGCCTGCGACCAGTTTCATGCCCATTGTTTTGAGATAGTCATGATCGATCGCCGTCGGTTTGAAAGCCATTTCCTTCATTCCGGTATTGGATTCGACGGTGAATATGATCCTGCCGCCAATGTTGCTCACCGGTGCCGACGCGGATGCGACGCTCTGGATATTCGGATTATCAAGCAGTTCTTTCCGGAATGCGTTGTATTTGTCTTTCGGTTGAGCGTCCTGGTAGTCGATCGTCAGCACCTGATCGCGGTCGTAACCCATGTCCTTGTTCCGCATGTAGTTGAGCTGCTGGTAGACGATCCAGGTGCAAATCAGCATGATCAGCGAGATCGAAAACTGTGTGACTACCAGCGCTTTCCTGAAAAAACCGCCGCCGCGCGCCTTGAATGTACCTTTCAATACGCTGGCCGGTTCGAATGACGACAGGTAGAATGCCGGGTAGCTGCCGCTGACCAGCCCGGTGAACACCACCACGGCCAGCCCGATGAGCATAAATTGGGGGCTTAGCAATTGCATGTAGCTGATCGCTTTGCCGGAGACATTATTGAAAAATGGCAGCAGCAATGCCACCAGAATGAGGCTGGCTACCAGGGATATGAGCGTGATCAGGATGGATTCGGTGAGGAACTGGCGGATGAGCGCGCCTTTTAGCGAGCCCATTACTTTCCGTAAACCCACCTCTTTCGCCCGCCGGGCCGACTGCGCGGTAGCGAGGTTCATATAGTTGATACTGGCGATCAAGAGCATAAAGAAAGCAACCGCGCTGAACGTGTACACATACCCGATATCGCCGTTGGATTCGCCATCGAATTTGGAGTACAAGTGGATGCTCGTGAGCGGCTGCATCTGGTACGTAATGTGAATGCCCATCCGTTTGAAAATCCCTGACATATATTTTTCGTAAAGCCCGGGGAAGCCCGCTTCAAGTTTTTTCAGGTCTGCGTTTTTAGACAGCAGCAAATAGCTGTTGATATAAAAACCGCCCCATCCGTCGGCATTGCGCTGGTTCTGGTCCAGCGACACCAATGCATTGAATGTGAAATGCGAATTTTTCGGAACGTTTTCGATCACGCCGGTCACCTTGTAGGAAGTACTGTCGTTGGTTTGAAGTATCTGGCCCAGGGCCGGGGATTTGCCGAAAAACCGCTCCGCAACGCGACGCGTGAGCACCACGCTGCCCGGCTGTTGCAGCGCTTTGGCATTACCTTCTATGAAATGGTAGGTAAAAACATCGAAGACCGTGGAATCGGCCGCGTAAATATCCTCCTCGTAAAACCGGCGCTCACCCTGGCGGAATGCCATCCGTCCGTTGGGAAAAAACCGCACGTAGCTCTCCACGAACGGGTAATCCTGTTTCAGAGTTTTAACCAGCGGTGGTTGCGTGCTGACCCATTTGTTGATTTTGTCGGGTTCGCGAATGTACGAAACGATCCGGTAAATCCTCGAAGCTTTTTCGTGGTACCGGTCGTAACTTAGCTCATCCACCACGTACAGGAACAGCAGCATGCCGCAGGTGACGCCGATGGTAAGCCCGAGAATATTGATCAGGCTGTAAAATTTGTCTTTAACCAGGTTACGAAAAGCCAGTTTGAGATAGTTTTTAAGCATAGAAGTCCGGATAGGGTTCGGTACGGCCCGTGCAAAATTTATTCCCGATTTTTAATTTACTGATTAACAGATAAATAACTGGATATTCCTGTTCGAAAATGAACGTTTAACAAACCAGGACGTTCGCCGACAGCCGACAGCCGACAGCCGACAGCCGACAGCCGACAGCCGACAACCGACAGCCGACAGCCGTGTTACTCTCCCTGCCGCTCGTACCATTCCAGAAATTTCTCCTTATCGAATGGTTCGGGGTTGAGAAGGAGCTTCTGCCTTACCTGCTCTTCCAGCAGCAATGCCATTTTCTTCCGGATGTCAGCAAATTCAGGTTTGTGGGCGAGGTTTTCGTACTCGGTAGCGTCGGGTTGGCGCAGGTCGTACAGTTCATATTCATCGGGATAGCCGCCGAGGGCATCGAAGTAATGCGTGTATTTCCAGTCTTTCGTACGCACGGCACGGATGCGGTTGGCTGCCTTTACTACACTGGGCTTGTTGGAAGCACTGGCTTTGGTATCGTCAAAAGTAAAAAGGATCGCTTCCTGAACCGGTTTGTCTTCTTCAAGCAGGGGCAACAGGCTTATACCCCTTATTCCCTGCGGCGGTGTCGCGCCGGCAAATGCGGCGATCGTAGGCAGGATATCAATCAGTGAAGACAGGTGTTCGGTGGATTTGTGACTGGCATCTTCGGGGAAAAGGACCGGATTGGAAATGACCATTGGGATCCGCGTTGCTTCTTCATAGGCAACAAATGCTTTTTGCCGCATGCCTCCGTGCGCCATACCCATTTCGCCGTGGTCGGCCAGCCGGATTACCAGCGCCTGATCGGCCAGTTTGCTGCCTTCCACTTCCCGGTAAAGCTCCTTAATGAGAAAGCCTATCTCCGTATCGACTACACGCAGCAGGTTTCCGTAGAAATTGATGTAATTGGTCTGCTTATCCTGCGTATGGAGCGGGCCCAGGCTCAATGCGCCCGTCGCTTTCACCTGCGCCTGCGCGGAAGGTTTACCGTTAGTTGCGAGGTCTTCATTCACAGTCGCCGGCAGCCCGATAGGCCCATTCAGAAAATCGTTGCCATAGCCATAATTGAAGCCTTTGGGATAACAAAGTACATCATGCGGGTTCACGAGCGACACCACAAGGCAGTAGGGTTGCCTGTCACCCTTTTTCCTTCTTTCACGGACGCTCTGCAGGTAAGCAATGGCCTGCTGCACGTATGCCTTATCGTGATTGGCAAATCCGCCGCCGAAATTCTCGGGGGCAGTGTCCTCACCCGCATCGGGGGCGATCCAGCCTCTGAAACCGTACATCGCGATATCGGAAGCCGCCGGACTGCCGCCATCCGAACCTTTGCTGACGTGCCATTTTCCACGGTATTGCACGTCGTAGCCTTCTTCAAAAAGCATACGGGCGATATTGGGCAGGGTATTATCCAACTCGATTTCGGCCGGTGAATACCTGCCGCCTTCGGTGAGGGTCTGCGTCACGTGATGCTGGGCAGGGTAAAGGCCCGTGAGCAGCGTCGAGCGGCTGGGCGAGCACATACAGGTGTTGCAGAATGCCCTGTCGAAGCTGAAACCATTCTTTTTCAGGAAGGTGAGTGTTTTGAGATGGTCCTGTTCCCAGTTTTCGGGAAAGTGCTGCGTGGCTCTTTCCTGGTCGGTCAGGATGATGAGAATATCCGGCTTGCCGGACAGGTTACTGAGGCGTTCCTTAAAAGTCATTTTCGCGGTTGTTGAATTGAAGGTGACAGTAAAATCAGTTGCAGGAAATACGAACTAATTTTACTGTCTAAGGAAAATTGTAGAAGGAATTAACCGCTTTGATGTGAATTTATTAGTTAACGGTATTTTACTTACAAGCAACAGCCTCACTGGACATGCCTGCGAGGGGATCACTTCGACTCTGTGGAAACCGGCTTCTTTCGTCCATTTTTCGAAATCGGCGCCGGTAAAGTTGAATGCTTGGCCGATCACGTGTTGCACTGGTGCAAATCTCCTGATTTGCACATACTATTCACAGGCCTCTGGCCGGTCTATACCGCAGTAACGCCTTTTCGGTACTGACTGGCCGGAGGCCTGTGGATATTTAGTCATGAAGGCAGACCTTCGCGCCATTTCGCCTATCGATCAGGCAAATTGTTTTCATAATCAGTATTTTATATTATGCGGCAAGCCGGATCGGCCTGAATGCATCGACCTCAGGAAAAGCTGTAATCCATCCGAGTCCAGACTAAACCCGCTTGTTACGCAGCCAGGGTACGTGTTTCCTGAAATGACGATCATTTGCATAATCAGGTGAGTTAAGGCTAAGCCGGAGGGTGCCCTTTTTCATAATTGTTTTTAGCCTTGGCATAGGCATATTCCAGGAACCCTTTGAGCTGCGGATACGACTCCTCGGTTGGGTTGACGATGCTTACCCAATACATTGTTCCGTAGAATGGGTGAGGAAAGAGCGTATCCTGTTTGGTGAAATCAATTCCGGAATCCATATAACCGCCGATTCCCGGTTTAGCAGGTATAGAGGCAAATAAATGCTGGAAAGTCGCTTTGTCGATACCGATATTGAGCCGGTAAAAACCCTCGCGATTGAGGTTTGACACACTGTCAAAGTCGTTATCGCTCGTCACAATGGTGGCAAACGGGAATTTCTCTTCGTCTTTATACATGAAAAAATAGTCGCCGCCGGCCTCCACCTCTCGTACATTTTCAAATTCGCTTTGGATCCGGTCTCTGATAGCTGTCAATTGCATAACCTGGTTGTTTGTTTAATGCGAAATTGCCCGCATACGGTTACTTTTGCAAGTAGTTATCCTTTTGTTCCTTAGGGGTGAAAAGTAAAGCTTTGCTGAATTACAGATGGTTATGGCCGAAGAAAAAATGGAATTACCGAACACTGAATGTCCATTCCAGGCGGCTATGGACTTGATTTCAGGCAAATGGACGATGTCGATCATCAATACCCTGATGGGCGGAACGATGCGGTTCAAACAGTTGGAAAGAGCCGTGACGGGGATCAACACACGAATGTTGGTAAAGGAGTTGAAGCTCCTCGAATCCAAAGAACTGGTTCACAGGCAGGCCTACGCGACCGTCCCGCCAACGGTGGAATACAGTCTTACCGAGAAAGGCAGGGCTTTGCAGCCGGTGATTGTGGCGGTACAGCAATGGTCGGTAAACGAGATGTGACGTAACCGCATTCATGCAGCACCGGACTCCCGATCGCGGCACAAATGCGGCCTGTCGTAGAATCGCATTTAGCTCAAATCAATACCTGCAATAAAATCAGTTGCTTTCAGTCCTAGTTTAGCCTGAACTGCGTCCCGGACCATTGCGTATGTGGTGTCATCCAGCGTGCCTACGCGCGAGCAGAATTCAAGGGTCGTTCGGCTGGTGGATGATTTGAAGAACAGAATCTGCTTGATCGTGTCGGAGGAGGTGATCAGGAAGGTGCCCAGTTGAAGCGACACCGTGCCGTTCACCTCCTGGGCAATCCCGATCTGGAATGCCCCTTTGGTAGCGGTGTGCGTATTTTTCTCGAATGCGATAAACTTGCCGCTGGTATCGCTGAGACCTTTGATGGCGTCCAGGGTTTTGGTCACGAGCGGTACGAGCGCCGAGCCGCCGACGGCACCGGCCACGAGATCGATAATGGCTTTATCGACTTCGATCGTAGAGCCTTCTGAAGTGAATGGCGTGAAACTCGCGGATTGAAAGGCCCAGCCGATGTTGCTCAGCACATTCACGAATTCATCATACCAGTCTTTGATCTGGTCCTCTTCCGGAAATTTCTTGTTGGCGGCCAGTTGCGCCAGCAATACAGAATGCAGTACGTCCTGCCGCCGCTGTTCCGACACCTCCGATACAAACGATACCAGGCTTTTGTCGTTCATAAACGACTGTTCGACATTGGTTTGTGTTTCGATTTCGGTGCTGGTGAGATCTCGCGAAAGGAATTCGCGCTCGCTTTCGGTCATGAACGATTCCCTGGAATTTTGAAGTACAAGTTCTCTGACGTACTGCTTTGGATCGATGGATTCCATTTTGGTGATAGTGTTATAAGTTTACGGTATTTCAGTGCTGCCCATGGAGTGGAAAGATAGGACTATTTCTACGAAACCATTCGATAAATGATAAGGGAGTTATTCATAATACCTCTTTTGCGCGCTCCCAGGCGGCCTCGTCCGCGTCGCTGAAAATGGCGCCGTAACTTCTCAGGCTTTTCCTGACGGCCTCGGAGAAATTCGAGGCCGGATCGACATCCCGGAAATCGCAACCTTGTACAAGCAGTCCCGAGACGTTCACAAACGAAAGCAGGGGTTTTGAGACCGCGTCTTTCACCGTGATTTCCGTGTACCGGCATTTGATATTGAATGGCTTGGCAGCCTCCGTGATCAACAGCTGCATATCCGATTGCAGTTGCTTTTTTTTCGGGTCGTCGTCCACGATTTCCAGGCAGTCACCCGTAGCTACCGACCAAATGCGGAAGTTGTGCCCGAAATCCCGGGAGAAAATTTGGGTGCCGTCGGCACTGTAAACCGCATCCTCGACGCCCCGTGAATGGCCTCTGTAAATGCGAATGCATTCCCCGGTGTCGACGAGCCATTCACGGATCGTGAGGTCGTCGGAGGTTGAGATGATTTTCGTGCCGTCGGGACTGTACCTTGCGCGGTGCAGCCATTTTTCATGCCCACGGAATGTCTGCAAGGCAATGCCCGATGTGATGTATATTTCGGTGAAAGTACGATCGTAGTTAACGGTAAGCAACTTTTTGGAGTCCGGGCTAACGACGCATTTGTTAACCACCCAGTCGGACTGCCCGCTGATCGCGAAGAGTTGTATGCCGGTTTCGAGGCTCCATTCGCGGATCGATTTGTCGTCGGAAGCAGAAACGGCCCGGGGTTTGTCGGGCGAATAACTTGCAAAGTTCACCCTGTCCGTGTGTCCTGAATACGTGCGGCTCTCCAGACCGGTTTTGACCGACCATTCCCTCAGGGTTTTGTCTTTCGATGCGGAGAGGATTCTTTGGCCGTCGGCACTGTAAACGGCATGATATACCTGGTCGGAATGTCCTTTGAAAAAGCGGGAGGGAGCTTCGCTTTCCGCAGACCATTCGATGATCGAGCAGTCGTCGGATGCCGATAGCATGTGCGTTTCATCGGGATTGTAACAAACGCTGTTGACTTTTTCGGTATGGCCGTTGAATACCCGAAGGCATTCTCCTGTTTTGACAGACCATTCCCGGACGGTAGCATCCGCGGAAGCGGAGAGGATTTTATCTCCCCCCGGACTGTAACACACCGCCGATACATTCTTGCTGTGGCCGGCGTAGGTAGTAATGCATTCCCGTGTAACCAGGCTCCATTCCCGGAGCAGCTTATCGTCGGCACACGTGAGGATTTTCGTGCCGTCCGGCGAATAGACCGCGTCGTTGACCTTCGAATGCAAATGTTCGTAGCTGGCCAGTTCCATGCCGCTGCTTACCGACCATTCTTTAACGAACGTATCGTAGGATGCTGAAACCACTTTCTGGTCGTCGGCACTATATCTGGCCGATACCACTTTATCACTATGGCCCGAAAACGTCTGTAAAAGTTTACCCGTAGCTGCAAGCCATTCTTTGACGGTACCATCATCCGACGCCGTGAGCAGTTTTTGGCCATCACGACTGTAATGCACCTGGTTAATTTGCCCGTAATGTCCTTTAAAAAGGAAGCTGTCGCCGTCGAGTACGCTGCCCTCAAACCGCGCGGGAAGGTAGGCGCTGCCCTGGTGGCGAGTTAACGGGAGACCGTTAAACTGGATTTGGCGTAAGTCAAGCCGGGTGAGATTGGCGCCGGCAAGGCTTTGGCGGAGATCGAGCCAGATCATCATCACATTCCGGATCACAAATGCCCGTTCTGCTTCTCCCGCGGTGATCCCCGAATCAGTCCGGCACAAATCCATCAGGCGCGACAGCATGTTTTCCCTTTCCAGCAATTCCAAGCGACCTTTGGAGGTATTCCAGGTCGGTACCGATTGATGTTCTCCCTCTATTTCTCCCAATAGCCGCCGGAGGTACACCGGGATATAGTTTCTGAAAAACACATCGGGCAGTACCCGTCGCACCATTGCGGCCTCCGTCATGTTGCGTATATGGCATACCGCGAAGAAGTCCCTGAAATTCTGGTGCAGGAACCGGAGATCGTCACCTTCCATGACCAGTACGCGGAGGCGCTCGACCAGGAACTGCTTTACTTTTCCGGAGCGCTGCTCTTTTTCGTCCAGGCCGGTGAGTATGCCCAGGCCCAGTTCCCTTCGTTTGCCTTCGAATTCCGGATACAATTCCGTTAGTTCTTCGGTATCCAGCTCAGCGAATGCTTCATCCAGTAATGTTTTGAAATTGAAAGTAGGATCGGCGAGTTTGCGGATCGTAATGGCGTATTTGCCCTTATCTTCCATTCTGTACGCAATGTAGGGGACGAGTACGCGCAGGAGAAAATTCTGATAGCGGATATCGGCTTCATCATTGACGTCCGTTAGCTGTGCCAACTGGGCTTCATTGAAATTCCAAAGCAGCTCGCCATAGGTTGTCACTTTTTTGAAATGAAAGCGGTCGTCGTCTTTGAATCTCAAGGCAATGTTGTTGGCACCGGAATACAGCGTGAGCATCATCGGGTTCGCGAACAGCCCCAGCAGATCCTTGTTGGCAGGTATTTCCTGGCCCTTTTCTTTCAGGTAAGCCACGACGGTTTTCTGCGTAAGGGGCAGAATTTGCATTAACGCGGCACTCTCGCTGGAAAGGTCCAGTTTCTCAATTTGCTTGTTTCTGGACGATATCACCATTTGCGTGCCGCCGGCCCGGGCTGCCAGGTCGTTCACGGTAGCCATCAACCGCCCTTTCGGAACGGTTACTTCGTTGAGACCGTCCAGCAGCAGGATCATCGTTGGTTTCCCTTCCTGCGATGTTTCGAACAGCTTCCAAAGGGCATTTACCGTTTCCGAGGGCGGCTCAGGGACATTGAGCAGGTTTTTACAAATATACCTGACCACGAAGTCGCTGCGGTCGGCTTCGGACGCGGAGTTGTACTCGTTCAGGGGAATGAATACGGGAACGGGGCCGTTTTCTTCAAAAAGCATGTCCCGCCATAGGAGCAGCAGCGATACCGTTTTACCCATACCGCCGTCGCCCACCAGCAGCGCCTGCGTTTTTTTGTTTTGCCATAAAGCCTGCACGGCCAGTTCCAGCGAAGCAACCTGCGTGTCTGTTTTGACTTGCACATCGAGGTATTTACCCAGATTGATTTCCGAAACCAGGATACTCTCGATATTCAGGTATTTATAGCGCCCTTTTTGAAGCCGCTCAAACTGTGCTTTGGAGCCTGCCCGCAATGTATTTTGCAGGTTCGCATGGTCGAACGGCGCGGCAGGTTCCACTGCTTTGGCGGTGCGATGGAAAAAAAACTCACCCAGCTTGTATTTCTGGTTGACGAGGCTTTTGCAAAGTGGTTCCAGCTCAAACCCGTTGTCGCGGACCCGTTTTGTGATTTGCGCGCCCAGCCAGTTGATGGATACGCTTTCATCCACATTAGTATGGAGAATGTCGATCAGCGCATCCGCAAACGGGCTTTTGTCGGGTACCATACCATTGCGCCCGGCCGTAAGTACCCACCGTGATGGCACTTCCTCCGCTTCGGCCGACAGGCTTTGCTGTGTTACAGCGATTTCCATCGTTGCAAAAGCTTCCGAGAAGCAGGCATCGACGATGAGGACAATGTGGTGGGCTTTGATATTGGAGAGGATCCGGATTACCTCGCTGACCGAAATCAGCTTTTTCAAATCGCTTGGTCTTTCCGAAAGTACCGGTGCATCGGACGGCACCCAGTAGCCTTCTTTGTTCTTATCAAAATGGCCGTGGCCCGAAAAATAAATGATCAGGTTTTCGTCCGGGCGAATGCGCAGCTCGCCGTTTTCGTCTTTGTCGGCCAGGTAACAGATCTCGTCGAAAACAATATCGGTTTTGGCATTGTCGTCGAAAAGCGGCTGGATCACGAAGTTTTCGTCTGAGAAGCCGTAAAACTCTTTGAGTACGCCAAAAAATCGCTGGCAATCGGAGACTGGGTATTGGAGCGGCGTCCAATGATCGTACTTGTCGATCGCGACGAAAAACAGCCGGTTCCGTCTTGTTTTATGCTGTCGAGGGGTAATAGTCCCGATGCCCATGTTGGTAAATTCGCTTACTAGACCTTCAATTTCGGTATTTTTCCGGGGTGTTGGGGGCGGGTGTCAAAGAAATTATTTACCGGGCCTGTCAGCGCCAGGCCATTTGCGACGCACCATTTTTCCGTTCAATAATAAAGCATAGAGTGTGTTGATTTTAATTCATCGGGAAGGTAATTTCAGGCAATCCGAGCCCTTGTTTGGTGATTACAGGCTCATTCTTGCAACACCGCCGTCTTCCCAACCCAACCTTAACCTTATGAAAATCTTCGCATTGCTGATCGGCATTAATGAGTACAGTACTACCTCGAGCCCGCCGATCAGACCACTGAACGGCTGTGTAAACGATGTCTCCGATTTCAGGACGTTTTTGAAGGAAAATTATCATGACCTCATTCCAGACGAACGGCAGATCCTCGTGCTTACAGATGCGAATGCATCGCGTGAGAAGGTCATCAGCGGCTTCCGGGAGCACCTTACCCAGGCGGGGCCGGAGGATATTGCGGTGATTTATTACTCAGGACACGGTTCGACCGGCATTACCGCGCCCGAATTTCAGGCCGCAACTTCCGACCGGCAGGAGCAGACCTGGGTTTTGCACGATAGCCGCGAACCGGGAAAGTATGATCTGGCCGACAAGGAAATCGCACTGTTGCTGGAAGAAGTAGGCGCACGTAACCCGCGGATCGTGGTGATTGCGGATTCCTGTCATTCCGGGTCGGTCACAAGGGAGCTCGAACAGTTTCTGCAAATGCAGCCGCGGTTTGAAAAAGGTACCTCCGATGTCCGGCCTCTGGAAAGCTATCTGGATGGCGCTTATGTGCAGCGGGGCAATGCCAGCATTCCGTCTTCCGACCACCTGCTGCTGGCCGCATGCGACCGCGTAGAGCGCGCGTGGGAGAGCAACGGCCACGGGCAGTTCACGCAATCGCTGATCTCCGTATTGGGCAAAAGTGGGGGACAGATCACGTACGCGGACCTTTTCGTGCAGGTGAGGGCATTCATCCGCAATGCTCTGAAAAACCAGACGCCACAAATGGAACCGATCGGTGTTTTCAATGTGGGCAAGGGTTTCCTCGGAAGAAATGTCGACAGCGGACGCCTCATGCGCTACCGCGTATACATGAAGGCGGGTAAGTGGACGATCGACCTGGGCGCGGCGATGGGTATCGAACAGCGGATAGGAGAGCCGGTTCAAATTAAAATATATGACTCGGTAGCGGAAGGGCAGCCTGTGGGCGATGCCGTGCTGGATGTGATGAATGTGACGGAAAGTACCTTGCAGATCGGCACATTGTCCCTGGATGCTGACAGCGTATATTGGGGAGAGCCCAAATCGCTCCGCTTGGAGCCATTCTTTGTTTACGGCGATGGCGCGGTAGCACAAGTGATGCAGGAAACAATGGCCAGTGCCACCGAATCGGGAATAGTTTTGACGGACGTCCCAGCTGCCGCCCTGTTCGAACTGAAAATCGAAAACGGGAATATAGCAGTTTACCACGCCGGCAGTGCCGCGACGATACAAACTGTGCTCGGAACCGACAAATACGCGGCAACCCATGTACTGAACCTCCTGCAATCGCTCGTCCGCTGGCAACGCCTGCTCGATTTGCAAAACGCGCAATCCGCCATTCAATCAGGACAAATTACATTCAATGTGGAAGTGGAGCAGGGCGGAACTACCGGCGTTTTTTCGGACACACTCATCACGCTCGATCATGATGGAGCGGATATTCCATTCAAAGTCAATTTTCGGAACGGTACAGCCCGGGCGTTGTATGCTTCCCTGCTTTACCTCTCGCCGGATTATGGCGTAACGGTCATTTTCAATGACTCGCAGCCGGTACCTCCCAACAGCTCCGTCGTGCTTACGAGCGACGTCTTTACGCTCAATAGCGAGGAGGAAATTGACACTCTGAAACTGATCGTTTCTACGGAAACCATTGATAGCAGCCTGTTCGTGCAGGAGCCGCTGCAAATAGGGGCCACCGTCGCGCCGTCGGGCAGCAGGGGCCTGGGGCAGTTGAAAGCGATAGGCGGCGAAAAGTCCGACTGGATCACGAAAGCGGTCAGTATCAGACTGGTCAAAAAGGCTGAACAGGAACTTGGGGCGCAGGAAATGACTATCGGGAAAGGCATTACAATCCGTCCACACGATTCATTTAGAGGAAAGCTGGGCTGGGCACCGCTCGTTTCCAGGACCAGGAGCGTCGAGAAGCCGGTTATCAACGAGGCCTATGCGCCGGGCAATCCATGGTTCGAAATCGTGAACTTCGACGAAGGTACGAGAGGAGAGGATCGCAGCATCGCCGAGGTAGTCGAATTGCGTAATGCGGCTGCTCTCAAAACGGATCCGCTGATCATCGACATCCGGCCCGAGCGGGAAGGTGAACTGGTATTACCATTCTTTTTCGACGGTGAGGACTTCCTGCCCATGGGCGCGCTGGCCATCACCGGGCCGGGAGTCATGCAGGTGAGCGTCGATACCATCCCTGAAGAAATGGTGGAAAAGACACGCAGCCTGGGTGGGGCCTTCCGGATGGTTTTCCTGAAATTCGCGGGCAAGCTGGGCATACAAACCGACCCGAACTGTTTGCGCTGGGTGGATTATGCCAATAATGCAGTCCGTGAAAGCGAAGGGTTGAAAGGGAAGGTTGATCAGGCAAAATCGGTATTACTATTGGTGCACGGCATTATCGGAGATACCGAAGAGATGGCCAAGACGTTCAAAATGGCGATTGATGGAGGTTACGACCTCGTAATGACCTACGATTACGAAAATCTCAACACGCCGATCGAGGAAATTGCGGCGATCCTGAAAGGCAAGCTGAACACCCTCGGATTTAACGAAAATGACGGAAAGGAGTTGGTGCTGGTGGCGCATTCAATGGGCGGGCTGGTTTCGAGGTATATGATCGAGGAACTGGGCGGCGACAAGTTCGTCGACAAGCTGATTATGGCGGGCACACCGAATGGCGGCAGCAAGTTTGGGGAAATTCCTGGTTATGTCAGCTGGGCATCTGTGGCCCTGGCGCTGGGTACGAAGCTGTTCCCTCCGCAGGTAGGCGCGGTCGCGGGCTTTTTGTCGTCCGTGCTGAAAGTGGGGAATAAGCAGGTGCTGCACACTTTGGCGCAAATGGACAGCGGCAGCGATTTTATCCAGAAACTAACCCAAAAAAATACGGCGCCGATTCCCTATTTCATCGTTGGCGGCGATCTTGACGCCTATTTGCAGGCCAGCGGCGGACTGCCTTTGATGGAAAAGGTGGTTACGCAAATAGGCTCCTGGGTTTACAGAAACACGGTCAACGATATCGCTGTCAGTACGGAGAGTATCTTCGAGGCGAAGACTGCCGCCGTGCCGCAAAAAGTATCGTGCCACCACCTCAACTATTTCGTGGTCGATGAGTCGGTCAATGCGCTGGCCAAGCTGTTATAGCCGGAGCCGGGTATTTCAATGTCGTTGAGCATGCTGATGATCGATGCCGCGTCATCCCGAAGGGTGTCGGGAATCATATTCTTGCTGATAAATGATTGTAAATCAGTAATCATTACTTCGCGGTTGTAAATGACAGCATTGGTATAAGCGCAATTTTTTTCGCTGAAATTTTTACTGGCCGCATATTGGCGGTAATATTTCCTGGCTTCTGCCGCGTTACCCGAAAGCAGGTAGGCATGTGCCAGGTTTACATAAATATAATCCAGGTGCGACCTGGGTGTGATAGCCACCGCCGTGCCTTTTTGGGCATATTCAATCGACTTTTTAAAATCTCCGTCGAAAAGTCGGTACCACGACGCATTGTTGTATACGATCGACAGGTCGTGATTCAGGCAGGGATCATTCGGGAGCCTTTCGCGCATATCTTCCAGGAACAGAATGTGGTCGTTGCTCGCGTAACGCCGGGACTGCATGCGCACGAACGTGAAAAGTGCATTGCGCTCGTCCTCCCTCATTTTCTGGATTTTGGTTTCGAGTTCAATGCGTGCGTTCCAGAATATTTCGTTCAGGCGCCGGTTACCATCAGCATTTATTTTTCTCGACAATGCCATCCAAAGACCATAGTGGTCCTGCCCCTCTACCTGCCGCGTCAATGCGCTCAGTACGCCTTTCAGATTAACCAGCGAACCCGCGTTTTCGGAGGAGAAGAAATGGCTCGAGAGCCGGTCGATCGAGGTGAGATATTCATTTTCCAGGTACGTCCATAAATCCTGCTTGGCGCCGATGCTCGAATTTCTTTTCAGGTATTCGAGGTCTTCGGCTTCTAATGGCAGCAGGAAACGCACTTTGGTTTCGGGCAGCAGGCGCGTGCTCGGTTCGATCTTTTTGGCACCGGTCCAGAACAACCGCGTGATACCCATTCGCGTATCGGAAATCGCAATGATCGAATCGTGCGGGAAGCGCCTCAGCGAGTTGTAGTTATATTCGTTGTCAATATCGAACAGCGACTGCGTGCTATCGCTCAGGATCCCTTCCGAAGTCAGCCTGAACGACTCCCCGATATGCGTGGTATCGACCACTCTTTTCATCAGCAGCATCTTTCCGCCGGCGTAGGAAATTCGTACCAGCGTGGTGTCGTGGCTGTTGAGCACTACGCTGATGCCGTGGTTGTAGCGGTCCCTGCTCCAACGGCCTTTGATCACGTTGTACCTGTTTTCTAGCGTGCCTAAACGCTCGTTATACAAGCTTACAGTGTTAGGGCCTGCGATAATCAACAGTTTTTTGTCCTTGCCAACATGGGCAAAGGCCATATCCGTAATCGGTTCGACATTGAATATGGAAGCGAAATAGAGGTTTTCGTGTTCGGGATAACGCTTGATTTCATTAAACATGCCGTCCCCGAAAAAACCGGCGAGCATACTGTTCTCCTCGTATTTTTTATAGAGAATGTATTGCTGCGTTTTCGATCGCGCAAGGTTAATGAGTAGCCGGTAACGCGTGCTGGTTTCCGAGCTCCATACCGCCAGAAAGGTCAATATGGTGATCAGAAACAGGACGCCGGCGCCATAGGTGAGCACATAAATAGTCGTAAGCCGGCGTTTGCTGTCTGCCACGAATTTCCATTCTTCCGCGGTAGGCTGTTTGCTCAGGGCTACACTTTCCTTGATGTCTTTGGTCGAGCGCCTGATATCCCGCAAATCGTTGCGGTCGAGGTACGACCTCAGGAACCATATTTTGTTGGATTGCTCGTATTTCAGGTAAGCATTTTTAATGGTCTTGATGGTGCGGGCGATATGCGAATTTTCCAGACTGAACTTGTCATGAATGATTTTGGCCAGGCTGTCGTGGGCAATTTCATAAATGCTGTCGATCCCGTTACCGCCGTATTTGTCGAGCCTGAGAATGTTTTTGGTCGCCAATGAGCTGACAATCGCCGAGGCGACGTCCAGCGGGGCGGTCGGCGAAATAATGTCCCCAATTTTTTGCGGGCGTTTCGTACCCTCGTCGGTAACGAAGCAGTAAAGCACATCCCGGATCGTGTTGTAATTAACCGACCCATGCACGGTCGAGATTTCCGAGATTGTGCTTTCTATTCTTTCTTCCAGGAATTGTTTGAGCACATTCCGGATATCGCCTACTTCGGCCAGCAGACTCGTTTTAAAACTTTTGCGAGAGCCGGGCGCCTTATGCCAAAGCCGGTCGAGATAAATTTGAAGGTGCGGCAGTTCGATCAGGTTATCGTCGATTTTGAGATTCCTGACGATCGCATCAATGGTGGCTTCGTCGGTTTCAATATCGAAATGCGCACAGGATTTCCGGATGACGTTTTTAATATCATTGTCGGTCATTCGCTCGACAAGCACCCGTTTATCGAATATCTCCGGTACAATGCCCTCGTACTTCTGCAACTGCGCGATGTAGCGCTCACGCATGATGAAGATCACCTTGCAAGGGATGTCCTTCGCGTCGAGAATCCTCCTGAGTTCGTTGAAAAACGTCTCTTGCTCCTCGGTACTTCCCAAAATGAATATTTCCTCGAACTGGTCGAAGATCAGGTACACGGGCTTGAAAAAATCGAGGTACAGCGATCGCAGGCAGTCGAGAATATCCGAATCGAGCGGGAAATCCTGCTTGTTTTTGAGGTTAATTTCTTTTCGCAGCGAAATGTTGATGTCGTCGTAACGCCTGACAAATATTTCGAGCCAGTCGGTTTTTTCGAAGCAGTTGGCCAGCCCGCATTTGATGATACTCGACTTTCCGGTTCCCAGCGGACCGTTCACCAGCACGATGTTCGA
Organism: Dyadobacter sp. SRI_021; assembly: GCF_057586235.1. NCBI lineage: Bacteria > Pseudomonadati > Bacteroidota > Cytophagia > Cytophagales > Spirosomataceae > Dyadobacter > Dyadobacter sp. SRI_021. The sequence continues at coordinate 238,583 of NZ_JBYCZM010000006.1, forward strand.
TTCATGGATGTAGTTGTAGATGATCCTGATTTCATCTTCCCTTTCAAAAAATGCGCTGCGTTCGCTTTTTTCGAATGAATCGAGCAGTTTGAATGGTGAGTGGGCCATGATCTGTCAGGATTTGAAATAGGAGATGAAACCTTCCACACTCTGAAGAATATCCGGCCCGATCGTTTCCAGTTCCTCCTGGGATATTTTCAGATCGGTTTTGGTCTTTAAAAAAACGGGTAATGCCGGAATTTGCAGGCGGTCTTTCTTTTCATTGATGTTCTTGATGAAATTATAGGTGCAGGTAGTGGCGGTAGCGTTCTTGTCATAATTATAGAAGAAGTAGATCTTGGAAAGCTTCTCGCTGATCAATGCATTCATGTCGATCACGAACGGGTACAAATTGAATGCGGAGAGCTTTTTGTCCTCGATTTTGTAGATCACGACCGAATTGGAGTCCGTGAAATTCTCGAAATCCTCCATTTTGTCGGTAAATCCTACGAGCACGTAATCCAGTTTTACCATTTTGTGTTGGTACACAGCCGGTTGGTTCTTCTTTTTATTAATGTAGATATTCTTGATTGTCGCAAACTTGTACCTCGCGCAGAAGCCTAGCTCTTTAAACATAATGCAGAGGCTGGCCTCGGCTTTCTGGCAATCCTCCCGGCACTCGCGGTCGTCGAGTTCATCCATGCTGGTCAGGTCACGGTACTTACTTTTAATGCGCGTAATATTCAGGTACCCCCCGAAAAATTCGCTGTCGCGCTCGTCCATGAGGTCGGCCAGGTGCGACATCTCGCTCACGAATAAAGGTACGTCGTGGGCTTTCAGCTTGTCATGGATCAGCCGCACGAGCGGAATCACGTCGTAGGCCTGCCTGTCTTGCTGGTCGAGCAGGAAGAAAGCATTGATCTGTTCTTTGAGCCGGTCTTCCAGAACGGGTACCTTTCCCTGTACCAGCGCCTCCCAAAGTTGGGAAAACATGATAAACAGCAGCAGATCGGCCATCACGGAATAGGTATTGATCAGAAAACGCAGGCGCTCGCTGGCCAGGGGCTCGTCTTCGGTGACGAGCAACTTGCGCACCTGTTCGGCAATAGGCGAGGGCAGGCTGTTGATAATCGCGTTTTTGACCTCCCTGACGTCGAATCGCTTCGGGTCCCATTGTTCGCCGTATTTCTTTTCGAGGTCTTCGAACATCGGTAGTTCGTCGCTGAACGTCATCAGGACATTGTAGAGCGAGGCGAGGATGGCATCTTCGGAAGTATTGAAATTTGAGTCGATCTGGCTTTTGATATGGAGCTCATAGAAGCTCTTTTCCGATAACCGGTGACTGGCGGCGTCGTGGTGGTTTTTGTGAAGATAAAGCCCCCACACGGGTCCTGCATTGGGTGCTTTGATCGTCCGTGCAATGCCGCGCTCCTGATGCTCTTCGGTATTTAATGTCGCATTGTTTTTGGCGGTAACCACCTCGGTTGCCAGCCTGAATGCTTCGTCGATGGTATGCCCGCCGGCCAGCTTCTGGTAAAAATCTTCGGCAAACCGGGTGGCGGTATCATCGCCGATGTCGACACTGGTCGCTATGACCGCCCGCACGCCTGCGTCGAGGAGGTGGTTTACCTGTTCCTGGGTGGAGCAGCCATTGAGAAAGACCAGTTGCAAGTTCTTTTGCAGCCGGATAGATTGCAGCAACCCTGCCCCGTATACGGTGGCGTCTTCCATCAGCAATTGGCTGCCGTTGGCGTGCCCGGCATAATGGATGATCTCGACCTGGGGCTGGTACAACAGCAGGCGGTCCCGTAGTTTCTTGATCGTCCGGGGATCGGTATCGAGCAACAGATGGCCCTTTCCCTGTCGCTCACGCAATGCATCCGAAATGGCTTCTTTTTCCTTTTCGAGCTGTGACAGGTATGCGTCGCTGGAATTCGAAAACGCGCAGAGTATAACGGGAGGTCGCATTGATCGGGAAGGGTTAGGCTTATCAGCTACAAAACTATAAGGTAAACAACAATGCCAAAGTAGTTCTACTTTTTCCGGGAAATGTTATTAAGCGGTTTTTGCAGGCTTTCGTATTTTGAGCAATTATGTTGACAATACACTATATTCCCTTTTTTGAAAAGCCTCTCCCCGATATTCTATGCGAGTCACCACATCTATTAACCGGCTGGACGCCCATCACAAGCTTGTTATAGCGCTTATTTTGGGTTCGCTGGCAGTCGTGTCGACCTTTCCTTTTGTGGATAGACCCGTCAGCTGGATGATCGGCTGGCTGGTGTACGGCGCGGTACACCTGGGTCTGGCCTGGGTGACGATCCTCAGCTCGCACCCCGCGGAGGTCCGGAGGGAAGTGGATGGCCAGGATTCGAGCCGGGTCGCGATTTCCCTCTTTGTTGTGGTCGCTTCATTTGTAAGTTTGTTTGCCATTTTATACCTGCTGCACGCCGCGGGTAAAACCGCCTCCTGGTCGGATCTGACACTGCATTTAGTCCTTTCGTTTTCCTGCATCGTTTGCTCGTGGATTCTGGTGCATACCATATTCACATTGCATTATGCCCATCTCTACTATCGCACCACGGAAGGTGAGCGGGGAGGGCAGAAGCAGAATAAGAAAGGGTTGGACTTCCCCGGAGACACAGCGCCCGACTATCTGGATTTTACCTATTTCTCGTTTGTAATCGGGATGACCTTTCAGGTTTCTGACGTCACTATTTCTTCCCGGGAAATCAGGAGGCTCGCGCTTGTCCATGCGCTATTGTCTTTCGTCTTTAATACGCTCCTGGTAGCCCTGACCATCAATGTCGTGTCCGGATTGATCCAGGACAGGCCATGAAATCCCGCGCCAAAACATTACTTCCCCTCTGTAACCTGCCTGATCACCCGGAGCCAGTTTAAGCCCAGGATTTTTTTGATCCGTTGATCGCTGTAACCCAGCTTTTGCATGGCCATGGTAATCTGCGGATAATCACTGATATCCTTGATCTCGCGGGGTAGCTCGGGGCCGCCATCCAGGTCGGAGCCGAGGGCAATGTGGTCTTCCCCGACCAGGTTTACGCCGTAGTCTATCACCCTGGCGAGCTGGTCAACGTGCATCCAGTATTCATCGGGAATGGTGCCATTGTAGGTAAACGGCAGCTCGCGCGCAAACTCCTTATCGACGTCCTCGATGGTTTGCGTCGTAACCTGGGTGCTCAGGATCCGAGGTGTTTTAGGCTGCGGGTTTGGCTGGACTTTGACCGGATTGTTCGCCCGCTGCCACGCCCAGTATTTCGGATTGTTGAAAAGGCTGCCGAAATGCACCCCGATCACGCCGCCTTTTGCCGCAATAGCTTTGGCAGCTTCATCGGAAATGCAGCGGGGATGGTCCACTATTTTGTAAAAACCGCCGTGGCTGTAAATCACCGGGTGGCGGCTGGCCGCTACCGATTGCAGGATGGCGTCGTTGGACGCGTGCGCCACGTTGATCACCATGCCAAGATTGTTCATTTCCCTGATCACCGCTTTCCCGTGCTCGTTAATGCCTCCCCAGGTATACACATCGTTACACGCATCGATAAATGCATTGGTGGTGCTGTGGGCCGTGAGCTGCATCGAGCGCAGACCGAGCTTATACAGCGCGCGAAGCAGATCCAGATCGCCATACAGGTCATAACCGCCTTCCAGATCCAGGAAAGCGGCCATTTTGCCCTTTTTGTTGATGCGCTCAATGTCGGAGGCCGTGAGGGCCAGCTCGATCATCGCATTGTTCTTTTTAATCTGATCCAATGCCAGGTTCACTACCCGGAATGTATTCTTGGTTTCAAACCTGCCGGGGTAATAGTTCTCTGGCGTGTAAACGGAGAAAAACATCGCGTCCAGCCCGCCTTCTTTTGCCCTTGGCAAGTCGACGGTCCCGTCGGCATACCGCTGACCAATGTCGGTTTTCAACACGAGTTCGCGGCTCATGACGTGCGTATGCCCGTCCATGACGAACGCGCTGCGGTGCAGGTCCGGCATGGAGTTATTCTCAATGAATTGATTGGCTAAAAAGGATTGTCTTGCTAAAATACTACTGGTTACCGGGAAAAGGCTCAGGCTTTTAAGGGCTTCTCTGCGTTTCATTTGATGTCGTTTTCGTCTTCTCAGGGTCGAATTGCAAGAAAGTACAAAAACATCATGCACTATTTATCGTCGTAATGACCTCTGGATGAAATAATGTCTACTGTGACGGTATGGTCGTCAACTGAATACAGGAGTCTATGCTTATCGGTTATCTTCCTTGCATACAATCCTGCGAGGTTATGCTTTTTGAGTTGCGGTTTTCCACGTCCTGTCTTAGGATGCTCCGCTAGTTCTTCTATTAACAGTTTTGCTTTTTTATAGGCCTGTGGTTCAGATCTTTTCAGGAACTGCAAATCTTCTTTTGCTTTGTCTGAAAAAACAATGGTGTATATCACAGATTTTCAAAAAATGCGTCAAGTTCTTCTTTAGTCTTGATTACGGTAGACTTGCCTTCCCGGATCTCTTGTTGCGCGTCTTTTATGCGTTGGATCATTTCAGGGGAGAAATAGAGATCATCTTCGGAGACAGGGGTAAGCACATAAGTTTGCTTGCGCCCTCTTCTGATGACTATTTTCTCTCCTTTGTCGGCCATCTCAAAGAAGTCTTTTTGTCTTTCCCTGAACTGCCTGCTAGTCGTTTCTATAATTGCCATTGTGTACTTTTTTTGGTACACAAATATAAGTTTTTATGGTTGATTTATTGGATAATGAGCGACCATATTCTTGAAGGACAAATCGCGTAGCGATATAAATATAACATTAGTGGCGATTGACAGGTTAATTGTTAAAAAATCCCGTCAGGGATGCAACAGCAAAGTATTAGCGCTAGCCATATGCCCGGTTGTTACATGCCCAGGGGCATTTTCAATGGAACTTAAACATGCATTTGCTACCGACATTACATGCCTAACGGCATTTTATTCGATCATTCCCCGTTCCACGCCGGCTCATTCAAAATTATTCCGCAAACCCCCGCATATACGGTACGTTCGGTGGCCGCTCGCCTTTGTTGAACTGGGCGCCGCGCGTCGAGCGATAGGTCATGTTCATGAATGGCGTTTCGATGCGGCGGCCGACAGGCGAGTAGACGCCGTTCTGCCAGTTGGATTCCATATTGAATGCGGTAATACCCGTCGACAACAGCAACCGCTCCGCATTGAAAGGTTCCTTTTTGGTAACCATTGTTTGCACGATCCAATGAGGTTGTGAGTTGGAGGCGTGGTATTGGGAAAACGGCCCCGGCCATTCGAGCATCGAAATGATCGTGGGCTCTTTATGCCCCTGGATCGCGGCAGCGTAGGTCCAGCCGACATCCCTGGCATTATAAATGGCTGCTTTCGTGCCATCGTTATATTCGACGATGCAGACATTCGGTTTTTCGATAGCCTGAAAATGTCCGGGTTTGAGGTTCATATTGGCGCGAACGGATTCAAGGAGCTTCGCCGCCCAGGGATTCTTTTCCGTCCATTTCCAGGTTTCCGGCCCGCGGATGCATTGCACCGATTTTACGCCTGTCTCGCCGCCCTTCCGGCGTTCTACAAAAGCCTGCAATACGTCGACGCAATGGAAGAGTGCACCCTCGTCCGGCGCGCCGCCGAGCATCACCGACGCTTTGATAGGGGTGTCGATATCGATTTCGATGTCGGGTTTGCGGTAGTGGACCGGAATGGATGAGCCGCCGGTCAGCGGGAAATTCAGCTCGCGGGATTTGTCGAACATCCATTTGGCTTCATCCCAGCTGTATGAAAGGTGTTTGTCATTAAAAACAGGTACCGAACGCTTGCTCTGCTCGAAAACCCGGATCACCTGCTGGTAAATCCACCAGCGCGGCAGCATCCACTGGCCTTTGAGCGTGGTCGCGTAATCACCATGTTCACCGACGATCACCACGCCATCGACCGCGAGATCCTTCCCGCCCAGGGTAACGGCCTCACCGACGGTTTTGAAGATCGGGATGTTTTTGGATTTACACACTTTCCGGCCCAGCAGGCTGGTGTCGAACTGGTGAATGTAAACCGACACCACCTCGATTCCCGAAGGCGTGTGGGCGCCCTGCCACCAGTAACCGTCCATGAGCTTCGCGATGATCCAGTCTGCGTGGGACCTGGTAGCGCCCCAATAGGTGACGAGGCAGGCGATGCGGGGTTTGGCCTGCACGGAACGCGGAGCAGCTTCGGATTTGAGGCCCGTAAAAGCGGTCAAACCCGCCATACCGGTAATGCCGAGCATCTCGCGCCTGGTCAGGCGTGAAGGATCGGCTTGCTTCTTTTCCATGATTTTTAAGGTTGTAATGTTTAGGAATTACCTTAAAGAGCTGAAAAGCACTCCTGAATACCCTTTTGAAGCGAAAAATATGGATTACTGACTGCAATCAGCCAGCTATCAGATACAGCGTGTACCCAAAGTCCAGTTGGCCGTATTCGACCAGTCCCACACGTTCGTAAAACGGAAGGTTCCTGACGGTAGAGGTTTCCAGATAAATCGGGCGGTCCATTTTAGCGGCGTCGGCCCTGATCTCATTCAGAAAGCCGGTTCCGATGCCGCGTCCCTGACGGTTCTTGTCAACGGCCAGAAACCAGAGGTAATAGATGGGGTGTTCCGGATAGTTCGCGGCAATCTTTTTCTCGCGGTCCATAGCCTTTGAAACATTCGCCAACCCGATCCCATTCCATACCAGACCGGCTTCCCATAGCAATCCCCTCAAGGTGGTCTTCTTGTTTTCAGGGAAGCTGACCAGGGCTACGGCACTGTCGTCGTCGGATATCAGGACTTTGCCGGAGGAATAACAAACCTTGAAAGAGTAATCCATCAGAGCTCTAACCCTGTTTTTGTGCTTGCGGTCGCCAGGGATCAGATAGTTGACGCTCTTGTTATCCAAAAATGCATCGGTGAGGATGCTTACCACCAGATTTTTGTCTTTCCAGTTCGCTACTCTCATTGTTGGATGAATGTTCTGTCTGCTAACATATTGAAGTCTTGGCGTGCAAATTAACAACCAATCCCAATTTGTTTATCGAAGCGGATCACTATGATACATTTGTAAAAACAGGTCTTCACCAAAATTCCAAAAACCATGAGCCAGATATCCATCAATTACATCGAATTTTACTGCAAGCGAATTGAAGTCATCAAGGCGTTCTACGCCAATGCTTTCGGCTGGACCTTTACCGACTACGGTGACGATTACACTGCTTTCGAAGACGGCGCGCTATCCGGCGGCTTTCACCGGAATGAGGAGGAGGCGGCCGGAGGGAACCCGCTGGTGGTACTGCACACCAAAGATCTGGAACGGGTAAAAGGCAAAGTCATTGCTGCCGGAGGCACCATTACCGTCGATATTTTCTCCTTCCCGGGCGGCAGAAGGTTCCATTTTGCCGATCCGGACGGTAACGTGCTGGCCGTCTGGAGCGAGTAAGCGTATTCGTGAAAAAATATAAAAAAATGCTTGAATATTAGCTTTTTAATGATTTGGTAAATATATTTATGTTAACCAAAATTTATCGCTGAATCCGTTAGGAGGCGGGAGTTAATTATGGGGAAAGTCAGAAATATTCTCGAAACAAAGAAGACAGGACCAGTGTCTATTCGGCCGGACAACACTGTTTTCGAAGCTCTGGAACTGATGGCTGAAAAAAACATCGGCGCGTTGCTGGTAATGGAGCAGCAACGGGTCGTTGGAATCTTCACAGAAAGGGATTACGCACGTAAAGTTATCCTGAGAGGTAAGGCCTCTAAAGATTTATTGGTAGGGGAAATCATGACAAGTAATCCCCTGACGGTATCCTCGGATACAACTATTGAAGACTGCATGGCTTGCATGACCGACAAATTTATCAGGCATCTCCCGGTTATCGACGACGAACAACTCACAGGTATCATTTCCATTGGAGACGTAGTCAAATTCATCATCGAGGATCAGGAATACGTGATCGACAACCTGAAACATTACATCACGGGCATCTGAGCATTTCTTCACTTCCAACATCTTACCCATTTTATCACGCCAATCTGAGAGAATACAGTTCTTCTGCTGTTCACGTTTTCTAAATTGGATTGCTTATGGATCGTTTTAATGCGTCTGGCACGCCAGGATGGCCATTTTGGCTATATACTTTACTGGTTTTTGCATTACTGACATTGATTATTTCGCTTTCTTACTTTCTCGGTCAACGGCATCGTACAGCGGCGTCCGGGCAGCCCTATGAATCGGGGATTCTCGAAACGGGCTCCGCGCGGCTGCGCTTCTCGGCGCAGTTCTATCTGATCGCGATGATGTTTGTCATTTTCGATATCGAGGTGGTATTTATCGTGCTGTGGGCCCTGGCATTCCGTGAACTCGGGTGGCCAGGGTACCTCGGCATTTGTGTTTTTATAGGGTTACTGTTCGCCGTGCTGATCTACGAATGGAGCATCGGTGCATTGAACTTCGGGCCCGACGGGAAGAAAATCCTCAAAGCTTACCGCAAAATGCCCAAAGGGCAGGCATACCATGAACTGGTGGCTAAGTAAACCGTCCGATCCTACGGCGGCGACGCAGGGAACGGGTTCATTCGAAGAGGCTGTGGGGCAGAGCGTCATGCTCACGACTGTCCAGGACCTGCTGGCGTGGGGCCGGCGAAACTCCATGTGGCCGTTCCATTTCGGCCTGTCATGCTGTTTCGTGGAGATGGCCACCAGCATTACGAGCAAATATGACGTGGCGAGATTCGGCGCGGAGGTAATCCGGGGAACGCCCCGGGAAGCCGATGTGATGGTGATCGCCGGCACCGTTTTCGTGAAAATGGCGCCGATTATCAAGCGGCTGCACGAGCAGATGATGGAGCCCAAATGGGTGATTTCCATGGGTTCGTGCGCCAATTCGGGCGGGATGTACGATATCTACAGTGTGGTACAGGGTGTAGATAAATTCCTTCCCGTGGACGTGTATGTACCGGGCTGCCCACCGCGGCCGGACGCGTTTATGCAAGGACTGATGCTGCTATCCGAATCGGTAGGGAAGGAGCAGAGGCCATTGAGCTGGGCGATTGGTCCTCAGGGCGTTATCAGGCCCGAAAAGCCTGTAATGCGCGTGGAAAAGCAAGAGGAGAGAAAAAAGGTCGTTGATTTTCGTACGCCTGACACTGTTTGACATGGAAGATATCGATTCCGGTCTTGAAGATGCGCTGAGGGCCGCATTGGGCGAATCAGCTTTTAAAATTGAAATAAACACGGACGGGGTTACTACGCTGCGCGTCAAAAAAGAGCAGGTAGTAGCCATGCTGATGCACCTGAAAACGGGGATACCCCAGCCATTCAGCATGCTTTTCGACCTCAGCGCCATTGACGAGCGCAGCAGGGCAAAGGCGGCGCTGAATGGGTCTGTACCGCCGGATTTTACAGTTATTTACCATCTGCTCTCATTCGGCAGGAACCGGTTTATCCGCATCAAAGTAGCCTTGCACGGCGAGTACCCGTCCCTGCCGTCGGTTTGCGCCCTTTGGAAAAATGCGAACTGGTACGAAAGGGAGGTCTTCGATATGTTCGGAATACGGTTTGAAGGCCATCCGCACCTGCGACGTATATTGATGCCGTTAACCTGGAACGGGCACCCTTTGAGAAAAGAACATCCCGCCCGCGCGACCGAAATGGGCCCCTTCCGGCTATGGGAGGAAAAGCAGGACCGGGAGCAGGAAGCATTGCAATTCAATCCCGAAGAATGGGGTTTGAAAAGGCATAGTGAAGATGCCGACTTCATGTTCCTGAACCTCGGGCCGCAGCACCCCGGCACGCACGGCGTGCTCCGCATTATTTTGCAGCTCGACGGCGAGGACATCGTCGACGCTGTACCTGATATCGGCTTCCATCACCGCGGGGCCGAGAAAATGGGTGAACGACAGTCCTGGCACACCTACATACCCTATACCGACCGGGTGGACTACCTGGGTGGCGTGATGAACAACCTGGCCTATCTGCTCGCAGTGGAAAAGCTGGCGGGCATCCGGGTACCGCCGCGCGTCGAAGTGATACGGGTAATGCTCTGTGAATTGTTCCGCATTGCCAGCCACCTGGTGTGGTACGGTACATTTGCCCAGGACCTCGGGCAGCTCTCGCCGGTATTTTACATGTTTACCGACCGGGAAAAGATATTCGATATAATTGAAGCCATTTGCGGCGCGAGAATGCACCCCAACTGGTTTCGCATCGGCGGCGTGGCCCAGGATCTGCCAGTGGGCTGGGATAAGCTGGTACGCGATTTTGTGAATTACTTTCCCAAACGGCTCCGCGAATACGACCAGATGGTGATGCGTAACAGCATTTTCCAGGCCCGCACCGTGGGCATTGGCATCTACACGCTCGAAGAAGCGATTGAATGGGGCGTGACCGGCCCGGGATTGCGCGCGTGCGGATTTGAATGGGATTTTAGGAAAAAACAACCCTATTCGGGCTACGAAAACTTTGATTTCGACATTCCTACCGCCCAAAACGGCGACTGTTACGACCGCGCACTGGTGCGGGTGCAGGAAATGTGGCAGAGCCTGAAAATCGTCGAACAGTGCCTGAACAACATGCCGGAAGGGCCCTACAAGTCGGACCACCCGCTCACGACGCCGCCCATTAAGAAAAACACGATGCAGGACATCGAGACGCTCATTACGCATTTCCTCAATGTGAGCTGGGGACCAGTGATCCCCGCCGGCGAAGCCATGAGCTGTATCGAGGCCACCAAAGGCGCCAACAGTTATTACCTGACCAGCGACGGAAGCACGTCGGCATACCGCGTCAGGATCCGGACTCCGTCGTTTCCGCACATGCAAATGCTTCCGTATATCAGTAAGGGTTACACGGTAGCCGACCTGCTGTCCATTCTCGGCAGTATCGATTATGTTTTGGCTGATATAGACCGATAATCAACAAACTATTTTGTCATGATCGCCCAGGAGACACTCACACCCGAAGAAATGGCGGAGATTGACCATGAGATCGCGCTCGTACCTATGCGGCGTGCGGCGGCTATTGAAGCGCTCAAAATCGTGCAGCACCACCGCGGATGGATCTCCGACAACAGCCTGCAAGCCATTGCCGGTTACCTGGAAATATCGTCGGAAGAGCTCGACAGCGTGGCTACTTTTTACAACCTCGTTTTCAGAAGGCCCGTCGGCAGAAATATCATTCTGCTTTGCGACAGCATTAGTTGTTATGTGATGGGTTATGAAAAAATATACGGGCAAATACGAGCCAGGCTGGGCATTAGCTTCGGGCAAACGACCCCCGACGGCCGGTTCACGCTCCTGCCTAATGCCTGCCTGGGTACCTGCGACCACGCGCCCGCGCTGATGATCAACAACGAGCTGTTCCGCGACTTGACGGAAGAAAACCTGGACGAAATACTGGACCGATATCACTGATGCCATGGAAACGCCTCTCACCCAGCATATCAGCTTCGATCGCCCCTGTTACAATCTCCGCGATTATGAAAAGAACGGGGGCTATCAGGCATTGAGGAAGGCACTTTCACTGTCGCCGGAGTCGATTACGAACACGGTGCAGGCGTCGGATCTGAAAGGCAGGGGTGGAGCGGGTTTCAACACAGGTATGAAATGGAGCTTTGTGCCGATGAACGGGCATTATCCGGTTAAATACCTGATCGCGAATGCCGATGAAATGGAGCCCGGTACATTCAAAGACCGGATGCTGATGGAGGGAAACCCGCACCAGCTCATCGAAGGTATGATCATTTCGGCCTTCGCGATCCAGGCCAACATTTCGTACATATTCCTGCGCTGGGCCTACAAAAAGGCCGGCCGGCTGCTCACGCACGCTATTGGGGAAGCCTATGCGGCAGGTTATCTGGGCAAAAACATCCTGGGAACGGGCTACAACCTGGAAATGCACCTGCATACGGGCGTCGGTCGCTACATCTGCGGGGAGGAAACCGCATTGCTTAATGCATTGGAAGGCAAAAGGGCCACACCGAGGGCCAAACCGCCTTTCCCGCAGGTAAGCGGGCTATTTGGCAAGCCGACGATCGTCAACAATGTCGAAACGCTCTGCAATATCCCGCACATCATCAATAATGGGCCGGATTGGTTCAAAAGCCTGGGAAAAGGCAATGATGCCGGGACGAAAATCTACGGCGTGAGCGGACGTGTCAAAAGACCCGGCCTCTGGGAGCTGCCGATGGGCGTTTCCATGCGGGAGCTGATCGAGGACTGCGCCGGCGGAATGGCTAATGGATATCGTTTCAGAGGCGCATTGCCGGGAGGCGCTTCCACGGACTTTCTGGTGGAGGAGCATCTGGATATCAACCTCGACTATAAATCCGTAGCCGCGGCCGGAAGCAGACTGGGGACCGGCACAATGATCATCCTCGACGACCACACCTGTCCGGTGGGATTTGTCCATAACCTCGAACATTTCTTCGCACAGGAATCGTGCGGGTGGTGTACGCCCTGCCGGGAGGGATTACCGTGGACGGAGAAGATTCTGCTCTCTATCGAACGCGGCGAAGGCAGGCATGAAGACTTGCAACTGCTTGAAACACACACAAGGTTTTTGGGGCCAGGCAATACGTTCTGCGCGCTGGCACCCGGTGCGATGGAGCCGCTGCAAAGCGCATTGAAATATTTCAGAGAGGATTTTGAAAAGCATATCGATCAAAAAAAATGCCCCTGGCGGTAAACTATCATGGTACGCATTTACATCGATCAGAAGCCTTATGACGTAAAGCCGGGTAAAAACCTGCTCGAAACGTGCCTCACGCTAGGCCTTGACCTGCCGTATTTCTGCTGGCACCCCGCAATGGGCTCGGTAGGAGCGTGCCGCCAGTGCGCCGTCAAGCTTTTCAAGGACGAAAATGACAAGACCGGCCGCCTCATGATGGCCTGTATGGAAGGTGTGCGGGATAATATGTACGTGTCCGTAAATGACACCGTCGCGCACGATTTCCGGTCACAAAATATCGAATGGCTCATGAGCAATCACCCGCACGACTGCGCGGTATGCGACGAGGGCGGTTCGTGCCATTTGCAGGATATGACGGTTATGACGGGCCATGCTTACCGGCGTTTCAGATTCCCGAAAAGGACTTACCAGAACCAGTACTTGGGGCCATTCCTGCACCACGAAATGAACCGCTGCATCCAGTGCTACCGCTGCGTGCGGTTTTACAAGGATTATGCAGGAGGAAAAGACCTGGACGTATTTGCAGCGCATAACCATATCTATTTTGGAAGGGAAAAAGATGGTGTGCTTGAAAATGAATTCAGCGGTAACTTGGCGGAAGTTTGTCCCACGGGCGTTTTTACCGATAAGACCCTGCGGGAGCATTATACCCGCAAATGGGACATGACCATGGCTCCGTCCATCTGCCAGCATTGCAGCCTGGGGTGCAATATCATCGCCGGTGAACGGTATGGCGCACTCCGGCAGATAACCAACCGGTTCAACGGCGCTGTCAACGGTTATTTTATTTGTGACCGCGGCCGGTACGGCTACGAGTTTGTCAATGATCCTGGGAGGGTAAGGCAGCCGGTTATCCGCTCGGAAAAGGAAGGCCGAAACCTGTTCGAAACTCTGAGCAGCATTCTGACCGAAGGCCGGCTGATCGGCATAGGCTCGCCGCGGGCCTCACTGGAAGCGAATTACGCATTGCGGCAGCTGGTGGGAGAAGCCAATTTTTACCAGGGCATTCCCGAAAACGAAGCCAGGCTGCTCCGTAAAATACTGGCGATCCAGCACAGCGGGCACGTTTATACGCCCTCGCTGAAAGAAACCGAATATGCCGACGTGACGCTGGTACTGGGTGAAGATCCAACCAATTCAGCTCCGCGGCTTGCACTGGCATTAAGGCAGGCTGTGCGTACCAAACCGCTCGAAAAAATAACCGGGGCCAACATCCCGCTTTGGAACGACGCGGCGGTGCGGGAGATGATTCAGGATGAAAAGGGAGAACTTTTCATGGCATATCCTGTCAATACCAAACTTGACGAAGTAGCGTCGGGTACGCTTCATGCCGCGCCGGAAGATATTGCACGTTTGGGTTTTGCTATTGCCCATTACATGGATGACAGCGCGCCCGAGCCGCAAGGAATGAATGCCTGGGCACTGGAATCGGCCAGGCGCATGGCGGATCTGCTGAAAAGGGCGGCAAGGCCGCTGATCGTTTCAGGTACATCGCTTTTTAATGAAGACATTATTCAGGCCGCCTATCAGATCGGGCAGGCATTGGAAAAAGGGGAGAAGAAAGCCGCATTGTGTTTTGTAATGCCCGAATGCAATTCCGCGGGGCTTGCGATGATGCAGGCACCGTCGCTGGCCATGGCGATGAAAGCTGCGGAGACCGGCAATTTCGCCACGGCGGTCATTCTGGAAAATGATTTGTACCGCCGGGCGGAACGGTCTGAGGTCGACCGGTTTTTGAATGCATTTAAAAACACGATTGTACTCGACCACCTGGAAAACGACACCGCCCGTATGGCAACGGTGCTGATCCCGACGGCCACTTTTGCGGAAGGAGAGGGCACGCTCGTCAATAATGAGGAGCGTGCGCAGCGGTTTTTTCAAGTTTTTATGCCTAAAAACGAACATATCCGGGAAAGCTGGCGCTGGCTCGACGAGTTCCGGCAATTCCGGGATGGCACGAAACCCGACGAGCTGCGGGAACTGGATAGTCTGCTGGAAGAACTCGTGCACGCCATGCCGCAATTCAAGGGAGCGGAAACGGCAGCGCCGCTGTCCGATTTCCGGATTAATGGCCAGCGCATTCCCCGGGAACCGCACCGGTTCAGCGGCCGCACGGCCATGCTGGCCCATGTGGCGGTGAGTGAGCCCAAGCCGCCGGAGGATACCGATTCGCCGCTCTCATTTACCATGGAAGGCTACCGCGGGATGCCGCCCGCCCCTTTGACACCCTTTTACTGGTCACCGGGCTGGAACTCGGGCCAATCGGTCCACAAGTACCAGAGCGAAGCCGGCGGACCATTACGCGGGGGGGATCCGGGCGTCCGATTGTTAGGTGGAGGAATTCACTTTTCAAATGGTTTTCAAAGCACTATTCCGCCTGCGTTTGAGCGGCGGGAGAATGAAATGGCATTGGTACCGCTAGCGCACATTTTCGGTTCCGACGAGCTTAGCGTACTCTCACCGTCGGTGGAAGGTCGGGCTCCGCGCCCCTACCTTGCCCTGAACAGCCTGGATGCCGAACGCCTCCATACCGCCGAGGGAGCTATTTTAAGAATGCGTATCGGCGACCAGGTTTTTGATCTGCCGGTAATCCTGAAAAATGAGTTGCCGGAAGGACTGGCGGGGCTGCCGTACAATCTGCCGTCGCTATCGGGTATCACATGGCCTGCGAAAGGCGTCCTAACCAACACAGCCTTATGAACGAGATCCTGAAATATACTTTGATGATCGTCATCATCCTGTTCACGCTGACGACGATCGCAGCCTGGCTGATCTGGTTGGAGCGCCGGATGCTGGCGCTCTGGCAGGACCGTTATGGTCCGAACCGGGCAGGGCCATTCGGTTTGTTTATTGTCGTAGCCGACACGATCAAGCTGTTTTTCAAGGAAGACTGGATACCGCCGTTTGCCGAAAAAGCCGTTTTTGTTTTTGCCCCGGCCATTGTGGCCGCGGCTGTATTGCTGAGTTTTGTGGTAGTTCCATTTGCGCCGGACATTCTGGTGGCCGACCTGGACATCGGATTGTTGTTCTTCCTCGCGATGTCGTCGCTGGGCGTGTACAGCATTGTACTCGGCGGCTGGGCTTCCAACAACAAATACTCGCTGCTGGGCGCCTTGCGCGGGGCTTCGCAGATGATCAGCTATGAAGTTTTCATGGGACTTTCTCTGATGGGTGTGGTGATGCTTTCGGGTTCATTCCGGCTGACAGACATTGTGATGGCGCAAAAGGACCTTTGGTTTGTGGTAACGCAGCCAGTGGCATTTGTGCTTTTTCTAACAGCCGGAATAGCCGAAACGCACAGGCTGCCTTTTGATATTCCCGAAGCGGAAAGCGAGCTGGTGGCGGGCTTTCACTCGGAGTATTCAGGTATGAAATTCGGCATGTTTTTCATCGGGGAATACCTGGGTATCATCCTGATTTCCGCGATGGTAGTCACTGTTTTCTTCGGAGGATGGCTTGGGCCGGTTTTGCCGCCGGTGGTATGGTTTACGCTCAAAACGTTCGTTTTTATCATTTTCTTTATTCTGCTGCGGGCTTCGCTTCCACGTCCCCGGTATGATCAGCTGATGGAATACGGCTGGAAAATCATCCTGCCCATTGCCCTGCTCAATCTACTCGTCACCGGTGGAATTACCTTGCTGAAAAACTAACCATTAACCCAATGCGTCATGATCAGCTTACTCAGATCGATCGGTCTCATTTTCCTGCACATGTTCAGGAAGCGCGAGACTATCCAATATCCGGAAGAAAAAGTGGTGCTGCACCCGCGCTGGCGGGGGCGGATCGTGCTCACGCGGGATCCCGACGGGGGCGAGCGCTGCGTAGGCTGCTACCTTTGCGCGGCGGCCTGCCCGGTCGACTGCATCTCGTTGCAGGCCACCGAGGACGAGAATGGCAGAAGGTATCCCGCATTTTTCAGGATCAATTTTTCGAGATGTATTTTCTGCGGCTACTGCGAGGAAGCCTGCCCCACGTACGCGATTCAGCTCACGCCTGATTTTGAAATGGGCGAATACAACCGGCAGAACCTGGTGTATGAAAAAGAGGACTTGCTGATCGACAGCCAGGGGAAATACCCGGGTTACAACTACTACAAAGTGGCAGGCCTTGCCGCAGGTGTGAAGGGCAAAGGGGAAGGCGCGAACGAAGAGCCGCCGGTGGATATACGCAGTTTAATCCCGTAAAACTATGGAAATCGCTTTCTATATCGCCGGTACCGTTGCCCTGGTAGCCACACTGATGGTCATCACGCGGCATAACCCCGTTCACGCGCTCTTATACCTGAATGTGTCGCTGCTGGCGCATGCTATGCTTTTTTACCTACTCGGTGCATCGTTTGCGGCATTGCTGGAAATCATCATTTACGCGGGGGCGATCATGGTGCTATTTATTTTCGTAGTCATGCTGCTGAACCTGGGAGAGGAGACGGCCGGGCAGGAGCGAAAGTGGCTGAAACCCAAAATATGGATGGGACCTACGGTGTTGGCTGCCGTATTGTTCGCCGAATTTCTGGCGCTCGTTTTATCGTCCGGACAGGATACTTACAGCCCGGCGGTGGTAAGTCCGCGTGAACTGGCGGTGTCATTGTACCGCGAATACCTGATCGGCGTGGAACTGGCAGCGATGCTGCTCATGGCCGCGGTGGTGGGCGCCGCGCATATCGGCCGCCACAAGAAACTGGTGCTGCACCGGTTTTTGCAGGAGGAAAAGGAAAAAGAAGAAGAGAAACACGAAGAAGCTGTGCTATGAAAACAACTGTTTCAGCCGAAGTGGTAGTATTGCTGGCGGGCTTGCTATTTGCATTGGGGATCGTCGGGGTGATCATCCGGAAGAATATCATTTTCATGCTCCTGTCGGTCGAGATCATGCTTAATGCATCGGGGCTGGCATTTGTGGCCGCAGGTTCCCGGTGGGGGCAGCCCGATGGCCAGGTGATGTTCGTGTTCATTCTGGCCATGGCGGCCGCCGAGGTGTCCATCGGCCTGGCGCTGATCCTGCAAATCTACCATCAGCACAAATCGCTGGATATCGACAATCTAAAAGAAATGAATGGGTGAGCAGCCCGCAAACTGAAAGCTCATGGACAAGTATCTGTGGCTCATACCCGCCCTTCCGCTCGGCGGATTTCTGATCCTCGCATTGGCAGGAAAACGGTTTTCGCGCTCGTCGGTGGCGCTGGTTGGAGCGGGCAGCATCTGCCTTTCCGCTTTGGTGACCTTCATTGTCGGGGGGGCATTTATGGCCGGTATGCCGGCAAGCGCTGTATACACACAAACTTTGTGGACGTGGTTCGAGGTGGGAGCGTTCAGCGCGAAGATTACCCTCACGCTCGATGTCCTGTCCCTGGTTTTTGTATTTGTCATCACCTTTATCGGCGCGCTGATCCACATCTATTCCACGGCATTCATGGAAGCGGACCGGGATTACGCCCGTTTCTTCGCCAGCATGAATCTGTTTGTGTTTTCGATGCTGGTACTGGTGCTGGCCGACAATCTTTTGCTGATGTACCTGGGCTGGGAAGGGGTGGGGCTTTGCAGCTACCTGCTGATCGGCTTCTGGTATGAACAGCCTTCCAACGGGAATGCGGCACGTAAGGCATTCACCGTTACCCGCATCGGCGATGCAGCCATGGCGATTGGACTATTCATGATCTTCCAACAGGCCGGTACCCTGGTTATTTCCGACATTGATGCCAATGCTGCCACAATCTGGCAACCCAATAGTACCGTCATAACGGTTACTGCGCTGTTGCTGTTGGCCGGCGGACTTGGCAAATCGGCCCAGCTGCCGCTGCAAACCTGGCTGCCAGACGCGATGGCGGGGCCCTCTCCCGTGAGCGCGCTCATTCACGCGGCCACGATGGTGACCGCGGGGGTGTACCTGGTAGCGCGTATGCATGCGATATTCGCCCTCTCGGAAACCGCCCGTCTGGTGATTGCCGTCGTCGGAGCGGCGACCCTGTTGCTCGCCGGACTCACGGCCCTTACCCAGTACGACATCAAGCGGGTACTGGCTTATTCGACCATCAGTCAGATCGGCTATATGTTCCTCGCACTGGGTGTAGGCGCCTGGACGGCGGCGATATTCCATTTTATGGTCCATGCATTTTTTAAAGCATTACTCTTTCTCGCTGCGGGAGCCATTATAGAATCGCTTCACCACGAACATAATATGTTTAAAATGGGGGGATTGAAAGACAAAATGCCGGTGGTTTTCTGGACATTCCTGGCGGGTGCGCTGTCCCTGGCCGCGGTGCCGCTCATTAGTGCCGGGTTTTACAGTAAGGACCAGATTCTCTGGTATTCCTGGACGGCCAACGGCGGGAGCCCGGTGCTTTGGATGGTTGCCCTGTGTGGTGCATTGATCACCGCTGCCTACACCACACGCATGATGATCCTGACATTCTGGGGCGAAGCACACACGCCGGTCGGGCATCTGCCGGGCAAACGCATGACTATGCCTCTCGTTATACTAGCGGTATTTTCGATTTTCGCCGGATTTATCGAGCTGCCGCATAATTTCGGGCATTTTACCCTTTTCTCGGATTTACTGCGCCCGGTATTGCCGGAGACGGTTATGCAGGCCGACATCCCTTCGGAATGGTTGTTTCAGCTTTTGGCGGCGCTGGCTACACTGGGTGGTGTATTTCTCGGATACCACTATTACTACCAGCAGCCTGCACGCATTGAAAGCCTTCGCAGGAACGGCTTGCTGGCAAGCCTTTACCGGTTCTGGTTCTCGGGCTGGGGTTTTGACGCCCTGTACGACCGCTTGCTGGTAAAGCCATTTATTTTCATTTCCAAAATCAATAAGTCGGATGTTACCGACCGGCTGTACACTGGCATTGCTGCTGCGACCGGGGAGATGTACAAGGTGCTTTCAAGAACGCAATCCGGATCACTCCGGTGGTATATCATGGGTCTGGTGGTTGGTGCAATTCTCATCCTGGGTATTCAGATAATGCTATGACACTGGTACTTTTGATCACGGTTTTAATGGCCGGCGCTGTGGCGGCGGTGATCGCGGGAGAGTGGAACAGGCACCTACCGCGCTGGATCGCATTGCTGGCCAGTGCCGCAGGGCTGCTGCTGGTCATGTTCCTTTGGGCCAATACCTTGCCGCATTCGGTGACGGACGGCCAATGGCTCATGGATTTCCGCAAAGAATGGATCCCTTCTTTTGGCATAACCTTTCACCTGGCGGTCGACGGGCTGAGCTTGCTCTTACTCGCATTAACCTTTTTCCTGGGTGTGCTGGCCGTTCTCTGTTCGTGGGATGAAATCCGGGAGAGGACCGGCTTTTACTACTTCAACCTGCTCTGGATCCTGGCCGGTGTGGCGGGGGTATTCATGGCCATGGATCTGTTCCTGTTCTACTTTTTCTGGGAGGTAATGCTCATCCCGATGTATTTTCTGATTGGTATATGGGGTAGTGAAAACAGGGTGTATGCCGCGTATAAATTCTTCATTTTCACGCAGGCGAGCGGGCTGCTGATGCTCCTGGCCATATTGGGCCTGTATTTCATCCACGGCCGCGACACAGGTGTTTACACGTTCGGGTATTTTGAGCTCGTTGAAACGGTAATTCCATTCAAAACCGCTTTCTGGCTGATGTCGGGGTTTATGATCGCCTTTGCAGTCAAGCTGCCTGTATTCCCATTCCATACCTGGCTGCCCGACGCGCACGGGGAAGCACCTACTGCCGGAAGTCTCATTCTGGCAGGATTGCTGTTGAAAACCGGGGCTTACGGCATGCTGCGGTTTGTAGTCCCCATATTCCCCGAAGTAGTGACCGACGTGGCTGTTCCGGCGATGGTGCTGGGCGTGGCGGGTATTGTTTACGGGGCTGTAATGGCCTATTCGCAGACCGATTTAAAACGGCTCGTGGCATTTACGAGCGTGAGTCATATGGGTTTTGTCATCACAGGAATTTTCGCATTAAACGAATTGGCCTTGCAAGGAGTAGTGATGCAGTTGGTAACCCACGCCCTGAGCACGGGTGCATTGTTTTTGTTGGCCGGGATGATTAAGGAGCGGCTGCATACCCGCGATATCGGACAAATGGGCGGGCTCTGGGGACCTATGCCCCAAATGGGCACGATCGGACTGTTATTTGCCATGGCCTCGCTCGGTTTACCGGGCCTGGGCAACTTCGTGGCCGAATTTCTGATCTTGCTCGGCGTTTTCCAGGCGCAGCCGTGGATCACCGTTGCCGCGGCCTCCGGGCTGATATTCTCAGCCGTGTACTCATTGCGCATTGTAGGCAAGATATTCCTGGGCCCGCGCAGGACAATGGAAGCCGTTCCCGATTTTTCATTCAGGGAAATGCTGATCATGGCGGCACTCACGGTATCAGTGGTATGGCTCGGGTTGTTTCCGCAGCCGGTGATCAACACGGCCCGGCCCGCGATCACGGAGCTGATCCGGTTTATGGATGTTCATAGTACGGCTTCTCATCATCAGTCTTATGTCAAATAACGATTTTTCCGCGCTGATGCCGCTCATGGTGCTGGCTGGCGCATCGGTTCTGGTGATGTTGCTGATCGTAGCGCGGCTGAGCCACCGGATCATCCAGCTGGTGAGCCTGCTGCTTTTTGTAGTAGCATTTTTTTGCCTGCTCAATATCCGCGGAATGTTTCCTTATGAGGTAGGTTCACTGTTTATGATTGATAGTTTCGGCGCCTTCATGACCGGGCTAATCATTTTTTCGGGATTGGTGGTCAACGTATTCTCCTACATCTATTTTCAGGAAAAAGAGGAAGGGCCGAAAGAATATTATGTGCTGCTTTTCCTGTGTACGCTGGGCGCGTGCGTGCTGGCGCTGAGCGAGCATTTCGTATCGCTTTTCCTCGGGCTCGAAATCCTCACCATCGGCTTGTACGCGCTCATTGCCTATCTGCGCACGCGGAACCATAGCATTGAGGCGGGGATCAAATACCTTGTACTGGCGGCGTTTTCATCGGCTTTCCTGCTTTTCGGAATGGCCCTGGTGTATTTGCAAACGGGTACGATGTCGTTTGCGGGGATGGCCGGTGTGGTTGCTGCCGTTAGCGTACCGCCGTTGCTGATTACCGGGCTGGGCCTGATGCTGGTGGGGCTGGGTTTCAAGTTGGCCGTAGTGCCGTTTCATATGTGGACGGCCGATGTGTACCAGGGCGCGCCGGTGCCTGTTACGGCATTTATTGCCACCGCCTCCAAAGGCGGGGTCGTGGCGGCCATGCTGCGCTTTTTCATCGCCATCGACGGTTTCCGCTCCGAGCCGCTGCAGATGGTCGTAATTATCATTGCCATTGCGTCGATGGTGGCAGGTAACCTGCTGGGATTGAGGCAGAAAAATATCAAGCGGCTGCTCGCCTATTCCTCCATCGCACACCTGGGGTATTTGTTGGTAGCCTTTATTCCGGGCAGCGCCGTGGTACCGCAGGCGGTCAGCTTTTATCTGCTTACTTATTTTATCACCACTTTTGCCGCATTCGGCGTCATTACCATTCTGTCCGATTCGGAATCCGATGCTGATGACCTGGGACGTTACAAGGCATTGTTCTGGAAGCACCCCGCACTGGCGAGCATACTAAGCATCGCCATGTTTTCCCTGGCGGGCATTCCGCTCACGGCGGGCTTTACGGGGAAATTCTATGTGCTCACAACCGGTGTCGGGCAGGGATTCTGGCTGCTTGCCGTTGTGTTGGTATTGAGCAGTGTGGTCGGGCTGTATTACTACCTCCGGGTGGTGACAACGCTGTTCGCTGGTACTCGGGATCTGCTGCCGGACCCTTCGGCCCAATATCCCGTTTTTCTGGGAATCAGCATGGCCGTCCTCTCCATTCTCACTTTCGCGCTGATATGGTTGGGCGTCTATCCCGACAGCGTGATCGGTGTCGTTCAGGGGCTGCAATTGAAATAGGCCTGTTGTTCAGATTGTTTTCACAAATGAGAACAGGCCATTCGAAACCTACCATCCTAGCGGCGAATTGTCGCTTTCAGGAACGTGGCAGGAATGGACGTCTTGCTTTGTTCGCATTCATTTTATTTTTCAATTTAGGTTAAATAAATCCGGTTCTACGATTGGGTTAAACGACCGTCCGACAGTGTAGGAAGGAAAGGGACGGCGCGGGAAGAATTGGCTTTAATTTAAGAATTTTCATAGCTGGACGGATGCCCGACATACTTTACGGTACGGACTTTCAGGTGCCGACCTCATCCTGTCTCCCGATTCTTCCCTGAAGTGGGCATATTTCACCGGCTTCGCGGACGCGGATACCTGCAAATGCAGTCTGACGCGAGCTGTTCCCGAAACGCGTGGCGGGGCTATCGGGCCCGGCAAGATCGGGGCAGATAGTTTTTTAGCGAATGTTTGCTTTGATTTGTGCATGTATAAGCTTTTGTTAGCCACTCTCATGACTCTGGTGTGCGGAGCTGCTTTTGCGCAGCTTCGGATTGAAATTATTGAGTCTCCACCCTTGATTTCCCCATCCTCCTCGCTTTTTCTCGCTTCGGATTTGAATAACTGGAGTCCGGGCGATCCGAACTACAAATTCAGGAAGGACCAGGCCGGCAAGTATTACATCGATATTCCTAAAGTTCCGGCAAGGTTTGAATACAAGATCACGCAGGGTAACTGGACGATGGTCGAGGGCGATTCTTCAGGGAGCCCGCTTGCGGATCGGGTTTATGAGGCATCGAAAGAAGCCGATCCGCATTTGATCAGGATCCGTATTTCGGGCTGGGAAAAGAAAATCGTATATACCTTCATTATTAATAAACTTCCCGAAAATACCCCGCACGACGCGGAGATATTCATTTCGGGGAATTTCAACGACTGGGAGCCGGCGAATCCGCTTTACAAGGTTTACAAGAATGTCGACGGGACTTACCGGACTACTATTTACACCGACAAGGATCCGGTCGAGTATAAGTTCACGCGCGGGAGCTGGGAGTCGATCGAAGGGCGGGAGAGCGGTAAAGCGCGCCCGAACCGGACAATCTACCGCGATTCGAAAGTCGATCACATGTCGATCAATGTTGAAATAGACGGTTGGGAAGACCTTTCGGCGTCGTTCCATTTTTATTCTTTGTATGATCTGCTGCTGCTATTCTCGGTTTTTCAGGGTATTCTGCTGATTATCGCGATCCCCTCTATGCAGAATTACAACCGGCCGGCCAACCGCTGGCTGGTGATCACGATCGGCGTGGCGTCGCTGATGATCCTGTTGCGGACGATCGGCGGTTATCGGGAGGCGGCGCAGGCGTTCGGGAAAATCCTGCTCATGCCGGATTTCATTCTCTTCCTGTATGTGCCGGCGTTCTATTTTTACCTTCAAAGGCTGCTTTTCAATCAATCGGTCAAGCCATTCCGGCAGGTTGTGCTCTTTTTGCCGGTGCTGCTGCAATGCTTCGTGTATCTGCCGTTTTTCCTGATCAGCGACAGGGAGCTGCATTTGTTATTTCTCGTACGCGACCGGAGCCTGTTCGGGGTGTTTCTCGGAACGGGCCTGCTTGCCCTGGGCTGGAATACCTATTTCTGGTTCCTCTTCCGCAGGACTTTCCGCTTTTACCGCGAGCAGTACCAAAGCCATTTTTCGTACGAACAGAACCTGCATTACCTCAATACGGTGCTGTTTATCCAGGCGCTCTGCCTGGGACTATGGTATTTCCTTTTCCTGATGCTTGGCCTCGGTTATTGCTTTGACTTCGATGTTACGCAAATTGTAGAGGGTAGTGTGGATGCGATCTGGCTCGCATTTTCAACCATTACCTATTTCGTAGGATACTTTGCGATTCACCAGCCCGAAATCTTTAAAATATCCCCCCAACCGCGGTCGATTTTCGATGTCGGCGCGAGCACGGAGGAAACGGAAGGGCAGGAGAGCGTTGCGGATAAGAAGCCGGAACAGCCCGAGGATATTACCGATCTGAAACGGCAGGTAGAGGAATATATGGCCAAAGAAAAGCCGTTCACCAACCCGAAACTGACGCTGAGCGAGCTGGCAGGGAAGCTGAAACTGTCGCAGCACACCTTGTCGCGGGTGATCAACGACGGCTTTGAAAAGAACTTCTTCGATTTCATCAACTCCTACCGGATCGAGGATTTCAAAAAGCGGGTCGATAATCCTAAATTCAAAAACTATACCCTGCTGAGCATCGCCTACGAGGTGGGCTTCAACTCCAAAACGGCGTTCAACCGGTCGTTCAAAAAAATTACCGGACAGACCCCGCGCGACTACTACAATGCGAGCCGTCCCGAGGAATAATTGACTTTTTTGGGTTTAAATTATCAGAAAAATAAGTGCCATTTTATAAAGTGGGGCTCGTAACAATGTATTTAATTCATTGTAAATGAATTGTTTATAATGAATTGAAGCCCTGTATTCAAAAAAAACGCTGAAAACGGGAAGTGGAACGACAGCGGGTTCGAAAGGGGATAGTTTTGCCAGGAAATATTTCGATAAATAATTGGATTAATCCGATTGGCATCTCGAAGTGTTCGAAAGCAATCAATCACATTTTATCCCTTTACGATGAAACAGCTTTATCAAAAGACAGTCTGTTTTGCCCTTCTGCTTCTGCTCGGGAATGTCGCGCTCATGGCGCAAGGCACGGTCAGCGGAAAAGTGACCGACGCGCATGATGGCTCGGTGTTACCCGGTGTTACGGTCGTGGTCAAGAACAGCGCGCTCGGTACCCAGACCGACGAAACAGGCAAGTATTCCCTCTCCAATGTGCCGGCTAATGCCACGCTTGTATTCAGTTTTGTGGGCAAGCTGGTGAAGGAAGTAGCCGTCGGCACCGAATCCGTTATTAACGTTACGCTGGCCGATAACACGAAAGAACTGTCGGAGGTGGTCGTGATTGGGTACGGTACGCAGAAAAAGCAGGAGCTTACAGGCTCGATCACCAGCATTTCGTCCAAGGATTTCCAGCAAGGTAATATCCAGAGCCCCGAGCAGCTGATCGTTGGAAAGGTAGCGGGGGTGTCGATCACGTCCAACAACGGACAGCCCGGCTCGGGCAGCACGATCCGCATCCGCGGAGGGGCGTCGCTGAATGCAAGTAACGACCCGCTGATCGTCATCGACGGCGTTCCATTGAGCGGAAGCAGCCTCAGCGGTGCACCAAACCCGCTCAGCCTCATCAACCCGAACGACATTGAAACCTTTACGGTACTTAAAGACGCCTCGGCAACGGCCATTTACGGCTCGCGCGCATCCAACGGCGTTATCCTGATCACCACCAAAAAGGGCCAGAGCGGCACGCCGGTGATCAATTTCAATACGCAACTGGCTGTTTCAAAAATTATCAAAACGGTGGACGCTCTCAGCGCCGACGAGTTCAGGACTTATGTGGAAACGAACGGCACCGATGCCCAGAAAGCATTGCTAGGTTCGGCCAAAACCGACTGGCAGGATGAAATTTACCGTACCGGCATCAGTACCGACAACAACCTGAGCATTTCGGGTGCATTGAAAAGCATGCCTTATCGGGTTTCATTGGGGTATTTGCTCCAAAACGGGATCCTGATCACCGACAAAATGCAGCGGCCGTCGGCTTCGATCAATATCAGCCCGCGCTTCTTCAACAAACACCTCAAAATCGACCTGAACCTGAAAGGGGCGCAAACGAAGTCGCATTTTGCGAATCAGGGCGCGATCATCAATGCGGTGCAGTTTGACCCTACCCAGGCAGTCATGGACGAATCGAGCCCGTTTGGCGGGTATTTCGAATGGGTGACGAAAGACGACGCCGGCAAGGCGACGCTCAACCCGAATGCGCCGAGAAACCCTGTGGCGCTGATTCGTCAGCAGGATAATAACGGGACCGTGAACCGAAGCTTCGGGAATGCACAGTTCGATTACAAATTCCATTTCCTGCCCGACCTGCATGCGAACCTGAACCTCGGCTACGATATTTCAAAAGGCAGCGGAACGACATTCGTGCCGGAGTATGCTGCGCAGAATTTTACGACCAAAGGGCAGAATAACAAGTATTTGCAAAAGGTAAATAACAAGGTCGCCGAGTTTTACCTCAGCTACGCAAAGGATCTAAAAAGTATTAAAAGTAACGTGAGCGCTACGGCTGGTTATGGCTATTACAACAATGCGACCAAAAATTACTTTTATCCCAATTTCAGCGCAAACGGCGAAATTGTGGAAGGTTCGCAGCCGAAATTTGCATACGATATCCCTGAAAATACACTCATTTCGTACTACGGAAGGCTGATTTACACGTTCGACGACAAGTACATTCTCGCGGGCTCGATCCGGACCGACGGTTCATCGCGCTTCTCGCCTGAAAACCGTTGGGGGGTATTCCCGTCGGTGGCATTGACCTGGCGCATCAACCGGGAGGGCTTCATGAAGCCGGTGAGCGCAATGAGCGACCTTAAACTCCGGCTTAGCTACGGGATTACCGGTAACCAGGACGGTATTGCCAATTATTCCTACCTGGGTATCTACTCGGTGAGCTCCAATGCTTCACAGTACCAGTTTGGAAATACCTTCTACAATATGACCGCCCCGGCTGCGTACGACCAGAATATCAAATGGGAACAGACGGCAACGGCCAATGCGGGCCTGGATTTCGGGTTCTTCAACAACCGCCTTTCGGGTAGTCTGGATGTGTATTACAAAAAGACGAAAAACCTGCTGAACACAGTGCCTATTCCCATCGGCTCGAATTTCAGCAACCAGATCCTGACCAACGTCGGTAACATCGAAAACAAGGGGATCGAGTTCGCCGTCAACGGCACGCCGATCGCTACCGGAAAGTTGAGCTGGAATGCGGGGTTCAATGTTACCTATAACAATAACAAGATTACGAACCTGACGGCCGTGAGCGATCCGGAATTTGCGGGTAACCAGACCGGCGGCATTACCGGAGGGACCGGGCAGAGTATTCAGATCCATTCGGTCAACTATAATACCTTTTCGTATTACGTTTTCAAGCAGGTGTACGATCAGGAGGGTAAACCGCTGGAAGGTGTTTATGCAGATTTGAACGGCGATGGCGCGATCAATCAAAAGGATCAGTATCGCTACAAATCGCCTTTCCCGAAAGTGATGCTGGGTTTCAATACGCAGCTTACCTACGATAAATGGAGTCTGAGCACCATTCTGCGTGCGAACATTGGCAACTACATGTACAACAACGTGGCTTCGAACTTCGGTGTGAGAAGGAATATCCTGAACCCGAACAACATCCTCGGCAACAGCACCACGGACATTTATAATACCAACTTCTTCAACAACCGTTACCAGTCGGATTATTATGTTCAGAACGCGTCCTTCCTGCGCATGGACAACGTGGGTATAGGCTACAACGCAGGCCGTGTGCTGGGCAACCGGATGAACCTGCGGATCAATGCGACCTGCCAGAATGTGTTTGTGGTGACCCAATACAAAGGCCTCGATCCCGAGATCAACGGCGGTATCGATTACAACCTCTACCCGCGGCCGAGAACGTTTGTGCTGGGCCTGAATCTGGACTTTTAATCGCTAATTATATTGATTATGAAATTCTTATATAAAACATTGCTATGCTCTGCGCTGCTAGCCGGCGGGGCCGTATCCTGTACGAAAGACCTGGACCTCTCGCCGACGAACTCTATTACTGCCGACATTGCCTACAAAACGCCTGCGGACTACAAACAGGTGCTGGCCAAGGTGTACGGGAGCTTTGCGCTCGCCGGTAACAACGGTATCAATGCGTCGGACCTGGCGGGCATCGACCCGGGCCAGGCCGACTTTCTGAGGCTTTTCTGGAATGCTCAGGAGCTTACGACCGACGAAGCGGCTTGCGTATGGAACGATCCGGGTATTCCCGATTTCCATAACCTGAACTGGACCGCCGGCAATGTGTTGCTGAGCGCGCTTTATAACCGCAGCTTGTTCCATGTGACGGTTTGTAACGAGTTTATCCGCGAGTCGTCGGATGAAAAGCTGGCCGGGCGGGGCATTGGCGGACAGGATGCGGAGGAAATCCGTCGTTACCGTGCCGAAGCGCAGTTTCTGAGGGCATTCCAATACTGGGTGTTGATGGACCTTTTCGGAAATCCTCCTTTTGTGACCGAGAAAGACCCGATTGGAAAATACATACCACCGCAAATTAAACGGGCAGATTTGTTTGCCTACGTAGAGTCGGAGCTCAAAGCGGCGGAAGCGACATTGGCAGAACCCCGTAAAAACGAATATGGCCGCGTAGATAAAGCGGCGTCCTGGGCTTTGCTGGCGCGCCTGTACCTGAATGCAGAGGTGTACCTGGGTAAAGGCCAGGGACGGTACAACGACGCGATTACGTATTCAGAAAAGGTGATTAAGTCGGGTTACTCGCTGATGCCCGAGTACAAGCACCTGTTCCTGGGCGATAATGACGTCGATAATCCGGAAGTGTTGCTGTCTATCAATTACGACGGGATCAAAACCCAGAACAATGGCGGTACGACCTTCATTATCAATGCAGGTATCAATGCGGCGATGAACCCGGCGTCGTTCGGCATTCCCAATGGCGGCTGGGGCGGCAACCGCGCTACCAAAAACCTTCCGTTGCGCTTCGGCGATTACAGCGGCAATAAAGACAAGCGCGCCATGTTTTTCGGGCAGAAGATCGAAATGGAGGACCCTTCCGTTTTTACCGATGGTCTCGCGATTACCAAATTCCGGAACATTACCCGGTCGGGTGCCATTGTGCCGTCCTCGGGCAACTCGTTTTCGTCCGTCGATTTCCCGCTTTTCCGCCTGGCAGAAATGTACTTGACCTACGCCGAAGCTGTGAAACGCGGTGGAGCAGGGGGCAACGAAGCTACGGCTGTTGCCTATTTCAATAAACTTCGCGAGCGTGCTTACGGCAATGCGAGCGGCAATGTGACGGCGATTACCCTGAACGACGTGCTTGATGAACGTGGCCGGGAATTTTACTGGGAGGCCCACCGCCGCACCGATCTGGTCCGGTACGGATTACTTACTTCCGGCAGTTACCTCTGGCCGTGGAAGGGGGGAGTAAAAGACGGGAGAGGGGTTTCGGAAAGTTTCAACCTGTTCCCGATCCCAGCCACAGACCTTATCGCAAACCCTAATCTCCAACAGAACCCATGATAAAGTATCGAAGCATATCAGTTTTGGCCTCATTAATGGCGTTCGTCGTGATGTCGGCCTGTGAAAAGGATGAAATTAAAACCATTGCAGCGCCCGGTGCGGCGGCCGTGCTTTCGGTGAACCAGCCCGTACTGGAATTGAACAGCGCCAATGCCGAAAAGGAGGCTGTCGTTTTCTCCTGGACGCCCGTAGATTACGGTTTTGCCAGCGTGATCAGCTACACCATCCAGCTGGATAAGAAGGGTAATAATTTTCAGAAACCGGTGGAGATCAATGCCGGCAGCGCATTGAAAAAGGGCTTTACCACCGGCGAGCTCAATGGGTTGATGATCAACAAACTCAAACTCACGGCCGGACAGGCCGCGGATGTGGAGGCACGGGTGATATCGTCACTAGGTACCTCCGCCGAACGCATGAATACAGTCTCGGCTATCCAGGGACTGTCGGTGAAGCCGTACTTTGTGGTGATCGTGTATCCGGCGATTTACGTTCCGGGCAGTCACCAGGGCTGGGCGCCGGACAAGGCACCGAAGCTGGTTTCGGTGAAGGACGACAAAAGATTCGAGGGTTATGTGTATTTTCCCGATGAAACAACCGAGTTTAAATTTACCAATGCCCCCAACTGGAATGAGGGCGACTACGGTAGCGGAGGCCCCGGCAAGCTGGGCACGAACGGCAACCTGACGCAGAAAGGCGCGGGCTACTACCTGCTCAAAGCGGACCTGAATAATAGCACGTGGTCGTCACTCAAAACCATATGGGGCGTGCTGGGGTCGGCGACCAAAGGCGGCTGGGATAAGGACCAGGACCTGACGTACGACGCGAAAAGCGGCGCCTGGACAGCCGAGGTGGCACTCACTCAGGGAGAAATCAAATTCCGGGCGAATGATGACTGGACGCTGGCATATGGCGACGGCAATGCCGACGGCGTTCCCGATACGCTCGACAACGGGAATATCAAAGTAGATGCGGCCGGTACGTACATCATCAGCCTCAACCTGAGCAATGCAGGTAACTATACTTATTCTATCACGAAAAAATAACTTTTAGTTGATTCATGGATTTTAAGCAGGTCAAAAGATGCTTTTTGGCCGTGCTATGGCTTCTCGCAGGAGCCACAGCATGGGCGCAGCAAACCAATCCTCCCGCTGTTTGCTACGAAATATTCGTCCGCTCGTTCGCCGATTCGAATGGGGATGGAATAGGGGATATCAACGGGATCACTTCCAGGCTGGATTATTTAAAAGACCTGGGCGTGGATGCGCTCTGGCTCACACCCATTTGTAAATCGCCGACCTATCACAAGTATGATGTGACGGATTACCGGCAGATCGATCCCGAATATGGTACAATGGCCGATTTCAAAAGGCTGCTGTCGGAAGCGCACAAGCGGGGCATCCGGATTATCAAGGACCTGGTCGTGAACCACACCAGCAATCAGCATCCCTGGTTTCAGCAGGCACGGCAGGGAAAACAGAATCCTTACCGCGATTATTATGTGTGGCTCCCACAAAAGACGATCGATTCACTGGGCATCGCGACACGCGAGAAATCAGGCGATTCATGGGAGGTGAATCCCTGGCATGCCGTGAAAGACGGTGGTGAAGAAAAGTACTATGGCCTCTTCTGGAGCGGTATGCCTGACCTCAACTTCGACAATCCCAAAGTGCGGGAGGAGATTTACGCGGTAGCCGCATTCTGGCTCAACGAAGTAGGTGTGGACGGGTTCAGGCTCGATGCCGCCAAGCACATTTATCCCGATTGGGAGGCGGAAAAAAGCCACGCATTCTGGATTGAGTTCCGCGAAAAGGTCAGAAGCATGAAGCCGGATATTTATCTGGTAGGAGAGGTTTGGTCAACACCGGAAAAAGTCGCGCCGTATTTCAAAGGCCTGCCTGCCAATTTCAACATCGACGCGGCGCTTGCTATACACGAAATGCTCAAAACCGGAAAATCAATCGACCTGATCGGACAATTGCGGCAAACGCACGCGGTCTACAAAGCCGCCAATCCTGATTTCATCGACGCTGTTTTCAATAACAACCACGATCACGTCCGTATCGGCACCACCGTGAATGGTGATATTTCCAAAATGAAGCTCGCCGCGAGCCTGTTGCTCACATTGCCGGGTGAACCATACCTGTACTATGGCGAAGAAATAGGTATGCTCGGTAACAAGCCCGACGAGAACATCCGGGAACCGTTTTTATGGAAGGCTTCGGCAGAAGATAAGCTGCGTACGCACTGGATGAAACCGTCGTATTCCACCGACGACAAAGTCCGGAACCTCGAAGCCCAGATGAAAGACCCTTCATCCATTTACAATCATTACAAAAAGCTGCTCAAACTACGCCACGAGTATCCTGCATTGCGCCAGGTAGCCCCTGTGAACCTGGGTGACGCAGGGATCCGGCAGGAGCACATCATCGCATTCACGCGCCCGCACACAAGCGGGGACCTGCTGATTGTGCACAATGTAAGCGGCACCGAAAAGACCGTAGAACTGCCTGCATCTGCTTCGGGGAAGAAACTACTGTTCGGATCTTCTGAAAAGACTGAAGTAAGTGGCAGAGTGCTCAAAATCCCGGCATACGGGTCGGTAATTTTACGATAAGTCACGCTGACTTAAAAGTAACCTGGACAATCCCGGAATGGGTGGTAACACTGGTTCCGGGATTGCCGTTATTTCTTGAAAAACTCCCCGAAATGCCACAATATCCCGGACGGATCGTGAACGAAGCATTCGCGGCCCCAATAGTCGACCCGGATCGGGGTCAGGCGCGCATTTGGGTATTTCGCAGGAAGGTCGAGCTGCACAAGGTCGTCCCAGAAAGTCTGAACATTCTCCACTTCCAGAAAGACCATCGTATTGTCGATCCAGTCTTTGTTGAATGCATTTTGCAGATAGAAACCGTAGTCGCCGGTTTTGAAAAGCGACATTACAGGCGTCAGTACGACTTCCTGAAAACCCAGGTCACGGTAAAAAGCCCGGGAGACTTCGAAATCGGTAGCCCCGATGAACGGGCGGATTGATAGTGCTTTATGTTCCATAGGGTATGCGATATTATCAGCCAAAATTAGGGCATTGGTGCGAGTACTCGTCTTGATCGAAATCAAGAAATAGTGCCGTTCGCGACCGCATTCCTCGCCCTGCTGAGGGTCTCAGGTGTAATTTTAAGATACGACGCGATGATTTTGAGCGGAAAAGCCTGAATTAGCTTCGGGCGGTTGTCGAGCAGGTGCCGATACTTCTCCACCGGTGTCATGGATTGATCGAAAAACTGCATCCTTTGAAAAGCGCCTTCCAAAACCTTGTTGAGTTGTAAGAATGCGAGTGACTTGCCGGTCAGATAATGAATTGTTTCCAGGTTGATTTCGATGAATCGGCAATCCGTGTATGTTTCAATGAAGAACCTGGAAGGACGTTGACCGACCAGGCTTTCATGATTGAAGAACCACTCGCCGGCAAGGTGGAGATCGATTACGTTATGTTCCGATTCGGACAGGATGTCGTATTGCCGGACAGCGCCTTCCAGCAAGTAAGAGACTGTTCTTGCAATTTGCCCTTTTCGGAGCAGCAATTCGTGTTTCCTGACCTCGCGCAATCTAATCTCTTTCTCAAAGAGTTCAATTTCGCTGTCCTGGTAGGTTCCTGTCGCTCTCAGGATATTTCCATACATAGGCATACGTTATTTGCGATACCGAAAATACGAGATTTGCTGTTACCCGTTATTCCGAACGGAGCACTTTTGTCGGATTTGTCAATGCGGCTTTTATGGCCTGGTAACTCGGTTAGCATCGAGAATAAAAGAGCCACGGCCGCTGACCCGCCAAAGATCCACCACGGGATCGTCGAACGATAATGATGCTTTTCCAGCATTTGGGGCAGCAAATAATAGCTCACCGGAATGGCCATGGCGGCAGCGATAACGGTTAAGGACAGAAAGTCTTTTGCAATCAATCTCCATACACCGGCAACGGAAGCGCCCAGTACCGGAAATGCTTCAAATGCAGGATTCTTATCCTGCCGTGTTCACTTCCGAACAACCGGACGTTCGTCTGCGGGCGTTACAAATTCTCACTACCGGTTACAACCGTTACACATTTTTTCGCGTCATGTCCAGGATTGCCGGCCCTGTCGGCAGGCCATGATTATAGAATATTAGGAAAAAATTAAAATGTGCTAAGATGGTGATTTCCCGTTTTTCGTTGATCCGCCGCGCTCTATCTTTGGAGCAAAACCCATCCCTAACAAGTTCGTTTGAGTAATGAAAAGAGTATTGGAGTTCTTCTCGCGTGAGAAGGTTATTTTGGCTGTCTACGTGCTGCTGAGCATCATTATCGGCATTCAGCATTATGCAGGCGGGCCGTTGAAGTATAATAATTTTCAGATTTTCAGGGCGGCGCTCGGCCACCTGGCCAGGCATCAGAACCTGCACCTGGAATACCCGGGAGAGTATTTCGATCTGTTTCTCTACAATCCCACCTTTTGTATTTTTTTCGCACCTTTTTCGTTCCTGCCATTGCCGGTCAGCCTTCTCCTCTGGCTCATATGCTGTTCACTGGCACTTTTTTATGCCATCCGCAGCCTGCCGCTCGATTATGACAAGAAAGTGTTCTTCTGGTGGTTCATCCTGTTCGAGCTGGTGACGTCGCTGCATGGCCAGCAAACCAACCCGCTCATTGCAGCGTCGGGACTTCTGACTTTTACTTTTCTCGAAAACGGCAAAACCCGCTGGGCCGCATTGTTCCCGTTGCTGGCTTTCTGTATCAAGGGGTACGGACTGATTTACGCCGGCATGTTCCTGTTTTATCCGCGTAAGGGGCAGTTTATTGGGTATTCGGTGCTTTGGGCGCTGGTATTGGCGCTCTTGCCGCTGCCAGTGACGGGGATCGGTCATTTCGTGCAGGTTTATAAAGACTGGTACGGAATCCTGGTCGCCGACCACGCGGTGAATTACGGATTCTCGATTATGGGCCTGTTGAAAGTGTGGATTCCGGTATTTTCGCCTGAGGATGTGACCAAAGTGCAGCTGGCGGGCGTGGTGTTGTTCGGTATTACCTGGCTGTTATGTTTTTTCAGAAAGCAATATTTCACGCTGGAAGAGCGGCTGCTTTTGTTTGCCTACGCCTCGCTTTGGGTGATTGTATTCAACCATGCGGCCGAATCGCCGACTTATGTGATCGCCATTCCGGGTGTGGTGCTCTTCCACATTGTCAACGGCGAACGGCTGGCGCCCTGGTCTAAAATATTACTGATACTCGTATTCGTATTCTGTATTCTGGCACCTACCGACATTTATCCGCCTTCCCTGCGCCGCAACTTTTTCGAGCCTTACCTGATCAAGGTGATCCCTTGCGTGCTTGTGTGGGTGGTTTTGCAAACACAATTACTACTTCATCGACATGAAAACTGAAAATCGGCCGGGTATCAGCGTTGTGCTGCCCTGCTACAATCCCCTGCCAGGCTGGTGCGGGACGCTGGAAGGCCATATCCGGGAGCTGAATGCAAAACTGCCCGGCAGCGTCGTGCAGTACATTATTTCCAACGACGGCTCCACCCGTCTCGACCGGACCCACGTTGCGACGTTGAACCGGATCCCGAATGTTATCTTTCTTGATAATGCCGTCAATGAGGGCAAAGGCTCCGCGATCCGGAAAGGCACGCTTCGCGCCGATGGCGATATCATCGTCTACACCGACATTGATTTCCCTTTCGGCACGGACCCGATCGTCGAAATGGTGCGGATATTTGAGGAAAACCCGGAATGCTGGTTCGTTTATGGTAACCGCAGCGCCGAATATTTCAAAAATCTTCCGCTGAAAAGGAAGTTGTTTTCCAAAGGGCTGCATTTAATGAACCGCCTTTTTCTGAACAAACATATTACCGACACACAGGCTGGTATCAAAGGTCTTCGCCGGGAAATACTGCCGGAAGTACAGGGAACCAAAACCAATACTTTTGTTTTTGAAGTAGAACTGATCCGCAAGCTCATCCGGAAGGGCATCGGCATAGAAAAGGTAGAGGTATCGGCCAATTCTTCCATTGTTTTCAGCGATTTCAGCATGAAAGTACTGTTCCGCGAAGCGGTTAATTTTGCAAAAATCACTATCCTGGGAGGCCTATGGAACGATCTTTCGTGATGCTTACTTTCGACCTGGAAGAGTTCGATATTCCGGAAGAATATGGTCAGAAAGTGCCTGAAACAGAGCAAATGCAAGTGACGCTGAGGGGCATGGAGAATGTGCTTTCCGTGCTTGATGCACATCATATACACGCGACGTTCTTCACCACCGGGCGTTTTGCCGCCGAAAACCCGGCATTGATCCGGCACCTGGCCCAAAAACACGAGATCGCCTCGCACGCACTCGTGCATTCGCCTGCACACGTGTTCCGCGAGAGTGATATCATGGAATCCCGCAGCATATTGGAGGCGGTTAGCGGACAAACCGTGAATGGCTTCCGCATGCCGCGCCTGAAACCATTCGACCGGACGGCCTTACGCCGGGGCGACTTCCGCTACGACTCGTCCCTGAACCCGACCTGGCTGCCGGGACGCTATAATCTCCTGGGAGAGAACCCGCTGCCAAGCCAGACCGACGGGTTGATCGAACTGCCTTGCTCTACCACGCCCTGGCTGCGTTTTCCCCTGTTCTGGCTGTCGTTCAAGAACTTGCCGCTCCATATCTACGCCGCGCTGTGCGGCTTCACGTTAAAAAAGCGCGGTAACCTGATGCTCTATTTCCATCCATGGGAGTTTGCCGACCTGAGCGCTTATACGCTGCCGGGCTATGTCAAAAAGGTAAATGGCGATAAGCTGACCGCAAAACTGGATGGCCTGGTACGTGCTTTGAAAAAGCGGAATGCGGATTTTGTGACCTGCAATACTTTTTGCGACCAATGGGAAAAGGGCCTTGCCGGCCGGGACTGATGCAATTTTAACACTGTTAAATAAATTATCTGTATTGGGGACAAGGCCGTAAGCAGGAACAGAACCCTTTCGTGTGGCCGAAGTATAATTTTAATAAATGCAACAATGTTGCATTTATGCGCTAAGGTTTATAATTTGCAACAATGTTGCAAATTATAAACCTTACTTATGAACCATAACAAAATGCCCGTCACCGTCCTGAGCGGATTTCTAGGGGCTGGAAAAACAACCTTGCTGAACCACATCCTCCATAACAGGCAGGGGATGAAAGTGGCTGTTATCGTGAACGATATGAGCGAAATCAATGTGGATGCCCGCCTGGTGGAAGGGCAGCATACGCTAAGCCGTACGAACGAGCGGCTGGTTGAAATGTCAAATGGCTGCATTTGCTGCACGCTCAGGGAAGACCTGATGATCGAGGTAGAGAAACTCGCGAAGGAAAACCGGTTCGATTACCTGCTGATCGAGAGCACGGGCATTTCGGAGCCTGTACCCATTGCGCAAACGTTCAGCTTTGTGGACGAGCAAAGCGGTATTGACTTGTCACGCTGGGCGACGATCGACTGTATGGTGACCGTCGTGGATGCATTCAATTTCGCCAGGGATTTTGGTTCGATGGACACCGTGGCGAGCCGCAAATTGAACGAGGACCCGGATCACCGGACGATCGTGAACCTGCTGACCGACCAGATCGAATTTGCCGATGTCATTATTCTCAATAAAACCGACCTCGTCGCGCTTCCGAAGCTGAAAGAGCTGCACGCGATCATCAAGGCGCTCAACCCCGGTGCTCGGATCATCGAAAGCAGCTTTTCGAAAGTTGACATCAGTCAAATCGTGAATACGGGTTTGTTCGACTACCGGCAGGCGGAACAAAATGCAGGATGGATACGTGAACTGGAAAAAGCTGAAAGTGGGGGGCACATATCGGAAGCGGAGGAGTACGGGATCAGTTCATTCGTATTCCGCGACGCGCGGCCATTTCATCCGAAACGCTTTTGGGACTACATCCAGCAAAACTGGCCCGCGGGCATTATCCGGAGCAAAGGTCTGTTCTGGCTGGCCTCGCGGGCGAGCCAGGCACTCAATTGGAGCCAGGCAGGCGGTTCGGTACGGGCTGAATCGGCGGGGGTATGGTGGGCCAGCATGCCAGCCGAGCAAAGAAGGCGGTACCAGGCGTATATGGATAACCGGGAAGCGATCGAAGCACGGTGGGGCGAGTTCGGTGACCGGATCAACGAGCTCGTGCTGATCGGGCAGGACCTGGATCAGTACCAGATCACGAGCGAATTGGATGCTTGCCTGTGCACGGAGCGCGAAATAGGGCTTATGGAAAATGGGATGCGCTTTGCCGACCCATTCCCGGGTTTGTAACAAAATAATGTTCTTTACCGCGCTTTTTTGTAACACGTTCAAGAAACTGCCTACATTTGCGATGTGCCCGTTTTGCTGTATTGCCGGGCCAGCAATTATTAACACTTAACATTTTACTCATGTCAAAATCCTTACTTTTCGTGCTTGCAGGTCTTTTTGCAGGTACATTATCTACCAGTCAGGCTCAAACGATCGAGCTGACACCGGTTTGGGAAAGCGATACTACATTGCGGACGCCCGAAAGCGTTTTGTTTGAGCCGGGCCAGAATGTCCTGTATGTGGCCTGCATCAACGGCGGCCCCAGTATGGACAACAAAAACAGCTTCATTGCCAAAGTAGGTCTGGATGGAAAGGTGATTAAATTGAAATTTGCTGAAAACCTCAACTCCACCAAAGGTATGGGCGTGTTGGGAGATAAGCTGTATGTGACTGAAATGACGCAGGTTGCTGAAATAGACCTGGCATCAGGCAAGATTTTGAACCGCTACCCGGTCGAGGGGGCCAAGTTCCTCAACGACATTGCCATTGATACCAAAAAGCGTGTTATATATATTACCGATTCCGGTCATGGGAAAGTATGGGCGCTGAACGGCGGCAAGATAAGTCTCGTGCTGGAAGGCGACCCGCTGAAAGGTACCAACGGGCTGCTGTTTGAAAACAACCAGTTATTGATAGGCAACGGCGACGGTACGTTGTTCAGCCTGGATCCGGCTACGAAGAAACTCAGCACTATCGCCAAAGTTTCCGGCGGCATTGATGGTATCGTTGGGCTGGGTAAAAAGACGTATGTAGTAACAGAATGGGCTGGAAAAGTGTGGTACGTGAAAGCGGATGGAACAACCGAGCTCAAAAGCGACACCTCGCCGCAGAAAATAAACTCGGCGGACCTCGCCTATAATCCCAAGGCCAAGGTACTGTATATTCCTACCTTCTTCCATAATACGGTGAAGGCGGTTTCGATTAAGTAGAGAATTCCCCTATTGACTAGAAGGCTGGTAGATACTCCATTCCGGGGACCTCGTCAGCCTTCTTTATTTAAATACAATTCCCAGGCTTAATCGAGCATATAACCATCGGGCAGCGCAGCGTCAGGAACCGGCTTATCAACGATTTCGAGCAGGGTTATTTCAATGATCCTGCTCATTGCGTTCAAGGGCAAGTCATTCGGTTCGGTGCCAAACGGATCTTCCAGTTCATCCGCAATGGCTTCAAATGCAACAAATGTATAGGCAATGAAAACGGTGATCAAAGGCGTGATCCATCCCAGGCTGTCGACCAGCCCGAAAGGCAGCAGGAAGCAATACAAATAGACCGTGCGGTGAAGCAGTACCTGGTAGGTGTAGGGTATGGGCGTGGAGGCAATCCTTTCGCAGCCTCCCACAATATCGGAGAGTTTGTTCAGGTTTTCGTCCATCGCTACCTGGCAAATGGGATCGATCAGGCCTTTTTCCCGGGCCTGTTTTATCCAAACACCCATTTCACGCATTAATATGACTGGCTTAAAACGGGCATCTTTCAATATAGCGGCAAGCTCCCCGGGCAATCTGTCCTGAATGTCATGGGTGGCGTCGGTTTTCCTGAGTTGATGTTTGAGGCAATGGGTGAATGCGATGAGCATATCGACGAAATCTCCGGTCTCTTTACTTTTAGGATCATAGCCGGTGAGCGTCAATGCTTGCCGTGCCAGCGAGCGCGTGTCGTTCAACAGGGCGCCCCAGAGTTTCCTGCCTTCCCAAAAACGGTCGTAACTGGCATTGTTGCGGAACCCGAGAAACAATGCCAGGGCAATCCCGAAAATGGTGAAGGGGGCAGGGCTTAAAGGTATTTTGTAATGATAAAGGGTGCCGTTCACGAACACGATCAGCACCGAAAGGACCAGTAGCACGAGGAGACGCGGTACCAGCTGCGGAAGCACGGATCCGTGCCAGACAAAAAGCATCTTAAACCAGTGCTGTTTTTTTCGTTGGATCATGTCGGGGGCGAATTTTTTGGCAATAACGGATAATTTCCGACTAAAAACGCCGCCCAGTCAACTGTAAAAAGTTAGCCGGACGGCGTTACGTAAGATACGGAGCTGATTACTTGCTGACTACGATTTTTCTGGCTGTCTGCAAACCGTCATTTGTGACGATTTTGATGAGATACATCCCGTTGGCAAGCTTGCTAAGGTCGATTCCGGTTTCAGGTACGGAACCATATTGTGCGACTATTCGCCCGCTGGCGTTGGTCAGTGAAATATGGCTGACCGATTTCGGACTTACGCCCTGAATAAGGAGGACGCTGGAAGCCGGATTTGGATACACCCGTACTCCAAGCCCGCTATTCCCCAGGTTCACGCTCGCTGTGCGCGAGTAGGCGAAGCTATTGTCGCGGTCAATCATTTTAAGACGATAGTAACTTATTCCGGCAAGCGGTGCTTCATCGGTCGTTGTGTAACTATTCAACTCACGGCTGTCGCCTGCTGCCTCGGTTTCTGCAATCTTTTGCCAGTTTGTAGCGTCCCGGCTCCGTTCCACGTCGAAGTGGGAGGCATTGGTTTCTTCTGCTGTTTTCCATGACAGGCGAACCCGGTTCTCTTCCGGAACGGCTCCAAAAGCTATAAGTGTTACCGGCAATGCACCTTCCCACGTGAGCGTGTAGGTGGCCGGGCTCGCGTCGGTGAGCCCGTCGGCGTCCACGTATGCATATTCAAATGAGGTTTTGGAATACCCGATACCGGT
Organism: Dyadobacter sp. SRI_021; assembly: GCF_057586235.1. Classification (NCBI taxonomy): domain Bacteria; kingdom Pseudomonadati; phylum Bacteroidota; class Cytophagia; order Cytophagales; family Spirosomataceae; genus Dyadobacter; species Dyadobacter sp. SRI_021. The sequence continues at coordinate 279,381 of NZ_JBYCZM010000006.1, forward strand.
CATTTTGATGCTGAACAATGCAGGATTAGTAAATACCCTGGTGGTCGTTACCTCGTTTTCGGTTAGCAGGGATCCGTCATAATATAGCTCGCCATTGGTAGGAAGCGACGTAATGATTACCCCGCGCGGGTTGGCAATGGAGCCCGTATTGCCCGAATAAGTACCATCTTCCGGATCGTTGCCAGAAAACAAAGGAGGGTTACCGCCACTGCCATTCAACAGGATTACCTGGTCGACAGCCGGCCTGCTGATAGCTGTGGAATGGTCATCCGAATTCGGCGGCTGGGGGTATATCACGGTAACAGCGGCATCGTCTTTGTTGTTATCCTGATTATCGTCGTTTTCGTTACCCTGTACAATGGCCGTATTCAAATAGGGCCCTGTTGCATTCACTTTGGCAGTAACTGTCATGGTAACAACCTCGTTTTCTGCCAGGTCGCCGATCATCCAAGTATCGCTGCCCGCATTCCAGGAGCCTTTGGAAACGCTCACATTCTCGACTGAATAACCGTCGGGAAGTGCGTCGGTCACGATTACACCCGTTGCAGTAATGGGGTTTCCGGCATTCTCGGGAAGCGGCAAATTGGTCGCCTGAATTGTAAACGTGACGGTTTCTCCCACTTTGGTGGTTTCCGGCGATACTGTTTTGGTTACTGCCAGATCGATATCCGAAGCATAGTTGAAAATTAGTTCACGTACGATTTCGTCGTTGTAGGCGCCGGTCCAGGTATTGATAGTATTGTTTTGGCTGAAACCATTATCCCCGTTAGCCCACCATTTATGATCCGGCCCCAATACGCCGGTCACATTCACCGGTACGCTTCTCGGGCTCATCGTGCTGGTACCCGGGATGTTAGCCCGTGCGATGTCCGAGTCGTCCCAGTAAAGTTTGTCGTTGATCGGCTCGGTGCCCGACCGGAGCGGCCGCACGTGTTTGATAGAGATACCCAGGCTTTGCTCCATATCGTAGATCGGGAAATGCACCGGGTAGAATAGCAGCGAGGATACAAAGTGAATCGCCGTACCGGCTGGTACGTCCGCCCCGGTATTGTCCTTGCCGTTCCAATAGATCTGGTAGGTGCCCGCAGCATGATATTCATTGGAAAGTATCACGTCTTTCCCGTCGTAGTAACCATTGCCGTTGAGGTCGATCAGAATATCCACGATGGAAGGGTTATCGATAACGACCGTGAAGGACGCCTGGCCGGCGGCTGGAATAGAACCCGGCCTTCTGGAAAATACCGCCTGGAAATCCGCTATCGGCAATGGGGGAGAAGGCCACACACTGGCGTCCGGATTACGCAGGAACAGCGGGAAATGCGCGTTCGATGAGGAGCCATTCATCGAACGTCGGTTCTGTTCGAATGTGAGGTTGTTCTTCGGGCCATTGAGGTTTGCAAAAAATATGGCATAACCGGAGCTGCTACCTCCGAAGTTGGCATATTTTACATAAAAATCGTTGGCCGGCGTATAGGTATTATCGATCGGGATGTAGAACCCGAAGTTGGCAGGGGACGAAGTGGAGCTGGACGAGCCGGCCGTGTTCGGCAGGTCGTTCACGATACTCCAGTATTTGCAATAAAGACGGCCGTTTTGCCGGGTGTAATTGCCCGCCGATCCTGAGGCCACAGTAACATCCCAATAGTTGAATTCCAGGTTGCTCGATGTGATTTCGACCCAGAAAGCCCTGTCGGCGCCGGTGGTGTTTTTAAATGAATAAGCCGTGTAGCCGTTTCCGGTAACCTGGGAAGGTCCGGCACTGGCGGCAGCGGCATTGGAGGGCCGGCCTGTGGCACCGCCGGAGCCTTGGCTGATATCCTGGTCCTGCACCTGAACCCGGTTCGGAGCAGCGGTGGCTGTTGGGTAGTAACCTGTTGAAGAAGCGTCGTAATACCAGTTGAAATGGACCGTAGTACTTCCGGAAGAGGTTCTGAAACCGTAAAATACGGTTTCGTTTGCCTTAACCCATACGTACATACGATGTGCCGGATTGTAGGGGGTGCTCGCCGTACCTGTGTTTGAAGCGAGCATCATGAAGCCCCTGGTCACATAGCCGGTATTGCCGCCACCCGAAGAAGATGTGGAAGGGACGAACAGGTTGGCCTGCCGGTTGTCAGTAACGCCCCACGCGCCGGAACCTTCTCCGTAGGCCTGATTCAGGGCGGAGAGCACGGTGACAGCGAGCATTAAAAGGCCTGGCAGCGCTGACCATCGCCTGTAAAATTGTTTTGTGAATTGCCTAAACGTAGATTCTATTCGCATAGCTGTTTATGAGGGTATTTGATTATGGAAATACAAAGCAATGCCAGCCGGGAGCAGGGCTCACGGAGGGACTTTATCTGATCATTTGCCTGGGTGCTTTGGGAGGATCAGGCTGTCGTGTTCGGATACTACTACAAGCCTGTGATCTCTTTCGAATAATTGCGCAGGATCTTCATGAGAGGTGTTTTTTACTTCATAAGTATCCTTCGTTTTACTTCGCAAGTATAGCCGTTTCAGCCCGCCGCATTTTGTGTTTTGGGGTGACACCGCGTATTTCATGGGTGTAATGCCCGCTTCGTGGGGCGAAGATTTCAGGCGATCAAATGGCTTCGGAGCCTCTTGAATTTTTACTACAAAACCTTGTCAGGAACGAGCCAAGGGCCTTTTACAGAATTTACGACCAGCGGTTGCGAGATGGTTCGTTGCGGAGTAGGCGGATTGCCCGGTGGAGCACGAAGTCAGTGAAGTTTCGTGTCAAAATCCACTGGACAAACTTTCGATAATTGTCTCCAGCCACGCCTGGTTATTCGATTTTTTGAAGACAATATCGTTGCATTGATTGAACCTGATAAAAGCTCTAAGGCTTTGCGCGAGCTTTTCAATAGTAGCCTCGTCCAGGTCCACGGGTTCAAAATGCAGGTTATGCACGATCAATACTTTTTGCTTACGGTCAGCTTTGGCATCCATTCTGGCGATGAATGTTTCACCGGCAAGAACAGGCAATGAAAAATAACCGTATTGACGCTTCGGCGCGGGCACAAAGCATTCGATCTGATAGTCGAAATGGAAGAAGTCTTTCAAGCGGTGGCGGAAGACGTTCAGTATGTCAAATGGAGAAAGGATGAAAACCTCGCCGGATATTTCGGGGTGTATTTCCTGGTCGGGAAGCATATAGAGCGGGCCTTTCAGATCTTCCACTACCACCGTCTTTATTTCCCCTGAGCGTGCCATATGCTCCAACTCCTTTTTTACCAGATTGCCTTTCACGCGGCGGGCGCGCCAGGCGATTTCCTTCGCATAGGCGATACCCAATGCGCCCAAGGTGCGCCGGATAACGAAACGGGCGTATTCAACGTCATTGGGCATGGTAAGGTCGGTTTCCGATGGAATGGTATTAACCGGCAGGACATAAACTTTCTGGAAGCCCTTCGTCCGGTTGATCATCAGTTCGCCGTCGAGGTAAAGTCTTTCGAGTGCTACCTTGGCTGGTCGCCAATCCCACCAGCCGGAGCTGGCTTCCACCCGGTCGTTCTCAAAATCACCAACCATGAGCGACTCTTCCCGTTCTGCCCGGTCGAGCACCTGTTTCAATAAATTGTTTTCCGCAGGGGTAAGGGGCGGGCGTTGTGTTTTGAAAGCCCTTTTCACGGGCAATGAAAACCGGAAATCGCGCATGGGAAAATAGCCCGCATCGGAAGCAAAATATTCGAAAATACTACCATCCTCGCAGAGCTGGCCAAGCCATTCCGTCTGATAGTCGGGAATGCGGGCCGCCATGACGTGATGGTGTGCGCGCTCTACAACGTAATTCGTATCCAGCTGCACAAAACCCAGGTGGTCGATCAACCGGTAAACCGCTTCGATCCCCGTCCCGAACTGCGCTCTCCGGGCGAGCCCGGCAGCGTTCAGGATAATTTTTCTGGCTTGCGTTTTGCTGAGTGTAACAGGTTCCATGTTTGCTGCTTTCGGATAGAAATGTCTTCGAAAGTACAAAATAGTGCTGTTCAATAGGGCGTGTTTCAGTATTTGAAGCTGATTTCCGATTCATCGTCTGCCTGTACAAGCCCTGGGTAGTGGACAGTTACTTTCATGCGCTGTATCTTTTTGTCCGCTACCTGGAATTGCTGCGTGGTGATGCGCTGGGCTTTGAATGCGCCGTTCTTATCCGGTATTTCATAGGTAATTTGCAGGGGCAGCCGGCCCTTCATAGCATGCAGTACAGGAAAATTGAAAACGGCGTAATCGGGATTGCTGAAATCCTCGATAAAGAGCCAGGGATCATGGTCGAATTGGGGCGAGAAGCCTTTAATGTGCGTTAGCGTCTGATAGCCATCCGATTGTTCGGAGCGTATGCGCAGCAGTTCACCGGCCTTGTCGTATTCGTAGTGATGGACGACGTCCATCCGAGTACCTGCGGGCGTGATCTGATAGCGTTCCAGTTTCTGTACGACGCCTTGGTCGTCATACACAAATACAATCTTTACAGAATTATCGTACGGGCCGGCATTTTTCTTCATCATCCGCATGGTTTTGAGCCTGCCTTTCCCGTCGTATTCATACAGTTTTTTCGATATGGAGCCGGCCACATTAACTTCCGAAACGTTTTTTTCCTTATATGCAAACGTTTTGAGCTCGGTCTGCCCATGGGAGCCTGTGTAGTTGATATGGTCAATGCTACTGTCGGCATGGTAGCTTACGGCAGCCTTGTATTCGAAAGTTTCCCAATCTATTTCCCGGATCAGCTGACGGATTGGCGGGGCAGTTTCGTCCGGTAACGGTTCAGGGACCGCTACTTTGTCCTTCGAACAAGCGGTGAGGAAAAGCAGTATTGCCCACAAAATGGCGGTGAGCGCGCGTTCATGCACGGTTTTCATGGCTAATAAAGTTGGTCTGGAGTACGAACGGGCGGGGATGCGCGGCAGATGCCCTTGAAAGTACCCGCAAGTTTACCGGTTTGCCTCGGACGTACCAACTTCCGGCGACAGACGGCACGTTTGGACAGACGAACAGTCGGCCAAAGCGCGTGAGTGCTCGTGCACGCGCTTTGGTAAAATAAAAAAATGGAAAAATTTCCGGATTAAGGTGAACTTATATAAGTTCGCCGCCATGTCCTGCCGGAGGCCGGGCAAACGCTGCAAGCCAGGCCGGTTTTTACCCTTTACCGAAATTTTATTGAGAATGGAACCGAGAAACGCATCACGCCGTAACTTCATCAGACAAGGCAGTCTTCTAACGACGATGCTCTTCGCTAAGCCCCTGCTGGGTAAATCGGGTATATTAAAGCCTGCCGGGTACCCGGTACACAATATCCCGGTCAACAAGGCGCTGGATCCGGTCTGGGTTAAATCGTTGTACCTAAGAGGGGAGCCCGCTACCTACCTGAAAACCAGGAACGAATTGGCATTCATCGGGATGCCCGTAGGAGGGTTGCATGCAGGGACGGTCTATATGGGCGGGGACGGCAGGCTTTGGCTTTGGCAGATTTATAACGAGTCGGAGGAAGGCAAGAATGAGGGGATCGATCCTAAGACGGTTTTGTGGGAGGACGGCACGTCCACCAGGAAAATCCGTTCGCGCGATGGCGCAAGCTATGTGGAACCCGCGATCGCTGAAAATAAGCGGCGGCTGGACCAGGGGTTCGCCTTACGCATTACATACTGGGGCCGCACAATCGTGAAAGAGCTTAATGAAAAGGATTGGGATGAGGTGAGTTTTGAAGCAAAGTACCCGGTTGCGACTGTGACGTACACATCACGGTCGCTGCCGGTAGAGGTGACGTTGAGGGGCTATTCCCCTTTCATTCCGCTGGATGCCGAGCGCTCGTCGCTGCCGGCCACGATACTACGGGTGTCTGTTCGAAACAAGTCCGAAGAGCCTATGCAGGTTTCGGTGCTGGGCTGGATGGAAAATGCAGCTGGCAAGGTTTCGGCGAAAGAAGGCAGCGGGACTAAAATCAATGTCGCGCGGCGGCATCAGGACCGGACCGAATTGCATTACGAGCTGTTACCCAAAGACGAATCGTTTAAACAGGCGATTGATTTCGGGACCACCGCGTTGGCGGTCATGAATGCGCGTGCGAGACCATTAGCCGGCTACTCGTCCTGGCCCGTGGATAGCGCCTCGTTTGATCTTCCCGATGTGGAGAATAACCAAACCGACGCATCCGAGAAATCTACCGGCGCCCTGGTCGTTAACGGTACCTTAAAGCCGCGGGCGGTCTTGCAGGAAGATTTTATCATAGCCTGGCACTTCAACAACCCGAACCCGAAACTGCGGGAACTGGTTAAAGATGCTCAAAATGGATATTACTATGGAAAGCGTTTCAAAGATGCCAGTGGAGTGGCGGGCTATGTCGCCGAAAATTTCAAATCCCTGACCAGGGACACAGAGCTGTGGCACCAGACCTGGAATGATACTTCTTTACCCCATTGGTTTATGGAGCGGACATTTGTGAACATCGGCACGCTGGCCACGGCCAATACCTACCGTTTTGCCTCCGGAAGGTTCTGGGGATGGGAGGGTGTGGGCGCATGCGCAGGCACTTGCACGCACGTGTACCAGTACGCGCAGGCGGTCGCGCGGATATTTCCAGAACTTGAACGGCGTTTACGGGCTGAGGTAGATCTGGGCGCAGGGTTTGTGAAAGACACGGGTGCCATCATTTTTCGCGCTGAAAATGAGAGCCGTCCCGCCATCGACGGGCAGGCAGGTACCATACTGCGATTTTACAGGGAGCACCAGATGTCGCCGGATGCCACTTTTCTTTCGCAAAACTGGCCGCGGATCAAAAAGGCAGTGGAGTTTATGCTCGCACAGGACAAAAATGGCGACGGTATGACCGATACGCCCATGGAAAACACGCTGGATGCTGTTTGGGAAGGAGAAATAGCCTGGATCGTCGGACTGTGTATCGCGGCCGCACGGGCGGCCCAGGCAATGGCAGAGGAAGTCGGGGATGGAGAAATGGCAGGGATATGCAGCGAATATGTGTCGAAGGGAAGAGCCAACATGGAGCAACACCTCTATAATGGCGAATACTTCATTCACCGGCCCGACGCCGTTCAGGGCCGGAAGAAGCTCGGCTCCTATAATACTTGCCATATCGACCAGGTGTACGGCCAGAGCTGGGCACATCAGGTGGGTTTGCCGCGTATCCTGGATCAGGGTAAGACTTTGTCGGCACTTAAAGCCTTGTGGAAGTACAATTTTACGCCCGATGTTGGCCCCTACATTAAGACACATCTCGGCGGCCGACCCTACGCGGTGGCTGGTGAAGGAGGTATGGTGATGAACACCAACCCCTTAAATGAGGAAAAGCCGTTCGGCGAAGATGTCACCTGGCAGCTCGGATATTTTCATGAATGCATGAGCGGTTTCGAGCATCAGGTAGCCGCACATATGATGGCCGAAGGAATGGTGGAGGAAGCGCTTGTCCTGACCCGCTTTATCCATGACAGGTATCACGGTGCCCGGCGTAACCCCTACAACGAGATCGAATGCAGCGACCATTATGCCAGGGCAATGGCCAGCTACGGTACTTTCATTACGGCCTGTGGTTTTGAATACCACGGCCCCAAGGGAACCATACAATTCGCTCCCCGGTGGAACAAGGAGAATTTCAGGGCACCATTCACCGTTGCCGAAGGCTGGGGGACTTATTCGCAGAAGGTGACTAGCGACAGGCAGGAGCACAGGCTGGCGTTGAAATATGGTTCATTGCGATTACAGCAATGCCGCTTCGAAATGGCCGGTAAGCGAAGTTCATCTTCCATTTCCGTGATGTTGGGGGAACAAAAGATACCTGCCACATTCGAGCGGCAAAATGGTATGGTCAGCGTCCACTTCCATCGCGAGCTAACCTTTCAAAAAGGCCAGCAGCTGTTGATTGTATTGAGTTAGGATTATTATGTTGCGTATAACTATAATCGTTATCGATAGGTGGTGCGCCTCTTCCTTGGTTCTGCCTATTCGCTGAGGAGCGCACGCTATAAGGTTGACTTGATTTTGTATATTATTTATTTTTTTTGCAACTAAACAAAGATAGTTTTTTAAGAATTTTCTTTTATTTGCCAAAAAACGTCACATCACTTACTCAACGGAAGCCAACCGGGATGTCTATTTTTACCAGAGTTGAATCAGATACGGGCAGCGAGCTGCCTATCTGGCATCGTTTCAAGCAAGGGGATATTCAGGCTTTCCAGGCGCTGTACCAGCGTCATATTAAGAGTCTGACCAGCTATGGGCACCGGCTCACAGCCGACAGGCAGCTTCTGGAAGATGCCATACACGATCTTTTCATTGATCTCTGGAGGCGGAGAGAGTACCTGACCGAAGCGGAGAATGTCAAATTTTACCTGTTCCGGGCATTACGCAACCGGCTTTTGCGCAATGGCAGAAACGACGTTTTCGAGCAGGCCGAGGATATCGACGGCTTTCTGGACTACCTGGTTTCACTTTCCACCGAGCAGCAGCATATCGCTTCCGAGGAGCTTCACGCACGTACCCAACGCGTGCGCAGCGCGGTCGAAAGCTTGTCCGACCGGCAGAAGGAGGTGATTAACCTGCGTTTTTACCACGGAATGAGCCTGGACCAAATTTCCGAACTGATGGGATTGTCCAAGCAGGGCGTGAGCAATCTGCTTTATAAATCCTATGCGGTGCTGCGCACGAAGCTTAGCAAACTGACGATCCTGTCGCTGCTGGTACCGTTCGGCGAGTTCCCCGGATGGCTTCCGTTGAATGAATTTTGAGAAAAATGCCCGGCAATAGGTTAGTTTTCTGCCATTGTTGTACCTGTTAGTTGTGCGCATACCATTTATCCCTGACCATGAATGATGAAAGTTTAAATATTGAGGATCTTTTGGGGAATGACTCCTTCATAAGCTGGGTCCTGCAAAATAAGGACGCATTGTGGTGGGAGGAATTTATCCGGTCGAATCCGGACAAGCGGGAGGTAGTGGAAAAAGCCTCGAAAATAGTGCTGGAACTGCACCAGGCAGAACAGGAGGTGATTCCCGTCGTTGACGAGCAGAAACTCTGGCAAAGGATCGAGTCATCGGCTGAGAACCGGGAGGAACCGGTTAGCCCCAGGCCGGTCCGGAAACGGTTTATCACGTTTCTAGCCGCGGCTTGCGTGGCGGTGGTGGCCGCATTTGCTATTTTTCAGGCTATGCATGCCGATCAAAAGCGGGTTACATATAAAGAATTGCTCACCCACGCGAAGGTTGAGAACCAACTGTTTGAAAAGGAGAATCGCGGCGCAGCGCCGATGGAAGTCCGGTTGGAAGACGGAACGGTCATTACCCTCGGTAAAAACAGCAGGCTGAGCTATCCGACCCGTTTTCAAAAACATAAGCGTGAGGTATTCCTGAGCGGGGAGGCCTTTTTTGATGTAACCAAAGACCCCGCCCGGCCATTCCTGGTATATGCCAATGAGACGGTGACAAAGGTACTGGGTACCAGTTTCGAGATCAGGGCGTTTGAAAACAGCCAGGCTGTGACCGTGCATGTCAGGACGGGGCGGGTGTCGGTGTACAAGCAAAGCCGGATCCAGATGGATGACCCGGAAACTACCGGATTGCTATTGCTGCCCAATCAGAAAGGGACATTCAACCGCGACAGCGAGACGCTCGTGAAAAATCTGGTGCAGGAGCCGCTGCCCATCGCTCCCATCACGGACGCGAAAAAGTTTCGGTTCGACGAGGTACCCGTTACCGAGGTATTTGCTGAAATTGAAAAGATATACGGTGTTCAGATCCTCTGTGATCATGAATTGCTGGCTCAATGCATCATCTCTACCACGGTCCGTAATGAATCGTTGTACGACAACCTGGACGTGATTTGCCGAACAATAGGCGGCACTTACAAGGAAATCGACGCGCAGATCGTGATTGATTCCAAAGGATGCTTTTGATTAAATATTGAATGCTGATGCCTGAGGAGAGCGTGTTGGGGAATTATTAATAAAAAATCGAAAAATAATTTAATAAGGGAGGTTAGTTTTTGCCGAGTCCTGTACCTGTATAAATAGAGCGGCCGGATGTTTCCCGGCCAGGCCATTTTTGCAAACCATGTTTCATTGCCAATGCCGACGACCCGGCACGGGATATCTATGTCTTTTTTGCAATGGCCTCATTATGATCACCACCTAACCTAATTCACTTATGGAAAACAAACATGCTACCTGAGGAACGAATGCGCGACCGGCAGCGGACCGGATGCCCCGGAAGATCCGGATGTTTATTCAACAAATGAAAATCAAAACAGGTATGGGCATTTTTACGATTAAAAAAGAGGTTTTTCAGCTCCTGTGTATGACAGCGAAACAACTTTTAATGGCCATGTTGGCAACCGGGCTGAGTTACGCCTCCCCGACATATTCGCAGGAGCTGCTTAAACAGCGTATATCTATAAGCGTTAAGAATGCATCACTTAAGACGCTTCTGAAAAATATCGAAGAGCAGGGGGATCTTTCCTTCTCGTACCAGAAGCAGGTGATAGCTTCCGACGAGAAGATCAGCCTCGAAGCCAGGAACGAACTGCTCGAAGACCTTTTGAAACGTGTGCTTTCGCCCAGGAACATCAGCTACCAGGTGGTGAAAAGCAATCAGATTATCCTTTCAAAAACACCCGACGAGGGAAAGGGGCCAGCCGGCGCATTGCCTGGAACTGCGATTGAACCGTTAATGGAAAAGCAGATTGCCGGAAAAATCACGGACGAAAAAGGGGAAGGCCTGCCGGGGGTGAGCGTCGTGTTGAAAGGAACTCAAAAAGGGACCACCTCTGAAGCGGATGGTACCTACCGGCTTGCCATACCGGATAACGACGCGGTTCTGATCTTTTCCTTCGTCGGCTATGTGTCGGAGGAGCGGCAGGTAGGTGCGCTGTCGATTATGAATGTGGTGCTGAAAGTCGATAATAAAGCGCTGGATGAGGTGGTTGTGACCGCTTATGGGCAGAAACAGCGCAAGGAAGCGGTGGTAGGGGCTGTAACGACGATCCGCCCGGGTGAACTGAAAATCCCTGCCAGCAACCTCACGACAGCCATTGCGGGGCGCCTTTCGGGCGTGATCGGATACCAGCGCAGCGGTGAACCAGGGGTGGATAATGCCACATTTTTTATCCGTGGGATCACGACCTTCGGGTACAATAACTCGCCGCTGATATTGGTCGACAACGTAGAGCTCACAGTTACCGACCTGGCGAGGCTGCAACCCGACGACATCGAGAGCTTCTCGATCCTGAAAGACGCAAGTGCTACCGCATTATACGGCGCGCGCGGTGCGAACGGAGTGGTATATGTGACCACCAAGCAAGGGCGGGCGGGCAAAGCGAAGATCAACTTCCGGATGGAGAACTCCGTTTCGATGCCGACCCAGAACGTGGAACTGGCCGACCCGATCACATACATGAAACTGTATAACGAGGCGCAGTTGACGCGAGACCCGCTCGCGGCCATCAAATACCCGCAAAATCAGATCGAAAACACAGGCAAGGGCAATAATCCCTATATCTATCCATCGACCGATTGGCGTGATGTGCTTTTTAAAAAATATACGCAAAACCGCCGTGCGAACCTGAGCGTATCAGGTGGGGGCGAAGTGGCGCAATACTATGTAGCCACGTCGTTCAGCAACGATAATGGGATGCTGAAAGTGGATAAGATGAACAACTTCAACAACAACGTCAAGCTGAACAGCTACTCGGTCCGGTCGAATGTCAACATCAATCTCAGCCCGCAAACGCAGCTGATCGTGCGGTTGTACGGGAATTTTGATGACTATAACGGCCCGATCGACGGCGGTTCCGGCATTTACCAGAAAGCGCTGAAAACCAGTCCGACATCGTACCCGGCCTATTACGCACCCGACAAAGCCAATGAGGCCACAGACCATATCCTTTTCGGAAATTTTGACCAGGGACAATACCTCAATCCCTACGCCGACATGGTGAAAGGATACAAGCAGTATTCAAGATCCAAAATGCTCACGCAGCTGGAACTGGCCCAGAAACTCGACTTCGTCACCAAAGGGCTAAGCGTGCGGGGCCTGGCGAATATCAACCGGTCGTCGTATTTCGACGTTACCAGGGCCTATAACCCCTATTTTTACCACGCCGGGTCGTACGACAAGCAGACCAACACTTACACGCTCAACTGGCTGAACCAGCAAGCAAGCAATGAGTTTTTCAGCGAGCCCGCCACCGAGTATCTCAATTACAACCCCGGAGCTAAAAATCTGGAAAGCTTCCTCTATTTACAGGGGACACTGGACTACTCACGTGTTTTTAGGGAAGTACATTCATTGAACGCTACGGTGGTGACCACCTTGCAGCAGATCCTGAAAGACAATTCGAGCGCGGGGCAGGTCCAATCGTTACAGCAGTCGCTTCCAAGCAGGAATACCGGGGTTTCGGGGCGGTTGTCCTACTCGTTCGATAACCGGTATTTTGCGGAATTCAACTTTGGTTATAATGGGTCAGAGCGGTTTCATAAGAGCAAGCAATTCGGTTTTTTTCCGACCATCGGCGGGGCATGGGTGATATCGAACGAAGATTTCTGGAAACCCATGGAGCGCATTGTGAACAAGTTGAAAGTACGCAGCTCGTATGGCCTGGTGGGTAACGACGCCATCGGAAGGCCCGACCAGCGCTTCTTCTTTCTCTCCGAAGTTAACCTGAATAACTCATCAAGAGGAGCTTCTTTTGGTTTCAACTCCAATTATACCCGGAATGGCGTGTCCATCAGCCGGTATGAGAACAAGGACATTACCTGGGAAACGTCCTATCAGACAAACCTCGGGCTGGAATTTTCAATCCTGCAAAAACTGAATGTGATCGCGGAAATCTACAAGCAGCGGCGTTCCAACATCCTGATGGAGCGGGCTTCGATCCCGAGCACAATGGGGCTGGCGGTCACGCCGTCGGCCAACGTGGGGGAAGCCAAATCGAAGGGCTTTGATTTGGCAGTTGATTTCAACCAGAACTTCAAAAACGGCGCCTGGCTGGTAGCAAGAGGTAACCTCACGATGGCCCGTTCGGTCTATTCCATCTTTGAAGAGCCTGATTATAAAGACCGTTATTTGTCCAGGGTAGGACAGTCGATCAGCCAACCCCGCGGCCTGATCGCCGAGCGACTTTTTATCGATGAAAATGATGTGAAGAATTCGCCCCGCCAGAACTTCGGCGTATACGGTGCCGGGGATATTAAGTACCGGGATATTAACCGGGACGGACAGATTACCAATGCGGATTTTGTGGCGATCGGCCATCCCGAAACGCCCGAGATTACCTACGGGTTTGGCTTGTCGGCCGGAAGCGGGCAGTTCGATCTCTCGGTATTTTTCCAGGGCCTGGGACGCGAATCGTTTTTTATCAATCCCGTCGCTTCTGCCCCTTTTATCGACTATAATAAAGATAATAATGGAGGTAACGATCTTTTTCCGGCCAACCTGATCGGCGAGAATGCATTGCTGAAAGCATTTGCGGACAGCCACTGGTCGGAAGAGAACCGGAATATCTACGCCGTCTGGCCAAGAATGTCGACGGTCGAAAACCAGAATAACTCCCAGCGAAGCACCTGGTTTATGCGCGACGGCTCATTTATCCGACTGAAAACCCTCGAAGCAGGGTATACCGTAAAGGGCCGTGTGCTGGAAAATCTCAAAGTGACCAATTTCAGGGTCTATTTCAATGGGACGAATTTGCTGACATTCAGCAAGTTCAAGCTGTGGGATCCTGAAATGGGAGGGAACGGCCTGGGTTATCCGGTCCAGAAAGTCTTCAACATCGGTTTGAATATGAATTTCTAAGCATCATACTATGAAATTACTGTACACCAGTTTTTGCCTCACCGCCTTGCTCGTACTGACTACCGCGGGTTGCCGGAAGTACCTCGATATTGTGCCGGATAACGTGGCGACCATCGACAATGCATTCAAAATGCGTGCAGATGCGGAAAAGTACCTTTTTACCTGCTATAATAATCTTCCGCAGTTCGGCAACGAGGGCGCGGATCCCGCCTTTCTCACCGGCGATGAGTTTGCGACGGTGTATCCCGTGCTCGGAAATATCAACGGGACCTTGTACCGGATCGCCAGAGGGGAGCAGAACATCGTTTCGCCCATCGCCAACTACTGGGACGGCAAGTATTTCCAGGCACTCCGCGAATGCAATATCTTTTTGGAAAACATCGACAAGGTCCGCGACCTCACCGATTTTGAGAAGAAAAGATGGGTGGCGGAAGTGAAGTTCCTGAAAGCCTATTACCATTACACCCTCGTCAGGATGTATGGCCCGGTCCCGATCATCAAAAACAACCTGCCGATTTCGGCCTCGGCGGAACAGGTGAAGGTTAAAAGGCAGCATGTAGATTCGGTTTTCAACTACACCGTAAGCCTGATTGACGAAGCGGCTGCGGACCTTCCGGTGATTCTACCCAATGAATTTTCCGAGCTGGGAAGGATTACGAAGCCTATCGCGCTGGCGATCAAAGCGGAGATCCTCACCACCGCGGCCAGCCCGCTTTATAACGGGAACCAGAATTACGCCAATTTCAGAAATAAGGACAACGAGCCCCTGTTCAGCAGCACGGCGAGCCCTGAGAAATGGGAGCGGGCGGCCCAGGCTTGCCGGGAGGCGATTACGGCCTGCGAGGCCAACGGGCACCGGCTTTACGAATTCGTGCCCCGCTCGGTAACCACCAAGGTTTCGGATTCGACGCAGCGCCTGATGTCCATCCGCGCCGCGGTAACCGATAAATGGAATGTGGAGCTCATCTGGGGGGCTTCCAATTCGACGGGCGGCGGCAGCCGGGGGTTTCAGTCGCTGTCACAGGCACGGTTAAGCCCATTTACCGGCACGATACCCAACGAAAGCATTGGTTCGATGCTGGCTCCGCCATTGCACATCGCCGAGATGTTTTACAGCCACAATGGCGTGCCGATCGAAGAGGATAAAACCTACCCATATGGTACCCGCTTCACCGCGCTGCGGAAAGCATTGAAAAGTGAACGCTATTACATTAAGGAAGGCTATACGACCGTCCAGCTCAACTTCGACCGCGAGCCGCGTTTTTATGCAGACCTCGGTTTCGACGGCGGAATATGGTTCGGCCAGGGAAAAAACGACGACGACAATACCTGGGTACTGGAAGGAAAGCTGGGGCAGACCGGCGGCAGGCAGGGCGCTTCCCTGTATTCCGTGACCGGCTATTGGCCCAAAAAACTGGCTAATTACAACAATACCATCAACGACCCGGCGCAGCAATACAATGTGGAAGGCTACCCGTTCCCGATCATGCGCCTCGCAGACCTGTACCTGTTATATGCGGAGGCGTTGAACGAATCGAAGGGGCCATCCGCGGAAGTGTATGGCTGGATCGATAAGGTACGGGCCCGGGCCGGTCTGAAAGGGGTGGTGGAATCGTGGACCAAACATTCCAATAAACCTTCCAAATTCAGCAGCAAGGAAGGACTGCGTGAAATCATCCAGCGGGAGCGGCTCATCGAGCTGGTTTTTGAAGGGAAAAGGTTTTGGGACCTCCGCAGATGGCGGGTAGCCGAAAACTACCTCCAAAGGTCGGTGAATGGATGGGATATTGCCCAACGCGAAGCTGTCAACTATTACCGGGTGAAGCCGATTTATACGAGTAGTTTCAGTCTGAAAGATTATTTCTGGCCGATTTCCGAAAACTCCCTGATTGTTAACCCGAACCTTGTCCAAAACCCAGGCTGGTAAATGCTGTTATCTATGAAAAAGATCAAGATATTATTCTCTCTGGTATGGGTGTCGGCCTGGCTTTGCTCCTGCGCCGACACGGACGAGATCCGCAAACCCCTGGGCGCGGATGCGACGAAGCCCGGCGTGGTGACCAATACTTCGGTAGTCAATTTTGCGGGGGGCGCTACGATCTCTTACTCGCTCCCGGCCGATGAAGACCTGCAATATGTCATGGCGGAATACGTCATTAACAATACAACCAAACAGGTGAGCGAGGCAAAGGCATCGCATTATACTAACAAGCTGACCGTGGAGGGATTCTCTGCCGCCGGCGACTACGAAGTAAAGTTATATTCCGTAGACAAAAGCGATAACAAATCGGAACCGGTGGTTGTGAAGATCGCACCACAGGCCCCGCCTGTTCAGACCGTTTTCAATTCGCTCCAACTGGGCGTCGATTTCGGAGGGCTGAACGTCGCATTCAATAATCCTTCGGAAGCCAAGCTGGCCATCGTGGTCATTACCACCGACAATAATGGCGATTTCATTCCTACCGAAACGTTGTACACGCAAATGAAAGGCGGCTCATTTGCCGCCAGGGGTTTCGATACGCTCAGCAGGAAATTCGGCGTATACGTGCGCGACCGCTGGAACAATTATTCCGACACCGTTTTTAAGGAAGTAAAACCGTTTTTTGAAAAGAAACTGGATAAAACCAAGTTCCGGGAATACGTATTGCCGACCGACGAGGAGAGCGGCTATGGCTGGCGCATACCCTTCATTTGGGATGATCTGCCGAACGAGCCCGGCTTCCATACCATCCCGCTTTCCGACCGCGACATGCCGATCCACTTCACGTTCGACCTCGGGACCGTGGCCAAGCTAAGCCGTTTCAGACTCTGGCAGCGGCAGGGCGACTGGTTTTACAAACATGGTAATCCGCGTAAATGGACCATGTGGGGCAGCGAAAAGGCGCCCAACCCGGATGGTAGCTTCAATGGCTGGACCAAGCTGATGGATTGTGAGTCGATCAAACCGTCGGGGAGCCCTTATGGCGTGAACACCGGCGAGGATATTGCCTATATGTCGGCCGGGGAGGAGTTCGTATTCCCGCTTTCGGCCCCGAAAGTGCGATACATCCGGATGCAGATCCATCAGAACTGGTCCGATACCAAGTTCGTCCATTTTACTGAGATCACTTTCTGGGGTGATACCAAATAATTCTAAACTGACATTTTATGGTTATCAAATATAAAATCACTGGGCTGCTGCTGATTGTTTGCGCGCTGGCGTCGTGTACCGATTGGGACGATTTCAAAAAATACCAGGCAGGCGGGGAAATCGTATACCCGGGACGCGGCGATACGATGCTGATAGCTTCGGGAAGAAACCGGACTCAGCTGCTCTGGGTCCTGAGCGCGGATCCTCGCGTTACGGCCTACAAATTGTATTGGAACAACAAGGCCGATTCCATGGAAGCCGCCGTCCCTTCCGACCTGATCGGCGACACAGTGAAAATCTTGATTGATCCGCTGCCGGAGGGAGCCTACAATTTTGAAATGTACTCACTGGATGCAAAAGGTAACCGCTCGGTGCCGCTGCGTTTCAACGGGAGAACATTTGGAGCAAATTATGAGAATGGCTTGTTGAACCGTACCATCAGCGAGGCCTCTTACGATTCGACGCTCAAAATGTTGAAGATAAGCTGGAATGCCCCCGACACGGTGAACATTAACACAGAACTTAAATACACATCAACCGACTCAAAAACCAAATCGTTGCTGGTAGGCCCGGACGTTGAGGAAAGTAAAATTCCCGACTGGAAACCCGGAACGTTGCTGAGCTACCGCTCTTCATTTAAGCCGGACAGAAAAGCCATCGACATTTTTACCGTTACCCGGTACGATACGATGTCAGTGAAGAAGCCGGAATGAGCGGTCGTTCGCGACGGGCAGGCTTGGCGGGGCTGCAAATTTTCCGCATTAAAAAGTGGGGCGCCGGTTGACGGTCGCCCCACTTTTCTTTTAGGTCACAGCAGGAAGCGATGGTCCTGCACAAACTGCGTAAAGTTAATGGGATTCTTACGCGTAACGCGGGTGATCGCATCGGAGACGGCTGATGCCTCCTCGCGCGCATAATGCGCGTAGTCTTCGATCAGGCCGCCGATCTGCCATTCCGGAAATCCGGCGCCGCCTAGGGCCTTTTCCATCTGCTCGGGGGAAACGTCGATAAAATTCACCGGTTTGCCCAGCACATTCGAGAGGATTTCGGCCAGGTGATAATGGCTGAGCGCGTCGGGGCCGGTGATGTCGTAAGTTTTGTTTTCATGCCCGGCTTCGGTCAGGGCCGCGGCGGCAATGGCTGCAATATCCCGCACGTCCACCAGGCTCACCCGGGCCTTCCCGATGGCAGCGAAAAACTGGCCGTGGTGTTTAATCTGGTCTTTGAACGCCAGCAGTCCCTGCATGTATAAATTGGGGCGAAGGAATGTGTACCGAAAGCCCAGCTCCTTAATCCGGTTTTCGACCCTGGCATGGTAGCGCAGGAAACGTACCGGGGAGGATTCGCTCGCCGCAAATTGGGAGAGTTTGACAATATGCGGCACCCCGGCCCTGTGTGCGGCTTCCGCGAAACCCATCTGTAATGATTCCGCCTGTTCCGACGAGTTGGTTAACAGAAAGGCCTTTTCAACGCCGTGCAGGGCATATTCAAAAGTAGCCGGGTCCGCCAGGTCGCCCACGATGGCTTCAACATCAGGTAGCCTGGCAAATTGTTCGGCTTGTGTGGGAGTGCGCACAAGCGCTTTGAAACCGATATTCAGTGATGTGAGCTGTTGAACGAGTTGTGATCCTACGGCGCCTGTTGCGCCTGTCAGAAAAATGCTGGTCTGTTTCATGCTGTTTGTTTTTTGTACAGCACAAAATTCATACATCCCGCATCGCTAAAATTGTAAGAAAACGAAATCGCGCCGCGGTCAGCCGCCGGCTTTGCAAATGTTTTCCTGGAATTGGATATACCGGCGGGGGCTCAGATTGAGGTAATGATTGAAGTCGCGAATGAGCTGGCTTTGATCGTAGTAGCCGCAGGTTTCCGCGATTTGAAGCCAATCCACTTTGCCGGAAGAGGCTTGTAACAGCTGGATGGCTTTGGAGAATTTTTCATAACGGCCTTTTTCTTTGGCCGTAAATCCGAGGTATTTCTTATGGTTGAGCTGGACGATGCGTTCGCTTTGCCCCGTCTTCTGAGCAACGGTCTTAATGGGGTTGATTACCGCATAGTCGGCGTTTTCTCCGGCAATGCTGGTCGCCGACAAATGCCTTGGCCGGAGATAAGGCCTGCAAAAGTCGAGGATCAGCTTTATACGATCCATTGCGGCTTCATTTTTCAACCGGAGCCAGAGTGCCGAAAAACAATGCTCGTCGAGCAGCTCATCGGGATGCGTTGCGATCTGGTCGGAAAGGACTGCGAGCCCGAAAAACCGGTAAAAAGCATCGTCTTTGAAATTGGCTACCAGCAAATCGGCACCCGAGGGCAAAGTGTATTCAACAGGCTGTTTAATAGGACCCAGCACCACGCATTCATGGACTTCAAGGCTGTTTCCCCCGGATTTGAACTTCACCGCAGGACCGAACCCAAATACCATTATCGTTTGAAAACTGGGTATCAGCGTCTTGGTAACGTCCAGCCCGGTATCGTTTTGGGCAATGTAAAAATGTGTGAAGACGTCCGTGAATTCGGTTGGAACGGCTACCCGCTGTTCGGTATAAATGTTGTTTTCCTGGTTCATTCCGAAAGGCCCTGTCGCCTGAAAGATCCGATAATATAGTCAGCGTGGGCCGTTTTCAAGCAAAATATCGGAGAATACTTACGTCACTTTGTATATACAAACTATAACTGCTATACTTGTGCTGCGATTTTAGAAATACATATTTTAGCTAAAAATATTGATTTTGAGTTGTATTGCGATCATTGCTGGTTAATAGTTTGTATAAACATATATCTGTTAAAAACCTGACTCATTCCTGACCCATGAAAAACCGCCTTTTCGCAAGAGCGATTGCCGTTCTGCTATTGTCCGTATTCGTAATCGCATCGGGTTTTGCGCAGCAAAAGACGATCTGGAAGATCGGCGAGGCTGATAATTCGCCGTCCGGGATGGCGCTTGCGCCCGACGGGTACAAACGGTTTCTGGAAAAGGACTTTGGTTACGAGGATAATTTTTTCCTCATCGGCCGTTCAGAAGCGCAGAAGGACTGGCCATACGTGCTGCCCGGGCCGGTGAACGGCTGGGGTGGCACGGGCGGAACCTCGGGGATCAGGTCGCATTTCCTTACGGTTATATTTGATATAAAAAGCAAACCGTCTTCGGGCAAATGGCGGCTTGTGGTGGATGTGCTCGAAACCGATTCCCTGCACGCACCGCTCTTGAAGGTGCTTGTGAATGGTAAATCGTGGAAATTCAAACTGAGAAAGGGGTCGGGTTTCAAAGACCCGGACCGGCTTATAGTGAGTCCCAAAGAGCAGCTTGTGGTGATCGATATTCCTGCAATGTTGGTGAAACAGGGCGTGAATGAGGTGGTGATGACCACTTTGCAGGGCGGCTGGCTGATGTTCGACCAGGTGAAGCTGGAAGGTCCGGCGCAGACAACGCTCGCCACGCCGGGCAAAGCACTGCTCCGGAATGTAGAAGCAGCGGACTACGAGCTCAATATGGACGGCAAATCCATCCAGCCGTTGCTGATCGATATTACCCAGCTTCGGGGAGAGCCTTTGATCGACGTGAAGCTCGATGGAAAGACGATTTTGTCCCAAAAAATAGAGCGGGAACGCTACCTGCTGGAAGCGCCGATGCCCGCCGTTGACCAACCGGGCTCGGGGGCATTTCAAGTTTTTGTGGACAAGCAACTGGTGAAATCCGGGAAAGTGAAACGCGATAAGCAAAAGCTCAAAACGCCGGCCGGATACGTGAATACGATGCTGGGGGCAGGGCATTCCCGGTGGATGATTGCGCCCGGGCCGTGGATGCCGTTCAGCATGGTGAAGCTGAGCCCGGATAACCAGAATAGCGGCTGGCAGGCGGGTTACGACCCTACGTTTGAGTCGATCGGTACATTCAGCCACATTCACGAATGGACGATGACCGGCCTGGGAATTTTCCCTACTGCCGGGCCATTGCAAACCAGGATCGGGGATCAGGCTGATCCGGATAGCGGCTACCGTTCCCGGTTCGATAAAAGTACCGAACAGGCGCCTTTGGGCTACTACAAAGTAAATCTCACTGACAATAACATCACAGCCGAACTGACCGCGACTACCCGTGCGTCATTTCAGAAGTATACCTGGCAGAAAAGCGAAAAGGGCCGCGTGATGGTCGACCTGCAAATTCCGACCGAATACGGCTATAAGATCCGGAAAGTAAAGATCGATAAGGTTAGTGACCGGCGGATCGAGGGGTATAGCGAGCAACTTTCGCGCGATGTATGGTCCGGCGGGATTGACCAGCAGTACACGGTACATTTTGTGATCGAAATGGACCAGCCCATCGTGAATTACGGCACGTGGCTGAACGACGAAGTACATCTGAAAACGAACCTCGCAGCGGACAGCGCACGGAATGCAGGGCTGTTCCTGGAATTTGACACTAAAACGAACAAGGTCGTGCAGGTGCGCTCGGGGATTTCTTATGTGAGCGTGGAGAATGCATCACTGAATCTGAAAACCGAGATCTCCGACCCGTTTGGCTGGGATTTTGAAAAAGTGAGAAACAACCAGGAAAACGTATGGAACGGCCTGCTGGGTCGTGTGGTGATTTTCAGCAATGACAAACGCGAAAAAGAACGCTTTTATACCAATATGTACCGGTCGTTGAGCCGGAATGCATTCAGCGACGTGGATGGCAGCTGGCGGGATGCGGATGAGAACGTCAATAAGTTTCAGAATAAGGATGACATTGCCCTGGGCTGTGATGCTTTCTGGAACACATTCTGGAACCTCAATCAGTTTTGGAACCTGGTTACCCCCGAGTGGTCGAACCGGTGGGTGAAATCCCAGCTTGCGATGTACGACCGCGGCGGCTGGCTGGCGAAAGGGCCTGCCGGGATGGAGTACATTCCGGTGATGGTGGCCGAGCATGAGGTGCCGCTCATCGTGGGCGCATATCAGATGGGCATCCGCGGCTTCGATGTCGACAAGGCCTACGAGGCCGTGCGGAAAATGCAGACCGTTCCCGCCGCGCCCGTGGGCGGCGGCCGGGCCGGCAACGAGGATTTACTCACTTACCTGAAACACCATTACGTGCCGTATGATCAGGGGCGGTTTTCCAATACCCTGGAATACAGCTTTGATGATTATTCGGTATCCCAGTTTGCGAAAGCGCTTCACAAAAAAGCCGATTACCAGGCATTTGCAGAGCGGGGAAACTGGTGGAAAAATGTCATTGACCCGGCTACCGGCTTTGCGCGGATGAAAGACTCTACGGGACGTTGGCTGGCCGATTTCGATCCTTTCAAATCCGGCGCCAACCATCATTACGTAGAAGGAAATGCCTGGCAGCTCACTTTTTTTGTGCCGCAGGACGTTCCCGGACTCGCGAAGACGATCGGAGAGAATGAGTTTGTGAAAAGGCTCGACTGGGGTTTTAACGAGAGCGTCAAATGGCGCTACAACGGCCCGAACGATCAGTACTGGGATTATCCCGTGGTACAGGGTAACCAGCAATCCATGCATTTTGCCTTCTTGTTCAATTGGGTCAAAAAGCCGTGGCTGACCCAGAAGTGGAGCCGGTCGGTGGTGGACAGGTACTATGGGCATGAGGTATCCAACGCCTATCTGGGCGACGAGGACCAGGGACAAATGAGCGCCTGGTTTGTAATGTCGGCGCTGGGCCTTTTCCAAACCGACGGAGGAACGCGCGTCGATCCGATCTACGAGATTGGCAGCCCCCTGTTTGAAAAAGCGATCATTGACCTTGGAGCGCAATTCGGAAGAGGCAAAATGTTTACGATTGAGGCTAAAAACACGTCTCGAAAGAACATATACGTCCAGCGTGCAACGCTGAACGGCCAGCCGTTGAACAGTTTCTGGTTCAGGGCATCAGAGCTGCTGAAAGGCGGATCGCTCGTACTCGAAATGGGGCCGGAGCCTAATGTGAACTGGGGTATCGAAGGGCTTCCTTCCAACGAGTAACGAGCGGAAAGCGGCGGCGCATTACCGGTGCGCGATAAAAATGGGCAGATTCAGGTTGCGGATCAGCGGATCGGCGGTACTGGGTGTCAGCATATTCGAAAATGTACTGCGCCCGTAAGAACCCATAACGACCAGCGTCTTTTTCTTGTTCATTAAAAAGGCAAACAGCTCCGAATTAGGACGACCGTAAAGCTTCTTGAAATGTGCATTGGAGTAGTGGGAGCTCACCAGGCGGGCCAGTTTTCCGTCGTTAGCGTCCTCGTGCCCGCCTTCGTTAAGTACCTGAACAATCGTCAGTCGTGTATCTCCCAATTCCGGAAGAAGGTAGGAAAACTGCTTGATTGCGTGCGCGGCCGCGGCATTTCCGTCATGGGCAAATACGATTTCTTCTACTCCTTCGAAATGGTCGGGCGCGATCATCACAGGGCATTCGATATTGCATAGCACCTCTTTCAAAAAGGAACTGGGTTTCTTCTCATCCCAAGGCTCGAATGCCAGATCGCTGCCTATAATCATCAGGTCAGCATAGCGGCTTTCTGCCAGAATTTCTTCAAGCGGCTCGTGCGGGTTGGTATGCACGCTCACATGTACGCCCTGGCGCTCGCACATCGCGCGGAAGGTACTTTCGCTTTCCTGAAGCGACTCCTGCATTTTCCGGAAATCGGGGAGCTCATGCAAGGCAAGCGTTTCTTCAAAGGGCGTGCCGGGTGCTATTTTCAATTCGGAAAATGCTTCGGATGGAGCATTTTGCATGAAAATGCCGGTCAGCCGGGATTGGGTCAGGGATGCCACGTAGCAAGCGAACTGCACATGATGGGTGTTGAAATGATCGGCGTCGATCACAAGGCGAATGTTTTTCATAGTAATCTGCTATTTGATGGATTCCAGTAGCTGTGTTTTCATTGAACCGGTTTCGGCCAGGTTGGCGTGCAGCCTGAATGCCTCTTCCAACAGGTGTGGTGTATGGCCCCCGCGGCGGCAGGCACGTTCGAAATACCCGGAGAGCTCCTCGTGGTAATCCGGGTGAACGCAATGCTCGAGGATCATTTCGGCTTTTTGCCTGGGCGAAAGCCCTCTCAAATCGGCGAGCCCCTGTTCGGTCACGATCACATCGACGTCGTGTTCGGAATGGTCCACGTGGGTAACCATGGGTACTATACGAGATATTTTACCTCCCTTCGTGACCGATTCTGTTACGAAAATGCTCAGGTAGCTGTTTTGGGCGAAGTCGGCAGAACCGCCGATGCCGTTCACGATCTGGCTGCCGGCAATATGCGAAGAATTGACGTTGCCGTAAATGTCGCATTCCAGGGCGGTATTAATGGCAATAATGCCAAGCCGTTGGATTACTTCCGCGGCATTGGTAATGTCCTGCGGGCGGAGCACGATCTTATGCCGGTAGCTCTCGAAATCGGCGAATACGCGTTGGTAGCATTCGGTCGACAATGTCATGGAGCTGCCTGAGGCAAAATCCATTTTACCGCTGTCAATCAATCGGAAAGTACTGTCTTGCAGCACCTCTGAATACATGGTCAGGTGCTGAAAGTCGCCATGCGCGAGCCCACCGAGCACGGCGTCGGCAATCTTGCCAATGCCCGCCTGAATGGGCCTGAGGGCGCGGGTAAGCCGGCCGGCAGCGATTTCGCGGTTGAAGAATCGCAGTAAATGCCCGGCAATGGCTTCTGCCGCTGCGTTGCCGGAAGCGGTTTCAGCCGGGCTGTCTTTCTGGCTGGTGAATACAATCGCCGCAATCTTTTCAGGGTCACAGGCAATCACATCCTGGCCAATGCGTTGCCAAACGTCCGTTATGGGCAGTATGGCGCGTCCGGTTGGGTCTTCCGGCAGAAACACATCGTGGATCCCGCGGATTTCGAGTGGAATAGCCTGGTTGATTTCAACAATCACCTGTTTGGCCTGCTGTACGAAGATCGCCGAGTTACCCACCGAAGTGGTGGGTACAATGCTGCCGTCGGCTTCGATGGATGCCGCCTCGACGATCGCAATGTCGATAGGAGGCAGGAAGCCATTGCGGATATGGGCCGCGGTTTCGCTCAGGTTTTCATCGATATACGATAGTTTGCCTTCATTAATGATCGTACGCATCACGGGGTCCGACTGAAAGGGCAACCTCATGGCGATGGCGCCGGCAGTGGCCAGGGCACCGTCTGTCCCTTGTCCGAGCGAAGCGCCGGTCATGAGGGTAATGCGGGTGTGGTCGTTCTCGGCTTTTTCGGCAAAGGCGGCCAATACGGCTTTGCTGTCACCGGAGCGGGTAAACCCGCTGGCGCCCACCACCATGCCATCCTGGATGAGCGAGGCGGCTTGCCCGGCAGGCATTACCCTGCCAGCGAGGGATGTATGTTTGATTCTGGATGTGTCGTTCATGGCAATCGCATTTGAATGTGACGTATTCCTACCTGTTTTGTTTCTGTTGATTACTGAAATCGAATGCAAGTTATGGACGACCCAAGTGGTTAAGGATGATCAATAGTGCTTCAAAGACTGACTTTGGTCATGTCTGTGCGCATGCGTTGCGCGGGCCGGACAGGCAGTAATACGGGGTTACCAGAGGCCGTGTGTGACCAATGTCACAAAGAAGAAGTTCGTAAATGCTTAACTTAGCTTTTTTCAAATCAACAACTAATGAGCATTACCACACAGCATTCCGGGGTTCAGCAACTGCTGGAATCACATTTCGGGCAGTTTGAACCGGAGTTAATCCGCAAACTCGCAGGACATTGCGTGATCCGCGATTTCGAAGCGGATCAACAGCTGATGCGTCCGGGGCAATACTTCAAATCGACCATGCTGATCGTTGAAGGCGGGGTGAAAATATACCGGGAAGATCAGGATGGTAACGAGTTTTTTATGTACCAGCTCGGTCCAGGTGATGCGTGCGCGCTGTCGATGATTTGCGCCACGCGGAAAGAACAGAGCCAGATTTCCGCCAAAGCCATTGAGCCTTCCAAAGCGTTACTCGTTCCGATCGCATTGATGGATGAGTTGATGACCAGTTATAAAACTTGGTACTATTTCGTGCTGGAAACCTATCGTTCCAGGTTCGAGGAGTTGCTGGAAGTGGTGGATAGCATTGCGTTCAAGAGCATGGACGAACGCATCGAATTTTACCTTAAGAATCAGCGCAAGCTTTCGCACAGCGATGAGCTGGCGCTGACCCACCAGCAAATCGCCACCGATATGAATTCTTCAAGGGAAGTGATTTCAAGATTGCTTAAAAAAATGGAACAGCGGGGCATGGTGCGACTGGGCCGGAACACAATTACTATCCTTTTTTAAAGGACATTTCCGGCTATGTAACATTTGTCACAAACCCGCCGGTTTTCGCATTGCAATTTTGTACTTAATTAGCGCAAAGCAGTATGGAAACCATTGGTTATATCGCGTCGGTGTTGATCGGCATCTCTTTGGGGCTCGTCGGCGGGGGAGGGTCGATCCTGACTGTGCCGGTTCTGGTATATATTTTCGGGATCAGCCCGGTCGTATCCACTTCCTATTCATTATTTATTGTCGGCTCGACCAGCCTCGTGGGTGCCTACGGTAATTACCGGCGCGGGCTTGTCAACGTTAAAACGGCATTGTTCTTCGGACTGAGCTCCATGATTACCGTCTATCTGACGCGGAAGCTCCTGGTGCCCTTAATTCCTGAAAACCTCTTCCATATCGGTCATTTCCAGGTAACGGAGCCAGTCCTGACGATGGCCCTGTTCGCCATATTAATGCTCGCGGCGGCGATCGGGATGATCAAAGGCAGGCAAAATCAGCCCGGTTGCCTGGAATGCGACCTGGGGCGTAACATTGTAAAGCTGGGCCTCAGCGCGGTCGGGATTGGTCTTACGACGGGGCTGCTCGGCGCAGGCGGGGGCTTTTTACTGATTCCCACATTGGTATTGGTACTGGGGATGCCCATGCGGGAGGCTGTGGGGACTTCCCTACTGATTATCGCGCTGAATTCGCTGGTAGGGTTTGCCGGGGATTTGGGCCATTTTGCCATCGACTGGTACTTTCTGCTGACGGTGACGCTCGTCGCCATGGCCGGCATCTTCATTGGCGGTCTGCTTGCCCGGAAGCTGGATAGCAGCCAGTTGAAAAAGAGCTTCGGCTGGTTTGTGCTCGCCATGGGATGCTTCATCCTCTTCAAAGAATTCATCCTCCAATAAGAAACAGACCTGTGTGACAAAGGTCACAGACAATGGCCGGCTGCCTTGCGACCTTTGTCACATGGTTCCCCCACCTATCACTCAAAACAGTTCACAGAACAATGAAACTCGAACAAATCTATACAGGTTGCCTGGCACAGGGCGCCTATTATATTGAAAGCGAAGGCGAGGCGGCTGTCATCGACCCACTCCGGGAAACAGGCCCCTATCTGGCCCGTGCGGAAAAGAATGGCGCAAAAATAAAGTATGTGTTGGAAACCCATTTTCATGCCGACTTCGTGAGTGGGCATCTGGACCTTGCCGAAAAAACGGGCGCAACGATCGTGTATGGCCCCACGGCCAACCCCGGTTTCAAGGCGCATATTGCCGCGGACCGTGAAGTGCTCAGACTGGGCAAGATTTCCATTGAAATCATCCATACCCCGGGGCACACGCTGGAAAGTACCTGTTACCTGGTATCCGACGAGAACGGCCGTCAGGTCGGACTCTTTACCGGTGATACGCTGTTTATCGGCGATGTCGGCCGGCCGGACCTTGCGCAGAAGGTCGTCCGGGACCTTAC
Source organism: Dyadobacter sp. SRI_021 (assembly GCF_057586235.1). Classification (NCBI taxonomy): domain Bacteria; kingdom Pseudomonadati; phylum Bacteroidota; class Cytophagia; order Cytophagales; family Spirosomataceae; genus Dyadobacter; species Dyadobacter sp. SRI_021. The sequence continues at coordinate 307,005 of NZ_JBYCZM010000006.1, forward strand.
CCAGGATAAGCTCGCGGGCATGCTTTACGATTCACTTCATGACAAAATCCTGCCGCTGGCCGACGATATTGTTGTGTATCCGGCGCACGGGGCAGGTTCGGCTTGCGGCAAGAATATGAGCAAGGAAACCACGGATAGCTTGGGGCACCAAAAAGCCACGAACTACGCTTTGCAACCTATGGACAAGCAGACGTTCATCCAAAAGGTAACCGATGGCCTTACGCCGCCGCCTGCCTATTTCCCTGCAAATGTGATGATGAATATCCAGGGGTACGAAAGCATCGACGAGGTGCTGAACCGGGGAATGCAAGCCCTTACGGCCGATGCATTCGAGGAGGCTGCCAACGAGACAGGCGCGCTCGTATTGGATACCCGCGCGGCGCAGGTGTTCGCGAAAGGCTTCATTCCCAATTCGATCAATATCGGCATTGATGGCAGTTTCGCTCCCTGGGTAGGTGCTCTCATTGAAGACATCCGCCAGCCGATCCTGCTGGTGACCGAGCCTGGTAGGGAGGAAGAAGTTGTGACGCGATTGGCGCGGGTTGGTTATGACAACGCCATCGGACATTTAGCAGGCGGTTTTCAGGCATGGGAAGAGGCCGGAAAAGAAACAGACAGCATTCCTTCGGTGGAGGCTAGCGAATTGCCAGCCCTGCTGAACGCCAATCCCGACTGGCAGATCCTGGATGTGAGGAAGCGGAGCGAATACCTGGCAGAGCACGTGGAAGGAGCGGAAAACCTGCCGTTAGATTACCTGAACGAGCATTTGGAAGATATTGATAGTAACAAAACCTACCTCGTGCACTGCGCTGGAGGTTACCGGTCGATGATCTTCAACTCGATTCTCCGGGCGCGCGGTTACCATAATCTGATCGACGTGGCGGGAGGCTTTAAGGCGATCCGTGAGTCGGGGCTTGTGAAAGTCACGGACTACGTATGCCCAACGAAGCAGGCGGCTGAGAGCGGCGAGGTATTGCATTCACCAAACGGAGGGACGAAATAAAGATGCTGGAAGTGATCAAACAACCGTGGCCCTGGTATGTGGCCGGTCCGCTGATTGGCCTCACAGTACCCGCCCTGCTGATTTTAGGAAATAAACATTTTGGGATTTCGGCCAATTTGCGGCACATCTGCGCGAGCTGCTTCCCGGCAAAAGTGCCATTCTTTCAATATGATTACAAAAGGGAGGTCTGGAACCTGTTTTTTGTGGCGGGTATCGTTTTAGGTGGGGCACTGGCGGCCTATTTTTTAGCAAATCCTGCGGCGATCCAGGTCGATCCGCGGCTGGCGCAAGAACTCGCGACCTATGGAGTCAACGATTTTTCGGGGATGGTGCCCGTGCAGCTTTATTCCTGGGACAGCCTGTTCACGGCCCGCGGGTTGATTATGATGGTGGGCGGAGGCTTTTTCGTCGGATTCGGCTCGCGTTATGCGGGGGGGTGCACGAGCGGACACTCGATCATGGGACTAAGTACCCTGCAATGGCCGTCGCTGGTGGCGACAATCTGCTTCATGGCCGGCGGCTTCATGATGGCCAATTTTATCTTACCCGTTATTTTAAACAACTAATCCATGCAATCTTCCTTCATTGAGGATACCGCCGGGTTCGAAGCCCGGGCGCAGGACACGATCTGCATCAACGAGTCGCATTTGCAGCATAAATGGTACCACAATTTCAAATACCTGGTCGTAGGTGTGCTGTTCGGTGTCGGCTTCGTGAAGGCCGAAGTGATCAGCTGGTTTCGTATCCAGGAGATGTTCCGCCTGCAATCGTTTCATATGTACGGCATCATCGGCTCGGCAGTAGTGACCGGTATCATCTCGGTTTGGTTCATCAGGCGGTTCGGGATTAAAACCATGTACGGCGAACCGATCACCTTCACGCCGAAGAAATTCAACAAGGGGCAGATATACGGCGGGCTCCTGTTCGGCCTCGGTTGGGCGCTTACCGGGGCTTGCCCCGGACCGTTGTTCGCCCAGATCGGGACCGGCGCGACCGTGGTGGCCGTGGTGCTGGCCAGCGCTGTGGCCGGTACCTGGGTGTACGGCCGCTTCCGCAACTCGCTGCCGCATTGATTAATCATTAAATTTACCCGGGCAAACAACCAATCGCTATGAGAGCTTTGATTATCGGCGCTACCGGCGCCACGGGTAAAGACCTGGTGAACACCTTGCTGCGGGATCCGGATTATACCGGCGTGTTAGCATTTGTGCGTCGATCGACAGGCATTCATCACCCTAAATTGACCGAAATCCTCACCGATTTCAACAAAATGGAGTCCATACAGGAGCATATCAAAGGGGACGTCTGGTTCTCGTGCCTGGGAACCACATTAAAAACAGCCGGTTCGAAGGAAAAGCAATGGCATATTGACTATGAGATCCCACTCGAATTTGCCCGGATTGCCAGGCGGAATGGCGTCGCCCAGATGGTATTGCTGTCCTCGTACGGCGCTACTCCGAAAAGCAAGGTGTTTTATTCCAAAATGAAAGGGGAGCTGGAAGAAAAGATGAAAGGGCTGGGATTCGAAAAGCTGATTATTTTCAAGCCCGGCCTGCTGCTCCGCAAAGACACCGACCGCCTGGGCGAAAAGATCAGCGCTTCCGTGATAGGCTTCCTGAACAGGCTCGGGATTGTTCGAAAGTTCCGTCCCATGCCTACGGAAATACTGGCAGAAAAGCTCGCGAAAGTGCCGAAGGTTTGTGCGAACGGAGTACATGTGATGGAGCTGGACCGAATTTTTGAAATATAACTCGCCTCAAAATATTATATTTTTTATGAGCATAATAACAAAATAAACCAGGGCAAATTTCGATAATACCATAACAAAATTTGGTTATTTCGTCTACGGCAATATATTTGTTTGTAGTAACCAATATTAACCAAACCTAACTTGTTATGAGAAGAATTTTTCCGCTTATGCTTCTGGCATGGCTGGTTTGCTGGCTGCCTGCGGCAGCGCAGGGCGTCAGGATTACCGGGAAGGTGACCACCAGTGATGACGCCTCACCCTTGCCCGGAGCTTCGGTGCAACTTAAAGGCACCAACATCGGTACCCAAACTGACGCGGAAGGCGTTTACGCAATCGACGTACCGTCGTCCAACTCTGTGCTGGTATTCAGTTTTGTGGGAATGGTGGCCCAGGAAATTGCCGTGGCGAATCAGAGTACCATCGATGTTAAACTATCAAGCGATGTCCGAAGCCTCAGCGAAGTGGTCGTAACCGGCTACGGTTCGCAGATTAAACGGGACGTTACCGGCAATATCGCCCAGGTGAAAGGCACCGAAATCCAGAATATGCCCGTCACGAGCGTCGATGCGGCCATTCAGGGGAGGGCAGCCGGGGTGTATGTCAACAGCGGTACGGGCAAGCTCGGGCAGGCGATTAACGTGCGCGTGCGGGGCAATTCTTCCATTAGCGCGAGCAGCCAGCCTTTGTATGTGGTCGACGGAATGCCTGTTACCACGGCCGATCTGAGCAACAATGGCGGCGCCACCAACCCACTGTCGGACATCAACTCCAACGACATCGAATCCATTGAAATCCTGAAAGACGCCTCGGCAGGGGCTATTTACGGCTCCCGCGCGGCCAATGGCGTCGTGCTGATAACGACCAAGCGCGGAAAGGCCGGGAAGACCAACGTGAGCGTGAACTACCAGCTGGGTTCCTCGGAAGCGACACGTCGCGTGAAATTCCTCAATGCGGATGAGTACGTGAAGTTCTATACAATGGCAGCCAACAACCGAGATCGTATAGACGGTACCGACACCCAGGATCCCGATTCTTATACGCAATACATGCTCGGGGCGGGCGGTTTCCTCGAATATTACAGCCTGGGCACTTACAATACACCTCAGCAGCAGAATTACTCCTGGCAGGATCAGGCGTTTCAGAAAGGCCCGATGCAGCAGCTCGATTTGCAAGTCAACGGTGGAAGCGAGAAAACGAAGTTCTTTCTTTCGGGGCAGTACCTGGATCAGACGGGTACCTTGGTGGGAAACGAGCTCCAGCGTATTTCCGGGCGCATGAACCTCGATCATCAGGCTTATAAATGGTTGCAGGTAGGATTGTCGATGGGCCTGGCGCGTACGGTTAACCAGCGTTTGCCGGGTGATAATGCATTCTCGAACCCGCTTCAAATGGCTGCGTTGACCCCGCTGACGCCTTTCACCGACCCCAAAACGGGCCTGCCCACCGGAACGCCTCCCGGCGATTTGAATGTGCCGCTCTACTTCAACCCGATGATCTCGATCAACTACGCGAAATTCGAAGCGACCTCGTTCCGCAACCTGACCAACGCTTATGCGCAGTTCAACATCCTGCCGGAACTGAAATTCCGCAGTGAACTGGGTATCGACCTTTTGAACCAGAATGAGGAAGGGTATTACCAAAGCCAGAACGTGCGGAATGTGAGCGAGGCCACCAGCGGGCTGGGTAACAACTATGCCACATTTGTGACGAATTACAATACCAACAACTTCTTCTCGTATGACAAAATGCTCGGCCTGCACGGCATCGGGGCTACGCTGGGGATGTCTTACCAGCAATCGCAGCGGAAATTGAGCTTCGTGGAAGGAACGCAATTCCCGTCCGATTCCTACAAAAAGATTGCCAGCGCGGCTACCAAGTCAGACGGGAGTACTTCGGAAACCAATTTCCGTTTCTTGTCCTATTTCCTGCGGATGAACTACAAGTTTGCCGATAAATACCTGTTGTCTGCGAGCGCGCGTATCGATGGCTCGTCGCGTTTCGGGGTCAATTCGCGTTATGGTTTTTTCCCATCGGCCTCATTGGGCTGGGTGGTTACCGAGGAAAGTTTTCTTAAAAACAACCATCTGCTCAGCTTCCTGAAGCTGCGCGGCAGTTACGGGTTGACGGGGAACTCCGAGATCGGGGATTTTCCGCAATTGGGGCTTTTTTCCGGGGATGCCGGCTATGCAGGGTCCGCCGGGCAGCGCCCGTCGCAGATCGCCAATCCGGACCTGAAATGGGAGACTACCCGCCAGGCGGATTTCGGCGTCGATTTCGGTTTGTTCAACAACCGGATCAGCGGGGAGATCGATTATTATGTCAAAAAAACGAACGGGCTGTTGCTCGAAGTGAATGTGCCGGCAACCTCGGGTTTTTCGGTTCAGTACCGCAACGTAGGCAGGCTGGAAAACAAAGGGTTTGAATTTGTATTGAATACCCAAAATACCGTAGGGGCGTTCCGCTGGACAACCTCCCTGAACGTGGCGAACAATAAGAATAAAGTGACGGACATCCAGGGCCAGGTGATCGAAGGCGGTATCCGCAGCATGAGCCGTGTTATGGAAGGCCAGCCTGTGGGCGTGTTTTACACCGTCGAATACGCCGGTGTGGACCGCGCGAACGGGAATGCATTATTCTATAAAAATACGCCGAACCCCGATGGGACGGTCGACAGGTCTACGGTTACGAATAGCGGATACAACAGCGCGCAACGGGTAGTGGCCGGTAATCCGAACCCCAAATTTGTGGGTGGTATTACCAACACGTTTTCCTATAAGGGAATCGATTTGAGTGTGTTTTTCAATGGCGTTTCCGGCAATAAGATCAACTTCTACGGGGTAGGGCAGTACTCGTCGGCCAACGGGATCTACGAAGATAACCAGACGGCCGATCAGATGAATGCCTGGACGCCCGAGAACCCCGATACCGATGTTCCGGAGGCCCGTTTCTACCGGGGTAACGGCAATCAGGCATCTACACGATACATTTTCAATGGCTCGTATCTCCGGTTGCGGTCGATGACATTGGGCTACAACCTGCCTACCGCACTGGTGCGCCGCATTAAAATGGAAAAAGTGCGCGTGTATGTCTCGGCGCTCAACCTCGCTACTTTCACTAACTACAAAGGTTGGGACCCAGAGGTTAACACCGATGACCTGAGCGAGAAGGACACCAAGTTCGCGCTGGGCAATGACTTTTACACAGCTCCCCAGCCGCGGACATTGCTGGTGGGCATCAATGTCGGATTTTAACATTGCATTCTCATCATGAAAAAGAACAGATATATCCTACCGGTCCTGCTATCAGCGATGTTGATGGCTGCGGGCTGTGACAACAGGCTGGATGTTCAGCCGACCCAAAGTATCGACGAAAATGTAGCCCTGAGTACTTCCCGCGACGTTGAGGTGACCCTCATCGGATGTTACGACGGTTTGCAGGATGAGGATGTGTACGGCGGGGCGTTTCAGTATGCGTCCGAATTGCTCGGTAATGCCGATGAGCTGGGCTTCGGAGGTACGTTTCAGAACCTGCTCGAAATGTACAACAAGGAGATGACTACCAACAATGCGACCGCTACCGCCACCTGGCGCGACTCGTACGTGGCGATCAACCGCTGCAACAATGTACTTTCGGCGCTCGATATCGTCGATGAAGACAAGCGCGCCCGTGTCGAGGGCGAAGCCCGGTTTATCCGCGGGTCGATTTATTTTGACCTGGTAAGATTGTATGCCAAAACCTGGGGGGACGGCGATAATGCCTCCAACCCCGGCGTGCCTTTGGTATTAAAGCCGACGCGTGTCCTTACCGATGCCGACAAAATACCCCGGAACCCCGTGGCGGAAGTATATGCGCAGGTATTGGAAGACCTTACCAAAGCCAAATCACTGTTGCCTGAAAGCAATACCATTTACGCAACCAAATATGCGGCGTCGGCACAGCTCTCGCGCGTGTACCTGATGCAGGGCAACTACGCCGCTGCACGTGATGAAGCCAACGAGGTAATTGCATCGGATAAATTCTCGCTTAATGCCGCATTCGAATCGTTGTTTTTTACATTTCTAAAAAATAGCGGGGCCAATCCGAAGGAATACATATTCTCGATGATCGTGACTCAGCAGGACGGTACCAATGATATGAATACTTTCTTTGGAACGACCGTTTCGGACATCGTGGGAACCGCGGGCCGCGGTGACATCCGCGTACTGGCGAAGCACCGGGGCCTGTACGAAGCCGGTGACAAACGGGGTGCATTTTTTGTAACTACCAACAACACGTTCACCCAGAAACACCTGGATCAATTCGGTAATGTGCTGCAATTCCGATTAGCAGAAATGTATCTGACCCGCGCCGAGGCAAACCTGCGCCTCAACAGCCAGACAGGTGCCACGCCACTCGCGGACTTGAACCTGATCCGGGCCCGTGCAGGCCTGAATGCGGCTACCGCGGCAACGATCGAGTCTGTGCTTAAAGAGCGGCATCTGGAACTGGCATTCGAGGGCCATACGTTGCACGACCTCAGACGCACGCGGCGAAATGTGGGGGCTTTGCCGTATAATTCTCCCAAGCTGATTATGCCCATTCCGCAGCGGGAAATGGACGTGAACAAGCAGCTGGTCCAAAACCAGGGTTACAATTAACAGACTAACCGGATTCCTGAATCAGAAGCGGTCTTTTTCTTGAATCAAATCAAATGCCGAACGGTGACAGATCTATTCTGCTACCGTTCGGCATTTTGGCGTTTCTTAGGAGCAGTCCTTCTTAGTTATATCCCGGATTTTGTTTAAGCAACGGCGTGCCGTTCACGACGCTCATATCGATTTGATATTGCGGGATCGGGAAGTAGTTGTTCTTGCCGTCCAGGTATTTGCCGCCGGCGAGGTCGGTGGTGATCTTGGATTCGTAGCCGAAATAGGCGTTAATGGCCGTATTGGCCTTACCCCAACGCACGAGGTCGAAAAAGCGGTGACCTTCCATCGCCAGCTCGATGCCGCGTTCGTAGTAGATCGCTTCAAGCAAGCCATCCTTCCCTTTGGCCGCCAATGTGCCGGCGGGGTAGGGTTTGATCACATAGTTAGCGGCCGGGGTACCCGAAAAGCCGCCCAGCGGGTTGGAATCGTTGGTGTATTTGTACAGCCAGCCGGTTTTGTCCGCCGCGCGGCTTCTCACTTTGTTAACATATTCCTCCGCTTTGGCGAGACTTCCTCCATTGGCTTCCGCTTCCGCTGCCAGCAACAACACATCGGCAAAGCGGATCACCAACACGTTGATCGCATTACCGGGCGCCCAGGAGCTGAGGTCGGCGTAGAGGTCCTGCGTTTTCTGCCGGTGAATGTTCTTTTTTGGAGCATAGGGGCCGCCATAGGGCTGGTCCCGCACCCAGTTTATGCCCGGATAAATGCCCCAGTCATGGTACGGAATGCCGCGGCGGCCGACGGTCCAGTCCAGGCGCGGATCGAGGTTACCGGCATCGGGCGTGAATGCGGTGGCGGAGGCAATGCCCATATCGTTCTTGACGGCGTGACTGTTGAAATCAGTCAGGTAGGGCAGTCCGCCGGCATCGGTGCGGTACATATTGACGAGCATTTGCGTGGGCTGGAAGAAACCGCAGCAGCTGAACGGCGCGCCTGTTCCGTAGGGGAAGTTGAGCATGCTGCCTTGATTGGCATTGGTGATATCGAGCGTCCCGTCGTTAGCCACCATTTGTATCGCGAACACCGATTCCGCATTGTTTTTAGTGGCTGCATCGAAATTGTCCTTGAAAGAAACGAGGCCATATTTCAAGCCGTTGGTCGTGACGCCATTGTTGATCACATCGGTAAAAACCTTTACAGCGTCAGCGTATTTTTTCTGATACAAATAGGTTTTGCCCAAATAAGCCCCGGCGGCCCATTTGTTAGCCCTTCCTACCAGGGTTTGCGTGGCTGGCAGCTGCTCATAGGCCGCTTTGAAATCCGCTTCGATCAGTGGCCAGATATCCTTATCGTTGGGCTGGTTAAAATCGGTGGTAGTTTCATCGATCCAGGGCACCATGTTCCACATTTTCTTCAATTCGAAATAGTAGTGTGCCCGCAGGAACCGTGCCTGTCCTTCGATATTCGCCTTATTCTCGGCCGAAACGTCGGTAGCCAGCGCGAGCACTTTCAGCACGGTGTTGGACCGTGAAACGCCTTCGTACAATGCCTTCCATTTGCTGTTGAAAAAGCCATTGTCGGCCCCGGTACTGAATGTCGCAATAGCGCTGATGGGCGTCTGGTCGCCGCCGTCGCTGCCTTTGTGCGCATCGCCGCCGGGAATGGCGCCGTACACCCAGTTGTCGGGCGGTGATTCCCAGCCGCTGCCGCCGGTGAAATCGCCCTGGCCGTCGAGTGCGGCATAGGCGCCGGTGAGCAGGCCGTCGACGCCTTTTGCATTGGCGAGCACATCATCGCCCAATGCGCCTTGAACAGGTTTGTCCAGAAAATCGTCCTGACAGGCCTGTAACATTGTAAAACCGCCGATCCAGCAAAGAACGGCTATATATTTCATGAACTTCTTCATAATCGCGTTGCTTGAAGATGGGTTAAAAAGTGAGGTTCAGGCCAATGGTGTATTGCCGCGAAGAAGGGTAGGAGCCCTCGTCAATGCCGAATACGGTAGGGTTGCCGCTCGCATTCCGGCTCACTTCGGGATCGAGCCCTGAATAACCGGTGATGGTGAACAGGTTGGTCGCCTGCAGGTACACGCGGAACTGCTGTGCGCGGATCTTCTTCATCAGCGGAGCAGGGAATGTATACCCGATTTGCAGGTTCTTCGCACGCAGGTAAGAGCCGTCTTCTATAAAATAGGAATTGGGCACATTGATGGTACTGAAAGAGCTGGAATTCTCCTGGATCGGGGCTTTGGCATTGTGGTTCTCCGGCGTCCAGGAATCGTACAAGGCGGTTTTGCTTTTCGCTCCCGAGCGTGACGAGTTGAAGTCACTCCACCAGAGGGTTTGGTTCCAGAGCTGGTTGCCCTGAACGCCGTACAAGAACAAACTGAAATCGAAGCTTTTGTAGGTCAAGCCAATATTTAATCCATAACTGAAATCGGGGTTCGGATTGCCGAGCATCTGGCGGTCGGCGGAAGTGATCTGGCCATCGCCGTTGATATTCTCATACCGGAACCGCCCCACCGAGGCACCGTCCTGGTAGACTGCATTCTTGTCGCCGGTTTGTTTCACCGCTTCGGCATTGGCGGCAGCAATTTCTTCCTGCGAGTTCCAGAAGCCGATCACTTTGTAGCCGAAGAACTGGCCGATGGAATTCCCTACCTGGTTGCGGACAATGGAGGCCCCGTCGAAACCGCGGCCATCGACATCGAAATAATTGGTGCTGTTGGTAACTTTTTTGATTTTGTTGTTATAGGTAGTTAAAGTCAGTGTCGCATTCAGTTTCAGGTCGCTTGCGAGGTCGAATTTGGAGTCGATTTGCAGGTCGATTCCCTTGTTTTTCATCTGCCCGATGTTCACAAAAGGCACCGTACCACCGCCGGCCGTGCCGATTAATGCCGGGTTGAACAGCAGGTCCTTGATTTCCTTTATATAATAGTCCGCGATCACGTCCAGTCTGCCTTTGAAGAAAGTAGCGTCAATACCGATGTTGGTACTGATATTCTTCTCCCAAACCGCATTCGGGTTGCCGATCTGGCTTTTTTCAAAACCTTCCAATGCGCCGGAGCCGCTGGTGCCGCCGAGGTCGTAGTAAGAGCTGCGGCGATTGGAGCTGTAAGTGGTGAACGCATTGCCGGATTTTACGTTGATCTGGTTACCCATAATCCCGTAGTTGGCCCTGATTTTCAGATCGTCTATCCACGTCAGGTTGCGCATGAAATCCTCGCGGGAAATGCGCCAGCCCGCGCTTACGGCCGGGAAGAAACCGTACCGCTCGTTGATGAACTTGGAAGATCCGTCGCGGCGAAGGATCGCGCCGAAGAGGAATTTGTCGTTGTAAATGTAATCCAGGCGACCGATGAGCGAGTACAGCGCATCTGCGGAGCGGCTGCTCGAATTGCTGCGCGTGCCGGAGCCGGTGTTCAGGTTCATATAGTCGGGGTCAAAAGAGAAATATCCCTGCGTGCTGCCGCCGAGTTCGTAATATTTGCCGCTATATGCTTCGGTTCCTGCCGCGACGGTCAGGTCGTGTTTGCCCATTGTTTTGTGAAAGGTCAGCAAATTAGTCCACGTCCAGTTGAAACCAGAGTAGGAGCCTTCCGAATAGGTGTTGGTATTGCTGTTTTCCTTGTTTTCGTAGGTAGGGAAAGAAAACGAGCTCCATCTGCCCGAATAGTTCTCTCCGCCGAAGCTGGTGCGGAGCGTGAAATAGTTGAAAAGGTCGAATTCAGCGAAAATATTACCGAACAGGCGGTTGTCAAGCCCTTTATCGTAGCGGGTACGGTCGCGCATGGCTACGGGATTGAAAGCATCGCCCATGCCTGAGGCGCGGCTGCCTGCGTAGTTGCCCATGATGTCGTGCACAGGTACGATCGGCTGCATGCGGAAAGAGAATGCAATGGCCGAGCCGCCGTCCGACAGGCTGGTTTTGGGGTTGTCGGAAATCGAATAGGCCAGGTTCTCACCAATGCGGACGTGCTTGCCGATGTTGTACTGGCTGTTCGACCGGAGCGTGTAGCGTTTCAGGTAAGTGTTGGTCAACGCGCCCTGCTGGTTGAAATAATTCAATGAAAAGAGGTAGTTGCCCTGGTCGCTGCCGCCGCTGAGCGAGATATTATGGCTCGTGGAAGGTGCGGGTTTGAATATTTCGTGAAACCAATCGGTACCGTTTTTGTTGGCCTTTACAATCTGGTTAAAAGTATTAAAATCGTCTACCGAAGTGTAATTCGGGTTCACGTAGTACAACTCCGGATTGGTCCGCGGATCGCCTTCCTTGGCGCCGGCAGGGAGAATGTAGTCGGGCAGGACGGGAGAGGTTCCATAGCCGTACTGGTCGTCGCCCACGGTGAGTCCCGAGTTTTTCTGCACCTGGAATTTGAGCTGGGCCTGTTCCTGCGGCGTCAGGGTGTTCCATACATTGCCTCCCGGAGGTGTCTGAATGCCAAACCAGGCGCTGTAATTGATTTTAACCTTATCCTTCCCTTTTTTGGTTGTAATGATAATTACCCCGTTGGCCGCCCTCGAACCGTAAATGGACGCCGAACCGGCATCTTTCAACACCTGCATGGAGGCGATGTCGTTCGTGTTCAGGTCGGAAATGGAGGTGGTAGGCACACCGTCGACCACGTACAGGGGCGAGTTGTCGCCGAATGTATTCAAACCGCGAATGCGTACCTGCGGCGTTTCGCCCGGCTGCCCCGAGCTAAGGATCGTAACCCCCGAGGCGCGGCCTTGCAACTGGTTGGCAACCTGTCCGTCAGGCGTTTGTTTCAGCTGCTCCACATCCACGACGGACACCGCACCGATCAAATCCTTCTTGCGCTGTGCGCCATAACCGGTCACGACGAGTTCGGTCAATGTCGAAACGTCAGGTTTTAAGGCAACATCCACACTGGTACGCGCGCCTACCATCACCTCTTGCGCCACAAAACCAATGAAGCTGAATATCAGAATGGATTCGTCGCCGGCAACGTCGATGGTGTAATTTCCGTCGACGTCGGTCATGGTACCTTCATTGGTGCCTTTCACACGGATCGCCACGGAGGGCAATGCTTCACCTTTTTCGTCGGTCACCTTTCCTTTCACCGGCCGGGCCAGCGTTTGCGTTACCGGTACGATTTCGCGGAGGATCTCCGTTTTCGGCCTTTCGGTGATCCCGATCATATTGCCTACCTGCCTGAATTCCAGGTCCGTCTGCTTCTCGATCATTTTCAGGATTGCCGGGACCGGCTGTCCCAGCGCGTAGATGGTGATTTCGGGTGCTTTGCGCACCAGCTTCTCGTCGAAAGCAAAAGTGAGACCGGTTTGCTGCTCGATCTGTCTCAAGACTGTCTTTACCCGGGTTTGCCGCATATCCATGCTCACGTGCTGGGCCTCCGTAGGCCCGGCCATGAGCAAGGCGGTTGTCAGGACATTAATACCCAGTATTAGCGTAGAAATGCGCATACATTTTTTGAATAAGGGGAGCCCCTTATGGTAATAATTCACCATATTTGTCTGATGTTTAATAGTTAAGCTGTTAAACCGCGTCCGCCCGCCATTCATGGTTCCAAGCATTGCCTGGCAGGGGACAACCGATACCGGGGACATTCGCAGTGTTCCCGGTATTCACCAGACCAGCCTTCCTGGAAAGCCAGCCCTATTTTTTGTTCTTCCTATCTGATTACTATCGTGCTGTCGTTTAGTTGTGAATAATTGAAATTCTTGGAGAACCCCAGGACTTTCAGCACGTCGTTCATAGGCTGGTCGTCGAGGGTGAGCGATATTTTTTCGGTAGAGAGTCCCGGTTTTTCGATTACGATATGCTGGTTGTACTTTCTTTCCAATGCGTGCAGCACTTCCACCAGGAGTTCATCCTCGAACACCAGTCGGTTGTCCTTCCAGGGGGCAATGGCCGGTTTGCTGATCTCGTTTACCAGTATTTTCTGCGTTTTTTCGGGTACGACGGCCTGCTCGGCGGGTAGCAGCATGAGAGCAGGTTGCCCCGGTTTGTCGCGCATCTGCACGCCTACCTTGCCCGTCTTGACCGTTACCTTGATATCCCGGTCGTTTTTGTAGGCTTTTACGTCGAATGAAGTCCCCAGCACGGTAATGTCCAGCGTTTTGGCGTGTACGATAAAAGGCTTGGCGGTATCGTGGGCGATGTCAAAGAATGCCTGTCCTTCGCGCAGTACCACTTCGCGCGTTTTCCCCTTGAATGCCGCCGGATAGCTGAGTATCGAACCCGCATTGAGCCAGATATGCGAGCCGTCGGGCAGATTTACCCTGACGGTTTTACCAAGCGGCGCGGTCACGAGTCTGACGTTGCTCCCCGTTGGCTTATGCCCGTTAGTCCAGAGCAAAAATCCAACGAGAACGACCGCCGCAGCGGCCGAAGACCAGGCCGCGAACCTTTGAATCCATCCAAACCTTTTCACAGGCTTGTATTGCTCCTGCCGGCTTCGCAGATTGGCGTGCATCCGGTCGCGAACTTCGGAGGCGCCTTCGGCCGTCGTGGTAGTGACGGTTTCCGGGCTTTGGTCGTCAGCGAGCCGGTCGTACCAATCGTGCAACAGCTGTTTTTCTTCTTCCGAAGCGGTTCCTTCGAAGAATTTCCTGGCAAGCAATCTGATGTATTCCTGTGTCATTGCAAAGCGGATTGGCCCTTTGCAACACATAGAGGGGAGATGTTGGGAAAACCCCTTAGTTGGATGGAAAAAAAATTACAGCAGCAAAGCCACTACATGATTCAGGCTCGACCGGACGATCTTCAATGCCTTGGTCAGGTGCGCTTCCGCAGTTTTGTGTGAGATGTTCAATTCTTCGCAGACGTCGGGCAGCGAGCGGTCGTGTAATTTGTTGTACTGGAAAACGAGCCTGCATTTTTCGGGCAGGCGGTTGGTGAGGTTGGTAATGATTTCGAGCAGCAGGCGGTTTTCAATCTCCTGATCAATCGATACCGACGGCGCAGCCTCGTACCGGATCGATTGTTCAACTTCCTCGGCCTGTTTGGATTTGGCCAGATAACGGTACACTTCATAGCGGAGCATAGCAGCCAGATAGGGCCCGAGTGATTGTATTTCAAGTGCTTCCCGCTTGATCCAGAGGAGCATGAATGTATCCTGCGTGATCTCTTCGGCAACCGCCGCTGATTTGACCATCCGATGGGCGGTATAATAGAGCTTATCCCAATACCGCGTGTAGATTTCATCGAACGCCCGCTCCTCACCCTCTCTCAGCAGCGCCGCGAGCTGATCGTCAGATAAAGAGGGAGGCAGGGTTCTCATGGCGGGTTAGCAGCAAACCAGTTGTTGTTAACCAAATATATACATTAATGCATTCATAATATTGCTTGATCTGCTAAAAATGCAGAATTAAAACTATGAAATTGAGGTGAAAATGAGTATTGGAGTATTTAAATTATAGAATTTCAACATTTTATTCTGTTGAAATTGTCTTGCGAACACATTTGCGATGAGATGGTCCGATACCCTGTTATCGCTTCGTGTAATGTAGCGTAACGACGCCCGAGCCGAGCGTTTTCGATTCCTGCAGAACCAGATTGTTCATGGGGGCGTCGCTGTCGAACAGGCTGATTCCTTCTCCCAATATCACCGGATGCAGGGTTAGCTGGTACTCGTCGATCAGTCCGAGTTTCGCTAAACTTTTGGCAAGGCCGGGGCTGCCGAATATGACGAGGTCTTTGCCCGGCTGCTGTTTCAGTTTGTTCACTTCTGCCTCGACGTTGTCTTTGATCAGCGTGGTATTGTTCCAGTCGGCACTTGGTAATGTCGTTGAGAAAACGATCTTGGGAATTTCCTGCACCCATTTCGCGTGCGCGAGCGCATGACCGTCCGCATTAGGGTCGTTCAGCACGGTCGGCCAGTAGCCTTCCATTAAATGGTAAGTATTTTTGCCGTACACGGGTGCGCCCACTGTTTTGACGAGCTCGTCCGCGAATTGTTGCAGCTCCTTGTCGTAAGACAAAAAGCCAAGACCACCGTTTTTGTCGCCGGCAAAACCATCAAGGGACATGTGTGCAAATAGGACCAATTTTCTCATTTCGATCGTGTTTCGTCTGTTTTTGAATTAGCGTTTCAATATACAAAACTATTGGCTGGACAGTTATGCTGCCCAGCCAATAAGCCTTGCTTTCTATGCTCTTCCGGTGAGTTTGTCCAGCAACTCGTCCAGTTTTTCCAGTGTTGCAAGCATGCCTTCTTCCATACCCATCTGCATGGTCGTTTCGAGGTCTTCCAGGGATTTGTAGGTCACTACCGTTTCGACTACGGCGTTTTCGCCTTTGTCGGTGAACGTAACCACCCATTCGGCGCGGGGCAGCGATTCGTTGATTTCACCTTCCGCATTTGAAAAAGCGTCGGTCGAGGTGTAAAAATCGATCGGCTGGATTTTGATATAATCCGTCCAGCCCCAGTATTCGTTGCCGTTTGGTTCCACCATCGCATAATGCCAGTGGCCGCCTTCGCGGAAGTCCATGGACTTGGTTTTGGTAGTCAGCGGCTTAGGGGCAAACCACTGGTCCAGCAGTTCTTTTTTGGTATGACAATCCCAGACCAGCTGGCGGCCGGCACGGAACTCACGGCGTATGGTCAATGTGTTTTTTGTTTTGTCTGCTACGAAGTCGAATTGAAGGTTGTGTTTCATTGTTGCTGTTGTTTTTTAAGTGTTTCTAAAAGGTCGTCGAGCTGATCGAACCGGTTTTCCCAGATCTTTCGGAACTGTTCCAGCCAGTGATCGATCTCTTTCATTTTATCGATCTGAAGTTTGTAATAGATTTCGCGGCCTTGTTGCTGCGGCTGGACCAGTTCGCACTCGGTCAGGACCTTCAAATGCTTCGAAACGGCCTGGCGTGTGGTATCGAAATGCTCCGCGATGGCGTTGGGGGTCATAGCCTGCACGGCGATCAGCACGATAATAGCCCTGCGGGTCGGGTCGGCGATAGCCTGGAAAATGTCTCTTCTCATGGGATTATCACAGATATTTTTGTGCAAGATAACTTCACCGGAACCCCATTATCTGGATACGATCGGCAAATACTTTCTCCAGTTATCCGCGATCACCCAGGCGATCACGGCGATCAATACCGAAACAAAGGGAAGGCCCGACGGAGCAGCGGTCATGTTGGTCAGCAGAACGCCCACTATGACAGGTACGAGGACGATAGCCCCAAGTGCCCGGGTCCGGGGAATTGTCAGCAACAGGCCCCCGGCTATTTCCGCGGCACCTACCAGGGGCATCAGCCAGCCGATCTGTGCAAACGCCATTCCGGTTTTGATCATTTTTTCCGGCAGATCGGCCGGCATAGGCATGTAGTGCAGGAACTTATCCAGACCTGCGTTGACGAAACTGAGCCCAGTGAGAAGGCAAAGGACGGACAAAATTTTCTGTTTCATAGCTGTTGATTGTTTAAATGAGAAACTGATTGGTTGCAAATTTATGTGAAACCAATCAGTTGCGCAAATAAATTATAAAAATTTTTGACGAAAGCCACCCGGCTGTACCTGACAACACTTTACTACACCTGATAATACCTGACTACAAATGACGACGAAGTCATTAATAGTCAGGTGTAGTCATTAATAGTTAGGTGTAGTCAGGTGTTGTTGGGAGCCGGCGATCACCACCCCGGATTCTAGCGGGCTTCGTAAATGTAGATAACCGTTTGGTCGTCGTCCGGTGCGAAGGAGAGCCGGAGTCTGCCGTTTTTTATTTCCGGGAAGAAGGGATTGTTACAAATATTGGCGCCCCGCGGCGTTTTGATCGTTAACGGCAGTTGGTAAAGGGTCTGATACCCGTCTGTCCGCATGAGCTGGATACCTCCCAGGGCAAAGTTTTGGTCGCCTTGCTTCCACCGGTTGAGCCCGGAGCAGAGCATCATCGTGTCTCCCACATATTTTGCGTCCTGGATTTTGAAAGTGAGCATGTTATTGGGTTCCCTCGAAATCAGCTCCCAGCCCTGGCGCGTATCATCCTTGCGGGCCCATTTATAGAATAGTTCGGAGTCCCAGTTCATGCCGATGACCTCTTCATTTCCCACGCATACCACCGCCCCCAGCGCGTCACGGACATCCCACATCTTTTCGGCTTCCATCGTCAGCGGGTCCATCCTGTAAACGGTTGAGTTACCGTGGGGACGGTACTCGCAAACCGGTATCCAGATATACTTGCCATCAAAGTCGATGCCGCCGGGGTGATAAATACTCTTTTCGCCGATAGTTACCTGGGCGACCAGTTTTCCCCTTTCGTCGAATTTGAAGACCCGCCCGATGCCTTCACCGTTGTCGCGGTCGAAACCACCCACCGGGCCGGGATACTTTTCGGGCCAGCGTTTCACATCCACGGCCGTCAGGAAATAATACCCGCCGGCCTTTACCAGTCCTTGCGTATGGAAAGTTTGAAATGGTAAAACGATGGAGTCGGTCAAAACGAACTGCTTTTCTGAGGTGTACCCAGGCAGCTTCCGGGTAATTTCACTGTGATTGTTCTGGGCGGCTGTCTTTTGCGCCACCAGCGCCGAAACTACGGCAAGCAGGACAGCCAAGTATTTAAATTTCATAAACGGAACGTTTCAACAGGTTAGGGTCCAGGCAGGCAAATATAGGATGTTGCTGAAAAGAATATTCAGCGGAAGGAGCGAAGCAATTAACATTTTTTATGTTGCGGAAGAGAGTTCAGCGTGTTTGCTTGCTACCATTAACCATTTAGCAAGCCATGACTCTCATTCTGAAATTTTCGTGCATCGCCGCATTTTGCCTTACATTGACAACGGCGCCGACGATATCCGCCAACCCTGCATATCCTAAAAACTCGGCTACCACTGACACCCTCCGTAAACCGGGTACACGCGATGTAAAACCACGTAGTCCCCGAAAGGCGACGCTCCTCGCCATTGCACCCGGCTTGGGGCAAGGTTACAATGGGGATTTTTGGAAACTTCCGATCGCATATGCAGCGCTTGGAGGAAGCATTTTTACGGTCCATTTGAATTCCCTTAAATACCATGATTACCTGAAAGCATATTGGTTGTTCTATGATCAGAGTACCGGTACGCCTGTGCACGGTATCACCGAGGATACCGAAATGCCGGTCCGGGTGAGGAACCTCCTCAACACAAAAAGTACCGTGAAACTGCTTACGAAGGATCAGATCGTGAGGAACAAAGACGTGTGGCGCAGGTACCGAAATGTGTCCATTCTCACTTCCGGACTCATTTACGTGCTTACCATCATTGAAGCCAACGTGGCTGCCCACCTCAAAACATTTGATGTTTCCGATGATCTGTCGGTCAGGATCGGACCCGGTGCGGCAGGAACGCCGTTTCCGGCGTTTGTTCCTGGTTTGCAGGTTGTTTTGAACTTCAAGTAGCGGGCGGTTGCCGGTGAAGCCGTTTGTCTACGGAATCTGCTTTCCGTCGACAAAATATGGCAGTCTCTCGTTTTGCCGCTATTTTACGTCGTTCATTAAAATAGTACATGATCCATGGCCGCAGCCCTCATCCAATCAGCCGATTTCATCCATGCAGATTCCTTTCCCAACCCGCAATTGCTCCGTCCGCAAATGGGGGTAAGGACTGGTAGGGAAGCCGGTGCCGGGCATGATGCAAAAGAGGGGAATCTTAAATTCAGAAGCTGGCTTTTTCCGGATATCCATGTAATGAACCTACATTGGCAGGTTGGCCGGGATGTAAGCATTGTTGAAGAGAGTCGCGCCGACACTGTTAATATTAATTTTCAGATGTCAGGCCATATGAATACCCGGTTCACGGGAATAGCCCGGGAAGTGGGTATGAAGCCTCACCAGCATAACCTGATTTTTTCGCCCGAAGGCAGCTTTCGGAACACCGTCAGGGCGGGCGAACAGGTGGAAATGTTTCACATTAGTTTGAGGAAAAAATACTTTTCGGAGCTGATCGGCTGTGAGGACCGGTGGAGCGAGCGTGCGCAGGAGTCGCTGTTGAAAGACAGGCCCTTTGCGGGAGCGGAATTGAATGCGGGTATGACGCCCTACATGCAAAAACTGATCGGGGACATCAAGCAATGCGGGCAAGCGGGGGCAATGCAAAGGCTGATGCTCCAATCGAAGGTATTGGAACTGGTCGCTCTGCATCTGGGGCAGTTGCAGGCCGGCACGTCCTGTGCGCCGGGTTTGACTGTTGGGGAAATCGGGCGGTTAAACGAGTTGAAAGCGTACCTGGATGTTCACTTTCTGGAAGATTTGAGCTTGCCGCAACTGAGCCGGCTGTGTTTGCTGAATGAATTTAAACTCAAAAAGGGATTCAGGGAACTGTTCGGAACGACGGTGTTTGCCTATTTGCGTAAGCTAAGAATGGATTTTGCGGTGAACCTCCTCCTGGATTCTTCAAAAAGTATCGATCATATTTCAGACATGCTGGGTTACGAACATCCCCAACATTTCTCGACGGCATTCAAGCGCTATCACGGATCGCCGCCATCGAGTTTCCGTTCGTGAAAGCCGGTATTGGCTAATGGCAAAGACAATTGTTAAAAGGAGGCTTGCCGATCGGAAATAATTTGGCAACTTTCACGGTAAACCGACTGTGAGAGGCTTTTTATGATTGACCTGGTACCGTTTATTTTCATTGTGGCGACGCTCGCTGTCGTTTCTGTGCTGTCCGACAAAGTACGAATACCATATCCGATCCTGCTCGTTTTGGTGGGATTGGTCATCGGTTTTATACCCGGCCTTCCCCTCGTCGAACTCGATCCGGAAGTAGTGTTCCTGCTTTTCCTACCGCCGCTTCTTTTCCGGGCCGGCTGGAATACGTCGTGGCCGGCTTTCCGGGCCGCGATACGACCTATTTCGAGGCTTTCCATTGGCTTAGTCTTTCTGACGACCTGCGCAGTGGCCGTGGCCGCCCACTATTTCATCCCGGGTATGCGCTGGCCGGTTGCATTTGTGCTGGGTGCTATTGTTTCGCCACCGGATGCGGTGTCTGCGACAAGCATTATGAAAGGGACCGGGCTGGATAGGCGTGTGATCACAATCCTGGAAGGAGAGAGCCTGGTCAATGACGCCTCTGCCCTGATCGCCTACAAGTACGCGATAGCGGCGGTGATGAGCAGCACCTTTGTGCTCTGGAAGGCAGGTGTTCAGTTTCTGGTGGTAGCCGCAGGTGGTATTCTGGTAGGCACTGTGGTGGGTTATGGCTTCGCCTACATTATGAAGCGTGTCCGAAGCAATGCCATGTTAGAAGGGACGCTGTCGCTGCTCGTGCCGTTTATTTCCTATCCGGTTGCGGAGGCCGTCGGCGTGTCAGGGGTTCTGGCCGTAGTCAGCACAGGCCTTGTGACCTCCTGGCTTTCTCAGGAAATGTTTTCGCACCAGGGACGCACGCTCGTAACGTCTGTCTGGGACATGATAGAGTTTTTGCTGAACGGAGCGGTTTTTGTGCTTATCGGGTTTCAACTCTCTACCATTGTACATGATACGGTGGAATACAGCTTTGCGGATTTGATCGGTTATGGGTTTATTGTCAGTGCGGTAGTGATTCTCGTCAGGCTGCTGTTCATTGTGCCGACGGTGTATTTTACGGATATGCTGTCGACAGGCGAATACAGGGAGCGTGAATCCGGTTTTGACTGGAAGGTGGCCATTGTCCTGTCGTGGACCGGTATGCGTGGCGTGGTATCACTCGCCACTGCCATGGCCATTCCATTGGTGATGGAAAACGGAAAGCACTTTCCGTACCGGAAGTTGATTCTTTTTGTGTCCTTTGTAGTAATCCTTGTCACATTGATCGGCCAGGGGCTATCGCTACCGTATCTGATACGCAGGTTGGGGCTCCGCGGCTCGGGGCGGGAAGAGGCGGAAGAGGAAACCAGGCTGCGCCTCCTGCTGACCAACAGCTCGCTCGATTTTATCCACGATCATTTCTCCGAAAGCAAAATGAACCCGGATGTGGCCGATCAGGTGCGCAAGTTGTATGAGCTGAGAAGCAACTGGATCAAAGATAAAAAGTATGGTGTACAGCAAGACGCGCCGGGGACGGCAGATCTGCTCCGTCAGGTCGTGGATGCCCAGCTGATTGTCACACAATTCAAGCGCGATTTGCTGCTGCGGCTTCATCGGGAAGGTTCCTTTTCCGAGTCGGCGATTAAAAAAATGGAACGGGAGCTTGATCTGGACGAAGCCAGGCTTCGCTCGCATGTGTAGCCTCCCGTATGCGCACGGGCGCCTTTTGACACAGGTACCTGATTGTTCAAAAGCCCGGCCGGCGATGAAATGGCTTTTACTCGTCGGATTTGTTTTTCAAAAACATCAATAGCGAATAAGCGCCTTTCGTGACGCAACGCGTGTTTCGGAGATTACCGGGACTCAGGATTTCGGTTACACCGTTTTCGATATGGCCCGTGTGAACGGCGGTCATGGTAAATCCGTCCTTCCCAGGGATAAATATGTATTCTTTTCCTTCAAAACTGACGATGGCGTCATCGGGCAGGACGGTTGCATTGCGGGATTCCAATGCGAGCTCGGCATTCATAAATGTGCCCGGCAAAAGGTCAGGCTCATATTTTTGAAAGTGGCAATGGACTTCGGCGGTGCGCTCGAGCGACAGGTCTTTGCTGACCAGTATTACTTCACAAGCCAGCTTGCGCTCAGGCCTGGAATTGGTAAAGGCAAGTACCTGCTGGCCCTTGCGGATCTTATCGAGGTCTTTTTCAAATACTTTCAGGGCCAAATGGATATCCGATGGATTGATCAGATCAAAAAGTACCTCGGTGGGGGCCAGGTATTTGCCGATGTTGACATTGACCCGCGATACATAACCGGAGATCGGTGAATAAACATTGATACTGCGCGAGATCCGGTCGGTGCTGATCCGGTGCGGATTGATCCCCGCAAGCCGGAGTTTTTCAGCCAAAGCACTCATGGTCACCTCCTGGGCCCGGAAGTCGGATTCCGCCTGCTGGTAGGTTTTATCGCTCACCGACTTGGAGGTATTAAGGGCTTTTTGCCGCTCATACTCGCTCTGCAGGTATTTCATGCGGGCGCTGCCGGCCAGGTAGTCCTGTTGCAGCTGAATGTACTGCTGGTCTTCCAGCACGGCCAGCACCTGTCCTTTTTGCACGGGCATTCCAGGTAACAGGTTAGTTGATTTCAGATATCCGCCCAGCGGTGCGCTGACCGATACCATATTTTGCGGCGGCACGTCGATTCTCCCACTCAGACGCAGTACGGATGAAATTTGCGTCATTTTCGGAAATTCCATGGCGATTCCCGCATTGCGGACCTGTGCCGGTGTCAGTTTTGCGACATTTTCTTGTGCCGGCGATCCGACGGCAGGTTCCTGGTCGGCCGTTTTTGCTGTGCAGGAGCCAAGTATGACACCCATCGTAGTATAGAGCAGAATTTTAATATTCATCATTCGCTTATTGGCTAAGGAAATAGTCCAGTTCTATGGCATTCTGGTTCAGATTGGCGATCGTATCAAGATATTCGCTCCTGATCAATGTGGCCTGAGCGATCAGCTGGCTCCATTCCAGGTAGTTGATAGCACCTTCCCGAAGCTGGCGGGTGGCCGTGAGGACAACCAGTTCGGCATTGGGTACGGCGGAATCCCGGTAATAGCCGACGCGTTCAAGCAACTGACGGTAACCCGTCAGTGTTGCCATATAGCGGGATGCAAACTGCTGGTACTGACCTTGATATTGTTCCCTGGCGGCCTCACGGGCGAGCTCAGCTGCACGGATACGCGCTTTTTGTGCGCCCGCGAAAACAGGAATGCCTACTCCGACCTGTGCAGCCTGGAAGCGCGGCCAGCCATTGTACAGTTTATTGTCGGCGCCGGTGCCTCGCATGCTCATGTTGTTGTAGGCCAGGCTTAATTCGGGCAAGAGCCGTGCTTTCTCGACAGCAATAGCCGCGGCGGCGATGTCCTGCTGCCGGCCGGCTAACTGTACAAAGGGGTGGGATCGCAGTTTGGCCGTGTCGGCACCCGTGCGTGAAGGGAAAATAAGCGCGCCGTCATGCGGTTCGTATTGTTCGGATCCGTTCAACAGCAAATTGAATGTGATCAGCGCCAGTTTGTAATCGGTGTCCAGTTGCCTGCGTTGCTGTCTGATCTGCCCCAGCTGCATTTCAGCGCTAGTCTTTTCCAGGACGTTGGTCTCACCTCGGGCGAGGCGTTCGGTGGCGCGCGTAACGACGGTATTATACAGGCTATCGAGTGAGCCGAGAAGCCGTGCTTTTTGTCTGAGGTAAAGCAGTATATAAAACTGATGTGTGACATTACGCCGCAGATCGAGCGCCGCGGCCGACGCTTGCAGGGCGCCTGCCTCAAACTCCTGTTCCAGAAGCGAACGCTGCCGCCGGTAAACTACCGGAAGCAGCGCCGATTGGGATAATGCAAGCCGCGTATCGGTATAGGCGCTGTTGATCTGCCCCGCCTCCAGACCCACGTTGGTTTGCGGTAGGCTGACGGCAGTTTTTACAAGTGCCCGGCGGTATTCCGCCTGTAACTTTTCGCTTTTTAACTGACTATTGTCTTTCAGCGCGAGGTTGATAGCCGTTTCCAGACTGATCTCTTTCTGGGCCCGGGTCTGACCGGGTGCGAGCAAGCAAGCGGAGATCACCAGGGCACCTGCTCCTGCTTTGAGATGGAACCGGTTTTCGAAGACCATATACAGAACCGGTAAAACGAACAATGTCAACGCCGTCGCGATCAACAGACCGCCGATCACCACCGTGGCCAGCGGCCGTTGCACTTCGGCTCCGGCGCCATTGCTCACCGCCATTGGCAAAAAGCCCAGGGAGGCGACAAAGGCGGTCATCAGAACAGGGCGAAGCCGGTGGCTGGACCCTTCGAGTATAGCCTTCTGAATAGTGCTTTCACCGGCTTTGCGAATCCGGTTGAATTCGGCTACGAGCACAATTCCATTCAGTACCGCTACGCCGAATAGGGCAATAAAGCCGATTCCGGCACTGATACTAAACGGCATTCCACGCAGGGCAAGCAAGAAAATCCCGCCTATGGCCGATAGCGGGATCGCCGAGTAAATCAGCAGGCCGTCGCGCACTGAGTTGAATGCGAAATAAAGCAGTACAAAGATCAGCACGAGCGACACGGGAACGGCGATCATCAGGCGCGCTTTGGCAGCATTCAGATTTTCGAAAGCTCCGCCGTAGGTGACGTAGTAGCCAGTCGGCAGTTGCAGGTTATGGCCAACTTTGGTTTGTAGTTCGCTTACAATGCTCTGCACATCGCGCCCCGCTACGTTAAAGCCTACCACAATGCGGCGCTTGGCGTCCTCCCGCTGGATTTGGTTGGGGCCGGTGACGATGCGGATATCGGCCAGCTGCGAAAGCGGGACCTGATTCCCGTTAGGGGTAGGCACCAGCAGGTCGCGGATCTGGGCTACATTCCTTTTTTGAGCCGGATCGAGCCGGACGACCAGGTCAAAGCGTTTTTCTCCTTCGAAAACCATCCCGGTGCTTTGGCCGGCCAGTCCGGTATTTACGATGCGGTTCACGGCCCCGATAGTAAGGCCGAACTGCGCGATTGTATTTCGGTTGTACCGTATCACGATCTGCGGCAAACCCGATACCGCTTCGATGTACAGGTTCCGGGCGCCATCGACCCGATTGACAAGTTTCCCCAGCCTGGCCGCATACAATGCCAGCGTATCCAGGTTTTCTCCGAATATTTTGCAAACCACATCCTGCCGTGCACCCGTCATGAGCTCGTTGAAGCGCATTTGCACCGGAAATTGAAACCCGGCCGTCACTCCTGGCACTTCCTGCAATGCACGGCCCATTTTCTCCGAAAGCTCCGGGAACGTGCTCGCCGAAGTCCATTCACTTTTGTCTTTCAGGATCACCATCATATCGCTCGCTTCCATGGGCATCGGATCGGTAGGTACCTCGCCGCTGCCGATCTTGGTAACCACCTTTTCCACCTCGGGAAACCGGGTCTTGAGAATGCGTGCCGCTTTGGTCGTATTGGCGATCGTGGTGGAGAGGCTGCTGCCCGTGAGCACACGCGTGTCGACCGCAAAATCCCCTTCTTCCAATGCGGGTATGAACTCGCCTCCCAGCGTTGTAAGCGTAAATATTGCTGCGCAGAAAAGGAGTAGCGCGGATAGCATGACGAACCTTGGAAAACCCAGCAGTTTTTTCAGAGCGATCAGGTAACCGGCTGTAATTTTGCTCATGACGCGGTCCGACCAATTGGGCTCGTGGTTCACTTTTTTACTCAAAAACACCGCGCTCATCATGGGAATGTAGGTTACCGAGAGCAGGAAGGCGCCGAGCAAGGCAAATGCCACGGTTTGCGCCATCGGCTTAAACATTTTCCCTTCGATACCTTGCAGGGTGAATATGGGCAGGTACACGATCAAGATAATCATCTGCCCGAATACAGCGCTGTTCATCATGCGGTCGGCCGACTCGTTGACCTGCTCGTCCATTTGTGTTTGTGTGAGCCGGTCCGCGCCTGAAAATCGGGTGCTCCGGGCGATCTGGTGCATTACCGCCTCGACAATGATCACAGCGCCGTCGACAATTAGTCCGAAATCCAGTGCGCCAAGGCTCATCAGGTTGCCGCTGACGCCGAAGGTGTTCATCATGATGACGGCAAAAAGCATGGCCAATGGAATCACCGATGCCACCAGCAGGCCTGCCCTGAGATTTCCCAGAAAGAGGACCAATACAAAAACGACGATCAATGCGCCTTCCAGCAGGTTTTTCTCCACGGTCCCGATAGCATTGTTGACCATCTTGGTACGGTCCAGAAATGGTTCTATCACCACCCCCTCCGGGAGCGTCTTCTGGATTTGCGCCACGCGTTGCTTCACCGCGCTGATCACCTCGCTACTGTTAGCCCCTTTGAGCATCATTACCACGGCTCCGGAGACTTCCCCCTGGTCGTTGTAGCACATAGCCCCGTAACGGGTGGCGAATCCGGTCTTAACCTCGGCTACGTCGCGAATAAAAACAGGCTGTCCGTCGGGCAGATTCCTGACAGCGATGCTGCCGATATCTTCCAGGCTCTCCACAAGCCCCTCGCTGCGGATGTAGAGTACCGACGGCCCCTTTTCGATGTATGCTCCCCCGGTATTGGCGTTGTTTTCCTGTAGAGCTGTGAATAGGTCATTGATATTCAATCCCATGGAGAGCAGTTTCGCAGGATCTACCTCGATGGAGTATTGTTTGAGCTTACCACCGAAACTACTTACTTCCGCAACACCTTTCACGCCAAGTAATTGCCTCCTGACGATCCAATCCTGAATTGTGCGCAGCTCGGTTTCATCGTAGCGGTGTTGGTAGCCTTCCCTGGCACGTACCACATACTGGTAAATCTCGCCAAGCCCTGTACTGATAGGCCCAAGCTCGGGCGTACCGATGCCCTGGGGGATTTGCGACTGCACTTTTGCAAGCCGCTCGGAAACCTGCTGCCGTGCCCAGTACACATCCACATCGTCCTCAAAAACGATCGTGACGAGGGAAAGGCCGAAGCGCGAGAAACTGCGTATCTCTTTGAGCCCCGAAATATTGTTGTTGGCCTGTTCAATGGGAAACGTAACCAGTCTTTCGATGTCGGTCGCGCCGAAAGATGGGGCGATGGTGATTACCTGCACCTGATTGTTGGTGATGTCAGGCACGGCGTCGATGGGCAGGCGGGTGAGCTCATAGCTGCCATAACCTATCAGCGCAAGGACGAGCAGCCCTACTATAAGCTTGTTTTTGACCGAAAAGGCAATGATTTTGTTCAGCATTGAATCGCTACGGGTTTTTCTTCCCTGTGAGGACGAACTTGTTTTTGACTGAAATGGACTCGGCGATTTTGGCAAGCACCAGGGTAGGCACCTGGATATTGTGATCGGAAAGTCTCACGCTGAATTCGCAGTCCAGTGTGCATTGCCCGTGGTCGACTACCAGCTGACCTTTCAACACCCGTTTTTGCTTCACGCCGTGGATATCGAGAACGCCTTCTGCGCTCACCGGGTAAGTACCGTCCCTGCCGTAATCAATAGGCTCGCTGATCTTTCCCGTAAAGCTGGCCGCCGGGTATTTCTCGGTTTCCATATAGTTTTCATTGTAATGCTCCTGCATGAGCTTGTTTGGGAAACTGAACGCCCTGTGCTGCATACGAACCGCGATTTCTCCGCTGGCGCTGTTGAGCAGCACCGCTACGTGCTGGTTTACAGCCGAGATGTTTTCCAGGGGTGTTTCTGAGAAAAAGCTCGTCTGCCCGGTTTTGGTCATGTAAATCTGCCCACTGGCGCAGATAGCCAGCAACTGACTGGCCATCAGTAGAAATGCCAGCCTGAAAAGCTTAATATCCATTGCTGTTGCTCCGTTTTTTGCTTTTGTCGAAACTGAATGTCCTGGCGACATTGAAACCGTAGAAGATATCCCCGTTGCTCCATTTGCCGGTCGTCTGGCCGAGGAACTGCTTCTCGATCATGCCGCGCGAGTTGGTCAGGTGAAGCTGGAAAACGTGTCCGCCGGTCTCGATGTCGAAGCCCAGGGAGAGCGTGTTGGTGTATTGCGGGTCCCGCTGGGTGGTGTTTCCGATGCGCTTGGGCGTATACCAATACTCGGCATTGAACGAGGTCCGTTTCGTAAGCTTGTAGCGCCCGCCCATGCCCAGCGCATACACATTGTTCGCATCCAGTGGCTTTTCTGCCAGGTTACGGTGCATCACGGTCGGTGTGAGTTGCAGCGAGAGCTTTTCATTGAATTTCCGGGCAACCAGCGCCTGGAAGGTGTAGGTCTGGCGCTGGGTAATGGTGTAAAAAGGAAGATCGGGCGTGGAGGTACTCGCATTGTGCGCGTCGCTCGCGAAGAGCGTAACGGACACCGGCACGTTGCGCAGGCCGCTTGACTGGCGAAGCAAACGGTATTTCACAAAAACGTCGATCGTTTTTTGATAGCTGCTGCGGCCGATACCTACCATCAGCCGGTCGGTGAGGCCATATTCCAGCGCGAGGCGGATCTGGGACTCGTCCAGCCCGAAAAAGTTGCCGGCCCCGGAATTGATCGCCCCGAAGCGGTGCGAAATAATGAAGTCCATGTTATTCTTACCAACGGTTTCGATCGAATGCCCGTTGATAATGCGGGTCCCTTTGAAAGTCGCCGCAGCATAATGTACGGTCGAATCATCGGCTTGTTCCAATTCCTTCATCAGGTCTGTTTGGGCCATTGCCATGGAGGCTATCAGGCTGAAAAAGAGTACGGATGTCGTTTTGAGCATGGCTTAGGCGGTTACAGTCAGGATTTGGCCGGTAAGTGAGGTCGTGTAAACGGCTATTCCTTTCCTCCCTTCACTATTGAGGCCTTTGCCAGTATTGTCGTATTGGGCACCGTGTGCCGTGCAATAAAAATGATCGGTTTGGTAGATTACCTCGTTACGGCCTTCATGGCTGCACGTACGGGTGGCCGCTATGTAAGAGCCGGTATTGCTTCGGGCGATGACGACGCCATCCTTTACGACGTATCCGCCATTGGATTTCAGCGCCGCGTAAGCAGGGTCGTTCAGGTCGAGGGTCATGTTGGTAGGCGCTGGATTGACGCGGTCGTTGGTACATGATTGCAGGTGACTGCCAAAATAGAATGCGGCAAGTGCCGTTCCGCCAAAGCCTAGCTTGCGCAGAAAGGCATGGCGGCTCAGATTTTCAGCGTGTTTGTTGAAGTTCATGGTCGATTAGCAGGATTGACTTTGATTAATTTCTATCTGAATCAAAGGTATCCCTGCCTTTCTTAAAGGATTCTCAAGGGATTCTTAAGATTGGCTTAAGATTGGAAACGAGAGCGTAACTTCGGTGCCTTTGCCAAGTTGGCTATGAATGCTGAAATCTACTCCGAGCATTTCGCACAGGCGGTTGACGATCGAGAGGCCGAGGCCGCTCCCTTTCACTTCGGGATGCGACAGGGGCGCCGAACGGTAGAAGGCGTCGCGTATTCGATTGATGTCGCTGGCGTCAATGCCGATTCCGTGGTCAGTTACGGTATAATGGGTCGTTTCACCGGAAGTTAAGATACTGATGGCAATACGGGCCGGGCCAGAGGAATATTTGACTGCATTGGAAATAATGTTGTCCAGCATGATGTCCGTCATATACGGATCACTGTATACGACATGCTTTCCGTCGGTTTCTAAATCAACTGAAAGCTTCTTTTCGACGATTTGCTGCTGGTAGCGTACCAGCACGTTGCCAGTAAGTTCGGAAAGGTCTACGGCTCTCATGTCCATGGCCTTTTGCTGGCTTTCGAACCGGGTTAGGAGCAGAAGTTGATCAACCAGGTGGTTGATACGGTCCATTTCTGCGATGCAGAAGGAAATTTTGGAGATGTATTCATCTGCCGACCTTGGCTTTCGTATCAACACTTCCAGCGTGCCCTTAATCACGGCAAGTGGCGTACGGAGCTCATGCGAGGCGTCGGCAGTAAACCGTTTTTCCCGCCCGATGGCATTTTCAACGCGGGTCATCAGCTCGTTCAAGGTGGTGACCAGCAGGTGCAGTTCATCGCGGACGGCCGGTACCGGGATGCGGCTGCCCATATTGTCATTGGAAATCTTGCTGGCCGTTTCAATTACGGTCAGCACGGGTTGTATACTCCTGCCGGCGGTGTACCGGGTGAAAACGAACAGGATTGCCAGCGCCGCGGGGAAGGCGATTAAAAGCACGACCTTAAGATTAAAAAGCACTCTTTCCGACTCGTCAATGGGCATCGCTACGACGATATAGCCAGCCGGCCGGTTATTTTCCTTGATGGTCAGCTGTACCTGCTCGATCGCCTGTCCCTGCAAAGTGGTCTTGAAAACAGCACGATCCACTGTCGAGAAATGGAGTTTCAACGAATCATTTTTCAGGTTGGGCGACTTATCGATGACGTTTCCCGAAAGATTCGTCAGTACAACAAATACCGGATTGATTTCCAGTTCACTGTGCTCGCGTTCCAGCCATTCGGCCTTGTCGGCGAAGTAGGGGCGCCCTTCCCGGACGCCCACTTCATAGAAATGCTTTTCCAACTCGTAGCCGAGGTCTTTTTCCAGACGGTTGAAAACCGTGGCGCTGACAATGTAATAGATCAGCAAAAAAATCAGGGCCACCAGTAGCCCGGTACCGAGGGTAAAATTGAGGGCGATCCGGTTTCGGTAGGAGGAGGTCATTCGCGCATTGTTCATATTTCCTTTGCAATGTAACCCACGCCGCGAATCGTCTGGATGTAGTCTTCTTCTTTGGTGAGTCCAAGCTTTTTGCGCAGCGAATTAATGTACACGTCGATCACACCGGTGTTATACTCGAAATGAATGTCCCAAACGCTTTCGATGATCCGGGTCCGGCGACAAACCTTTCCTTTGTTGCGGAGCAGAAATTCCAGCAGGCCGAATTCTTTCTGTGTCAGCTTAATTTCCTGTGAATCCCTGAAAACCTGGTGGGATTGGGTATCGACCAGAATCGGACCCAGCCGAAATTCAACCTGTTCGCCCGAATGCGGTCGCAATTGTACTTTGATCCGTTCCAGAAGCTCCTCAAAACTGAACGGCTTTTTGATGTAATCGTTGGCGCCGGCCTGCAAACCGAACACGGTGTCCTGCACTGTATCGCGGGCGGTTAGAAAGATGATGGGCGTTCTGATGCCTTCCTTTCTGATTTCCCGGCAGACTTCGACTCCACTTTTACCGGGCAGCATCCAATCGAGCAGTATGACATCGTACGCTTCGGCGAGTGCCATTTCGAGCCCATCCAGGCCATTCGTCGCCGTATCTACCGAATACGACTCTTCCGCAAGCCCCTGCCGGAGGAAGTTTAAAATGCCGGGTTCGTCTTCAATGATCAGGATTCGCATACTATTGGGCCGGATACTACAATCAGGGTATACGAAGTAAACAAGAAGCAATGGAATAATTATCAGATTTACTCTTAAGATATTCTTAAAATGCGCTGGATAATGCTGTCCTTAGGTATTGCCTGCCACGATATCAAGCGCTTGCCGGAAAAGGCATGATACCGAAATGCAAAGCAATGGTGGTCTTGCTTCCGTCAACGACCTTCGCGTTGATTTGAATGCCCAGCAGCACGCAGAGATCTTTGACGATCACCAGGCCGATGCCTTTCTGCCCGGGATTTTGAGAGGCGTACAGCCAGTCTTCATAGGATTGGTACCTTTGGTTAAGCCAGGCGACAAGCTCAGCCGGCATGCCACCTCCGTCATCCTCGATAGTGATTTGCCTTGTCATATCTTCGTCGGCAGCTATTGTGATCGTCGATTGGGCGACTTTCAACGCATTGTCGATCAGGTTGTGAATGATGATAGAAAGCAGGTTCGGGTCGCTGTCGAAAGTGAGGTTTGGATCGATCATTGTTTTGACCTCCACTTCCCTGTGTGCGGCAATGCCGGCAAACAGCCGGGAAGTAGCGGCAACAAGGCCGGCGATGTTGACAGGCGTGATTTCCCAGCGGTCGGCGGGTGATTTGCTTTGTAATTTTATATAATCCAGGATACTCCTGGTAAGGGTATTCAGCCGCTGGGAGGTATCGAGGGTTTCGTCGCTGAGCCGGGTAATCAGCGGATCAACGGACGGTTGCCTGTGAAAATACGTATTGAATTGTTTGAGCGAAAAACCGATGTAGAGCAGGGGCGTCTGGATATCATGGTTGACTGCCGCGATGATCTGACTGATTACCCGGTAATGCCGGATCAGGTTGGCTTCGCGTTCCTTTTTGATATGGTATGCCGACCGGGACCTGACTGATATGACGAACAAGGCAAGAAGTGCCGATCCAGCCAGTAAGCGGAACCACCAGGTCTCATACCATGTGCGCGGAACACGCAGGTGCACGGTTTTGTACGTATAATCGTATGTCCCAAAGCCGGTAACTTTCCTGATTCTCAGGACATAGTTCCCATATTCGAGGCCGGGTATGGATATTACAAAATCCGGGTTAACAGATGTCCAACTCTCCGTTCGGCCGGGGCCGGAAAGGGAGTAGTACATCCGGATGTTTTTGGGATGGCCCAAATAGGGGGTCGTAACTTCCAGTCGCAGCTGCTCGAAACCGTGCGACATTTCGAGTGTGTCCGCAACCGGCATTGGTTTCCCGTCTTCCTGAGCGGAGCTAATGAAAATCCCGCGGCTGGGAAGTGCGGGTCTGACATCCTGAGGTTTAAACCAAACCAATCCATTGATAGAGGGGAGCGATACGGTCCCGTTGGCGAGGGTTACGGCGCATGGGTAGCAGCCTCCATTGAATTCATTACTCCCGAAGCCGTCGCTTTTGTCGTAAAATAGGTAGTAAATCAGGTTTCTTTTACGGTCGGCGTAGTCGACCAGTTGCTGTTTTGGAACCTGAAACAGCCCCCGGTTGGTGGTTATCCAGAAAAAGCCTTTCGCGTCCTCGATGATACAATGTGCTGTGGCTAAAAAACGGTCCTCATCCAACGGGAACGGGACTGCTTTTTCGCCTTTCAAAAGAAGAAAGCCATTGCCGTAAGTCGCGAGCCAGGTGCCTTCCTGCGTAGTGCAGGAGCTTCGGGCGGTCATGTTTTTCAGCGCTTTGATCACCTTAAAATCGCCTGTTCGGGTATTCAGCCGATAGGTGTCGCCTTCCGTAGCCAGAAGCATTGTTTCATCGCTTTCCCTGCCGATGATCTCGTAGTGGTCAATGCTCAACCTGAACCTGAGCTTTGGTACATATTGGCCATGGACTTCTTCCACCGAAAATACGGCATTGGTTTCACAACCCACCCACAACCTGCCGCCGGACTCGACACTGAGCGATTTCGCTTTCTCGGGCAGCTTGACATCGGCCAGTATTTTCCGCCCGGTCGGATCCATTTTGAAAATGTCGAATTCATACTGAATCCAGAAAGAGCCGTCGTTGCAGCGGGCCATGTGGAACCTGCTTCCGGTCTTTTCGAGGAAAGGCGCCAGTCGTTCGGGGAGAGCTTTCATTGTACCCGGCTGCGCCTTGAAGGAATACCCCTGGGAAGTGAGCACGGAAAGTCCTGTACCGGCAACCTGTGCATAATATACGTTATCGGCATCGTCGGTCAGTAGCTTATTGACGTAGAAGTCCTGCTTTCTGAATTGAAATAACCCGTTTGTGGTGCTGCCGAGAAACAGGGAGCCCGCGACCTCGTCGAAGTAAAACGAATGGATTTTGAATTTTTCCAGATCAAAATTCCGGAGGACCAGGTGCGTGGTGAGCCTTCCCGGCGCGGTCGATTTTGCAAGGTACAGGACATTGCCGACGTATAGAAATGCCTGGCGGGAGATGTTGTTCCAGAATAGCCGGTAATTGTTTTTTTTATTGGAAAACAGGTTGTTATCCAGGATTTCTCCCTCGATGGTAACTTCACGGGCCTTGAGGCCTATCGCTTTGAGATTTCCTTTTAAATCGATCGCGTAGGGATCCGGACCTATCAGCAGGAACTGGGTGAATGGTCCGTTCGATACAAAAACGCGCTTGCCAGCCTTGTAACAAGTGATGGCTGGGTTTCGCCAAATGTATGAGGTGTCATTGCCGGAGGTGACAAAATAGTGTTCAGAATCAGGGTACAGAGCATGTAGAGCGGGCAAACTAGGTAATGCGCTGTTGTACCTGAGCGGGCTTTGTGCTAGCGGCTTAAACTTCTTGTAGTATTTGTAAAAAGAGCTGTCCACTGACACTCGTCCGTTAGCCAGAATGCCCACATACTCTTTTTTATCAGACAATGCATAAAATTCCGGAGCACTACCGGTGACGGTGCCCGGAAACGGAATAAACCCTCTGAACCGGTTATTTGAAATAGGAATCAGGGATTTTTCGAAAGTCACAAACCGGCGCCCGTCGAAACGTACCAGGCCAGCCTCGGTAGTCAGCCAGATAAAGCCATTACGATCCTGGGCAATCGCTTTGACACTGTTCTGAGGAAGGCCGTTTTCGTCAGTAAATTGCTGCAACGAGTATCCCTCGGGCGCCTGCTGCGCGCTTACATACGGAGGCGCGAGCAAACACATTGCCGATAATGTGAATGCCAGTATATTTTTAGAAATACATAACCACTTAAATCGTATTTTAATCATTAACCTGAAAATACTTGGTCAGCTCGATTACATTGTTTACGCCAAGCTTTTCGAAAATCTTGGATTTATAAATACTGATCGAAGAGGAAGAAAGGCTCAATTGCTCGCTGATATTTTTGGTAGACTGTCCTTTTACCAGAAGTTGAGCAACATCGAGTTCCCGTTCCGACAGTTTTTCGGTTACATTTTCGCGCGTCGCTTTCGAACCCAGCAATTTGGCAAACGCCTGTTGCATCACTTCAGAACTTGCGTAAGTCCGGCCGCTGAGCACATGGTCTACGGCTTTGATAAAATCGTCGTTGATCGCCGTTTTGGATATATAACCATTTGCACCTGCCTTTAAAAACGGCACTGCATAAAGCTGCTCATCGTAACTCGAACAAACCAGGATCGGGAGATCAGGCTGCCTGAGCCTGACCGAATGTACCATGGTAACCTTATCACCGCCGGGCAGATTGATGTCCATGATCAGCAAATCAAACTTTCGTTTTTCGAGCATGGCGATGGTCTTGTTGAAATCGCTGGTGCAAGTAATTACTGCCTCGGGTTTATGTGCCATCAAAAGAAATTGAATACCCGCCAGAATCAACGGATGATCTTCTGCAATGATGATCTGAATATTCATGTGTGAAAAGAAATAGCTGTCGCCGGAACCCTGTGACAAGTATAGGGAAAATCAATGATAGTAGTTATTCGACATGCTGTTAAATTTTTTAAATATAATTCATGCATTTGTTTAATAGACGATTAAATTTTTGATAGTGACCCTACTGGTTACACGTAATACTTTTGTCTGACTCCTAGCAGGAAGTGATACGTCGATGAAGGCATATCAGACCATGGTAAAGGATTATGCGGAGTGATTTTTCCAACAATGAGTAATATGATCTTCTTCCGGCGATTCCGGCAGAAATGATTCTGAGCGACTTGCCTGCTGAGCTTACGTTCACTCTAAAAATATAGCCCTCCTCGGTAGCTATAATTCGACACGCAAAAGCGCTTGACGTGGCTGTTGCGTGTGTTCGATAATTGATCGTTTATCAAAACCATTTTCTTATGAGCAGAAATCTACTTTGTTCAGCATTTAGTTGGGCTGCACTCGTGGCATTTTCGTCCGCGTTTACAGTTCCAACCGCGCACGACACAGCGGTACCGGCCGCACCCGGTGCGACGGTGAAATCAATAGCCATCATGACATCCTGCGACCCCGGCGATCCTGCATTTGTCGATACCGACGGGGATGGCGTAGGAAATGATTGCGACGTCGATGATGATAACGATGGCATCCTGGACAGCGATGAAGGCTGTGAAACGCTGTTCTCCAACGAGTTCCGGGGGACTTTCGGAACCTCACCGGATGCGACAGCGTTTTT
This sequence comes from Dyadobacter sp. SRI_021, assembly GCF_057586235.1. NCBI lineage: Bacteria > Pseudomonadati > Bacteroidota > Cytophagia > Cytophagales > Spirosomataceae > Dyadobacter > Dyadobacter sp. SRI_021. The sequence goes on from NZ_JBYCZM010000006.1 coordinate 342,795, forward strand.
CCGGGACTTACAGAACCCACCCGGTGCCGGATATTCATACGGTCCGGGTGTGAACGGTAATAATGCCGCAGGAAAATATACGGTAGCCAATTATGCAGGTGCCATTGTGAACCATCCCGCGGCGATATGGGAGTATCCGGGACACACCGATGGGTCAAATACAGACTGTTACCTTCTGGTGAATGGCTCGACTTCGGTAGGGACCTTTTTCAGAGAAGACATTCAATTGACAGGTGGAAATGGCTATCGCTACCAAATGTGGCATAAGGGTGCCTGGAATCAGGGAACAGGAGGAGCATACAATCTGAGAATTGAAATCAGAAGAATATCTGACAATGTCCTGGTCGCATCCGCGGCAACAGGTCCTATCGCTGACGTTGTGTGGAGAAGCTTGGGCGTCGACTTCGTTGCGCCGAATAGCGGAACGTTCAGGGCAACCCTGGTAAATACCTCAGTTCAGGCGGGGGGCAATGACTTTTCGATAGATGACATTTCGCTGACAAATACCAATTGTGGAGATTTTGACGGGGATGGAATTGCCAATAACCTGGACACCGACAGTGATAACGATGGTTGTCCCGATGCAGTGGAAGCCGGCGGCACAGATGTTGACGGAGACGGTGTACTGGGCATTTCACCGGTACAGGTGGATGAAAATGGGAGAGTAACCGGCCAAGGGGGGTATACGGGCAGCTTCCAGAATGTAAAAAATGCGACCCGTTTGCAGGTAAGTACGGGTCCGGGAAACCAGTCAGTGGAGAGCGGTGGTACAACCTCATTTACAGTTGCTGCCAATGCCACTTCCACCACTGCCTATACGGGATCGACGCCAAATTACAATGATCCCGGTGCTACCGATGTGTCTGCCACGATCCATTATCAATGGCAGGAGAACACAGGTTCCGGTTTCACCAATATTGTTGACGGCGGCATTTACAGCGGGGCTACTACCGCTACGCTCACATTGACCGGCGTAGGTCTGGCTAAAAATGGTAATGCCTATCGCGTATTGATTTCACATCCTGATAATGTCTGTATCGCAGAGCAACGTGATGCGACGCTCACTGTCACAGGTTGTTTAATGGATATCGGCGGAACCGTTTTCGACGATCCGACGGGCATTAACGATGGCGTGAACGGATCGCCGGCTAACGGATCCGCATTAGGCCTTTACGTGACCCTGATTACGACAGGGCCGGGCGCTCCTTCTCAAGCAGTCGTGCCGGTCAGCGCTTCGGGTACTTTCTTGTTCAGCAACGTTGCGGCTGGTAGCCACCAACTGGTGTTGGGTACAACTTCCGGTGGTTCGACAGAAGGCCAGATGCCTGCGGGTTATTTCGCGATCCGTGAAGGCGGAGCCGTTGGCACGGGAAGCGGGGAGGGTGATGGGACTGTGGATGGAGTCATTGGCCTGACCGCCGACTGCGCTGGCATTCAGTACGTAACGGGACGTATTGCGGCAGACGTTAGTTACCTGGATAACAACTTTGCGATATCAATCGAAGACCCGATGCCGGTAATCCTGATCTCCTTTTCGGCGACAGCCGAAGAACAAAATGTCCGTCTGGACTGGAACACCTCAGCGGAAACCAATAGCGACCGTTTTGAAATCCAGCGCAGCGGCGACGGGAAAAACTGGGCAACATTGGCATCGGTTAATGCAAAAGGAGAAAGTGCGATCAAACAGGTTTACACTTACCTGGATCAGCAGCCCAGGTCAGGTAACAACGTCTATCGCCTGAAAATGGTGGATAGGGACGGCACTTTTGCATACAGCAGCCTCAGAAGTATCAGGATAGATGGCAAAGAGCTGGTCGTCGCATATCCGAATCCTGCCGACGGGCCGGTACAGCTGACGGTTGCCGATTGGAAACGGGTCATAAACATTACCGCGGTGGATATGAATGGGCGGAAAGTGTTCGACACGGGCCGCCCGAAATCGGAAACTGTCCGGCTCCCGGCTTTGGGTAAAGGAGTGAGTATATTAAAAATCCTGTATGAGGATGGGACTGCCGAGACAGTCAAGGTGGTAAAACGCTGATTTGAGCTTCTCCCGGCATCGCCGGGAGAAGCTTTTTGTTTTCTTATCGTCAATCATTCGTCTATCGATACAGTGCCTGTGAACAATGAGATATTTCCAGACTTCCCTCACCGCGCAATCGAAGTGGTTCGGTTTATTCAGTCAAAGGAGCTGTTCACATGCATGCTAACCAATGGGCGCGTCGTCCATTTTTGCCCTGCGGATGTAGCATTGTTCAGGCGCTGGCTGATCGAAAATGGGGTGAAAGATATCGGCGAGGTTTTTTAGGAGGCATCTGTCGCATGATTTTGCAAAAAACGTGCCGCTCTCAGCGAACTATTCACACAGTTACATAGTTGCCTTTTTAGAGCCTTGCAGCAAGAAAATCAAAAGCTGCTCTGCTTTTTAAAAGACCCGATTTTATCGGATGATCAGATTTTTTATTGCAAGCGCGTTGCTTGCATGTAGTAGCGTCGCGTATGCGCAGTATTCACCCGTGAGTTCTCACAATCAAAAAGGCAAGATTTTCGTTTATTGGGGCTGGAACCGAGCTTCTTACACGCAATCCAACATTCACTTCAAGGGTCAGGAATATGACTTTACCTTAAAAAGCGTGATCGCCAAAGACCGGCCGACCCGCTTCACTCCGCGGTATTTTAATCCTTCCAAAATGACCATCCCACAGTACAACTTCCGGATCGGCTATTTTATCACTCCCGAATTCAGCCTTTCCTTTGGTTTCGATCACATGAAATACGTGATGAAGCAGGACCAGACTGTCGACATTACCGGCCGGATTTCGGGTTCAGGCACCGAATATGACCGGATTTATCAGAACGAGCCCCTCAAACTGACAGGCGATTTTCTGAAATTCGAGCACACCAACGGCCTGAATTACCTGAATATCGAGCTCCGCCGGATGCATAACCTGCTGGATGAGAGAAAACTGAGGGTCAAAAATATTGAGCTCAATATCTTCGAAGGAGCGGGCGTGGGTATTCTTTATCCTAAAACAGATGTGACGCTGCTGAACTTCGACGAGAATGACCAGTGGCATATAGCAGGGTACGGTATGAACCTGGTGGGCGGACTGAATGTGACGTTTTTTAAACATTTCTTTGTCCAGGCCGAAATGAAAGGCGGCTATATCAATATGCCCGACATCCTGACGACCAATTTCCCGCAAGATCGCGCGAGCCAGCATTTCTTCTTTTTCCAGGGGAATACCAATCTGGGTGTGATCTTTAAATTGTAGGATTGGGTGCTTCGGAGATACCTTCGCAATCACCAGGTACTGTAAGCAGCCCGGATCGGGCGGAAGCGGTATTTCCCTTCCGCTCACTTCACGATCACCGACATAGCATTTGACCGGCATTGGCATTGGGATGCCGATGAGCTGCCTGCTGCCTGGCCAGGTAAATACCCTGCAGTATCACAACACCGCTGATAACCATCGGGACCACTTCCGGCAGGTAGTCGCTGGCGGTGATCAGATCAAAGGCTCCGTGCCAAAGGATCAAAGGGATAATGCTGCCTGATTTTTGAAACAGCCAACCGAGCAGAACCGATCCGTAGAACAGGCTGATCGCCCACCCGACTACTCCCCAGCCCATTTCCCGGTAATTTTCATTGAAAGCAAACGCAGGTAAGTGCCAGACCATCCATATGGCTGTAACGCAGGCGGCGGCAAGGACAGGCGTGTATTTTGTGATAAGGAATGCATAAAGCCAGCCCCGCCATCCCGATTCTTCACCCATCCCGAATGTGAGCATCCAAATCAGTAGCACCAGCACAGGCGGCACGCCCGGAAGCTTGTTGGTTTCTCCCAAATGGCTGATTGGACCGAATGTTCCGGTAGCAATCCGGGTGGTAACTACCGCTATGACGAAATAGGCGGCCAGCATTATGCCGGTCAGGTAGAAAGCCTGTGCGTTCAGCCGGAGACGGAAAATACTTCTTGCCCAGGACGCCAATCCTGCCTTTCCGCCTTGATAGTAGCTCGCCGCTATGCCGCCGGCGAGAGGACCGAATGAGGCCAGAAAAAACTGGCCGGGCAAACGCGGTGTGGATGTTTCGAAAAGCGCGTCGATTGCCAGCGGTGCCCACAGAGCCCAGGAAAACAGAAATGTGGTTAACATGAAGACAATCGCCGCTTTCAATCCGGGTTCTGCTGACTTATGCATATCGACGAAATGGTGTTCAGGCAGTTTTCTGATCTTTCAAATGGCATACCAGCAATGGCGTATCGGTCGCAAGTGCTAGTTTCCGGCTCAGGCCCGCGCCATTCAGGAGGAGTTGCAGGAGATTTTTATCGCGCCTGCACAGAATGAGCATATCAGCGGAAGTCTCGTGGCAATGTGTTTGCAGCCCTTCCATGACGCTGTCGGCGTCTCGCACCACGATGTCTTCGGAAGGAATACCGAAGTACTCTTTTAGCTCCTGAATATACTGGCCGTCCGGCTGAATATTGAGTTGTTGGTCGGAGTTAATTTTCACAAAAGTAATGTGCGCTTTCAGTTGCCGTGCGAGCCCGATGGCCTGCGCGAGCACGGGCTTTTCATCAAATTCCAGCTGGGTGGCATAGACGATGTTCCGGAAATCCGTGTCGACGGCCCTGGGCGGGATAACCAGCACCGCACAGTCCGCTTCGGTAGCGATGGCAGCGCTGTTGCTACCGAGCAATTTGTCCAGGAATCCACCTTGCCCGGTCCTCCCCATAACGATCAGGTCGACCTCATTCTCCTGTGCGTGTTGGAGGATTGCGGGTTGCGTTCCGCCTGTTGCCCAGATTCCTTCGGCACGGATTCCTTTTTGACGCGCAAGCGTGACAGCCTCGTCCAGTTTTTCGCGGTAGGAAGCTTCAAGTTCTTTATATATTTCCAAAGAGCCGATATACTCAGGCAGCGCGACATCGTTGACGTAGGGGTGATACACGAACAGGACCAGTAGTCGGGCCTTCGTTTTATCGGCGATACGGATGGCGGAAGAAAGTGCCTTTTCGGCATTCTCGGAAAAGTCGATAGGAACGAGGATTTTTTTCATGAGCATTTCTAAGTGAGTAGTAGTAAATTGTGGTAGTTCTGTTGCCCAAATTTCAGGTCGTTTCCCGGATACATTTATGATGAATGTCATGCTGGTTTGTGACCGGTGTTTTAATCGGGTATTGAGCAAGATCATATTCAGAGGTGCCTGGTATCATCACCAGGCGGCCGACGAAGGGTTAATTTAGATCCGGCATATAATTATGGTATCAATACATTTAAATCACATATTCCTATGACAACCTGTATCCCCGATCTTGCCATTGCTGAGCAGATCAGCAGTATTCTTCACCGAGATGTTCGTATTAATGAAAGCGATATCCAAGTGAGCGTTCATGACGGCTGGGTATTCCTGGAAGGCCATGTCGATTTTGAGACGGATCGCCAACTGGTTGAATCCCGGATTGAGCATGTAACCGGAGTATGTCGGATTACCAATAACCTGACTTACCCGCACCGCCGCAACCATTGACTTATGACAAATTCAAATAGCAGATTCCGCATCCTGATTCCCTGTGATTATTCTGAGGCGTGCCGGCAAGCGCTGGAGGCGTGCGCGAAATTCGATTGGAAAATACCGGTTGAGGTTTTTATCCTTACGGTACAAGATCCTACGCAGCCTGGAAGCTACGGGCAAAATGCTGACAGACAGCTTTCCGAATGGCTTACTGCGTTTCCGGCAGGGATTCAAATCCAGCGGTTAAATGCAAGTGGCCGGTTTGTGAATGCCGTGCTCGAAGTGCTGACCAGGCACGGTATAGACCTCGTGATAGCAGGGACTAGGGGTTCCCGGGGGTGGGACGGTGTTTTCGTCGGCTCGCATGCCGAGAAAATCGTCCGCGTTTCCCCTGTTCCGGTACTGGCTATCCAACAGCCCCCGCGCATTGCCGGCACGCGGGACATTGTGGTTCCTATCGACCTTGATCATGACCCCGGTGAGCTGAGAGCCTGTCTGACGAAAATGCGGAGGCTGTTCAGTGGGCGGTTTCATTTTTTATATGTGGAAACAAACCCGGCCCGACATGAGCAGACAGCCATGGAGTTACTGACGGAATATAGCCGGAAACTGGGGATCGGTCATTACGAAAATGCCGTCGTGAATGCAGACGAGGTCGCGGCGGGGATACTTAAATATGCTGCACAGATCGGCGCGGGTATGATCGCGATCGGCACGATGGGTAACCCCGATCCCGCTCATATGTTCCGGCCGAGCGTCGCAGCGGATTTAGTGAATCATGCCAGAATCCCGGTTTTTACATGCCCGCTCCGGCAACGGGAGGTGTCTATCCCGCGGTAGGCTTTGGCGCTGGCTTTTAGTATCGTATATCTGCCAGCGCGGATTGACCACTTCGTATTCCGCTGTTTTATATGCATTGAGTCGGGTATAACGACATTGAAATGCAGTTGACTCACTTCTTGTTGCCACATTCTCCCTTAACATAATTGGTAATTCCGTATGCGCGGGCTTCGCAGTCGTTGGAATAGGTTTTTCCGTTACAACCACAAACAGGTGCCAAAATGTAGGAACAGCCCGATGAGTCCCGCGCCCGTTCTACACAATCAGGGTCGGGCTCATTTGATTTCTTACAAGTGATTAATGATAAGGCTAAAAATAAACCAAGCGCAGTTCTCATAGCTTCGAGCCTTTAAATGTCAATAAAACAAGATGCCACAGCATAGCTCAGGACTCCTGTGTACGAGGTTTGGTTGCAAGGAGTTGTTCTAGCGAATGATAACGAGAACTGACTTTCTGTCGTGTTTTTCGAGCCTTTGGATAATTGTGGCTATTTTTGTGCATGAATGAAACGATTATGCTTCCTGTCGATTATCAGGGAGCTTCCCACGAACTGCCAGTGACCATTGTGCCACTCGGTTACACTTATCAGCTCCATATTGAAGTCGAAGGCAAGACATTGATTTTTGAGAAAGACGACCAGGGCGAATACCGTGTGATTGACGCGGCACATGATAGCGGGACAGTTAGCAAGGGCTTCGTTGCGGCAGTTGTTGCTACGCTGGAGGCGCTTTAAAGGTCCGCTTTGCATGGCGACAAGCAATCGCCCCGGCGGGCTAGCTTCCTTTTCAGCCGGATAGTTCTTTTTCAAGCGCGTCGCTGAGGCAGAAGTCCTCGAACCTCACCGAGGTTTTCGGAAATCTTCGGAAAGGCGATAAAATCGTCGTGAATGCCGGGAATGATCTGCGCCAGGAGCTGGGGCGGCCGCCAAAGATTAACTGCAGCAGCCGGGAGCGCAACAACTCCCGGCAGGTTTTTCAGCGTAAACCGTGATGCTGTAAATGCCGGTATTGCCTGATTTAAAGGAGGCTATTTCAGCCTCATCGAGGTAATTAATCAGGATATCGTCGGGAATCACGATGGCTTTCACCTTTTGGAGCGTTATGTTCTTGAAACCGTTTGTTTCAATAAGTTCCAAGTATTCATTTTTTTGAATAGCACCCGCCACGCAACCTGCATACATTTCGGCAGCTGAGCGAAGGCCCTCGGGCAGGTTACCGACCAATACGATGTCGGAGATGCTGAAATGGCCGCCTGGCTTTAATACGCGAAATACTTCCTTAAAAACGCCGTCCTTGTTTGGCACCAGATTCAACACACAGTTGCTGACAATCACATCGGCAACGTTTGCCGCTACCGGCATTCTTTCAATATCCCCCTGCCGGAATTCGACATTATGAAAACCGCGGGCCTGGGCGTTGACCCTGGCACGTTCAATCATAGCCGGGGTGAAGTCGATACCGATTACGCGTCCGTCGATACCCGTTTCTTCCCGCGCAATGAATGCATCGTTACCTGCTCCGCTGCCGAGGTCAATTACCGTGTCACCCTTTTTGATTTTGGCAAACTGAGTCGGTAATCCGCAGCCCAGGCCAAGGTCGGCGTCCGGATTGTATCCTTTCAATTCGCTGTAATCGTCGCTCATGATATTGTACACTTCAGTTGAGCAGCCGCCCGAACCGCAGCAGGATGATTGATTGGTTTCCTTATCCTGCAAAGCAATCTCACTGTATTTTTGCCTAACGAGCTCTTTAAGTTGTTCTTCGGTTTGCATGTCTCCAGTTTTTCTTATCGTACTATTGCAATATTGCGATTATTAGGTTGAAAAAATTTAACAGCACTTGGCGCCCGACAAATCAACCTCTTTAAAGAAATTGCTGAACAGGGCGTTATATTGGTTCCACACCTCGGGGTTGATGCAGTAGCAAACGCTTACACCTTCGGTTGTCCCCTGAATGATTCCGGCATTTTTCAATTCTTTCAGATGTTGGGAGGTAGTTGCCTGAGCTAGTCCGAGTTCTTCTACAAGGTCACCACACACGCAGGCATTCTTTCTGACAAGGTATTGCAGGATAGCAATCCGTGCAGGGTGAGCGATCGCTTTGGCCATCACTGCGAGGTCGTTTTGTTCCTTCGTAAATAAATCCGTTTTCGTAGCGCCCATAATGAAGTCTCATTGTATCGTAATATTACGATGTATTTTCATTTGCTCCAAATTTTTACGTTTAAATTTCCTGATTCGGTGGGATGTGTTCAATCCCCGGTCGTCCGGCTGTATACTTTCAGGGACTGTTATTCAGGCAGCCACCTTTCAGGTAGTCGTATTGTATTGATTTTAATAATATCAAAAATAAGATAAAAATAATATCAAAATATAGTGCACTTCTCAGAGGGTAATGTTATTTTTGCTGTACATCATCAACAGCAACTTTGATCATTATGAGAAAGCTATCAGACGAAAATGCCCGAAAATTGTTTCAGGAATCAGCGGGCAGAGGGGAGGTGGTACGATGAAACCCAGATTTGAGCAGCGCCATGTAGCAAAGGCGCCTAATCCCGACCAGCTGACTACCCCGTATACCCCTGAATTTTTCAAGGAGCATGGCGCTATCCTTTACCAATTTGTGCCAACTGTCAAAGGAAATGAATTGCTGCCTGGTGAGGTAAAGTATGGTTACAAGTTTTACCTGCTGGACGACCCCGCGAAGGAAGGTGTGTTTTATTTGTCTTCCCACAAGGACATTGAGACGTTGAAGTCACGCTCCAAATTTTTGTCAAGGGTAGAAAAGGAAATATTGAAGGTTTCGTAAATCTGGTATAATGCAGGTCCGGGTTTCTCGCAGCGCTATTTAATCCTCTTGCCAATCGACAGGGATATGTTAGTTAATACGTCTCCATTGGTATCTACCTGGAATCCTGCGGACAATCCAGCAAATAACGATTTAAAGATACTTTGTTGGTAAAATGCTTCGGGTCCCACTCCGACGGCATATGTCCGCTGAGGACTGGTATGGAGGATAAAAGTTGCAGGATATGGACCTATTTTTTGAGGATCGTAGGTAACTGCCAGTTGATCAAAATAGGAAGAAGACTGGTAGCGTAATATCCCACTGATCCTGGCACCCAATTCGCTTTTACTTGTTCGCAGGATGCTCCATCCGGCACCGCCGGTAATTTGGATTGCCCCTGACGTGTATCGGTAAGAGTGATCCAGTACAGTGCCGTCGTCCTGAGTGGTTGTGCTCAAAACCTTTCCGTCATGAATATCGGCCCCAACCGCGGAAAACCAGAATAGTTTCTTTCTGAAATATTGGCCATACGTTACCCGTTGGGATACACCTGTCATGTCGCCGGTGCCGTGAGTGCTTCGTCCACCCGACAAGCTTATAAATTTACTAGTGAGTGTCGGGTTAGCATTCTGCGCGGCAGCCTCGATGCAAATCGAGCATAAAAGTATCCCAATGAGTGTTTTCATAGTGTTAAATATTTATCCCACGGCAAATTCGAGGGTACAGCTTTAATTCCAATACCTTTGCAGGGTACAGATGAGCTAAATATGCGAAAAGAAATCCTGTATCGAAAGATTGCAAAGATTATTGAGGACCAGATTCTGTCTGAAACGCTGAGAATCGGGGATAAGCTGCCCTCAATACGATCTATTCAGCAGATTTACGGCGTAAGTTTAAATACGGCAATTCAGGCATTTGCGGAACTGGAAAGCAAATCGCTGGTCGAATCGCGGCCGAAGTCGGGCTATTTTGTGAGTAAAACGTCTCAATGAAAACTCGCACTTCCGTCGGTGAGTAAGCTCATTTCGCCGGAAAAGGGGAAAAACTCCGAGGATTTGATCAGCAGCGTTTTCGACATATTGAGGGATAAAAGCATCAGGCAGTTTTCCCTGGGCATTCCGGATAACAAGCTGCTGCCGATTGCGAAGTTGAACAAAGGCATCATCAAGGCGATGCGGCAGCTCGAAGGTAGTGGAATGGATTTCGAGCCGGCACAAGGAAGCACGGCTTTGAGAAGAAACATCGCCAAATGGTCGTTGATCTTCGATGGAAGCCTGACCGAAGATGATATTGTCACGACGACGGGAACTACCAACGCTATTTACCAATGCCTGTTGGCGACGACCAAACCGGGTGATACCATTGCGACGGAAAGCCCTGTTTATTTTGGCATCCTGCAACTGGCGAAGTCGATGGGCCTGCATGTGATCGAGCTGCCAACGCACCCGCTTACCGGTATCGAGATCGATGCATTGAAGAAGGTCATCCACAAGGTCGATGTCTGTTGTTTTACGGCCAATTTCAATAATCCCCTGGGTAGCCTTGTACCCGATGAGAATAAAAGGGAGTTGGTGAAGCTCCTCGCGCATCACCACATTCCGCTGATCGACGACGATCTGTTCGGTAACCTGTTTTTCAGCGGCACGCGGCCGAAACCGTTCAAAGTATTCGACGAGGAGGGTATCGTCATGTGGTGTGGCGGGGTGTCCAAGACAGTTGCGCCTGGTTACCGGGTAGGGTGGACTGCCCCCGGTCGGTTCAAGGATAAGATTATCCGCCAGAAACTGGTGCAAACAGTGACACTTCCATCATTATTCCAGGAGGTAATAGCCGATTTCATGGAACATGGTGGTTACGACCATCATCTGAGGACGTTGCGGCATACGCTGCACACCAATTGTCTCAAATTTCAGCAGGCCATAGAGGACTACTTTCCCGAAAACACCAAAATATCCCAACCGCAGGGTGGATTTTTCCTATGGCTGGAACTGGATAAGCGCTTGGACACAGCTGAACTCTATCAGACGGCCCTGAGCCAGAAACTGAGCTTCGCGCCTGGAAGTATGTTTTCTCAAAACAGCAACTTCAACAATTGCATGCGTCTGAACTTTGCGCTCCCCTGGGACGACGCATTGGAGCATGACCTCAAACGGCTAGGTAATATCGTAAAGCAGGCTTTGTAAATCTGTACCCCTAAAAAAACAAAAAACTATATCTATTATCGCTCCACTCTGTTGTGGTACTTTGCATATAAAGCAGTAAACACTAACAGCAGTTTGATTTTGAAGCCGAAGCATCTTTTGCTCGCCCTGGTGACGGTTATTGCCTGGGGCCTGAATTTCATCGCCATCCACATTGGTTTGGAAAAATTGCCGCCGATCCTTCTGTGCACGGCACGGTTCGCGTTGACAGCCTTGCCGTGGGTTTTCTTTCTGCCGAAGCCGAAAGCGCCATTTAAGCTGATCGTTGGTTATGGCATCTTCACATTTGCGATTCAGTTCGGGCTGCTTTTTGGAGGAATGTACCTCGGGCTCCCGGCGGGGTTGTCGTCACTGGTCATTCAGGTGCAGGTGTTCTTCTCCATGGGGCTTGCCGCATTGATCTTCGGGGACGTGCCGGGCATTTGGAAGGTCTTCGGTGCGCTGATCTCATTCGTCGGTATCGGCATCGTCGCGAGCCACGTGGACGGAAGCACCACATTCATTGGCCTTGCGCTAACCTTGCTGTCGGCACTTTCCTGGGCCACAGGGAATATTTTTTCAAAGAAAATCGCGGCGGAATCGCCCGTTGCGCTGGTTGCGTGGGGGAGCCTGGTTGTGACGCCCGTGATGTTGGCGGTTTCCTATATTTTCGAAGGTCCCGAACTGATTATGCATTCCATTCGGGGCCTGTCCACCGAGACAGTTCTTGCTGTCCTGTACATCGTTTATCTATCCTCGTTTGTAGGCTATGGCATCTGGGGATTCTTGCTCAATACCTATCCGACAGCCGTGGTCACGCCATTTACGTTGCTGGTCCCTGTTGTAGGGCTTTTGAGCGCGGCGTTTTTCCTGGGTGAAGAATTGTCGTCATGGAAGCTGATAGCCTGTGTTTTCATTATGGCTGGACTTGTTTTTAATCTGCTCGAAAAGCAGATCCGCGCAGTGGTTTCGCGTAAAACGTCGGTTGGATAAACCAGGCAATGCTTTGATCAAAAAATTGGTTAGCTATGCAAGTTGAGAACGGTCTTGACCCCGCGGGGATTGACAAAACTTATATCATCGGCAATGGGGTAATTGCCAAAGCGCTCGCTGTGGCATTGTCGCTCAATGGCCGGAGCGTAACCATTCTGCGTGGCTCGGTGGATAATTCAGGGGCATCTCACGAACTTGTTCAGGTCGATACCGGCGAGGAACTATTGAGCGCCCGCATTGAAATCAGCTCGATCAGTAGCTATGAAACGTTGGATGGATTGCTCGTTTTAACCAATAAATCATTTGGAAATGAGCAGATTGCCCGGAAACTTTACGCCAGGGCGAAACAATCGCCCATAGTGTTCCTGCAAAACGGGCTACATGTCGAAAACGCATTTTTAGAAATGGGTTTTGAGAAATTGTACCGATGTGTGCTCATGGCAACCAGCCAGGCGGCCGGGGAAAACAGGGTGCGGTTCAGATTGGTTACGGCCTCGCCGATAGGGGTAATCGCCGGCCCGGGAGAAATGCTGGCAAGCATCGTTGCCCAGCTGAATACCAGCATTTTCCCGTTCAGGCCGGAAGCGGATATTCAGCCCTTTATTTGGAAAAAGGTCATTTCCAATTGCGTTTTCAACTCGATTTGCCCGCTTCTGGAAACAGACAATGGCGTATTCCGGCGAAACGCCGCTGTCCTCGAAATGGGAAAGCAGGTAATCCGTGAATGCCTTGTTGTAGCCCGGGAACACGGTCTCTGTTTGACAGAAGAGGACATTGTTCAGAATATTCTGAGTATCAGTGAAATGTCCGAAGGGCAGAAGATATCGACCTACCAGGATATTTTAAACAGGCGGGAAACAGAAATTGATTCACTCAATCTCGAAATTGCCCGTTTGGCGCAACGGTTGGGAAATGTCGCAGTTCCCACCACGTCGTTGCTGGGCGAGCTGATTAAGCTCAAATCAAATATTTCCATGCAGCAGATATCTTGATCTGTCTGATTCTTTCCTTCCTGGGAATGCGCTCCATTCCGATTAACGACAATTCCGCGTTTTCTACGGTTGTTTCGTCCAACACCTGAATTCCTCGACGAACGGCATATATTTTTCTAGCGCTCCGTTCGGGAGGAATTTGGTGCGTCTTGTCGAAAATAGCGGTTCAATGTGTGCTTTTTTGCTTCATTTACATTTTATAGGAGCGCTCTCACAAGAAAACACCCATACCGTGGCGACATTCAATCTGAAAATCAATGGAAAACCCAGGACGGTGGACGTGGACCCTGCCACGCCGATGCTCTGGGTATTGCGCGACCATCTGGACCTCCCGGGCACCAAGTATGGTTGCGGCATCGCGCAATGCGGCGCTTGTACGATCCATTTGGAAGGCAATGCGGTCCGCTCGTGCCAGCTCCCCGTTTCGGCCGTAGGGAAATCATCCATCACGACCATCGAGGGATTATCTGAAAAAGGCGATCATCCCGTGCAGAAGGCCTGGCTCGAATACGACGTGGCCCAATGCGGCTATTGTCAGTCGGGACAGATCATGACGGCAGCTGCACTACTGAAACGCAATCCGAACCCGAGTGACGAGGACATCGAAGCCCAGATGAGCGGTAATATCTGTCGCTGCGGCACTTATGTAAAGATTAAGGAGGCTGTCAAATCGGCTGCCGGTAAGTAAAATATTACCTGAATCTACCAAAGAAATTCACCATGAACAATGATAAAAATGCGTTGAACAGGCGCTCGTTCCTCAAAGTATCCCTGCTGTCGGGCGGCGGCATGATGCTGACGGTGAGCTTTTTGTCCAGCTTCAAATCGGCCGATAAAGCCGAAGTGCTCAACTTGCCGGACAAAGGGGCGGAACTCAACGGTTATATTCAGATTACGGCGGATAACCGGATCAGACTCATTTGTCCTAATCCAGAGTTCGGCCAGAATGTGATGACCTCGCTGCCGATGATTGTGGCCGAGGAACTGGATGCGGACTGGAAAAATGTAACGGTCGAAATAGGGCCGCACGACAATGTGAAATTGGGCCCGCAGTTTTCCGGGGGAAGCAACTCGGTCAAAATGTATTGGAAGCCATTGCGGGAGGCGGGCGCGGCTGCCCGGCAAATGCTCCGCGAGGCGGCAGCGCAGACGTGGAATGTGCCGGTAGGAGAGGTGAAGACCCAAGCGGGTGTGCTTTCACATTCCAGTGGTAAAACGGCCCCATACGGCCAGATGGCCGCGAAGGCCGCCACCTTACCCGTCCCCAAAGACCTGGTGCTGAAATCGCCGAAGGATTTTACCATTGTCCGCAAATCCAAAAAGAATGTGGAGGGGCAGAAGGTCGTCACCGGTAAGCCGCTTTTCGGTTTGGATTACCGCATGGAAGGCATGTTAATCGCCATGATCCAGCACCCGCCGGCGTTTGGAATGAAGCTGAAATCCTTCGATTCGGCGGAAGCGTTAAAGATGCCCGGTATTAAGGATGTTTTCAGCATGAAATTATATGAAGAAGGTTTCGAACAGGCAGGTTTCGATACACGTACTTTCAATGATCTGCTGGTAATTGTAGGCAAAAGCACCTGGGAGGTGATGAACGCCCGCAAAAAGCTGGTTGCGCAGTGGGAGCCCGCAGGTGAAGTGAATGACACTATGGCCGGAAGGGACGGAAAAAGGATTGTGACGGTCCCCGGTGCGCTGGAAAGCTCGCAAACTCAAATGGCGCAAATGTCAGAATATGCCCAAAAGCCGGCCCAGGAGCTACGCAAAGACGGGGATCCCGAAGCAGCTTTTAAAAATGCAGCGCAGGTGATCGAGCGCACGTACACGGCCCCGTTCCTGGCGCACAACTGCGTGGAGCCGATGAATTACTTCGCCCATGTTACCGACGAAAAAGCGCTGCTCGTGGGCCCATTGCAATCTCCTGGTTGGATAGAGCCGACGATCAGCAAGCTGCTGAACCTGCCCCCCGAGAAAATAGAAATACAAATGACCCGGATGGGCGGCGGCTTCGGCCGCAGGGCTTACAATCATTACGTTTCCGAAGCTGCTTTGATTTCGAGGAAGGTAAAGGCGCCGGTGAAATTGATATACACCCGGGAGGATGACATGACCTACGGCATTTACCGGCCCATGTACACGGCCACTTATCGCGCGGCGCTCGACGCGGACAAGAAGCTGATCGGGTTCCATGTCAAAGGCGGAGGTGTCCCCGAGCATCCGATTCATGCAAATCGTTTTCCGGCAGGAGCTGTGGACAATTATCTGGCGGAAGGTTGGCAGATTCCGTCGAATATAACCATCGGCGCTTTCCGTGCGCCGCGATCGAATTTCAATGCGGCCGCCGAGCAATCTTTCCTTGACGAAGTAGCCGAAGCAATGGGTAAGGACCCGATCCAGTTCCGGTTAGAGCTTTTGAAAAGGGCCAAAGAGAATCCGGTCGGCAATAACAATGATTACGATGCCGGCCGCTATGCAGGCGTGCTGGAACTGGTTCGTGACAAATCGGGATGGGGCAAACCCGGCAGCGAAAAGTACAGCCGGGGCGTGGCCGCCTATTTCTGCCACAATTCGTACGCCGCGCACATCGTCGATATGGTGACCCGTGACGGCCAGCCTTACGTGGAACGTGTTTTCAGCGCAATGGATTGCGGGATCGTGGTAAACCCCGAGGCTGCCACCAATATGGTACAAGGGGCGGTAGTCGACGGCATAGGCAATGCATTTTATGGGGCACTTACCCACAAGGACGGTGCCGCTCAACAAACCAACTTCGATAACTACAGGCTCATTCGGCACAAAGAGGCCCCGAAGAAAATAGAAGTGCATTTCGTGCAAAACGACATAGACCCAACCGGGCTTGGAGAGCCGCCATTCCCGCCGGTGTTCGGCGCGGTCGCCAATGCTTTGTACAAAAACAAAGGGCGCAGGTTTTACAACCAGCCGTTTCAGCCTGAGTTGGATAAGACGATTTAGCAGTGAAAACAGAAACCGTCCGCGAGCCCACTTGCTTACGGACGGTTAAACCGAGCGTGGATCGGTGGCATTTTGCAGCTGCTTATCCAACCTGGCCTTGTAAATCCGGCCGATGGGGATTTCTTCGTTGTTAATCCGGATATAGTTTGCGCTGATCGCCTGAATGTGATCGAGCGAGATGATGAATGACTTGTGAATGCGGATAAACCGGTCGGGCGGCAGCTTTTCTTCCAGGTAGCTGATCCTTAAATAGGACACCAGCGGTCCCGAGCGCGTGTGGAGCCGCACGTAGTCTTTCAGGCTTTCAATCCAGAAAATTTCATCCAGGAACAGTTTTACCATTTCCTTGTCCACCTTGAAATATTGGTACTCGCGCAGCGGGCTAACCGCCTGCGGCAACTCCTGTTGCAGGGCCGGATTGGGCGAAAACCGGTAGATTTTACCCACCGATTGCAAAAATCTTTCGAAGGAAATCGGCTTGACCAGAAAGTCGAGCACATCAAACTCATAGCTTTCCAACGCATATTCCCGAAATGCCGTGGTAAATATGACCTTCGGCCTGTATCCCAGCGGGCGCAGCAAATCGAAGCCGGTGAGCCGGGGCATCTGAATATCCAGGAAAACGACGTCGACTTGTAGCTGTTGAAGCATTTGCAAACCTTTGGTAGGGCTATTGCAAACCCCCACCAGTTCGAGATCGGGCAGCCGGCCGATGTAATCCTGCATCAGATCGGTAGCCAGCGGTTCGTCGTCAAGTACAAAACATCGGATTGCCATTAGTTGATGTTGAATTTTAAAACTGCTAAAAATTGCCCTTCTTCGGGCATGGTTATAAGTTCGTAGTTTTCGGCAAAAAGGATTGCCAGCCGCTTTTTCAGATTAGTAAGCCCCAATCCAGACCGAAACGGGACCGGAGCATCCGTCTGCACCGAATTTTCAACCGAAAAGACCAGCCGCTTATCGTTGAGCGAGAGGTTGATCTGGATCCAGCATTGTCCTTCCGTCTGCGCTGCGCCGTGTTTAAACGCATTCTCGACAAAGGGCAGCAAGAGCATCGGCGGCACCACCACGTGGGTTGTACCCGCGAGATAATTGAAATTTATCTGGATGTCCAGCCGGTCGCCGTACCGGAGCTGTTCGAGCGAAATATAATCTTTTAAATAGGCAATTTCTTTCGATAGCGGCACTTTGTCGCGATGACTTTCATGCAGCTGATAGCTCAGTAATCCGGCCAGGCGTTGCAGCAGGTTCGGCATTTTGTCGGGGTGCTGAATAGAGACGGATGTAAGGTTATTCAGTGTATTAAACAAAAAATGCGGCTGTACCTGGGATTGCAGCAACTGGTACTCCGCAGAGACCTTTTCGCGCCGGTATGTTTCGCTCAGCTGCTGCTGCCGGAGCGCATGCCTGATCAGGTCCACCACCACAAAAAGCCCCACTACCAGATGCAGCTGCATGGCTTCGGCCAGGATTTTGGGTGCGTACCAGAACGGTTTTTCCAGGGCATCCGGATAGTAAACCGGATAAATCCATTTGTAATTGATCACACGACGAAGTACACCGAATACAAACAAACCGCCAACGAGCGAAATCCAGAATGCGGTCATGCGCCCATGAAGCAGAAAGCGGCGTACGGTTACCAGCAAATGCCAGTAGCCTGCCACGATCAATAGCGGCAATTGCACGCTGATCTGGCAGAGGCTTTGCTGGAAATTGTCCAGGTAGGCGCCGGTATTGAGCCACTCAAAGAGGAAAAAGCATAGCCAGAAAAGGCATTGCGCCCAAAGCTCCTTGGATGGTTTGACAGAAGAGAGACGGACCATTATTTCGGATTTGGATCTTCGAAACCTAAAAATAAAGATTCAATGGTTCAGGTGTCCAATCTTTCGCCCAACGACACAATTTACCTCCCAAACGCCTGACGGACCCGATTGATATGCTAATAGGCTTTGTTCATGTGCTGCCGTGCTGTTTTTTGTGGTGTAGGCGACGGTTTGCGTAGTACGTCTAAAATCCTGATTTGCCATAAAAATGTTGCGCTTATTCGCTTCCGGAATTCGGTTCAAAGTTCAACCAACTCACTGACAGCACATGCGTAACTTACTTCTCTCAATTCTGCTTCTCCAGGCCCTGCATTTCGGAGTACAGGCACAATCTGCGCCTCAGGGCCATCTGAGCGCAAAGGCCGATTCATCCGGCTCATACTGGCGGGTACTAACGGATGCCAGGTCCCGGAATACGCGAGTGCAGTTTTTTGGCAATGATCATGTCCTGCTTTATGAAGAGGAATTGCCTGACAAATGGATCAGGCAAAACAAGCGAAACCAACGGCGCCTTAACAAACTGCTGGCCGAGATTTCAGCAAATAAGCTGATTATGACAAGGCTGAAAACGGAGGAGCTACCTGTGGAACCCGTCAGGAAGGACGTGCCTCCCTCGACGGAAATGCACCAGGGGGATGTCATTAACGCTCCCTATCAGTTTAATGTCACCATCAATTCGGCAGGGAAGGTCAGGCTGGCGGTCAATAATCCCGCTAGCCTGAGATATAAGATCGAGATAGCGGATTACAGAGACAGGGTTGTTTATCAGGAGTTCACGAACCACGACCAGTATAGGAGGTACTTCGATATTTCCTTGGTGACAGGCGACACTGCAAAGGTAATCCTGACGATTGACGAAAAGCGTTTTGTTTACAATATCCGGAGAGAGCAAAGAGGCAGTTCTTACTCCGTCGATCCGGTCATTGCGAAGCGATAACCGGAAAGTTTCCCGCATTTTAACTTAGGTGAAAATTTTACTTTAGCGAACCGCGCAATTTTGGAGCAACAAAACATTAAAAATGAAGATTATGTCAGCTCCAATTCGTTCCCAGGTCATTACAGACGAGCAGTCCGTTACTACCGCCCGCTCCTTACGCAGCCTCTACTTGATTCGCACGGCCTTTTCGGTCATTTGGGTGACGCTTGTCGTTTTTTTTGCCAAATCATCCGCAGGCATCGCTACTTTCCTGCTAATCGTCTACCCGGCGTGGGACGTAGTGGGTACATTACTGGATATCCGTGCCAACCGGCGTAGTGTTTCAAAGGTTCCTCAGTATGTGAATGCCGGGATCAGCATCGTCACGACGATCGCCGTCGGTATTGCCCTGCAACGGGGTATTCCCGAAACGTTGGTGATCTTCGGTTGTTGGGCGATCCTCACCGGGGCGATCCAACTCATGCTTGGGGTACGCCGCCGGAAATCACTGGGCGGGCAATGGCCGATGATTATCAGCGGTGGGCAATCTGTTGCCGGCGGCATTTCGTTCATTGCGCTCGCCCACGATCCCACGATGGGCATTACCAGCCTGGCGGGTTATGCCGCTTTCGGCGCGTTTTACTATTTGCTCTCGGCATTTCGCCTGGCCAAAACTGCTACGCATATGACCGCAGAATAGGCAATCTGCCTCACTGTACATTACCTTTTGACGCGTTTTCTGATGCGGCTGAGCGACGGGTTGGTGATGCCCAGGTAGGACGAAATATGGTACGCGGGGATCCGCTCGACGATGTTAGGGTGCTCTTCCAACAGCCTCAGGTAGCGCTCTTCATGGGAAAAGAACATGAATTCTTCCGTACGGGTCTGCGCATAGGAAAAAAACAGTTCCGCCAGCAACCTCCCGAATTTCCCCCAATTGGGATTCGTTTCGTAAAGTCCATTGAGATCTTTATAAGAAATAAATACAATTTCCGAATCTTCCATGGCCTCTATGAAATACCAGCAGGGATTGCGGGAAATGAAGCTTCTGAAGGAAACCACGAATTGATTTTCTGAGAAAAAGAAGAGGTTCTTATCCCTGTCTGTCTGTGGATCACGGTAATATATCCTGAAAATCCCTTTGACCACCAGGCCAAGGTCGTTGCAAACCATGCTTTGCATATTAAAAAAATCGCCCTTTTTGATCCTTCTGGGTTTCCAGAAGGGTTGACTCTCGGCAATATCTTGATCTGTCAATGCGTCGAACTTCCTTAAATGGCGTGCGACGATCTCGTTTTTTTCGGACATAATTTGAAGAGTTGATGGAGCAATAAAGCAATTTTTTGACATCACCAGGCCCACGGGAGGGCCAAAACGTTACAAATTACGGATAACCTGTCCGACAAGATTTTCACTTTGGTTAAAATTTAGATCGCCGGAAAACGCACCGGCGCCCTTGTGGGCAATGCAATGGCATAATCAGGTGGTAATGTGGTATTCGCGATTGTAGGCGATACGCTTTGACATGTCACAAAAAAAGTGTGACGGGAATCACACCCCCGCCACACTTTTTCAATCGCTAACGGGTCGTATACCCGCCGTTGGCGAAAATCGTCTGACCGGTGATCCACCAGCCGTCCGTCACCAGAAACGTCACCAGCGGAGCGATATCGCTGATATTGGTCAGTCCTCCGAGCGCGGAAGCTGACTTATGATACGCTACTGCATCGGCACTTTCCTGGCCGTAAAAGAATGGAGTATCCATCGGGCCCGGAGCAACTGCAGTGACGGAAATGCCCCTGGCGCCAAACTCCTTGGAAGCGGCGCGGGTATAATGCTCCACTGGCGCTTTTTGCCCTGCATAGGTAGAATATAAACCGGTGTAGGCGGCTAGCAGAGACGTAACAATCGTGCAAATCTTGCCGTTTTCGTTGAGCTTGCTGCCTGCTTCCCGGATAAAAAAGTACGCAACTTTGGCGTTAATATCGGCCATGCTGTCATACTCGGCTTCCGTAGTCTCGGCGAAGGGCTTTTTCAACACCTTGCCGACGGTATTAACAGCGATGTCGATGCCGCCGAAACGCGCTATGGTTTCGTCGAAAAACCTGGTGATATTACCAATCTGGGTGAGGTCACCCTGGAAAAGGAACCCATCGGCCCCTTCGGCCTTCACGGCAGCGAGTGTTGCCTCCGCTTCGGAACGGGAACTTTCGCTGTTGTAATGAATGGCAAGTTTACTGGCACCTTTCTTCGCAAAATCGCGGGCGAGCAAACCTCCGAGGTTCTTGCCGCCGCCTGCGATTAACACCACTTTACCTTTGAGATCGTTTCTAGACATTATTGTTGATTTTTAGTTAATAATGTCAAAGGTAGAGTCGCCGCGCGGAGTGGTTATGGTGAACTTTTCAGATTTTTCAGCCGGTGACCAACATCCGCTGCCGGTATTGACCGGGCGTTATTCCAGTATATTTTTTGTAGAATTTGGTGAAATTGGAGGGGTCATAGCTGAGCTTCCGGGCGATCTCGGCAACCGGGTAATCCGTCTCATCCATCATCGCATTGGCTTTTTCCAGGATCTTTTGAATATAAAAATGACACGGATGGTTTCCTGTTGCCTGTTTGACAACCGCAATCAGATGTTTATGGGAAACGCATAGCTCGTCGGCAATGTCGTTAAGCTCCATCATTTCCGTTTGACGACCGGCAGCCAGGTCCGAAAGATGGGAATCGATCAGTTCGAAGTACGCGTTGATCAATTCCGTGTGTCGTGCTGCGGTGCTTTCTTCTGTTGCCATAGCCGGATTTGCAAAAATTGTAATGTAATACCCAGTATAATCGCCAAAGCGGGCGATCAACGTTCTGCAAACGTCGGAAGAGCCATAAAGGTTTATGTTCGATCGCCGGGGTGCTCGAAGCCGACAAAAATGTGTATCCAAATAGACCTGCCCAGTCTGATGATCGGAGGCTGCAATGCCAGCAGGAAAATCGTGATCAAAACGAAGAACAATTCAAGGGAGAGGCCAAGCAATACCAGCAGGATTACAGACAACAGTGCCAGGATCAGTATAACAATCGGGAAGCTGGTCCAAAGTGCACCGATGTAAAACCCCGGTTCTATCTTGAAGTCCTGGCCACAAACCTGGCAGTTGTCGGGCATTGTCAGGCTATTCTTGAACGAGTAGGGGTTTTTTGTAACGAAGAGGTCGCCTTTTCTGCACCGCGGACATTTCATTCTTACAATGCTGCTTAATAAAAGGGCGGGTTTGTCAACGCCAGGGATACCATCGTTCGTCGCTTTTGTGTCTTGCTGCGTCATTATTAGTTTCGGTTAACGGGATTATCCTTCGATTGTAGCCCCTTTTTCAATGTAAATCAATCAATTCTCAGTGAGTTGTACATTACCGCCTGTCGGGTTCTGTCTGTTTGGTTTGCCTAACGGTCGTTCATCAGCCCGGTCAGGACGAACGGTATGTCAGCTCATATTGTGACCGCATATTTGGCCCGAGAAAGACCCTGGCATAGATGCGTATCAGCGCTATTCCGTTGAGGATACATCCTAACGAAACCAGCAGGGCAAGTAAAATTTGGTTTGGATGGATATGGGAAAAGACCAGATCTTCCCCGACAAATGTGGGGGTGATAGGAAAGCCTGCAAGCCCCAGCGACGCAAGCAGGAAAGTGATACCAATCCCGCCATGGCGCTGAATGTGTCCGTGAAACTGACCCAGTCCGATATATCTTTCCGACTTTCGAAGCCGGTAAAGACACCAGTATCCCACAAGGCCACCGACGATGACACCGCTCAGGTACAATACAATGTGAACCATAGGGACTGTGTCATTGAACGAAATGGCTAGCACCACCCAAAGGTGATTCATGATAATCAATACCCAGCTCCGCCAGACATTTTTCCTTTCTGTAAAGGATCTGACCGTCATCATTAGCCCGGTGAAAGAAAACGCGACCGGTAACCAGGCCATTAATGGTGGCGGGACCAGCGCGGTATTCAAACAAAAAAAGATCCCGAGCAGATAAAGCACCGCGAAAAACAGGGCTGTCCGACGGGCAGTCAGAAAACGAAGTTTTTCACCTAACCTTTTAAATGGATTCCAAAGAAAACGGTACATAAAAAAGTCCAGCCCCCATTCTTTAAGGCTAAGAACATATAGTCCGGTCCGCACACGATCTGAAACGAGCCTTTCCAAGCCGGGTATTGCACGCGTCTTAGGGCGTTCGTGCAGCGCGATCAGTTGGCTTACCGCCGAAGGTGAGACCAAAAGTTGGGTTGCCCTTAAAAAGGCATTCCCGGCGAAGTGCAGCAGCGCCAGACTTTGAAAGCCCGCTGATACTTCCATAAAAATCAGTCCGATCTGTGAAATGGACGCATAAGCGATCTGACTTTTTACAGACGATTGCACCCGGGCGATACCAGTAGTTACAATGCTGGTCAATATCCCAATGACACCAACCATGACGCGGATTTCCCACTGATGCTGCCAGAAAGGGTATGTTCTCAACAAAAGATACACGCCTGCGTGTACTGAAAGAGCGCCGTAGAAAATCGCTGTCGAAGGCGTTGGCCCCTCCATCGCTCTCGGTAACCACGACGAAAAAGGAAGCTGGGCTGACTTGGCCGACGCAGCCAGGATAATCAAAATTGATATAACAATACCAACCTGGTGGTGAGCGTGTAATTGTTTGTCTATCAGATTGTAATCGGAGAGCTTCTCGAAGCTCATATAACTGCTCCAGAGGTGATGGCTTGCCCAGACGGCCAGCAATACGCCCACATCCGCCAAACGGTAGATTGAAAACACTTTTACCGCATTTTTTACAGGCAGGTAGCGGTCGCGGTAAAACGAGATGAGCAGGAAAGAAGTGATGCCGAGGATTTCCCAGCCGATAAAAAGCGTCTCAAAATTTCCCGACAAGATGCTGGTGTTGTACCCTACATAAAAAAGTAATAATGTGTAAAAATACCGTTTGTAGCCCTGCTCCCTGTGGAGATACCGACGGCTGTAAGTTGTGACCAGAAAAGTCAGGATAGTGCCGGTGACCAGGAACACGGAGGTGATTTTATCAAAGAGAAAATTCAAACTGTATTCGTAATGGCCGGATTTGAACAGAGCGGAACTGTTAAAGGTCACGACTGCGTTATCGCTCATTATCCATAGGAAAACGAATGCCAGCGAGCTGACCAGTTGCATGAACGTGGTAAGCTGTACCACCTCCGAAATCAGCCGCTCATTTTTTGCAGGAACGGCCAGGCAGACAAGAAAGCCCGCCAAAGGAACGGCAAGCAACGCGATGATAAAAGTGGTCATGATTGCGGCCTGGATAAATAGAGTAGTGGATTTTTCATGCCACGTTTGAATAATGGTTCGCTGCCCGGGCAATATGGCCGGGATTGGCTGGAGGGCTATATGGGGCCAGCGTGCCCTGGTCGAGCTTGTGGAATGTCCGGGTCGATGGGTCGATTACTACCAAACGAACCCATTCTCCGGCAAACCACTGACGGAGTTGCTGGGATTTTTGAATAACCTTCCAGACGACGTCCGGAAAGTGTTCGACGATCATAAGCAGCCGTACAGGGTCATGAATTTCAGTCATCTGGCTTGGTAATCCCGTTCGGAGGTCTCCTTCAATGCCGTTGGCAACCCCAAAGAGTCCCATGACATTGTGCGGGAGTTTGCTACCTGCTCCAATTCGCTGCACATCGGTTCGGGAGAAGAAATATTCCAGGTTAATGCCGGCACAAACCGGTGTGGCAGATTCCAGAATATCTTTCAGGCCCTCGCCATCGGGGTCGTGGGCATGGTTGTATGAATTCATAAACAGGCGTCTGTCCCAAAACAGACCTTTCGACAGGGCGCGGTGCCCAACAATACAAACCGCGTTCGTTGCATGGTTCAGCTCGGGGCGGGGTTCAAACAGGGACACAGATCTGGACCTGACCAGATGGTGTGCCTGTTCCGGCGTCAGGCCTGGATCAATGAAGGCAAACCGGGCAGCCCTTTCCTTCGCGTTCAGGTCGAGCGCCGTTGCGAAGGCAGTTTTGGCTGACACATGCATTACCAGATTTTTCTCTGAAAGAATATGCCGGTCGTAGAAAATGAGATCGTCCCTGGTAGTGTCGTGGAACGCGGCAAGGAATTGGGTCTGATCCGGGATTATGATTCCCCTTAAACCCAACAGGCGCCTTACCTGCTTGTTGTTGGCCATCCATGCAAAAGCCCTGGCGTTGACGCCTCCGGCATTGCCCGAGCATGCCCCGCAATCATATGCAGCGTAGTGGGGGTTGTTGACGCTGCTGGCCCCATGTCCGATCACATAAACGAGCCGGCCAAAATCAGCAGTCAGATCAATGCTTCGCAGCAAACCCTCCACGCAGCCGGCCATTTCCTGGATGGTGTAGCCTATCTGGAGATTATTTTCTTTCTGATAACTGGTGACGTTTTCAATACTCAGCCATGGAGCATGGTCCTGTTCGGCGATGGAGGTGTTGGCGACCAGACTCGACGATGGTCTGAAAATGTTGACGAGCAATTTAAATGTTGCCCAAAAACCGAGAGTTTGAGAGATAAGCCAGCCGCGGAAAAGCGAGTTTGAGCTCCTGGGCAAATTAAAATGCGTACCTCGGGCTTGTATTTGCCCTACCTGTTTGATCAGGTGCTTTGGCTTAATGCCCGCCGGTGCTTGCTTGGTATAGGGCGCGCCCGGCCGGGCTTGAAAGAAAAAGGCGGCCTCAAAGAATCCCGGTGTCCCAAATGTCTCACAACCCGGGTCTGCCTGCTCCAGATGTCTGCGAAGCGAACCGGAACGATCGTCCAGGCAGAACAGCGCCTGGAAAGATTTGTCGACCAGCCTGGTGCGTTCTTCTTTCTGTGTAGAAAGCATAGCCAGAACACGATCATAATAGGTCCATTCAAAGGCATTTTGCCAGATCGTCAGTACCTGCTCCAGTTCGCTTTGCTGCGCCGGTGCGAAAATATTTTGCTGTGTCCATCGTACCTGGCTGCCTAATGGTAACCAGTGCAGACCAAAACGAAAATCCAGGGCGTCTATTTCCAGAAGCAATTCGAGCTGAATCAGCTCGGTCAGGGAAATTTTTCGCTCAATGGAAAGCCCGTCGGGATTTTTTTCAATCCAGGCTGCCATTCCCGACCATCCCGGGTGAGAAAACTGCTGATCAAACAGGTACTGCTGATACAGCGCGGAGCGGCCTACAAGGATATTGAGAAGGTCCCTTATACCGCATATGGTATCCGTTAGCAGTCGGGAGGCGCGGGTAGTCCTGAAAAAGCTTACCAGGCCGTTGCTTTCCATTTCACGCACGGATGCAAGAAAGCCTTCCGGGGCCACAGGACACGTCCAGGTAGCTATTCCCTGGTCCAGATAGCTGCATAAAATGCGAAATAGGATAGGGTGCGTCTGTGCATCAAGGTCAATCTGATGTGTTCTCTTCCAGTTTGAGCGCAGAGATCCGATACGGCAGTGTTCTTTGGGATGGTATTGCCTGAAAAGAAGCCGGTCTTCCCATTCCTGGAAACTATCCGGGCCATGTTTTTCATGCACAACCCGATGGAGCGCCTCACTACTGATTTTGCCGGATTGGTAGAGGGATCTGTATTCTCCCAATGGCAAATGAACATGGTAGCCAAAGATCCTGGAAGCGAGTGTTAGTCCGTCTTCAAATTTCAGGTCCTGAAAACCATGCAGCGGGTTGTGATGGATAAAGTCTTTCAGGGGTGGTTGCGACGGCAAATAGCGTTTTAGCAACAGAAGCGTTTCTTGCTCATCGAATAAGCCAGTTTCATTCTGATTATCACTAATTGACGCATTCATTTATTTACTGCTGCCTGAACTAGATCCGCGAGTGCTTCTAATGGCGATGAATCCTCAGTTTTGAACAATTCAGCCTTATAAACATGCAATGGGTTTGCTACTTGGGCTCTATTATATTAGAATATTCAAATATATAAATATATCGTGTAGTAAGACAAGTGCGGTGGAAGAAATTGTTGAGGAAAGCGGGGCAAATGGAGCGGGTGAGCAGCTGCCCGGCACGAGTCGTAAGCTCGCTTTGGGAAATACCTCGCCGAAGGCATAGTTATTGAGCAATTTCTCGCTGCTGATTTCCCACTTTCAACGGAGATAATTCTCTACAAAGTCGTGAATAGTGATAACTCCATCATACTGGTGATTAACTGCGGCTCTTCCAGCATCAAGTTCGGTGTTTATCGCCGAGCGGGTGAAAAAATACTGAAAGGGAAAATTAATCAAATCGGAAGCGGAAAGTCGTCTATGCAGGTCGAGGGCAGTGACACGCGCGTTGCTCCGATCGGCGGTGCTCAGGAGGCAGTGGCACAGATCATCTCATATCTGGAAAATGTCCATTTGCTGGGCGGCATCAGAGCAGTCGGGCACAGGATCGTTCATGGACGCAACCGCAGGCGGCCGGTGTTGATTTTAGACGAGGTAATGACCGAGCTGAATGAAAACAAGCTGCTCGCACCAATTCATATGAACCCCGCGTTGGCGGTCATCGACAATATTAAAGAGCTATTGCCCGACGTGCTGCATGTGGCATGTTTTGACACGGCCTTTCACGCAGGTCTGCCTGAGGTGGCCCGGATGATGCCTCTTCCGCGGTATCTGACCCAAAAGGGAATCGTACGTTATGGCTTCCATGGGTTGTCGTGTACCTATTTGCTCCGTGAATTCAGGAATAGGGTAGGCGAGGAAGCTGCCGGAGGCAGACTAGTCATCGCGCACCTGGGTAGTGGAGCAAGTATGACGGCGGTCAGGGAGATGAAAAGTATAGATACGACGATGGGGTTTACCCCCGAAGCCGGGCTGATGATGGGCTCCCGCCCCGGCGACATGGATCCGGGCATACTGACTTACCTGATGAAATCGGAAGGGTTTGGTTTGACTGAAATTGAGAAACTGGTACAATCCGAATGCGGCCTGCTAGGCGTGTCGGATACGACCGCGGACATCGGAGAACTGCTCGAAGAGGCTCGGCAGGATATTCGCGCGAGGCAAGCTGTCGATTTATTCTGCTACCAGGCCCGAAAAGCGCTCTGTGGCCTCTGCGGTGCACTAGGAGGGCTGGATGCGGTGATTTTTTCCGGAGGAATCGGGGAAAATATCCCGGCCATCAGGGCACAGATTTGTGACGGGTTGGGTTTTCTCGGCATTTCTCTGCATGAGACCAGCAACAAGCACAATGCGTTTGAAATTTCCCGCTCATCTGGGTCCACGCGTGTGTACATGATCCGGACGGATGAAGAGCAAATTATCGCTGAACAAACCCAGCAGGTGCTGGATAATGCAAGCTAAAAAACCGATTATGGCAGAGATTAACATGAACGATCTGGAAATGGTCGATGGATGGTGGCGGGCAGCCAACTATCTGTCGGTTGGTCAGCTTTACCTGCTCGAAAATCCGTTGCTGCGCCGTCCGTTGCGGCCTGAGCACGTTAAAAGGAACATCCTGGGCCATTGGGGAACTACGCCGGGTCAGAACTTTATATATGCTCATTTGAATAGGGTTATTCGGCTGTACGATCTGGACATGTTTTATATTTCCGGTCCGGGGCACGGTGGGCCTTCGGTGGTTGCAAACACTTATCTGGAAGGAACTTACTCGGAAATTTATCCGGAAATCAGTCAGGACGAGAAAGGACTGCAGAAGCTGTTCAGGCAGTTTTCCTTTCCTGGTGGTATCCCGAGCCACGCTTCGCCTGAATGCCCGGGATCCATTCACGAAGGCGGGGAGCTCGGCTATTCATTGAGTCATGCTTTCGGAGCAGTGCTGGACAATCCGGAGCTCATCGCAGCCTGTGTAGTTGGCGACGGAGAGGCTGAAACCGGGCCACTGGCAGCGGCCTGGCATTCCAACAAGTTTCTAAATCCGGTTACGGATGGGGCCGTACTGCCGATCCTGCACCTGAACGGCTACAAAATTGCCAATCCCACCGTTCTGGCGAGCATTAGCCATCAGGAGCTCGGGGATTTTCTGCGAGGTTGTGGTTGGGAACCGCTATTCGTGGAAGGGGAAATCCCCATGCAGATGCACCGAGAAATGATATCGGCAATGGACCGGGCCGTTCATCAAATCCAAAGCATTCAATCCAGTGCACGGAACATGGGACATTTGCACCGGCCAGTATGGCCGGTGATCGTGCTCCGGTCCCCTAAGGGGTGGACAGGCCCGCAGGAGGTGGACGGCAAGAAGATCGAGGGGACGTTCCGTTCGCACCAGGTTCCGTTGCCCTCGCCAGCGTTGCATCATCAGTATCTGCCTCAACTGTAAGAATGGCTAAGGAGTTACCGGCCAGACGAGATTTTTGACGAAGCAGGCCGTTTATATGCCGGCATTGCGGCGCTGGCTCCTGCGCGAGACCGCAGGATGGGCGCCAATCCGCATACCAATGGCGGATTGCTGCTCAGGGACCTGCAAATGCCTGACTTTACGCAATATGCCGTGACAGTTCCCGCCCCGGGGGAAGAGAGTGCTTCAGACACCACTGTACTGGGGCGTTTTTTGCGGGATGTCATCAAAGCCAATGCAGCCACACGTAATTTTCGGATTTTCGGGGCGGATGAAACAGTTTCCAACAAGCTGGACGCTGTATTTGAGGCCTCATCCCGGCAGTGGATGGCCCCAATCAATAAAGAGGATGAATTTCTTGCCACCGAGGGACGCATGCTGGAAGTTCTCAGTGAGCATTTATGTCAAGGCTGGCTGGAAGGCTACTTGCTTACGGGCCGCCATGGCCTTTTTAATAGCTATGAAGCTTTCATCCACATTGTCGATTCGATGTTTAACCAGCATGCGAAGTGGCTGAAAGTGACGCTCGGTATTCCCTGGCGAAGGAAAATCGCGTCTTTAAATTACCTGCTGTCATCGCATGTATGGAGACAGGACCATAACGGGTTCACGCATCAGGACCCTGGATTTATTGACCATGTGATCAACAAAAAAGCAGAGATTGTCAGAGTCTATCTGCCACCGGATGCCAACTGCCTGTTATCGGTAGCCGACCACTGCCTCCGGTCGAAGCATTATGTAAATGTCATTATTGCCGGCAAGCACCCGGCCCCGCAGTGGCTGGAAATGAAGGCGGCTATCACGCATTGCAGTATGGGCATAGGTATATGGCATTGGGCAAGCAACGACCATGAGCACGACCCGGACGTGGTGATGGCTTGTGCGGGCGATGTGCCTACGCTCGAGACGCTGGCGGCAGTCAGCATTTTGAGAAAACACCTTCCGGCGCTGAGGATCCGGGTCGTGAATGTGGTCGACCTGATGAAACTGCAATCGAACCGCGCACACCCGCACGGGCTCGATGACCGGGATTTTGACCTGCTTTTTACCCGTGACAAGCCGGTGATTTTTGCCTATCATGGCTACCCGTGGCTTATTCACCGGCTTACTTATAACCGCACCAACCACAACAACTTCCATGTGAAAGGATACCAGGAGGAAGGTACCATTTCCACACCCTTTGATATGACGGTGTTGAACGGGCTCGACCGGTTTCACCTCGTACGCGAAGTGATCGAGAGACTACCTGAAACCAGCAGCGCTACTACCTATCTCGGCCAATTGATGGAAGAAACGCTGATCCGGCACAGGGCCTACATCAACGAACACGGACAAGACATGCCCGAAGTGCGGGAGTGGAAATGGAATGTCGGAGCGGATTTTAAATAGGCGTACGGGTGCTTCATGGGCCTTTGTGGCACGGTTATTTAGCTATTGATCATGTTAGTCTTTGAGGAGTGGCCTGATAGCTGGCTAAACAAAGCTTACTATCAGATCTGAGAACAAATCCTTAGAACTTGATCTGGACAATCCCAGCGAAAGGAAAAGACTAATAAAAAGGCTGTTTTCGTAAAAGGAAACAGCCTTTTTTGTGCAGCAGAGTATCTGAAACCTTCGAGTTGGCGAGCCATTTTCCATCAATAGCAAAAAATAGCAAATATCCGGCCTGGATACCAGCCGGGAAGGCGTTCCCCAGCGGGGGTGGGAATTGGCGGTAATTTTCCACAATACATACTGTAACAGCGGCTTTTGCCAGGGGCATGTTTATTGACACGTTTTCCAGCTTTCGCAGCCCGGTAATGCGGGGTGTTTTCTGTCACTAAACGTCGATTACTATGTCTGTTATAAAAGTCATCGAGGTAATGGCCAATTCCACCGAAAGCTGGGAGGACGCGGCCCAAACGGCTGTAACACATGCGGCCCAAACATTGAAGAATATCCGGTCGATTTACATCAAGGAACTGACTGCGGTCGTCGAGCAAGACCGGATTACAGAGTACCGTATCACGGGCAAGATCAGCTTTGAATTGCTGGGTGGCGGCGGGCCGCAAACCTGACACCCGGGTATATTATCGACGCCATGAAATCGATGTTGATATTAACGGATTTTTCGGAGGGGGCTTTTAGGGCTGCCGAATATGCCTGTGGATTGACAGGACCGTTGCAAATCAGCCGCGTGGTTTTATATCATGCATTTCAAACGGTTGTTGGAGGGGCCGAAATACCTGTGGTTCAGGATGGACAGCAAATCTACCTGGAAAGCATGCAGGAACTCGGCTTAGTGCACGATCGTATCAGGCCTTTGATAGACAGTACCATCACGATCGACCTGATGGCCGAGGATGCCTATCTGCCAGAACGGATCAACACGCTGTGCGAGGAGCAATCCATTGATATAATGGCCATCGGCGTAGCGGGTAAGTCCGGATTAGAGAAACTGTTGGTCGGAAGCACTACGACTCAAATTCAGCGGACCAGCGCGTATCCATTGCTGATCGTGCCGGAAGAAGCAATGATCGGCGGTGCACTTGCCACGGTGGTTTTCACCACGGACCTTCAAGATTTGCCGGTTAAGCAGGCAAATCGTCTAATGGAAATTCTCAATGCGTTTAGGCCGGAGCTCCATGTGGTAAATGTGCGGTATGAGGGAGAAGAGCGTCGTGCGGCAGAAGACGACGCCGACCTGTCGGCTCTGCGCAGCACGTTCGCGCAGTACGATCCCAAATTTCATTTTATCGAGGGGGATGATACTGCCGCACAGATCCTGGCATTTTCACAGTTGCACAATGCATCGATGATCGTCGCTGTGCATAGGAAACATGGTTTTCTTTCCGGGTTGTTCCATCGAAGCGTGGCCGGGAAGCTGGCCCATAATGCCCGTATTCCTGTATTGAATTTACCCGGTTTTGATCCATAATGCAGGTTCATACCCAATTGTAGTGGTCGATCACTTGGCCTGCTTTTTAATTAGCAAAGGCTGTTCATTACCTGAACAACAGGATTCTTCCTATATGCTGTCTCAACTGAATGTTTTAATGCAAAAGCCAACAATAGCTGCAACAAGAATGATATAAGGCTCCTGGATCTTTTTGATATAAATCAGGGCAAAAACAGTCAATATGGCGATAATGGCAGAGGGGACGTCCACGATCGAGCGCGTGGCGATGACAAACACAGATCCTACCAGAGCGCCGACAACCGCGGCTGTAATCCCATCTACAAATGCTTTGATACTGGCGTTTTTGGCTATTTTTTTAAAGTAGGGTGCAGGCAAAACGGTAAAAACAAAGCACGGAAAAAATACCCCTAATGCCGCTACGGCCGCGCCGGCGAACCCCGAAACGAGGAAACCGATAAAACCAACGGTGATCACTACCGGCCCCGGGGTAATCATGGCCACTGCTACGGAGTCCAGAAACTGCTGTTCATTAAGCCACCCCATTTGGTTGACTACCCCGGCTTGCAGAAACGGGATGATTGCAAGTCCACTGCCAAAAACAAATGCGCCGGCTTCGGTAAAAAACAATCCAAGCTGCACAAGTTTGCCTGGATGGAACTGCCAGAACCCGGTTCCGGTCAAAAGGATCGCAGAAAGCGCATTTCCCTTCTTTTGCATCCATTTGGGCGGCGCTTTCACTGCCATATACACGAACCCCAGAAGGATAAAAAGCCAGACCTCTTCCCGTTCCAGAATTGCCGTGACAACGGCCATTGCCAGAAAAAAGACCCAGAGCAGCCAGCGGCTTTTGATTGCCTCCGGTTCAATCTTGCTTACTGATTTGAGCGTGAGCTTATAGCAACTCAGGGTAATGATCCCAATAACGGCAGAACCAACACCGTAAAAAACCGATTGCATCCAGGGCAGACCTCCGTAGACTTTATAGGCCATACCCAGCAATACCACCATAATAAACGAGGGGAGTACAAAGGAAAGGCCCGTCAATGTGGCGCCCCAGACTCCATAATGGACGTAGCCAAGGTAGATCCCAAGCTGGGCGGCCAAAGGACCAGGCGCGAGTTGTGCCAAAGCGAGACCTTCCCGGTACTCGTCTTCGCTGATCCACTGGCGCTGCTCGACGAGGTCGCGGTGCATGTAACCTACCAATGCCACCGGGCCGCCGAAGCCCAGAGCACCCAGTTTCAGGAAATATTTGGTGATATCTGCAAGACTATACTTGATGATGTCTTTTTGCGCCGTACTAGGCTCCATACATGTTTTTGTTTGAAGGTATCTGATCAGTCAGGGCAGGGCTTAGTGATTTGAATGTGATCCATGAGGCGTTTTTCCAAGAATATCCAGCGCGGCGCGAAATCCTTTCGCGAGCTCTTCGGCAGCCCCTCTTCCATAATAGTGCAGGAAAATCATCCGGGGCTCTTCGTCAAGCATGTGGTTGTGCACTGCGACCACTTCCAGGTTATGCTCACGCAGTACTTTGATCACGCTGTTTACCTCATGGCCCAGCATGGCGATATCGCCGGCAATGTGGGCATTGGCTTTTGTGCCAGCAAAACTTGCCCAGGAATTCAACCCGATAGCCGCAGTCATTTCAGCACCCATTGACATGACGGTTATATCCTGACGGCCGACAGTGTACTTATAAGTCGGTCCGTTCACCACTCCCGTGTATTTGACAATCGCATCCAGGGCACTTATATCAAATAGCTCCTTAGCGGTTTGTGCAGCGGGAGCGGTCTGGGCTGGTTGGTTAGCCGGAGCTATTTTGGCGTCTTTGATCGCGAGTGCGAATTTTTTCGCAAGTTCTGCCGGGCTTCCCATTCCATGAAAGTGCATGTAAAAGATGCGCGGCTCCTCATAAAAGAAGTGGTTGTGGATCGCTCCAACTTCCAGGCCAGCTGCCTGCGCTGCTGAAATCAACGGGTTCACTTCTTCTTGTAGTAGCACGGTGTCGCTCATTAGTACGGCCGATTTGCCATCCACCGTTTTTTTGATGGAAACCCAGCCTCCGAAGCCAAAGGAAATCGGGACACTTTCTGATTTAATGGAAATTTTTAAGTCATTTCTGGGTAAAGCGATCGTATGGACCGCCTGGGCCTCATTGTAAGTACCCTTTTTACCAATTGCGCTTTCGATTGCAGCTATCTCTTCGGCCGACAGCGCTGGTGTTTTTAACGGTTTACCACTGGTCGCCGGCGTATAAAAGCCCGCCAGCCCCGCGGCAGTGAAAGCTGAACTTGTTTTCAGCCAGTTTCTTCTGGAAAATAGTGTATCGTTTATCATCGGTTATGTTTGGTTGGATCATGTTTGTCATGACGTATGGATACGGAGCAATACTATCACATTGCCATACTAAAGGATAGAATGAAAATTACGATTTGTATAGATTTTACTTTTGAGTACCAAATTCTAATGTAAGGTAATGCGCAGCGGGCTTCTTGCAACAATCTGACTTCAATACGCGCCAGGGCAATGTTTACTACCGATACCGCTTGTTGACTACGTCCACAACCACGTTGGTTATAGCAGCCGAAGGAGCAGAATTTATGAGCAAGTTAAATTCCGCGCGATGGCGTCCAACTATTAATAAATATAAGAATCTATGAAATAACCATTCCCAATATATGAGATGAAGGCGATTTACTTTATGATTGTGCTGGTGTTGATTTGCTGTCGCAGCGAATCTACCTTGTTCATAAATCCGAATAAGTTAATTGGAACGTGGATTTCTAATTCAGCAAATGTCCCGGATCATTTCAGATGGACGTTTGATGTAAGTAACCTGTATAATTGCACGCTATGCCGGAATATAGAACGGCCTGATTCCTATACCTAATATGCGGTTCTTCATTGTCACTTGTCTGACAGATCGCCAATAATTTAAGAAGTGCAAGTAGCATGCGCGTTTTAGAGATTTCAACTCCGGCCACGAGCATCATTTCGGTATAGTTCTTCCGACAATACTTGCATGAGCGGGTCTCGGGATCTAATCCTACATGGGTATCCCCCCGGAGTACATAGCTATTGTAATGGAGACAAGCGTCGCTGATGCCTGCCTGGATTTTCATTAACCAATCCTCGTTTTGATGCAGGGGAAGTTGTAGTGAGGAGCAGAACACACTTCGAGAACCACTCAAACCGCGAAAATATCACTGATCCGCGCTGTTATGGCCATTCAGCCGATAAGATAGGGAAACCAGTTTAGAGCTTAGCAAGTATTATGACAAATTATGCTTTCAACAATATCTTTGCCTATTACCGAATGCCCTCATTTGCCCAACCTTTGTTCAATGCCGCGATGGATTATTGTCTGGCATTCAGGATCGGAAACAGACAACTCTGCATGCCCCGGGAAGTATTCGTGGAAGCCGGATTGAACATCAAGAAAAAAACACTATAAATCCTAACCCTTATCATAAATGACGTTTACACGAAAAGAGTTTTTGAAAACAGCCACGCTGGCCACAGCCGGCTTGCTCGCTATACCTTCATCCTTCGCGGCCCGTTCCATCCGAAAGGAGGCCCTTTCATTGTCGCATTTTCCGGATAGGCTGCACGCGTTTTTATGGAGGAATTGGGGGCTGGTGCCTGTCGACCGGCTTGCCGCGGTGACAGGAGCAAAACCTGCGGATATACTCCAACTGGCCGCTGCAATAGGGTTGTCCGAGGCGAAACCGGTTCCACCCGACCAGAAGCAACGAAGTTACCTGACAGTGATCCGGCGCAACTGGCACTTGCTGCCCAGGGAACAAATGCTGGAATTGCTGGGCTGGACGGACGAACAGCTGACCTTTACCTTGCAGGAAGACGATTTTTTTTACATCAAACTCGGAAGTATCAAGCCGGAATGTGAACCGATCCGGTTTAAAGCCTCCTCGGAGGCAACTAAAAGTCGCGAAAGATGGCTGACCGACGTAATCCGGGAAGAATTCCGAAACGGGTTGCCCCAGCATAGCGAGCCGCTTTTTCAGTTTGTGAAGGAATTGTCGAAAGTGCCGGGTAATACCGGCGAACAACGTTCATCGGGTTTTTTCCCCCGATTCGGCTATGCTTATTTCGCCCTTTTCGGCGATCCCCTGTTGCAACCCGACATTGACCCGTACCCCGACGGTTATCTGGCTCAAATGGCGGCTTCGGGCATGGACGGAACCTGGCTGCATATCGTGCTTTCAAAATTAGCCCCGTTCCCGTGGGACTCTGCTTTGAGTGAACATTGGGAAGAGCGATTAGAAAACCTGGAAAAACTGGTCCGCAAGGCAGAAAAACACGGGATAGGGATTTACCTGTACCTCAATGAACCGCGCTTTATGCCGCTCGCTTTTTTTGAGAAACATCCTGAACTGAAAGGTGTGCAGATCGGTGAGCAGGCAGCCCTTTGTACCAGCCACCCCGATGTTCAGAAATACCTCGTCGACTCTATGGCCATGATCACTTCCCGGGTACCCGGGCTGGCGGGCTTCTTTTCAATTACTGCATCGGAGAACCATACCAATTGCTGGTCTCATGGGAAAGGCGCCGAATGCCCGCGCTGCTCCCGGAGAGGTCCCTCGGCGGTAATCGCCGAGCTGAACCAACTTTACCTGAAAGGAATAAACCAGGGATTAGCAACAGTGAAACAGCAAAAAGGGCCCGGTCTGATCGTGTGGGATTGGGGTTGGCAAGCGGGCTGGGCAGAAGATATTATTCCTGCATTACCAAAAAGCGCCGCGCTGATGAGTGTAAGTGAGTGGGACCTTGAAATCACCAGGGGCGGAGTGAAAAATAAAGTAGGGGAATATTCCATCTCTTCGGTCGGCCCGGGGCCGCGGGCGGTGCGGCATTGGGAAATAGCCCGGGAAAACGGGCTGAAAACCATTGCGAAGATCCAGGCAGGCTGTACCTGGGAAATTGCGGCGGTCCCCTACATTCCGGCGGTAGAGAACGTCGCGCGGCATGCGGAAAACCTGCGCAATGCAGGGGTCGATGGCCTTATGCTCGGCTGGACGTTGGGCGGTTACCCATCTCCCAATCTGGAAGTCGTAGCCGAAATGGGCAGCGGCAAAAATATCAGCGGCCTGGAAGCTATGCGGAAGGTGGCAGCACGCCGGTATGGAGCGGCCGGTGAAGCGGTAACACAAGCCTGGCGGGAATACAGCAAGGGATTCAGTGAATTTCCATACCATGTCGGCGTGGTGTATTCGGCACCTTTGCAGGCAGGCCCTTCGAATTTGCTATGGCCGAAACCTACCGGCTACAAGGCAAGCATGGTAGGCCTGGCCTATGACGATGTGAACAGCTGGCGTGCGAACTATCCGGTCGAAACTTTCATTTCCCAAATGCAGAAAGTGGCTGCGAGTTTCGAAAATGCGCAAGCGCAGCTGCGCCGGGAAACCGCCGGCTTGAATTTGCCGCCAGAGACCCGAAAAGCTCTCGATGCTGAATGCGGGATAGCCGAAACGGTGGCGATACATTATAACAGCGTAGCTAACCAGGCGGCTTTTGCGGCGGCCCGGGACAGGCTGGCCGGCGAAAAGGAAAGGGGAAAAGCCATGGAGCTCATTGCGGTAATCGAAGATATCCTTCACCGCGAAATAGTACTTGCCAAGCGTATGGCGCAATTGCAGGGTGGCGACAGCCGGTTGGGCTTTGAGGCTTCCAACCACTACTTCTACGTCTGCAACGACCTGGCCGAAAAAGTAATTAACTGCCGCGACCTGTTGGACCGTTGGATTCCTGCGGTGAAAAAGGCATGGTAACAGTTGTGATATGCGAACTGTGCCCTACGTAGTATCAGTATTAAGAATGATGGTACAAGAAATTGCTGGACGGGAAATATAATTTTGCCAGAAACAGAAAATGTGAAACAATATTGGCTTTGAATCGTGATTCTCTAAAAGAATAATGGTAAAGGCCTGTGGTTGGAAAATATAGTCCGGTCCGGCAATGATTATGCTGAAATACTTCCTGCTAAATGCGTGCCTTTTTTGCGTCTCCATTGCCTTTTCAGGTGAGCAAACGTGGAATCGGAACAAAACTGCCGAACCTGCCCTCACGTACGAGGTGGCGCGTGCCCGAAGAGCGGTGAAAATCGACGCGGACTGGAACAAGCCTGCCTGGAAAAAGACGAAATCCATAGTCATCGAAAAATACATGGGCGCCATTCCGAAGTTCAAGCCCGGGGTGGAAGCCGATTTTGCAGGTTAGCAGCTATTTTAGGTTGCGGGTATAACAGCAAATTGGTAATTTGAAGGCCGCACATAAACATTTTGATCAACATGACCAGCTTTAAAACAAGTCGCTTACCTGCATTCCTTTTGCTGAACATTATTATCGCGGTGGTCGCCGGCTTTCGCGTGTCGGGAGATTGGGTGGTGCTCTTCGATGGAACGAAACTGGACGGCTGGCACAGCTATAACCAGCGGCAAGCGGTAGGATGGTTCGTGGAAAACGGTACGCTCACAACCGACGGCACAGGAGGAGACCTGGTCACTGACAAAGAGTATGGCGATTTTGAGCTCGAGTTTGAGTTCAAAATCCCGAAAGGCAGCAATAGCGGGGTGTTGTATAAGGTTATTGAGCAGCCCGATATCAAACGGACCGTTTTTTCAGCGCCTGAATACCAGATTATCGACGATCAGAATTACGTGGTCAAAGACTCGACCGGAAAAAATATCGGCTTGAAACCCGTACAGCTTACCGGCGCGAACTACGATATGAACCCGCCCCTGGACGCAACTGCGTTCAAGCCCGCCGAAAGCTGGAACACTGGCAGAATTGTGGTTTCCAAAGAGCATGTCCGTCATTTTTTGAACGGCAAGCTGGTGGCGGATTATCAGTATGGCGATGCAACATGGCAGGCAAAGGTAGCAAAAAGCAAGTTCCGGGATTGGCCGTATGCCACTGCCCATCACCGGGGCAAAATCGCCCTTCAAAATCACAATGCCAAAGAAAAGGTCTGGTTTCGCAATATCCGGATCCGCGAAAATTAGGCCGTCAGGGCTTAATCGACAAGTAGGTGAGGGGACACAAGCAATGTGACAATTTATGAGTTTTGGGCAATGCGTTATTCGTTTTCACGAACAGTTGAGTTATTCAGGTTCCCCCTTACCCGAGGGCATCGGCGTGATCAATCCATTTATCGAGTCAACTACGGCGATGGATAATCTCAGGGCCTTTGCCCAAAAATATCTTGACGATAAAAATCAGCGCCGGATAATCCTGGGGATCAATCCCAGCCGGTTGGGGGCCGGGGTAACAGGCATTCCCTTTACGGATACTAAACGGTTGGTTAGCGAGTGCAAGATCCCGTACAATGGAAAGCCTACGCACGAAGTTTCCTCGGTCTTTATGTATGAAATGATCAATGCTTTTGGCGGCGTAACTGATTTTTACAGCAGATTTTATATTAACTCACCATTCCCTCTGGCGCTTACAAAGACAAATTCAGAAGGAAAACAAATCAACTATAACTATTACGATAGTGCAGCGCTAACGAAAGCGGTTTATCCATTTATCGTTAAGAGCATGTGGCAACTAATTGATCTCGGAATAGCTACGGACTCCTGCTTTTGCCTTGGAACGGGACAAAATGCCAGGTTCTTACAGCAGCTAAACAAGGATCATGGATTTTTTGGCAAGATAATACCGCTGGAACACCCAAGGTTTATTATGCAATATAAAAGCGCTGCAAAGAGCCTGTACATTGAAAAGTATATAATGGCTTTAACGGCTGCAGATACAGAATTTCTTGCAGCCAATTCCACTCCGGATTTTAACCATTGATGAACTATGCTTCTAAAAGGAATTAATGTGATACTCATGCTGGTCGCCGTGTTTATGGGACTTAAACAAGGTTGGGCCATGTTGTCTGGAAAGCCAGAGATGCTGAATTTGTTTGGTAAGTGGGATTTTACGAAAACGGGCGTCGCGGTACTGGGTTTGGTGACAGCCCTGAGTGCGGTATTGATCATCTTTCCGAAAACCTTTGTTTGGGGAAA
This sequence comes from Dyadobacter sp. SRI_021, assembly GCF_057586235.1. NCBI lineage: Bacteria > Pseudomonadati > Bacteroidota > Cytophagia > Cytophagales > Spirosomataceae > Dyadobacter > Dyadobacter sp. SRI_021. The sequence continues at coordinate 383,087 of NZ_JBYCZM010000006.1, forward strand.
TTTTCTGATGGCCGCCACGATCCTGCTCATTATCTGCTTTCACCTGCTCGATAAAGACCTGAAAGGCGTGGGGGTCGAACTGCCATTTTTGCTGTTGAATCTGATCATTATTTACTTGCAGCACCCTTTCAAAAATGGTTTTTAATAAGACGGACAAACTTGACGGTGATCGGGCCGTTTAAAATGGTTGAATTGAAATTATTCCACCGGTATTAGCTCATTCTTACGGGCTGGTACCGGTGTTTTTTGCTTTTATTGCCGTGTTGCCAAATCAACAATATAACCAACATCAACGCGGAGCTTCTCTAATGGCAGGCATTTTTTAGTCTTTTCTCAATCAACAAACAATGCCTGTTATGCAACCATTTGAAATCAACGTATCAAAGCAAGTTATCGAAGACCTGAATCTGCGTCTTCGCAACACACGTTGGCCGGACAGTCTGCATTTGTCCGGCTGGCATCTTGGAACTGATATCAGCTATCTGAAAGAAATCACAGACTATTGGCAGAATGGGTTCGATTGGTTCAGCCAGCAGCGGGAGTTGAACAAACTGACACATTTTACCACCCAAATTGAAGGATTTAATCTCCATTTCATTTGGCAGAAAGGGAAAGGAACCAGGTGTATACCATTGCTGCTTTGTCACGGCTGGCCGGATTCCTTTTTGCGCTTTCAAAAACTGATACCACTTCTGACCGATCCGGTAGCTTTTGGCGGAAATTCGGAAGATGCTTTCGACGTGATTATCCCCAGCTTGCCCGGGTTTGGATTTTCAGACCGGCCCTCCCGGAAAATTTCATTTATAGATCGGACGAGCCGCTTGCTTCATAGGCTGATGACCGAAACGCTGGGCTATTCCCGCTATGCGGCACATGGAGGAGACGTTGGCAGCGGACTGGTTGAACGTCTGGGGATGACAGTTCCCGACTCGCTGATCGGAATCCATCTGCTGGACATTCCGTATTGGCATCTTTTTGCTGTACAGCCCGAAGATTTGTCCTCTGACGAGAAGCAATACCTGCAAGACGGACAAAATTGGCAATTTGCCGATGGCGGATATGCGATCGAGCAGTCCACGAAACCACAGTCGCTGGCTTACGGGCTGAATGATTCGCCGGTTGGGCTAGCAGGTTGGATACTCGAAAAGTTTTACCAATGGAGCGATTGTGATGGAAATCTGGAAAACAGCTTCACAAAAGATGAACTGCTGACCAACCTAACGCTCTATTGGGTTACCCAGACTATCCGTTCATCTTTTACCCCTTATTTTGATGAGGATCAAAACCCACCGCAGATGACAGGGAAGATTGGTGTTCCGACCGGTGTTGCCATATTTCCCAAGGACATTCTACCTGCCCCGAAAAGCTTTGCCGACAGATTTTATAACATTGTCCGCTGGTCTTATATGCCCAGAGGCGGACACTTTTCAGCATGGGAGGAGCCAGCGTTGCTGGCTGCCGACATTACCGAATTCCTGAGACCTTTGCGCGGCGATCTTTAATTGCTTTCCAGCGCTCGGTCCTGGTCCCAATGATGAAAATTCACGCGGTTTAGTATCGTTCGCCTTAATTATGGAGATTCATTCAGAAGGGCGTCTTAATAGCTATTCCACGGCGTTTACACGCTCGCTGCTGCCGCAGTTTGTGCAGGCCGTGTCCGTTACGGCAAGTTTTTGCCCGCAGCGCTTGCAAACAAGCTCATCGCTTGCCCGACAGCTCTGGTTGGTAAATTCCGCATCGATTTCCGGCAAAATGCCCAGCCCGGGATGGACCTCCCTGTTCCTGATCAGGGTAAAAGAGCCGTCTGCCTCAAAGTACAACCTTTTAACTTCGCCCAAATGCCGGATGCCGTTACTTCGGAGCTGAGAAAATGCCTTTTCCTTGGTAATACCTGTCATTTTCATATTTGGAAGATGCAGCTTACTGTCCTGGACAAGAACGGAGAGATCTCCCTGCGTGATAGATTCGAGCCGCTGGTTATTGGCGCCGACCCTCGCTATGATTTGTTGTATTAAAATGACCACTGTCGCGATGACTACCGCGGCCAATATGCCACGGTCGGGTGCCTGTAAGGGCACACCAATGGCTGCGGCGAGCGATACCATGGCGATCATCTCGTTACGGCTGAGCTGGGAAGCCATGCGTTTTCCCATCAGCCGCATCGAGACCATCAGAACCAGGTAAATAACCGCGATACGCAGTACCACTTCCCAGTAGAATCCGCCGGGGACGTCGCCCAGGAACATGCGTTGCCAGTCGCCGAAATGAATGTCTTCTTTTTTCATGCGGGTCGGTCGACAGCTTGTGCGGTAATACTGGCGGAACCCCATTGCCGGACGCCGCATTCCGGGCAAGGTCGGCTCCGGTTGTCATTGCCCGGAACGGTGCCGCAGTTGGCACAAACAATGTCGTTTTCGAGGGTGGTTTGCCGAAAGCCAGCTATCGAATGGTCGTCCGATGGAAACAATAGCAAGCCGGGCTTCGGCTTGGCTCCCGTGTAAATGCTGAAAAGCCCGCATGCTTCGAGGTACACCCGGTCCACGTCGCCCAGGTTGAATATCTCCTTGTTTCGCAGGGCTGCAAAAAGCTGCTGACGTGAGATTTTCGTCTGTTTCAACTCGTCCATCTGCATAACCCCGTTTTTGACCAGGATACTCAGCTTACCCTGACTGATCCGTTCAAACGGTTCACTTTTGTATTCGAGCAAATTGATGCCCCGCTGGAAAACCAGTGCACATATCAGGATCAATGTACAGAGCAATAGGCCGGTTTGAGGCATTTGCATGCCCGGCGACACGATGGCACCGAGTGTAATCATCACAGCGAGTTCGGAAATAGTGAGCTGGCCGCCCATGCGTTTTCCCATAAACCGTACGATTGCCAGCAGTATGACGTACATGATAAAAGTCCTGACCAGGATTTCAGCCAGGAAAATGACGGGCGTTTCCCCGAAAAGAATACGGTACCAGTCACCGGGCACAATGTCTTGCTTTCTCATGTCAAGTGTGGTAGGAGCCGGAACGGCTTAGTGCCTATGCTTTCAGTTTTCCCGCGAACGTATCTTGCAAAAGACGATTATCAGGGTTGCGACAGCTAAGCCGGTCGCCGCTTTTTTGAGCAGCCCCGCCTTGTTGTATTTTAACTCTGAATGACCGCCATGCTCCGTGAAGAGATCCGGAATGTGACCGCTTTTCAGGTCATGGCCGATCCCTTCCATCATATTGATCCGATCGGCCAGCAAAAGTACCAGCCAATGCGTCCAGGTCGATTCGCTATACCTGAACGCGAATCTTCTAAGCTTTCCGCTCAGACCGGTAGGCGGATTGGCCGATCCAAAGACCGCCGAAACCGCTGGCCGCTCGTTGGAGTGGAGGATTTCGACGAGTTGCGCCTGCTGTGCAGGGCGTTCCCAGATCATGCCCTTGTTATCGTTTTCAGTTCTGCGCTTCATCGGATAGGCTGGCACGTCCAGCGGGTCGGCATCGATTCCCCATCCATTGATATGCGCATAATTGTTGGCTTTCTTTTTCATAGTAATGCTACTTTTTTGCTGATGGCGGAATAAGTATGGGCTTGATGCAGTGGTCCAGCTTGGCGGAGAAGATATGGTAGGCGTCCGCAATTTCTTCCAGGGGAATCCTGTGAGTGATGATCGCTTTGGGGTCGATCCGTCCTGCATGGACATGCTCTATCAGTCGCGGAAGCAGGCGTTTTACGGAGGCTTGGTTCGCGCGGATCGTTATGCCTTTATTAACTACGTTACCTATGGGTATCAGATTTCCGGTAGGACCGTACACACCGACAATCGAGACAATGCCTCCTTTTTTGACCGAATTAATCGCCCAGTGCAAAGCAGTCGCAGAGCCGGCCTGCAACATTAATTTCCTGCCGGTAATGGTCTGCAAGGCGTCACCGGCTGCTTCACATCCCACTGCATCAATGCACACATCGGCACCTATCCAGTCTGTTGTTTTCTTGATAAAAAGAACCGGGTCTTCCAGCGAACGGAAATTGTAGGCTTCGCATTGTGCATAATTTTTAACGAAGTCCAGCCGGTATTCAAGGTGGTCGATTACCATTACGCGTCCCGCACCAAAGAGCCAGGCTGACTTGGCGGCCATAATACCAACCGGGCCTGCACCGAACACGACGACTGTGTCTCCCGGTTTAATACTTCCCATTTCGGCGGCCTGGTAGCCCGTCGGGACGACGTCCGTCAGCAACACGGCGTCATCGTGATCCATATCCTCCGGTATGACAGTCGGTCCGACGTCCGCATAAGGTACACGCACATATTCCGCCTGCCCGCCGTCAAAGCCGCCCGCCGTATGCGAGTATCCGAAAATTCCTCCGACTGCGGTAGCTTGTGGGTTGGATTCATGGCAGTTTCCATAAAGTTGCTGCTCACAAAAGATGCACTTCCCACAGGCAATGTTGAAAGGCACGAGCACATTGTCGCCCACTTTCAGGTTCCGGACATCATCCCCGATTTCTTCAACGACGCCGATAAACTCATGACCGAAGGTGGTTCCGATCCTGGTGTCGGGTACCATGCCGTGATACAAGTGAAGGTCTGAGCCGCAAATACAGGACCGGGTGACCCTTATGATGGCGTCGCCGGAGTGCTCGATTTTAGGCATCGGCTTGTTGCGATCTGCCCTGACCCGATAAGGCCCGCGATAATTCATTGCTAACATGAGGTTGTCTCCTTTCTTTTGATGAAATGTTTAGTTGGAATATCACGGTTCAGTCCGGTTCATTGCGAGGCGCTGCACGTGATGATGAATGAAAAAGAAGGCGCCGCTCGTTAAAATCATGCCAGGTGAACCAATCATTAGGCCAAATGAGGGAGCACCTTTTCACCGAAGACCTCGATAAATGGGTGCTGGTTGAGATTGACGTTATGCAGATACAGCTGGGTAACGCCAGCCGCGATGTCGGCCGACAGCCATTCCAGATGCTGGTCGGGGCTGTCCGAGATCCGGACTGCGGCGCTCATATCCTCCGGCCTGACCACCATTCCAACGGCATCAAATCCTGAGGGCGACCGGATATCCGATAGCAGTGAGGAAGCAAAGATGTTATTTCGCCACTGACTGTGCGCGCCCCGCACGGCACTGGCCATATCTTTATCAAAAGACAACTGAACTTTCAGATAAACGGGCTTGCCCTCGCCACCCCCTTCGCGGAATGCATCGATCATCTTTTTCAGTTCGGCCGGGGGGCGGGAAGTGGTGATCATGGCGTCGGCCCAGCTTCCAACCCACCGGGCTGTTTTTTCGGTAAGCGCTGCGCCCGCCACAGTCGGCAGGTAGTCTGGCAGTGTATACAGTTTTGCGTCGAATACTTGTACCAATCCATTGTGCGTAACTGATTCGCCTTTCCAAAGGGCACGCATTATCTCGATGCATTCCATTAAACGCTGATTGCGCTCGTCCTTAGCCGGCCATCTTTCAGCGGTGATGTGTTCATTTAGAAACTGGCCGCTTCCCGCCGCAATCCAGAACCGACGGGGAAACATTTCACAAAGGGTTGCGACTGCCTGTGCGATGATGGCCGGATGGTAACGCTGACCCGGCGCATTCACAATTCCAAAATGCAGGTTGGTAGCTTGCATCGCGGCTCCGAGCCAGCTCCACGCAAAACCACTTTCGCCCTGTGTTTCGCTCCACGGAAAAAAATGGTCGGAAGTGAGAATGTCTGTGAATCCCGCCTGTTGGGCAAGTCCTGCGTAGCGGAGCAACTCGCTCGGTTTGAACTGTTCATGAGAAGCATGGTACCCGATACGGATGGTTGTCATACGGTTGTCTGTTAATTGTCGGGGGTATCCTTAAAAAATGTCGTGGGGCAGCCTCTCTACTAATCTGATGCCCGGTACCTGATTTCGCGGTTGTGGCCAAAGGAGCCCTTCCTGTGCGATCCGTATTCGAATCACTTCCCCACCTTGTGGATCAACCACCTCGCACGCAGAAGACAGTTTGATCCACAGCGTTCCTGGCTGCCGGCTTGTGCTCCAAAGACATTTTCGAGGCTTTCCTGGCACAATATTTAATAGCAATGCGCCGACAAAAACACAATTCACCAAGGTCAGATTGATGATTATTTTGAATACGAACAAACGGGCAACTGGAGTCACTTTTGATATTTCGGGTGTTGCATCTGTGGTGTTGTGGGCACCCAGGGCCAAGCGGGTGGAATTACTCATTCCCGGCAAGGACAAAACCATTTCATTGATTGGTAAAGAGCTCGGCTACTGGACAGCAGAAACCCGAGACTTGCAATCAGGCGATCTTTACTTCTTTGAACTGGATGGTAAAAGGCAACTACCGGATCCTGCATCACTTTCGCAGCCTGACGATGTGCATGGCGCTTCACAGGCACTCGATCTCAGTTCATTTGAATGGAGGGACGATGGCTGGCAGCAACATCCCCTGAAAGATTACATTATTTATGAAATTCATATAGGTACTTTCACGCCTGAAGGCACCTTCGCTGCCGCGATAGAAAAGCTGGACTATTTGGTTGATCTTGGCGTTACGGCCGTTGAGATTATGCCCGTAGCACAGTTTCCGGGTAACCGGAACTGGGGGTACGACGGCGTTTATCCTTTCTGTGTTCAGCATTCCTATGGAGGCGCGGAGGGTTTACAAAGCCTGGTAAATGCGTGTCACAGTAAAGGTCTGGCGGTCATTTTGGATGTGGTGTACAATCATGCGGGTCCTGAGGGAAATCATCTGGAAGCATTTGGTCCGTATTTCACGGAGAAATATCATACCCCCTGGGGGAATGCCATCAATTTCGATGACGCCTGGTGTGACGGAGTGCGGCGGTTTTTTATTGAAAATGCTCTGATGTGGTTCCGCGATTTTCACATCGATGCACTTCGCATGGATGCCGTTCACGCGATAAAGGACTTCAATCCCATACATATTTTGCAGGAGATGAGGCAGAACGTCGATTTGCTGATGCAACAAACAGGCCGCAGGCATTATCTGATTGTAGAGTTGGATCTCAATGATCCCCGTTTCATTAATCCGATAAACAAGGCAGGCTATGGTATGGATGCGCAATGGATCGATGAGTTTCACCACGCATTGCGCGTTGCCTCAGGGCAGGAAAGAACCGGCTACTATTCCGATTTCGACGGTGTCCGGTCACTGGCCAAATCTTACCAGGATGCTTACGTATACGATGGTGCGTTCTCTGAGCACCGCAAGAAGTTTTTTGGCATGAAGACAGAAAATGCAGGAGAGCAGTTTGTCGTTTTTTCGCAGAATCATGACCATGTTGGAAACCGCATGCTTGGCGAACGTACTAGTGAATTGGTAAGTTTTGAGATGCAAAAGCTGCTCGCGGGGGCCGTGCTGGTGAGTCCATATTTACCCATGCTGTTCATGGGGGAAGAATATGGGGAAAAAAGTCCATTCCTGTATTTCGTTAGTCACACCGATCCCGAACTTGCCGAAGAGGTGAGAAAAGGGCGTCAAAAGGAGTTCGAAGCGTTTCATATGGAAGGCGAAGCGCCGGACCCTGAGTCCGAGGAAACCTTCTATCGTTCCAAACTTCAATGGGAGTCGATTGAACGCGAGCCTCATCGCACAATGCTCAATTATTATAAAGAGTTGATATCCATCCGGAAAAGCCAGCCGCCGCTGCGTATACCCAATCGCAGGGAAGTTTCGGTAGAGCACAACACAGAAAGCAAGGTCATTGTGCTTCGCCGCCGGCATGGAACACATGAAGTCGTTTGCCTCATGAATTTTTCCAGCCGGGAACAGTCAGTGGAGATGCCGGCGGATGCACCCCATTGGTACAAACTGCTCGGATCTTCCGATCTCAAATGGGGCGGTTCGCAAGAGATGCCCGGCCAGGTTTCAAGTGGATCGGCATTGGTCTTATCTCCGGAATCAATCACACTTTACACAAATCAATATGAATAACCCCGTTGCTACCTATCGACTACAATTCCACAAGGAGTTTACTTTCAAAAATCTGGAAACAAGGATTCCCTATTTGCGGCAGCTGGGGGTGAGTACTATATATGCGTCGCCTGTTTTTAAATCGACGCCGGGAAGCATGCATGGCTACGACGGAGTAGATCCGAATGAAATCAACCCCGAAATCGGGAGTATGGAAGAATTGAAAGCACTCAGCAGTACCCTGAAAGAAAATCATATGCAATGGTTGCAGGATATTGTGCCCAACCACATGGCTTTTCACTCAGAGAATCCGTGGCTGATGGATGTGCTTGAAAAAGGGACACAGTCGATATATGCCGGTTTTTTTGACATTGCCTGGAACAGTCGTCTTTTTCATGGCAAACTGATGGTCCCGTTTCTCGGGTCGGACCTTGATGAGGAAATCGAAAACGGGAACGTGCTTATTTCCTATGAGTCTAACCGGTTAATGTTGACTTATGAAGGTGCCAATTTTCCCCTTCATCCCCGATCATATTCCACACTTTTCGAATCGGAGCTGATCAGGCACAATCAGGCGCTTGTGCAGATCGCAACGCAATGCAAAGCCATCGATGAGGTCGAAGGCCCGGCGGTTTTTTCCGAACAATGGAATGAGCTTCTCTTGCAGCTATCTTCATTGATGAAAAATCAAGATGAGAAAGAACTGATTACGCGGCTGCTGAAAGAGGTCAATGACAATCCGGAAAGATTGAAACAGATTATTGACCAGCAGACATATGTCTTATGTAATTGGCAAGACACAAACCGCCGTATCAACTTTCGGCGGTTTTTTACTGTGAATGGGCTGATCTGTCTCAATATTCAGGATGAACATGTCTTTCTGAGCTATCACGCGCTGATCAGGAAACTGGTTGACGAAGGCATTTTCGAGGGGTTAAGAATTGATCATATCGACGGCCTTTACGATCCGACCCGTTATCTGAAAGACATTCGGCGACTGGTGGGAGACGACATCTATGTGGTTGTGGAAAAAATCCTGGATCAAAACGAAGATATGCCGACGGACTGGCCTGTCCAGGGTACAACCGGTTATGAATTTCTGGCGACGGTCAATAATCTATTTACCAATGCAAATGCCGAGAAGACCTTTACAAGCTTTTATCAGGAACTAACGGGAGATAGCAAGACGGTCAAAGAGCATTTGTTAAAAAAGAAGGCTCATATACTTTTCGAACATATGGGCGGCGAGCTGGAAAACCTGTACGGGTTGCTGGTAGAATTGAATTTGGCAGACGGACAAGATCTGGAACGGGTTGGTAAAGAGCCGCTCAGAAAGGCGATAGGGGAGTTCCTGATCCATTGCCCGGTATACCGGTATTATGGTAATCAAATGCCTTTGAAATCGTCAGAAATGGCAGCGGTTCAAAAGATATTCGATGAGGTGAAGAGCTTTCATCCGGAGTTGGAGCAGGCTGTTGCGCTTCTCGAAAATGCCTTACTGATCAAGCCTTTCGAAGGTGATAGGGATTACAACGCTAAGGCCGTAGAGTTTTACCAGAGGGCTATGCAGTTTACGGGTCCCTTGATGGCCAAAGGAGGAGAGGATACGCTGATGTATACCTATGACCGTTTTATCGGGCATAACGATGTCGGCGATTCTCCGAAACGCTTTGGAATACCAACGAAGGAGTTTCACAGTAAAATGAAAAAGCGCCATAACAACTGGCCACTCTCTTTGAATACCACGTCGACGCATGACACAAAAAGGGGAGAGGATGTGCGGGCGCGCCTGAATGTCCTTACTGATCTTTCCGAAGAATGGATTTCTCGGGTAAAACGCTGGCAGGAACTCAATGCACCCCTCAGACAGAAATTTTCGGCACCGGATGTGAATGACGAGTACCTTATCTATCAGACGTTGATCGGCGCCTATCCGATGCCCGGACAGGACGACGACGACTTTGCCGCACGGTTTGACGAATACCTCCAAAAAGCGTTACGGGAGGCAAAGAGAAAGACAAGCTGGGCCGAGCCTAACGAAGAATACGAAGAGGGAACGCAAAAGTTTGCACAGGAACTATTGAATCAGCAAGGGGCTTTCTGGGAGGATTTTGTATCATTCCAAACGAAAATAGTGGACTTCGGTATTATCAATTCTCTTTCGCAAGTCATCCTGAAATTCACTTGCCCGGGAGTGCCGGACGTATACCAGGGGAGCGAGTTGTGGGATTTGAGCCTCGTAGATCCCGATAACCGGAGGTCAGTGGATTATGAAAAAAGGCAAAGCTGGCTACATGAATTTGAGGGAGCGGAACGGGACGTACTTCTGCAAAAGCTGTGGAGCGGCCGCAGCAACGGGCAGATCAAACTCTGGCTCACACAGCAGTTGCTTGAACTGCGAAAACAAAATCCGGCGCTTTTTTCAGAAGGAGAGTATGTTCCGTTACAGACAAAAGGCCGGTTCAAAGATCACCTTCTTGCCTTTGCACGTATGCATAAGAAGAATGTAATCATCGTTGCCGTTCCGTTGCACCTGGCTACGATTTGTGGAACGGAAGAGCTTTCTTCTTTTGACTGGAAGGATACCACCATCGAGCTGCCGCCCGCACTTGCATGGGAATGGGAACATTTGCTTACCGGTGATAAGACCGGATATGAAGGCAAAATGCCCGTAGCGGGATTATTTAATAAACTGCCATTTGCGATTTTAAAAGGAAACAGGGTCGATAACGATCGAAGTGCTGGCCTGTTAATACATATTTCTTCTCTCGCCTCCCCATTTGGAATCGGCGATATGGGACCCGAAGCTTTTGCTTTTGCCGATTTCCTGGATCGCAGTGACCAGCGGATATGGCAGTTACTTCCTTTGAACCCAACCGAACCCGCGCAGGGAAACTCGCCGTACAGTGCATTATCCAGCCGGGCCGGTAATCCGGCATTGATCAGCCCCGAGCTTTTGCAGGACGAAGGCCTGCTCGAAAACGTAAACCTTGCGGAATATCATCTTCCACAGGATGGGAAGGTTGATTTTGAAAAAGCGACGAAAATTAAGGGTGAGTTGCTGGAAAGGGCATTTGGCACATTTAACCGAAAACCGGAGCTATTTCCCGAGCAGGAATTTGCAAGGTTCGTGGCGGAAAATGCCGAATGGCTGGATAATTTTGCCCTGTACATGGTCATCAGGGAAAAGCACGATGGTGAACCCTGGACAGCTTGGGGGGAGCCGTTGAGGCTTCGCGATGCGGAAGCATTGAATGCAGTGATTGAACAGGAGCCGGAGAGAATCCGGTTTTTCAAATGGGTACAGTTTGTCTTTCACAAACAATGGAAGTCGCTCCGTCAATATTGCGGCGAGCGGGATATCAAATTCCTGGGCGATATGCCATTTTATGTGAGTTACAATTCTTCCGATGTCTGGGCGCACCGGGATCTTTTTATGTTGGATGAAAATGGAAATATTACCGGGGCTGCCGGCGTCCCTCCCGACTTATTTTCTGAGAACGGCCAGCTTTGGGGGATGCCGGTATATAACTGGGGCGCACACAAGGAGCAGGAATTTGAATGGTGGATAAACCGGCTCCGAAAAAATACCGAACTTTTTGATTTGACGCGTCTCGATCATTTCCGTGCTTTTGCAGAATATTGGGTTGTCCCGGGTAGTGAAAAAACAGCTGTTAACGGAGAATGGAAGCCCGGGCCTGGTTCGGAGTTTTTCAGGGCGGTGAAGGCCGCTTTGGGAGAACTGCCCTTCGTGGCCGAGGATTTGGGGGAGATAGGTTCCTCCGTGTCTGAGCTACGGGATGAATTCTCTCTTCCGGGCATGAAAGTGCTCCAATTCGCATTTGATGAAAGTATGGCCGAGTCACCCTATATCCCTCATAACTACACCCGCAATTTTGTGGCCTACACCGGCACACACGACAATAACACGATCAAGGGCTGGTTTAAACATCAAACTAGCGACGAATCTCGCGAAAGGCTGGAAGAATACGTGGGTTGCCCGGTAGATGAAGAAAATGTGTATTCAGTCATGGCCAGGCTCACCTATTCGTCAGTTGCCAAAATGGCGGTTATTCCGGTTCAGGATTTACTTAATCTGGATGAATCGTGTAAAATGAATAACCCAGGCTCTGATCAGGCTAACTGGACATGGCGTTTGGTGCCGGGACAGCTAACTCCCGAAGCGGAAACCAAATTGAAGCGCTGGGCCAGGATTTACAATCGCAGGTGAAAGTTTCTTCGACCGTCTGTGCTTGGTTAGCTGTTCATTTTTTGGGTAGATAACCACATGCAGCCGTAACCTTCCAGTTCAATTTCCAGTTTCCGACGCTCCACACGGCACGAGAACTCTGTCAACAGGTCGTACAGTTCGGTTTGATCGGGGAGGGCCAAATCCAGCGTCACCACAGCGGCAGCTGCATTTAGATTGTGGAGGTGTACCAAAAAGAAAAGCTCATTCTCGAAATGGTGAGCCAGTACGGAGGCTTGTTCGGTAGGAAATGACTGGAACTCGCTTTCGCTTAGGAGGGGTAACTGCCGGCGCAAATGCGCCAGCCTTCTCACATGCTCCAACAGCGAACCTTTTTTACCGATCTGCGATTCCACATTCACCTGATGGAAATCGAACTTGCCGTTTTCAATGGGCGGGCGCCCTACCCGGGACTTGGGGGCCCGCGAAAAGCCCGCATTCCTTTTGCTGCTCCATTGCATGGCCGTTCTGACGCTGTTCCGACCGCTCAGAGAAAGGTCGTCACCCATTCCGATTTCGTCCCCGTAAACGATGCAAGGTGTACCAGGCAGCGAGAAAAGCAGGCTATAAGCGAGTTTAAGGAGATCGGAATTGCCCTTCAGGATGCTCGCAAGTCGGCGCCTGATGCCGCGTCCGTAAATGATCATGTCCTCGTTGGGTGCAAATGCCTCAAAGATGATATGCCTCTCGGCATCACTGACCTGGCTCAGGTCGAGCTCGTCGAGGTTCCTGAGAAAATTGACCGACGCGTGGTTCCTCAGCTTGAATCGCAGCAAGTTGTAGGAGCGCTGAATGGGCTCCGCTGTATGAGAGGCTAGGGACAGGAAAATGTGATTGTTCAGAAAAAAATTGAAACACATGTCCAGCTGCGTTCCATCCATGAACGCTGTGACATCGTTAGGCGTCGTATCGGCTTCTCCTACCAGCAAGGCCTGCGGGTCGAGTTTTTTGGTATAACTGAAAATGTCCCTTAATGGCTGATGGGTGTCTTCCGGTACTTTCACCTGATGGTCCGGGTATTCGGTCATGCGTCCGGCCGCATCGATACGAAACCCTGCAATGCCATAGCTCATCCAGTAATCAATGATCCTTTTGATCTCATCGCAGACATCGGGGTTATGGATATTCAAACTGGGCTGAAAATGATAGAATCTGTGGTGATAATAGGCACCCGCTACCTGGTCGAAGGTCCAGACACCGGTTTCCTCGCCTGGAAATAACGTTCCCATACCCGGCTGCACGACAGGCGGGTGTTCCGACCAGTAATAGTAGTTACGATACCTCGACGACTTGTCATACCGCGCCGCCCTGAACCAGGGATGCTGGTCGGAGGTATGGTCTACCACCAGGTCGAGGATGACCCGAATGCCGCTTTCTCCGGCCTTTTGAACAAAATGCAGGAAATCGTCCAGTGTGCCGTATTTGGGGTTTACTTCCAGGTAACCTGTGATGTCGTACCCATTATCCCGCTCAGTGGACGGATAAAACGGAAGCAACCACACGGCGGTGATACCGAGTTCCGACAAGTAGGGTATTTTGGATGTCAGCCCTGGGAAATCGCCGATACCATCGGCGTTCCCGTCACAAAAATGCTCGACATCGATTGCATAGATTACCGCTTTTTTCCACCATTGCTGCTGCATATGTTTCTGGCATCCGGTATTGAAATGACCGTTTGAGCTTTTTTACCGTTTTATTCAAAATGCAGGAATATCTCGTTCCCGATCTTTTCGGCCAGGGCGGGGTCGGCGCGATCGAGTTTCCAACCGCTTTTGGTGCACCTGATAATTCCGATATTTTCGTCATTGAGTGTCACCTCGGCTTCATAGCAAACGCCTTCCGCGCAAGTTTCAGCGATAGGGATCGCGTCACCTTTGTAAGTTACTCCCTCATGCTCAAATTGAAGCGGTATCGGCTCCTTTTCAAGCTGTTCGATGATGCTCCTGAGAAACTCGATCAAATGCTTCCTTTGCGTGGGTGCCTTTGCGCTCCACTTATTTTTGTCGGCCCGCTTGTGCGCCAATTTGAATTTTAACCCGGTTAGTTCGGTCGAATAATCGTTCGCATTCAGCTTGGTGACATTTTGATGTGCCAGAATATACCACTGATAGCTCGTACCAACCGGGACGCCCGAATTCTCCGGCGCCCGACCGGCACGCCTTTTGGTTACGGCGTAGGATATTTCCCATAAATCCGGGGTGATCTTGGTTTCTTTCCAGTCGCCTTGGTCATAGTGCCAGTGATGCCCACGCCCGATCTGCATGCCGGTGTATTGCTTGCCATGATAGGTTTTGAACTTGTTGTAACTTTCAGAAAGGTTCTTCCGGGGCGTTGTCTTTTTTTTGCAGTATTTCGACATTTCCCTCGTCCTCATTCTCGTTGACGACTTTTTTCCTGGTTGCCATATCGCTGTACGTCTAATTGTTTCGTAGAGCGAAGGGCGGGCACAATAAGTGTGCCAGGGGTTTGGCAATCAAACTGAAAATATAGTCGTACATAATTGACGATTTCTTCTCCCGTCGGTGTGGCTAAAAAGCAGTTACTTTCCATCATCACTCTCGCGCTCATGCGCAACGCTGCTTACATCACTTAATTTCTTCAGGCATGAAATCAAATTTTACGGTACTAACCAGAGGGCTTCTTTGGTTCCTGCTGCTTTCCATCAATCATTCATTATTTGCCCAATTGGGCTGTTATAGTGCATCCGGTTGTCAGGATTACGGTAATTTCGGTTATGCGTCTACGGTCGCTTCGAATCTCGAATACGACAACTACGTTTCGGGCTGGCACTCGTCAGCGGTGAGGGATATCGACGGTTCTTTCAAAGTATGGGGGGAACTCTCGAAGGCCGATGGCGCGGGCGCCCACCTTATTCCCACAGAAGTAAATGCTACCAACTACCCAGGGCTCACCGGTACCCCGTTAAAAATGGGCATTGGGTCGGCAAGCCGCAACACTGTGCAGTACATCCTGCTTACCAGCGATAACAAACTTTGGGTGTGGGGCCGGGCGGGGGCCGTCGTGGATGCAGCTTTGACGGCCAACGTCAGCAATGTAATTGTGGAAACCGGACAACCGGCAGTGAATGTCACTCCATTCCAGCAGTTGTCCATCGGCCTTCCGGCAGGGGTTACGGCAGCAAATGTTAAAATGATGTTTGTTACATCCGGTTCGATCGTGATCACCACCTGCGGTGACGGAAGGGTATATACCCTGTCTCAAAGTGCGTGGGTTCGGGGGGTGAATGGTGGGAATAATTTATCCTGGAATGTAGTGCAAAAGGAATCGGGAGGTGATCTTACCGACATAGTGGCCGCAAGGGGTTCACGTACCGGGGTGATTGCCTTGGACAATTCCGGCAACCTTTGGGTTTATGGCGCAAATTCCTGGGACGGTGTAGCCGCCGCGAGCGCGAACCGGTCAAGAGCTGTTCCTATGGCGCTACCGCCTGCCGGCGCCGGGGCAAAAGTTAAGATGATTGGTACGACCACCGCTTTTACTAACACCGTGGCCTATTATGTACTCTACGAGGACGGCAGGTTGTTCGCCCTGGGCGCTAATGACCGCAAGCAGCTCGGAAACTGGGACCCGGCTAATGCAAACCAACCCACCACCTGGACGCAGCCGCGCTATGCCTCGGCCGCAGGGCCGGTCATGAATGATATCAAATGGATATCGCCGCAGGAACATGACGGGCTTTATGGTTTTATTAATGTATTGACCAATGGCCAAAAGGTATTTAACTGGGGGCAGGAGAGTGGTTACGCCCTGGGAAGAGGCGTTCATGCGAGCGTGAGCGGCTCCACGCCCGTCGATCCCGGAGAGCCTATCAGTTTTGAGGCTGGCTACGCGAACTCCCAGATTATTTCGCTCGAATCGGGAGGGCATACAACCATGATGCTGCGCGAATGCGAAGACGACTTCGGTTATATAGGCCACCGCATCCATGGCAGTATGGGCGATAACATCGATACCGATGTTACCGACAATACCGTGCACTTCCGTACCAGCGCGGTACAGGTGTGCGGGGCTGTCACAACCGACGCCAGTCTGACGGTGGCTTCACCGGGCCCCTATCTGTCCGGCAGCTCGGTAACATTCGTGGGAGCGCCCTCGGGCGGCACGTACGCCATCGATGCGAGCCTGACAACCGTTGCCGGTGCGACCATCGACCCTGTCACGGGGGTAGCCAGCATTCCATCGGCCGGTACATTGCGGGTTAATTATACCATTAATAGTGCTGCCTGTGGCGCTGTGGTCATGAACCAGCTCGTCAATGTCGAACGTATGATCAGCATCCCGGGTAATGTCTGGATAGATGCCAATGGGGATGCAATTGTGGACGGTACGGAAAGCGGAACCGGGAACGGCTTCTGGGCCAATCTGCTCGACCCGCAGGGCAATGTGGTGGCATCGGTGCAAGTAGCGGCCGATGGTTCCTATAACATCGAGGTGCGCAGTGGCCTGCTGACCAGCATTGGAAACTACTCGGTGGTGCTGACGAACGGGAGCCGGAATATCGGCGACATTGTTACCGGTGCGGATACGCCCCTGAATGCCTATGAGTACACCGGCACCAACCGGGGCGGAACAAACTCCGTTGCACCGTCTAACAATACGGGAATGGTTAATCTGGGGAGCCTGAACGCTCTTCCGGCTACTACAACTGCTTTGGACCCTGTTAATTTCGGTATCCAGACTCCGCCTGTCGCGGATCCAAAGAGCTATACCGTCCCTAACAGCGCATTCAGTGCGATACCTCCAGCAGCATTTCCGGTAGAAGCGGGTTATCAGTCTATCCCTGCATCGTCAACAAGCCTGACCGGCTACCCGACGGGTGGTTCGCTTTCAGGTTCGGATGCAGAAGATTGTGCAGCGGCGGGTACGTGCGCCACGGGAACTTCGACCACATTCACCATTCATACCGTCAATGCGAATACCCTGGTGTATTACGACTTCGGCGGAGCGACCGGCATTCAGCAGATAGATGTATCTGGCGGGCCAGTGAGCATCCCCGATTTCGATGTGAATAAACTGGTGGTCTACGGGAAAGTAGGAAGCGGCACGGCAGGAAACGAATTTGGTTTTACCTACTCGATGACCGACGCGGCGGGCGCTAGCAGTACCCCAGTGGCTTACACTATTGCAACCGAATTCGCATTGCCTGTGACGCTGATCAGCTTTGAAGCTTCCGCCGAGATGAACACCGTGCATCTGGCCTGGGCTACGGCCAGCGAAGAAAATAGCAGGGGCTTCGAAATCGAGCGCAGCACCAATGCCTCTGACTGGACGAAAATCGGTTTTGTAGCGTCACAATCATCCGGAACCGGTAGCGCAAGCCGACTCGACTATGACTTTACGGATGCTTCGATGCGCAAAGGAATAAGCTATTATCGCTTGAAAATGGTCGATCTTGACGGAACGTTTGCGTACAGCCAAATCCGGTCGCTTCGGGTGGATGGTGGAGATCAGCTCCTTGTTTATCCGAATCCAGTAGCAGACGGCAAACTTACGATCGGTCCTTCGGCGCCGGGGCCATACCGGGTAGAAGTTAACAACCTTGCCGGGGCCTGTGTCATGCAACTTCGTCTGGAAAATCAGCGCCAGTTTGACGTGCGTGGGTTAGCCAGGGGAATGTACATTTTGCGGATCATTTCTGTTAGTGGAGAAACGCAAACCTGCACTTTCTTCGTAAAGTAGACGCAGCAGCTATGTAATACAGAATCCGTAAATAGAAAGGGTGCGAGATCGTTCTTGCACCCTTTTTACATATTTGACTAACCTGAATTTGCTCGCAGCACTTTATATCATTGCGGCACGCACTTTACACGGCGCTCACAAGCTTAAAATTTCTCCTCGAACGGATATTTGGCGTCTTAACCAATAGCTCCACTGCGATTTGTGTATTGAGAAACATCCGGTCTTTCGACAGAGAACTGAAACACTCTTTGAGTTCTTCTTCTCCAAAATCGTCGGGTAGGTATGCGTCGATTTTTTCCTGGAAAAAATTGACTATATTTTCAATGGGCTGCTGATAATCGTAAAGGGTAATCTTGCACGTTTTGTATGCAGATCTTAACTTTTTGATATTTTCAATAATAGCCTTATCTGACATTATACCGACCCTGATAAAAAAATAAATGATCTCGCTATCCGACTTATATATTGGTAATTCGGAGAGAAAGTCATACTCAGTAAATATGCAAGATGGTACCATTTCTTGCAAGATTGATTTAATTCCTGCTCTGTACATTGGACGGTTGTCTAATATGACGACCATATAATCTTCTTTCATGTTACTAGTTCTCATATTACGCAATTTTGTTGTGTGATTGGAAGAGCAATTTCCGATTTGATGATGGAGTGTTGAAAATTCGTATTGATCCTAAATTGCGCCTTTATTTCCAGAGGCAGGGTAGGTGTAATTGTCATTTTACTGTGTTTTTCTTCTTACCTGAATAAAATATCCGGTGCGCATTCCGATGTTATTGCCGAAAGCCTGACTGAGGGATCCGGCAATGATGGCTTACCGGCGTTTTGTCCGCTTTACGATGGTAGAAATTCTTGGCTATTTGGTAGGAAATTCGTCTTTATGTCCTGTTTAGGGCGTTTTTGCATTGTTAGTAAATGTGCCTTGCGTTATGTTTGTGGTCGTCAGTCAGGTCATCAGGTTGGTCGGTTTTCTGATTTTACCGGGCTGCCCATAAGCAATTCGGGCATGTACATGGGCTGCTTATTGCGCCGTAATTGCGCATGTACTTTAACAAGTATTTTTTATTTAGTAAAAATTGTCGCACTTCGGACATTTTATGAATTCGGAAGACAGGAGGCTGGTTTTGATTATTAGAAACAGCACCAATATGTATGGTTTGAGAAGAGAGGTGTTAAGGAATAACTTCCAGGTGTTGGAAAGTAATAGTGCTGAATATGGCCTCGAATTGGCAAAACAAACGAGGCCCGATTTAGTCTTGTGCGATATATCAAGTTCTTCGCTTGGCGGGCTGACTATTTGTTCAAAGCTGAAATCGGACATAGATACAAGGCATGTATCAATTATTTTATTGGGGCCACTTTCCAGGCAGATAGATGCTTTGCGAGCGGGTGCAGACGACTACATTTTACTTCCGTTCGATAGTCATGTGTTGAGATTGAAAATCGAAAACATGATCAGACTGCGCGATGCCATGCGCAGCAAGTTGGCGCAGGAAATTTCAACACCAACTGAATCAAAAGAGGTGAGCGACCAGTTTCTTGATAAACTGGAACAGTTGGTATTGGAGAATATTGCCGATGCGGATTTCGGAGTCCATAAAATCGCATTTCAGATAGGTATCAGCGTTTCCGTATTGTATCGTAAGCTCCGATTAATTACTGGCTTAACGGTAAATGATTTTGTTAAAGCGATCAGAATGAAAAGAGCGATGAAAATGTTGGAAATGGGGATATATCCTGTAAATGAGGTCGCCGCAGCGATAGGATATGAGGATAGCAAGTATTTTAGCAAAGAGTTTCGGAAATTCTTCGGAAAGACTCCTACGGACGTAAAACGACGTACCAAATAGGTATACGATAAGCCTACACTGTACACACTGAATCTTAACCGATTTTTCGGTACACGTTGAGTAAATAGGATCAGCCTCCCGGATTTCGGGAGGATTGATTTGATTTAGTAATCAGCCAGGGAGCTGCTTCTTAATTTCGATCGGGTTTTTCCCGAATGTCTTCTTGAACTCCTTACTGAAATACTTGCTGTCGTCGTAACCGATCATCATCGCTACTTCCGCCACATTGTAAACGCCCGATTCGAGCAATTTTCTGGCTTCATGGAGCCGGACCGCCTTCACGAAGTCGTTTACGGTCATGTCCGTCAGTGTCCGTAACTTCCGGTAAAGCACCGATACGCTCATGCCCGCATGTGAAGCCAGTTCATTCACACCGAAATCGGGGTTCGAGAGGTTATCTTTCACCATGGCCCTGAGTCGGGCGATAAATGCCTCGTTCACGTCCCGGGCGATGTTGTTTGCAGCTCCGTCCACCAGTGCGAGCTCCCGGTAGCGCGCTCGCAGCTCGTCCCGCACGCGGATCAGGTTGTTGACTTTCAATTCAAGAATCCGCGGATCGAATGGTTTGGCCAGGTAGTCGTCCGCGCGCGATTCGAGCCCTTCGATTACGTGTTCGTTCTGCGTTCGGGCCGTGAGCAATACCACGGGAATGTGCGCCGTGGCCATATTGCTTTTCAGCCGTTTGCACACTTCAAGCCCGTTCATTTCCGGCATCATCACATCAGACAGTACAATGTCGGGCAAATGTCCGTTCGCCAGTTCGAGTCCACGTGCGCCATTCTCCGCTTCGAGTATGTTGAAATCGGTTTCAAAGAGGTCGCGGATAAATACCCGTAACTGGTCGTTGTCTTCAATGATCAGGATAGTATTGACCTGCTTTCCATTGGCGGTGTGGTGACCGGCTGGCAAGGCTACCACGTCAGTTAATATTTCTTTCGTATATGCATATCCGTTAGATGTGATTTGCTCGGGTGCGAAATGCCGGTTGTCCCGCAGCATCCGGATTGTCAGCGTGGTGCCACCCGGCGAGGCGTCGCCCGGCGAACCGTTGCGGGTGCTCGTCGCATTTCCATTCAGCGCATGGTTGCTATGCAGGCGGCTTTCGGCAGTGAGGTAGCCGTGATGCTGCTCGACGATTGCCTTCGAAAGGGCCAGCCCGATGCCGTAGCCTGGTTTTTCGGAATCTGCCTGGTAGTAATAGGTGAAAAGTTTTTGTAAATGCTCCTGCGACATCCCCTTCCCATTGTCCTCTACGGTAATTTTTACTTCGTTGGAAACCTCGGTAATGCGTACTTCCACGCGACCGGCCTCGTGGGTAAATTTATAGGCGTTGCCCAACAGATTGTAAAACACTTTCTGCATTTGGGCGACGTCAAACCACAGCAAAACGGGCGTTTCGGGGGCTATCAGCACGGTTTCGATCCCTTTTTCCTTAGCCATATGCTCGAATGCGGCGATCACACTTTTAATAATCTTCACCACGTCATGCTCGCGTACTTGCAAGCGTGTACCGCCACTCTGGATTTTACGGAAATCGAGCAGTTCATTCACCAGGAGCATGAGCCTGTCGGAGCTATTACGTGCGTAACTGAGGTAGTTTTCGTTGCTTTTGCCCTCCGTGGCTTGTTGGTAGGCCTTTTCCAATGGCCCGCTGATCAGCGAAAGGTGCGTGCGGATTTCGTGCGAAATGTTGGTGAAAAAATCGAGTTTGACCTGGTTCAATGCCTTTTCTCTCCGGAAAGAGCTCCGGATCCAGAGGAACCGGGCAATAGTATATATGACACCGGTAGCCAGCAGCAGATAGGTCAGGTATGCCCACCAGGTCCGCCACCAAGGCGGTAATATGTTGATTTTAACTTGAAGCGGTTCTTTCGTCCAGATACCGTCGCCATTAGCCGCCTTGACCTGGAAGATGTAGCTGCCTGGCGGGAGGTTCGTATAGGTTGCCGATGGCGTTTTGACATAGTTCCAGTCCCGGTCGATGCCGTCTATTTTGTAGGCATAGCGGTTCAAGTCCGATCTCATGTAGTCCAGCAGCGCGAAGTCGAGTGTGAAAATGCTTTGGTCATGCCGGAAGGTGATTTCCTTTAATTTTCCGACGGGTACCGGAAGAATACCGGTACTGTCACCTGCCTGCACTGTTTTGTTAAATAATTTTAAGGAACTGAGAACAATAGGGGCGGAGCGGTTGGGTATGGATATCGCGGCCGGATCGAAGCTGAACATGCCTTTATCGGTCACGAAATAGAGATGGCCATTCCGGTCGGTCGTGCCGGCGCCTTGCATCAAGGTCCCTTTCGCAGGCAGGCCGTCCTGCCAGCTGTACGATTGAAGCGTCTTTTCCCTGGGATGGTAGCGGTATAATTTCGTAGACGCATTGATCCAGAGATAACCCTTGCTGTCGGGCACCACATCATATACATCTTCTTGCGGAATGTCGTTATTCAGCTCAAACTGGTTCTTTTCAGGATTGTAGCTTAGCAGTTGTGTATGACCTGCGGCCCAGATTGTTCCCCACTTGTCCTTATTCACACGCCATGAAATGGAGAACTCCGAATTTGAGCGGATTTTTTCGATGACAAGTTTAGGAATTTTGGCTGCCTCGGGCTTGAGCCGGTAAAGTCCGGCACTTCCGCCGATCCAGATATTCCGGCGCGAATCCTCGAAAATAGAGGCCGCGTAGTTAACCGTTGCGGCCTTGGTGAAGGTGCCGTTTTTTTTGTCGAGCAAGAGCAAACCATAAGCTCCTCCCACCCAGAAATGCCCGTAACTATCCTCGGCGATCACGTAAGTCCGTCCTTTTTTTAGTTCGGGCCCTCCCGGCACCAGAAGGGGGTAATGGCGGTAAATACCCCGTCGGAAATCGACACTGGTTAACACAGCTTCGCCGCCAGCCCAGAGTACTTCGTTTTCATCGATGTAAAATGCATAATAATCTGCTTTGGCGTCTAGTTTTAGGGGAAACATCTCGGATTTTTTACCTGCGGCGTCAAAGAGCAGCAGTTTTTGCAGATCGTCCGAAATGCTCCACATACAACTCGTTTTGCTTTTTCCGATCCAGGCATTCACGAATGAGCTGGCGCGGGGGTCGTCAGGGCCGAATGGCCAGCGTTTGAAGCGGGGAGAGTTGAGGTGGACGTAGCAGATCCCACCATAGTAGCTTCCCAGCCAAAGCCCGCCGTGGTTGTCTAGGTAGGCAGCATACAGCGAATTGTCAGGCAGGCTATGTGGGGCACCGGGTTGGTTCACATACCAATCCACTTCCCCTGTCGACGGGTTGAAATGCGCCAGGCCCGAGTCGGTAGCAAGCAGCAGCCTGCCGCGCCTGTCCGAAATAATATCCCGTACAACCGGCAGGCCACCGGCTGTATTTTTCAAACTGCTGATGGTGCTGAAAACTTCCTTTGCCGGATCGAACCGGATCAGTCCGCCGTTGCCATTCCCAAGCCAGACAGGGCCATTGTTGTTTATGAAAATAGTCATAAACTCGTTCCGCAGTGGTTCGGCTGCAGACGGTGGCATTCGGTACAGTTTCGGCTTGTCACCATTGACCGGCATCCTGATTAGTCCGTTAGCCGAGCCGAGCCAGAGCGTTCCGTCTTTGCCTTCGGCTATGCATTTGATTTCAAGTGACGCGCCTTCGAATTCATTTTGCAGATGGCGCGATATGTTGACCGATCCCTTATGGGTAACAATGCGGGTGAGTCCATGCTGCGTCCCTGCCCAAATTTGGTTTTTGCTATCTTCCATTACACAGTTGACCCACGCGTGGGACAGCGAATTAGCGCGGGTCGAATCATGTTTAAAATGGGTGATATGGGCCGTGTTTGGATCATACAGTGTCAACTCCGAGTCAGTACCTACCCAGATGCGGCCTTGTGAGTCGGATATGATGTCCTGAATGCCCCTAAAGACTGGCTTTCCGGCGGGATCCTTCAGGTAGCGGGTCAGGCTGCGGGTGTCATACCGGATCAGCCCGTTCTGGGTGCCAAACCACATCAGGCCGTCTTTACCCTGCGCAATGGCAAATACGCCATTGATGGGCTCTTCTTCTTTTTCTAAAATGTTTTTAAATGACTGGGCTCTCGTATCGAAGCAGGCAAAAATAGTAATCAGGCTAAGCAGGAGACTTTTGTAACTGGTCATCGAAGAAGCGTACTTGGTGGAGAAGAAGGCTTTTGTAATTATTACAAACTTACGATCTGTCGACGCATACAACCAAATCCAATGTCACCGTTGCGCTACACTGGTACACCGCGACTGAGGTATTTGTCGAAATTTCGCCTTAAATATCCGTGCATTTGAACCAGAGAATGCTGAGCTGCTACATTTCTGCCAAGAAAAGCCTCCCATTTAGCCAAGATTTTCACCTGTGTCAATCGAATTAAGTTGAGACATTTGTCGTAGAAATATTTTCAAAACGACCTCCGCAAATAGAATCAGTTCCTGTGATATACGGTCCGGGAAAATCATAGCTGCGCTATGCCACACTATGTCATTTTTCATTTCCTGACGCAAGGCGAAACGGTTCCGGGCCCGTAGGTTGAACCCATGCCA
This sequence comes from Dyadobacter sp. SRI_021, assembly GCF_057586235.1. Lineage (NCBI taxonomy): Bacteria > Pseudomonadati > Bacteroidota > Cytophagia > Cytophagales > Spirosomataceae > Dyadobacter > Dyadobacter sp. SRI_021. The sequence continues at coordinate 407,374 of NZ_JBYCZM010000006.1, forward strand.
GTGAAGCGTGATCGGGGGGATATCGTCCCGTACGGGTCGGACTGCGTCTTTCCGGGCAGCTACGCCATGCCCAAAAATCTTAAACCAATTTATTAATCCTTAATGTACTGACTATGAATAAATAAAAGAACAGGAACAAAGTGTGAACCATTTTTTGACAAATGAAAACTATTTTATGAAACGAAATGTACAAGTTGCCGCCATTGCACTTGCATCCGCGATGCTTACGTGCTTTGGCGCACGTGCGCAGACGCCCGGAGGGGTTGCTCCGGCGGTCTGGTACCGGGCTGATGCGCCCGGCTCCGTATTTTCAGATGCAGGCTCCACCGCTGCATCCGACAACGCCACGGTCCAGCAATGGAACGAGGCACAGGGTTCCGGCCGGAACCTTCTTCAAAGCACTGCCAGTGCACGGCCGGTATTCTCCAACAGCTCCGCGTTGGCCAATTTTAACCCTACTGTCACATTCGATGGCAGCAACGATTTTCTACAATTCACCGCAGGTACAGGCGTAAATGTGATTGACAGGGCCAATGGGAGTATTTATGCTGCCGGTTATGTGAACACACTGAAACAAAGCGGCTTCGCGGGGTTTCACGCGTCGATGGATTATCCGGGCCTGCATTTTTTTGGTAGCGACAGGAACCTCCTGTTCTATACCGGTGGACCTGGTTACCAGGGAATCGGCAACTCTGGGGTGACGACTGGCATGTTCTTCACAGCTGGTTCGGGCTGGCAGAACGGCGCTGGCACGAATGTATCTTACGCCGCAGCGACAGTGTCGCTCAATGGTACGCGTACCGATTACAACGGCAGCCAGCTTTACAATGCCAATCTGAGTACCGGCGCCCGGGATTTCCGCATTGGTGCCGATAACAATTGTGGTGCTTTCAGCGGCCAGCTTAATGAGGTGATGGTGTTCGAAGATAAACTGACTGCGGACCAGATGGACCGTGTCGAGACTTACCTGGCCATCAAATACGGGACTACCTATGCCAACGGAACCCGCGATTATAAAAATTCCGACGGGAACGTCGTATGGAGCGCTTCGACCAACACAGGTTTTCAGAATGATATTGCCGGTATCGGTCGCGACGACAACGGCGCGCTGCACCAGAAACAGTCGTGGAGTACCAATCCGGGTCGTCAGGTGTTGATCGGAACGGGGGCGCTGGCAGGCAGCAATGCAGGCAATGCCACCGGTCTCAACAACGGACAATTCCTGGTCTGGGGAGATAACGGTCTGGCAAAAACGCCGAACGTTGCCATTGCCGGAATCAGCGGCATCAGCCACCGTTTCGCGGCTATTTGGAAGGTTCAGAACTCGGGTAACGTGGGAACGGTGCGCGTGGCGTGGGAAAAAGGCTTTTTGAATCTCAGCCTGATCCAAAGCGCGGATGCCTCGATCGATGCGTCAGACGTGGTGACGGGTATGGCAGCCAATGAGGTTACTATCAATGGCGTTGTGTATAATTACGCCGACGTGACATTGGGGAACGGGCAGTACTTCACATTTGCTGCTAAGGTAGCCGCACCAGGTGGTGTTTTCACCGACCTCAGGATTTGGCTTAAATCAGAAAACGGTTTCACACCGGCTGAATGGAAGGACCATTCCGGAAACGCAAATCATTATACGCAGGGTAATGCTAACCGGCAGCCGTTTACCGCTGCCGCCGCTTATAACTTCAACCCGGTCATCGATTTCGGAACTACGGGCAGTGACGCTCGTTTCATGGTAGTGCCGCAGGGTAAGCCTTATTCGGCTAATGGTACCAACAGCTCGGTTTTCACGATTAATCTGGATAGAGGAGTCGGAGGATACGCAGATATACTTGGATTTGGCGCGACCACTACAACCGCGAACCTGATTAATGCTAACTTGCCGGTGTTCACCCGATTGGGAGTTAATGCGGTAGTCTATCCATATGCGGATGCATCGCCGGCTCTACCGGCTATTGTGGCTAACAGATTGTATTTGAATGACGTGTCCTACACGGTAGGAACCGCCGGCATTAAATATGGTCAGAATGGTACGACAGGTTCCAATACGCAGACGTTCGCAGCCGGATACGCCAGGCATGCCGACGGAAGTATCCTGGGCTCTCAGCCGGAAGTCAGAAACGGCTTGATCGGTGAGGTAATCGCTTATGAAAGAGACCTTTCAGAGGCTGAAAAGCAACGCGTCAGAACTTACACCGCCATTAAATATGGTATTACTCTGCCTCACAATTACATTGCCAGCGATGGTACCACAATTCTCTGGAACCAGACGACCAATGCAGGCTACAATAAAAATATTGCGGGTATTGCCAGCGATGAGGGAAGCGCATTGGTTCAAAAGCAGTCGCAAAGTATCAATACTGGTAGCCAGGTTGTGATAGGCACAACGGGTTTGGCCGCCAGCAATGCATCAAATAGCAATGCGCTGGCTAACGGTCAGTCGCTCGTTTGGGGCGATAACGGTCTTGGGAAAGTACCTGCGGTAGCGATCAGCGGCGTTTCCGGGGTCAACTTCCGGTTTGCTTCCGTATGGAAAGTACAGAATACTTCGGGTGTCGGAACTGTAAGGGTAGCCTGGCCGGCAGGGTTGGCCAACCTGACATTGGTTCAAGGAAATGACCCTACTTTTGCTTCTGTGGGATCGTCTACATTAATGACCTCGAACACGGTTTCATTGAACGGGGTAAGCTACAACTACGCGGACGTCACCCTGGCTGATGGACAGTACTTCACATTTGCCACACAATTGAACGGACCGGGTGGGGTCGCATTGAACCTGCGCGTATGGCTGCGTTCGGATGCAGGTTTTGCGCCCGGAGAATGGGCAGACTTGTCGGGTAATGCCAACAACTACACCCAGACCAACGACACCCGCCAGCCGTTTGTAGCCAGCAAGCTGTACAACTTCAACCCTGCAGTAGATTTTGGAACAACCGGGTCAGACGCACGCTTTATGGTGCTGCCGACCGGTAAACCATATACGGCCAATGGTACCGCCAGTACTTTGTTTACAGCGTTCGTCAACCGTTCGGTGAGCGGTTATGCAGACATTATCGGTTTTGGAGGTACCACAACGGGGTCTGGTCTCACACAGGCCAACAATCCGGTGTATACGACATTGGGCGCCAACCCGATCCTGTACCCGTATTCCAATCCAGGCACGACAGTACAATCCAACAAACTCTACCTTAACGACGTATCTTTTACAATCGGGTCGGGCGGTATCAAGTATGGTCAGAATGGTACAACCAACACGGTTAATACCAATTTCACGGCAGGAAACTCGCTGCACAATAATGGTAGTGTATTGGGAGCCCAGGGAGAGGTGAGAAACGGTTTGATAGGGGAGGCGATCGCCTACGAGCGCGATCTGACCGAGCCCGAGAAACAACGCGTGCGCAGCTACGTGGCGATCAAGTATGGTATTACTTTACCACACAATTACATCGCTGCCAATGGTACCACCACATTCTGGGATCAGACGGTCAATACCGGTTATAACAAGAACATTGCAGGTATTGCCAGAGATGACCAGGGTTCATTGAACCAGAAGCAATCGTGGAGTATCAATACGTCTAAGGAGGTATTGGTCAGCACCACCGGCCTGGCCGATGATAATGCAAGCAACGCGACCATGCTCAATGACCAGCAGTTCCTTGTTTGGGGCGACAATGGCCTGGCAAAAGCACCCGTAGTTGCATTTGGGACAATTGCAGGTCTACCTTACAACCGTTTCTCTGCCATTTGGAAAGTTCAGAATACCGCATCGGTAGGGACCGTTCGCGTAGCCTGGGCGAAAGGGTATGCCAACCTGAAACTGGTTCAGAGTAGCGATGATGTGATCGATTTGTCGGATGCAGTTACGGAGATGTCTTCTACTGTAACCATTGGCGGTAAAGAATATGCTTATGCCGACGTAACACTTGCAAACGGCAGCTATTTTACTTTCGCAGCCTTTGTACAAGGCCCGGGAGGGGTTACTAACAAGCTTACACATTGGTACAGAGCTGACTATAATGTGGAGTCACTCGGTGACGGTACAGACGCATCTGAATGGGCCGATTTTAATGGCGGTGTGATCTCTACACAATTGGGCGAGTCGAACATGCCTAAGTTCAAAGTGGGCGCAGCTGATTACTTCAACTTCAACCCTGGCATTAATTTTACCGCTACGGACCAGAAATTGGGTAACATCACCGAAAGGACCCTCAGCTCGCTTGACTTCGATATTTTTACCGCAACAAAAGAGGGACTCGGTGGTGGCCGGTTCTTCAACATTGGCATGAACAACACCACGTTCAACGGAACGAACTGGGATCAACCAGGTCTGTATGCCAATAGTGCCATTGCGAGAAGAAATAATACGGGGTCATTGCTGGTCAATGGTAACATAGGCGGCGGAAACCCGAACTTCTCGACAACCAGCCCGAGTATTATGTACCATACGTTTAAAGACGTTTCGATAGCTAAGGGACTTAATGGTGGCCCGGCAGGTACTCCTTATGTACATGGCGCCATTGGCGAAGTAACGGGCGGACATATATTCGGTTCTAACGCCGGCGATGTTACGGCAGGTGATGATGGCGGTTTTGTAGGCAACATCGGAGAGCTGATCATCTATGGCGCAGGGTCCGTATCGGCAACCGACCGCAATAAAGTAGATAGCTATCTTGCCATCAAATACGGCGTAACGCTGGCTGCGGGTACCAATTACACCACATCGACGGATGCTGTTGTATGGGATGCTACCGCCAACGCTGCTTACCACAACAACGTGGCAGGTATCGGTAACGACTTCCGTTCGGCATTGCATCAAAAGCAGAGCCGCAACCAGCACACCAACACGAACAATCAGGTAATTATCGGCCTCGGTGGCATTGCAGCAACGAACGACGCCAATACCAGCCAGTTGGCTGACGGCCAGTTCCTCATCTGGGGCGACAATGGTAATACCCAGGCCATGACCAACACGGCCGGCACGTACACGGCATTCGAGTACGAGGGCAGCATCAACAATGCCCGCCGCATGAACCGTGTCTGGAAAGTGCAGAATACCAACGTAACCGGCGAAACGCTGATCCGTTTCCCGCAGGCATCCGTAGGTACGACTACGCTGGCTAATGACGCCTGCGCAGGGTATGTGATCCTGTTCGCGTCCGATGCGGCATTCTCGTCTAACGTTACAGCTGTTCCGCTGACTGTGAACGGCACTGACTATGAAGCTACCCACAGCTTCCCGAACGGCGCGAGCTACTTCACTTTCGGTAAGGTGACGCCTGTCACGACCGGCACGGTTTACCTGCCGGCAGTAGTGGAGGAAACCACCGAGTACAACGACAACTGCGGTACCGGCGCTTGGACCTATTTCCGCAACAGCACCGACAATTCGCTGAAGCTGTTCGCTACCTCAGGTGTGGCTGCCGACGTGCTGAACAACCTCACGGTGAAAATCACTCCTGAGGGCGTAACCTACTCGGACGCTGCCAGAACGACCAGTCTCATGCCGCGCATTACCACGGTGACTAACGGCTCGGCCACGACAGTTACTGGCGCGAAAGTGCGCATCTATTACAGCGCCACCGAGATGGCGGCTACGCAGCTTCCGGGCGCCCAGGTGAACGCTTGGTTCAAGTATGAAGGAACTGCCGAAGAGGTGATCGCGAATGTGTATGGTTCGGGTGTACTCGATGCATCCAAAGCGGTACAGCTAACGCCTGACGCAAGTGGCGTGGAAGACGGCGTGAACTACGTGGAATTCCATAACATTACTTCGTTCTCGTCATTCGTGTACGTATCGACCACCGCCGAATCGGCTCTGCCTGTAACGCTCACTTACTTCAAGGCAGCGAAAGAAGGCGGCATCGCTAACCTTGCCTGGGCCACTACCGAGGAAGTGAACAACAAAGGTTTCGAGATTCAGCGCAGCTCAAATGCACGCGACTGGACGGCGATCGGTTTCGTTGAGAACCAGACCGAAGGGGGTAACAGCAAAGGCGCATTGTCTTACGATTTCAAAGACGCATCGCCGTTGGCAGGTACTAACTACTACCGCCTGAAACAGATTGATTTCGACGGCAAGTTCATGTACAGCTCAGTTGCTGCATTGCAATTCGACGGAGCCAAAGGTGCATTGTCTGTGTATCCCAACCCGGCAGTGGATGGAAGGTTAACGCTTAGCCTGCCGCAAGCCGGCGCGTACAAGCTGTCGATCTTCGATGTATCCGGCATCCAGGTGTTGAACACAAGTCAATCGGGTAACACTGTAGACATTCGCAGCCTGCGTTCGGGCGTGTATGTTCTTCGTGTGGTGTATGAAAACGGCCAGGCGCACAGCAAGACCTTTGTGGTGAAATAACGGGCTATTCTATATGACGCGAAACAGAAACAGGATCCGAATTTCGGGTCCTGTTTTTTTATAACGGATCGTTGAATCCAGGGCGCCCAGCGCGTATTCGAGGGTTAGAATGCTACAATGCCTCTTGCACCGCCTGCCTATTAATCGATCTCGTTCGAGAACCAGAAGCCGTTGATCGATAAGATTTATTATTCAATCAAGGAACATAACCTCCCGATGATCGCACTGATGAGGTCATGATCGATCGAGTTTACATCCGGGTAAAATGAGCTTGCTTCTGACTTTGGGCTATTAGTCACAAATGACTTAAATAACACTCTAGCTTTTATATAATTTACGTTATGAATCGCAAAATTTTGATCGTCACAGGCGATGGCGGCGAAAGTTACGAAACCCTTTATGCAGTTCACCGCTTTGAGGAAGAGGGCGATATTGCTGTGATTGCTGCGCCCAGCAAGCGCCGACTTAACTTGGTGATCCACGATTTTGAAGTCGGTTGGGATACCTATGTAGAGCGGCCTGGCTACGGTCGCGAATCAAATCTTACTATTGAAGAGGTCGTAGTTGATGATTATGACGCTATTCTGCTGCTAGGTGGTCGCGCCCCGGAATATTTGCGCAATCATATAAAGCTGTTGGAAATTGTCCGCGAGTTTGACCGGCAGGGTAAATGGATCTTTGCTATTTGTCATGGTATTCAGATTCTGGTTACAGCCGGCTTGGCCAAAAACCGAAAGCTGACCGCATATGAACATGTACGTACCGAAATTGAAATGGGTGGTGGTACCTATTGCACTCAGCAGGCCGTCCGTGATGGAAATGTGGTAACTGGGCAAACCTGGCAATCACACCCCGACTTCTATCGAGAAGTATTCACTTGTCTCAAGAATTGAAAGTCGTTGAAAAGTAGTCGTCCGGAAAAGGCAGTCTGTTGTTTTAATCGCCCTGCCATGTTTGACTGATCAATTTAAAAGTGTTTTTCATCTTTGCGGTGTAGTTTCCTCCGTCGAATTTAGCGACGGAGGAAACGTTTCTGCTTAACTATCCGGAGCCTCTCAGACCGCACGAACAATTTGATTATATATGCCTGTCTGCCTCGTTGATTTCGAGATCGTTGATACTTGCATATCGTTTTGCCATCAGGCCATTTTCATCAAATTCCCAGTTTTCATTACCGTAAGCCCTGAACCATTTGCCTTCTTTGTCCCTGTACTCATATTCAAACCTAACTGCAATTCTGTTGTCGGTATGGGCCCAATATTCTTTTTTGAGTTTATAGTCCAGTTCTTTTTCCCATTTTTGGGTTAGAAATTTCACAATTTCGTCCCGCCCGGTAACAAATACATTTCTATTCCGCCACTCGCTGTCAACCGTGTAAGCCATCGATACCCTTTCCGGGTTTTGGCTGTTCCAAGCATCTTCTGCCAATTGGATCTTTTGTAGCGCCGTTTCCAATGTGAACGGTGGCAAAGGAAGTTTCTGTTCCATTTTTTTATAAATTATAAGTGAAACTTATATTAGACTATCTACAATTTCTCTTGATTTATAGACCAACTCATTTGATTTAAATAGCTGACTTTCAATTATTGAACTCTCAAATAATAAATATATATGGTCGGATATGGACTCACTTACATCTTCGTTTTTGAAAAAATTTCTCAGGTCGTTCTTGTGCGCTTGTATAACAGAAAGTATCGGACCCTGGTCCTTCGATATTTCTGATAAAATATTCAGGAAACTGCACCCCCTGAAATCTTCCTTTTCATTCATGTAAATAATGAAGTTAAATGCAGCCAAAAAGCGTTGCTTAATTCCTGTTGATTTTGAACAAAATCTGTTCAGTTCAGAAAACCAATATTCATGTCTTGCATTCAAGAACGCAATGCAGAGATCATCCTTTGATTTAAAGTGGTTATAAAAACTTGCTTTGGCCACCGCGGCTTCACTAATGATCTGATTAATACCTGTGCTATTGTAGCCCTGCTGATGAAACAAACCCGAAGCTGTCTCAAGTATCCTTTCTTTCGGTGAGTTCATGTTCGTTGTGGTTGTGATACAAATGTAGGCATTAAAATTGGACAGACAAGTCTGTCTGTTGTTTTTTTAATTATATGATCGCACGCTGAGGAGTTTTGGGTACGATCAAGAAAGCGTAACAAACCGTACCTCCGGGAGGATTCCTTTGCTACAAAGCAGGCTGGATGGTGAAACCGGCGGTCGTATTCCGCAAGCCCATTTTGGCTACAACATTTTCCACATCCGCTACAAGCGCCGGCCGTGCATCGCGGAAATTTGTCTTACGAAAATAACAAGTGAGACAGATGACAAAAACCATTTTTATTACCGGTGCATCGACTGGTATCGGGAGGGCTACGGCCAAATTGTTTGCGGCCAGAGGCTGGAAGGTAATCGCGACCATGCGCAGGCCTGAAAATGAAACGGAACTCAGCGCGCTGGATAACATAACCGTGTTGCCGCTCGATGTGACCAACCCGGCGCAAATCCGCGAAACCACGCAGCAGGCGCTGGCCTTGGGCGATGTTGATGTGGTATTTAACAATGCGGGATATGGATTGTTCGGCGCATTGGAAGCGATGACCGACGAGCAGCTGGCACAACAAATGGAAACCAATTTTTTCGGTGTCGTGCGGGTGACGCAGGCCTTTATTCCGTATTTCCGTGAACGGAAAGCGGGACTTTTTATCACTACCGGCTCATCGGCAGGGCTAATGGCTTTCCCGGTAAGCTCGATGTATGATGCCAGTAAATTTGCGCTGGAAGGCTGGGCGGAGAGTTTGTCTTATGAGCTGAATGAGTTTGGAATTGGGATTAAAACCATAGAACCTGGATTGGTGGCGACGGAAATCGGCGCGAAATCTGTTTTTGCTGCGCATCCGGCCTATGAAGCATTGACGAACAAATTCTTGAGGATGCTGGCGCCCGAAAAAGCTGCGACGACTTCCGAACAAATCGCCGAAGTAGTGTACGGCGCGGCTACGGATGGTACCAACACATTAAGATACGTCTGCGGCGAGGATGCCAAAGAATGGTATGCGAAGCGCCTGGCTGAGGGCGACGAGGCTTTCCGCGACGGGATCAAACAATTGTTAGCGGGTGTCTAAAATAAAACGGTCTGCCGGCGCGGGTTGAACGATTTGTGCCGGCAGACAATTATGTGATTATGAAAAGGAAACATCTCAAACCGCGCGTGTACCGCTCCATTGCTGAAATGCAGCGTGCATTCGGCCTGCCGCAACCTCTGCACCCGCTAATCAGCTTGCTGGATTTCAATAAGGTGCGGATCACCGCCGAAATGCTGGCCGACACTTTTGCCATGGATTTTTATAACATCACCTACAACGAATCGGCGGGCTGCCGGATGCGGTATGGGCAAACGACTTACGATTTTCAGCAAGGGGGCATGTTTTTTACATCGCCTGGCCAGCCGCTGACGGGCATTCAAGTGGCCGAATCGACCCTTGGATTTACATTGCTGGTTCATCCCGATTTTCTGAGAAATTATCCGCTGGATGCCAAAATCAAGCATTATGGCTTTTTCTCTTACTCTGTAACCGAGTCGCTGCATTTGTCGGACAAAGAAAAGTCGATCATCGAGGGCATTGCCGGCAACATCGGCGATGAGCTCGAAACGGCCATCGACGACCTGAGCCAGGACGTGCTGATTTCACAGTTGGAGCTGATGCTGAATTATAGTCAACGCTTTTACAAACGCCAGTTTATCACCCGCAAGTCGATCAACAATGCATTGCTGGAAAAGCTAGACCAGTTGCTGAACAATTATTTCAACGACGAAACCGCCTTGTTGAAAGGCCTGCCGAGCGTCCAGTATCTTTCGGACGAGCTGCACGTTTCGCCCCGCTACCTGGGCGACATGCTCCGCGCACTGACCGGCCAGAATACGCAGCAGCACATCCACAACAAGCTTATAGAAAAAGCCAAAGAAGTACTGACGTTCAGTGACCTCACGATAGGGGAGATCGCTTACCAGCTCGGTTTCGAGCACCCACAGTCTTTTAGTAAGTTATTTAAATCAAAGACAAACTTCTCGCCCCTTGAATTCAGGGCCAGCTTCAATTGAGAGATTAAGAGCTGAGGCTCGTGATGATATCATACAACAGCGAGTCCCGCCGAGGATCCGTTTCCGTACGTCGGCGGGAATTCAAGTGCTTGATTAAATGCGATCTAATTTTGAAGTTGTGATAACACCTCCGGCAGCGAAGTGATCCCCCAGTGTTCAAAGTACTTGCCGTCTTTTACCCTGACGATATCGATCACATCAATGTTCACCACCCGTCCCGTCGCCGGAATGCCTAATAAGGCTCCGGTTTGAGTTCCGCTAATTGTTTTCCGCGTTGTTACCAAATCACCTTGTGAAACCTGCTGATGGATTGTGACATGAATGTCAGGCATTGCAGGGCGAAGGATTTCATTAAAAAAGTAAATCATTCCTGCCTGGCCGTTATCCATGCCCTCAGGCGCAGAGTGATTGACAAATTGCTCGTCCATAAGCTTCTTAAAGCTTTCAAGGTTACCTTCGGCAATTACTTCCTGGTTGAAGCGGCGTACGACTGCTTTGTTGTCTTCGGTCATTGTTTCCATAGTTGCTGTGTTTATTTAATGACTCAAAAGTACCGGTGCAGTCAGCGAGGCTGTTAGGGATAGACGGCCAAGAACTATGGCAAGACGCTCAAATGCATTTGTTGATAGTCGCTGGGCGTAATGCCAAAGTGGTTTCTGAATGCTTCCGAAAAGCTTGAATGATTCTGATAACCAACTTTCATATATACGCCGGAAGGACTTTGATCGAAAGATTTCAATAAGTCGGCCGCCAATTCAAGTCTTTTGGCGATCAGCCATTTTTGAGGCGAGGTCCGATAGATTTCGTTGAACTTCCTTTTGAATGTTGAAGTGCTCATGTGGCACAGGAATGCCAGGTCGTCCACCGTAGTCGGCTGACCTATCTGACTTTCGACAACTTTCTTAATCTGCAATTGCTGTTTGTCGCGGGTGATGATTTGAATGGAATGGAACCTTTGTGGATCGGCATGAAGCATGTACAATAACAGCTCTTCGATCCGAAGCAGGCGGATCTCGGCAGGTAGAATACTGCCATTGCTGAGCAAGGACATCAACGACGTAATGAAGTGCTTTATAAAGCTGTCTTGCTTGAAAATCAAAAATGGCTGCCTGCTGGCCGTCGGAGTAATCCGTTTTATCAAGTGCTCATATTTGATCAGGAAACGACTAAACACCTCATTGCTAAAATAGAAGAGGATACTGGTAAACTGGTCCGTATGAGCAAGCAGCTCGGATGTAAGGACGTTCCCGGTAGACAGGACGACAAGTTCGCCTGAATTAACAACCGCTGTCGCATCCGGATAGATGATCGTCTTGGTTCCGCTGACCAGAACGTTGATCATGTTCTGACTGAGGACAATCCTGTTTTTGACCGAATCACGATTGGAATTGTAATAACGGATCACGACCTCGTCCGGCGAAGACGGGGCGCCATCTAAAAGATCATCAGGCAAGTAGTACGTATTCATTATGCAAAAAGGTATATCTTTTTTTCTCCCGCTACACCGGATATTGATCAATCTAACAATGAACTCCTGATTGCTCTTTGCGAACCCAACAATAGACGATCAAAATACATCCGAGAGTAAACAAGCTTATTGTATTCCCAGTCTGTGAGTCTCATGTGACAGCAATGCATGACATAACTTTTCATCATGGATGAAATTGGACTTCGTAGATCTCAAATCAGGTTAACACAATATCTATAAAAATCAAGAAATTGCTCCTAGAATATGTTCAGATATGCTTCATTTATGTTTGAACGATCCAGATATTTAAAATCAAAATAAGTTATCGTTCATTGAAGCCTAGGACGCTGGGAGATGGTGTTTCTAAACAACCTTTTAATTTAATCGTACCTACGTTTTGTCTTGCCTTTTCAATGAGATTGTCTTTATCGATATTCTATTTAACATAGAATTTATAGAACGGTCCATCTCGGCCTGCACCGGCGGCATATAGCCTTCCTCGTCTCGCTTTTTGTGAAGTATGCTAAAATCCTTGGAAATATCCTGTAACAAGGTCAGACATAGAATGACCAGGAAAGTCAGGTCCGTAACGAGGTCCGTGCGATAAGGGTTGAGCGGTTGGGAATGTCCGCGGCGGTGTTTGGACAGGAAAGGAGGCCGAACGGATACTGAAAAACAGGGTCTGGGAGCGCCTGATCCAGCCTGCATTACTGGCCGGCATGTATCCGACCATGCCCGTACTGTGGCCGGGAAGATCGATCTGAAAGTGAGCTTTGTCAGATCGTTTCCCTTCGAAGAGGTGCGTCGCGAGCTGACCCAACGTTCCCCGAGTCGGCATGCGGGCCCATACGTGTTGGCCGGAGTTGCTCAGTTATTACTGTATTACTTTTCTAAAATTCGAAAAGATAAAATTCTGAGTGGTGTTGAATGGAGTAATGTGATCTACCCGTAGACTTCTGGTCAATCGAAAGCTTTGGCCGAAAACCTCTTGAATCGAGTCAAAGTCATATTGTTTAACCGGCAATCCACTGCACCTTGCCGGACCGGCCGTCGAAAAAGTGCCTAATATTACCTCTCCTTCAATGACGCATTTTTCAACGATTCCGACATATTTTTCGATGTCCTGCTTTTCGGTCAAAAAATGAAAAGTAGCTCTGTCGTGCCAGAACGTGTAAGGACGTTCTGGTATAAATTCCAGAACGTTGCTGACAATCCAGGTCACCCGGTCTGATAACGGGCCCAGTCGGGCCTTTGCACGATCGATTGCCGTTTGTGAGATATCCAAAACGGTAATATCTGTAAAGCCCTCTTGTAATAAGTAGTCAACCAGCCTGCTTTCTCCGCCACCAACGTCAATGATGGGGTCGTTTTTATCAAGCTGCAAGTCATTTATCAAAGTCAGGGAAGTATCTGGCCTGGCCTGGGTCCAGCTCATCTGGTCGGATTGTTTGGTTCTGTATACATCCTCCCAATATATTCTCAAGGTGTCGTTCATAATGTTACAAGCTGAGTGTGGCTGGTAAAACCATTTGGTTACCAGCATGCTGGATCTGTATATTTAGATTTTCTGCAGCAGACTCTCCCAGGCGCCTCCATTATATGCGTTTATTCCGGCCGTTCTCAGCATACTTTCTGCCAAGCCGCTTCTGGCGCCGCTGCGGCAGCAAGTAATTACTGGTTTGCCTTTTTTCAGCAACATATCTGTCTTTGCGTTGATTTCACCCAGGGGGATATTGATGCTCCCTTCGATATGCCCTGCTGCAAACTCCTGGGCAGAGCGAACATCGACGATAAGCGCCCCTTGTTCAACAAGGGTTAGGTAATCCACACTTTTTAATCCAAAGAATGATGACAAGATTCCCATAAGTTTATTTTTTTCTTCAATGATCTGGCTCGATTGCTGTGGACTTCTGTTATTTGTTTTTCTCAATGAATGATACAAATTTCGGGCCGTGCGGCGAGCTCGTCAGTGACATTTGTCACGTAAGGGAAATTTCCGGCCACAGAGCGCTGATGGCGAAGAGCATGATATTCCGCGGTCAAAGACCCAGTCATTTGGAAGATGATCAACAAACCTTTGTACGGATGAATCACCCGTCACCTGCAAAGACCTGAAGGGTGTGTGCGCCTTACGGTCAACTGGGAATGTGACCGGATTGCGGCCAGGTAACTTCGTTATTTTGAAGACGTCCTGCGTGAGCCCGTGTAGGAGAGGTGCTTAGATGCGGGTTTAACGTTGGGGTTCACTGCCCGTTCAAGGCGGAAAAGCGCGATTGCCAGCAGTAGTGTTGCGGGAAAAGCGGCATATAACCCCAGTGGGGCGATGCTAACACAAAAAATAATACCCGCCCAGCAACCTATTTTCAATGCCTGCCGGCCGGCAAACATAGAAATGGCGATCAGCAACTGGCAGAATGCAATGGTTAATACCATTGGGGTGATAATCGACATAAATGCTCCCAATATGAATTTTTTGTAGAGTGGTATCGCTGTATCCGCATAGTCCTGATATGCCCACGGGGCGTCGATTGCGATGTAGGTGTTGACTGCCGCGGCCGCCAGGAAAATCAGCAGGACCATTAGTCGGGTGAATGGAATATACCTTTTGCTTGTCGCTATCAGGACAACTGCAAAAGCATTGCTGAGCCAATAGGCCGTCCAGGAAAATGATGAAGAGATTTCAAATACTTCCATTGTGATTGACGGATGGATACTGTCCAAATGGTTGCAGATGTCATTGTGCCGGGCGCCGGTCATGACCAGGTCCGCTGTTTATTGCAGCTAGGTAATAAGTACTGTTCCAGTGCTCATAAGAGTTTATGCAACTGTATTAGCCGCCGGAGCCTCACGCTGTTGATCCTCCTTTCGGCACATAGAACCGCAACCTTGCGCCATTTTACGGTACTCTTTTTCAGCTTTGACCTTAAGGTCTTCCAGTGTGTCCTGGCAATTTTGTTCCAGGTCTTCAATCAGGTCTAAGGCGGCGTCGCTCAGTTTCCGTCGGGTACGCTTTCCTTTATCCGGAGCAGTTAAAACGCCCGCAGTAAAACCTGCTGCGGCTGCGAGGGCTATGGCGAGTGCAATCCTGGTATATTTCATAGTTTAAATAGTTAGTTAAATAGTCGTTAATAGGACGGGGCATACGAATGCTTCGCGAATTCCCGCCGGAAGCAAGGATTTATTTCATTTTCATGTCCTTGCTCTCTTTTTTCATTTGAAGGCAGTGCAGTGCGCAAGCCCCATATTGCTTGTAGTTTTGATGAACCAGGAGAACTACCTTGCCATTTTTATCTTTCACTTCACAAGTTCCGTTCATTGGGGCAGATATTGTCAGACTGTCAGCGGCGCCACCTTTTACATGATACAGGTATGTGCCGTTTTTAGCGGCTTTGCCCATTACTTTGCCCGTGTGGCTGTCGACAACGTTTCCTTTATCGTCGATATGGGCAATTTTAGCACCGGCAGCATCTTTAATCACTCCGTCACTTGTTATCCACCCAATGTGTTTTCCCTTAGCATCAGCCACCTCACCCGCTGCATTGATCGAGGGTATTGGCTGCTTGTAGTTTTGTGAATAGGCATTGCTGATCGCTGAAACCAGCAGCACGAATAGGAGCAACAACTGAATCTTCTTCATGTGATTGGCTGTTTAATTGTTTACCAAATTTACCGCCGCACGAGATGGTTAATTATGACAATGGTCACATAATCAGCAGCTTTATCTCATGGTTGGTGCCTGCCAGGGACGCGCTTACTTCTTTGTGATATTCAGCAAGTGTGAAGCCCGCCATGAAGCGAAAGGCTCGTTTTGGTTACTGAATCGCTGCTATGCTTATCGCTATCAGTATTTTGCGCATAAGAACTTGGGAGGGATTTGGTTTTAATGGTGGCGGGAACCTTGGAACTGGGTCCATTTGATCGGATGTGTACCAGATAGGTATAAACTTACAAGGGCAAAGTAAATCCCTAGATGTTACCCATGCCACGGTAAGATTTTTGTGGGACTTTAGATAAACGGTTTTCTGTCAAATTACCGGGTATTTTATGAACAGTAAGAGCGCAGGTATATTACTCTACAGAATTTTGAGAGGAGAGCCGCAGGTGTTGTTGGTTCACCCGGGGGGACCTTTCTTTAAAGATAAGGATGCCGGCTTTTGGAGTATCCCCAAGGGGAACTTTGCTGTGGAGGAAGATCCGAGATCGGCTGCGATACGGGAGTTCTTCGAAGAAACCGGCACGTTGCTTCCATCAACAACCCGGTTTTATCCGCTGGCCCATGTGCGGCAGAAAGGTGGAAAGGTTGTTCAAGCTTGGGCTGCGGAAGGAGATTTGGACGCGGCAGCGATTAGCAGCAATATGTTTGCGCTTCAATGGCCGAAAAATACTGGAACACGTTTTTATCCGGAAATCGATAAAGCAGCATGGTTTTGCCTTGACGAGGCGAAATCCATGATAAACAAGCAGCAGATTCCCCTGTTAGAAGAACTCCGCCAAATGCTTAGCAATTAAAACTGACCGCTATTGAATTAACTTCAGAGAACTCAATTAACCTTACAACCTCCATGGATAAATGCTCTCGTAATTTTGTCATGCTCATCGAGCTCTGCCAAACCATCCTGCAGCGGCGCATCCTCAAAGGCTAGGTCATAAATAGCGTAATCATGATAATCCGGACTTTCGTTGAATATGCCAACCAAATGACCAGCGATTTCTCTGGTCATCTGCGCCGCGTATTGAGCTGTGCTTTCCGAGTATTTTAACCCGTCAATTGCCGCAATAATCTTTTTCATCGCTTGCAACATTTAGTTGAAAATGGTAATGCTATTAAAACTAGCCTTATCCCCGTTTAGGCAGAACGATTGCAATCACACCGGGTTATGACCCTAGTCATCAGTGGCAGTTCTCAACCGATGTGCATGGCGTCCGGAAATAGCGGATGTTGAGCTTTATGAAAAGGGAAACTATTGAACTCGCCTGAATGTCAGGACGCGGATCGCTCACCGCATTATAATTTTCCATCCTGCAAGGTGATCGGAATTTCTTGTTGCTTGCCATTTCTGAAAAATGTTATCCTTACTTTTTGACCAGGATATGAGCAGGCAACAAACTCGCTGAGCTGGGCCCTCGAATCCATCCGCCGACCGTCAATGCGGGTGATTATGTCGCCAGTGCGCAATCCGCCAATATCAGCAGCTCCGCCTGTATCGATGCTATCAATAAAGATGCCGACAGAGAAGGGAATGTTCAGTTTTTTAGCTTTCTCTGGACTAATCTCGCTTACCTTAATTCCAAAACTGCCCCGGCGAACATAGCCATAACGGCGCAGGTCGTCGGCTGTCTTCTTGACCACCTGAACAGGAATGGCAAATGAGTACCCGGCGTATACACCGTTTGGGGAAGCAATTGCGGTGACAATCCCGATAAGTCTGCCCGACAGATCGACTAAGGCGCCACCGCTGTTGCCTATATTGACCACACCGTCAGTTTGAATGTAAGACTGCAGGGTCCACCTCTCAGTGCTTTGGGCAATGTTTCTGGCTTTGTAGCTGATAATTCCTTGCGTGACAGTAGAGGTGAAGGCTAACGGGTTTCCGACTATGAGCACGATGTCGCCGACGGCCGCCGAATCGGAATTTCCAAATTCGATGAAAGGCAGGTCGTTCCCGTTGATTTTCAGCAATGCAAGGTCTGCCGCTTTATCTGTTCCGACCACGGAAGCCTCGTAGTCGAGTCCGTCGTTAAGGGCAATTTGTATTTTATCTGCCCCGTTTACTACATGGTAGTTGGTGACCACGTAGCCGTCGCTGCTGATTAGCACACCGGAAGCACTGCCGGTCGGGTCTTTCTGCGTTTCTGGAAGGTATGGGCCAACAAATTTTTGGTCAAAAAACTCGAAATAGAAATCCGGAAGCGGAATTGGGGTATAATCAAAACGCAATTTGATTTTTACGGTTGCCAGCGTTGCCACTCGGGCAGCGTCCCGAAAGCTCAAGGCCGCCATATGTGCAGCATTTGCCGGCCTTGAATCGGTACTTTGATGGGCGCGCTTGATCGTCTCTACCGGCGTCCGGGAGCTTTTTCGGGTACTCTGATGGTCTTGTCCCGGACAGACCGATGCCAACATCGACAGCGCCGACGGGAACAGCCATTTTATAAGCGATTTGGGGTTGTATGAGGAGATGACTTTCACTGTATGTATGATTTAGGTCTGGGTTTAAAGCAAAACCAGTGAGTGCTTTTACAAATACAAGAGTCCGAGATTAGCGGCTCGATTCGATGGCTTTTTGGGCCGGCTTGACAGCAATTTTGAAGTTGTTCATTGTTGAAATTATTACATGCAAGGCAGGCAATGAATGATTACAGTCAGTTGTGCTGATGACGCAAGCTATCGGCTGATGGGAAAAATTTCTCATTGCCCACCTTTGAAAAGTGCCTTTTAGCATTTTCACGCGTGTTATATGATCACGAGATGATAGTCGCATACAATAGTTCGCTGGTTGAGGAGGACGAGGAATATGTGCGGGTGGACCCTTTACTCAATCCGAAGGGAGGTGTATTCAATTTCATTTATGGTCAGTCCGGCAGCGTCAATGTATTACCCGCCGGGCTCCTGATACGCTCAGGTACTCAATTGTTTTAAAACGCTGACATCTATCATCTTATATGCTTTTTTAGCTCATCAGGCATGCCAAACCAGGGATGTAATTTTGAACTGTTATCTAGTTGTCAACCTTTAAATAATCAGATTATGTCAACTACATCTTTAATGAGATCTACCGGGCTTTATCCCCTTTTTGAAGACTTTTTTCGGCCATGGGACGACTGGGCGGGCAGGAATGGTTTTGGCAGTTTGCTTCGTCAAAATTCAGTCCCTGCTGTAAATATTTCCGAGAACGAGACCGATTTTACAGTCACAATGGCGGCCCCCGGGCTGAAAAAAAGCGATTTTAAAATCGATGTGAAAAGCAATCTGTTAACAATTAGTTCGCAAACCGAAAAGGACACGGAACAAGAACAAGAAGGATACAAACGAAAAGAATACAGCTATAACTCATTTAGCAGAAGCTTTACCTTACCAGAACAGGTAGATAAAGACAAAATCGAAGCGAATTACGAAGACGGTATCCTTAAATTACGGATTCCTAAAATGGAGGAAGCTGGAAACCAGAATTCGGTCAAACAGATTACTGTCAATTAACCATGGCGAACACAAGTAAGAAGCTCACCCGTAAACCGCGGGTGAGCTTCTTGCGAATAGAAATTACTATGATGTAAGTCATTACAAGGACCTGCCCGGATAGCTATTTTTGGAAAGTATGCGTGTTCAGTGAGTAGTCTCACTTCCATTTGGTTATCCCGGACCGGGATGTTATTTACTGTTGATTTTTGTCGTTTGTTTTTGTTAAATGCCATGAGCTCGAGCAGACTTTTTGGGTCATTAAAAGAAATAACCCGTCACATAGAAATGTTGGATGCGCTGTTCAGGCATGCCACCGAAGGGATTATTGTCGTTGGTAGCGACGGGCGGATTGTGATGGTCAATCCGAAAGCCGCTGAGCTATTCGGATATGGCCAGCAAGAGTTGCAAAGTACAAAGATAGAAGTGCTGATCCCGGATAGGTTCGCAGACAAGCATGTTGCTTACCGCGAGCGGTACGATCTTGACGCAAAAGTAAGGGGAATGGACAACCAAACAGAGCTTTATGGCAAACGTAGGGATGCCAGCGAGTTTCCGGTCGAGGTTAGCCTAAGCCCATTTCACACCAGCGAAGGTCAGTTTGTTGTTGCCTTTATTATTGATATCACCGAGCGTAAAAGACAGGAAATGGCAATCCTGGACGCGAACCTTCAAATTCAAAGACTTAATCAGAACCTTGAAAAAAGGGTTCAGCAGCGTACAGCTGAGCTTGCAGAAGCGATTCAGGAAGTCAAACGCTCACAACGCGAAGTCATGAAGGCACTTGAAAAGGAGCGTGAATTAAATCTGATGAAAAGCCAGTTTGTTACCGTCGCCTCGCATGAATTCCGGACACCCCTGGCCACAATTTTGTCTTCGAGCTCGCTGATCAGTAAGTACACAACGACGGCCGATAATGAGAAGCGCCAAAAACACATCCAAAGAATAAAGACCACAGTAAACGGCCTTACTGAGATACTTAATGATTTTCTTTCCATCGGCAAACTCGAGGAGGGCAAAATAAAGAGCATTCCGGTATTACTTGATTTAAAGGTCTTCTGCGAAGAGTTGATTGAAGAAATAAAGGAGTTATGTAAGCCCGACCAGAGGATCAGCCTGGTACATTATGGCATTTCTGAGGTTTGGCTTGACACGCAGCTTTTAAGGAACGTGCTGTTGAATCTGCTTTCCAATGCGATCAAGTACTCCGGTGAGGGAACGCAGATTCTTGTGGAAGCAACTTGCAGTGAACGGCAGGTCAAAATGGATATACAGGATCATGGAATTGGGATTTCACAAGCGGATCAGCCATACATTTTCGACCGTTTTTTCCGGGCTTCGAATGCCGGTGCAGGGCAGGGGACTGGCCTGGGCTTGAACATTGTGAAGGGCTATGTCGAACTTATGGGGGGAACTGTCTCTTTGACAAGTGCGTTGGGAAAAGGGACAACCTTTCATGTTTCACTGGCCAACAAACAGCCTGCGGCTTTGCCCGCTGAAACTTCGATGATATGAGCGGAAGCTGGTTGATGTCCGGAGCGCGACTATATCAGCTTTTTCTCCGAAAACTTTCCAGAAGCTATGATCATTGTTGTTGCAGGACTACCAGGCTCAGGTAAAAGTTATTTCGCCATTCGACTTGCCGCAAGGCTTGGCGCTGAATATTTGAATAGTGACCGGGTCAGAAAGCGTCTTGCGGCAATGGGGAAATACTCGTTTGACGATAAGCTCCGTATTTATGAGTATATGGCCCAAATGGCGGCGGCCGCCGTTCGGGCTGGAAAACCGGCCGTGGTCGACGCTACTTTTTATCATCATAGCATGCGCGATTTATTTAATGGAACGGCCCGGGACTGTCATTGCGGGATCCGCTTCATACTTGTTACTGCCAGCGAGGCGCTCACAAAAGAACGGTTAAGCTGGCCCAGATCCGACAGCGAAGCGGATTTTGGCGTGTATCAGTCCATGAAACACCTGTTTGAAAAATTCGAAGGGCCGCACCTGTTACTGCATTCAGAGAATGATAATGTCGAAGAAATGATTGAAGTTGCATTGAAATATCTGGGGTAGAAAGATGGACCGGTCTGAAATCGAAAGTTTGGCCAGCAGGGGTGATTTCAACGGCGCGCCGCTGCATGCATCGTTGGAAGAGACCCATATTTCGTGGATTTTACTGGGCGCCGGATGCGCTTTTAAAATCAAAAAGCCGGTCAGGCTCTCGTTCCTGGATTTCTCCCGGGTCAGCCAGCGCAGACAGGCTTGCCGGAAAGAACTGAGGCTTAACAGCCGCTTTTCGCCTATTTATCAGCAGGTGCTGCCCGTCAGAGAGCACAACGGGCAGTTCTCCATAGGCGGGGCCAAGGGCCGGATCGTGGACTACGCGGTAGTGATGCGGCGGCTGGCGGCGACCAAAAAAATGGACGCCATGCTTAATGTGGAAAAAGTTAGTGCCGGGCACATTGTAGCCCTGGCCCAGGAAATCGCTTTCATGCACAGCCGCTCCCAGACTATCGCGAAGCCTCTTGATCTGGCTGAATTGGCCCGGACCTTTGATGATCTTGGGGGAGTGACAAGCTTTGCCAGCGAGCAGCTCGGACAACGCTACGGCGATTTGATTGAACGAGCCAGGTCTTTTAGTGCCGCATGCCTTTCCCGCTACGGCGGCCGGATCAATGAAAGGGTTGGGCTGGGCTATCGCAGGGACGTTCACGGCGACCTTCATTGTGGCAATATATTTTTATACAAAAAGCCGGTACTGTTCGATTGCCTGGAATACAACGACACATTCAGACAGATCGACGTTATCGACGAACTCGCATTTCTTTGCATGGACATGGAGTCTTACTGCAAACAGGCCTTTTCGGAGATCTTTTTATCGACCTACTGCGATTATTTTCCATGTTTTCAGGTTCCAGAGGACTCTCTCGTTTTCATCTACTACAAGTGCCTGAGAGCGAATATCAGGGCAAAGGTATTCGCTATCGCCGCTCAGTCATCCGCAAATGGAAGTGCGAGGCAAGTCGCGCTGGCCAAATGCCGGAAATACCTGGATCTGATGGAATCCTACATTGATCTGATCGCCGAAAAGTAAGGATGTTCTTCAAAAGCAATTTACCGATGAAAAAAACAGAGGATATTCCAGATACCATGCGCGCGATGGTGCTGCCAGCGCCCGGTGCTGTGTTGACCCAGATGCAGGTTCCTGTTCCAAAACCTGATTCAGGGCAGGTTCTGATCAAAGTAATGGCCTGCGGGATTTGCAGGACCGATCTTCATATCCTGGATGGCGATTTGAAAGAGGGGAAATACCCTTTGATCCCCGGCCATGAGGTGGTTGGCAAGGTTATCGCGGTTGGCCGGGACGTAAGCGCTCTAAGGCAAGGAGACGTTGTCGGAGTGCCCTGGCTGGCCTACACCTGTGGCAAATGCCAGTACTGCCGGGATGGGAAAGAAAATTTGTGCGAACGTGCATTGTTTACCGGTTACACCACAGATGGAGGGTATGCCGAATACCTTGTCGCTTATGAGCGGTACTGTTTTCCAATCCCACCGGCTTACCAGCATCCATGGGCCGCGCCGCTGTTGTGTGCCGGTCTGATCGGCTACCGGTCATACAGGATGCTTTCCGGCGATTGTACCCAAATTGGTATATACGGATTTGGGGCAGCGGCCCATATTTTAATCCAGATTGCGGTGGCGCATCAAAAGCAAATCTATGCCTTCACACGGAAAGGGGATATTGCGGCTCAGCAACTAGCCATCGAGCTGGGCGCGGTATGGGCCGGGGATTCCTCACAGAAACCGCCCGGTCAGCTCGACGGAGCGATTTTGTTCGCACCGGAAGGAGAGCTTGTGCCTAAAGCGCTTTCTGATACGGGCAAAGGAGCGACTGTCGTTTGCGGGGGGATTCATATGAGCGACATCCCTTCTTTTCCATACAAGCTGTTATGGCAGGAAAGGGTGGTAAGGTCGGTGGCAAACCTGACTGTTGCCGATGGCCACGACTTTTTTGAGCAAATCTGTATTTCCCCGGTTCAAACACGGACCGAGCTTTTCCCGCTGGCTGAGGCTGACCTGGCTTTACGGGCCTTGCGTGAGGGGAAAATCCATGGAGCAGCCGTTTTATATATGGATTGATCGGATGTGACGAAATAGGATTGCATGTGATTGATAACCAATTGTTTTTAGGGTGACTATGGTCATGATTTTTCACCGCATTAAGCGCAATTTTTGTCGGGTAACCAATAGAAGAAAACATGGCACGTTACCTGTTTTTCGCCCTGCTGATGCTGCATGGTTTGATTCACCTGGCAGGATTTTTCGCTCCGGCGACGAGCGATAGGATGGAGATCTATAATGCGCCCGGAGCTTTCTGGGTGGGCTGCGCGATCCTCTTTTGCATGACTTCGATCCTCTTTCTTTTTAGCGAGAAGCTTTGGATTGCGGTAGCGCTGGTGTCGGTGATTGCTTCGCAGGCAGTTATCGTGTCAGAATGGAGCCAGGCCCGCTTCGGTACTGTAATCAACGGATTGGTTCTTTTGGTAGTGTTTTTCTTGCTATTCTCTAAAAATGCCCCGGTTATTTTTCGGGATTAACAAAACCGATGGCAGTTGATCATAAAAGCGACAATGAAACAATCAACAACGACCCAGATGCTGCTTTCATTATGGCGGCGTGCGCGCAAA
Source organism: Dyadobacter sp. SRI_021 (assembly GCF_057586235.1). Taxonomy (NCBI): domain Bacteria; kingdom Pseudomonadati; phylum Bacteroidota; class Cytophagia; order Cytophagales; family Spirosomataceae; genus Dyadobacter; species Dyadobacter sp. SRI_021. Next base: position 431,158 of record NZ_JBYCZM010000006.1, read on the forward strand.
AGATTCTCAGATCAGCTCGGTGGTATTACCGAGCGGGACCTGAAAAAAAGGCTGTCCGAAACGCAAAATAGCGTCGGCTTTCTGATCCGGCATATAGCGGAAGTCGAATTGATGTTTGCCAAGAATACGTTTGGTGAGCCAATCGAAGTACACCCTTCGACACTGATAGCCCAGCGGGACACAGGAGAATGGACAAAGCTGGATGAGCTGTTGGCTTATGTCGAACAATCCGGGAAATTACTCGAAACGCTCATTGCAGGCCACGCGGATCAGGATTGGGACCGGATTGCAGTAACAAATGTGGGCAGTATGACATTAGCTGAGGCACTGGGAGGGATAATTTCCCACACGGCCCATCATGGGGGGCAGATGGCTCTTATTCTCAAATACGCGCCTTAGTTAGTTGGGGCGCTTTATACCCATTACGTAATAAAGTAGAGAACCAAGCCAGAAGTCGGACCATTAAAATCTGAGCAAATATGAAAACACTTTACTGCTTGTTACTGGCAACCGGCATAGCCGTCATACGAGTACAGTACAACCCGGAAGGGTTACCTGAAAGACGCAACACATTTGTAAAGCAATTTCTTGACCTTCCTGCGGTGCTATCGGAAACGCTGCTTTTCGAATATGAGCGATATTGAGGTCTTACATGCGTCGTATATGCATTACCGGTATGAACTTACATAGTCTGCAATCTCAACCAAAATGATATTATGAACGCTATTCTCACATCCATACAAAAAATGACTGACCGGTTTTTGGGCCCTTTAATTACTGGTCCAAAGAAGCCGATGCCAAAGCCGTCGGATGATTTTCACGCATTTATGACCAGAGTTAAAACCGGTGCTGAACGTTTCAAACATTGAGCCGATATGGAAACCACCAGGTCACCGCTAAAGGTCAAAGGCGCACAAAGCAATGGCTCGAAACAGCTTTCGGCGCTCATGAAATGGGCACTATGGACGGCTACTTTGTTGTTTGTGACTTTTTTTGCCGGTAGTCTGAACCTGTATCTTCGATTCAGCGGCGAAGTAGCAGGATTGATGGCCAACTCGGTAGATATTTCTGCTCAGAAATTTAGCTATCAACAACTGAAAGGTTTGCCCGAACCGGTCCAGCTATACTTTCGGCATGTGCTTTCACCGGGACAGTGTTACGTCAGCCGCGTTCATCTAACGCATAGCGGGTTATTCAAGTCGGATTTGAAAAAGGGTTGGATGACGATCTCTGGCGATGAGTACTTCTCTGCAAAGCGCCCCGGCTTCGTCTGGAAAGGAAAGACTGCCATGTTTACCGACGGGATATGTTTATCAATGGCAAGGGAAGGCTGGTAGTTTCTTTGTTTTCTCTTTTTAAGATACAGGACAGCTATGGTGAGAAATACAACTGTGGCGAATTAATGCGGTGGCTGGGAGAAAGCGTTTGCTTTCCGACCAATTTACTTCCTTCACAGAACTTGAAGTGGTTTCCGATCGGTGCGCATTCTGCCAGACTGGAATATAATTACCTTGGCATATCGATCAACTATATGGTTATTTTTAATTCCCGGCATGAAATCGTTGAGATGAGCGCTATGCGGAGTATGGGGGAGGGGCCAAGGCAAAAATGGGTAAACCGTTTGAGCAACTATGAGCTGCATGATGGCGTACGCATTCCGACCGTTCTGGAAGCGGGCTGGCAGATTAATGGCCGCTATTACCCCTATGCACGGTTCACGATCAAAGAAATCGATTACAACACCTCGATTTGAGCGACCGGCCAAAACCATGCTGCCGTATTCTGGCTGTGCGGTCGGGCGATGGTCCCGAGCGCACAAACCACTCCTGACAGTCAAGAGGCTTGCGGAAGTTTACCCGCCCTGGTAAATAGCTTGTTTTTCACTGGTGCAACGTTCGCGTTAATCCTCGACTTTCTCACTCGGCAGTAGCGCGTCGTTGTTCTGATACTTCGGTGGCCTAACATTTGCTGGCATCTTCCAGAGGAATGCCAATGTTAAGCATCATGTTTGCGAAGAAATGCCGGGCATCGTGCGTATCTAATCGCCTAACATTTCCTTCAATAGCACGGATGTTTGTCACGGTCGATTCAATTAAGTATCGATCGAATGCTCCCGAGTCTTACATGTCAGGTAATCAAGCAGTTTGGTTGAGGTTCCAAAAAGATGAGAGCGATGGCTAAAAAAAATATGGAAACTGGATCACCATATCCTCGATTCGTCCCAGGTAAAATCATCAGGCTATGATAGTTCGAAAATTTTTATGCGCGCCATTCCTACTGCCAATACCGATGCTTGGCCTGCCTTAACTGTAAGGAAGATGCACCGGAGCCGCTTAACTGCCCGGATATTTACGGGTCAGTTTGCGGGTTTGACGGAAAAACATACGGGAATAGTTGTGAAGCGGAAAGTAATGGAATTACCTCCTGTGCCGATGGTAAATGCTTGTAGCAGCTAGCGAGCTTCAAATCCGACTCCGCATTCAAATTTTTTCAAAGGTGGTATATCGGTTTTGGGTCGGACTGTTTGATGAACAAGGCCTACACAGTCACGTATTTGTTCCACCAGTTCGGGATTGTCCGAAAATTTATCCCACGACTTCAGCATTACTGTCTTCCTGAGCTTACCATTAATAAATGTGATTTTATCATAAGTCCCGGCGTCAAAAAGATGTTGCCCGTGCGGCTCATAATAGTTGGGTAGGTCTTTTATCGAGTTCCAGGGGACAATTTGGAAAATCTGTTGCCATTCCTGTTCAGTAAGACTAATGTCAACGAAACCGACATCCATTCGGCGCGGATAACCAACAGAACCCTCTTTCAGATTGACGCTATCTCCGTAATCATCTGTGGATGAAAGTATGATGTTGAAGTTCGGCTCCCGTTGAACAGGCATTTGTTCCTGCCGACACGCGCTGATTAAAAAAACGACAAAAAGAAAAGAGAAGTACTTCATAGCAAAACAGATTATGTCGACAATATAAAAGAAAATTTAATATAAATCCAACATTCATTTATTGGCCTCAGATATTGAGCGCAAACATTAATCATTTTCACTTACTTGCTTCAAATCTACCCGCAAGTACCTGTGATCAATTATGACGACGTTCAAAGCCAGTTCGCCAGCGATGGCTTTTTTATAATCAATGAGATTTTTACTGGTGACGAAATTGAAATGTTGCTGCAAACCATTGCCAATGCGGATGCCAGCAGTGATACATTTCGTCAGAACGGCGACCTGTTCGCTATCAGGCAGTTTGTAAAAGAAATTCCGCAGATTCAACTTCAGGTTATGAATCAGCGGCTTAGCCATTTGATTAACCGGCTTTTCGGAAACGATTACTTTATTATTAAATCTATCTATTTTGATAAGCCAGAAAAGTCGAACTGGTTTGTGCCTTATCACCAGGACCTTACGATCTCGGTCGACAAAAGAGGTGATTATCCCGGCTTTGGGCCATGGACTGTCAAACAGGGGCAATTTGCGGTTCAGCCGCCACTGGAAATCCTGGAAGATAATTTTACGATCCGGGTTCACCTGGATGATACCGATCACACAAACGGGGCCCTCCGGGTGGTGCCAGGATCCCATGGCAAAGGGGTATACCGCGCCGAGGACATTGACTGGTCTACTGAGCGTGAGGTTATCTGCGATGTCAGGTGCGGTGGGATCATGCTGATGAAGCCTTTATTGCTTCATGCTTCCAGCCGCACAACTTCTAACCATCGCCGCCGCGTGATACATATAGAATTTGGCAGAAAATCATTGCCCGAGGGGCTCTGCTGGTCTGAATTCGCCGGTATCCTTCCAAATGAAATTGATTTGGAAGGGAACGGAATCAGTCGTTGAGAATCTTTTGAAGAAATAAATGATGGGGTAAAACTTCAATTTTTCCCTTTGTGGGGATCATGTTCTTCCATACCCAGTTGTAGTGGTCAATCACCTGATGGGCTTTCAGGTTCGGTCTGTTACCGGTAGTGTGACCGTCTTCGATGACGGTTACGTTGTAATCCCTTGAAACTGCCGACTGAATCGTGGATTCTACACAGAAATCTGTGGCGCAGCCTGTGATAACTAATTCGTTAACAGCTAGCAGGTCCAGTTTCTTTTGGAGTTCGGAGCGATAGAATACATCATTGGCATATTTGTCAATGCGGATATCATTGGCATCAATTTGTAGATCATCCAGCAATTCCCACTCCGCAGTAAGGGGAACAAACTCGTTCATTGTGCTACCATCATGCTGAATAAATAACACGGGCCAAGATTTCTCGCGAAACACCGCTGCAAGCAAATTGATTATTTGCACGACTCCTTCAGTGTTGTGACGAGGGGTGCCTTCTGTAAAGGAGCCTTTTTGCATGTCAATTATTAGGAGTGCTTTTCTGTTGATCATCTGAACTGTTTTTTAAGTAAAGTTACTTGCCTGGGAATGTTTAGGACTTCCAGAGTAAATCAATCAATTTTCTCCATTCGAAGTAATCGGAAAGCTCCCCGTTCATCAAAATAATCAGCCCTTTTTTTGAAAATGGGTCATATAGCATGTAGGTGGAGATACCAGGACCATGCCCGCTATGGCTATACGTGGGTGTCTCCGTGTTGAGCAAATACATAAACCAGGTGTGGAAGCCCAGGCTCATGTCCTTTGGCGTCAGAAGTTGTACGGAGCTAGCTTCAATAACACGCTTACCAGCATACGCTCCGTCGTTTGACCAGCAGGCAAGAAACTTCGCCAGATCGTTTAGCGTGCAGCGTAGCTGGCCTGCGGGATAGTCCGGATATTTACCCTGGGGTAGTTTTTGATACTGGCCAAGTGAGTCTGAATACTCGTAAGGTACTGCCAGCAGGTCTGATTGAAATGGCTCTAAGAACCAATAGGTATTTTGCATTTTCAGTGGGGTGAACAGATGCGTTTTGCAATACTGGTCGAATGGGGTCTTCGCAATTCGCTCGACAAGATAACCTAGCAATGCAAAGCCAATATTGGAGTATTCGAACCTGCTACCCGGTTCGGCGTCTGTAAAATTCTTATTCGGGTGATAATGTTTGCCCCCGACAGATAGATAGTCTGCAAGAAACGTCCCCAATGGGATATCGGCACCCTGATATTCATTCTCCCAAAATGGGAGCAGATATTCCATATTATCGGTTATCGACGAGCGGTGCCGTAGCAGTTGTCTGAACGTGATAGGAGTAGCTGCAAACAGTGGATTCGCAACCCGGAATGGAAGGAAGCGGTTTATGTCATCATCCAGCTTGAAGTAACCCTTCGCTTCGAATTGCATAATGGCCGCAGCCGTTACTGTTTTGGAAATAGAGGCGATGTGAAAAATCGTTGAGTCCGATACCGGTATTTTTCGCTCCATATCCTGGAAGCCGTAATAGCGCGTCCAGGAAACTTGTCCGTTTTCAACCTTTGCCGCGGCAAGGCCCGGAACGTGCAGCTCTTTCAACTTCCCGATAACCAGCGAATCAACGTTTGATGTCTGAGCATAAGCTAATCCAGCGAATAGGTAAAATGCAACAAACAGTAATGGACATTTCATAAAACGCGGAAAGAACGATACTTGAATGGGAGCCGAAGTTAACAATGGGATCAGTGCAAACGAAAGTTACAAAGCAAAAAATGACGGTTGCAAGCCTGCACTTCGTCATCCGGCTTTTTAGCTGGTCGCACAACTGCCAGCCGCACCTTAAACCGCCGTATGGGCTTGCAACGAGGGGGACAAGCCCCGTCATTTTTTCTTTGAGTAGAAGGCAGCGATTGCCCTGAGCACAAAGCCTGGGCGGCCCCGCCGGGCCATAGCTACTTAATGCCTTTCAATTATGAAAAACTTCGAAAATGCTTCAAGAATCTACGTGGGAACCTATGGTCAGTACAACAATGGATCGCTATTCGGTAAATGGTTTGACCTATCAGACTACTCAGATCTAAATGAATTCCTGCAAGACTGCCACGAGTTTCATCGGAATGAATTCGATAGCAGCGGCTGCCGCCCAGAACTGATGTTCCAGGACTGGGAGAACATTCCGGATTTTTTGATATCAGAATGCAGCCTTCACAAAGAAGCGTTCGCCTACTTTGAGGCCAGCGGCGAAATGGACGATGAGACTGCTGAAGCGTTCGAAATTTACTGTAAGCAGATCAATTATTGGCCATCTAATGGCTACGAGCTGGAAGACCAAATCGAAAGTTTCCGTGAAAGCTACCAGGGATACTTTGGCGATTCAGGAAAGGACGCCGCACTTGAATACACCTACCAATATGTCGAAGACACAGGTTTGTTGTCAGCTGTGCCTCAGGCTCTTGAACGTTACTTCGACTACGAAGCCTTCTCCAAAGACTTGTTTTTAGAAGAATATAGCGAATACGAAGGTCATATTTTCACAGACTACTGACGGCAAAGTGCAGTTCCATGCGCCCGCATCGAACTGCACTTTATTCTTTTTGTTCCACTGGGAAAGAGACGAAGCAAGTACCAAATGCTGACTATTATTTTTCGATCAAAAACATCGACTGCACATGTCAATCGATGTTTTTGATTGTTAACGTAAAGCAGACAGCAATGGAAAAGAAGGGCAAGCAATCAGAGGAGCGTTCGGCGTTGTTCACGCATCAATTAGTCACTTTGGCGGATCTTGAAAAATTTAAAGAGCAAATGCTCTCAGAAATGAGATGGCTGCTGGCAGGTGCAGGCTCTCAACATTCCAAACAATGGCTCAAATCGCCAGGCAAGCTGCACGCCATGCGTGTAAGCCGCCAATTAAGCTTCATGCGGATCGGTGGTGTGATTTATTATGACAGGGCTGACATTGAAAAAATGTTTGAGAAGTTCAAAATTGAATCACAATTTTATCGGTCCAGAAGGCCAAAAACAGGAATATCAAAGCAAAATCAATGAGGCATTTGCGAATTTATCTACCTGGATTAGGAAAGGCTCTCCCGCCGCGAGTGGCTACAATAATGCGCGTGCTTGTTTTGATGAATACATGAATTGGGCTCTGGTAAGTCTACGCTATATCGATTATGCCCCACCTCTTGAGCAGGCTAAACTGATTGCCAAAATGGAAAAGCACCAAGTCGAGGTTAGAGGGTTTGTAAAGTTTGTCGAGTTTGATCAATTTCTTATTAGGTTGTATAAGAATCGGAGCAAGGGCCTGGTAATCGCGGATTTGTACCCTCAAATCGTTACGTGGTTTGTAACGAATAAGTAAGAAAAATCATAAACCGATAACAGATGTACTGGTAAGCCATTGTCAACCTGATTTAGGCTCGGATTTCTATCTGATGGTGAATTTAAGGTGTCGCGTACCGATCCCCGCGAGTATGGCACCGGTTTGTCGCAACCTGGTCAGCTATGTTCTAGCCATTGTCAATTTCTCCGTTGAATATTGCTTTTACTTTTACCCTGTGATGTTGCCCCCAATCAGCCATTTCCCACAGGATAGGCCTTAGGGTCTCACCGTAAGCGGTAAGCGCGTATTCTACGGTGACCGGTTTGGTTGGCTGCACCGTGCGACTGATCAAACCGTTGGTCTCCAGCTCATGTAACTCCTTGGACAGCATTTTGGAGCCAATCCCTTTTATTTCCCGCATTAAGTCCATGAACCGTTTGTCGCCGAAGGCAAGGCAGCCAATGATAGTGATTTTCCATTTGCCGCTTAAAATATCCATCGTATCATGGATAGCCCTGAGCTGACTTGGACAGTGCAGGGGCTTTTGATCAATAAATACTTTCTTTTTCATCTGTCTTGGCGCAACTTAGTTTCTCAAAGGAAACTACTTTCTAAAGGGAAACTCATTCCCAGGGTAAAGTTCGTTCATTTAGCTTTGTCAAAAAAAGATATAATGAAAATAGATTTGACACAGAAGATTGTCATCGTTACAGGCAGCTCAAAAGGTATTGGTGCTGCCATCGCAAAGGAACTTGCCGCCTGTGGCGCGACCGTCATTGTTACCTATCATTCGGCGGCAAGTGATGCGGAAGGCGTGGTTACCGCCATCCGGGAGACAGGCGGACAGGCCATTGCCCTTCAGGCCGATATGGCCCGGCATGCCGATATTATTGATTTGTTAAAACAGGTAAAGGATCGGTTTGGCAAGCTGGATGTGCTGGTGAATAACGCTGGCATCGCCCGATTCGGCCCTATTGAAGCTGTTACGGAGGAGGATTTTCTGGAACAGTACCGGGTCAACGTATTAGGTCCCGTGCTGACGATCCAGGAGTCTTTGAAGTATTTTCCCCCAACAGGAGGTAGCGTTATCAATATCAGTTCAGTAGGCGGACAGAATCCAGGGCCATACACGAGCATTTATACGTCATCGAAGGCTGCCTTGAACGCCTTAACCGTTTCTTTATCAAGGGAACTGGTGAATCGACACATCCGCGTCAATACGGTGGCACCGGGTCCAACTGATACCGAAGGGTCAAAGACGCTGGGCCTGGCAGGTAGCGCCATCGAGAAGAGCATGATTGCCGCTATACCGATGGGTAGGTTCGGCAAACCCAATGAGATAGCCCCAGCAGTTGCTTTTCTGGCTTCAGATAATGCGCGCTGGATCACTGGTGAAAAATTAGCCGTTTCGGGAGGAATGCGCTAAGACGGATACTAATCTAACGAGCAGCTACGGGAACCTACTTTGAAGCTGTTACAGTTAATAATGGACAAGCTTACCTGCCAGATTTCAAAATGACCTCAAGCAATGCTTATACCATAAAACGAGGGTGTCTCATTTTTGGAAATGAGACACCCTCGTTTTGCCTTTTATTCGGCAATTTGAAGACGACAAGATTTTGAGAACAGTTTTAAACGGACTTTCGCCACATTCACGGTAATCCTCGACTTCCTCACTCGAGAGTAACGCATCGTTGTTTCTCCTATGCATCTTGTGTTGAAATTTGACTTTCCAGAGAGCGATGGTACCGAGTCGACCGAGACGGAAAAGTTCAAAAGGAACAGAAACATTATTTTAAATAAGAGTCGATGATACAACGACTTTGAAAAAGCCTACAACTTTCCTATCTTACAATATTCTTCATTGACATTTACAAAGACAGTTATGAAAGTTTTCAAAATAGAGCAAGATCCATCCACCGAAGAACTCATTCTGGCCCTGCGGCAAGAATTTTCTTCCAAGTATTCTTATAGCTTTTTCGGTGTTGGCGAAAGCAAAACTATCATTGTCGAAAAATCAGTACTAGTGGGAGCACAAATTTCAAAAAGTGGAAATCAGATTACTGTGCATGCAATGCCACCCAATTTATTGTTAAGCTCATTGGACGCAGTTTTGACTGGTTTGGTAAGTGCAGTTGCTTATTCTTCGCTGACCAAGCTTGAAAGAGATCTAGTAAAATTCTTGAAGGGGAGATATTCTGCTTAACCCCTTTTGCGAAACACCGACCCAAACCGGTCGGTCTTCGGCGACCGCATTTTAGACCATGCCAAATACGCCTCGGTGCGGTAATATCGCTCTGAAATACAATAAGAAAATGGCCAGGAGAGTTGCAGAGATTCGCATTTGATACTCATCTGCCATCGCCCGGCCGCCTTTTATCTTATCTCGGCGACCGGGGTAAATGGCCTTATTGAGATCTAGGAAGCCTGCCTGAGCTTGCCAGCTTTGGTAAATAGCCTCTCCCTTACTAGTCCAACATTTTCGCTGATGCGCGATTTTCTCACCCGGCAATAACGCATTGTGGTTCTGATGTTTTTGTGGCCAAGCATTTTGCTTACATCTTCCAAAGGCACGCCATTATTCAGCATCATATCGGCGAAGAAATGTCTGGCGTCATGAGTGTCTAGCTTCCTGATACTTCCCGTGATATCCCGAATATCACAGAGATCCGCTAGCTCCTTCAGATAGGTATTATACCTGAAATTACTGTTGACTGGAATGAGTTTATCGTGGGCTACGCAGTATGGATGGTCCTTGTACTTCTCAATCAATTCTTCTACAATCGGCAGAATCGGTACCATTTCGCCGACCTGTGTTTTTCCTCGTTTCCGAACCAGCCACCTTTCCCTCTTCGGACCGACAAGTGTTATGCTATCCCTAGTAAGCCCGTAGATGTCCTGGTAGGCAAAACCGGTAAAGCATTGAAAAATGAAAGCGTCGCGCACCTCAGCCAGTCTTTCAACATGCAATTTCTTTCGGTGGATTCGCTCCACCTGTTCAAACTCCAGCGGGATTACCTCGACATCACCGCCCGAGCATTTAAAACCTTCCATCGGGTTGCGTGTTATGAAATCCTTCTTGACACCGATTTTTACGATCTGCCTGGTCCATTTTACATCCTTACGGGCAGATACCTCCGCGAGCGGCTTCGGCTTGTGAAGTGTCAGATATTCGTACAGTTCTTCTGCAAACAGACCGGATAATTCTGAAAAATTTAAATCCGATGTCCTGTACTGAAACTTGATAAAAGCAGTAACATGCCTTTTAAGTTTTCGCCAGTGCCGCAGTGTGTTGTCGGAACGCATGCCTCGCTGGACCATCAATTCAAATTTTTCAATGTGTTCGTCGAATGCTTGAAGCAGGGTTTGCTGCTTCTTCGAACCTTGCTTTGGGGCATCGTCTTTGTCTTCGACCGGTTTGCCCTTGAAGACGTTTTTAAGCATAGTGGGCGTAATGCACTCAAACTGCGATTGCAGCACCATGAATTGGGAAGTGAGCGAAGTGCGCGCCTGATCGATAGCAATGTTGATCAGTTTGGCTTCCATGCCTGGGGCAGTGACCTTTTTGGTTTGGTTGCACCAGTCGTCGGGGTGCACTTTTTTTCCGAGGGAGATTTCGTCATCGAGGCCATCGATCGTAACACGGACATAAATCGGCGCTTTACCGTCTTTGGTTGCTTTGGCTTTGAATAGCCAGAAGAGTGGAAATTACGGCGAAGCTGACCATCTAATTTCGTTTTCGGCTGACTAGGTCATTTCGGTCCGAATTGACCACTCTATCTCTATCTTCAACAGCGAGTTGACCGAAAGTCCGCGAATTATGGCCGGTGGTCAATCTGCCACGGAACGGGATGGTCAGCGGCGCCGTATTTTCCAATCAAAAGACCATTCCATATCAGAAAGAATGAGTTCAGCTCCGTGATAGGAAATGATCGGAAACTAAGGAAACCCAAAGGAAAGCACATGCTCTTGGTTGGCAGATTCCAGGCTGGCACGCTGATCTCTGATCTTCGGGAACACTTCCCTGGTCAGCCACCAAGGCTTCCTCAAAAAATCTCCTATTTGATTCATTAAATAATTTCCTGATATCGGGTTTACAATCGGAAGCAATATATCTATAGTTAATTACTTCTGCCAGCGCAGACTCTCTTCAATCCGTCAGTCGTATGCCCACACTGTAGCGATTTGAGCTGTCAAGTGAATCATTCGAAAGTTATGAATAGTAACCGATGGTTATTATATTCACTCCTTATGCCTTTCAAATGCTTAGTTATGAATCTTCACTCCAATTTCCGATACCCCTTTTTTAAGTATCTTATAGAGGAATTTTCCGGGGTTTTCTATGAAAGTGATTTTACGTGTTTGAACCGTCTGTTAATTCTATATCACAACAATTATTCATTTTCCGTCAGGCCAAACAACATGACAGACTTCCTTGATTCGCATGAGAGAGGTTATTCTGAGCGTGAACAGTTTTACTGGTGGCTCGGAAGAGCTAAACGCCTAAGAATTCGGAAGGTCAAGTACCGTACAGCGTTTGCTCTCAGGCATAACCGGGCCATCTTTGAACGACTTTTGTCGAGAAAGGACTACGCATCGCCAGAAGCGGTGCATGAGGCACTTGTTCAAATATCAGATTGGCTACACAGCTTACCGTCGAAGGACGAGATTGATAGTTCGATAGACTTGGATAGCTGGAAGCGCGAACTCACATCTTTACAGCATTCGATAAGCCCAAAAGGAGGAGCAAAAAGTGTAACACGCATCCAGATACACGGACTGTTTTACGAGCATTTTGCGGGAACGGATGCATCTGAGAAACGGAATAAATTTGACCGCCTTAAGGAAATTTTGGTTAGGCACCAATGGATAGTACCAGTAGATGGCACCGATACCTTCCGATATTTCAAGCAATCGAAAGGCGGACGGCTGTATATCGCTGCGCTTTATTACGCCCTATTGGAAAAGGGGCACATCGAAAAGACTCTTGATGCCCCACAGGTCGCCACCCTTTTCAATTCCTGGCTTGTGCATGATTTCGAGCAAAGCTCGTTCGTAAAAGCTTTCCAAGCTGAAGAGTTAGGTCAATTTAATTCTGTCGAAGGGCATGTACGATATAAATACATTGAAGAGGCAAGACTAGTTGTCCTCAACTTGTAAAATCTTGATTCTTTTCTTTCCATAACGAACGATGGGAAGGAGTTTCTCCGATGCCACTCTCAATTTTGCCAGCATGTTTTATCAAACAGAAAGGCAAAATGAAAATGAAAACTCCGGATTTGCGTAGCCACAATCCAAACGCGACCTCCACCATACAGGACGTAGCTCCTGTTACTATCCGCTCGGATCCTGCGGTCAGCTCTGATCATCTAGTCGATGTACATGAAGCAAAGCGGATGTTAAAAACAGTCTCTGCAAAAAAGCTTTACTACCATTGCGCGAAGGGAAATCTGCCATTTATCCGCCAGGCAGGAAAGCTATATTTTTCTGAGGCAGTCATCCGGCACTGGCACCACAGGATAAAGTCTCAAAAAGATCCCAAGCTTAACCATTGACACTATGGAGATAACCAAGGAGTTGGTTCTCAGGCTCTGTGAGCGGAAAGACCCTAAGCGCAAGCGCATGCTTTTTGAGCTCTATCGCGATCTGTTTATGTCCAGGATGTCAGCTAGGTTCCTTGTGGACGTGATTAATGAAAAGCTTTCAATGCAAGCGGTTTCGCTGTATGACATCAAATACATCCGCGCTAAAATGAAAAGGTGGGGAGACCCGCAAATGCCAGTTCAAAAAAGTGAAATGCCCGAAGCTGAGGCTCAACCCAAAGCGGCAATGAAATTTCCCCGCTCTGAGCCCGAGCCATATGTTAAACCATCTAAAAAATATTGACCGATGAAAAACTTGAATTTTATAGTGCAAGCCAAAGGAGGCGTAGGTAAATCCATTCTGATGTACCTGTTTGCCCTCAAACATTATCAAGACACCAAGTGCCTGTTTATCGACGTTGACGCTTCAACGCAGACCAGTACACGTCAGCTTAAATTTGTCCATCAGGATCAATCCGATGTTGCGAACCTGTTAGACGAGAAAGGGCTTTTGATCCGTGATAATTTACTGGCTTATTTGCAAAGCATCGCAAAAGAAGATTTCGAAGACGCCTATTTCGATTTTGGTGCTCCTGAAAGCGAGCAGCTTCCAGCGCTCATCGAGTACGACATACCTCTCAAAGCATTTGCCGAAGGACTGGGTTTTGAAATCACGTTTCATATCGTCATAGGCGGCGGAGGTGCTTACAATCCATCCATCGATTATTTGCTGAGGATGTTTGATCTAGTTAAAACCGACTTTGAAATCCTCGTCTGGCAGAGCATGGCCACCTTCCGTAAATTTCCACATCTAACCCAGGAGCTTAGGGAAAACTGTAAGAACTCAGGGCTCGTGTTCCGCAGGTTCGGAGATTTTGAACCTGAATCATTTCTCGGCGCAGAAATCCTGACAGGCATCCGTAAAGGCCTTGCCCTCGACACCTACACGATTGGTCCGAGATTGAGGCTTCAAAGAGAACTTCAAATCAACTTTGCCGATGTCTAGCGAGTCGACCAGTAGACAAACCCTGGCCAGGATCAAAGCGGAATACCTGGCCAGGTACGAAATTGAAATGGACGACTGGTCGGCAATCATCTTGCTAGATAACCAGGCCCAGTTTCAAAACATGGATAGCCAGCTCCGGGCAGTATTGGATGAGAACAAAAAGCTGAGTGGCAAGATCAAAGAATCCGTGAAGATGATACAATTCAATTCCATCCTGGAAGCATTCATCCACGGTTTAGGCAAGGGATTGCCGTATTCCATTACTGCACTTGTTCTCGGCATCTTGTATTACGTATACATGAGTACGTATGTAGATTACCAGCGGATAGAGGATTTCGTTTCGGCGTACAAAAATGCACCGGACTATGTGGCTTTGATCCGCGAAGGTGAGACGGAAACGTCAGGTGGCATCGAGTATCTTATTCTCTCGCCATCGAAACGCGGCAAATATGTATTCGGCAAGAGCTACGAATTCGACTCGCGACGAAAATTGGTCAAAGTGCCTTTGCAGAGGAAAAATTGATCCAAAACGGTAAAGAAAGGTCTTAATGTGCTCTAAAGGAGTCTTTAAAGGGTATTAAGAGTCAGAAAGTGCTCCAAAGAGTCAAAAAATAATCCATAAAAATCATTTAACGGAAAAATTGAGCCAGAAGCGGTCAGGAAAGATCCTGCGCGGTGGTTTCCTCCACAGCCAGCTATCGCCGGTACGTCGCGAAATGCGACTCCCCGGCGGGAGCTGGCCATGGGAAAACCCCTGGACCCCTGCTATTCGCCTTCCGGCTCATAGCTAATCAAAAAAGACACATGGAAAATCAGAAACAAAAAGGCAGACCGCCTAAGGAAAAAGGTACTGCCAAACGGGAACACTTTTCAGTCTGGGTAAGTGCTGATCAGAAAAGACAGATTAATGAGCTCATTGAAAAAAGCGGGCTTTCCGCCAGTCAATATTTCTTAGCCCTGGCGCTTGATGTGCCTTTTAAAAGGCCGCAGAAAAGGGCGCTGCCCAAGGCAACTGCCGAGATGGTCAGGGTGCTTCAACAACTTTCCGGCGTTTTATAACTCGCAGTTCTAAAAACCAAGGGACACCAAATGCTTACAGACCAGTGGCAGCACAGTAGCCTGCGGGTTCGGCTGCTCGCCGATCTTATCACGCTTTGGGTGTTTGAAAGCTTTGAGATCCGTAGCATGAAGAAAGCATTCGAAGAACTGCTGAATTGGTCAAATGAGCTCAGCTCTTATCTTTCTCAAATGCTACCTGAAACCGAAGGCAAACATCAGCTACTGCTGAGATGCAGTGCGACCAGTCGACTGATCGGTGATTTGCAGCAAAAATATGAGGCCTACTATTCACAGACTCTTGCAGAACTAACACCTTTCTGGACATGGAGCCAAACCGATGCAGCCTCCGTTCACGCTGAGATTGAAAAAGCTGTAAATGCAACCCTGAAAAAGATGAGGTTATGATTGGAAAGGCGACACTCGGCAGCTACGCCAAAGGGTTAATTGAATATTGCTACTACGACAAACACGTCTCTGCAAAGATGCGGCAAAGCCTGGATGAGCAGGATGTACGAGGGGAATTGGTTTATATCCAGAACCTGGGCATAAAAATGCAGGCCGACGGGAAGTTGGACCTGGACTATTTGATCAACCAGTTTAACAGTAATCATATGCAAAATACGAACCTGAAAAAGTTCATGTGGCACCAGTCATTTAGCTTCGCGCCAGGCGAAAAGCCCGGCAACGAAACAATCACTGAGATCTCCAACGAGTTCGCCAAGGAGTTTGGGTTTGAACAGAATCAGATGCTGGTTTTCAAGCATGAAGATACGTCGAATGTGCACTTTCATATCGTCGCAAATCGAATTAATTTCAATGGCCAAAACACTTCAAAGCACTTTCACAACTACGCCAGAACCGGCGAATTCTGCCGCAGAATGGAACAAAGGCTTGAATTAATCCAGGCTCCGGAAATGAGGATCAATAAGCGGCTAGAGCTTGAAAATGTCCAGACCAACAAGCAGCATCTGAAACTGAAATCATCCGTTGACCAGCCTTTAAATACGGCAGCATCGATCGATGAGCTCAAAGCGAAATTGTTAACCCAGGGGTATAAGACTTATGTTGGAAGAGGAATCGCATTCTATCATATGCGGAAAAATATCAAGATTAAGGGCTCCGACTTGGGACGGAGCTATTCGCTAGCCTCCATTGAAAAACGGCTGGCTCAAAACATCGGAATCGAGATTAAAGAGCAGTTGCATCAGGTGCAAAAAAGACAGAAAAAGCAGGGCCTTGGCATTTAAATGCCAGTTTCTAGGGAGAATGACTTATTTTAGCCAAAAATAACCAATTGCACCCATGAAGCTTAAAGCAATCAAATTCTTTTCCCCAGAGGAAAACGTAGCAAAAACCAAGGAGACCCGCAAAGAAGCGCCGCTCCCAACGGGTTACATTTCTAATTCAGGCAAACTTGTTTTTCCGGCAACTGCACTACGTGATCTAGGAATTGATCCAGAGTCCACCAAATTCAAAATAGGCACTCAGGAAGGGAAGCGAAAAATCAAATCCGTATATCTGGTCCCATCTGCAAGTTCCGATCAAACTTTCTCATTCGAAAAAAGCGGCCGAGGTCATGTAATTCCATTGGCCATAATTTTGAAAAAAGGTAACGTCAACTTCGAAAGTGAAAAGCTGATTTTCAAAATCTCGACATTTGATTTTGATCAGACCACGAAGGGGTTTGAGCTGACGATTGAAGCTGAGGCTCCGAAACCGGAATACACAGGGAAACCTCGTGGTAGGAAGCCCCGCGTACAGACGCCGTAGAATTCGAATTATCAAAAGATAATCTCAAAACGAAAAAAGCCGCAATCCTGCGGCTTTTTTCTATTACTTGTTTTTTAGAAGTTCTATTTTTTCTCGCTCACTTTGAAGCAAACGCTCATACAATTCGACGATCTTTTCGATAGTGTTGAAAGTCGGTTGATAGTTTAATGAGCTGGCTATAAGCGTGGAACTGTCACTACTGGTATTATTGAAAGTATTAGAGATGATATTGAACACCGCCTCTTCACTGAAATTTTTGATCCCGTCAACGGAAACCCCGAGAATACTTGCGATTTGCTCGAGCATTAGTTCATCAATTGTTTCGCTCTGCTCGATTTTCGAGACGGTTTGCTGGCTGACTTTCAATTCATGCGCAAGGGTTTCCTGCTTCAGTCCACGAAGTTCACGGATTCTGCCGATTTTATGCCCAAGGTGGCTAGGTTTCGTTGCTGTGCTCATGGTTACAAATTAAGTAAATATCACAACCAAGGTCAACACCAAGTCAGGAAGTATTATACAAGTCGTGAATAGTAGGATACAATCTTCCATGGTTCGCTACGTCAGGCCTGCGTGGCTCCTTGCGTGAAAAAACCGAATCATGGAAAACTTAGCATTCAATTCAAACAAGCCATCGCAAACCGGCAAGGATAAAGTTGCGGAGGCATTTCAAGAGATTTCGGTGTTCTTTCAGCCTGGCGATTTGGACTACTTCCGTGTAGATTTATGGCAATGGCTTAAAGCCGTAACTTGTGAGAAACCATTTTCGTTTCGTGGCGAGCCATCTACCGTTGTTACGCTGCAAAAACAGTTGACGAAAATTATTCTCGCAAGCAGGATGATTCTTGACGTTGCACAGACACTCGGAGAAGACGTTTCGTTTGACAGATTTCAGCCATTCAGCGAAGAGCAGATAGCGAGCGATCGTAAATATATGAGGGAGATTAAAGAGCTAACAACAAAGTACGCCGGGACAATCAGGAGATTGACTCTGTTGGAGGCAGAGCGTCCCATTCTTGCACTTAGTCGATTTTTTGATGCTCACAGCCTGGAAGAATGGAACGAGATTTTGGACGAATGGGTAGAATACGGGCTAAGCAAGATGAGTATTTGTGAAGCAACAGGAGAAAGCGCACAGGTATTTCAGTATGAATTGCTTGAAAGTCTACTTGAGGCCACGTATTTGATAACCACTCGCCGGGCCGTCAATGCGACGTAACTTGATATTGTATAAGAATGTTATATATTAGACAAAGCTATTTGTTGCGTCGTAGGCGAAAATTGTAAGAACCCAACACAAGTGGAAACCGGCAATTACCTTTTTTTAAATGAATAGAAGTATTCACGAATGGCCAGGGTGTCCGCTTTCCTAATTGAATTCACATAAGATTCATCGAATTCGTTAAACCTGGTACCGGATGCGGAGCCTCTATATAATTGCGGATACAGGTAGTAATTGTCTGGGTCAGAGAATGTATTCCACGATACACGCCGGTACTCAAACACGGATAAATTCAACTCGGAATAGTTTCCGTAGCCCACTAGCATATTGTAGCCGCTGAATTTGCTGTCCCAAACGGGTTCAAATTCGCTCCTGTATTTTGACATGTTGTAGCTGGATTGAATAGCTTCTTTTGTGACAATCAGCTTGTTTGTCGACCTGAATATGAACTGTTTACCATTTTTTGTGATGAGCAGCGAGTTAAAGGAGTTCGGTATTTCAGCGGAGTCCGGGGAAAAGAATTTTATGTGTTCATCGCTGACAAATGAGGAATCTCTTAATGTAAAACCGCCATTGTTTTTTAAGAATCTGTCTATTACAGCCTTATCTGTTATCTCCTTTTTATCACTATACAACCGGATTTTCGATTTTATACTGATGCGATTTAAGTAGAGCGTCGATGGAAATTCAGGAGGCTGCTCTATCTCTGTTTTTTTACAACCGATAACGACGAGGAGAAGAAGGAGAGTGGGTAAGTATGTCATAGATGGCAGTAAGGGCAAATTTTTGCAATATAAGAATTTCCCTGACCGTGATGCATGTCGCGAAAATTCGATAGTCAGGCATCAGACAACTTCCGCGAGTGCTATTGAGCCTTTTCAAAGTATCGCTCCATGCCCCTCTCGGTTAGGGTAAATCCTAGGATTTTCCCGTCTGTTGCCTTTTTAAAAATCAGTTTAGCCCCGATACCGTTTGCGAAAAGGACATTTTCGGATTCTGGGAACAGGTTCTGCTCAAAAGAGTTGCTAAACCTACCGTGCAAATAATGGTTGGAGAATACAATATGTAATTCGTCTAAGTCCCCCTTGGTCGCCAGATACTTACCTGAATAGCTCCTGAGGTGTTTTTCAGGTAAAATGACCCCACGTTTTGGTCGAGGCAACTGCGGGAACGAAAGTTTTCCAGTTTCCAGAATCTCGTCAATGCTATTCATGACACCCATTATGTCGGTTGTTTCATTGGAGTTTGAGAGCAAAATGACCGTACGTTTGCTGGAAGAACTCCTAACGACCAACGAAGTGTATCCTCCGTACTTTCCAGAGGAATACATACTAGTTGCCCCTGCATCCCCGGGAATAATTGACCATCCGGCTGCATACGGAATTCCGGGGTCTATTTCAGCTGCCGTGGTCCCACCTTTTATGTAAAATGGACTCGTAGCCTCATTAAAGGTGGCTTTGCTGATCAATCTATGATCCGAAAGGGCCTGCAGCCACTGGAATAAATCGTTGGTAGTAGTTAAAATCCCGTAGGCACCTTTGATGCCGGACATATAATGGGTATAGCGCTTCAAGCTGTCTGTCCGAACCAAACGGTTCTGGCTACCATCCCAGGAATAGTCGTAAGTGTAATCCGAGGGCAATGGTCTCTTGTGTCTCGCATTGACACTTGTATTTTGCATTCCGCAGGGCTTGAAGATGTTCTGGGACAGATATTCTTCAAACGGCATTTTCGTAACAATCTCAACGATCGAGGCCAGCAGCAAATAATTGGTATTGCAATACTGGACACCTTGCCCTGGCTCAAAGGCTGGCTTTGTTTTTCTTTCGAATAATGTCCGAATGATCGAACTATTGGACTGTATGACGGATATATCGATTTCGCTTTCCGTCCAGCTTAAAAATTCCTCGATGCCGGATGTGTTGGACAGTAAGTGTTTGATGGCTACGCCGGGAAATGGCAATTCGGGTAAAAACTGGGTTAAGCTGTCATCGTATCGAATCAGACCTTTCTCTTTAAGCTGCATGATCGCGACAGCCGTAAAAGCCTTCGTGATTGATCCGATCTCAAAACGGGATTCGTTTGTTAAGCGACGCTCGGTTCCTGCGCGGCCAATGCCATAAGCGGATTGAAGCAGCAATTGCCCCTGATCGCTAATCAGCACGCACCCGTTAAAGTTTTGCCGATTTGACAGCGTATCAAACAGGGTTGTTAGCTGTTGCTGTTTGGTCTGTGCGACTGCCGCACCCCAAACACAGATTGACAGGGCGAGAATCCAGCTTAAGGTATAGAGGAATTTCCTGAACATCGTCTTTCTGAACTAGGTAGTTAAGTAGCGATTAACAACTCGCGGAGCCGCTTGGGCTAGTTTTTTAGCTTCACGTCGGCAGGTAGCGAAAAGAAAGAATCTTCAAGCTTCATTTCCTCGATTTTAATCGCCTCCGACTTCCAGGTATACTGTGGATTTTCGATTACAAAGGCCAGTGGCAAGGCACCTGACGATGCTTCCAGATAATCGCTCCAGTTGCCAAATTTATGCTTGGAAAATGGCTTTGTGTCTACCTTCAATGATTCATCATAGTAATACGTTGTTTTAACTGAGCCCGTAGTCATAATCAGTCCTTTGCATTTTCGGCCGAGAATGTCGAAAGGTCCATCCAGCTTTTCGATTTTCTCAACTTTACCTGTTTCTGTGCCGGCATCGAAGCTTTTGGCTGTCTTATCGCCGTCAATGCTATAATACTTGTTGTCATGGCTATTATAAAGCTGCATGGTCACTTGCTGTCCGTTTGAAGTCGACTTGTAGTTATTTGCATTAATGTAATAATCCTGCTGGGCTCCCATAATTTTGGATGCGGATTCTGTGATATCCTGGCCATTGGGTAAGAGGAATTTGTTTTGGTAGAGGATGCGTCCCTGGAATGAAGACTGGGCAAATGCACCGAGCATGCAAAGACACAAGGGAATCGCAAAAACCAATTTTTTCATAGTAGCTGATAGTTTGAAAAATTACGGTTTGCCCATTCTGTTTGTTTTGAGCAAAGTGAGGCGCTAATATAACAGGTGTTGTAACTAATTGTTTATATTTTGTTACCTGACTCCGGCCTATGTATGGCCAATTGTGTGTCTTGAAGAAGGCTTGGTAAACTAAATTCTGTCATCTTTCACATGGGATTTCGAGTAATCTTTAATTTCCGCATATTGAATCTTTATTTTGTACTGTCAATAATGATGTTTCTCCTTGCGAGCTCTATTGACTGCAAGGCACAACGCGAACCAGACAGTTTGATAGTCATCGTCGGCGAACGAATTGCGGTAGAGAAATTTGAACCGGTACGCTCAAAGAATCAAATTTTAATGGACGAAGCCTTTAGAGCTGAGTACAAAGTGCTGGGCAATGTATTTGGTAAATTTGCGGGTGACACTTGCAGGTTCGTCGCTTATGATCACTACGGTGTGCCCGCTTTTTCTAAATACAAACACGTGCTTTTGTTCTTATCATATTATGACGGAAAGCTGTATCACGAAAAATACCAGTACTTCGACATTTACAAAACCAGGAACGGCCGGTGGGCCAGTTGCGGAGATCCATATCGATTCGATAAGGCCCATCCCGGGCGACGTAGTAGCCGTCAAATTGAAATTTGATAAGCCCGTTACCTTCGACTTATCGGGCATGAAGGAAGAGCAAGTGAAAAGGTTTTTCCCCGAACAATTCTATGAAATTAAAGGCGGCAAAGCATACTGTTGGAAAGGCGCGTATGTCGAACAACTTTTCGAGATTAAGAGGGACGGCGTGTTGGAGGCAAGAGGGATTTTCTAAGAGAACCTCTTAAAAACACTCAATATTATGTATTGGAGGTGGCTCCAAGGACGTGTCAGGAGTTGTAAAACATGTCGATCAATTTTCTCCATTCGAAGTAATCAGAGAGCTCTCCATTCATCAGAATAATCAGCCCCTTTTTAGAAAACGGGTCGTAAAGCATGTAGGTGGAAATGCCAGGACCATGCCCACTATGGCTATATGCGGGTGTCTCCGTGTTGAGTAAATACATAAACCAGGTGTGAAACCCCAGGCTCATGTCCTTTGGTGTCAGAAGTTGTATTGACCTAGCTTCAATAACACGCTTACCAGCATACGATCCGTCATTTGACCAGCAGGCGAGAAACTTCGCCAGATTGTTTATTGTGCAGCGCAGCTGGCCTGCGGGATAGTCCGGATATTTGCCCTGGGGCAATTTTTCATACCGGCCGAGCGAGTCGGAATACTGATAAGGCACTGCCAGACGGTCTGATCGAAACTGTTTTAAAGACCAACTGGTATGACGCATTTCGAGCGGAGCAAATAGATGCGTTTTGCTGTACTGATCGAATGGCATCTTCGCAATCCGTTCGACAAGATAACCTAAAAGTGCAAAGCCAATATTCGAGTATTCGAACCTGCTACCCGGTTCGACGCCGGCAAAATTCTTATTCGCATGATAGTGCTTGCCACCCACTGATAGATAGTCTGCAAGAAACGTTTCCAACGGGATATGGGCACCGTGATATTCATTCTCCCAAAATGGAAGCAGATAGTCCAGATTATCGGCTATCGAAGAGCGGTGCCGGAGCAGTTGCCTAAACGTGATGGGAGTAGCTGGAAACAATGGATTGGCAACGCTAAATGGAAGGAAGCGGTTAATGTCGTCATCCAGCCGGAAGTAACCCTTTGCTTCGAGTTGCATAACGGCGGCGGCCGTTACTGTCTTGGAAATAGAGGCTATGTGAAAAACCGTTGAATCCGACACCGGTATTTTTTGCTCAACGTTTTGGAAGCCGTAATAACGCGTCCAGGAAACTTGGCCGTTTTCAACCTTTGCTGCGGCAAGGCCAGGAACGCGAAGGTCTTGCAATTTCCCGATAACCAGCGAATCAAGTTTGGATGTCTGAGCATGAGCTAATCCAGCCAATAGGTAAAATGCTAATAACAGTAAAGGACATTTCATAGACTGCGGAAAGAAAGATACTTGAATGGGAGCCGAAGTTAACAATGCGATCAGTGCAAACGAAAGTTACAAAGCAAAAAATGACGGTTGAAAGCCTGCACTTCGTCATCCGGCTTTTTAGCTGGTCGCACAACTGCCAGCCGCACCTTAAACCGCCGTATGGGCTTGCAACCAGCGGGACAAGCCCCGTCATTTTTTCTTTGAGTGGAAGACAGCGATTGCCCTGAGCACAAAGCCTGGGCGGCCCCGCCGGGCCATAGCTACTCTTAAATGCCTTTCAATCATGAGAAATCTCGCAAATGCTCCAAAAATCTATGTTGGAACTTATGGTCAGTATAGCAGTGGTTCGCTGTTCGGTAAATGGTTTGACCTGACGGAATATTCTGATCTCAGACAATTTCTTCAAGACTGTTTTGAGTTTCATCGGAATGAATTTGACAGCGACGGCTGCCGTCCGGAGCTCATGTTCCAGGACTGGGAAAATATCCCGGACTTTTTGATATCAGAATGCAGCCTTCACAAAGAAGCGTTCGCCTACTTTGGGGCCAGCGGCGAAATGGACGATGAGACTGCTGAAGCGTTCGAGATTTACTGTAAGCAGATCAACTATTGGCCATCTAATGGCTACGAGGTGGAAGACCAAATCGAAAGTTTCCAGGAAAGCTACCAAGGGTTCTTTGGCGGCTCTGGGAAAGACGCTACACTTGAATATGCCTATCAATATATCGAAGACACAGGTTTGTTGTCAGGTGTGCCACAAGCTCTTGAAAGGTACTTCGACTATGAAGCCTTCGCCAAAGACTTGTTTTTAGAAGGGTACAGCGAACACGAAGGTCATATCTTCACAGATTATTGAAGGCAAAGTGCCGTTAGATGCGGGCCGCATCTAACGGCACCTTATTCTTTTTGTTCCACTAGGAAAGAGAGGAAGCAAGCATCAAATGCTGACTATTATTTTTCGATCAAAAACATCGACTGCACGTGTCAATCGATGTTTTTGATTGTTAACGTAAAGCAGGCAGCAATGGAAAAGAAGGACAAGCAATCAGAGGAGCGTTCGGCGTTGTTCACGCATCAATTAGTCACTTTGGCGGATCTTGAAAAGTTTAAAGAGCAAATGCTCTCAGAAATGAGACGGCTGCTGGCAGGTGGAGGCTCTCAGCATTCCAAACAATGGCTCAAATCTCGGGAGGTCAGGAAGTTGCTCGATGTCTCACCAGGCAAGCTGCACGCCATGCGTGTAAGTCGCCAGCTCAGCTTTATGCGGATTGGCGGCGTGATCTACTACGAGCGGTCAGATATTGATAAAATGTTCGAAAAGTTTAAAACTATTGCGGTCAAATGAGGCATAAACGCTTCTTAGCCGGCTTTGGAAACGGGTGCCCGCCAGACGAAATTCATGTCGAGGTTTATTTTTTGCAGCAAGGATCGACGGCTCGCGAAGCAGCCAGTTTTTTTGCCATTACCAAATACAGCTATGGCAAAATGTGAACGGTAAGCCGATGAAAAATTGGAAGAGACTTGCTTGGTCGTGGGTGTGGTATACAAGACGCCGCTAACAAGGCGAAGGGCCTGTTCAACCCCATTTTGCTTGCTCAAATAGATTGCCTTAGATGGCAAAAGCAAAAAAATGCTCGTTAATAGTGCTTTTTGCTTTGAATGAGACAGGAGACACCAATAAAAAGATGTCAGTTCTTCCGGTACTCCTAGCTTAGTTATATAAGCCGTTCAAGACGCCCCATACCCAATGCTTAATCCAATTTTATTGCTGAACACTCGGCGCTGGACGGGAAATTAACCTGAATTTTCAACAAACCCACAGCGAAGTTTTCAAGGCAACTTAAAACAGCCAGAATTATAGAAATTATTAGAAACAGCGAGCGGGTTCGGTAGCTTAGATACCGGCGAAAAGTATTTTTGAAAGAAATGCAGCAGCAGACTGCGATATTGGCATATACAGGTATGGATACTTCGATATACACTGTATTTCGTAACCCAAACGGGAAATGACGAAATACAGTGTCTTTTTTGTGGTGCCATTTCAAATTACCTGTTGATAATCAACATATTGCTTTTGGGTATAAGTATTTACACTTAGTGAGCATCGTATCCAAACTCAACATGATGAATCGCCAATCCCTGACGGCAGACGCGACGCGTACAATACTTCGCTCCGTCTCACAGGCCGTTGGAATGCTCGGTGACACCGACTTTGTGTCCGGTTTCGCCTCCGAAGACAATGCTCCCCTGCTGCAACTGATGGGAATCAGGGCGGGAGCAGCGCAAGCCGCCTCTGTCACCTCAACAAAGGTTTCCCGATGGCGCGACATCGTTTCCCAAACCGGCATGGAAGTCTTAAAAAAACTGTTTTCCCAAAGCCGCGTCATCCCCTTTTCCGACTGGACGGACGTGCACCAGGCCGCCGATGTCTGGTACGGCCTATTGGCCGATGTAATTCGCCCGCTGGCACGCAACGACTGGGAATTCATTTTCTACCTCGGCAATCCTGCCAGCCGTCACTTTTTCGACGTGGATGAAATCCTGGATGTAATGGGCAGGTTCACCCACAGTGGCAATGTAACTCTTGCGTTGGATGAGCGGGAAGCCTGGGGCGTATGGTCGGTACTATTCGGAGGGAAGGATATTGCGGAGTTTAGCATGAAGGATCCCGACGCGAGAGGGCGTTATAGGACACTTTTCCAGACATTGGACGTGCGGCGTCTTATTATCTATTCTGAAACTAATGCTTCGCTGATCATGCAAGACTTCTATTTTGAGGTCACCCGCCCGCCGGTGCCCGCATATATGCACCACGAGCGCGAGCGCGACAAATTCATCGAAGGCTACGCATCAGGCCTGAAAATCGGCATGGAACCCTCGCACTGCTTGCTACTAGGCATCGCTACGGCCGGTTCTATTTCCGGTGACGAACCGGTCAAAGCCGCAGTAGAGCGTTTCTTGTCTGGATGGGCAAACAGCATTTGAGTGCCCGTTCTCAGGGGTTACTTTCTTCGGATCGCCACTTTGCGTTCCCACTTTCATTAAATTCGTACATCTGCCCCTATCATGCGATACAGTTCTTTCGCCGTGGCAGATCAGCCATCACATCTAGTATGAAAGAAAATATCCAGAACGGGCGCGAAGCTCAGGAAGCGCTTCCCAAAAATCCAGAGACCAGGGAGTTTCTGGAAAAACAGCGCAAGATACTGCTCGACTTAAGTGACGACATCACGCAGATCCGTGACAAGAATGACCTGATCGCGCTGTTTTCTTCCCGCATTAAGAGCCGTTTCTACTTTAAACATACGATCGTAACCCTAATCGACCCGGAGCGGACCTCGTACCGCCCGTTTTTGCTCGACCCGAAATCATCGCCCATTCAGACGCACCCGATCTATGCCACGCTGGTCGACTCCGATTTTCCCCTGAGCGGCCCATTCATAGAGGGTGTACTCGATGCCGGCAAGCCGGTTTTGTATTGGATGGAAGATGTGATGGACCTGCCGGGCAGCCCCACTTTTCTGCGAGTGAATTATGAAAGGGGTATTCGGGAAATCCTGATGACGCCTCTGAAAAGCAAGAACGAGATCATCGGCTTCCTGCATATGTACACCGACCGTCCGGGCAGTTTCACGGAGGAATTCGTCGGCATAATAGAAAGCATTGCACCGCAGATTTCCAGCGCGGTCACCAATATCATCAAGAACGAGCAGATCAGGGAAAAGGAGTGGATCAATGAAGTCCTGCTCGAATGCAGCATTGGCCTGGCCGCGGTCCGCAACCGGCAGGAACTCGTCGACGCGGTGCGCACAACCTTGGTCCGGTTCAACCTCATGCGCGGGTTCAGTATCCGGCGGATCAATCCCGACGGGCAAACCATGAACACTTACGCATACGATTTGGGAGTTAACCAGATTTCCGATGAGGACAGAATCGAGCTGACCCAGGGACAGTTCCCGATTTCCGACGGCCTGCAAAACCGGGTGCTCGACAGCGCGATACCGCTGCAGGTTAACATCGACGCGGAGGTCAGCCGGGGCGTCACAAGCTGGTACATTTGGATATGGCAGCGCATGGGCCTTAAAACAATGGTAGGCATCGCATTGCGCAATGGCGATTTGAAGCTCGGCGTGCTGTGGCTGGGTATAGAGCAGGCTAATCTCACGCTGTTGCAGGCGATCGGATCGCAGATCTCGGTGGCGATGTCGAATGTGCTGGCTGCGGAGGAGATCATCGAACGGGAGCAGGAGAAAAGTTTCCTGCTCGGTTTCAGCAATGAAATTTCACGCGTACGTACGAAGGAGGATTTAAAGAATGCCGTTTTTAAGGTGCTAAGCCGCGTACAGAACGTCAGGCTGGCCCTGATCAACCTGATCGCTGACGATAATTTTACTTTGGAACCCCTCATGCATGACAAGACGCTCTTCGAAAATGCCGGGCAGCTCGATGCATTGGCAGCAGTTTCCGGCAGCGTCGACAAACCGATTACCGCCAGAATACTCGCTTCCGAAGACCGTGTAATCCTCAACGTTGAAAAAGAACTTACGACCTGTCCCGACAATCCTTTTGTAGAGCATTGGGCGAAAACAGGGCTTCAATATATTTTTGCGGCGCCTCTGCGCAGTGCCCAGGCCGACCTTGGTACACTCTGGCTGCTCACCGATAACCTGAAAAGTGAACTCCTGCAAGGTATTTGCTCGCAGATTTCGACAGCCGTTGCCAACATTCAGGCCAATGAAAAGATATTGGCTTATAAAAGGATGCTCGAAATGGAGAACAGCCAGTTGAAAGAGCAGATCAAACAGACGTACAATTTCAACGAGATCGTTGGCAGCGGGCCGGAAATGCAGCAGGTATACGAGCTGATCAGCCTCGTGGCGGAATCTAACTCGACTGTCCTCGTTACTGGTGAGACTGGCACAGGAAAGGAATTGATCGCCAGAGCGATCCACAGCACTTCGCCTCGGAAAGATAAGCTGATGATCAAGATCAACTGTGCCGCATTGCCTGCCAATTTGATTGAAAGTGAGTTGTTTGGGCATGAGAAGGGCGCATTTACCGGCGCGCTGGAACGCCGGATAGGCAAGTTTGAACTGGCCGACCATAGTACTTTGTTTCTCGACGAGATCGGCGAAATGCCGCTGGAAGCGCAGGTGAAACTGCTGCGCGTTTTACAAGAGCAGGAGCTGGAAAGGATCGGCGGGAAAACAACTATCAAAGTGAACGTCCGCATTATTGCGGCTACCAACCGGAACCTGGAAGAAGAGGTAAAGGCAGGCCGGTTCCGATCCGACCTGTACTACCGCCTCAATGTCTTTCCGATCCACCTGCCACCCCTGCGCGACCGGCGCGACGATATTGTGCCGCTCGCACACCTGTTTGTGGACCGGTACAGTAAAGCCACCGGCCGGAAAGTCAAGAAAATTTCGCCCAAAGTGCTGCACGAACTTACGAGCTATCCCTGGCCCGGTAATGTACGGGAACTCGAACATTTGATGGAACGGTGTGTACTGCTGTCGACCGGGCCGATGATACGGGAGGTATACTTGCCTAACAAGAAGGCCAATGGGATATCGCAGTTCACCACAATGGTGGGCACGTTGGAGGACGTGGAGCGGGCACACATTATCGAAACCATCAAACGGTGCGGCGGAAAGCTCGCCGGTCGTGGTGGGGCTGCCGAATACCTAGGAATGCCTGCCACCACACTGCATTCAAAAATCAAGAAGCTGGGCATTACGAAACGTCAGTACTTGGCAGATTGAGCTGAACAAAACGAAATCACGCGATATACAAAGCCGACCCGTGTTAATAGGCGAAATATCGCGTGGTTTTTTATAATGACAAACAGGTAATTTGTTTATTATCAATAGCTTGCTAGTTTGGTATGGCGATTGATCTTTATGAAGTGTTTTTGAACCAAAATCTTTAACACTCATGAAAATCGTAGTAATCGGCGGAAGTGGCCTTATCGGTTCCAAAGTTGTCACTAACCTTACCAACCTAGGCCACGAGGTAATCGCGGGCTCACCAGCAACAGGCATTAACACCATCACAGGCCAAGGACTGGCGGAGGCGCTGAAGGGCGCCGACATTGTGATAGACGTTGCCAATTCACCTTCTTTCGAAGACCAGGCCGTGCTCGATTTCTTTACAACCTCGGGCACCAACCTGCTTGCGGCGGAAAAGGAGGCGGGCGTGAAACATCACATTGCATTGTCGGTGGTAGGTACGCAGCTGCTGTCGGAAAGCGGCTATTTCCGTGGCAAGATCGCGCAGGAAAAGCTCATCCGAGAGTCGGGTATACCCTATACCATCGTCCATTCCACGCAGTTTTTCGAGTTTCTGGGCGGCATTGCGCAGTCGGCCACCCAGGGGCAGATCGTGCGGCTGTCGGCAGCCTATGTTCAGCCTATTTCATCAGATGATGTGGCTGCGGCTGTAACAGAGGTTGCGCTCGACACACCCCACAACGGAATTGTCGAGATTGCCGGCCCAGAACGTTTCCGTCTTGCGGAGCTCGTTCAGAAGTTCCTTAACCTCAAAGGTGACACCCGCTCGGTGGTGACCGACAGCCAGGCCCGGTACTACGGCGCGCTGCTTTCGGACGTGGTACTACTTCCTGCGGGCGATGCGCGCACGGGCTTAGTGAGCTTCGCCGACTGGTTTAAAACGACCAACGTGTAACATCCACAGTGAGCGTTCATTTATTAACCGATTTCTAAACCAAAACAACTACGGCTATGAACTTGTTTATGCCCATGATGTACGATAACAGCGACGACGACTACAAACACGGAGTCCAGATACTTTCCACGGAGACCCACCACCATGAAGATCATACCTTCGAAGGCAGCGAATTCATGGACGATGCGCTCCGGATGCACGAGCAGCCGCTGGAGGATGACGAGTAACCACCCGCAGGCAGACAGCCTGCATTCCCTACCTGGCGCATTCCGGACGGTCCGGATCGTTTAGCACAGTTTTTCCTTTTAGTCATGAAGCATTTACAGGTATCCAAAGTATTTCAAACCGTTAGTTCGGGTGATGGGCAATTTGCTACCCGGAAAGTACGCTCGATCCATTTCAATGGACTTTTGGACCCATTGATCGGTTTCGACCATTTCGAATTGACGGCTGATGTCTTTGGCCCCCATCCTCATGCAGGTATGTCGGCAATGAGTTATCTTTTTGAAGATTCCGGCCATTACCACAATCTCGATTCGTCCGGGACGGACATCATGATTTCACCCGGCAGTCTAATGTGGACCTGGGCGGGCCGGGGTGTCGTACATACGGAGTTTCCCGTGCCGGAAGGTTCTCGCGTACACGGTATGCAGGTATTCCTAAATACGGCCGCGAGCCGAAAGCAGCAGCTACCACAGGCCTTGTTTATTGACAGCCGCGAAATGCCTGTGAGCAGCCACAACGGAGCGACGGTGAAGGTAGTTACCGGGCATACGGACGCAATCCGCAATCCTATCGAAACGCCCGATTGTCTGACATTCCTTGATATTGCGATCGAATCGGGCGGTGCGTTCAGGCATGATCTGCCGACGGGCTGGACCGCGACCATTTACGTCATGTCCGGGAAGGCCGTTTTAGCCAACGATCACAAATCCTGGGATATCGCTATGGGCCAAGTGGTGGCCATCGGGCGTTCTGATCAGCAGGAAACACTGCTCTTAACTGCTGTTTCCGATGCCAGGATCATTTTCCTGAGCGGCAAGCCCCTCGGCGAGCCGATCTTCTCAGCGGGCGCTATGGCCATGGGTTCGCAAGAGGAGCTTGGCAAGGCCATTTCAGATTTCGAAGAGGGCCGGATGGGTTTTATCCGGATCGAAGGGAATGTCAGAACCATTGTTTTAGCTACATAAAATTCAACCTGACATGCGGCATTACCGCACACTATTCTCCGAAACAAGCTTGCGATATTCCATACATCGGAAGCCGCTATTGATCAACCAATGATCGTTTATTTCAATTTTTTTATTAACCAATTAAATTTTTAAACAATGAATGATTTTCTGATTGCAATCCACAGAGACATTACCAGCTCAGATCCGATACCTACTGCTGCGCAAATGCAAGCTGCTGTCAAGCCATACCAGGATTGGGTGGCCGGTATCGGTGCAAAAGGTCGTTTAGCGGCTCCCCCAAAAAGATGGGACATGGACGGTCGCGTGATCAAAAAAGGCAATGAGGTAATCAAAGGCCCGTTTGTAGAAAACAAACAGTCGATCGGTGGGTTGTTTCTGATTCAGGCCGAAAACTACGACGAGGCTGTGGAGATCGCCAGTGGTTGCCCTATTATCGAATTCGGCGCATCAGTGGAGGTGCGGATGGCGATACCGCCGGTGCAATAATTCCGACGGTCTATTAGTAACCTGAACGCCCAGCTTTGTACGGGGCGTTCAGGTTTAAGAAGTTAGGTTAAGGTTTATTTACCTTGCAGGATCTCCACAATCCCTCCCAGGAGCAAGATCGGGCAATCCCTGGCAACGGCGACCGCCTCGACATAATCACTGGCTTCGATGAAGATTAACCCCTGAACGGTGACATCGACTTTGACCTCTTCTTCCCTGCTGACCGCTATGCCGCCCGCATCCCACCGTTGAACCGGTCTTGTGAGTCGTTGGCGTGCGGCCAGGCTGAGAAACCAGTCCTGCCAATGCTTGCGGTACATGATCAATTCTTCCTCTTCCAATGGCGGAATAGCGCTTTGATGATTCCTTCTAAAAACCAGTAAGAACTCCATTCGTTAATATGTGGTCATGGTCAGAGCATACAATGCAGCAAGAGCTGTGCCAAATATCCAACTGGTTATTTAAAAAGGAGTTACGGAAAAGGTGCAATGTGAATTGCCGCGATATTTAGGCATTTGACGATAACAAAGGCGAAATACAGCGGCAAATTTTTTCGTTTCAGAAGTAATCAGCCTTACTGATTTTCAGTTTTTTAATTTTGGAATGAAGCGTCGTAGCCGGAATATCGAGGAACTCTGCGGCGCCGTCCGGGCCAGAAATTTTGCCTTGAAACTGCTTTAAAACCTCTATGATGTAGGCGCGCTCCACCTCTGAGAGCGTTTGTGTGGGCAGGACTGGCAATGTCTTGTCTTCCGGCTGTTGTTTGGGCAAATGGATTTCCCGGATAACCACGTCGTTGCTCAGCAGAACGCTTCGCTCGATCAGGTGTTCCAGTTCGCGGACGTTGCCGGGCCAGGGATAAGCTTGCAGTTCCTGAATGACTTTGGGCGAGATGCCGGTCACCTTCCGGCCTGAATTTTTATTGCACCGATCCACAAAAAAATGCGCCAGCGGAATGATGTCGTCGCGGCGATTGCGGAGCGGCGGGAGCACAATAGGAAATACGTTGAGGCGGTAATAGAGGTCGGAGCGGAACCGGCCGGCTTTCACTTCTTCTTCCAGGTTGCGGTTAGTTGCGGCTATAACGCGCACATCTACCTTAATGGTCGTTTTTCCGCCGATTCTTTCCAACTCTTTTTCCTGCAAAACGCGCAGGAGCTTCACCTGCGCTTCCAGGGGCATTTCGCCGATCTCGTCGAGAAACAAAGTGCTACGGTCGGCCAACTCGAACTTGCCGATGCGCCTCTCCACCGCTCCCGTAAACGCACCTCTTTCGTGGCCAAATAATTCGCTTTCAATCAGATTGGCTGGCAATGCGGCGCAGTTGACCTTGATCATCAGTTTGTTCTTCCGCGGCGAGGCATTATGAATGGCACGGGCGATCAACTCCTTACCTGTGCCGGTTTCACCAAGAAGGAGTACCGTAGAAGCCGATTCGGCCACCAACGACATTAAATGGTACACATCCTGCATTTCCGGGCCGCTGCCGACGATCTCCGAGAAGTTGTAGATCGTCCGGATCTGTTCTTTCAGCTGATCGTTCTCAATTTCAAGCAGCTGTTTGTAAGCGTGTAGCTTTTCATTGGCCAGGATATTTGAAATTGCGATGGAAATTTGCGCGCAAAGACCTTTCAGCACATTCAGATTAAGCTGGTCGGAGAGGAAAAACATCGTCCCGACATTTTGTTCGCCTACGCGCAAGGCCGAAGCGTACACATAATTCAGCCCCAACTTTTTCCAGAAATCGACGTAAGCCGGGCTGCTGCCTTTCCGTTCCTCCTCCGCGATATCAATGACGATGGGCTCCTTACTGGCGAGTACCTGTGCGAAGAAATATTCATGCACCGTGGCCCTGCGGTTGGCAAGCTGGTCAAACAGGTCCATTACGGGGGTGAAAAGCGATATATCCCACAAGTACGGGGTCAATGTCTCGCCGTCGTCCTCGATAATCCGAATCATCGCGAGCCGGGTGCCAAGCAGATGCTGCAGGGCTTCGGAAATGGCCGATTCTAGTTCTTCTTTCGTTCGCACGGCGGCGATATTCTGGCTGAAATTGAGCAGAAAAGACTTTTCGCTTTCTCGGTTCAGAATTTCCTCGTTGGCGGTGATGTTGCTGGCTGCCGTCGATAACTGGCTGGAAATGCGCTCGATAATCTGGACGGCGCTTTCATTGAAGGTACCCGTTTCATCGGAAAAAAGAATGAGGCTATGCCTGCGTGTATCTTCGCCCGGCAGCGCTTTGATCATCATCTCCCGCGCACCAGCCTCGTAATGCAGCTTGCACCATAGCGGCCCGTGATCGACATCAAAATTTTGCAGATTGAACAATACGGGCCTGTCCGATTTTGCCGCTAAGTCGTAGATACCATCTGCCACCGGATAAGGCTTGGAAATCGCTTCTTTATAGGCGTCGTAATCCCTGGACTTGGACTCCGGATCTGTCAGAAAAGCATTGTAGGTCTGGCGCGCCTCATCTAGGATCGTCATGACAGAGGCTGTGAAGTTGATCACCTTTCGCAAAGCCGAATTGATGACGTGCAACAGGTCTTTCCGGTTACGGACTTTCACCATTCTGTTGCTCAACTCAAGCAGGACTTCGTTGATCCGCTCCCTCTCCACAAGTTGTTCGTTTCCAAGCATAGCAGGTTGCCTTTCAACAAGTCTCTTATGCGGTACGGCTCATTCCCGCTTTGATTAACCTGTCGTTGTGGAAATATATTTTCCCAATGATTGATGATATTACTGGTAAAGATACATGATTTCCTGCTGTTGAAGCTCGTCCATCCACCGATCAATGTAGTCGAAAAGCTCCTGCCGGGTAGCACTCGGCCCATTTTCGCTCCGCGAACCGAAAACAATGAGCCCCAATGCCAGGCATCGGACGATGTCCATTTCTCGGGCCAGGCCCATGCAGAAGCCCTCTATGAAATGCTCGCGGGCCTGGGGTGCTATCTCAAAACTAGGCGCCACCTTTTTCCGTGCCAGCAGTAACTGGCTATGCTGGGAGAAAAGCATCGCCTGCATGGCCGAATACACAAGCAGACGATCGATATTGATGGATCGGAAAATGGAAACGAATTTCCTTTTCAAATCGGGAAAAGTCTGGTTTACAACGATGCCGTATTCATGCACGCCGTTCAACACCATCCAGAGTTTAATAGCCTCATCTTCGTCCAGTGCAATGGTAACTCGCCCGAATTTCGAAAAATCGGCAATGATACCGATCGCTTCTTCCACTTGGAACGAGCTTCGGGTGAAAGGGTCACCAAGGTAGAAGATGAATTCAGGCCTGTGGATGCCCACGGAACGGACGGTGCCTTGCAACAGGCTGTTCCAAAGGCCGGAGGCCCCGGAAAGGCTGGCCCAGTCATCGAATGCGATGGCACAACAGTTCCTTACAAACGGCTTCAACACATTCGTCACCGTGTCGCTCATGAGATAGCGCCAATTGTCTTCCTCGCTACCGGCATGCGGGATGTTGCTGCTCAAGCGATGGAGCGGGCTCAGATCTTGTGTAACATTTAGTGTAAGGCTGCGGATACCCATCCGTTGCAGTACCTCTGGCAAGGCCGATTCACGTACAGCCAAAGCGTTGATACCGAAGTCCCATATGGAAAAATTCGCAGAACCGCTTGCCGTCGGGCGACGCAGGTACATGTGCTGTGACACTGTTGGCTCTTTCAAGTGCATTTTCAGGTCAGTCAGGATCGGAGCTGGGTTAATAATCTCGGGGCTAAGTGTTTCCATGTTCGTTTGATTCTGGCTTAAAGGATGATGTTATTGTAGGGCTGCAAATCCTCGGGCAGCTCGCGCTCGCCCAGCATTTCACGAAGTTCTATATTCAACTGTTGGCTAATTTGCGAGATCGGAACGTCGTTCGCGCTTCCTTCGAAAGGGTTTTCGGTGCTCTCGCCCACCTGTTCGAGCGAAATATACATCCACGAAATGAGCATGCTGAACGGGATCGTCACCCACGCCATATACCCACGTAGGGGGGCGTCGACGACCTGGTTGAGCAGATCAAAATCATGTACGATCCCGAACGGCAACATGAAGCAGAACGTCCATACAAAAATGTTGTTGATCACCGCATACTGACGCGGATAGGGCGAATCTTTGAGCTGCTCACATTTGCCTTGCACGGCATAAAAATCTTTCATCATCTGTTGCATTGCGGCATACTGGGGCGCAGCCAGTTCCGCGCGATCGGTCAGCGATTTGATCGTTTTGCTTTGCAGCGCGAGTATTTTGCCCATCCTGTTCCGTGACCGCAGTACAAGTTCCAGCTCGTGGGCCGACAGAAGCTCTTTTAGCTGTGTTTCGACCGACTGTACGCGTTCGGGGATATTAAAAAATTGCTGATACTCTTTGTTATGGCTCTTTTCGTTGCTCTCCCATACCCGGTCCTCCCGCAGGTAATAGCGCAGGGCGGTGAGCCAGGCGATGTGGCGGTAGATCAACTCCTTGCTTTGCGCGGAATTATTTAGGAAATCGACACTAATGGTGCCCCAAAAACGGCTTAGGCTCAGAATATCCGTCCAGAGCCGCGCCCCTTCCGCTGCCCTATTGTAGGTTTGCGTATTTTTGAAACCTACTGTAAATGCTGTCGCTGTACCCAAAAGTGCGACCACCGGCCAAGGGACATTCAGCCATTTTAGGCCCCATATTTCATGAATGATCACCGGAAATAGCCCCAGAAAAAAGAGTATGTACGTATTCCGTCGCGTCCAGACGAGAAATTCGCTCAATCGATAAGATTTACCTATATGCATCGTGTTTTATAGTTGTGTAGCTTTCAAAAACTAATAATCCTCTCCGGTTCTGCGACGCCGGCCAAGCCGCAGCCGCAAAATGCACGCGGGTTTCTACTCCAACCCTCTACTGTCCACATTGCTGGCTGCATTGGCGATAAACGCGGCTACTTTTGCAGGCTGCGAAAGCATCGGCACGTGGCTGGAATTTAGTTCAAGGGACTGCGCATTTATCTTTTTCGCCAATCTGCGCTGCAAGACGGGGTTGATCATTCTGTCGTTTCCGCCTATAATAAACCACGACTGTTTTTCGCGCCAGGCAGCCGTGCTTATTTTCTCGCCTGTTGTGAATGCAGCCCACTGGCCTTGAGCGGCCAGGATCAGCTTGCGCTCGGACAAAGGCAGGTCCTGCGCAAAATCCTCGAAAATGCCTTTGGGCGTGAGGGAAAGAAAGCCGGCGGAATCGGCCAGGACTTGCTCGTTACCTGGTGCGGGGGGCGCGGTTTTAGCAACGTCGTTGAGCGACTCACCATTGTCCGGTGCGAACGCGGCTACATATACGAGGCCTGCTACTTTCGGATCGTTGCCGGCCTCTGAGATTACCACGCCACCCCACGAGTGTCCCACCAGAAGTACCGGTCCGTTTTGCATAGCGATAATGCGCTTGGTGGCAGTTACGTCGCCGTTGAGCGAGGTAAGCGGGTTTTGCACCGCAGTCACCTTGAAGCCTTTCGCTTCCAAAAGCGGGATTACTTTTGACCAGCTCGACCCGTCAGCAAATGCGCCGTGAACCAGCACGATGTTTTTGACGCCCTTTTTGGGGTCTTGGGACCTTCGGTGCAATTCGATCTGTTGGTGGGAAACGAATGCAAAGAATGCCGTAGCTATCACTCCGATGAATATTGAGTTAAATTTTGACATGGTTTTAACTGGATTAGGGTTGATTTTTGAACACCAATGATATTAGGCCAGGTACTTTTTGAGCTCCGCGCCGATCTGGCGGATATGCGAACGAACGGCGGGCAAGGTGGCCAGACCGTTCAGCAGGCCAAAATCGTGAATCATCCCATTGTAACGGACAATGGTTACAGGCACACCGGCTTCGCCGAGTTTGCGGCCATAGGCTTCGCCTTCGTCGCGAAGAATATCATTTTCGGCGGTTTGGATGAGTGCCGGTGGCAGGCCTTTCAGCTGCTCTAAAGTGGCTTGGAGCGGCGAGGCGTAAATGGCCTTTCGCTCTTCTGGGTTTTCGATGTAGAGATCGTACATCCATTTCATCAACGAGGTGCTCAGGAAACGATCTTCTCCAAATTTTCGGTAAGATTTTGTCTCAAAGTTGGCATCTACAATAGGCCACATCATCACCTGAAGTCGGATTTGTGGTCCACCTTTCTCCTTTGCAATCAGACAAGTAACGGTGCTCATGTTGCCACCCACGCTGTTGCCTACAATGGCTAGTCTGCTGCCGTCTACATTAATCAAGTGCCCGTTGTCGGCAACCCATTTCGTGGCCGCATAGATTTCGTTGATCGCCTGCGGATAGCGGGCTTCTGAGGTGCGGGAATAGTTGACAAATACGGCCGCCATGCCCGATTCGAGCACAATGTCGCGGACCAGCCGGTGGTGCGTTGGGAAGTCGCCAAGTATCCAGCCGCCGCCGTGGATGAACATAAACGCCGGTAGAGTGTCACTGACATTTTCTGGACGGACGATGTGGAGGTCGACCGTGTACCCGTCGATGGTAATGGTTTTCAGATCTATTGTCACGCCTGACACATCCACCTTCACCGATGCCTGTGCCTTGGAGAGGCCGGCCTGCGCTTCGGAAAGCGGAAGCGTTTCAAGCGCGGGCCCGCCGGACGTGTTGATGATTTTCAGAAATTCCCTGACTTCTTTGGACAGGTTAGGGTCCGTTACATAGTCCTTCACGGACTGCTTTTTTTGTTTCTTCTTCATGTTTTTCTACATCATTTTTTAGTTAATCCCGAAAATTTCCCATCCATTGAATCACCATGTTGCTGATCGGACTTCGCGGGAACGGCGCGCCGACGTTGGTTTGTCACATGCATGAACGTGTGGAAAGTGCACACCTCTTACAGCAGCCCCCGGTGAGCCGGCACCCGTCATCTTCGTTTCGATGAAGGGGAAATCTTCTGCAAAGTCTTGATGTCAAACGAGATTGTACTAGACGTTTGAAATCGATATTGACTTTTCGTCTTGATGTTGCCACGTTAGGACTTTCGAAATGTATCACCAGTGAATCCGCCGTGCAGATAGTTTAAATTGCAAGGCTCGTGCCAGTATTTCAATAGGCTGATTTACAGTGATATATAAATTGCAAACCTGAATTTTCTAACGGTATTTCGTGCAATCACTTGCTTTGCCGCTAAATACAGTGCGGTTACTGGTGAACGTCTGTACAATGGCGTCGGGTTCTACCGGATCCGTTGACAGTTGCCGACGCGGCAAATGAGCGTGGGATAGCACATTTCGAGAACCGACTTTTCCGAGATTTACAAATTAGGAAGTCTCTACACTGAGTCGAATCAGGTTCTGGGATTTCAAAATGAGATCAAGGGTTCATAAAATTCATCCCCAATAGGACATGGTCATTACAATGTATCGCACATGGGCAAATGGCTGAGGTAGAAGATATGTAAGAGGTTCCTAAATCGGGTTCTATTGGCAATAATGAATCTAAAATCCCTAGCAATCCGTGAGATCCACTTTTAAGTTTCGCTAATTTTCTTTTATAGATCGCGTTAATGGAAGACGGGAGAAAAACTTTTTGCTTCGTGTCCGTACTCGCCTGCTATGTTCAGTGAGATCACCGGGAACTGTGTTAAATGGGAAGGTGGCGCTATTCATACCTGCTGATAAGCCTAATGGTTATTGTTTTGGACGCGGTGGCAAGTATTCAGTTTCTCAACCGGAGGGATATTTTCTAAGTCAGTCTTCATTAAAAATTAGCGGCCATTTTTCAACCAATTTATCCGTTGGTTCATTCCGGCTATGCAATAGATAAGTCCGGTGAAAACGACTGTAATAACTATGATAACGACCCATAATTTGCCGTCCTGGCGGAGCAAATCAGACACTGGTCCCTGGGATTGCGACAGCCCACTAGGGAAATTGGACTAATAAAGGCAAAAACAGTTTGGAAACGCGTTTGGAAAATGCTTTCATCGGGTCAGGGATGTTTCGTTTGTGTTTTGATTCACATCCTGCTCTTCAAGTACTTTCTTGATTCTTCTCATTCTGAACCGGAGTTGGGTTATCCATAGGTCCAACAAGGTAAATCCAATAAATGCGGGCCGGATAATCATTGTAATGCTTTTGTCCTGATCATGCTGGTTGAAACCAGGTTCCGAATGTTTCGGTCTGAACTGAATCAGGAATATATTCTCATTTTCAAAAACAGTGAAAGGGCACTTCTAAGCGAGAGAAGCGCAATTTGGGGTGCTCGAAGTGATTCTTCTGAGATCTCCACACACAAAAACGTTCCAGCTGACCCGGCGATAAGCATTAAATTGCTTGCGCCGAGTCAGCTGGCTTTGTCAACTTTTATGAAGCCTGGCGAAGCTTGCCAGTTTTGGTAAATAACCTCTCCCGAACTATTCCTACATTCTCGCTGATTCGAGATTTTCTCACTCGACAGTATCGCATAGTCGTCCGAATGTTCCTATGGCCGAGCATCTTGCTCACATCTTCCAAGGGCACGCCATTATTCAGCATCATATCCGCGAAGAAATGTCTGGCATCATGAGTGTCAAGCCTTCTGATACTTCCTGTGATGTCACGGATATCGCAGAGGTCTGCCAGCTCCTTTAAATAGGTATTGTACCTGAAATTACTGTTCACTGGAATAAGTTTATCGTGGGCAAGGCAGTAGGGATGGTTCTTGTACTTTTCAATCAACTCTTCTACAATCGGCAGTATCGGTACCATTTCGCCGACCTGCGTTTTGCCTCGTTTCCGAACCAGCCACCTTTCTCTCTTCGGACCCACGAGCGTTATGCTATCACGAGTGAGACCATAAATGTCCTGGTAAGCAAAACCGGTAAAGCATTGAAAGATGAAAGCGTCGCGCACCTCAGCCAGTCTTTCAACATGCAATTTCTTTCGGTGGATTCGCTCCACCTGTTCGAACTCCAATGGAATTACCTCGACGTCGCCACCGGAGCATTTGAAACCTTCCATCGGGTTGCGCGTTATGAAATCCTTCTTGACGCCGATTTTCACTATCTGCCTGGTCCATTTTACATCCTTACGAGCAGACACCTCCGCGAGCGGTTTGGGCTTGTGGAGCGTCAGGTATTCGTAGAGCTCTTCGGCAAACAGACCAGATAACTCTGAAAAATTCAGGTCAGATGCTTTGTACTGAAACTTGATGAAAGCGGTAACGTGTCTTTTAAGTTTTCGCCAGTGCCTTAGTGTGTTGTCCGAACGCATCCCGCGCTGGACCATCAATTCGAATTTTTCGATGTGTTCGTCGAAAGCTTGAAGCAGGGTCTGCTGCTTCTTTAAACCTTGCTTAGGAGCATCGTCTTTATCTTCGACAGGTTTGCCTTTGAAGACGTTTTTGAGCATTGTAGGCGTGATGCATTCAAACTGCGATTGCAGCACCATGAACTGGGAAGTGAGTGAGGTGCGCGCCTGATCGATGGCAAGGTTGATCAGTTTGGCCTCCATGCCTGAGGCAGTGACCTTTTTGGTTTGGTTGCACCAGTCGTCGGGGTGCACTTTTTTGCCGAGCGAGATTTCGTCATCGAGCCCGTCGATGGTAATCCGGACATAAATTGGCGCTTTGCCGTCTTTGGTTGATTTGGCTTTAAATAGCCAGAAGAGGATCGAAAGTTTCTGATTGCTTTTCATCCTTCACATTTTTAAGTGATCTAATGTTCCCTGCGGGGACTTCCCGCAGGCGACGCATCGATTTCCTCAAAACCACATCACACAAGCTATTTTCGGAAATTCGGTTACCTAATTTAGAAAATCGTATAGGTAACCGAAACGGTAACCGAATCGGATAGGTTACTTTGATCAGGAATGACTCAAAAATTTTGAAACAAGCTGATTTTCAGAACAATTTGAAACAAAAAAGCGCCCTTTGAGGCGCTTTCAGTGATCCCGCTGGGATTACGTAATCTTTATGAAATGCGCGCCTATGGCTTTATTTCGAAGGTTCAAAAAATCGGGGTCCCAGATGGGGTCCCATTTTCTTTGACTTGATTTGAATTGTTTTGAAGAGCTTCTTTTTTGTGCTTTGTAAAGGTACGGATTATTTGAGAAAATCAGCAAGCTCAATCGGAATTGAGGTACTACAATGGCGACGGACGCCAGACACTCGGAGCATCTACCAGCGGCATAAGAAACTGGCGATATTTTTCCTGGTGCGGAATATGCTGGATTACTGAGCAGCAGCGATAAACGAAATGAACTCTTTTCCAAAATCGGTAATTGACATGCGATCAAAGGCCTTGGTATCAATTCCTCCAATGCCAGAATCTATCAATAAGCCCTTAGAATACAATACCTGTTTGCTGTAGAGGAAATCACTTTCTGTAATATTGTAGAAACTATTCGATCTGTATTTTTCCAATTGTTCCTTCAGAGCTTCAAAAAAGGCAATTTCCTGTTCGATTCGAAGGACTTTTTGTTCATAAAAGGTGACATTATTTGGATATCCCTTTTCAGAATTCTCGCGCTCTTTTTGAAGCCTCTCCCTACTTAATACAAGCTCGCCAAGATTTTCATGATATTTATCCTGCTGTTGTTGGTATTCATTGCCAAAATACCTATGCTGATTTAGGATAATAATGTCGATTTCTGACAGGCTCACGACCAATTCGAGATAGATTTCAGCGCTATCAATATTATTTTCTGGATAAAGTATTTCCCTAAGCAATATATCCCTGAACCGTCTGTATTTGCTTTCAGATTTTGTTTGAGTGACCTTTTTCAACACAGATTCAAAAAGATCACTAAATTCTTCCGTTTTTAGCTGGTCGAGGTCGATATGCTGTGCATCTTTAAAAAAATCGGCCAGAAGTTCTGTAAATCGATTTAGTCTATTTTGCTTGATCCTGCTTCTATAATCAAAGGCTACTTCGTTCAAGACCTGGCCTGCATAAGGAATCGAAGAAAAGATGGATTTGGCTATTGAAACTCCTATTTCCTTTACGTTTTCATTTTTCATAATTCTGTTATGATTGGGTATTCAATCTTTCCCTACAACACATGCATTGACAAATCTTCTGCTTAATCAAATATACACGACTTTCATGGCATGCTCAATAGCGGGCATTTGCTCGTTCTGGTTTACGGACATCAACTCCAAACCATAGCAAGCGAACTGGTGGAACAACAGAAAATCATCCCGCTGGTTGATCGCGTTTCCCATGGGACCAGATCGCGGAAGCCCACCGCTATGCGGAGACAGGGAAGGCGATCGGAAAAGTAGTGGTCACTGTTTGTTGAAACAAATTGCGCTGGCTTGCGCCGGTGGTTGATAGGGGATGAGCTAGGGACTCGCCTGACTTATCCCTTATCCTATAGCTCGAATCCCATATCGTTCTTTCAGGAGCGCCGTACGGACCGACAGCCTATCTTCTTCTTCCCTGATGAAGTGATCGGCAAACAATGTTGCCGATCGTCTTATCTCATCGATTTTTTGCGAGTGTTTTTTGGCCGCTTTCTTTACAGCGGTGTCGTATCGCTGCTGTTTTGTCCTGGGCTTATACGGTTTGATATTCAGGGGAACCCAATGATACGAATAGCCGGAAATTCCGTAGCATCTGGTAAGAATCCGCTGAATCCGATCCATTTTTTGTTTGAAGTGGTCATCGGCAAAGTGATCACCTTTGAATCCCCCGAGGAAGTAGGTGGTTCGGTCATTTGAGGCCTGGCGGCGACTGCCCTCGACGTTGGCGTAAAACATGTGATAGCCTGGTGCCATTGTTGTGTATTTAAGCGTTGATTAAATGGATGGGCGGGAATGTGAAAGAATGCGGAGCTAAGGCTGATGACTCTGATAGTAGTAGCGTTGACAATCATGACAGATAATAACGTCCAAGTAGTTGTCATGACTGAGCTCGGTGTATTCAACCCAATTTTCGCAGCTTTGACACATACCCCACTGATCATCCATCCAAAGCGAGTGATTCCGGTGATGGAGGGAAGGAGCAAATTGTCCCTTCTGGTGTTTTTTGTCCCAATATCGCGTACTCTGATCTGGCATTTCATAGGAATAATTAGAGAACCAGTTTGTGTGATGTTTATCCCAATGGCCCAGATTTTCATTGACAATGCGGTACATGCCATACCTATCAAGGAACACCAATTTCGAGGTGCCTATGAACCCGCTCAATAACCGATGGATGCCGTGGTTCCACAGAAAGCCCTCGGGTAGACCCGCGAGCACTTCTTTTATAAAGACCCTGGTATCGCTCATTGTCGGCGAAGGCGTAACATTTTCCAATATGCCATTGTGGGCCATTACGATCTCTGGGTTAACTTCGAATGGGTGGCAGTTGTCTTCATCTATCTTTCCGGAAGTCGCTACTCTGAAATGGACGATCATTGGAAGATCGTTATGTTTTCTTATATCAGCGTAATTGCGGTACATCCTATCGACCGAATCCATTTCTTTAATGATCTTCAACTGACGGTGCCCAATATAGGCCAGCCCGCCGCCGTCAGGATTATTCTCCCAACAGGTGGCGAATGTTTTTTCGTCGATAGTGTGTTCCAGGTTTAAGATTGCGATGCACATGATTCTTTAGTTTTAAGGTTTTTAAGCAGGGTTTCTATAGTCTTTTCCTTCAGCAGGTCCGTATTGAAGTATTTTTTTGCAACATGTATCACTCTTGTAAGCAGGTCCAATTCTTTCCGTTGATACACTTCCATGACCAGTTTGGACAGTTTCGTGTTTTTATCGAAGGCAGCCAGTGTGGCTGAAAGGATATTTTTGTAATCCTTTTCAATCATTAGCCGGCAGAAGTTTAACCGGAAGACCAGGGCCTTCATATCGTAGACCTTAGCCGGGAACCTAAGTTCTATCCTGTTGTCCCAGATTTTTATAGCCTGGTGTTTTTCACCATTCCGCTTTAGTTGAAGTTCCGGTTTGCCTTTGCAGTAATTGCTTTCAAGTCTGTTGGGATACATCGACATGAACAGTGGAAGGTATGGCCGGCAGTAGTCGAACAGTTGCCATCCTGGTTTGGGAGGCAGTGAAAGATGGATGTGTCCTCCGGCATCGTTATGGTTATCGGAGTTGATGGCCTGTTCAATTTGAAGTAGCCATTTATTTTCTATCCGCTCGGAGAATAATGGGTAAACCGGGGTTTTCAGCTCCCAGTCTACAGAGCCGTCTTCTTCCATAACACAACCTGTTTCATCGAACAGGTCATACTTGTTGTAAA
The DNA here is from genome assembly GCF_057586235.1 of Dyadobacter sp. SRI_021. NCBI lineage: Bacteria > Pseudomonadati > Bacteroidota > Cytophagia > Cytophagales > Spirosomataceae > Dyadobacter > Dyadobacter sp. SRI_021. Next base: position 475,496 of record NZ_JBYCZM010000006.1, read on the forward strand.
ATCCACAGAATTCCGGGGTTCCGCCTTTTTCTATTTCAAAACCTATGCCGGGGCTCACCTGATCCTTCCGATAATCCGGAGGGCATGGCCCTTCGTGATATGTCCATAACTCATCGTTATCCTCCGGGTCCCAGTGGTATTCTCCGTCCGATTCCCAATAATAGACGTCGTCGCGGCTGACGATGCTTCCGTCAACCATCCGTACCAGATCATAAGTTTGCAGGCCATCTTCGTCATAGTACTCATTTCTGTGCAGGAAATAGTCTCGCCTGTGGTTTTCATGGGTATAAAAGTATTTTTCTAAGCCACAAAGAACCCTTATACAGTTACTGTATAAGATGTGTTCCTGGTCAACTTTATCAAATACGTACTCATCTGAATCCTTCTCCTGGTGATAGTAGTCGCTCTCGACCAGGACGCAATCATTTGATAAGGATAAATACCCGGTGTAAGTTTGGATGACATCGTCTTTATTCTCGTGCCAGTTTTCGGGCAAGTACCCGTCTGAAATACTTGTTCTTACGAGTGACAATAGCTCTCTGTCCATAAGCCAATTTTTGAAGAGTGTGTAGCGTTTCGATCTGCTGGATCTCATCAGTGCCGGCAGCATACCGGCAGACGCTGATTTTTGATCCGGTAGCGAACTGTTGGGACAAGTCGACCAACCCGCTGTCTCAGATACCGAGCACGTACTTAGCTATTTGCTTTTCGGGCAACCCATTCGCTCAGGAAACGCACCACTGGAACAACTCGGTTGCTAAGCCATCCGTCATTGTGGCCGGTCTGAAATGGCCGCTGGCAGCCTTTTTCAAACAGGTGCAATGAACCTTACTGGCAGAGGCGGGAGAAAGTTTTGGGTAAAAAATACTACCCACATGGCACTCCCCGAAGGGGCAAAAACCAATAGGTGGAGATTTTTTTATTCAAACCCACGGCAAGCCGGCGCCAGAGCGCCGGTGCAGACTTTCGGACGCTCGGCGCCAGGAAGTATATTTGCTTGATGCATTGAAACAGGAAGTAGCGGACAAGGAATGCCGGCACAGGACGGTGGCGATCAATCCGGGAAACTTGGTGGGTTTGAGCGAAGGGAATGCCCCGGGGAAATCAGGTTAGGACCTGCTATCTGAGACAAGTTTGGGCGCTTTGTTCCACTCGTCGCGACAGGTTAATACAAGCTTTGCCGTCAGCTAACGGTAACGCACAGACGCGATCCGTTATAATAGGTAAGAGTGCCTTTCGAATGTGCATGACAGCGGCGAAGGATATTCAGTAAACGGAGAGCGCTCACAGTACAGCCAACGGAATGGAACTGGGCAGAGGGTTTTTGACTCTCGCACTTGTTTAGGGCTTGATTACCTTTGCAATATGCTCAAACAAGAAATACAGCATCCGGAAGCAGTAGCCGAGATAGCACGGCTGAAAGCATTTTTTGAAACTACACCTATATTGTTCAAAGAATGGAAAGAAGGAGCGATGACTGTCCGGGACATTCCAACGTTCATCAAATTGGAACTGGCTGCTGCAGCAAGCTTTAACCCCAAACACTGGTTTAACCCGCCACTGAAGCGGTTGCTGCAATTGGAACAAGCCGTAAAAAATCAGTTGGTCAGCACACCGGGACAATAGCGACGGTATACAATCATGCGGTAGCTTTATTATATTTATATGACGTTCTACCTTTTTTCCGTACGGTTGTCGATGGTAGAGATACTGTTCCCCTGTTCAATCGATTGGGTATATATAAATGATGCGCACAACAAAATGGATGGACAAATCGGTTTTACCCCGTTTTTGGTAGTCAATGACGCGACTGCTGCCATTAAATTTTACATTGCAGCTTTTGGGGCGGTGGAACTAGAGAGATATGAAGGGGAAAGAGTAATTGCGAAATTGGCGATTGATAGAAACGAATTCTGGTTGGGTGACGAAGAGCCGGAATTTGATAATTACAGCGCCAAGACAATCGGCGCTAGCCCCGTCCGTTTTATTCTGACAGTCGCCGACCCCGACCTGGTTTTCGCTGGGGCTTTGGCTGCCGGGGCCATAGAGATATGCCCAGTCAGAACAGAAGAATTCTGGAAGATTGGAAAACTAAAAGATCCGTTCGGGCATATCTGGGAGATCGGTCACCCTCTCGGAGAAGCGTAGGCCGAAAGGGGAAAGTATCCCCAACAGCCGATAGGGCTCAAGCCTGATGGGTTGATCCTCTATCGTTTGGATTTTAGCGTGTGAACAACTCTTATTTAGCGCAGCTAATTGAAGGTAAGTCTTAAAGATCGTTCCACGTTATTTTGATGAAACCGGGACATTTTCTACTATGACAGAGTGATCATGCCGTGGTTTACGACCAGAGTACAAGTAAAGGACTAAACCCTAAAATAAATCGATATGAACAGTTCCAATGCACATGACTAGCGTATTAGCAAAGATAACTTTTGCCTCGATTTATCCGGTGTACGTGGCAAAGGTGGAGAAAAAGGGCAGAACAAAGGAAGAATTGAATCAGATTATACAATGGTTGACTGGCTTCGATAGCACTAAGCAGCAGAAACTAATAGAGGAGAAAGTAACTTTTGAGGCATTCTTCCAACATGCTTCGTTGAACCCAAATGCATATCTGATTATCGGAGTGATTTGTGGCTACCGTGTGGAGGATATCAAGGACGCTTTGACTCAACGCGTCACGTATTTGTACAAGTTGGTAGATGAACTGGCGAAAGGTAAAAAATGGAGAAGATTCTACGTGGCTCACAGGTAACCAGGTAAGAAGACCGTACAAAGTATGCCGCGTTAAATTAGGGCAAAAGGAAATTCGCATGTGATCGTATAGACCACATGCGAATTTACAGTTCATCGCTTGAGAAAAGATTACTCATTTTGTAAATGAGTGTAAATCAAAATATTGTGACCGCATCTCTTTCTTGTTCAGATAAATCCTTCTCCTCGCCACAAGAGAAGTTTATATTCGATTTTTTACAACCAGGCGCCGGTAGTGTTCTCCCAAGGCGGTCAATTTGCATGATTTACTACCCATCGCTGCATGCCACATGTGTTGAGCTCCGTGAGGTTTAACAAGGTTAAGCCGGTTGAATTTCTGGAGAATAGCAAACTGCCTTGTATGATCGTCGTCCGGAAGAGGCATTTCTGCGGTTCGGCCCTCATTTTGAGGTTCATAGCTGGGGTCGAGCTGAAATTCAAACCCGGGATTTGGAAACAGTTCCGCTATCTGACGAATGTCCTCTATTGAAATAGCGGGTGAAACTTGCCTTAGAGAGACAAAGGATCTTACATTGGTTTTGAAAACGGGTCTTTGTTCCCAGCCTCCCAATGATTGATCTATATGTGCATAAATACTTCCAGGAGTAATGTCGCCCATTAAATTTGCAGCACTGCCGCTGAGCGCATCTACAAGCAAAGTTGTAAAGATTCCACTTCCATCTTCTTCGGATGCGTATTGCTCCGCAGATGAAGCTGTTAATATTGTCAGACCCTCAGAAAGAGTTGCAAGGTCGTTTTGCCCAGGGGGATTACCAGCGATACCGGAGTGACAGCTGTCGAGAATAATTATTTTATTCCTAGCCGGAGAATTGTTTGCCAAGGTCAGTATCTCCGAAAGGTTCAATCCCTCGTCACCTCGCCTGGCGTCACTGCCTAAAATATAACCGCCTGTGGCTTCGATATGTCCATGACCGGCAAAGTATAGCAAAGCTATTTCTGCTTGTTTCTGAAACAAGTCGTGAATGGCATCTTTTAATTCAAGGCGATCAATTGCGCTGTTTTTCGCTGTTGCGGTAAGCAATTTGCAATCGAAATTGACGCTACCTCCATCATTCCGCTCAAGAATTGTTTTTACACCATAGGCGTCGTTAACGCATCCAAATAAGTTAGTCAAATGCGGATAATAATCTATTCCAATGATTAGAGCCACCTTCATAACGGAAAATTTAGAGATTAGCTATGAAATTTTGAATAGTATCCCAGGACCATGACTTTGTGTTGACCCCGCTTACAGCTGTCCGGTCCTCAGAATATGCCCAGATACCAAGAATCGGCTTCCTTTCCTCTCGGGCACATTCAATCTCCCATTTCTGACCAGAGGAGCTCAGTGAATGTTTACTGATTAAAGCGATAATACCGTCAGACCGTTTGATCCTAGTACGTACCTTATTCTTCCAATCCGAGTCATAGGCCTCCTTAACGGACATGTCGATATACTCAAACGGGCAGTGCGGCAATTTGGTGTGGGCTTTAAGGAAGTCTCTTTGCCGCTCGTCTTCAATTGCAAATGCAATAAAAATAGTTTTCATAGGAAAAGTGTTTAACAATATTGGAGAGTTGATATGTAAAATTAATTATTTTCAATTGGCGTCCAGGTTTTTATTATTGAGCGGTGCTATTGTGTATCTGTGATTTAATGGCCGTTTGTAGAATAAAATCCACTTTGAAAAGGTGCAAAACTGAATTTGTGGATGACTTAGGATCGAAGAATGTATAAATGCTGCTCTTCTTCCATTATATAATTTATTGATACGACTTCTTTTAAATTTAAATCAGGGCTTTCAAGTCTGACTTAGCATTGAGTTGAGCTGAGTGTTTGCGCCGTCTAACTCGAGTCCTTCTTTAATTAACTCGTTTGCCCTCTGTTTGTCTGACTCTGATATTAGGGTTAGCCCTTTTTGCTTATTTTGTCGCGATTTATGAAGAAGTATTTTAGCCATTAGGCCCAAAGTAACTACGTTTCGTTCGGATCTCAAAGCACGATCCGCGGCATTTTCGGCTTCCATAATCTCCCCAACTTTTAAATAATAACCTGCACTTATGGTGTCGAGAATTGCCTGTTTGTCTTTTTTTACCCTACTTTTTAAATATGCTAAATGACCTTTCGCCTCTTCAAAGCGGTCAAGTTTAACACAGGCATCGCACAGTGAAAGCCGAGCATCTAGATAGGTCTCATCGTTATTAACAGCTTTTGTGAAAAATCCGTAGGCGGCAAGTGGGCGGTCAGATTCCAGAAGAAATCTGCCGGCGCGGAAATTGAAATTTGCACTGTTCGGTTTGTATCGAAGTGCGTCTGTTATCTTTTCTATAGCTTCAGCCTTTCGGTTTGTTTGCCATAAAATTTCGGAATAGACACTGAGAGCGAATGGGTCCGCCGGAGACAAATCCAACTTTCTTTCGATAAATGATTCGGCTTCTGCATAGTTCTCTTCACGTAAAAGAAGCTCTCCCAGACTTTGAAGTGCACTTTCATGTTCATTAAGACTAATGGATTTCAAAAGATACCTTTTGGCAAGATCTGAATCTCTCTTGTCTTCCCTTTGACTGTTTTCGATGATTGTCCTGCCAAGAGCAAAATTGAATTTTGCCTTCAAATATCTATTTGATTCATTTGTGAGAAGTTCTTTTAGAATTAGAATTGAATCTTCCCTTATGCCCATTCTGGATAGACACCTCGCCTTTATAAATAAGATGTCTTTATCTTTTGGCACGGTAGCAAGAAATTCGTTACATAGCTCCAGTGATCGTCCGTATTCCAAATCATGATAGAGTTTGATAGCGGCATCTTTTAATTCACCTATTAGATCACTTCGTAACAGGTGTGCTTCGCTAAGGCGATTACAGTAGAAGAGCATTCTGCACGCATTTGTCAGCCAATATACATACTCAATATCAGTCGGTTTCAGAGATTTGAATATCTCAATTGACAGATTCGAAAGCTGCTCAGCATATACTTGAAATTTCCCGTTACCCCTCGCGGCTTTATGATAATAGTCGCTGATAAGGGGATGTAACAGCAACCCTTTCCCGTCGGAGGATAAAAGATTTAGTGACACGAGATTTTCAATCGATTTGGAAAGTGAATCTTCATCAAGTTCCGTGACGGACGAGATTAATTTTGCTTTAAGTTGATGTCCAAAAATCGCAAGTACTTCGAGAATCGCGGTTTCGTTGTCGGTAATTTGAACCTTTGAAATTATTTCTTCAGCTATATCTATTTTGAGCTTTTGGAGCAGGCGAAAATCGGCAGAAAGATAGTCTGTTCCATATTTGACAACGAGCGGGGCAGCCAATTTTGCTGCCAGAGGATAGCCGTGTAATAGGGCAGCAATCGAGCTTATTTTCTCTACTGGATAGTGGGCGGCCGGGTCTATTCTGCTGATTTCTGAGCTAATGACGTTAGTCAGATGTTTATCGGTTAAACCATTTATTCTGATAACGGAATGATCGGTTTTGGGGATGAATCTGAAGTTGGGCCATCTTGTCGAGAGTAAAAAGATTGGTACTTTCCGTAAAATATCTACGTCCTTGAAATGGTCAATGAGCTCCCTAATATCATCTTGAAGATCCCCTTCGTCACTTAGCAGCGTTTCAATTTTGTTTAGAACTAGAAAATCATTTCTGCCTAAGATTGTTTCAACAGCCATAATGTTGGAATTCCGAAGAATCTCCTTGCTCGCTCCGTCGGGCGGAAGCTCAATTCCAGCCCTCGAGCAGAGCTCTAACGTCAACCTTGAACCAAAATGGGCGGTGGAGAGTGTCAATTCTACCATGCGAGAGTTACTAACCACCCTCTTCAATGCTTCTCTGAGAAGCGATTTTTTCCCAATACCATACAGACCGATTATGGAAATGAATTTTATGTCATTGTCATACAATGCATCTTCGATTGAACCGATTTCATGATTTCGATTAACAAACTGACGCTTATAGCTTGGACTGGTCGAAGAATGTATTTTGGTTATTTGAGCGAAAATGACAGCCGCAGGGTCTGTTGCTCTGGATACATCAATATAATGGAATGCTTGGAGTTTTAAGGGCACCTCAACGTCGTCAACTTTCGCGACGATTATCCGGTAATCCTCCTCTTTAAGGTACTTCAGGATGCCCATGTTAAGTTCATACTTAACCCAGTCACTTTTAGCTGAATTTCTAGACAGTATCAATAAAAAGTTCTTAGCTTCGTCGATGCCCCGTTCAATCTCATTGAGAATGATATCCCCTGAATCCATGTTCCACGTATCAAACCAGACGTTTTCGCCCGTAAATCTGCCAGCTATATCGGTTGCAAGTTGTTTGTCTTGATGGGTATGTGAGATAAATGTCTTCATGAAAGTGGATATTCAAATTGTTGTGCTTGGTTTGCCTCGGACTTAGATTGATGCTGAATGGCGATGCCCATCTCATAGTTCATTTAGCGGGTATTTCGTCCCTCCTGATGTTTAGTACTGTCATTACGCGGTGGTGTTGCAACGCTACCTTTTACAGTCACGTTTGGTTTAGGCTGGGTTAAATTCACTTTTAACTGCTTGATGACTTCGGGCCCCAACGAGTCAATACTTTCGACTTTTATCATGTGCACTTCATTTGCTTTCTTCTTCCCGGCTGAGAAAAGGAGAAAGGAGACGCAGAACGAAATAACCAGCATAGCGACAACCAAATTTCCCGCTCTGAATGAGTTGTATGAATGTATAAGATTTGTTGCCTTTTTGTTGTTTGTTGCTGTGTTTTGATTAATGCTATAAAGCAGATCGCGAACTTCAATGGCCAGAAACTCAGCCTTGGGTTTGTCCTGGTATTTGAGCACATTTCCCGGCGAGGGCTTTGAGTAGATGAAGTTCTTTATGTCGAAATTTTTGAGGGCATTTCGTATGGCAAGTATGTAAAAGACAAAAGACAAGGTTAAGAGAAAGGAGAATGCTACTTTTAGACATAATGCCAGGTCTTCGGCCTTTTCAATCAACAGTGGTACAAAGAGGCTTAGGAGCGAGAAAATAATACCCGTTTGCGAAACCATCTGCGACGTTTTGGATTCCAGCACTTCAAGGCGCTTAACTTCCTCATCCTCCAAAGATTTGAGGAAATCCCGATGTGCCTGAACCAACTCACCGTCGGTTAATGCATTGCCAGAATAGTCCTTATAGTTGTAGTCATATGGGGCTGATTCAGGGTGTTGATATCGTATGCCAAAATGATTCAGAATTTTTCTCATACCTTATCTTTGCAACAAGTTTTCAATAATCGCTTCTGAAATTGGAAGACCGGTGTCCATCTCTATCCACACCCACTGACCGTTCGGATTAATTTCGAGGAAGACATACCGACCGTCTTTTCCTTTGATAATGTCGATCGCGCCAAATTGTAAACCGAGATGGTCAACAAGGGAGATACATTTCGCTTCAAGTTCCGGTGGTATGGTGGCGCGTTCAAATTTTAGCTTTTTTCTTCGCCAGTCAATACGGGTTTCTTCGTCATCCTGAGAGTACACCGCCGCAGAAAACGCCTTTGTACCCACTACTGTTACTCGAATTTCGTAATCCTTTTCAATTTCTTCCTGAAAAATACAAGGTGTCAGATCGTATTCGTCGAGCGTCTGGATATGGTTAGCAGAAACTGCGCTGGTGAAAATAAAATGGGCATGACCTTGTTCATCCAGTCGGGTTTGAGCTAGTGGTTTAACAATTGTCGAGTTGTGCTCGGAAAAAAATGTTGTTACATCGTGCTTGGAATTGGATACGAGGGTATCGGGTATCGTGAAGCCCAGCTGTCTCGCCATTTTCAGCTGAAGGAGCTTATTTTCTGCTCTATAAACTGCGTTAGGCAAACTTAACCAGTGGGCGTCTATTATCTCGAACAGATTGCCGATCAGGCCCTCAGTCTCATGAAGGACATAGAGTCTCTGCGACATGGATAGTGAGCCTAAATCGGGCAATTTGGTCCTTCTGAACCATACGGCATGTATTCTGTCGCATCCAAGCAAGGAAAAGTGTTGCCCAGTACCTAACTGTATTTTGCAGTCTATTTGCAGGATATCCTCACAGTTAAGGCGCCGATATTCAATTTTCCTTTTATTTAGGATGTTGATCAGATAATCCGCAGTATAATCAGATTTGTGCGTAACGATCAAAATCATAATATCTGCTTATCTGTCCTGATCGCTACTTTCAATCGAGCGTGTGGCCGTCGTAGTGTCTAGAAGCGCGCGGATGGAGGAAATGTCTTTGTCGCTATCTGAATTTTCATTGTTAACAAAAGTCATCGTCTGAGTTTCCAATGAGACTACACTCATGCTTTTGTCGCTGTCGGCTCCCTCGCCTCCCGTTTTTGTGAATGTCTCGGTATCCATCGCCAGGAAATCGATCGCAGGTAAACCTGTATTGCGATCCACACTTAAATTCAGATCATTGTCATATTCGATCGTCGAATAGTCGGGAGCTTCGGACAAGCCAGCTTCCATAAATTGGAAAATGAACGGCTTCATTGAGAAAGGGTTTACAGAAAGGTTTTGCTAAGTACTTCGTGGGCACAAGTTAAAAAAAAAGATTTACCCGAAAAATAGGAATAGCTGATCTCCTTTCGAAGAGCATTTGGCTTAAAGCTCGTTTATTTGAAGTCTTGGCCTCCCGGGCGTATTGTACCATTCCCAGGCGGCGTCCAGTACCCATTCTAACGTCTCCTGGGTATCCAGGTAATATTCGGATAGGCCGTCATTAACGTGCATCGCCGTCAGCTGAAAGGTTTTTCCCCTTATCGAATACATTTTACAGACCTTGTCTTCGGCGGAAGCCAGTCCTTGTTCGTCAATATCGGTGATCGCCATTAAAGTAAATGGAGGATCAAGCCGTAAAATATAGTCGCATAAATCGGGTTGGCAGGGTCTTTTGCCTGTAGGTAACTGGTTGTCATTGCAGGGGCAGTTTATGGCAAATTTAGCGACCGCGCCCTTATATACGTCTTAAATTATGTTTAATAAAAAAGAGGCTTCTATACAACCAGCAAAGCATCTTTTGCTTTGCCGGTTGCGTGGGTTGACTCTTATTTACTAACGATCCGCCATGCCAGGGCCGGATCGCCGGTGATCCGCTCCATTTCATATTGGACAATGTCGGCGACCTGCTGCTTGATCTGCTGGTAGTTTCTGATCACCATTTGCTCATCTACCTGGCGTATAAGCGGGATCGGCTGGTAGCCTTCTTCCTCTTTTTGAATCGCCTCGAAGTCTGCCCTGATCTCGCAATGGAAAGCTTTGAGTTGTATTTTCTGATCGGGAGTATCGGCTACACGACCGACGAATTCACCAGAGCTTAGCGAGGAAATTTTGGAAGGCGGCACGGCGTATTCCAGTTGCAGGGACTTGCTGATCGAAGTGTCGGTTCTATTGATAGACAGGCTCTCTCGGTCCTGCATGATCTTGCCGATCTGCTCGCTGATCTGTTTGGCGCTGTCGCCTGTGACTTGCCCGGAAATGATGTTGCCGACCGTGTTCATGATCACATCGGCCTGCTCGCGGCCATATTCCTTGCGGAGCTGGGTGGCATCCTGGATGCAAAGACAGACGGCAATTTTGTTGGACCTGCCGGTAGCAATAGTGGGAATCACATCAAGCGATATCGTAGGGAATTCTTCTAAAACAAGCATGGATTTTTCCTTTCCCTTTTGGTTGATAATCTTTAAAAGCCTGTTCAAATAAAGGGAAAGCACGGCGCCGTACGTTTGTGTTTTTTGCGGATTGTTACCGAAACAAACGACTTTGGGATGCTCGGGATTGTTGACATCAAGTGTGAAATCGTTGCCTGAAAGCACGTAGTAAAGCTGAGGCGAAGCCAGTCTTGCAAGGGCGATTTTGGCGCTGGCAATCTGTCCTTCGAGCTGCTCTACGGCATCGTTCAAATAGGCATTGATGAAGGGATTCACCAAGGTGCTGATCTCGTCTGTCTGCAGGATCGTGAACAGCTTATCGTACTCGGTCTGGATCAGTTCGATCACATGCGGCAGTGTGCAGAACTGTCCGTCCTGGTATTTTCTGAGAAACCAGATCGCGGCGGTAACAAAGTTCACACTTGACTCCACGAAGAAGTCCCCGGTCTTTTTTTGCCACTCGCGGTTGAGGCCCAAAAGGATTGTGCGGGCCGATTCGGTGGCATCGGTGATGTCTACCATGCCCAATGCGTCGAAGACATTGCAGCGGTTGCTGCGGGCCAGATCATCGAAGTTGATGACATAAAAACCCGGTGATCCGGGGTAACGATGCTTGTTTTTCAGCCAATGGTTATAGGCAATCAGAGACAAGTCCGGGAACTTGAAATCATATACTACGGCCGTGTAAGGGCGGTTTTTGCCCAGCGCCTGGAGCAGGTACTGCCTTACGACGTAGGCCGTCTTGCCCGCGCCAGGACTGCCGCAAATGATCGACGCGCGCTGGGGCGAAACGATATTAATCACCGAGGCGCGGAGCTTGTTTTTGAACCGGTAGCGCGCCTGCAGGTTAATGGAATATTCGTTCGTCAAGAGCCTTTCTTCCTGGGGGAAGGTTTCGTTTTCGGTGTTGAAAATATCCTTGCGCAGCCGGTCGGTAATAATCCGGGAAAAGATCGTGCCGCCTTTCAGAACCAACAGGTAACCCGCGCCTGTTACCGCAAAATACAGCACTGCTTTACCCTGTATAGGTAAGTACAGGTAAAGCAAATAATAGCTGATAAAGTAAACGATCAGCCCTGAAACCAGGAAGGTGAATGCTTTTTTAAAGCCCAGCTTTTCACTTTTCTTTCCTTTCGAGCCGATCAGCGAGACGCATAACAGGCCTACGGCAATGACTTTTGAAACCACGAAATGGCTGAACAAACCGGTTCCCGAAATACTGGTCAGGATTCTGTCCGAGAAGCCGGAAACAAGCGCCCAACCTTTGAATGCAGCATAGAAATAGTAATAAAAATGCAGCCCTAAAAGGACTACCGAAATAAGGCGGGTCATGTCTAATATCTTCCTCAGCGCCTGATCATTCTCTCCTGTCTGTGACATAATAACTGCTTGTTTAAAGTCTTCTGGATTGTTTTCTTTTCTTTCTTTTTTTTAATCTGCGCAGCTCATACGGCACATGGTCTGCGCCATATTCGGGGCGCATCAGCTCATCGAGCAGGCCGCCTGCTCCGCTGCTGTCCGTAACGGGTTGCAGCTGGGATAAACCTGCGGAAGCAGTAGAATTTGCATTTGGTTGTCGGGGCGGATTTTTGTCAGTCGCCAGACGGGATGCCGGGATATTCAGGCCCTGGCTACGGCGCTCCGGAATAGGCGCGCAGCGGCTCAAAATGGCATTCGCCGTGTACTGCTTGCCCAGGTCGCTGCCATTGAAAATGGCCTTGGTCTTGTGGTCGATGAAGGTGATCCCATAGATCCTGCCTTCATTATTTTCACGGGTGACAGTGGCGATGCCACTACGTTTAAGCTGGCTGACAAGGCCCGCAAATGAGGGTTTGTTGGCGGCGGCCAGGGCAAAATCGATAGTTGATTTTATCCTTTTCTTATCGGGCTGGCGCATGGCGTCATTGACCGCAAAGCGGCCTTCGATGACCTTCAATGTGGGCTTTTCCGGCAGCCACGCAGGAAACAAACTGGCTTTGACCGGCGCCCCGACAGGCCTTCCGTTGGCATCCAAAACCCGGTAGTAAAGCCCCTTGTGGCTGGCTGTTCGGGAGCCTTCTGCGCCTGGTTCGGCGGCGACATTGTAGAGTTTCAGCACGGCATTCAACTCGGCCAGCGAGGTGTATTTGTAAGGTTTGAGCACAGCTGCCAGCACATTGTAAATGGCCCTGCGGGTATCGGACTGACCATACCGGACAACTGCCGGATCAACCGCTTTGATCTGAAAAACACCGCGCTTGTGGTCCTCGGCGCGAACAAGGTTGTAATGCTCTTCAATGGCCTTGCGTGCCGGTTCGGATTTGTATTTTCCCAGGTTGTGAAGGGGCAGTACTTTACCGTCCGGCTTGATGGCAGTTGCGGCGATATGAATGTGCGGATGGCCGCTATCCCTGTGCTGGTAGACCAGGTAAGGCTGTGTCCCGAAGCCGATCCGCTCCATGTAATCGCGTGCGATTTCGCTGAGCTGCTGCTGGGTAAACACTTCGGTTGGCGCAAAATTCAATGAAATATGAACGGTGTTGATCTCCGCCGCTTCATTGAGCGTATTGCGTTTCTGAAAGCAGGCCAGCTTCTGCTGAAAGCTCATATCGGCGGCACTGATCGGAAAGTTTACGGCATCGATACAACCAGCTACCTGATGCTCTACCTTCTTCTCGTTGTAATTAAGAACAGCCCGGATGCTGCGGCTGTAATGGATCACCGCAACCATTTTTCCGCCATTTTTTTGATCTCCGATTCGATCTTTGCGACATGCTTTTCGATGCCGCGCCGCTCGATTTCAAAGACCACCAGCCAATGTTCCATTTCCTTCACATGCCGCATCGCGTTGAGTTTTTTGATGGCCTGGTTGAAGTTTTTGCCCAGGGCGTTTAGCTCGCTGCGCAGCTTGGTGAGCTCTGCGATCATCTCGTCTTCGGACTGGTTGCGCACTAAAAAGGTGACTGGTTTTTGCAGCAAAATCTTGCGCGCATAGGTGCTGACAGAGGCTACGGAGGTTTGGGAAAATAGTTTGGCGATCTGCTCATATTCCTGCTCGTTCAAGCGGATGCCCAGGTGTCGGATCTTTTTTTTGTTTTGGTCTTTCATCACAAATCATGCTCACGGTTAAACAATAAACTTCATAGAAGGCAGCGCCCCCGACTACGGAGGGAGGGCGCCCCAAAAAGGCCCAAAGGCCAAAATGTGAAACATTTTTACATCTTGCCGTTTTCGGCGCAGCAGGAAAACCCCTGCCTGTTTTCAGGCTTTCTGATTAGAAGGTGGCATTACCCGTTCAATAAAAAGTGGGAGGGAGGCTCACCCTGGACGCAGACCTTTATGCTGCCGCAAGGGACGAAGGGGCTTTCCACTTAAAAGAAAATCATTCAGGTCTTCACTGCCGCGGAACCGGTAGCTTTCGTCCTTGACACGTCTGCCCAGGATGCGACGGGCCTGCCGGGTACAGTTTTGTCCGGCCGGGTTCCGGTCCAGGTACAGGTGACAGCTTTTATAGCCGCGCAGCATCGGAATTGATTTTTCAAAAAAGGAAAGGGAATTAAGGATCAGGTAATCTGTGTTCAGGCGGTTATGCTCCGGAGTCAACATTAGGTAAGAAAGAAAGTCCATAAACCCTTCGAACACGGCAAGTCGCTGGCCTCCGTTACGAAAGGTGGTGACACCCTTTGGCGCACTGCTGCCTTTGAAATAGGGATTGCGGATTTCGTAGCCGCCGGTGTCGTTCTGAAAACCGATACCATAGTAATTTTTACCGCCGTTCTCGAACCGGACTTCTTTGCAGTACTGCCGGGCCAAACCGAGCGGGATGCGGCGCGTGCCCAGGTAACGTAAAAGTGAGGGCGAACTAAGGGGCATCACGTGGGTGATGGTGATCTTGTTTTCGGCCGGATCAATTTCCGAAGGCGCAGGCTGCGTAATGGTCTGGATAGGAGTGGAGCTGCCCTGTGAGAGCAGTTGTAATAATCCGGGAATGGTGCACCGGTGAAAGGCTACCCCGAAATCGATCAGGCTGCCGCCTTTTCCGATACCGAAGTCATAAAAGATATTCCGGCTGCGGTTGACCACAAAGGAAGGTGTTTTCTCCTGGTGCAACGGCGAGTGATACCAGTAACTGGCGCCTCTGGTTTTAGCGGGCTCAAAGCCCAATAATGAGAGATAATCGACAAGGTCGATCTGTTTGGCTTCCGTAATCGAAAGCCGGTCGCTTCTGAAATCCATACTGCACAAAATTTTCGTTTCACAATTCAGTTTGCGCTACGAAAGTAGTGTGTCACATCAGAAGCATTGCTACCACTCCAAATTCTGTAGTGGTGCAGGCAGGCCGGGAAAGGTTAGTTCAGGTTGCTCAGCCAGCTGAATAAGGTTGGCGGGTTTTCCCTTGCCCTGGATATTACTTCCCCCATGAGCAGGATCTCGCTCATGGCATCCCTGACTGGCCGGATTTTGTCAACCCGGTCGGGATGAGCGCTGATTGCCCGGGCGAGTGTGTCGCACACATCGCGGTTGAGGGCGGAAGAAGTCAGGAATTCATCAAAAAGACGGGCCTTGAAAAATTCGAATTCAATTTCCAGCTTGCCTTTTGATTCCCCGTTACTGCCAGGCAGCTGCGCCATATCGAATACGATCGATCCGGCATCCTCCTGGATGGCCGAGAAGCCGACTATCGGGGCAAGATCCATGGATAGAAAAAATTGAGTCCAACTGGCATACTGCCTGGGAAGCAGGTTAAAGTGTTCGGCCTTTTTCATCACTTTTTTCATTTGGTGTATTATCAATTACCCCAATTCAAGGCGGAAGTGCAACGATTTGCCTGCTTTTTCTATCGGTGCAAATTCGATTTATTAGCTGGTTAAAAGAAAATAGCAGAATTGTATAATTGGGGCCTGCCAATCGCTGCATGGCAATTCGCGGGAGGAAGAAGTTACCTGCCTTGTAATGAAAACTCAGAGGAAGAGGATAATCGCCCCACAGCCGTATACAGATTAGGTAAGGCTGGCGGCAATGTCTTTGACGACCTGCCGGATACGCCGCCAGGCGTCTTCCTGTCGCAAGTCGATACCGACCAGCGGCTTCGGGTGACCGGCGATTGCGGCCAAAAAATACAATGCGCCGCAGAGCAATGCAGCTTGGGCGCCCGCATCCCGGTTTCCCGGCTGCTGTTTTGCCTTCGCGAGTATGTGGGCGACTTGTTCGGCCTGCTCCCGAGGCAAGAAATCCTGCCGGGTCTGGAATTCCAGTTTGAACAGGCTGTTTATTGCATCGTCACTTCGGAGGTCATCTAACATGTCCAGCAATGTTTGAGCCAGTTGCGGTTTTAGCTCGCTGTGCGCGGGAACCTTAACGGTTTCCGTGGTGTCTGAAACGGCCATATGGCCAGGTAATCTACCCAGGTAATAATGTTTTACCAGGCCGCCGATATTTCCAAAGTAGCGGTATAGCAAAATTTTGTTGACACCGGCTTTCCTGGAAACATTTGCAATGGTGACGCGTTCGGTACCTGCCTGCTCAATAATCTCCCCAACGGCTTTGAGGATTTTTGTCTTCGTCCTTTCCTTGTTGCGTGTCTTTATTTTCCGATGCGGGGTGGATTCCATAACTCGTAGGTTTGGACTAACAATATACTTCACACCTGTCTTATTGCTCATTGAAGTAATATCAAGTTACAAAAACTGGTGGATAAATAGGCATGACCGTTACGATTTTCGCAGAGCGCTAACCACTCCAAATTCCGTAGTGGTGCGCTGTTGTCTGGAAGCTTATCTTTGCCGTTGTGTAGATTGATCAAATAAACGAACGAGGGGTATGATGACAAATGAAGAAGTGGCCCAGCTGTACGATACGCTGATGAGTATCCCGGGCATGAACGAAACTGTCAAGCTGGATCTGCGGATCAGCAGAAAGCAAGTACTGCTGTTGGCACAAGTGATCGAGCGTGGATTGAAAGAGGCGCAGCTGAACCCTGTTGGTGTGGCGCTGGCTGCCAGCAAAGAAGAGATTACCGAGCTGCTCAGCATCAGCGGCGATTGCCTGGAGAAAGCCGGGCTCACCGAGCTCCGGAAAAAGCTTGTAGCCTTTCAGGGGAACTGATCAGGGGCTGCTCTGAATCGCCTTGGGCAACAAAGAATCCGGGACCTATCCGGCCCCGGATTACTTAGGTTAGCATACCTATGTATCTGAATAAGACAGGTAAATTTATCGATTTCGTGGAGCATTCGCAACGATAAGACAGATAACCAGATTTTCCTGTACTCTGGGCAGTCCTTGCAGCAGGAAGAACCCGGCTGCGCAATGAGCGTGGCTGTTTATCCTTTATTTCCGCCAATGGTGTCTGGCCCTGTGACTTGCATCGCGCCTGTTATACCGATGATGTTGCCCGATGAGCATTTAACGGCCTCTATACGTTACTACTCTGCGCAGGATTGTACAGATTTATTTGAGGTGCAGCATAGCTTGCTCATTTTATTTCCCCAATTTTAAAGCGTTTCCTGCTTCCAGCCTGGTTGGGGTAATGAGCGTTCCTTCGGCCGGTCGGGTTCAGCAAACAAAAAACCACTTTACTTGTGTGGAAAATATCCCTGCCGTCTGACAGGGATATTTTTTGTATCGGTGAAAATGGTAGCGGGGAGCTTTACTTTGGGGGCATGGGTCCTACCTCATGCACTTCGGCAAATGCTTAGCTTCGCTTGCAGCGCTGATCGTTCTCGCAGAACTGAAATAGGATGAAGGCAGGGCAAAAAATAAGAGGGGTTGCCCCTCTTGCTGGTTATAACAATCCAGCGTCACCAAAGGAGTAAAAGCCTTCTGCGGTGAGGATGATATGATCGACCACTCTTATTTGCAGCAGCTCCGCTGCCAGAACGACCTTGTTGGTCTGTTTGATATCGTTCTGGCTGGGGCTGAGCGTCCCTGACGGGTGGTTGTGGGCAAGGATCAATGTCGTGGCTGCGCTTTTTAAAGCGACCGTCAATATCAGCTGCGGATCGACCAGGGTCCCGCTCATCCCGCCTTGTGAAAGGTTGTAGATACCAAGCACCCTGCAGGCGGTGTTAAGCAGCATCACTTTGAAGCTTTCCTGCAGCTGGATGCTGCCGGCGTCCCAGCACTGCCTGAGTATTTCCGCCGCCGTTTGCGAATTTGCGACCTTTGGCCGTAGCGAAACTTTAAATCCTGGCTCGTAGCTGATTTTGATTTCGGGGATGTTGAAGAATTCAGGTTCGAATTTACCCTGTTCCATAATTTCTCTGTTTTAGGAGTTAAGAAATAATTATGGAGCCGTCCTGCGGCGGGCGGCAAGCAAGGAAAAGCAGGAATGGAATAAAGGATGGCTATTGAGGGGCCTTCTGTGTTTATGCCGGAAATTCCTTTTCCGCTCCGATGCCGGTCGCCGAACTTGGGCGGCATGGTTATGCAGTAACGTAGGACTGTACATAGAAATAGTCCGGGGAAAATAAATGCATCAGTGATTACAGAAAGGAATAGGCTAAAATGCCGGTCAGCACGAGGCTACCCACGTGAAATAATCCCGGACAGCGCTTCCCTTAATTCAGCCGGATCGATAAATTTGGGCAGGACGGCAACAATCCTGGGATCTGGTGGGGCGGAAAGCAGCAACGGATCAGCAGTAACAATGATTACCTTGAAATCCTGCGCTGGTATTTTGGTCAGCATTTCAGGGCCGGTGTAAGGAGCGTTCTCGATATCCAGGAAAATAAAATCCGGTTTCTTCTTGTGGATCATTTCGATCGCGTCCAGGGTGTTGAAGCAATGCCCCACAATCCTGACGCGCCTATGGGGTTTCAATAGATCGGTCAGGATGATGTGCATCGAATCCCAATCGTCGATGATCAAACAGGAGAAAATCTTTGAATCTGCCATAGCCGGAACGAAAAAATAAGACCTGTTTGAATATAACCATTGGTCACATGAGAATTGCAATGGATTAACCCATTTCAAGGAAATATCTGATTAATTGAAGGTATATTGCAGTACATATAATGCTATGCCTAAAATATAAAGTAAGTGCGAAAATTCCCGGGAAGAAGTTGCCGGGAATTTTCTTTTCAGCGAATCATTAACAAACAGCTAACCGACAGTTACATTTCTGAATTTATTTCCCATATTCGTATCAGACAAGTACGTTATTATCAAGGAGAGGGGTAATACATAAATGCCGGCCCAAAGTGACCGGCATTTATTCTGAAATTGATCAACATACATTCTATGTCGCAACATTGAAGTGCACGTAACTAGCATTCAGGCACGAACAAAAAAGGGGCCTGAGCCCCTTTGCTTACTTCCATTCATTGGGCTGACCTTCCAGTATGCCGATCTGTTTGCAGATGTTATGGATCACTTCGTCCATTTTAATCGCCTGCCCTGCCCTGAGCCTGCCCCAGTAGTTGTTAATGCCGTCGCTAAGGACGTTTTCACCATTGGACCGCAGGCGATCTGCCAGCCACTCGGAGACCAGCCACCAGCTGAGCGGTTCCATGCAATGGGGCGTTGCAGATTCCAGTTCTCCGATCATGTGTTCCAGCCAATCCCGGTTCGCAAGATCATTGGCGTCCAAGTCAGCTGAGTCACAGGCCAGAAGTTCTTCCAGCTGATCTGTGTAATCATCAATGAGCCAGACACGTTCCTTGGCAGAGTAAAAGCTTCCTTCACTGTCACGATAACAATAGCAACTGGCTAGATCACTCCTTCGGAAGGGTGCATGGGAATCTTCTGCATTGAGAATGTATTCAACGATTGTTGTGACGTTTGCCTTTACATGCTGCTCGACAAACTGGCCTTTGATGTGTTGGTCGCGTTTGCTGTTTCTGGTTTCCATAATCAGAATGATTTTATAAGTTAAGAAATTGATTATGGTTGCCTTTCCGGCTGGCGGCGAGTAAGGAAAAGCAGGAACGGAATAAATGACAGCTATTGCAGGAGCCCCCTGTGTTTATGCCGGAAATTCCTTTTCCGCCCCGATGCTGGCAGCCGAACTTTGCGACCACAGGAGTGTCTTAACTTTCTCTATCTCAATCTGAGACAGCATAATCCAGATCAGTGAAGCGCATAAGCATCTAGTCTGACAGGAATCTTGATAATTGGCAGGGCGAATACGATAATGCCCGGTGCAATAGGCGGGCGCATCTTTGATTGGACAATAACTAAAACGACGCTACGCTGCCGATCAGTAGTCATAGTATCGTCATGGGAGAAACCATCCAACATGCCGCGAGCAGATCAGGGCAGCACGATTAAAAAAGAAAGAAAGAAGCTGCGCTGATCTGCTCGCTCCGCTTCCCGCGCCACGGGCGCAGCCAGGGGATACAGCTGGCGCGGCGGCACTTTCTTTGGTTCTTTCTTTGTTGCCGCAGGACAAAGAAAGAACCGGGTCACGCAGACCTCCCGGCATTGGTGCCGGGAGGCTGACTTTAACCCTCTGTTACCTATACTGCTTGGGTGAGCATGGATTTCTGCCGAAGCTTTTCTTTTCTTCTTTCAAGGTCTTTAATCCGCGCTTCGGCTTTTTGCCAACGTTCATCGGCTATTTCCTGCTGCGCCTGCCGGACGGCATCTACGTTAAAACCTGCCTCGCGCGCAACTGCTAAAAGGCACCACCCCCGGATATTGCCGGGTTCGTTACTGTTGGTACTTTGGGCTATAGCCATACGTACCATGTAGGCAAACTGAGCTTCGGTAAGCCCGGATAAGGTCTGGTAAAATTGTTCCTGCCCTAAATCATGATCTTCAATATGCAGCGCCTCCTGCACTTTATTTCTCGAATAATAGCTCAATGATTCAAAGACGATCAAGCGCATAGCTACATGGTCGGCCTGGGTAAGTGCTTGATTGTTTTCCGGCTGGCTGAACTGATCCATAAAGCCCTTATGGATGTTTGACTGTACTTTTCCCTCGTCGATCTCGACAAAGCGTTTTTCTCTTGTGAGGATGCGGTTAATCTCGCCTTCAATCATTTCAGCGGTAACCGTCCCGTCTTTGATCGCTCCCTGCACCGCTTTGGCGGTAAGCTGAACGGTTTGTTGCTCATTGTATGCCTCCTGTTGCTCAGGCGGCATAAACAGCATAAAGCGGACACCGTCTTGGGTAATCAGTAAACCGGATTGGGTCTGGCCGCTATTGATCCGCTGGTGATAATCTTCCAATCGACTGTTATATTCATCAAGGGCATGATTATAGCCCTCCTCGTTGAAATACTCGGTCTGCTCGTCTGCCTCCATATAATCATCTCTTGACGGGGGCACAGGTGCTTTGATTTCAGAGACAGACCTTTTTGTATAGCGTGGCAGGTCTTTCAGGTTCTCGATGTTATCAATGATGCCGGTTACTTCTACGAAAAAGTGCGAGTTGTCATAGATCAGGGCCTGTGGCGGCAACTGTAGGGCTGCATCTTCGATCTGCTTTTGATAGTGTTTGTTACGTTTATTTTGATAGCAATCCGCACCGCTGCAAACAGCCTGCTTTGCCATTTCCGGAAATAATGTTTTCAAAGTGGCCGAGTTCAACGGGCAGTTTGTACAGGCCCCTTTTTCGGGCACCAGTTCTTTATCTTTGATATCGAAAGGCGCGCGCGTCAGATCATACCGGAAACGGTTGATCGCATAGCTTCCCGGCAGTTCGAAATATTCCTCTTCCCATTCAGTACAATAGCTTTCGTAAAATTCGTGCTGACTTGCCGGTGATAAGCTTGCAATTTCGTATGCTTCCTGCACAGTGATCTTGTCAGCCAAAAAGATGTCCTGCATGACTTCGATCAGGCCGGAAAGTTTCGTCCGGCTATAGACAAAGGATTTGGATTTGCCCAACCGAGCGGCGATTTCTTCAATAGATTTCCCTGTTTGCTGCAAGCGTTCGATCGCTTGCGCCTCATGGAAAGGGTGCGGGTTTTCACGCTGGATATTTTCGGCCAGCTGTATCTCCATGACCTGCTGGTCAGTTAACGGCCTGACCATTGCAGGCAGCGTTTGCAAGCCTGCAATTTTTGCCGCTCTGAAACGGCGCTCCCCTGCGACCAGTTCATAACGGCCGCCGGTAGGCATAGGCCGGAGTGTGACGGGAGAAATCAGTTCCAATGCGGCGATATTCTCGGCGAACGCCTCCAATGACCCCGGCGCAAAGTATTTGCGATAATTCAACGGGCTGATATCGATGTCTGAAATAGCGATATACTCAAAGGAGGCAGCGGGCTGTTGGGGGACTTCGTTTTCAACAACGGGCGCGGTTTGTTTGGGCTGCTTGCGCACAGCCTTGCTTTTAACGGTTTTCATATTTGTTTTGGTTTAAGTGTAAGCGATTGGGGAATTGCTTTATGGCAGGTTATACCAATGCACACAAAGCAGCAGTATGCCGAATAGGATCATGGCAAAGGAAGTGATCGAAAGCAGCCATTCGAGCAGGGTGACCAGCAGCGCAGCCCAATAGTTGGGGAACTGCTGCAAGCCGCCGAGGCCGCGCCGTTCAAAACGGCGTTTACCGATCAGCAGGCGGACAGCAAAGCCTGTAAGGACAAAGAGCGTTCCGGCCACCGGGACGCCGGGCGCCGGAACGGTGGCAATAAATAGTAGAAACATGATTTTGAGATTTGGTTAGCGAATGGTCTTTACAAGCCTTGTGCGTTTGCCGTCCTGGGTAATGGCTTTATAACCGGAGGATTCAATGATGCAGCGGATCAGGTTTCTTGCCCCGCATGCATCAAAATCGTCCATCGTGGTCATTTTCAGGCCATGCAAACGGTCAAAGTACCGGAGCGTACACGCCAATAGGAGTAAGGCTTTGCGTTCTGTCTTTTCGTGGAACTGGCTCATGTTTTGGGTGTTAGGGGTTAAACAAAAGATCGAAAGCTTTGGATATGAAAGCGCAATTGCCATTGATCGGTATCGGGCAGCATCATTTCGCTGTCAATTCGGAGCACGGGTAACATGTTCTGTGGTTTTAATCGTTAAGAAATGTTTAGTTAAGGACCTTGTAGGTGCCGTTGGTAGTGTTTACGGTTTGGCATCCGTATTTTGTTTTGATCTGATCGAGGCTCTTCTTACTTCCCCGGAATTCCTTTAAGTGTTCAGCCCGGAAATACCATGCTTGTTTTTTGGGAGCGAAAAACAGACCGGCGTTTTTCAGGGTAGCCCGTACCGGGTAAGTGTTGCCGGTAACCCATATCCAAAGGCCCACCAGTTCGATAATGATACCGGGCAGGTGTATGATCTGATCTAATACGGCCTGATAATCTTTTGAGAATTTTAGTTCATTTTCGGTTTCTTCGCTGGACAGTCCGGCCCCTTTCAGGATACTGGCTGAGGCAAAAGCGTATTCTGTATTGATCTGTTGCATGGTGGCTGTGTCACCACCCCGGTCGGGGTGGTGCTCTAATGCCAGCTTTTTATATAAAGCCTTGATCTGTTCAAGGGTGGTGCAGTCTTTAAAGAATTTCATAGCGCAGTTTTTTAGAATGGCAGATCGTCTTTCTCGGTGTTGGTTGTCCCTGCTGCTGTTGGCGTGGTCGTGGCCTGTGGCTGCTGGTTAGGTTTGCGGATCGGTTTGATGTTAGCGGTGCGAAAGACCAGCGATGCGCGGGGATTGCCGTTTCTATCTGTCCAAACCTGCGGGGCTTCCAAACTGCCGAACAGCTGAACAGTTGCGCCTTTTGATAGCATTTTAATGATAGCTTCCGATGTACTGCGCCAGTATGCACACTGTATAAACTGCGTTTTATCGACCCATTCGCCGGATTTTGCTTTGTAACCGTCACCGACTGCAATGGTGAAATTGATCACTTGTTTACCTGATGTTGTCGCGTTTACTACTGCTTTTTTGGTTACTGTTCCTGTGATTTCCATGATCTGTGTTTTTTGTTTTTTTTAATTGCGAAAAATTGTCTTTCCCCCGGCCGGGGCCGCCCCGCTCTCCCCCTGACGGCCGGCATTGCTGCCGCTTTTAGCCAGTGTTATGTTGTGGGTGGTGTTCATTTCCTTTCGATTTTTTTGTAGGAAAATGTTCAATGCGGCCGCCTTGCAGGCAATGGACCGTGGAAGGCAGCGGACTGAGCCGGGCCTGGAAGGCACGCGAGGGAGCATCAGCCGCGAAAGCCATTGACAGCAAATGGGCGGCAGCATTATTTTTCGGAGAAAACAATCGGAAGCAGCACCGCCCACAACACTGGCTAAAAGTGGCTTTGCCCGCTTCAGCAGAGCGGGGTGGCTGGACGGGAGAAAGGGCTTTTACAAGCCATGCCTCTTTCCTTTTTCAGAGGACATAAAAAAAGCAAAGGCACTGCAGGGGCCTTTTGAAATCATAACATCGGCAGTAGAAACGCAACAGGGATCGGCGTGGAAATCCTTTTCCGGCAAGAAAAGATTGGAGCAAAGAGCCCGGCCCTTACCGGCGCGAGGCCCGTAGCAAAGCTTTCCGGTAAGGAGTTGCCATAGGAGAGAAAGCTATTTACGATTAAAAGAAAAAGACTTTGGCTGCGCTGTAACAACATCTTATATGTTTGCCGCATCTAATTACACTTTTTGCGCAGGCTATTTCGCAACTCATCAATTTATGGATAGCCAGGAGAAAGGATATCGAAAAGAGCTACTTAATGAAAGGCCATAATAAGGTAGGTTGTGGTCGGACATTTCTGATATAGAATAGTTATCAGAGAATAATTTTGCGTTGTTTCCAACCTTTATCTTGTTCGGAAAATCATACAATTATTTGTTTCCCAAAAAATAATTACATATTAATGTAACCTAATGTGTACATTTTTTATACCTTACTTAGGACAAACCTAATCCGTATAAAGAATATGAAAAGGATTTACATTGTAATTGTGTGGGTATTGCTTGTTTTTGCCTCATGTCAACATGAAAAGGACAGCTTTTTTGCACCCTCCCAGGAATCTGAGCCGGTAAGCAGTGAAATTGCATTGAAGGTGGCAAGGACTTTTGACGCAATGTCCCCGCTTGACAAATCGAAGGGTGTTTCAAATGCCCGCACGTCAGCGGGAGAGAAGACCGTCAAAATGTCAACGACAATTAAGGGCGAGCGCGGAGATGCATTATTTTATGTAATTACTTACCAGGAAGGCGGCTTTGCCATTGTTTCGGCGGACCGGAATTCGATCCCCATCCTGGCGCATGCCGACACCGGCGATTTTCCTCTGGATAAGCAATTGCCGGTCAGTGTCAGGAATATGATTAATTTCTACAAAACAGAAGTGAGCGAGGCTAAGGCTAAAAATTTACAGGATAAAAGAATAGCCGCGTTATGGGAAAAATTCGAGAAGGGGGCATATCCGCAGGTAACAAAAGGAAGCCGGACAACGGACGATCCGATTGACGAATGTGAAGATGAGTATGAGTACATTGCTCCCTTACTGAATACTACCTGGGGCCAGGAATGTGGGTATAATAACGATATGCCGTTCCAGTTATGTACGCCGTGTAATCTGGCCTTTGTTGGTTGTGTTCCGGTTGCGATCTCCCAAGTCATGCGATATTACAGTTTTCCTGGTACCTTTACCTGGAGCAGTATGAGCAACACCACGCCAAGTGCGGAAACAGCAAGGCTGATGCGGGACGTTTTTAATAACAATGGCGCAATTTTTGACTGTAGCGGAACCTGGTCGAGCCAGGCATCCATTCGTGCTACCCTGGTGGGTTACGGGTATTCTACGGGAATTTCAAGTTTATCCTATAACGTTAATACTGTCAAGAACGAACTGCGAGCCGGAAGGCCGGTGATCTTATCCGGTTTCGATGCTACGGTCGGCGGGCATGCCTGGGTGTGTGACGGGTTTCTTGACTATTACTTGTGTACTGGGGATCTTTACCCCAATGGCATGCATATGAATTGGGGCTGGGCAGGAGCCTGGAACGGAAATTATTTTACCCCCAATCCCAATGGAAGGAATTTCAGTACGAATCAAATGATGGTAATCGGAATCAAACTTTAATTTTTATCACATGAAAGCTATCTTTTACATCATGATCGTTTCCCTGCTTGCTTTGGCTTGTAACAATGAAACGGAAGAGCCGGTAGGAATTAATGTCGGAGCGGATGTTGATATTGTCTTCAAAGATGAAAACGGCGCAGATCTTTTGAACCCTGGAAATTCGTCCTCTATTTCGGACTTCAAGATTTACTACCTGGTAAACGGACAAAAAGTCTTGTATAACGAGCCTAACCTGGATTATCCGGGCGGGTACCGCATTATTCAGGATGCGAATAGTTATTTCCTGAAGGTTTACCTGAACACTCCCTATACGGCCGGAAGTTCAAACGGCGAAACGATTACTTACCTTGAAATTAATGGAAATAAGACCTTCGAGATAAAAAGCCAGTATAATTCCAATCCCTCGAATGTTTCATGCGAGAAGCTGTGGCTTGACGGGAGCCAGGTATGGGCTTCTTCTGACGGATGGCGAAAATTCGAATTGGTAATTCCGTGAAGCTCGCTGTCTCTTATTCGATCCGGGGAGTTTATGCTTATCGCGAACCAATAAATTTTAACCTGAGCTAATAGAAATCGCCCGGCCAAACAGCCGGGCGATTTTCGTTAATCTGGTCGGTGCCTGTAAAGGATAGGAGGGGACAGACGTATAATAATCACAACGCTCAATTCATGATCCCTGAGGCGAGCGGTAGCAAACGGTTGTTGACGTGCTGTCGTAGGCCCGCAACTTGTTTTACCGCTTATCATTAGCGACGATGCAGATGAAATAATAGTCCATTGAAAAGGTGATAAGAAATGTTGAACTGCATCGATCAAAACAGGTAGAAATACGCGGTAATTTTCAGACCTATTTTGAGATCTTTGAGCAACGAACCTTCAATCACCTCATCAGTTACACTATGGCACGTCCCCAGTCATCAAGAGTATCCCCTTACCGGCTTCGCGAGTTGATCAGTAAACTTCAAAGGAAGAACAACAACAAAAAGTCCAGACCGTTGCGCGTAGGAAAACGCAGGCCCCGGCGTTTGATAGCTATGGCCTCCTTTGAGGCGATACAGACGACCATTGAAACTGAAGTGAAAATTGCGATCCTGGAAACAGACGGGCAAAACAATCCTGACCCGGCAAGTTTGAGTAACAAAGAGAAAATGTCATCGTTTGGCTTCACGGATATGCAATACATTTCGCTGACCAAAAAATTTGTAGCAATCGCCCGTAAGAGAAAGCCTTCGGCAAAAGTGGACCTGAAAGATGTCATGGATTGCGAGACGGTGCAGGACTGCATCGATCTGGTGACTAAGGCCACAAAATGATCAATGCGATGAGAAAGACAATTTTGTTGGTGGTGCTGTCGGCAGCCTCGATCAGCGTGTATGCTCAAAAAAAGGCGTTGAAGCCGATCAGTGAACAAATGGCTGTGATCGGCCATGAGAAGAAGGACTCAGAGGTTAACGACCCTTCCAAGTTCGTGAAGTGGGTTACCAAGAAGGTTAAGATCGGACAGTCAATGGAAACGGCAGACCAGCGCGCCGAACCGGCCCAATTCCAGCTAACACTTCCCAGGAAGGATACGTCCTCTTACCTGATCAACCTGGGCATGAACGTACGGCTGGATTTTGCCAACTGGCTTTATAGTAACAGTTATACGTCAAAGCTGAAAGTGGAGTACCACAAAAACACCCTTACCGAAAAGAAGCAGGACAACTTCGAGGCGGGCTACCAGGGGACCTGGAATTTTGCGGCGACGGGAGACGGAAAGACACTTTTCTTTGTGGCATTCGATCCTAAATACAACTATGATCGGGTCAGTAAGAAGAGCTCGGCGGCTGGTAATTTTCTGTTTTCGTGGACAACTGAAAAATCCAGGATCAACTGGAACACGAACACTTATCAGGCGGATAACCAAATCTCTGAATTCTTTTCCATTTTCGCAGGGGCGCAGGCGCAGCAGGTACTGCAAACGAAGACGGATTCGGGGACCGGATTTATTCTTCGGCCGATCTATACGGCACAGGCTGCCGTAGCCTGGAACCGAAAGAATAAGATCCATAAGCCGATCCTGAAATTGACGGCGAGTTATACGGGGAGATGGGATGTGATCAACAAGACGGTGGAGGGCGCAGGCAAGGAAGGTTATACGGACCTGCTCAAATGCGGCTTGGATTGGTATGTGATCACCGAACCGCTCAAGGTTTCTCTGGGCGGCTCCTATAACCGGGGCTCAGACCCATTAAAAGGGTTGGAGGACCAGCAGTTCTGGCTGATCAGCGTCAATGTGGCATTGTGAGATAGGGCCTGAATCCGTGACATCACATATATAATATACCGTTAACACAAAATATTTTTACATGGGCCATTAAGTATCTAGTTTAGAATAGATTGTCACTTATCTGGGAAACGACGAACCCTTACCAACCTACATCTGTACTATGAAATCGATAACCGGTCAGAGCAAAGCCAATTTAGAGAACCGCCTTTCAGCCACACTCGAACAGCAGCGCAATTCCTACCAAAAAATTATGGAAGGAAAACCACTCGAGGCAGAGGATGATCAAACCCGTAAAGTCGCATACATTCAAAAGCAAATACCGGTGTCAGGCGAAGTGGCTAGCATGATTGCCGATTATCAGTCCGTGGAATCTTTACCCATAGCACCGGATCAGCAGCGAAAGGCGGAAAGCATCCAGGGCAATACGGTGGATTTTATGGGCATTGCATTTCTGGACCTGGCTAAGGCAGCGGCAAAGTCTGTTGCCCGGGTGATTTTTGATGACGGGGACCCACAGGGTACGGGTTTCATGATCTCGCCAACGCTTTTTGTCACTAACAACCATGTGATTCCAAACCCTGAGGATTGTGCGCAGTTTTTACTGGAATTCAATTACGAGGAGGATTACCGGAAGGTACCGCAACCGACCTCACGATTCCGGTTAGATCCTGGCGCCTTTTTCGTTACCGCACCCGAGGATGATCTGGATTTCACCATAGTCGCTGTCGGGGAACGTGTCCTGGGGACATTGCCAAAAGAAGACATAGGCTTTCTGCCTTTATTTGAGTCTACGGACCGGCACATAAAGGGCATGTATGTCAACTGCATTCAGCACCCTCAGGGACGGACCAAGCAGCTTGTGGTCCGCGAAAATCATTTGCTGGCCAGAACGCCCAATACATTAATCTATGGCTCGGACACCGAGCCAGGTTCGTCGGGCGCACCTGTGTTCAACGATGATTGGGAGGTGATCGGATTACACCATTGGGGTGAGCCTTACCGGGCGCTGACCGACCAGGTACAAGATCTTCCCAAATCCGGCAACGAGGCCATCCGCATCAGCTCGGTAGTCAGGTACCTGAAGGCACTGACGGGCCTGAATGCACCGATGCAGACGGTACTTGCGGATGCGCTGGCCATCCGTTCCCACTTACCCAGCAATATCATTAAAGCCGGCGATCAGCAGGTCGTTCCCGCTCCTGTCAGACCGGTAGCGGACCCAAACAGGGAAGCGGTCCGTAAACCGGACGTCCCCGCTGCGCCACTCAACAAAGACTTTCTTCAACCTACAAATAAACAACCCATGGAAAACAACAGTCGGAGTTTTACTGTGCCGCTGACGATCACCGTAAGCCTGGGGGACGGACAGCCCCATACCACCGCCGTCGCCACCACGGCTGCACCCGAAGGGCAGCAAGCTTTACCCGGCGCAGAAAAGCTGGTCCCTGACCAGGACTACAAAAGCAGGAAAGGCTACTTTGCTGCTTTTCTTGGCATACCTGTTCCGCTTCCGCAGCTTAATGATGCTCAGAAGGCAGCGGCGGCAAAAAATCAATGGACAGACGATATCGAGTTTAAATACCAGCACTTCAGCGTAGTGATGAACAAAGACCGGCGACTGGCCTTTTTTACGGCGGTCAATATCGATGGGGCCTCTGTAGTGAAGATTAACCGCGATACTGGTAAGGTAACCCGGGGACCCGAGGCCATGTCGGAGGAAGGTGCGGAAGGAAGGGAGAAATGGTATGAGGACAACCGGATACTGGACGATGAGGTCTGCGAGGATGGTCTGTATACCGGATACGATGAAATGAAGGTATTTCAACGCGGACACCTGGTGAAACGTACAGACCCTTCCTGGGGTACAGCAGCCAGGGCAATAAAAGGGCAGGCAGATACCTTTCACTTTTTGAACTGCGCCCCGCAGCATTTCAAGTTCAACCCGGTGAAGACCAGATGGGCAGGTGTCGAAGATTGGATCACCAACACAAGCGATGACGAGAACATGCGTGTATCGGTTTTCAGCGGACCTGTGTTTACAGACAAAGATCCGAAGGGAGGCTACATTCAAATTCCCAAAGCGTTCTGGAAAATTGTGGTATGGCCCCAGGATGGGACGTTGAAGGCCACAGCCATTATTGCCGACCAAAGCAAGCTGCTGCAACAATCAGGATTCGATATAGCGGAGACTCCTTCGGGAGCCGAAAGCCTGGACCGGCTCCCGGATAAGCTGCCTGCCGAGTATCATTGTTCGGTAGCTTACCTGGAAGAGCTGACAGGACTTAGCTTTTCCAACCTGGCGGAATTTGACACGTTTGCCGCATCGGGCGCGGAAAGTATTGGCGGCAACAACCGCATCAGCGTGCTGAAAACCTACGGACAGTTGAAAGGGAAAGAGGCCAGATAAGCGCCGTGATCGGGAAATGGGCGTTGTCAATGCCACGCAGCATACTTGAACATAATTTGAAAATTATAAATCTTAACTAACCATGGCGGCAGAATGTTATTGGTGTAAACACGGCGGAGCTGGATCGGCAGGTGATCCGCTCGGATGTTGCAGGCGTTGCCAGGCATTTGCCTGTGACCAGCATGCCTCTTATGATACGGTAGTATTGGAATACGTATGCGCTACTTGCCATACGGCGGCGCTAACGGGCAGCGCATTGGTAGCATCTTCAGTAGGCTCAAACAAAATGCTCACCCGCTTCAAAGGCGCTTTCCCGGATTTACCAGGGGATAACCGAAGCGGAAAATTCAGGGATCTGCAGGAGTTCCAGTCCAGGATGCCTGGGTATTCGAATTATTTCCAGCTCATGGAGGATAATAATAATCGTGTTTCCTGGGGAAATGCGGAAATTGACCGCGAGCTCCAGCAAGCAGGACCCGCCGCCAAAGGGCTATATATCGCCGCTGCCGTCCTGATGGCTAAGCTTCCTTTCCCCGCGGATAAGGGTTCAAGGGGTGAGTCCGCTTTTCCGAATTTTCTTTTCATGCTCAGCGACAAAATAGCTGACCAATAGCAGACAGAACCATGAAAATGCGCCATTCCAATAATAGTCCCACTGCCGGGAGCCCTGTCGGAAAATTCAATGCGGTAGTTGCCCATGCAGCGCTTTCTGGTTTTAAATATGCCAGGATCAGTCATAAGCTGGGATCAGTTGTATTGGAAATCGAAAGAAGGCCGCTTGGTAGTACCGATCACGTCCTGATATCCCGGTCGTGGTTGTCAAAAGCGAGCGAGGATGAAGAGGTCAGTGTCGATAAGAGCACCTGGTTTCGGTTTTATTGCTTTAAGCTGACGCAGGACTGGCCGACAAAGCTGGGCCTGATCGGCTTTTTGATCGCTCTGTCCGGCTTTACCGTGGACGCTATGCTTGGCCTTGGAGAAAAAAGGGCGATCAATTTTCACCCCTCCGTACAAACAACCGCAGTACTGGTGACCGTTTCCTGGGTGGCTAAGCTCGGGGGCGTTATCCTGTTATTTGTAAAGGACCTTGTCGGGAAAAAATAGTAATCCTGACTGCCTTCGTCAGATACGGAAGGACAGGAAAATACTATATTTAGTTTTCGTACTTAAACTCCGTAATGCTTACAGACACTAAAATATTGTTTCACCCCACTGCTTCTCATTTGCAGGAAATAGAAGCATGGCTTGCCGCTGAAGACAGGACGGGCGCTGGATTTTACTGCAACTGGGATATAATCGTTAAGTCTTACCGGCTTGGGAAGATGGTTGTTGCAACTGTCGGTAATGCCGCGATTGGATTTGTCACCTGGTATGAATCAGAGCGGACTGCGGCGATCAGCATAGCGGAAATCCATCCGGACTGCCGGCAGAGAGGTCTCGGAACGCTCATTGTACATCACCTGGAGGAAGACCTGGCCCGGAAAGGTATCGTTATGATCTTGCTGGACTGCCGGCCGGCAGCGTCGGAAAGATTTTGGATAAAAGAAGGATTTGCAAGGTTCCCCGATGATAGGGCACACGACGAGGGTGCTTATCTCTACAAAATACTTGCCCGGCATCAGCAGCTCCTTCAGAAAGGAAGCGGGCACGACGGAGACCTGATCGAAGTATGGGATAAGGAACCCTACCGTATCAGGGAGACGCAACCTATTTATCGCTGGCAACCTGCTGTCGATGATCAAACAGGGCTGTTAGCCCTACCGATAATTTTTCCCTGCCGGCCCGATTGGCAGATCCGGTGGTCTGCCCGGGGAGCAACACGGACAGAAGGTAAAATAAAGCATTTTGCCAAAGGTGGTATCTATTTCGGTGACTGCGCCATCATTAGCTCATTGTAAAGCCATACGGCGCTACCCCGCCCGATGAAATCGCGCTGGCTGATAACAAGGAGCGTGTCAATACCTGGACGTAACCCTTTGCGCCTGTGAAGGAGCCTGGATCTATTGCTGGTTAACAGAAAGTCATTGACGTCCTGGAAACCTTTATAACGGTAGCGTTCGTCTTTGACATGCAGGCTAAGGCCAGGATCTGCTCCGTGCAGATCTAGTCGGCGTTGTTACTGTCCAGGTACAGGTGAATTTGGTTGTACTGCCGCAGGGTAGGAACCGTCTTTTCAAAAGAAATAACTGACTTCATGATCAGGAAAACCGGCATTGCAATTTCGAAAGTCAGACCTGGATAGCATGTTTTGCAAACAGCTCATGGATTTCGATCAGATCAGGATCCTGCCTGTTCAGGTACAGTTCGGCGATTTCAGACCAGAAGCGCCCACCTTCGGCGGTATGACTGATGTTTTTGCAAAAAAACAATGCGAGGTGCCCGTTGCTGTTGGTTCTGCGTATAATATGAAAAGTGTCCATTTGATCACACATGCGTTGAGCCAATACCGGCGGGAAACGGTCCCGGTACAGTTTCTTTTTTTCTTCCAATATCATTATACGAACTCCGATTGTTTAATACAGCCATAAAACGGTATGGCTTGAGGGGCCGATGTTCGCAATAAGGTCACAAAGAAAAAATGATCTGCGTCATTATCGGGGTGGAACCGGAGGGCCAGACCCGCATAAATATCAGACCGGTTTAACGGGTGTTGGTAAACGTCATAGGCCCTGTATTTTCAACTCCTGCACCTTGCAGTACATTTCAAGCAAAGTCTGTACGTTGAGCTTCTTAAAGATTCTTTTCTTGTATGTGCTTACCGAACTGGTTTTCAGACCGAGCTTGCCGGCAATTTCCTTGATCCACATTCCTTCGCAGAGCATGTCGGTCACAAGGATTTCCCGGACCGACAAAGCCAGCAACGGGTTGTCTGCTGGCAGGTTGTGCAGCAGGGTGTATTCCAGCAAATGATTTTTCAAAGCGCTACTGATATACCTGTTTCCTGTTAAGACAACTTTCAGAGCCTCGGCGAGTTGCCTGGTCGAAGAACGTTTCGAGATAAACCCGGCAGCCCCACTCTGCAAACAATGTGGGCCGTAAAGACTTTCCTGTGCCTGACTGAAGACCAAGACCCGCGTGCCGGGGGCCGCGCGCCGTATCCGCCTAACGGCAGTGATCAATTCACTTTGCCGGGGGAAATCCCCCAGGATTACCACGTCGTATTTTCGGCCTGCAAGCAAGTCCAGGAGCATCGGGGCAGATGCTGCCGGATGATAATTATAGGAGGGTAAGTATTTTTTCAACAATGATTGGGTGGCATGCCGCACTACGGCAAAATGCTCTCCATGCAGGATATGTTTCATGGATTGAGAAAGGGTGCTCGATTGTCAGGATTGGGAATTCCCGTACATAATGATAGTCCGAACCTTTCAACTTTACCACGAAATTTCGAACTATCCCGGGATAGTCACCCCAGGTTTACTAAAGTAGCTTATTTTATGGTTTAATCAACTGATATTGTCATCTATCGGCTAATAAATTGTGTTGAAAATAGATTAATCCTGTATAATCATTGATCAATCCAATCCCGAAAGGCTTTTGCCCTGCGCTGGCTTACCACCGGGTTTTCAGGCAACGCCGGGTCGGTAATAATTTGCAGCTTGCCATGTTCTATGGCCTGGTAACGGCTGCACGCCTCCAGGGACAAGATCAGCCGCCTGTTAGCCCGGAAAAATTGCGCAACCGGCAAGATCGTTTCCAGCTCATCGAGCGTCTGGGACACCAGGTATTTCTCCCCCTCAAAAGTGTGCAGGTAGCGGTAATCATCCTCCGATACCAGGTAAGCAATCGAGGCAAGCGGCAAGCGTAGCACCTGATTCCCTTTATAGACGGTTAATGCCTGCTTGGCGGGCAACGACGGTTCCGCGACGGTTTCGCTAACCGGCACTTTTTCTGTTTCCACATTCCTTGTAAAGGCCTTGTACAGCGATTCGATGACGAACAGCAGGTTCATCACTGCGATCAGCAGCAGGATGACCGGGAAGTCAAAACGCAGGTAGGGCGTGTCAAGGATACTTACGCCGCGGATACGGAAGTACAGGGCAGCCAGCAGGAATGCGGCCAATGCAGCGGGCAGCAGGCCGAAGGCAAGCTGCGCCAGGCCGCGATGCAGGGGGCTTACAGCCCAGCGCCAGCGGGCGTCCAGTTTACGGGTTACAAAGGAAACAAAGGCGACCAGCAGCAGCGCAATGGGAAGGCTGCCGGCCATGGCTTTGTAATACTCCGGATGCAGCAATGCCTCCAGGAAAGTGATCTTAACCCCAAAAAGTACAATGATATTGGCGCCGACCAGGGCCGCAAACAAGTGGGG
Organism: Dyadobacter sp. SRI_021; assembly: GCF_057586235.1. Lineage (NCBI taxonomy): Bacteria > Pseudomonadati > Bacteroidota > Cytophagia > Cytophagales > Spirosomataceae > Dyadobacter > Dyadobacter sp. SRI_021. The sequence goes on from NZ_JBYCZM010000006.1 coordinate 509,838, forward strand.
CAAACAGGATGTGAAAGTAGATAACCTAAGAGCAACAGAACTATTCAAGCGCATTCCAATCAAACGACAAAAGACTTTAACAACTTCACTACAAGCTATTTTGTAGCTTGACTTTACATCTATGTAAGAATACAACTACGCAAAAAAGCGAAAATGCTTGAATAGTTACAAGTCAATTTGTAACTTATAGATACAATTGATCTACTTACCTGATTCTATTATTCAATTAATCCAAATCACTCCATGGCTAAACAACCATTTACCAGCGACGGCGTTGCCGCCAAGACGGCTGAGTTGTATGCGTTGCCGGACGCGAGTCTTCTGATCGAAGCCGACCTGATCCGGACTATTTTCCGCGACTGGGTCAAGGCAAATTTCACCCTGGACACCGCCCAGACCACTTACCTGGACGGGATGGACGAGGTTTATGTGGCCTATCTGGCGGCAAACGTGGGCATGGCAGTTGCCAACCGGCTCCCTGTTTACCTGGACCCAACAGAAACCGCACCGGAATTGCGGATCAGTAAATGGATGGATTCGGGGAACCTGATCACGGCGAGCTACAATGAGGCGACGGGGATTTCGGCGACGGGAACATTACGGTTCCAGATACGTTATGCCTGACGTTTAAGCTACAACGGGATAGGAGCTAAAACTGACGAAGGTCAGTTTTATAGCATGGGAAAATGCTTAGCTTCGTGTGCTCATATCTATCGCTACATAGATAGGATAGTTCGTAATAGTGCTTTATAGCCGGGCCTGACTAAAACGGCCCGGCTATAATTTTGAGCTGGAAGCCAGACGATTGACTGCGATACGCCGGGAATTACGCCCTCTGTTTTAGAGCCTTATTGAATTTTTTGGGTAAGTATTGATACGATTTTTATAAACGTGCCGGTGCTGTTTTATGTAAGCGCGCGGTTGCTTAACTTGAACGATAAAGAGATCCGGATCCTAACATGCAGCAGAGAATATGAGCCCAGTAACCGAAAAGGAAACGATAGCCAGGCTGAAGGATGGGGATTCAGCGGCTTTTGCGCTGTTATACGACCGGTACAAGCGGCCGCTGTTTGCCAATTTGGTCAGGATGCTGAAATCTCGGGAGCAGGCCGAGGACGTTGCCCATGATGTGTTCCTGAAAATTTGGGATACCAGGGAGAGTATCGATCCCGAACAACGGTTTCAAGGCTACCTGACGCGGATCGGTACCAATATGGTATACGACATTTTCAGAAGAGCTGCCAGGGACCGCAGGTTACAGATACAGGACACTCCATTTTCAGAACAGTTTTACAGCCATGTAGAGGAACAATTCATGGCAGCCGAGGAAAGGAAGCTGCTTTGGGCGGCGGTTGAACTGTTGCCGCCTCAGCGGCGAAAGGTCTATATCCTCTGCAAACTTGAAGGCAAAAGTTACGATGAGGTAGGCAGCATACTGGGGATATCCAGATCAACGATCAATGAACACCTGGTCAAGGCCAACCAGTTTTTGCGCGGCTACTTTTTAAGAAGCAGCTTGCCGCTGGTCATCTGGCTATCGTTACAGCTGGCCGATTAAAAAAAAATCAAAAGGGAACCGTTACTTTTTTTCTGCCAGACGTATTAGCAGAAAAAGGGATAGAACTTGGACAAATACGAAGACATCCGGGCCGTGTTCCGGCGTTACCTGGCAGATCATCATTCGGCGGAAGATGTGTTGCGCATCCTTGAATATTTTGGCGAAGAGAGCAATAAAGGCGAGCTTACCGATTTGATCCGGCAGGCGCTGGAATCCCCGGTGGAAATCGACGAGCACATACAGCGGGATACCATTGCCCGGCTTGACGCCCGGGTGTTTCGCAGCATTAAGCAGCGGACAAAAGAGCGGCCTTTTTACCGCCACTGGTCTTTCCGGGTTGCCGCGGCCATACTGCTTTGCAGTGCTGCGGGCAGCTATTTCCTGGCAAAAGAAAGGGAACAGAGCCGGCAAGAGCAAGCCTTGGCACAAAACGACGCCGCGCCCGCATCGGACAAGGCTACGCTGACGCTCTCGGACGGCCGCGTGATCGGGTTGGACGATGAGCTCGAAGACGAGATAAGCGGCGATGCAGGGGTAACGATCCACAGCCTGCAAGGCGAAGGGCTGCGTTACCAGGCGCCTGCAAATCAGCAGCAGGCGGCATCAGCTCACAACACACTGACCACGCCTAACGGGGGAACCTACCGGCTGACGCTTTCGGACGGGACAAAAGTCTGGCTGAATGCGGCCACGCAGCTGCGTTACCCGGTACAGTTCAGCGATAAGATGCGGCTGGTCGAGCTTACCGGGGAAGCGTACTTTGAAGTAGCCAAAGACGAGCAGCGCCCCTTCCTGGTCGAAAGCCCTGGGCAACAGATTAAGGTGCTGGGCACGCATTTCAATATCAATGCCTACCCGCAGGAGGGGGCGAGTATCACGACGCTTCTGGAAGGAGCGGTAAGCGTAACGGAAACCAGACAACACAGCACCCGTCTGCTCTCGCCGGGCAGCCAGGCAAGGGTACAGGGCTCCATGGTCACCACGCGACCGGTGGACGCCCAGGCCGCCCTGGCCTGGAAGCAGGGGCAGTTCCGTTTCCAGCGGACAGATATGAAAGCGATGCTCAGGGAGATCGGCCGCTGGTATGATGTGGAAGTGGATACGGCGGGTATTCCCGACAAACAATTTAATGGAACCTTGCCGCGGCAGGTCAGGCTGTCGGAGCTGATCAGGATGATCGAAAAGACAAGTGGGGTTAAACTTCAAATAAAAGAAAGGAGGCTGTTTATGGAGCGATAAGCAATACGATACAGCTCCAGGACAAAAAAGCCGGAAGCGCTTGCAACACTTCCGGCGGGTCAGGTCTTGTGAGCTATGGGAATGTCTGAAACCAATAAGTCAAATACCTAACCATGCAAATTTATGCATTCTGACACGCATGTCAAGGATGTAAGGGGCGTATTGCACCCGCCTTCCTGGCATTTACAAACAAAATCTTCACATAAACATTTATGGACGGTGAAGCTCACTCTATTATTACTGACAGTCATTACCGTCACGCGGGCGGCAGAGACTTTCTCGCAGAAGGTCAGCCTTTCGGTCAAAGACCAGCCGCTGGAAAGGGTGATCGAGCAGATTGGCAGGCAAAGCGGCTATGCCTTCCTTTATGATGCTGCCCTGCTCAAAGAGGCCCGGCCGGTTACCGTACAAGCCAAGAACGTGACCGTGGAAAGCTTACTGCCCAGGGTCTTCGAGCAGCAGCCTTTCAACTACGAAATCGATGGCAAGACGATCCTGCTGAGTCCGAAAGCCAGGCAGGCCGCAGAGCCAAAAGCGACGAAACCGCAGCCTGACCCAGGGCAAAGTATAAGGGGTACCGTTAGGGATTCTACGGGCGCGCCGCTGCCCGGTGTGAGCGTGCTGGTCAAGGGGACCAGGACTGGAACGATCACCAGCGAGCAGGGCTGGTACGAGCTTTCAGGTATCGAAGCGGAATCTGTTTTGCGTTTCAGTATGATCGGCTATGAGCCGGCAGAAATTGCGGTCCAGGGACGGAGCCAGATAGACGTTACATTAAGAGAAGCCAATCTTAAACTGGCCGAAGTTGCGATCCTGAACACGGGGTTTGAGCTGGTCCCGGCCGAGCGGGCGACGGGGTCATTTGGTTTCGTGGACAACAAGCTTTACAACCGTCAGGTCAGTACGGACGTACTGTCACGATTGAAAGCGATTGTGCCTTCGCTGCTATTTGACGAGCGGACAGGTACAACGAAACTGAGCATCCGGGGACGCAGTACGATCCTTGCCAACGAAGAACCTCTGATCGTGGTAGACAATTTTCCTTTCGAGGGAAACATAAACAGCATTAATCCTAACGATATAGAGAGCGTATCGATCCTGAAAGACGCGGCGGCGGCTTCGATCTGGGGCGTCAGGGCCGGAAACGGCGTCATCGTTATTACGACCAAGAGAGGGAACTGGAACACCAAACCTAAAGTTGCAGTGAACAGTAACGTTACGGTGGGCGGCAAGCCTGATCAATTCTATCTCCCGAAAATGTCGGTGGGCGAGTTTATCGACATGGAAACAGACTTGTTCTCAAAAGGGAAATATAACTCCGACCTGGCAAACACGACAACCCGGCGACCGGTTTCCCCGGTGGCAGAGATTCTGGCTGAACAGCGCTCGGGTAGTATTACGGAAGCGCAGGCTCAGGAAAAAATCGACGCGCTCAGGAAATACGATGTGCGCAATGACATTGATAAGTACCTGTACCAGCGGTCGGTTAACCAGCAATATGCCCTTAGCCTGAACGGAGGAACAGACAAGCACAGCTATTTTGTTTCGGCCGGGTATGACAAAAATATAGCAGCGCAAAAGGGTAACGGTTATGAACGCTTTTCGCTGAATGTGAACAATGTTTTCAGGCCGGTCCGAAACCTGGAAGCCTCGGTAAATCTGATCTTCACCCAAAGCAAAAATCAGGTTAACCAAGTTGCAAAGAACCTTGGAGCAAGCAGCTCTATGGAAGTGTTTCCCTATACCCGGCTTGCTGATGACGAGGGTAACGCCACCGAGATCATCAAGGACTACCGTACTTCGTACAAGCAGCGGGCTACGGCAGGCGGATTGCTGGATTGGGCATACAGGCCCCTGGAAGAGCTGGCACTGGCAGATCAGTCCAGCAGGCAGCGCTCCAACCGGGTCAATAGCAGTGTCAAATATACCTTGTTGCCGGGAGTCAGCGCGGAGCTCAGGTACCAATACCAGGGACAACAAACGGCGTACAGGAATTTGCAGACCCAGCAAAGCTACTACACCCGAAACATGATCAACAGGTTTTCGCAGGTGACTGCCAGCGGTATCGTCCGAAATATTCCGTTGGGCGATATCCTTTCGACCAGCGACGACCAACTGACCGCACATAATGGCCGGTTCCAGCTGACGGCCGACCGGGCGTTTGGCAAACATGCAGTTAATGCCTTAGCTGGGATCGATGTTCGAAGGGTGAGCACAGCCGGATATAGCGCCTTGTTTTATGGCTATGACGGCAGCATTGGATCGTTTGCGACGGTAAATTATGATTCGACATTTCAAACGCTGCCGACCTCGAGCGCAAGCATCTCCGTGCCTTCGGCAATATCAGGCACTGAAGATCGCTTCCGGTCTTATTTTGGAAACGCGGCATACACTTACGATTCAAAATACACCTTGTCTGTAAGCGTGCGGCGAGACGAATCCAATTTGTTCGGTGTAGAGAGCAACCAACGGGGCGTGCCGCTCTGGTCAGCAGGGGTATCATGGAACCTGACGCAGGAGCCCTTTGGTCCTGTATTGTTCAGCCTGCTGAAAGTCCGGGCGACCTATGGTTATAACGGCAATTTCGATAATACGGTCACAGCCTTTACCACCGCGCGTTATGCGGGCAATTCTTACTGGGTCAGGCAACCGTATGCTACGCTGGTGAACCCGCCCAATAGCAAGCTCAGGTGGGAGAAAAACCGTGTGGTCAACCTTGGAGTTGATTTCAAAACAAGAAGCCAGGTCTTTTCGGGAAGCATAGACTATTACATGAAAAAGGGAACTGATTTGATGGGTTATGGTCCGCTCAATGCAACGACCGGTTTTGCCACTTACAAGGGTAACATTGCGGGCATGAAAGGAAGAGGACTGGACGTGGAGCTGAATGTGAGCGCTTTCCGAAACAAACGCTTTGGCTGGGACATGACTTTTTTCCTGAACTATGTCTATGACCGCATCACAGACTATTCGTTAAAGCCGGACGTAAGTAATGTTTTTACCGACTACAGCGGCATGCTCGCATCTTCGATAGTCTACACCCCCATAGTGGGTAAACCGCTGTTTGGTATTTACAGTTACCGTTGGGCAGGTCTTTCGGCAGAGAAAGGAGACCCCCTGGGATACCTGAACGGGGAAGCTTCAAATGTATACAGCGCGCTTTTACAAAGCCCTTTGGACAGCCTGGTGTACCATGGCAGGGCTACGCCCCCAGTCTTTGGCGCGATACGTAACACGATTCACTACGGCCCATTGCAGCTTTCCTTTAACATCAGCTATAAGCTGGGTTATTATTTCCGGAGAACATCGGTCAATTACGGCAATCTGATTACCAACAATACCAGCCACAGCGATTATTCGTTTAGGTGGCAACAGCCAGGCGATGAAGCGAAAACAGATGTGCCGTCGATGGTCTATCCGTCCAATTCATCCCGGAATCTGTTTTACAGCCGGAGCAGCGCGCTCGTAGAAAAAGGAGACCACATCCGTTTGCAGGATATCCAGCTTAGTTATCAGTACGTGGGTAAAAAAGGTTCATGGATTGGTTCGGCGGAAGTTTACACCTACCTGAACAATGTCGGAATCCTTTGGCGGTCGAACCGGCACAGGATTGACCCGGATTATGGCAATTTGATCCCCACTCCCCGCAGTATTGCATTAGGCATACGGGCTAATTTCTAATCAAATGAAAAAACAATACTTACTTTTAATGCTTTCGCTGGCGATAGTTTTAAGCAGCTGTGAGAAGGATTGGCTGGACGAAAAGCGTAATATCCAAATGATTGTCCCGACAACCCTGGCCGATCTCCGGCTACTACTTAACAGCACACCCGTTTTCGGGTATGACTACCGCGGTATTGCCGAGGTGGCGGCAGGAGATTGCTACGTTACCGACGAAGACTGGCGTTCCCAGGAGCAGACTTTTCAGCGGGGCTATATATGGGGTAATCCTTATGCCGGGCAAAATGGGGCGACTGAGTGGGACTTAGGCTATCAGCAGATTACGCAATGTAATGTCGTACTTGAAGCGGTCAATCAAATCGCGCCGACGACCGACAATACCAGTGAACACAACCGAATTGAAGGGGGGGCACTGTTGTTTAGGTCCCGGGCGTTTTTAAACCTTGCAGAGGTTTTTGCCCCGCCCTACGGTCCGCAGAGCCTTACCAAAGCCGGGATACATTTAAGGATGTCCTCTGATCTGAACACCGTAGTTACAAGGGCAACGGTTCAGGAAACATACAACCGGATAACAACGGATCTGAAAAGAGCGGCACACCTTTTGCCAGACATCCCCGGTTTCAAAACAGATGCGTCACGGCCTGCGGCGTACGGCCTGTTAGCCCGATGCTATCTTAATATGGCCGAATATGAACTGGCTGGTGCGTACGCGGATTCCGCGCTACAACTGTATGATCACTTAATGGACTTTAATGAGATTGACAGCGCACAGCGCTACCCTTTCCCGCAATTTAACGGGGAGGTAATCCTTCATGGCGGGCTGTCAGCCAATTATTTTTCCTTTTACGAACCCGGTGGCAAGATTGACCCGGTGCTGTATGGGCTGTACGGTAACAATGATTTGCGCAAAGGACTGTTCTTTGTTCAAAATGCTGATTCTACACAAAGCTTTCGCGGGCACTATTTTGGCATCGCTTCCACTTTTTCAGGGGTGGCAACAGACGAACTATACCTGATCCGGGCCGAGAGCCGAGCCCGATTGGGCGATGTGGCAGCCGCCATGAATGATGTGAACGCACTGCTCGTCAAGCGGTATCGTGCCGGCACATTCAAACCTTTACGAGCACAAAACAAGCAGGAGGCACTTTTCATCGTGCTTAGCGAAAGGCGAAAGGAGCTTCTGCTGCGCGGCATCAGGTGGAGCGATTTGCGCAGGTTGAACCAGGAAAGTGAATATGCTATAACCTTGACAAGAGCAATAGAAGGAAAACAATATAAGCTAACGCCAGGCGACGAACGCTATACGTTTCCGATCCCGGATTATGTGGTCAGGGATTATGGCATGGAGCAGAATCCCGGTTGGGAATAACAATTAAAAAGAACAACATGAGACTCATATATTTCATTTTGGCAATGCTGGCATTGCCTGTGGCATCTATTGCCCAAAAAAAGAAAAAGCCATACCAGGCCAACTACCTGAAAATAGGTGATCGGGTCCCCGACGGCATGATCCGCAATATGGTCAATTACAAAACCAGCAAAGCGCGGATTTCTGACTTCAAGGGAAAGCTACTGATCATTGATTTCTGGGGGCCGAATTGTAAGGGCTGCATTCTATATATGCCCGACATGCAGAAACTGCAGGAGCAGTTCAAAGACAAAATCCAGATACTACTGGTGACAGACGTCGATTCGGCATTGTTTTATAAGACCCGGCAGCGTAACGAATACGTCAGGAACTGCACGGTTCCTATGGTCTATGGTGATACGACTTTTCACCGGCTTTTTGAATTCAATACAGTTCCTACACACGCCTGGATCAGCCCGGAGGGGAAAGTGGTACAATTGACGAACGGCCATAACACAACCGCTGCCAATATCAGCAAATACCTGGCGGGACAAGAAGTGAAACTGGCCGTGAAGGCGGAAAAGCGTGATTTTGACTATAAGCAGCCGTTGATATTTGAAGGTGGTGGAAGGCAACGAGACAAACTGAAATATTATTCCTACTTAATGGGGTTAATCACGGATTCAGGTGAAGGAAGAACTTACCGGAAATTTGACGACTCGACAGCTAATGGCGCCCACATATATCATTTGAACTTACCGTTGTTAACATTGATTCGCAGTGCCTACTCGGAGGAAAAAGGATTCCGCTCTTTTATACCGGACAGTCGGATTCTAATCGAATGCGCAGATAAAGTTCCCTTTAGAGGATCTGCAATAGATAGCCTTAAAGATGATTGGATGAATAAATATATTTACAGCTACGAGCTTGTCGTACCTTTCGAAATGAAAGATCGTTTGTTCAAGTTTATGCAACAAGATCTGAAGCGATATTTTACTGAATACGAATTTGGGCTTGAAAAGCGAAGAGTGAAATGCCTGGTATTAAAGAAGACCGGCAATCTACCTGAATCTGCAGGAGGGCCTTTGGAGGAAAAACAACTGGGTGATGACCCTATGGCACCTACGGGATATAAACTTAGATACATGCCTTTTCGAAACATTCTTACCCGTTTTGAAAATGCTTTTTACAACGTCCCTACCCCCGTGATCGATGAGACCGGAATTGATCTAAAATATAGAATCGACATGGATATTAATTGTAAGCATGGGGATCGAGCCTGCTTTTTGGATACAATGAAGCGTTACGGATTGGAAGTATTTGAAGAGGATAGGGAAATTGAAATGCTTGTGATAAAAGATGCAAAATAGTTAGGTTTGAAAAAGGAGAAAGAGGCGTTTTTAATGCCTCTTTCTTTTGGAGTCAGTTGCCTACAGAGGCTGGCTTGTCGCCTTTGACTATCGACCCAACAATTTGCCACTCATCCTCTGCGCTTTCGCGTTGGTAGGTGGCATGACAGTTTTCTGTAGCGGATGGCAGGCAATTACCCGCAGACGGATACTCCGTATTGGAACGGCTCCCGTCATTAAAGACGTAGAAATCCTTTTGTTCTGCGCCGGAAAACAGGTTTGATGGGGCAGTGGTGAAGGCGCTACCAATAGCAATGATAACGGCACCGGCTAAAAAAAGTGGTAACCTTTTCATAGTTAACAATTTGGTGTGTGAAGATTTATGCCTACTCTGTTTAAAGGTTTTCGGCTTCCCCTTTCCTTTTCGCGAAAAAGAAGGTTGAATATCTATGCAGGCAAACTGTAGATCTTGCCCGGTTGATTTGTCCGGTGGCGCGTGTGTTCAATCCATAAACCCATTCCTGCAAGTCCAAGAAACAGCATGTTGAAAGCCAGGTGTTGGGGCCACGTCAAGGAGCGAATAAATCCCCCGCAACTACAGGGAACCCGGTCGAACGCCCGCAACATTACCATAATGGTGTAAGCCGTGAACGCCGCCAGAAGAAGAAACGCGCAATACAGTCCAACAATCCTTGTCCTGTTAAAAAAGAAAGCTACCACGATAAGGATTTCAGCAAATGGAATAATCCATACCAATGCTGGTTTGAGCACGTCCGGTAATGGCTGCCCGTTCATATCGGAGACAAAATGCCGGAAATCCAGCAGTTTGCTTAATGCCGTATAGAGGAAAAGAACAGACAGCAGAAAGTAGGCAATTTGAAGGAGGGACTGCTTTTTCATCTGATCGAAAGGTTTATAGGGTTGCGCGCTTGTCGCACAGCGGGTTTTCTACGAGATGAATCTGTTGGTGCTGGAAATGGATCGTTCGTTGTAGTGCCGGGCTAAATAAATCCTGCTGCTTGGTAAAGCAAAGTTATATCCAATAGCAAAGTGCTACCCTGCCGAAAAGACCAACTTTCCGACCGAAAAGACCAATTTTCCTGCTGAAAGGACCAATTTTGAACTTATGGGTCAGCTAGCCAAATGGGGCTAATAAACCAGCGCTTGTTTATTAGGCATTCTTTTCGGTAGAAGGTGAGATGACGCAGTGAAAGGTTTGGGTTTCCCTATCGGTAATACTAGATTTTCGACCGCGGTATAGGGAGCCTTGCAATGAATGAAACTGGCGGAGTTAGTGTTCAGGGCTTCGTCGCGTAATAATTATTTTTACAAAGGTTTCCTTTTATTAGAGAACGAGAATAGCTAAATCGCAGAGCTTTTAAATAGTTTGATCAATATGACTGAGGAAACCGAAAATAGTAGTGCTCTTCAAGCGGAGATAGACAAGACAAAGAAGGAAATTACAACGGACGGATACCCTATGTCCATTGGGGAGCTTTCAAGTTTGTATAAAGATGGGGAGCTGGACATTCATCCTGAATTTCAGCGTTTTTTTCGCTGGTCTATCACCCAAAAATCTAAACTGATAGAGAGCATCCTGCTAGGTATTCCAATTCCATCTATTTTTGTAGCTCAAAGAGAAGACGGCGTTTGGGATGTTGTCGATGGGTTGCAGCGACTTTCGACGATTTTCGAGTTTATGGGCATTTTACGCGAGGAAGATGGGAAACCGGTTGTTGCCAGTACTTTGGAGGGTACAAAGTATCTCCCGTCACTAAATGGAAAATTGTGGGAAACCGGTGACATTAATACTAGTTTCACGTCTGCGCAGCGATTGGCCTTCAAGAGAGAAAAGATCGATATTAAAATCGTCAGAAAAGAAAGCCATAGCAGTTTTAAATTTGAATTGTTCCAGCGACTCAACACGTTAGGCTCACAGCTGTCGGATCAGGAAGTCAGAAATTGTTTACTAGTACTAGTAAACAGGGATTTCTACAATTGGCTTCGTGATCTTTCAAACGAGCCGGATTTCTTAGATTCTCTTGCCCTGACGGATCGGCTACTAGACCAGCAATATAACATGGAGCTTGCTGTGAGATATCTGGTGTTTACTACGACAGATCCGAGCGATGTGCGCAAAACGGCTGATTTGGGCGAGTATCTAACCGAACACGTTAGTGCAATGGCAGAAGACCCCAATTTCGAATATGATGTTGTTGCCGAAAATTTCAAAAAAACGTTCCGGTTGTTACGGTTGGCTTTGGATGACAACGCATTTAATAAATTCAATATAGCAAAGGGGACGTTTGGAGGCGCCTTCCTTATTTCGGCATTTGAACTGATTGCCATTGGGTTAGGGAAAAATATTCAAAACTATCCTGGAGATTTTGGCGAACCCCTCTTTGAGAATATTAGAAATAAGGTGAAAGGCATTTGGGAGAATGTTGATTATACAAAGAATTCAGGTGCGGGATTCAAGGCATCTCAACGGGTGCCGGTTATTGTTCCCCTAGGAGAAGAGATTTTCCGTTATGAAGATTAGGACTGTAGATCAATTGGTTGATCGGATTAATGAAGATTTAGCATGGCGGAAAAAAGAATTAAGTGCTTTGCTTTCGGATGTTAATGCTGCAAAAAGTAAAAAGGAGGCGATAGCTATCCGTGCCGCGGTATTACTTCTCTACGCTCATTGGGAAGGTTTTATAAAGAATGCGTGCGACTATTACATTAATTTCGTATCACTGCAGGGATTGACTTTTGAGGATTTGAATCTTTGTTTCGTTGCGATGACTTTAAAGAGCAGAATACAAGGATTTGAGGATTCAAACAGAGCCTCACGACACGCGGAGTTCTTGGATTTTATGTTGAGTAAGTTGGGGGAAAAAGCTAACGTTCCGACAAACTCTATTAATACCCAATCAAATTTAAATTCTGAAGTATTAAAGGATATTCTAATTTCGGTTGGAATCGATTTTACACCTTACAGCCTCAAAGCCAATTTGATCGATGCTCAGCTGCTAATGAACAGAAATAATATAGCTCATGGCAATTATCTGCCAATTGACAAAAAGGCATATTTAACATTGCATGCTGAAATAATTTTGATGATTGAACGGGTAAATAACGACATTCAGAATTCAGCTGTGCAAGGGCTGTTCCGGAGATCGTAGAACGGCCCGAATTAATATCGTGAAGCAGGATCGAATAGAGGAGCATTTACAGCTAATCGTGATTTTTCGCTTTGCTTTGCCATGCTGCCGGTCATTTATCTGGCCCAATCCTAGGGTGATGTCGAGACTCAGATTCTATAACTTTCAGTAGCTGTAGCGGCGCTATGCCGAAGAAGTGCTTAAACGCACGGCTGAAGGCATCGGAATCGTTGTAGCCGACCAGCGCAGCGACTTCTTTGACATGTTTGCCTTGTCTGAGCAATTCCACAGCCTTCTGCATTCGAACTTGTTTTAGGTATTTAGTTATGCTTGTTCCGAAGTGATTTTTGAAGTGGCGTTTCAAGGTTGACGGACTGATGTGGAAGGACAGAACCAACTGGGAAAGTAAGACTCGATCGCCTAAATTGTTCAATAAATAGGTTTGTATATCATTGAGCCGCTGGATGTCGTTTTCATAAAGGAGCATAGTTCAGGGTTTAGGGAAATTGAAAGGGTGATAAAGTTTATAGGGTGGCCGGTTCGATTATCGGCGCATTTTCCTTCCTGGCTCAAAACTACTCGTAGCCTTTCGCTCCGGTTTGTTGATTTCTGCGAATATTTTACTTGTGGATTCCTGCGCATTGATCGTGCTGCCCACGCGGCGATAGTAAGAAGTGGTATGCCCGAACCGTCGTTTGAATGCGTTGCTGAAATTGGCCGCATCTTCATAGCCGCACCGGGTAGCTATTTCAGATACGGTGTAATAGGTATCCCCGGTCAATAGCGTTCTCGCTTTCAGCATCCTTTGTTCAAGGATGTACTGATAAATGGAAACGCCATAAGCCTGCCGGAACCTGCGGTGCAGCTCACTTTCCGAAAAGGCAAATGTCTTTGCCAGCGCGGCAACGCTTACCGGTTCCTGCAAGTTGGTTTCGACAAAAGCGGCGACCGAAGCAATGTCCCTTTGGTCGGCTGATAGCACGATGTCGGCGAGATCTTGTCTTACTACTGAATCCAGGAACAGGTGCAAGAGCCCCGTAATCCGCCCTTCGATAAACAAGGCGGGAAAGGTTCCCCGGTAGCTAGTGATCTCCCTGATGATCCTGCGCATGCGGGCGGTAACCTTGTAGTACGGCGTGTGAAGCGGTTGGTTTGATCCCGTGCATACAGCTTCGATAAAAGGAGCCAGTACGGGCGATGCCATTTTCAGGCTGGACAGGTAACGGGCCGAAAGGCTGATATGGAAGTTTTCCAGGTATCCTTGCCCCAGGTTCAGCGGGTGTTCGGCCTTGTTCTCATAACACAGGTGATAACGGCCGGAACTGACGGCTGTGTCGCCTGTCAGCCCTTTGTCAAGATAGGTTACCTGCCCGTCCAGGATGTAGGACAGCATCAGGACCGGATGTTCGAAGCGGGCTTTCAATTCAACGGGCTGGTTGGTAAAACTGAAATTATGCCCCATTTCAAAGTTGTTTTCCGACCGAAAGCTCTGCAGCACGATATCGCCGTATTCGGCGGTAGCCTGCAGGGTTTCGGCGTAGGGGATAAAAAGAGAACGGTATTTGTGGTTTACGGCACCTTTCATGAAGCTGGTGCCCTTGACTGGGATGATGATTTTCATAAGCCTATATTGAGTGTTTGGTTTGGTCAATGAGTAGCTGAATGGTGGCACCCTGCCCCGGAAGGGAGTTAACGGTAAGTTTGCCCGCAAGCAAACTTGCCCGGGCCTGCATGTTCTTCAGGCCGGTCCCTCTTTCGGGTGCTATCACAGGGTCGAATCCCTTGCCGTTGTCGGTTACACAAAGCAATAGCCGGCTGTCTATATACGAAAGTTCGATATCGATCCGTGTGGCGTTTGCATGCCGTGTGGTGTTGTGCAATGCTTCCTGCGCGATGCGGTAAACAAGCAATGCCGTTTGCGCGGGTAAGCGGCGGGGAAAGCCCGCTATGATAAAATCGAATTCAATGTTATAGGACCTGCCGATAATGCGCAGGTTGTTACGGAGCATTGCTTCAAGCCCCTGGTCAACGATGAAAGCGGGGTTCAGCAGATGAGAAACATCGCGTGCCTGTTCTATGTTGTGGAAGGCCAGTCTCTCAATCTGGTTGAGTAGGTCCCTTTGATGTGGGGACGTAGCTTGTTTGGCTGCTTCATGGGTCAGTATGCGTATCAGGCTTATATCATGGGCCAGCGAGTCATGGACTTCCCGGGAGACTTCTGCCATGATCCGTTCGCTTTCTTCTATCTGCGAACGTTGGTGGTCCAGTAGCAATTTTTCCCGCTCCCGGTCATTTCGCTCCCGTTTTTTTGCCGTCCAGAAAAAGAAAAACACGGTTACGCTACCCAGCAGTGCTGCCAGGGTTGTACAGAAGATGAACAGCTTAACGATAACGCTTTCCTGCATGGTATTGCTCTTTTGCCGGAGTGATGAAAAGCAGGCCGAGAACGGTATTGCACACGGCGTTAACAAACTGTAACGAGTGACTGAGCGCCCAGCGAAAACCGGAGAGCACCCCTGCGAGCTGGTTATACAGGCCAAGGTGAACCAGCAGTACCAGCCAGGAAAATACCAGCAATGAACAGATCCGGAAATGGATATGCCATGTTCCCCTGTTCTCTTTTTTCCTGATAAAACCAGACATGCAGATCAGTGAAAGCAGGATCGTTACCGAGCCTTGCAGCCAAACGAAATTGTCGGGAAAGGTTCCAGGTGGCTGGAAAAACGACAGGTTGAACGACCCTGCCAGAATACCTGTGGCTGCCAGGGGGAGGCCCAAGTATTTCGGCAAGGGCAACAGGCTGGTGAAATACAGGCTTATCAGCGCAAATTGAAACATCCCTGAAATAGCGTAGACCAACGTATTATTGGCAACACGGAATGCGGCATAATAGGCCGCAATTTCGGTGAGCAGCACGCAGGCAGTATAAGCAAGAAAGATTCTTAGGGGCTGATCCATGGTCCGGTATGCCACTAAGCCGGTAGCGACTGGAAAAGCAGCGCACACCAGGTCGATACCCATCCATAAATAGTAGCTGTTCATGGGTCTCATTTTAATCAGTGATGTATGGACTTGCCGCCTCGCCCGGGGGGCAATTGATGGGGCATGGCGTGGCATAATCCATAACCTGCCCCGAGCCGATAAGCTTATAGTTGCCAAAGGCATCGTAAGCCGAAATGATGACGGTCAGCGCGCCGTTTTGATAACCGCAATTGCTGTCTTTGCCGCCGTTGCTGATGTATTCCAACGTGTGGGCAAGCGAAAGCTTCACGCCAATGATCGTCGAGTCCGATTCCAGGTAACTCCTCAGCGCGGCTGCATCAAAGCTCAGGGACCGGAGCGCAGCGGTAGAGTCTGGATAGTGGACGCTTGCCAGGTAGCTGGCGATCATCTTATTGGCGGAGTCTACCGGGATAGGTTGTGAGAGGTTCAGGCCGTATTGTGCCTGGGCGTGTAACGGCCTGGTCATTGAAGGCAAGGCCAAAAAGCAAAAGAGAAGTGCGAGGATAACAAGTGTGCGTTTCATACGGGTATGTTGTGGGGTTAGTAAACGTGTTCAGGTAATTGGTATCAAACCATTGTGTACCGCGCAAAGGACCATAGCAGTTCGGGAACTGACTCTCATCTTTTGAAAGAGGCGGTCACGTACTCCGACCAGGGTGGTAAAGGCAATGCCCATTTTCTCGGCGATATCGCGGTTGTCCATATCGGTTGCCGCCAGTTGCAGGTATTGCATTTCGGTAGGGTTAAGTGATGCAGGTTTGAGTTTTTTGTTCCGGATCATTTTAAAGAGCTCATTGCCGGCAATTCCCGAATAATGATAACCAAACTCATGCATCGCGGACAGGGCCGCGGCCAGCTCGTCGGCTGTGCTGTCTTTGCCCAGCAGGCCATTAGCCCCGCGCTTGATCAGGTTACGCACCGCGTAATCGTCCATGAACATAGAGAAGATAAGCGTACGCATAAGAGGCCAGCGCTTGCGGATCGAGGCCAAAAGTTCATAGCCGTCCATGACGGGCATGGCTATATCGATGATGCAGATATCGGGAAGTTCAGTAGTGCGGGAAAGCCAATCGATCATTTCCGCACCGTTGGCACTTTGAAAGAGCACTTTAAAATTGCCGGTCAGTTCCAGCAGCGTACACAGCCCCTGTCGCATGGCGGCGTGATCGTCGGCATAGGCCAGTTTTATGGGTGAAGTGTTCACGCACTAAAAGTAAAACGCCTGAATTTGTCGGGGTTTCAAAAACCATTGCAGCTGCAATGGTTTTTGAAAATAGTTTGAAAGAGTCCCGTTTTTTTGATGTTTGTCAAGGAAATATCTTGAACTTGTACTGATGCTGAGCTGTATATGCTCAAACGAGGGCTGAAATATTTCAGCCGACCGGTGAAATACTTCGGCATTTCACCGGCTGATTTCAGTGCTTCGGTTGATTTGGGGCGCATTTTCCTTCCTTCGCTGCCCCAGCCATCATTAGGTTTGCCCCATCCTTGCATCGGGGCAAGGGCGGCGGTTTCTTCAAACCGCGCAAATCAAGCCAACCAATGGACCAGCATTACAAACAGCTGTACAACTCGCTGAATGTTGAGCTGCAGCAAGTCGCAGCAGAAAGAGAGACCACGTTGCAAAAAGCAATAAGGTCACTGCCCATTACACAGAAATATATGGGGCTTGTCAAGCAACGATGTCTTGATCATCCGCCCGGCAGCACCGAAGAGCAGATCCACTTTTTCAAAAAGGTGAAGCCGACGTTTTTGCGCGAACACATCTTCATGCAGCAGTTGTGTCGGACCGAAACAGCCAGGCCTGTGGGAAGCAAGGAAATCACAGCTTCCTATTACCGGCAGGTACAGCAACAGATAGGCTTCTTTTTTGAGAAAAACCAAAACCTGTATATATACCACAGGACAGGCCGGAGCGATGAGGACGAGCGGTTGTTTACCAGCCAGGCCGGAGAGTGGCCCAGTATGCCCGAATACACGCTGGACCTGGATACGCGGTTTTCGACAGTTTACAGCAGCCGGCTTGGGGAAATACTGGCCTATGAGCAGCTGGCCGAATATGTTGCGTCCAGGCTGGACCAGCAGCACAGGACGGAAGTACTTGGAAACGAGTTTGACGATGACGAGCTGTTCTGGACGGACAACAACTCATCCCTTGTTGAACTGGCTTACGCGATCTATTCCAAACGATCGGTTAACAGGGGGGATGTGACCCTGAAAAGGCTCATAGCAAAGCTTGAAATAACTTTTAACATCCGGCTGGGCAACTTCTACCAAATGATAAAGAATATGCGCGCCCGCAAAAAACAGCGTACGCCATATCTGCATGAGCTGATCGAAAGCGCCGAGAAGAATATGGATGCCACGGATTTGGATTTTTAGTACATGGCCTGCCAGCGTTTTCCTAATGCCAACGATGCAAAGAACGACAGCTGATAGGGGTAAGCCCTACGCTGGGCCGTGATCTTTATCATGGACGTATATATAATAGCGTTTGCGTCGATGTTGTAGTTTTGCCCGATAGCTTTGGCCCGAGTTTAATAGCGAATACCGGAATTTCCACAACCTATGCGCAAGATATCAGCAGAGCTCGGTTATTTTCTAAGATTACCCCAAGACATTGATAAAAGTTATCTTTTTTATCCCATTAATATATTTTAAAATATTCAAATGATTCAAGGACGGCAATATAGCAGAGGTCATAGATATCGCTGATAAATGAGGTTCTTGCTCATTTTAGCCATTTTTTAACTTTGGAATATCTTTAACAAACACCCTAACACTTTATAAACCTTATCCTTGCCTATGTATCCAGGCATTGTGGCTTCGTTCAGCCTGATTATTTTACTGAATTTCCCCGCGGACTGTCTCCATGCCCGACAGCAGGAAGCCGAGGAAAGCATCTCCTACGCTACACAACACCTTGATAGCCGCACTGCTTCGCTTGATAAATATTTAAACCGCACCGATTGCATACAGCAGCGGTTATTGAAAACGCTCCGTCGTAAAGAAGAAAAACCGTTGCGCAAGCTGGCGACAAAAAATCCAGTCCTCCCGGATGCAGGAAGATTTGCGATTGGCCTTTCTCCCGAGCATTCGGCTGCAGCAGATAACCTTCTTATACAGGTACGCCAGAGATTGGCTTAGTGACCTATAACCTTTGCAGTTCTTAATACCATAATAAATATAACCTTAGATGATGAAGCAAAAACGTATGAGATGCCTACTGCTGGTAGTGTTATCTTTAATTTCCTATCATTGGACGCATGCCCAGCAGCTTAACGGTACGACCAGCGATGCGAAGCTGGGCGCGGGCAGTGATCCGGGCGGCACCAGCCTGACCAATATCTACGCCCCGAACCTCTACGACGGCAGCGCCAATGTGAGCATCCCTATTTACCAGTACCAGAGCCCCGACGGGGAAAGCTATGGCGTATCGCTGAACTACAACACCAAAGGAGTCCGCTCTGATCTTATTTCCTCCTCTGCGGGCTTGAACTGGTCTTTATCCACCGGCACCATTCAAAGGATCGTCCGTGATATCCCGGATGAGCTGTACATCGACACTTTTTACACCGACCTGTTGGATTACTATGGCGGCTATATCGATTTCAATAAGATGCGTGGCCGTTATGTCGCCTCTTTTGAAACACCCGCGGAAGCCGCTCAGACAAACGTCTACCGGGATAAGGAAAGCGATGACTTCATCGTTTCGGTAGGTTCGCTCTCCTTTACCTTTAACATCGGCAAGCAGCGGGCGATATTTACCAACCCGGAACGCCATGTAAAGATTGAGCTGCTGCGGCAAGGTGTACCGGTAGAATCGATAAGCAGCTTTCCCACCGACCTGGTTACGACCCTTGAATTCCGTATTACTGATGAACAGGGTATTCAATATTACTTTAAGCCGGGGAACTATGAGTACCGGACCATGCGCAGCGAATATGCCTATCCTGACCAGGGCGATATCAACAGCTCCAATGTGAATGCCAGCTGGCTGATCAGCCAGATCGTGACCTGGAACGGGGCCGTGATCAACTATGAGTATGAGGAAGGTTACGAGCCGGTAAGCAACAGCTTTTCCAATTACAGCGCCAGCGAGAAAGAAGCCAGCAGTATTGCCGTGGGAAGCGCCCAGGAATATGGCAGCAATGGGAAAAGGATCAGCAAGATCAGCTACCCGGATAATACGGTGGTGGATTTCCTCTATGAAGACAATACGTCCATAACCCGTTGCGACTACGGTGTGCCTGCTTTGAGAAGGATCAAGGTAAGCTCCGGCGATAATTGCCTGAACTATATCCTGGACCAGGCTTATTTTGTAGCGGCCATGCCGGGCAACAGTACCTATGAAAAGGACTACGGTACGCCCTGCACCAGCATGAGCTATACCTCGCCCCTGATCAACCAGACGATACAACCAGGTTCTAAAGCTTATAGGCTGAAGCTAAAAGGCATCCGTTTACAGAACTGTGACCAGACGGTAACAGAACCTTATTACACCTTTGAGTATGACAGTACGCCTGTAGGCATACGGGGTGCGGGGCAGGATTATTTCGGTTACTATAACGGGAAATCAGCTGTCTGGAACTCCACTGCCAATCCTCCTTCCGCTGTAACCAGCGGGTTTACGGAACTGGTACCCATACCCTACCACCAGGCATGGTGGACCAGCCAGCTGTCCTATGGCCTGGACCGTACCGAAGATATCAATTATATGAAGGCCGGTTCACTCAAAAAGGTGAACAATGCCTATGGCGGCAGCCTGGAATTCGAGTACGAAGCGCACCAGCTGAGCAATGTGCTGACCGGCCTGCCTACCGATAATTACTTTATGGGCGTGACCGCCAACGACGGCCTGCGCCTGAAAAGCATTACCGAACGGGAATCCTATCACCCTTCCGATTACCGCAAGACCACTTTTACCTATGAGAACGGCCAGCGTTTCCTGACCGGGGGCTATTTCCATTACAATATAAAGATGCAGAGCGATGTTTCTACCGATCCCAGTGAAGTGGGCTTGCTCAGTACCTATGTTACCCCGCACCATTTGGTGGGCGGTTCCAATCATGGCTACGGTAAGGTAACGGTGACTGCCCGTAATACAGAGAACCAACTGCTGTCCAAAAGGGAACTGACCTTTACCAATTTCAGTGATGCTACTTCGGGCAACCAGCCCCGCTATCTCAAGGTGGGCGGCGATAAGGATTATTACACTTTTCCCTATACCGATAAGCAATACCTGAAGGAATGGGAAATGGGCCTGCCCCTGCAAACGATCGAATATGACCAGAACGACCATATTGTACAAAAGACGGAAAATGAATACGAGTTTACTTTGGACAGCACTTCTTCCCAGACCAAACAGGTAGAGAACCTGAAGGTATCCAGGGCAAAATATACCGGTGCGCCGGTACTGGTATCGAACTGGGGGGCAAACGGCATTACCGTATTCCAGCAGCTCAGCTACAGCGACAGCTACCGGCCCTTTACCGGCCGGGCCTTCCTGAAGAAGACCAGGACCTATACCTATTATAACGATAACGAGTATGTGCTGGACTCCACCGAATTCAGCTATGATGATCGCCATAATATTAAAACCATTATTACCCAGCTGAGCGATGGCAGCCGTATGAAGACGGTAAACATTTACAATTACTCCGTCAACGCGGCAACCGGCTCCACGCTGTATAATATGACCCTGGCCGGGTTGGAAAAGCAGGTGGGCAGCGAACGCTGGAAGCTGGGCAGTGTGTTTACGGATAACCGGCTGACCGATGCCAGCATTAATACCTATGACTATGCTTCCGGCAAGCTGGCCCTGAAGCGCCTGTATGCCCTGCGCATCGGTGAGCCCTTGACCTACAGCATGTACACCGGCTATGTGAGCGGTCCTGAACCCCAGGCCCCTTACCAGAATGTGGAGCTGGCCTTCTCCGGCGCCAGCCTCGCCAATTTCCGCAAGGCCAGCGAGGTGCTGATCCGGGACGATAAAAACAATCCCCTGGAAACAAAGCTGATCGACCAGGATGTCTATAAGGCCATGATCTGGGACAGCCTGAGCGGTCAGAAGCTGGCCGAGGCCGGTAGCTGCTATTACAGCGATATTGCTTATACCAGCTTTGAGACATCCTTATACGGCTCCAACTTCAGCGCTACGCTCCATAGCAATGTATTCGACGGCGGTGTATCGGGCGGGTCCATGTTCAAGCTCTGGAACGTCAGCACAGGCGCCAACCAGCTGTCGGGCATACAGACCCTGCAGGCCGGCAAAGCCTATATGCTCTCCTTCTGGGTACAGGGGGCTGCCCCTGCGGTAACCATTGGCAGCACCAATATACCGCTGCCGACCACGCCGCAATATGAAAAAGGGAATTGGAAGCACTATATCCTGCGCTTTACCCCGGCTACCGCGGCGCAATTGCAGCTTACGGGTACGGCCGATAACTCCTACCTGGATGAAGTGCGCCTGTTCCCGGCAGGCGCTACGATGCAGAGCCAGACCTATGAGCCGCTGTTCGGCATCAGCTCCTCGACCGACGCCACGGGCCGTATTACCTATTACGAATACGACGCCCTGGGCCGCCGCTCCGTAGTGCGCGACCAGGATGGCAATATCCTGTCCCGGACCAAAAACGTGGTACAGGGTACGGAATAAGCCGAACCAATAGCCCCATTATCCTAATCCCTTATTCAAAGTATATTCAACATGAATCACTATATAACCAGAACCTTACTGATCCTTGCCCTGGCGCTGCCGGGCAGCATCAGCCTCCGGGCGCAGAACCTGCCCGACCTGTCGGCTACCGGCGTAAGCGGAGGCGTGACCAACAATATCGAAAGCACGCCGCCCAATATGAGCGTGACCGGCGGCAAGCTCAACTATGTGCGCAGCTTCAGCCCGAGGATACCCATTACCGATATCAACCAGGTGGACGAAAACAGTCCTTCCGACGAGGTGCAGATCGCTACGGTGTACAAGGACGGCTTTAACCGCGACATCATGAGCATACAGCGCAATTTTATCGATGTGAGTGGTACGATGAAGCACCTGGCCGTACCGGTGGAGTCCCGCTTCCGCCGGGATGCGCTCAGCTACCTGCCTTATACCACGACCAACCCTACCTTTTCTACAGCCACCTTTGTGGATCAGAAATCTTATTACAACAGCATGTACCCCAACGAAACCACCCGTGGTTTTTCGGCTTCGGTGTACCAGAGCGATGCCGGTACCCGGCAGCAGGTAAGCTATGCGCCGGGCCTGAGCCAGGTGGGCCAGGGCCGGGGCACTACGGTAAAGCAGATCAGCAATACGGCCGACCAGGTGCGGATATGGAAGCTCGATGCCAATGGCTACCCGGTGAGTACGGCTTTTTACGCCGCCCGTACCCTGTTCGGTACGTTTACCACCAATGCCGAAGGGGCGGAGATCACCAGCTTTACCGATAAGAGCGGCAAGCTCATCTGCAAGACCGTCCTGCAGACCACAGGCGTTTCCGGCACGACTTATTATATATATGATGAGCTGGGTAGGTTGCGTTATACCATTCCCCCCAAAGCCACCGCTTTGGTTTCCTCCGGTACCCTTCCTGCCGATGTACGGGACAATCTTTGTTTCCAGTACCGCTATGATGATAAAGGGCGCATGATCGAGCAAAAGACACCCGGCAAAGCAGTGGAGTATTACGTGTACGATAAAAAGGACCGGCTGGTTTTCCACCAGGACGGCAATCTGCGGAACAGCACGCGCTGGAATTTTACGGTGTACGACCCGCTGGATCGCCCTGTTGTGACCGGCATTGCCAACTGGGGCACCTCAGACAGAAGCTATATCCAGGGACACCTGGATAACCCGACAGGGTACCCTACCAACGATATCCTGTATTACCTGACGAATTATAACTTATGGCAGACCTATCCCCCTGACAATACTATGGGCTGTACCTTCCTGAGCTATACCTGGTACGATGATTACAGCCAGGCCGATCCCACCGGGGATATCTGGCTCACCTATACCAATAACCTTCAGTTTACGGAAACGCCGGTGACACCCGGCGCGGAAGCGCCGGAACGCAGCTACCGTACCTATGGCCGGGTAACCGGTAGCAAGGTGCGCCTGCTGCCTTCTCCCAATGCCGATCCGGCCACGGTAGGCGACTGGAAAGAGGACGCTATCTATTACGACCACAAAGGCCGGGTGATCTACACCGCCAGCTATGACAAATACCAGGGCAACCCGATCCATGCCCATTATACAGGTACCAAGTATAGCTTTACCGGCCAGCCCCTGCTGACCAAGCATATCATGGTCAATGGCAACAGCGTTGACGGTACCACCACGCATACCGAGCTGACCGATAACGAATACGATGCCATTACCGGCAGGGCTACCCGCCGCCGCCACCGGGTGAATGGCGCTGCCTGGCAGACCCTGGGCTCGTACCAGTACGATGGCATGGGCCGCCTGCGCCGCAATGTGCTGGGCAATTACGGCGAGGTGCAGGATTTCAGCTATAACATACGCGGACAGGTGGATGGCATCAATGCCACTTATGCCGAGACGGGTAACAAGGAAGGGCTGAACCGTACCTTCGGCGTATCGCTCAAGTACGATTACGGCTTTACCCAGCCCCGCTACGACGGGCAGATCGCGGGTATCATCTGGCGCGGCTCCAGTACCACCAGCATGAATGCCTATGGCTATGATTACGACTACAGCGGCCGCCTGAAGCAGGCCGACTACCGCCGCAAGGAAGGCAGCGGCGCCTGGAGCAATGCCACGACCGACTACAGCGTGAGCAACCTGGGCTATGACCTGAACGGTAACCTGCAAAGCATGAACCAAAAGGGCATAGGCCTGATCGGTGGCAATATGGTACCCACCACTATAGACCAGCTGAGCTATGGCTATGAAACGAACAGCAACCGGCTGGCCAAAGTGGAGGACGCGATCGCGCCCAATTATGGCAATGATGATTTTAACAACGGCAGCACCGGCAGCGCGGTGGATTACAGCTATGATGCCAACGGCAACCTGGCTGCGGACGCCAATAAGAATATCACCAGCGTTACCTATACCCACTTCAACAAGCCGCAGGTAGTGACCTACATTGACGGCAACCGGATCGAGTACAGCTACGACGCGGCGGGCAACAAGGTGCAGGAACTGCAGTACAGCGAGGAATACGAGATCAATGACCGGCTGGATTACCTGGGCAATTTTGTGTATAAAAATGACAGCGTACAGTATGCCCTTACCGGCAATGGCCGTACGGTATTCAACGAGGGCAGCACTAAGGAGGAATTCTTTGTGAAGGACCACCTGGGCAATGTGCGCAGCCGGATCGATGTGTACACTTACCCCATAGCGCAGTACCTGGCTACCTACGAGATTGCCAGCGCGAATTTGGAGAACCTGTACTTCAGCACCATAGACGAAGTGCGGGACGACCGGCCGGGCAGCACCTGGAACGGGGACCTGAAATCGGCCCGGCTCAACGGTGCCGACCCGGAACGGCAGGTGGGTACCTCCCTGCTGCTGCATGTGATGAGCGGGGACAAGGTAGAGATGAACGTGAGCAATTTTTACGAAGGTTATGACGCGGGATCGGACAATCCCATAGCGCCGGAGGATCTGCTGGGTACTATCGTGAGCACCCTGACCGGGGGCAGCGGTGGCTTTGTAGGCAGCGAGGCGCATGATGCGGACCTGGTGACCAAGACCTTTACCCCGGCCAACTACAACCACTTCCAGGGTATCGTGGACGCGGCTACCGACCCCGCTAAGCCGAGGGCTTACCTGAACTATGTGCTCTTTGACGAGCAGTTCCAGATCGTGGGCAATATGGCGGGTACCTGGCAGGCCAATGGCGATGGCAGCTGGACGACCATTGGTACCATAGAGCCGCTGACCGTGCCGGTGAATGGCTATCTTGGCGTATATTTGAGCAATAGTACCGTAGAGAGCGGTTGCCTCAACTGCGGCGATGTGTTCTTTGACCAGTTGGTGGTGCGCATGACGCGGGGCAACCTGAAGGAGGAGAGCCATTATTATCCCTTTGGCCTGCCGATCGCCACTATGGGCAGCACCGATCCGTTAAGCAAACCGAGCCGCCATAAGTACCAGGGCAATGAGTTCAAGAAGGAGCTGGGATTAAATTGGATGGATTTCCATAACCGGCAATACGATCCGCAGATTGGACGCTTCCTGAGTGTGGACCCGCTGGCTGATGAAACACATGCTCTCTCTCCTTATGCGGGAATGAATGATAATCCGGCAAGTATAGTAGATCCTTTGGGGTTACGGGGAGAGGAGTATTTAACGGCCATGCCCTGGATAAAGGCGTCGCCAGCTATATTGGCCTTGTCTTTCCCCGGAGAAAAATTGGGAAAGGGTCTGGGTGAAATGAATCCCAATGCGCCAGGCGGTATTTCAGGTTGGCTGACCATGCTTTCTATCAGTATGGGTAATAACGCAGCACAACCACAAGGAGAAACAAGGAATAACAATTTGGCAAAACATGACGGTTCTGGTAATATTGGAGATGGTGACGGTATAATTCCTGAAGACGCGAAATTAATTTCAGTAGAGAATGGGATAGCAACATATTCAAGCGAATCCCAGGGTGTTTTTTCTGTAAATACAGCAAAACCGGAGGTTACGATTCAGAATCAAGTTGCTCAGTTGTTCGGACTTCCTTCTATAAATTTGGGCACATTTGGGCTACAATTAGCTTCTTCTCCCGGAGCGTATTATCCTTACGAACTTTTTTCCAAATTGAATACTCATGTTGGTAACATCGCATGGCTTGCTACGTTAACCAGATACGCAAAATGGGGAGAAAACATTGGAAGGGGGAGCGTTGTTGCAGGAGTTGTGATTGATGCTATGGCTTATTATACAGGTAAGATAAGTTTTAATAAATTTATGCTCAATACAGCAGTTGGTACTGCTGGAGCTTATTCTGCGTTTGCAGCTCCCTTTTCCGTCTTTTATTTCTCTGTGGATGCATTTTATCCTGGAGGTTGGAATGAGGTAATCAATGGAAACGCTGTACCACCAACACCTGCCGGATACGAAAATATTGATATAGGACTTCAAACAGGATTTCATTAGGATAAATGATTAAAACATGACTAAAGTTGTTCAGTTATATTATTATCTGTTTTATAAATACTACAAATTCTTAGGTTCGAATCCCATTACAAAAGGAGAAACGAAGTTTAAGGCCATTATGACATTGATAATTTTAGAACTATGGACCGTTTTTTCTGCGATAAATTACAGAGATATCTTTTTGCTAAAAACGCATGGTACCAAACGATCCTTTCTATTGCCTATGCTCATTGCTTCAATAATTGTATTGATAATAAAATGGTATGCTTTTTCAAAA
Source organism: Dyadobacter sp. SRI_021 (assembly GCF_057586235.1). Taxonomy (NCBI): domain Bacteria; kingdom Pseudomonadati; phylum Bacteroidota; class Cytophagia; order Cytophagales; family Spirosomataceae; genus Dyadobacter; species Dyadobacter sp. SRI_021. The sequence continues at coordinate 536,558 of NZ_JBYCZM010000006.1, forward strand.
GATGACCGTTGGAAAGATTATATCGAGAAATTTGAAAAGTGGCCAAAAGAAAAAAATAGAAAAGGTACGTTGGTGGTTCTAATTTTAACTGTTTTGCTTGTTGCAAATTTTGTTGTCTCTGCTTATTTCAATCCAGCGTTGTGAGTTAGTAGTAATTCCAGATATGTTGATTTAAGCTGAAACGCTTTGTGGTATTGATGATGTGATATTGTTGAGGCAAAGGAATGAAACAAGGTAAGCCTAATAGCTACCTTGTTTCATTCCCATAAATACCAGGCCCCGGGAGAAAAATTGGGAAAGACTTTAGGTGCAGTAAATCCAAATGCACCGGGTGGCATGGCTGCATGGGCCTTTATGCTTTCTTCCTCGCTGGGCAATGATGCAGCGGTAGGCCGTTCGACAGCGAATGCAAGGGACGGTAATGGCGATCTGGGGAGTGGCGACGGCATAATACCTTCCGATGCCAAACTTGTAGCAACGGATAGCAAAAGCGGTACCGCGACTTATGTGAGTGAATCGCAAGGTGTAATGACCGTGAATCTGAAAGATATACCCGACGCTACTACTCTGGGGCCACAATCAAGCGGGGGCAGTGGTTGGTATAGCGATGTCGGTATGTATAATTGGTTCTTTAGCTCTACCGCTACGGGTCTTTCCAATACTGCAGGTTCTTTTAGATTGAGCACTACTAAACAGGGCTTTAGCCCTAAATTCTATGCCAATAGTTGGCGGGGTAACCAATACGCCAAGACATTTAATATTGCTAAAATGGGAAGATTAGCAGGAAGGGTTTCCTTTGGCATTGGAGTAGTGTCAGATTTGTATGGTGTAAGGAACTATTATAAGTATGGAGAAAATTCTCCAAATTCTGTAAGTCCAGGTAAAGCAAGTGTTAATACAGCTATGGGCTTATGGGGATTTACCGGTGTGGGCACAATCCCTTCTATTGTTTACTTTGGCGCAGAGGCTTTTTACCCTGGAGGAGCATTAGGACTATTTAATGATAGTGGATATTGGCATGATGATACTCAGCGTATATTAGGCCCCGGTTGGCGACCTATTCCTTTTGGTGGCAAATAAAAACATTTGAAGCATGAGCATTAAGGAAGCGTATTACTATTTATTTTATAAGTTGTACCGATTTTGGAATAAGGCTTATCATCCCTTCCTGTCAGGTAATTTCAGAGCAGAAGTATCGATAATCGCATTGGAAATATGGCTTTTTATTTCACTGTTAAATTATTGCAACATCTTTATAGATAAGTCTGTTGATTTTGGAAAAAGTTTTTTTATTACAATAGCGATTATCATAGTACTTATCAACTATTTCGCTTTCATCCATAATGATGATTGGAAGGAATACTGTAAGGAGTTTGACCAATTGCCTAAAAATGTGAATAAGCGTAGAGGAATATGGGTGTGGTCTATTATCTTTTTTATAATAGTCAATCTGATATTTTCCTTTTACCTGATGAGCAGAGTTGATTGGAGCCAATATAGATAAACTGATAAAAGAGTATAAAGACGACAGCCCTCCAATAAAATGGAGGCTGTCGTTATCCCTTTGGCCTGCCGATTGCTACGCTGGGCAGCGCCGATCCATTAAGCAAACCGAGCCGCCATAAGTACCAGGGCAATGAGTTCAAGAAAGAGCTGGGATTAAACTGGATGGACTTCCATAACCGGCAGTACGATCCGCAGATCGGACGCTTCCTGAGTGTGGACCCGCTGGCAGCGGAAACAGAGTATCAAAGCACTTATGCTGGTATGGATAATAATCCGGCCAGTGTCGTAGACCCGTTGGGTTTGAGGGGATCGGATTATACAACGGGATTCCTGATCACTGCCAATGCTGATGTTATTTGGCGGACAGAGGGCGGGAAATACAATGGTCCAAGTGCAGGGAGAGAAGATGAAATCAATGGAGGTATGATCATCCATGACCTGATTATACAGGGTATGCATGACCGTATGATCGCTGCTGCTTACAGAGATGCTATAGGGCTTTATACGGCAGTAGGCATAGGAGGGGTTATAAGTAATGGATTAGGTGCGGCTGGTGGTGGGGGTGGAGAGAATGTTGATGATAATGTGAGTGCAGGGGATTCTCCGAATGATGAGGAACCCGTGAAATTTCTGAATGATGAAAATAAGATACTCAATGATGTTTTTGATAACATTTCATACAAGGAAGGAGACAATGTGTTCTATGTTATGGGTCATGGTAACAGAGATCTTATTGAAGATAATAGTGGTGCTCAGGAAGTAAAACTATGGAATGCCAAGGATTTCGATGAAGCAATGTCTGCAAAGAGCCCAGAATATAAAGCTGCCATTGAAGGAAACAAACCATTTACGTTATGGCTATATGTCTGCACATCTTCTGAGATGGCACGGAAAATATCAGCGGCTCATCCAAATGCAACGGTATTGGGTGCTAACGGTGTTGTATATTGGAGTTACAAAGATGGCAACCCGGCAATGGTAGGGATAAAAACATGGAAAGGAGATATTAATAACAGTGGAGTTTACATAGCGTACAAAAATGGTACTGAAATATTCCGATTGCCTGAAATACGAACCATTATCTTTCCAAAAAAAAATTAAAAAATAATAGCTATGAAATGTAAAGTGTTTTTAATGCCTATATCACTTCTTTGGATTTCTTGTCACTCCCAAAAACAAGAAGACGAGAGTGGTATCGCTATGAATCAAAAGTTTGTCGAGCAATTTAATGATGAGATTAGAAAAGACAGCTTAATTAATAGAATAACGATACATGGTGATACCAATGCTTATAAAGAATTGTATTCTACCTATGCTTTTAGTGGCCATGAGAAGGAATGGTGCTATTACGCTTTTGTGATGGCCAATAATTTTAATTATCCGGAGGCATATACAGACCTATATATTGTCTTTCGTGCTGATTCTGCAAGTAGTAACTTAAAAACAAATAAACTTGCTAACTATTATCTCCTTAAGGCTTATGAAAATGGGGTAAAGCATACAGATTCAGAAATAAAGGAGAGATTTGGTCAAGACTCATTAATACCAAATTCTGTTGAGTATTTAAGCGAGATCGAATAGGTGCTGGGTAGTGTTCCAGATATGTTGATAACAGCTGAAACGCATTGTGGTATTGGCGCTGAATTGATGTTGTTCTGGAAAAGGTATGAAACAAGGTAAGCTTAACGGCTACCTTGTTTCCTTTTGAGGTCAAAAAAGCTGTTTACAATTGGTTATTTAGTGTAAGTGTACTAGATATGTTGATAACCTGCTGGTCCTTAAGTTGGCCTGTTATACCAACCGGAACTAAAAAAGAACATTTTGTATCCTTACGAAAATTTATCCTTAAAGGACCTTCCCGGTGAGGAATGGAAAGCCATTGAGGGTTTTGAGGGCCTGTATGAGATATCTTCCTATGGCCGCGTTAAATCACTGGCCAGGGAATCCCTGCATGCCAAAGGGCATCATCTGCCGGAGCGGATACGTAAGCTAAAGCTGCAGGTAAATGGTAATAGTACCATTGGTGATCGGCTCTATTGTCTGCTCATTGACTTGCGGAACGAATGGGGCCATTTCTACTTCTCGGTAGGCAGGCTGGTGTACAATGCCTTTGTTGCCCGGTTCGACCTGGATGACAAATTAATCCGTATATGCTACCGGGACGGCGACGGCAGGAACCTGCATTTTGAAAACCTCTTTATCAGCAACCTGAGCCAGATGCGGCTGCGCTCGTTCCGGGAAGGTCGTTCCTTAAGCCACTTGTCGGAGCTGAGCAAACCAGTAAGCCAGTTCCTGCCCGATGGCACACTGGTGGCCCAATACCCCAGCGCTTACCGGGCCGGGAAAGACACCGGCTTCAGCGGGACGGCGATCTCCGATGCCGCCAGTGAGCGCCACTATCTCTACAAGGGCTTTTGCTGGCAGCGGGGAAAAAGAAGAACACTGCTCAGCACCAGGCTGCCGCCCAAAGACGATACCGCGAAGATCAACCGGCAGCTGATCGAAAAGCTGGGCATGAAAAAAATCCCGCAGCCATTACCTGCCATTTTCGACCTGTCATTGAAGAGCCGTCCGGGGGAACGCTGGAAAGATATCCCGGGATATGAAGGCCTGTACAGGGTTTCCAGTCATGGCCGGGTAAAGGCCCTGAAGAAAGTATCCGAAGGAAGCCTGAAGCAGTGGTACCCTGAGAAAATGAAGCAGCTGACCGTAGGACTGCACCGTGGCCGGGACGGCGAACGGACCGGTACCCCGCTGGTCACCCTCTGCAGGGACAGGAAGAAGAGAACGTTCTGTGTCGGAAGGCTGGTGTACTTTCTCTTTGTGGCGCAGTTCGATATGGCACAGTCCACCTTGCGGGTATATACCTCGAACGGTGACCCGCTCGATCTCCATTACCGGAACCTGGAGCTGCGCAATGCGGTATGGTCTATCCGGCGCTGATGCCGCGGTACCGTTGCTCAGTCCGCTTTGACCTTTGTCCGGAAGCTTTTGTACCAATTGGCCGCCGCCACATGATAAGGCTCGTCATTTGTGATAGCCTCAGCCCAGATCTCATACCGTGTATAATGTTCCTGGAAACCAATTACGCCTGCGCGTTTATGGACGAGCGTTCGGACTTTCGATTGAATCTGATTCATCAGCTCCTTAAAAACCGTTGACTTCTGATAGGCCAGCTGCTTGCGCAGTAAAGAAGCAATAGCGATTTCCAGCTCAAAACCTTCGTTGTCTTTCTGATTGTTGAAATACCGTAGCGCAGCCTGCGCGGCGGAGGCCAACAGCACGTAATTTTTGCCGTGCAAAAGGCTGAAAAGCCGGAACAGGTAAAGGTCTGCATAGATATCCTGGCGGATCGCGGCGGATTGTCTGTTGAACATGGTATCCCAAATCTGGTCGGCTGTTCGCAAATCGCCAGACGCCATGTAGGCATTCATCAGGTTACCGCGGATAATTTGCATCAACTCCTGGCTTAGTAGTGGGCCATGTGTAGCAAGCCCGCGCTCCACACGTTTGATTGCTGCTTTGATGCGGGAGGGCTTTCCGATGTAGCCCAGCACGATCAGCTCGTAGGTGGCATGGTAGGCAAACATCAGGCTTGTGAATGCGCGCGACTGGCCCAGGCCATAGCTCTTAACGTAGTCTTCCGATGCTTTGATCGCGGTCAGCGTTTGTTTGAAATAGCCCAGGCATACGCAGGAAGTAATGTGCTGCAAAAGCCCTGCTATATAATCCGTGGGTGGAATGGCGATCCGTCCCGGGTTGAGCAGCAGCTTGCTGTAACCATAGGCCTGCTCATGCTGAAAGGTCATCCAGCAATAGATAGCGTGTATGAAATGGTAATAAAATACCGCCTTGCTGGACAGACACCCAGCAAGCGTGGGCATGTCGGGGGCTTTAACGGTTTGCTTTTCCAGCGAGGTTCTGGCTGCCGCCCTTACATAGCCATATTGTCTTTTGAGCAGCATGATCCGGGTGTAAATATTTTCCAGGTCCATCGCCTGGTGAAGCTGGCGGAGCGTCTGGCGTTCTTCGGCTATGATCTGCTCAATTGGCCGCGAAGGCGTGTCCAGTACAATGTTCAACCGCTTTTCCCAATCCAGTACCTGTAACAGGAGCCCGAATTTCTCGGCGGCTTTGACCTGATCGTAGGCTTTACCGATCAGCCTGATTCCCTGGACAGAGAGACCGCGGCGGTAAAGAATTTCCACATCGGTCAGGAGCCTGAGCACTGAGGAGTCCACGGAACTGTCCTCGTATTGCAGGCGCAGGGCTTTGAGGATGTTCCCATGCAAGGCGGTCTTGGCTGTTTCTACGGCTCTTTTTGACTCGCCGTCCAGCACCTTTGAAACCTGTGTTTGGCCTTGTTCTATGGCGTCATACAGACGCAGGTACAACGCCCTTCTTTCCGAAGGAGCAAAGGCTTTGCTGAACTTGGAAAAATACCGCTTTTCATTGCTGGACAGGGATTTTATCAGATCATTGACTTCGTTTCTGTTTGCGTACATCACAGCTGGTTTACGGTGAAGGTACAGAAAAGAAACGGTCTGAAACCGGGATTTTAAAACCTGTGAATGGCCGAAAATTAGTTTGGAAAACAGCCGTTTTTTTTGTTTCTTTTGTAAGCGATAAGCGGGGAATCACTATTTCCCCGGCAATGATAATCTCCTAAACCTTCTGAAATGTCTTATCGCTACTTTTCCTTTGTGCTACTTTTTTGCATCTTATTGCCCAGGCAAGGGGCAGTTGCCGCGCCGCTTCGCTTTGTTGAAAATGCCGGGCAGATTACCGATCAATACGGCCAATCCAGGCCGGATATAGATTTTAAGGTAGCCGCTGCCGCAACTGCGGGCCCCGGTGTTTTCATTGGCAATGGGAAATCCTGCTATCAATGGGTGAGGCCCGGCAGGGACGCGGAAAGCTATGAGCTGTACCGGCTGGATATTACGCTGCTTGGCGCAAGCGGTACCGCCCGGGCCACGGCGGAACAGCCGCAATCTTACTTTGAACGGTACTATCTTCCCTTTGCCGGCGAAAGCGGCGCTGTGGCGCGGATCTTTCGCCGGGTGGTCTACCGCCAGGTTTACCACGGCATTGACCAGGTATATTATTTCGATAACCTGGGCAGGCTCGAATACGACTTTGTGGTAAAGCCCGGCGGTAACCCGGCCGATATCCGGATCAGTTATGGCGGGGCAACGGCTTTACGTATAAACGCCGACGGTAGCCTGACCGCGACCACGCCCTTGGGTGAGCTGACCCAGCACGCTCCCCAGGCTTATGAGCAGGCAACGAAAAGAAAAATACCGGTCCGCTTTAAATTGGAAGACGATGTGCTCGCATTTGATGTAGGAGGCTATCGAGGAACGCTGGTGATCGACCCGGTGCTTAGCTGGGCCAGCTATTTTGGAGGCTGGGAATACGACAATGCATCTTCGGTTGCGGTCGGGACGCATGGGGGTATTTATTTCTGCGGCTCGACCAATAGCATGTATAATGTGGCTACCACCGGCGCTTACCAGACCAGCTATGCTGGCGGCAATCAAAGCGAAGGCGGCGAAGCGTACCTCGCCCGGTTCAGCCAGTCCGGAGACTGCCTGTGGGCGACCTACTATGGCGGTACCGGAATCGACCAGGGTAAATCTGTCGCTATTGATTCAGCGGGTTACGTGTACCTGGCTGGCCGTACCCAAAGTGCGGCGGGTATCGCTACAACCGGCAGTTACCAAGAGGTAAAAGCAGGCACAGCAACCAGCTACGATGCGTTCCTGGTGAAAATGGATTCGACTGGCAACCGGATATGGGGCACGTATTTCGGAGGCACGGGTATCGAAGGCCCGGCCATAAAAGTGGCAACAGACCGCATGGGACATTTGTACCTGGCAGGCGGCACGGCAAGTTCCTCCGGGGTAGCCACGCCGGGAGCCTTCCGCACGACAAGGCAGGGGCAGGAGGGTTTCCTGGCCCGGTTTACGGAGAGCGGTATGCTTTCCTGGGCAACCTACTACGGCGATGCCGGGAGCGATTACGCAACCGGTGTGGCGGCCGAAACGACGGGTAATGTTTACCTGTGCGGCTACACAACCAGCACAGCGGGCATAGCCAGCACCGGCGCCTATCAAATTACGCATGCAGGCGGCAACGACGCCTACCTGGCAAAGTTCGATAGCAGTGGTCAGCGCCTTTGGGCGACTTACCTGGGAACCACCGAAAGCGACCAGGCGCAGGAACTGACTGCGGCGGCCGGCGGTGTCTTTGTGACCGGAACGACAAGCAGCGTTTCGGGCATTGCCAGCGTGGGGGCGCACCAGACCGCCTCAGGCGGGGATGCGGACGGCTTCATCGCCCGCTTTTCGGATAACGGCGGATTGATCTGGTCCAGCTATTACGGGGGTTCGGGTACCGATGCGGCCTACGGGGTATATTTTTCCCGGTACGATCACCGTCTTTATGTAAGCGGTATGACCATGAGCACGGCCGGTATGAGTACCGCCGGCGCTTTACGGGATACCTTGTCGGGGCTTTCGGATGCATTTATTGTGGCTATGGATACCAGCGGCGTGCGCCAATGGGCCAGCTACTACGGCGGCTGGTCCACCGACGCGGGCAATGGCGGGCATGAGACAGGGTTTGCCCTGTGCGGTACCGAAGGCGGGGCGGTCTATATGGTGGGGCTTACTTCGAGCGATCAGGCTCTTTCGACGCAGGGCGCTTACCAGGACACGCTGGGTGGGATCAGCCTGCCTGCCGACGGGTTTATCCTGAAAATATCGCTCTGCGCCCTGCCACAGGCAGTGACGCAGGTTTCCGGCCCGGCATCTGTTTGTGCGGGCGGCACCTATACGTATTACGCGACCGGATCGTTAGGGGCCGACAGCTATGTCTGGTCGCTCCCGCAAGGTTGGAGTGGCAGCAGTATCGCTGATTCGATTATCGTCACTGTGTCAGACAACAGCGGAACGATAACCGTGCGTCCGGAGAACGCCTGCGGGGCTGGTTCGGTAACGACCCTATCGGTGGATGTGCATGACCTGCCGGTAGCCGTTATTGTGCGCAACGGCGATACGCTGCAGACTACCGAGCCATTTGCAACTTATCAATGGGAGCGAGGCGGTGCGCCGGTCAGCGGGGCTTCTGGTCCTGTGTATATCGTTTCGCAAAATGGGGACTATACCGTCAGGGTTACAGACACGAACGGGTGCAGCGGGTTGTCACAGGTGATAAGCGTTAGCGACGTTACAACGATTTGGGAATTGGCAAAGCAAGGTATCCGTATGTATCCTAATCCGGTAGCGGACCGGCTGACATTGGAGCTGCCTTTTAAGGCGCGCGTGCAGCTTAGCGACATGAGCGGGCGCCTGCTTATCTCACAAGAACTAAGTAAAGGTACACAGGTCGTGGACCTGGATCAGCTGGCGATCGGCGTTTATCTGCTGCGCCTTTCGGATCAGCAAGGACACCCTATCGGAGCTGCAAAACTGGTAATCGGGCAGCATTGACTTACCGGCCGTAAGGCCTGCAAAAACATATCGGCATGAGAAGCTTATTTTTTATCATCCTGTTGCTGACGATGAAGGCAACCAGCTACGGGCAAGGGGAAAACAACATCTGGCTATTTGGGATTAATTATTCACTGGATTTTAATGCCAACCCGCCAACTTTGAGGGATACCTCTTATTACCGGGGGCATCCCCTGAATGGCGCGCCGGGTCACGTATGGAATTACCATAGGTCTATCGCAGTTAGCGGGCCGGCAGGAGACCTACGGTTCATTGTCAAGCTCGGTATAGGCGGTGGGAATGTCTACGGCCCCCACATCTGGGACCGGAATGAAAAGATGATCGCAGGCACAAGGTTATTGGTAGGCGACGGGCAAATGGGCGTGTGCTTTCCGGTGGTAGTGCCCCGCCCCGGCAATCCGGATCAATATTTTATCTTCGTCGTGCGGGGCAACAGCCTGTTCTATACGCTGTTTGACATGACCCTCAACGGCGGTTTGGGTAATATCGTGCCGGGCTATCACAACATCCAGCTTACCGGCTGGGGAACGGTGATTGGGGACCGGATGACAGCGATACAGGGTTGCCAGGGCGTATGGCTGGTGATCCGTTCGCGAATGGAGAACAGCTTTTTGAGCTACCGTATAACCGCTTCGGGTATCGACACAGCGGCAGTGGTTTCGCCCTGCGGACAGCTACCGTTTGGCAACTATGGAGCGGGCGTGCCGATCAATGAATTTATAGGCAGTGGGGACGAATATGCGGCGGCTGGTGCGCGGGGAGCCATTCATGCGTCACCCAATGGGAAATTACTCGTAATGGGATGCGTTGAAGGCGGGATGCTAAACTTTCCTGGCGGGGTCGAGCTGTTCGATTTTGAAAAGTGCAGCGGGAAAGTCAGCAACGGACGGTTACTGGAAACCAACCAGTGGATCGATGCAGGCTGCTTCTCGCCGGATAACAGCAAGCTGTATGTGACTGAAAATGACGGGCCGTTTAATAATGGAGCTTATTGGTATGGTAAGGTATATCAGTATGATCTTTCAATGCCTACTACCGCGGCAATTATTGCCTCCAAAACGCTGATCCTCACTAACCCGCATTACATCGAACCCACGCTTTGTTTACCCGACGCCGCATGGTTGGGCGATATCAGGCTGGGACCAGACGGGAAGATTTATTTGCTGGACGAACATCCTGACGAGTGCAATGCACCACAGATGACCTTCCACATTATTCATCAACCGAATGGCGCGGGACTTTCCTGTAATCCTCAGTTGGAGGCGCTTTACACCCCTTCTAATAAAATGGTTAAGAGCGCTGGGATAAGCCTGCAACGGGAGATTGTGACTGCTCCGCCACCACCCGATACGCTGCCTGGAAAAAATCACCTTGTTCATGGTTGTTTTGCCGATAGCATTGTGCTTGCGGCCGACTTTGGCTGGCAATGCTACCGCTGGGACAACGGGCAAACCGAAAGGGAGAGAGCCGTGTTTGAACCGGGCATTTACACTTTACAGCGCATCACGGATTGCAAGATCGCCATAGACAGCTATTTTGTTGACTTTGCCGCGCTGCCCGCAATAGACGATACGGCAGCAGCTTGCGAAGGCGAGTTGAAAATCAGCGTACACAACAACAGCGATACAACGGGTTTTGGGTTCTCTCTGCGTGGGCCTGACGGCCATGTGCTGGCGACCGGTACGCATATGAACGGCTTTACGGTGAACGGATTATCTGGCGGCGATTACCTGCTGACGATCCGGCAAGGCGAGAGCTGTATGACTGATATTCCAATTAAGCTCAGATCGCTCCCCAGACCAGAGATCACCGTAGACCCGACGGAAACGGTGATCCGGTACGGTGACAGCATCACGCTGCACGCAGCAGGGGCGATGCTATACCATTGGTGGCCTTCCGGCCTCTTAGATACGGCTACCAAGGCGAACCCTGTGGCCTGGCCCAGGCAACCCACATTATTTACGGCAATCGGGCTGAACGAGTATGGCTGCCGGGATACGGGGTATATCCGGATCGATATCGACTACGATATGCCACATTTGGTTCCCAACGCTTTTTCACCCAACGGGGACGGACTCAACGATGTGTTCCGTGTCGAAGGCATCACCTTTCAGAAGGTCGCCGCGTTCCAGGTCTTTGACCGGTATGGCAGGCAGGTATTCCAGGCAACATCGGCCCGGCCTGGCTGGGACGGAAGCTATAAAGGCCAACCCTGCGAAATGGGGACCTATCATTATTACCTTGAACTGGCACTGCCCGACGGTAAGCTAAAAAAGTTAAAGGGGAACCTGCACCTGATCCGGTAAAGCAACCAGTGCGCCGGGTTTCCACCCCGGCGCACTTTTGTTTAAATACAGTACCCGGTAGTTTGCGGGCACATATCTATCCATGTGGTCGCCCAGGCGGTGGCTCCAAACGCGCCCCGGTAAGTTGGATGCTCAAATAAACTGCCGGTATCCCAGGTGAAATTCGCAGCGGAAAGCGTAGTCGTTCCCAGTGTAAAATTGGGGCTGAACTCATCACAATAGTCCGCGCAAAAACTATCATCATAGCCCAGGGTGGTCACTGTGGTTTGGTTTCCGGTTTGTATACATCCTGCTGTCCCGGCCCCAAACCAAGCTGACATAGAAACATCGCAACCGCCGACACTTGCCCAGGAACCGCTAGCGGAAAAGTTAAAGTAAGGACTCGCGATTCCATGCAGTGAATTGTAGGAGAAAGATAATTGGTAAGTGCCGGCGGGCGTGTTAGAAACAGCCAGATCGCCCTCTATGTACAGCCCGTATCGTTCGTATGAAGACACGACGCTATTGTAAAATCTGGCAGAACCATTTCTAAGGAAAGCCACTCCGTCACGAAAATCAGAATCCCCTTCGCCGCAGTAATTTGCTCCCAGCAAAGTTGCATTGGAAATGGTTGGATAGGTTCTTGGCGTAACCGTTTGTGTTTCGCCAAGCAGAACGTTAGTTATTTCCATGCCGAAGGCTGTGGAGGGCGCCACAACATCTTCCCGCTTTATGGCAGCCAGGAATTGGTCGCGTCCCACATAGCCATAAGACAGTCGGTAGTCATGCCGCTGATTGTTGACCGTTAATACGTGCTTGATGTTGACCGTGCCGCCCCATATACCCATTCCGTCGAGCCCGGAGTTGGTAACCTGGACATACTCGATCGTCGTTCCGCTGCCCAGGCTGCCAAGTACTACACCGCTTTCTGAACGGGCATCACTTCCGCTCCCGCCTCCCGCACCTGCGAAGTGGACCTGAACATATTTGAATATACCCGCATTGTCTGTGGGAGCGCTGCCACCAGCCGTGTAGCTTGTTCCATTGATAAGGATTGATAAGGCATTGCTCTGGTTGTTGGGTGCTTCGCCCAGGATGAATATGCCCACCCAGTCACCGGGGGCGCGAGATCCGGCATTTTGATCTGAGGTAAAGATGATCGGGCTTGTCGCGGTGCCTTCCGCGTCGATCTGCGCATCGGGAAGAACAATCAAGGCGCCCTGTGTTGACTTTTCACCAAATATGGTCACCCCGTCGTCAATGGTCAGCGTCGTACCGTCGATGACCACATTGCCCCGTAACAGGTAAGTGTTTGCACTTGTCAGATGTAAAGGGCTGGTGTAAGTACCTGACAATACTACGGGCGTGCAGGCGGCAATTCGAGCAGTTGATTTATTGTCTCCGCCTGATGATTCCGGCATCAGGTTTTCTTTACAGGCATAGAAGAGCATGCCGGCTACAAGAGCCAGCAAGGCCACAAATAATTTTGCTTTCATGATTTTTCTGTAATTGAGATTTTGAAGTAGTAAGAAAACAATACAATGATATCCCCGAGCAAAGGTCGGGGCAAAGGCAGGGGTATGGCTGATCAGGTCAGGCCCCAGGACTCAGACAACCGGTTGTTTTCAGTGGGTAGCTTGGGTTCGGATCGTCAGCGTGTAGTATTAGTTAGTTGTTAGACCCGTTCAAATGTAACCGAAAGCTATTTTTAAAAGCAAGGAAAAATGCAGAAAATATGGGTGAATCATCAAATTAATCTCTCGGAAAAGCCCAGGGATTATTAAAATATTTTATCAATCTCTCAGAAACCGCGAAGGATTGATAGATTATGTAACGGTAACATGTAAACGTAGTAACAATTTGACTGGTTACCTGATACCTGTGATACCGTTGCCATACCACTTGGCGAAGGCCGGCTTGTAGTTCTGGCTGACAAAGACGGGCTCGCTGTGCTCGGGGGTAAGCACCAGCTCGATCCGGTTGCTGGTACCCGGCCTGGTCTGGCGGATCGCCTCTTTGTGCAGGATCATCCAGCGGTTGACTTTAAAGAACAGCGATTCATCCAGTTGCTCGATACACTGGTGCAGCGAGGCATTGAGCGGGATGCGCCGCCCGTCGTTCATGCACAGGTAGCATCCGTTGCCATTGTGAAAGATATAGGCAATTTCATGCTGGCCGATAGAGAAGCCGGGATCGGTATGGCCGGGCTCAAAGCGGCCGGTCAGGTTCCGCTGCTTTTTAAAAGCGTAGAAAAAGCTGAAATAGATGTTCGGCAAGATCAGCATCAACAGGATCGGAAGGTAGTCAAAGCGAAAGTAAAGTGTATTGAAAATAT